>JAHQJS010000008.1 GCA_019057385.1 Candidatus Borrarchaeum weybense | reverse complement strand
TACCTCAGCTCAATTCTACTTAGAATCGCTGCAAAACCGTATTTAAAGATTAGGGAGTATCGTGAAAGTGAAACAAGTAACACACGCAATTCATCCCCCCAACAAGTTGGGGGGTCTTCTTTCGGAGACATGATAAAATGAGTGAAGATGAACATATAATTGAAGTTGCAAAAGCTAGAGTTGTCATAAAGAACGGGAAAGTTATAGATGTTGGAAAGCCTTTAGTGACTCATTGCCCTTTACGACATGAATTTTATGGTGGGGTAAAAGAGACTCCAGAAAGCATTCGTGATAGCGTCGAAATGAAAATAGAAGAGTTTGGTTTTTTTACAAAAAATAGAGTGCTAGAATATGAAGGGAGGGATGTGCCATTTGGAGCATCAGAGATGCTAAGGGATGCGATGCACAATGGATTGATAGATATTACGGTGTGTGCGTGTGATGGTGCGGGAACCGTATTAGTGAAGTCACCAGAACTAGTTCAGGGAATTGGAGCTCGAATGACAGGATTGGTAAAGACATCACCGATCCCAGAGACAATAAATCAACTGAAAAATAAAGGTGGAATCGTATTAAACCCAAAGACAGCCGTAATAGATCAGGTCGAAGGAGTGAAAAGAGCATTCTCATTAGCTAATAAGGTTGCAGTAACTCTTGCTGGAATTGACGCTGAAAAAATTCCTTTACTCAAGAAATATGAAAAACAATTGGATGTTAAGTTAACAATCTTAGCAGTTCACACGACTGGTATTTCTCCCAATCAAGCATCAGTTTTAGCAAAGGGATGCGATCTTATCTGGGGATGTGCATCAAAAGCACTTCGAGAAATCATTGGACCAAACGCATTACTTCAAATTGGAGTAGGTATTCCAGTTTTTGCGTTAACTGAACAAGGGAAAAAAATCATTGCTAACAGAATTGTGAGAATAGACTCCCAATTATTGGTGACACGAGCACGGTTGCCAAAACTAGTTGAACACAAACAGCCAGATCCGTTATTGTGATTTTAGAATCATTAAAAATCATTTTGCTTCTTTAACGAGTTCCAACAATTTTGTCAGAATCATTTCATCAGATAAAATGCCATTTGGTGGAGAGATGATATTTTTCATATAAAGAGGAACAGAATCCATTCGATAGGCGGTGCCGCTAACCTCAATTCCAGACAGAGCTACGGGGATGACGATTTTTGAAATTCGTGTAGTTGGTGTCATTTGGCGCTCCATCGTGATAACGGGGATCTCTTTTAGGTAAGAGGTTAAAGAATAAGGCAATGTAGAAACTGGATCAGAAGCAATACATAGCATTGCATCAATTTCTTTCTTCTGTAATAGTTCTGCAGTTGTAGTTTCACCAGGATTAAACATGGGATCTTCTTTACGAAAATCTACGCCATAAGGGAATCCAGTTAACCAGCTGCATACTTGATTAAATCCAATCATATTGTAATGACCAATCATGGGAATAGCAACGACTTTGGCAAATTGGTTGAGTTCGGCAACAAATGAAAGAAGACTAGAGATATTATGATATGTTCCTGCACTCATCAACAACCCTAAGCCAAAAAATATCGTACAAAAATTCGCTTCTTTAATTAGTTCAAGCAGTCGGTCTACTTCTTTTAAAGGAATATTTGCTACAGTGTCTATATTTGGACGATATCCGTTCAAAAGAGAACGCATAACGCTAATTAGTTCGAAATCTCGGTTAGGTTCAACTTCAAGAAAACGATCTGCGATGTTAGCAGTTCGTGTTTTACGGATATCTATAACAACAACGGTTCGCTCATCTTTTCCAGCTTGTCTGAAAATACCACGTGGTACTGTACTATACCGTGACATATGCCTTGGATGTGATTCTATAGGATTAGCACCCCAATATAAGATCACATCAGCCCTATTCATGACTTCACCAAGAGTTGCAGTACTCCACGAGTTCTCTATGAGAGTTGAAAGTGTTACGCCGTGGCAGAATGAAGATGTGCTATCTACGATCCCCTTCAATTCTTTGGCAAGTTGAATGCCAAGCCTTTGTGCTTCACAAGTTGTAGCGCTCCAGCCATAGAGGAGGGGGGAGTCAGCATTAATCAATATTTCTGCTGTTTTCAAAAGTGCAGAGTCTAAATCAGTTTCTTTAGTGGTTTTATCAGTCATAATTGTTGGATTAAGGATTCTATTAGAGGCGATATCAAGAAATTTCGCGTTACCTTTAGAACACGCATTATAGTTTGTTACAACTGTATTATCCTCCAGCTTCACCTTGATATCGTCGCAGAGAACTCCACAACCTGGACATATCACGTCAGAGATCTCTTTCGACATATAATCAACTCATTGAAGTATTTCAATTGCTTTCGTTGGGCATAAAATTTCGCAAACCCTGCATGATGTTCGAGGCGGTTCGTATCTACGGCACTTTTCAAGCTTACAGATTTTTGCTACACCTTTTTCCACAATGAATATGAGATCGGGATTTGTTTCATCTTTGATGCCTTTGCCCCCAGAAGTTTCTGGCGCAATAGCTGCATTCGCTGGGCAGCAAACAACACAATTACCACATCCAATGCATTTTTCTTCCTCTAAAATGATCCCAGTTTCTTTCGCCAGTTCAAGTGGAGCAACCAGTTCTTTGAGTTTTTCCGCCTTTTCTGCATATTGTTCTTCTTCGAAGAGCGGTGTACATTGCTTGAGTTCTACTGAACGGTTAAGTAATTTAACTGCAAATGCCATGCAATTTGGTTCGCCGCAAATTCGACAGTTAGTTTGAGGGAGCAGTTTATAAATCATCATTGCATTTAGGCGCTTCTTTTCAGACATTCTTGTTACCTCAATGGATTTATGTAGACACTTTATGCACCGCAAGGGTATTGAATAAAGTTACCTTTCAAGCAACACTATAAGAATTTTATAATTTAGATGCATCTGTCATTTTAAAGATTAGTGAAAATAATCCTCATAGTATTTTGCAATATTTATAACGAACATTCAGGTGCCAAAATCGAATGTCATTTAAAGATTGAAGGCTAAGAGAAATCGAGAATAATTACTATAATGATTAAACATCACCCATTGTGCACTAAGAATGGCTAACAAAGCGTCATCAAGACTAAAAGGCATTATAAGAGAGGTTAAGTATGAAAGCGGATCCAAAGGTTGGAGTGTTCATTTGTCATTGCGGTAAGAATATAGCTGAGGTCATTAATATCAAGGAAGTCGTAGATCATTTCACGAATATGGGCATCTTTATTAAAGCGGATACATTTCTGTGTGCAGATCCTGGACTGAAGTTAATACAAGAGGAAATTATTGAGAATCAACTCGACAGAATTGTAATAGCGGCATGTACACCAAATCTACATGAATCTCTCTTCAGAAAGACGCTAGAAGAAGCTGGACTAAATCCATATCTATTGGAAATAGTAAATATTAGAGAACAAGGTTCATGGGTTCACAGTCATGACCCCGACCGTGCTACGGAGAAAGTTATTGATCTAGTTGCGATGGGCATCGCAAAAGCAACCTTATTGCAACCCTTCAGCGCCATCAAGATCCCCGTTGAAAATGAGTTTTTGATTATTGGAGGAGGCGTCGCGGGTATACGATCAGCGTTGGATTTGGCGGATCTCGGACATAAAGTGCATTTAGTCGAGAAAGAGCCGACCATCGGTGGTCATATGGCAATGTTCGATAAAGTCTTTCCAACTAATGATTGCTCGATCTGTATTCTTGCCCCACTAATGGTTGAAGTTTACCAGCATCCAAATATTGAGTTGTATACCAACTCTGAGGTATTGGAGGTAAGGGGAGGTATAGGGAATTTTAGCGTGAAAATTAGAAGAAATCCCATTTATGTGGATCCTGACGAATGTACTGGCTGTGGAGATTGTGTCCCAAATTGTCCTGTCGAAGTCCCCAATGAATTTGATCTAAAGTTAGGTTTGCGGAAGGCTATATATATTCCATTTCCTCAAGCAGTCCCATTTATCTACAAAATTGATCCTGACAGTTGCATAGGCTGTCGTAATTGCGAAGCTTATTGCGAGAGGAACGCGATCCGATTTGACCAAAAACCAAAGACCTTCGATGTGAAAGTTGGTGCGGTAATAGTTGCCACGGGTTATGAGCCTTTTGATGCACATAAAATCCCAGAATTGGGATATGGCAGATATTCCAACGTTTTAACATCTTTAGAATTAGAAAGAATGCTTAGTCCTTCTGGACCCACAGAAGGAGATATCATTCGACCTTCCAATGGTCAACCCCCAAAAACTGTAGTCTTTGTACAATGTGTGGGCTCACGTGACAAGAATACGAATGAATATTGCTCACAAGTTTGCTGCATGTATGCATTGAAACAAACAAATTCAATAATAGAGCGCTTAGGAGACTCTGTAAAGATATACATCTGCTACATAGATATCAGGGCATTCGGAAAACGCTATGAAGAATTTTATCAGACTATGAGAGAAAAAGGAGTCATATTTGTTCGTGGACAACCTTCTGAGATTCAAGAGCTACCAAATAATAAGGTACTTACATTAAACGTATATGATACTGATATTGGAAAACATCTTCAAGTGGAGGCAGATATGGTTGTCTTATCGGTTGGACTTACTCCTCCAAAAGATGCTGAAAAAATGAGTTCAATCCTTGGCATCCCTCGAAGTGAAGATGGTTTTTATTTAGAAGGACATCCCAAACTCCGACCAATTGACTCACAAATACCAGGTTTTTATGTAGTCGGATGTGCCCATTCTCCAAAATCTATAGAAAGTTCAACAACACAAGCAAGCGCAGCAGCACTTAAAGCAACAACTTTATCCCAAGGAGAAGTAGAATTAGATCCATTTGTGCCAGTTATAGATCCGGATTTGTGTTTTGCTTGTAAAATCTGTGAACATGTCTGTGACTATGGTGCAATAAAAGTGAATTCAGATAAAAGTATTGAAGTTGACGAAGTTGCTTGCAGAGGATGTGGTGCATGCGCCGCTGCCTGTGCAACAGGGGCACTTCAGATAAGAAACTTCACTGATCAACAAATACTCGCTCAGGTTGATGCGGCTCTTGAAAATAAAAGTGAATTTCCTCTGATAGTTGGTTTCCTATGCAACTGGTGCGCCTACGCAGCCGCGGATAACGCTGGAATCTCAAGAACAAATTATCCAACCAATATTCGAATCATAAAGGTGATGTGTTCGGCAAGAGTAAGCCCAGTTTTCGTTTTAGAAGCCCTAAAAAAAGGTTCAGATGGAGTTCTCATTATGGGATGTTATCCTGGAGATTGTCATTATAACACTGGCTTTATGAAAGCCGAAAGACGAATTAATGCGCTTAAAGAAATTTTAGAAGTAGTAGGTATAAATTCAAAACGCGTGAAAATTGTGAGCGTATCTGCAAGTGAAGGCAAAAAACTCTCAAAATTAATAAGAGAGTTTGTAGATGAAATTGAGCAATTTAAGCCAGTTGGCGCCGAATTAGTGACAGAAACGAGAATTAGGTGATATTTATGGGCACAGATTCACCAGAAATTGATATGGATGTAACAGAAGAAGAAATGGAATACAAATGGAAACATCTACGGACTGACGATAAGAAGAAAACCAAAAATCTAGAGCTAAAAATTGAAAAATGCATAGGCTGTGAATTATGTAAGATTGTTTGTCCAGTCGACGCCATAGAGATGGGGCCTGTAGTAGAGGTAGCTACGGGAGAGTTTGAGAGAGGAACCGTTCCCCTAATCATGATCGACCAAGATAAATGTGTGTTCTGTGGTTTATGTGCGATAATCTGTCCTGAAGACGCTCTTGAATGTAAGTTCGATGAAGAAACTATTGATGACTTAGATTATCCCAAAGTGATGAAAGACTCCAAATTCCTTGAGGGCACTATAGCGGTATATAATCTTGAAAAATGTGATCCATCGGCATGTAAAGCGTGTATTAATATCTGTCCGGTGGACGAATCGTGCTGGTACATCCCAAAAGACATCGAAGAAAAGACAGGAGACAAGATACGCGTAAGGGAAGAGGATTGTACCTTCTGTGGCGCGTGTGTCAATGCTTGTCCTGAAAAACTGATTGAAGTAAAACGAACCAAAGTGAAGTATACGGAGATACCAGATGTGCCATGGATGAATGCTTGGAAAGAGGCCTTTGAGAAGTTAATAGGAAAGGCAAAAGAGATTGATTTATCACGGATAATTGAATACGAGAAAGAAGAAAAGCCATTAGTTAAAAAACCGCCAGAAGAAATACCAGAAATACCAAAAGAATGTAAAAAGTTGTTAAAAGAGAAAATTGAAGAGATAGAGAAGCATTTGCAAAGCAGGAAAGGCATTAAAATACGTCATTTAACCGAAAAGGGAGACACAGAAAAAGCACTAAATTCGTTTTTAAGGAGTAAAAAGAAGTTAAAAAATGAAAAAGACTAAGAAATGCAGTTTTAAGATCATAGATATAAATATCAGTTATAGGTTGCTCTGTATCATTATTTTTTCCGAGTTCTTGAGGTAGGAAGAATCCACGTACAAATTGGGTGTATTTATTGAAGAATAACGCTCTAATTTACTCTCCAGGTTTTCTAACGTCATGTTTCCTAAGTCTTCATTAACCTTTGCATCCACCCAGAGCGTTGATCCTGTGAAAACATTTGGATCTATTATTTTCTTTTTTATGATTGGGTTGCCGCGTTTTATAACATATTCGGCATGTGAAAACGCCTTTTCTAATAATTTGTACTCCTTAGAGGGATCATTGGCTTTTGGATCAAAATTATATACAACTACATCAGCAAGGGCACCGATTCCTAAGTGACCTCTTTGTATGTCGAGACCTAATGACTTCGTTTGGCTAGCACGAGTGATTATAGCAATTTCAAGAAGTGAATATTCACGTTCAAGGTGTGGGAGTATCGCATTAGTCTGAACATCAGGATGAAGCGTGTCGACTATCTCATCTCTAGCGAGTTTACTTATCAGCCAACTAATAACCTTCGGATAATCAGTCACTAGACCCATATTAGGATGATCTGTTGATAATTGAACCTGCCAAGGGTTAGTCACTTGCAACGCAATTTCAAGTCCTATGGTCCATTTTATGGCATCAATATAGTGTTCAGGAGAGAAATTAAGGGTAATTGCTCCAAAACCCCCTTGTAACTCGATATTATGGCTTATCCATCGATTATTTGCCATTTTTGCAAGATAATAGGCATAATTTCCATCTGGAAAAATAGCAGTTGATGTATGAAACGTAATTTGGCCAATATCAAGTTCAACCTGTTCATGTGTATTCATATAATCTACTATAGTTTGGCTTTTTGATTCAAAATTTTCCCAGTCCTGGCCTCCGTAACTGTGAAGTTGAGCATGAGCAAGATGAATTAATTGATTTCTGCTTACCTGACTACTTTTTTCAATATTTTGAATAGATTCCAACGTTTGTATTGTTGTATCAATATTACCAGGACGCCCTGCCTGGTTTGGATGAATATGTATAGAATGTGGCAAATTTAGCAATTCATTGACTTTTACAAGACCTGTAACAATATCAAGTGGATTTAATTCATAGCCTAAAATTTGTTTTTCGAGCGAATCTGTGTCTTTTCCCCAAGCCCACATTTCGGCCCCGCCAGGATTTGCTAACTTTAATCCATATCCTTTAACTGATTTAAGAAGCCAAGAAAGATAAGCGGCACACTCTTCGATTCTGTCCTTTTTTAGAAAATTCATCACGTGAGAATCTGAGCCAACAAGAACTAAAAATGCCTTATCAACAAAAGGGATATCTTGAAATTCTAAATGTGTGTGCCTTGCCAAGTGAGCAGCAACTGCAGCCTCAATGAATAGCGTATACCCTTGTTTAATATATTCATGACCAATCTGAGAGGTTGTATAAAGAGGCTGTGAAGGTGGCTTTGTAAACATTCGTCCAAAATTTACAGTTTGAGAACTTATATGCGTATGAATATCTATCGCACCGGGCATGACAATCATATTCGATGCGTCTATGACTTCAGCGTTTGCAGATGCTTTTTCTACAATTTTCCTATCTTTAATTGAAATATCTAAAGTTTCTCCATTGATATTATTAATAGGATCATAAACATATCCGTTCTTAATTAATATAGAATCTGCCATGTCAGTGTACCTACCTTCGGGGCTTTTACATGAAGAAAAGCAAGAAAGCACCACAGCTTCAGCGTGGTGATGAATTGCTGTAGTTGTGTTTATATAGTGTATAGGTCATACTCTTGATGAGTACCTACGGGGCGTAGGGAATTTACGCCTGTGGAGATAAGACCTCCGTAACCCGCAAGGGGATCGCGTCTGTCGTTGAAGCAGGAAGCCGCGATGCTTTAGCACGAGGTAGCTCATATGCTTGTGAGATGCTGTATATCCTCTGGTGATTCATCCGTCGATTCGATCGTTGCAGGAATATTCTTCAAAAGAGGAATTCCATTACTTTGAACTGAATTTCCCATCGTCATATTAGCCCAAAGACCAACAGGAATTAATGCGATGCCTTCCTTAGTTTCTTCTGACTCTTTTACTTTCACAACTACTTCACCATATTTCGTACGTATCTTAACAGGTTTATTATTTTCTACACTTAATTTTTTCATATCTTCTGTGTGTAACAACACGATTGCGGCTTCATCGAAGTATTTTTTGCTTTCTTTATCGGAATCAGCACTTTTACCTTGCTCTATGGTTCGTACGGTGGTCAACAAAACATCAATCTCTGTTGTAATCATTTTAAAAAAACTCATTGTCAATCCCTCAATTATGGCAATAGGCTGTTAATCCTTTTTCGAGAAATTATTTTTCATTATCTTTGAGTATTATTTCTGCAACCCATTGCGCAACTCTTCCAACAACACCAGGACATTTATCAACATGCGCGCCAGCCTCTTCGAATTCTTTAAAATCTTGCGGATCATTCAAATTATAAGAACGACCAAAAATTTTCTTTTGAATATCTTTGCAGATAACACTTCCATATTCATCTTCAAAGCGTTTATACAACTTTCTTGCTTTTTCATAAGCCTTGAGACGTTTACCTTCTGGATCACCTGCCTTGAAAGCTTGTAAATCACGACCATATTTTAAACTTAATGCCATTACGCCACCTGTTAATGCACCGCAAACCGATCCCAGCAAGCCAATCCCTGCAGCAAGGCCAGAAGCAGATTTAAAGACCGTCTCATTTTCTAAATTAAAAGTATCTTGAATCGCTAATAACACGCATTGGGAACAGCCATAATATTCTTTTTCGTATTTAAATCCAAGATCATATGCTTGTTTGGTTTTGTTCATATTTTTCTTCCTCTAACTGTTTTTGTCCTTAAGCTTTTGTTCTGTTTTTACACTATAACACTTTTTTGTATCATTTATAATGTTGCATGAAATCCGCATTTGACGCAATTAATCATTAAGTTTAATATGATTAGTTTTTCGATGACATGAGATAAGTTTGCATGTGATTTATTGCTAATGAGAAATGAAACAAGTTTATAAGGTTGGAATAATCTACCAATTATATCCCTAAGACGACTATTTCTAGTCTAGACGCTTTTGAGGGGAAAAAAATGGATGAAATTGTTAATAAAGTAATCAAAGGAGAAATCAAGTTTTACAGGATTGAAGAACACGTTGGAAATGACGTTAATATAGCTTCAGAAATCAGAAGGAAAGTTTTAGAAAAGATGAGAGACATATCGCTTAAGAATATCGGAAACTACTCTATGGACATGAATTTAACTGCAAAAAGAAATATAGAAAATTCCATAGGTTGTGCACAAATTCCGATTGGCATCGCAGGTCCTCTTAAAGTCACTGGCGATTATATTGATGAAGAAGTTTATATACCTCTTGCCACTACTGAAGGTACACTCGTAGCGAGTACGAATAGAGGTTGTACTGCTATTACGCGAAGTGGCGGGGCAAAATCTAAAATTATTAGAGATGGAATTACTCGCGCACCTGCTTTGAAAGTTCCTGACTTAGAACATGCTTATAAACTTATAAGCTGGGTACGCGAAAATCATCAAGAAATTGTCAAGGTTTTTGATGATACTGATCCATTCCTAAACTTGATAAATATCGAACCTTGGATAGTTGGAAGAACTGTCTTCCTTCGTTTTCGTGCCAATACTTATGACGCAATGGGTATGAATACTGTAACAAGAGGTGCTCGATTTGCTTGCGATTTCATAACACAAGAACAGCCCTATGCAAAATTAATCAGTGAATCAGGTAATGTGTGTGTAGATAAGAAACCTAGCGCAATTAATTGGATACTAGGACGCGGTAAAACTGTGATTTCAGAGGTTATCCTGAAGAAAGAAGTCGTAAAAGATGTATTAAAAACCACTCCTGAAAGTATAGCAGAACTTGCCTATCGAAAATTATTTTTAGGCGGAGCACAGGCATTAACTTTAGGATTTAATGCTCATGTGGCGAATATTATTGCAGCCATCTTCTTAGCTACAGGTCAGGATGCAGCGCATATAACAGATTCAAGCATGTCTATTGTCACTCCAGAGGTGACAGAAGACGGGGATCTATATATAGCTGTTACCATACCCTCCCTTGAGACCGGAACATTTGGTGGAGGTACAGGGTTACCAACTCAAAGTGAGGCACTTGCTATAATAGGATGTCAAGGTCCCGGTGATCCACCAGGAGCAATGGGAAAAAGGTTTGCAGAGATTGTCGCGGCAGCGGCACTGGCTGGAGATATAAGTTTGTTATCGGCACAGTCTGCACTTCATCTGACTGGCGCACATGAACGTCTTGGACGCGGACATGTCTAATTACGCACAAATTTCAATATTTGTTAGGGAATTTCCACATCTTTCCCTACAGTTATTGTAAATCCTCCACATACATCTTTTAATGCCTCATAGCAGGAAAGACCCTGTGACATTAACTGCCGAATCTTTTCCTCGATTTCTTCTTGCTTTTTCACTTTTTCAAGAACTTGAACGGCTCTATTTGCTGGCACTATTACGACTCCGTCAGTATCAGCTACGACAATATCACCTGGATTTACTAATACTCCGCCGCATTGAATTGGAACATTAATATCTCCAAGTACGGAACAATCACCAGCATTTGGAGTTACAGCACGAGCAAATACAGGAAATTGAATTTTTCTTATTTCAGCTACATCTCTTATAGCACCATCGATGATTACAGCAACGATTCCTCTGGATTTACAAGAAGTTGAAGCCAACCCACCCCAGATCGCTGTATCGCGATGGCCTCGGACATCGATAACAAGTACATCACCCGGTTCAGCATAATCAATAGCTGCAACAGGCGTCAAATAGTCAGCGACCATTGTCCTTGCTGTAATAGCAGGACCAACAACCTTTTCTATCGGTATAACAGGTTTAATCTCACTATGCATAGCCTGACTTTTTTCCATTGCATCAGATAATAAAGCCGTTGGATATTTTGATAATCCATTGATTATATCTTTGGACGGACGTTCAATACTCTCAATAATCAAGAAATTACCTCCACTTTTTCTCATTTCAAAATAGTTGAAACACCAATGTAGGTTTTCAGTGAGATGATAGATATTAAAAATATAGTACTATTTACACAGATATTTGAAAATAATATAGATTTTTTCGTCTAATTGGATACGCGCGAAGCAAATATTTATAAATGTAAACAACCCGTAACATCCATGTATTACCCGCGCGCGGTGGAAGTATTGGAAGATTTATCCAAACGAATGAATGATGGGCTCTCATGTCCTAGATGTGGGTATCAGATGAATATACTAAGCTCTCATGGCATTCAGAGATGTCCACGATGCGGTTTTTGGAAAAAACAAGCTAAATAACCAATACAGGATAGACATTAATTGAATTTGCTATATCAACGAAAGTAAAGTGATAAACGGTAGCCTCCACAAAAGTAAAGGAGTACGTAAGATTCCCACTGGCAGCTATTTCTTTAAAGACGATATATTTGCCGCGATTCCATTGCATTGCCATATGACGTTCGGCACAATGTTTTATAATGGCTTTACTGCCATTAATTATCACTAAACCGTTAGAAAGCGGTAGATATGGATTTTCATGGATATCTGACGGATTTAAAGTGATTAATGTGTTCTCTGCCAGACTAGGAGAATACATGATGCTATTTTCGGCAGGAAATCTGATTTCAACTGTGCTTTTCTTTTCAAGAAACATCTTGATATTGAGTGTTACACCAAATTCTCCCTTAGTATAATTAATTTGATAAGGACCGCCTTTCACAGTTATATGTAATGGAGGCGTAGGAACGAGTACAGGTTTGTTTATTGATGAAACCTTTGAAATGGTGTTCTTAGAAGGATCTACCTTTAACAGACTATCTTGATATCCTAATTTCATTTTCAATTCCGCAATTACATTATCCAGAGATTCTAGTGCTAAATCTGTCAGACGAACAGATTCTTTAACTTCAATCTCCCATGGAAACCATCCTGTTGAATCTGATACCTCTGCAAGTAAGATTTGCTTCCAGATGTTGAGAAGCATTCGCTCTTCGTCTGAGACATCTATTCCCTTTGCTCTCGTTATCTTAAGTAATGATTCGGCTACGAGCGCTTTTTGTCGTGCTCGATACGTATATGCTCGAATAAAGGCATCATCTTCATAACGAGCGCTATTATTACCCATCCATAGCCAAACCCCTTCACTTTTCCTCATTTTCCAAGTTGCTTCTGGGATGACTGGGATTTTTTCTCGTTCAACGTTCTTTTCTCGTAACATGGCAACAAATTCGCTGATAAAAACAAAATGATATTCTGTTGCAATTTTTCTCAATTTTTGTTCGTGATTTTGTTCTTTTTGAGAATCGTATCGAAAATTGTTCTGATAAGCGAAGGTATTAGCAGTTTCTCCATCAGAGGCATAAGCCCAGTGGTAATCTATACCATTAACATTTCCATCCTTTTTGTGAAGAAGCACATTTAACAGTCGTTTATCAGAACCAAGAGACTGTGACGAGTTATCCTCTAAATAAAAAAGTGGTGAGTTCATTTTCATTCTATTCGGAAGATAATAATACCATGGATCGCTCGATACAACTACGGTGTTGTAATCATAGGTATTAAGCAATCCAGCATATCCAGGTGTCCACTGGCTCTCTTGTGCAAAAAATACTCCAGAACGAACGAGATCTGAAGAATCAAGTATTGTGTCTGAAATTTCTATTGATTTTGCCATATCTGTTCGTGGATACGCTACTAACAACTGCTCAGAGTAATGACTCACTATAAGTTCTATTTGTCCTTCATTCACCAGGTTCTTTAGAAGATCTAATAATTGAGGGTATTTGTGATATAAAATTTCGAGCATGTAGCCACTTAGTTCAATATTACATCTCCACGTGCTATGGTGCTCATACATTTTAAGGAGCGGGTAAAACGATTTCTCAATAATACGATTTTCAATCGTGGTAGATCCTGGAACATATTGAACATTGAAGTGGTAAAGTGCCATAGTATATTTCTGATAACCTGAGATAGAATCAACATGAATATTGAGAGGGATGCTTTCCTCAAATGAAGAAGGCGATTTATACAGTCTCAAAGAAATTGTATATACTCCATTTCGTTCAGGTGTCCAAAAGAATGAGACATTTATTGTTTGAAAATTCGCTACTGAAATCTTTTCAGTTTGATTTTGAGTCTCATTTACCATGAGTGAGACATAAAAAGAACGAAGACCAGTTCCAAGATATTGTACACTTCCTTCAATCTTTAGACGATTGCCCATATGAACTTTTTTTGGTTTAATTACACGTAAATCAGTTATTCTAGCAGAAGCATCTGAGAGATGTGTTGAAAATATCGATATTGTAAACAAAATGACTAACAAGAAGAGAAAGATTGTCTTTTTTTTTGTTAATATCCGCATGTACCATAGACACCGTTCCTTTCATCATAGACATTTCTTTACAACTATAGACAAGTAGTAACAAGGTCTATCCACTCACAGTCTGAAGAAGGACGTGAATGGTGTCCCCGCTAGGACAGTTGAGCGGCGTGTAGAACCAGATCCCGTAATATATCCAGTTGGTGGCGTAAGGTAGTATCTTGTGGGAGTTTGAGTGGATAACTTTGCGTTAGAGAGGTCATGACTGCGATCATTCCCAAGTGAGGATGGTGGTGATGTGTGAGTCCAGTCAGTTACTGGCAGATATACTCTAGGGTAACCCACTATAAAAAGACAGCGTTTCTATTAGCGGGTAACAGGTGAACCCAGCTCATCAGCTTTCACCACGAAATACTTGTCTCAAACGAGATATTTGACTACATTTGGCAAGATTTGTCCATAAAACTATCAACAGTTGACCACCCATACTTCGCATAAATAAAATATACAAGAAGGCCTTGTTCATAATTTTTTGAAACCATGCATTAAACAATCAAATGTGGATAGACATTGATTGAATTTGCAATATAAATGAAATTGAAGTAGAATATGTCTTCTACGAACGTGAATGAATAAGTAAGATTCCCACTGACTGAATTTTCTTTAAAGACGATATACTTGTCGCGATTCCATTGCATTGCCATATGACGTTCGGCACAATGTTTTATAATGGCTTTACTGCCATTAATTATCACTAAACCGTTAGAAAGTGGCAAATATGGATTTTCATGGATATCTGACGGGTTTAAAGTGATTAATGTGTTCTCTGCCAGACTGGGAGAATACATGATACTATTCTCGGCAGGAAATCTGATTTCAACCGTACTTTTCTCTTCAAGAAACATCTTGATATTGATTGTTACACCAAATTCTCCCTTAGTATAATTTATTTGATAAGGACCGCCTTTAATTTTCATGTTTAGATTAGGAGTAGATGTAGGTTCCGGGGAACTAATTGATGAAACCTTTGAAATGGTGTTCTTAGAAGGATCTACCTTTAACAGACTATCTTGATATCCTAATTTCATTTTCAATTCCGCAATTACATTATCCAATAATATGAGAGCAGAATCTGTAAGTTTAATTGATTCTTTAACTTCAATCTCCCAAGGAAACCATCCAGTTGAATCTGATACCTCTGCAAGTAAGATTTGCTTCCAAATGTTGAGAAGCGTTTGTTCTTCATCTGAAACATCTATTCCCTTTTCACGGGTTTTTTCAAGCAATACTTCAGCAACTAGTGCCTCTTGTCGTGCCTGATAAGTATATGCTCTTACAAAGGCATCATCTTCATAATCAGCTATATTGTCACCCATCCATCGCCAAACACCTTTACATTTCTTCATGTCCCAAGTTGCTTCTGGAATTTTTGGAATTCTTTCAGGGTCAGTCATCTCATTTAGCAATGATACGATCTCGCTTATGAAAGCGAAATAGTATCCTTCTGCCTCATATTTTTCCAATTTGTTTTCATGTGCTTGTGCTCTTGATGAATCATAGCGAAAGTCATTATTGTAAGCATAAGTATTGGCAAATTCTCCATCATAAGCCCAAGACCAACGAAATTCTATATCATTGATAAGTTTAGGTTTTGTAAAAAGAAGCACATTTACTTGCCTTTCATCAGCACTAAGAGATTGAGTTGAATTATCTTCTAAGAAGTAAAGTGGAGATGTTATTTTCATTCTTTGATGCAAGTAATTATAGAATGGATCACTTGATACGACAACTGTATCATAGTCGTACGCGTTAAGCAGTTCAGCATATCCAGGTGTCCACTGGCTCTCTTGTGCAAAAAATAATCCAGAGCGAACGAGATCTAAGGAATCAAGCAATGAATCTGAGATCTCTATTGATTTTGCCATATCAGTTCGAGGATATGCCACTAAAAACTGCTCTGAATAATGACTTACAATAAGTTCAATTTTCCCTTCACTCACAAGAAACTTGAGAAAATCTAATATATGGGGATATCTCTGATGCAAGAGTTCGAGCATATAGCCACTAAGTTCAATATTACATCTCCATGTGCTATGACGCTGATACATTTTGAGGAGTGGGTAAAACGATTCTTCTATAACTCGATTTTCAATAGCAGTTGATCCTGGAACATATTGAACATTAAAATGATATAAGGCCATGGTATATTTTTGATGACCTGCTATGGAATCAACTTGTATAGTGAGGACTGGGCTCTCCTTGAATGAGGTGGGCGAATTATATATTCTCAAAGAAACTAAATACGCTCCTTTTCTTGCGGGCGTCCAAAAAAATGAGATATTAATAGTTTGATAACTCGATATAAAAATCCTTCGAGTCTGCTCTCGAGTTCCATTCACCAAAAGAACGACATCTAAAGAACTACTAAAAGGTCCAAGATATTTTACACTTCCTTCAATCTTCAACCGATTGCCTGCATGAACTTTTTTAGGTTTAATTATATCTAGTTTGATAATTTGGGCGTTATTATCTGGATATGAAGTTAGAAATATTGGAATTACAAACAACATAACCAAGAAAAAAAGAAACGCTATTTTCTTGTATTTTGTTAATCTGAACATAGGAATTAGATATCAGATTATCCTGTGAACTACCACCAAACAAGTTAGGTAGCTTCTGCCCTCCTAGGCTGTTCTGCTTAGCCAACACGGTTGGTCACATTAAACCTAGTCATCGACATTTCGGGCTGGTCCACGGCAGCCCCCGTCCCTCAAGGGACACTTGAGGTCCGACAGTACCCTCATCGGTACTGTGTCTTGTTTACGCCCTTAACGCCAAGCCAGACACCTCAGCATACTATACATTTAGATGATAGGTAACTACTATTTAAGTTTAGGGTGACCTGCGTGAAAGTAAGACACTCTACCGCAATTCATCCCCCCCACAAGTTGAGGAGTCTTCTTGCGAAATTAGATAAAAAAATTAAGGCTGAAACATCTAAAAGATTACAGAACGAATCATGCAATTAAAACAAATAATAATCTACTACTTAAGGTGATATGAATATCATTAGAAGTTTTTTTTTCTCCCCTTAATGTTGCTATAATCGGAGCAAGTAGGAATAAAGGAAAAATCGGGTACATAATTCTAGAGAACATGATTCTCCAAAAATACAAAGGTACAATTTATCCAATTAATCCTTATGCAGATGAAATCTTGAACACTCCTGTTTATTCCAAAATAAAGGATATTCCTGAATCTGTGGATCTTGCAATAATAGCTTTAACAGCACAACAAGTTCCTAAGATTGTTCAAGAATGCGGAGAAAAGGGAGTTAAAGTAATTATAATTGTCACTGGAGGCTTTGGAGAAACAGGAAATGAAGTAGGAACTGAAAGAGAAAATGAAATCACAAAAATTGCTCATAAGTATGGAATGCAAATCATTGGTCCAAATTGTATTGGTATATTTGATCCTTATTCTGGAATCAATAGTTTTCTTGTACCACGTGAAAGGACAATAGGATATCCAACAAAAGGAAATATTGCGTTGTTATCCCAATCTGGAGCAATCCTTGTAACACTACTTGAATGGTGTGCATATCGGGGGATAGGAATTAGTAAAACATGTTCTTATGGAAATGCCATAGATGTAAATGAAAGCGATCTTCTAGGATATTTAAAACAAGATACAACCACTAAAGTTATCGGAATGTATGTTGAGGGTGTAAAAGAAGGAAGACGATTTTACAAGACACTAAGAGAGGTTACTAAAGCAAAACCCGTTATTATTTGCAAAGTTGGAAAAACAGAAGCAGGAGCAAAAGCTTCAAAATCACATACTGGGTCTCTCGCAGGTTCTGTAGAATCATTTAAAGCAATGTTCAAACAAACAGGTGTAATCACTGCAAAGGATCTAGAAGAACTCCTTGATATTTGCTATTGCTTTGCAACTCAACCATTACCTAAAGGAAATAATGTGGGTATAATAACAAATAGTGGTGGACATGGTGTCTTAGCAGCAGATGCTCTTGAAAATAATGATTTACGTCTTGCAGAGTTTAGCAGTAAAACGCTTGAACAATTGCATAGTTTACCTCAACATTGTACCCCTTCAAATCCAGTTGATTTAGCAGCGGATGCTGACACGGAGAGATATGAATGGGTAACAAAACTCATTCTAAGCGACCCACAAGTTGATTCTGTGCTTGTCGTAACAATCCCAAGTGGTCCAAATATCGAGTTTCAGACAATCAAAACACTTGTTGCAGTTATGAAAAGCAGTAAAAAACCTATTATATCCTGCTTGGGAAGCACATTTAAGCAATTTGAAAAATATAAAAGATTTTTAGAGTGGAACAAAATTCCAGTTCATACACTACCAGAAAGAGCTATTAGAACATTAGGGGCATTAGTGGAATATAAACGATGGTATCAACATGTTCAGTGAACTACCCCACCCTTTCAGATGGGGCTTCCTGCGAGTCCTCCCAACCCTTGCGGGAAACTTTCGTTTTACGTTCGGCTGTGTGTCGCAGATTACCCTCTAAAGAGAATAGCCTGTCCACTTGGCATTCTGTGATAGCAACCCTCAGGTTTCAAAATCACACCATACTGCCTTCCTATCAAGAGTCTTGTATCCCTGCTTTCCTCTCGATATTCATCAGAACTCTTCTGTGCAAAACACTATAAAAACCTTGCGGCTTTCATCCCCCAGCTGGCGCAAGGGGACTTCCCGCCAATAAAATTAAAAAAAAGAAGGATAATGCCATTTAATATAATATCTAGACAGCTATTTTTATTCCAAGTACTCTAACAATTTCCTTGTAGCGGTTACGAACAGTAACTTCAGTTATCCTTGCTATTTCTGCAATTTCCCTTTGGGTTCTTCTCTCACCTTCAGTAATGCTTGAGATATACAATGCTGCAGCAGCAAGACCAGTTGGATCTTTACCAGCAGTAATTCCAAATTCTTTTGCTTGATTTAGAATTTCTATTGCACGTTGTTGAGTTTTTCCAGAGATTTTTAATTCTTCACTAAAACGAGAAATGAAGTCAACTGGACTGGCTATGGGGATTGAAATATGAAGTTCTCGAAGAATTAAACGATAGCAACGACCTAATTCTTTTTTATTAACACGTGTACACTGGGCAATCTCATCCAGGGTACGAGGAACTTTCCTAAGTCGTGAACCTGCATACACAGATGCAGCAACCATAGCTTCTATTGAACGTCCACGAACTAACTTTTTTTCTATAGCCCGCCGATAGATGACAGCCGCTGATTCTTTTACTCCATTGTGAATTCCAAGTTGACTAGAAAGTCTTTCTAGTTCGCGTATAGCGTGGGAGAGATTACGCTCATAAGAACCTTGTGATCTTGTTCGTATTTGCCATTTTCTCAATCTATAGATTTGGGCACGTTTTTTTGGTGACAATTTGTTGCCATAAATATCTCTATTTTCCCACCCAATCATAGTTGATAGTCCCATAGAAGGAACAACGCATGAGACTGGACTGCCTACTCTGCTTCTTTTATTGCGTTCATCTGAAGTAAACGCTCTCCATTCAGGACCAGTATCTATCACATGTTCTGTAATTACTAATCCACATATACTACAAATTCTCTCCCCTCGAATAGAGTCCATTACAATTTCAGTTGAACCGCATTCCATACATTCTTGAGAAGAAATAGCTACACCCGGTGTAAATTTAGTTTCAGTTAATTCAGTACTCTCCACCATGAGAACACAGCCTCGTTTTTATCGAAATTCTCATTTGAATTTCTTATTCAATGAGAGTCTAAATCGCGAATATATAGTAGGGTATTGAAGATACATTACAATATTCTCATAGATCATATTTAAATATTTCTCAAATATCGCAATTTTTTACGTGAGTTTCCCGGTTTTCGCAAAGAAGATTTGTAACATTCTTAGTTGAAGATCCATCTTTGCGTTCCCCTTCGCTATTTCGATAAAATTAATTACTATTTTGAAAAATGGTGCTTTTTAATTTTGTAGTGAAATCCTCCGCAAACTATACAAAATGTTTTTGCGACTTAAACATAGAGTATCATATAGGTATATAGCATACAAAAAATCATTTACAAAAACTTTAAAAAACCCCCCGTATCATATGTTTTCAAAATCCCTTAACTAAGAATCCGTTAGACTCAAAAGAGGTCTAATTGGGGGTGCCTTAAGTGGGTGAATTGGTTCTCCATTGAAAAATTAGTTTTTTCTGAACAAATAGAATTTAGGCATCGTATAAAAACGCTAAAAACACTTTTCTTGGATATCGTGTCAGATACTGAACTTGTTGGAGATATTGAAACTATTCTTTCGGATATTTTGACTATCCACTACTTCTTAAGACATAAAAACAAAATATTAGAGGAAAAACTTTCAAAATACCAAGAAAAAATAGTCGCAACTGTTTTTGACAATCTGACGCCTAAGCAGAAGACTATTCTTAGAGAAATTGCCAACATGAATGGTGCATCTCTTACTTTGACAGCAATGATCGGCATACTCTCCGAAAAGTTGAACGTAGCGCCATCGACAATTCGTTGGAATCTCGTAGCTCTAAGGAATGCTGGATTGATTAGTGCAGGAAATAGAGACAACAAAGGTATTCCAGTAAGATTTACTGAAATTGGAAGACTGACCGCACTCGCATTGACAGAGGAACAAGCTATCAGCCATACTGAAACTAAGTTTGTCCTAGAAGTAGATGTAGAAAACACCGTATAAGATAAGTAAAGCAATACTCATAACCCTACCTGGAGGCAGGTTATCAATTTAGAACTCGCCGCCTACGTAGGGCAATTCTTTTAATTTTTCTCGAACTTGCGAGATCTTCTGTTCAAGTGATGTTTCCATCGCTGAAATTACTGGCAAATTCGAACTATCATAATTCGAGGAAGTCTTCAATAGATCTACATCTTTGACCAAGAAATCAAGTTCCTGTAAAATATCACCTAGTCGCATTAAAATGGTTTTTGAAGCCCTATCAGGACTGCTATGCCTTACATGCCCTTGCCAGATATAATTTTTAATTGGAAATTGCGACAAATCGTTATATTGAGAACAAAACGCTCTTATATCATTGCTCATTTGTGTTATTAAATAGATCAACTCTAGATCATCGTAATCTGCTGAAGCAACAATAATACAGATTAAGTTTTGATCCACATCGAATGACAGTTTATAATTTGATGTGATAAAAAATTGCAGTTTTTCTTTACCGTCTGCTCTGAATGTTTCACTAATATTTGCAATAATACTAGCAAATGGCCCAATAGTTGAGTGATCAAGTTTCAGGTTGCTGTCTGGCTCTCGATAATAATAGATACACGCTTCTCTCACCCTTTCAACTACAAAAAATCCGTGTATGGTCATATAATTGCCTCTAGATTGCGTTTAAGGAATCTCATGATATAAAATTGATAACTTCTTAAATAACGTATCGGATACAAGTAAGAAATTCGATTGCATATCTAAAGGGATAAACAGTATTTTGGTAAACTTGAATCTAAGGAAATCTTTATAACGAGTTAGGAAAGAAAAAGTGATGGTGAACTTACATGGTGTACACTTGCTACAAGTGCAAGCAAGAGGTTGATATTAACCTTACAGAAGCATTGCCTGGCGTAAAATGCCCACACTGTGGTCAGCGAATTCTGTATAAAGGAAGGCCACCAATTATTAAACGCTTAAAGTCTCAATAACATTTTTTTGATTTACTAACGCTCGCTCTTGAGCCAAAGGGATTTTGCTTTGTGTTTATACTCATCTTCTGAGCCTTATTCGCTATTTGATTCAGGAAGAGTTAGGTCTCGTGTTCGATCTTCAATCATTACACGGTTTTGAATCTCTTCAAAAAGCGCAGTTCCGATAACGGATTCAGTCTTTTCTTTATATTTGGTGGCCATTAACTCGATCAGTTTTTTACTGCCTGCTTGAGTTGTAGAGATGCCTACCCGCTCCACTCTTATAATCAGGTTGTCCTTCTCCATCGTGGCGAAATAAGGAAGTACATAGTAATGTGGGATTTGTAAATGCTCCGCCAACTTTCGCGTTGTGGGAAACCTTACTTGAATAGTATTTTTACTAAAGTGGATGGTAATAGAACGATCAATGAAAAGCATAATCTGTATTGCCGCATCAAAGATCTCATCGTCAGTGAGTGCCGTCATGTGTTTTCCTTCACTTCATTTTTCCTCGTTCTGCCTCAGCTATCGGCTGGAGATATACAATTTCAGCACCGACATCCTTAGCAATTTGTTCAAGTTCTACTTTCCTAAGGTGCATTCTTGTGGGAAAACTCAGTTGGGCGTCTGTTCCTGAGCCATTTGTGACAGCAAGAACTCGAAATCTTGGTGCTTTTACTCCAGTCTTTACTTTCATTCTTTCACGAACGTAGATTTTCATATGATTCACCTCATTCAATTGTTATATCAATTGATATATCACATGATATAATCTGAGTGCCAAACATATAAAGTTATCGTTAGCATCAAGTCATTTTTAGATCGATATAACAACAATTATATCAAGTGTTATATTGCCTGATATAAAAAGCGAAGACTTAACCGTATAAGTTATAAAATAATGTCTCATCTTGAGTTGATCAAAATGACAAAGCGCCGTGAACTTGAATCGGGTTTAAAGGGAGAATCACTAGTTCGGAAGGGATTGTTCGAGAAAATTGATGTTGTCCCTCAAGTCAAAATTGTCCCAGACTTGAATATTATAAAGATAGGAGGTCATGGAATCATTGATTATGGCAGAGAAGTGGTCCTGCCTTTAGTTGAGGAGATTGGAAAACTTTCCGAGAGGAACAAACTTTTGGTGGTAACGGGCGGTGGCGTAAGGGTAAGGCATATTATGGATATTGGAATCGAGTTGGGCATGCCTACTGGAGTACTAGCAGAATTGGCTGGTAAGATTAGTGAACAAAACGCCATCATGATGTCTATTCTCCTCTCGAAATACGATGGCGTGAGGATACATACTGCCGATCTACTGCAGATATCCAGTTTACTCGCCATTGGACTCTTGCCAGTGATTCATGGCACTCCGACCTATGGACTATATGAACAACCGCCAAAAGTAGGATCTATTCCTCCAAATAGAACTGATACGGGCGCCGTTCTCATTGCTGAGGTGCTTGGAGCAAAGAATTGTATCATGGTGAAAAACGTGGATGGACTATATACTGAAAACCCATTCGTGAACCCAAATGCTGATCTTATTCGTGAAATTACTGCAGAAGAACTTCTTGAAAGAGATATGGAGGATATGGTTCTTGAAAGAAGAGCAGTGGAGTTACTTCTTTACTCTAAGCATTTAAAAGAAATAAAAATTGTTAACGGACATAAAAAAGGATTTCTCACCAGAATTCTTAACGGGGAAAATGTAGGAACTGTAATAAGAAGTTAAACTAATGAGAAGTTAAAGTTACAATTCCTTGGCTACCATTACCTCGGTGGCTTTCACGACCACCTCGATAGTATCACCTGGTTTTATATTCAACTCATCGACTGCTTCAACAGTAATAACTGTAGTCAAAGTTACGGGTTCGGTCACTTCAATCTTGACCGAAGCAGCTACTTGCTTTTTCTCAATACTGATGACTTTACCCACAATTTGATTCCTAGCGCTTATTTTCAAACTACAACCTCTCAAGGTTTGTATTCTATTTAATTATTTGAATAACTCCTTTTCAGGAATTAAATTCGACTATGCGACATTAAGGTAAAGATGGGGAGCTTTAATTATCGCTTTGACTGTATCTCCTTCCTTTAGGTTTAAATCATCTACCGCTTCAGTAGTAATTAACGAATGTATTACGGTGGGAACTTTTAATTCGATTTTTACCTTTGCAGCAATAGGATCTCTCATAACACTAACAACTTCACCTTCTAAGCGATTTTTATCGATTAATTTAAGGCTTATCGCCTCCCACAATTCCTTATCGGCTAAAGTTGCCTGAATGAGATTTTCTAAGCGTATGTAGTAGCGTAATAATTCTTCGCCAGTTGAAGTCAGTTCAGAGCCTCCACCCTTTCGCCCACCTCGAAATTTTTGAATAATTGGTTTCTTAAGACGAGTACTTATCTTCTTTAGAAGACCCCAAGCATATCGATAGGATAGACCTGTTTTTTTATGTGCACCATGTTTAGAGGGGACATCACGGATAGCTTCGCTAATGCTACCTGTTTCTGAAATTTTTTGCAAAAGTAAAGCGCCACCTTTTCCAAGTAACGCTTTATCTTCCTCACTAAGTGATTCATCATCTAGTTCTAACCACAGTCGAAATTTCGGTGAGATTTCAAGTAAGGTGCGATTGTCGTTTTCTACTTCTTCAATCTCTTTGTCATGCTTTTCTTTGTCACTTTGAACTTTGGTAGACATTTTAATCAAACACAGGCTATTTTAATAGATCATTTCTCCCGAGATGAAAGCTTCCGTACGCTCATCTTGAGGATGATTAAAGATTTGGTCAGCGGTACCTATCTCAATCATTTCACCGCCCATCATGAATCCTACAAGAGCTCCAAGACGTTTAGCTTGGAAAAAATTATGCGTGGCCATAATAATTGTGACTTTTTTTTCCTCATTGAATTTTTTAAGCACACTTTCGATCAATGCTACATTTGCGGGATCTAAATCAGCTGTGGCTTCGTCTAATAATAACATTTTTGGCTCAGTCGCAAGCGTCCTTGCAAGTGCCACTCGCTGGATCTCACCGCCGCTTAGAGTCAACGCTTTTCTTTCTTCAAATCCATGGAGACCTACCATGTCAAGTGCGCGATGAACTCTTTCTTCAATTTCATCAGAAGGTAGATTTCGAAAATTGAGACCATAAGCCACATTTGCTTTGACTGTCGTGGAGAAAACAACAGGACGCTGAAACACAAAACCCATCTCACGCCGTGCATTTACCATTTTTTTCTTGTGCAATGTTTTAAGTGACCATCCATTATATTCGATTTCTCCAGATGTAGGTGGCTCTAAAAGGTTAATCAGGCGTAAAAGTGTAGTTTTTCCGGCGCCAGAAGGTCCTATGAGTGTAAAAAATTTTCTTTGTTCAAGTTCAAAGGAAATATCTTTTATTGCGTATTTTTCAACGTATTTTTTAGACAGATTACTAACTTTGAGAAGAGTCATCTTACAACCTCAGTTCCTTCCTGCAGCGTCGTGAAAATCAGATTAACAAGGAAGGCAAGTACAATGAGAATTATGCCAAGTGCTATTGCCATGCCAAATAGGCCCATTCTGGTCTGTAGGACGATTGCTGTTGTCATTGCACGCGTAGTAAAACGAATATTACCGCCCACTATCATAATAGCACCGACTTCAGAAATCGCCTGTCCGAATGCAACGCATATACCCGCTAAGATCGATATTCGCGCCTCTTTGAGAATTGTGATCCATAGTTGTGTCTCTGTTGCACCCAGCGATAAGGCGGTATCTCTATATTTGTTTTGAACACTGCGAACCGCAGCCATGGTGATACCTGTAACAATTGGTGTGGCCAATACCCACTGTGCAACAATCATAGCAGTTGGGGTATATAAAAGTTCTAAAAAACCTAATGGCCCGGTCCTTGAAACTAAGAGAAACACAAATAATCCAATAACGACTGGAGGAAGTCCCATTGCTGTGTTTACCAAATTATTGATCATCCTACGACCTATATAAACGCGTAAGCCAAGAATCATCCCTAGAGGGATTCCACAACAGGCCGCTAAAAATGTCGCTGTGCCAGAAACACGCAACGAAAGAAACATGATTTGCCATAACTCGCCAGCTGAAAACGCTTCTAATAAAGACTCCCCGATAGCCATTATATCACATTCCTACCGCTATCAACTATCCTGATCAACAACCGTTATGCATTTTATAATCATTATGCAATCTTGCGCATAAAGGTATTTCTGTAAATATAAAAAGATGGTTTCCTTCTAGCGCGGACAATTATTTATCCGTTATGTATATATATTCCTATCGTATACGATATGAATTCAAATACATAACAATATTGAGGAGAATATGGAAATGTCAAGGTGGAGTCAAAGAAGAACGAGAATTGCGATTGCGGTTGTCATTGTTGCTGTACTTGGCGTTACTGTAGGCCTTGCTGCATGGGAATACGGCCGACCAAGGCTGATCTTAGCTACAACAACTTCCACTTACGATTCTGGCTTACTTGATTATCTTCTACCAGAGTTCGAAAACAGATATCTCGTGAAAGTCGACATAGTATCTGTCGGGACTGGTCAAGCAATAGCTACAGCGCAGTCGGGTGATGCAGATGTGTTGCTGGTCCATGCTCGGGCATCGGAAGATCAATTTGTCAATGATGGATATGGAGTGCATCGTGTATGTGTAATGTATAATGATTTCATAATAATTGGACCGCCAAGCGATCCTGCGGGTATACTTGGTCAAACCAGTGCAACAACTACGTTCAAAAAAATCGCAGCTGCTGGGGATGCTGGCAACGCCGTATTTATCAGTAGAGGAGATAACTCAGGCACGCATAAAAAAGAGTTGGTTATTTGGGATGAAACTGGCATAGACCCTGTGGGTAAGTCATGGTACGTAGAAACTGGTCAGGGGATGGGTGACACATTAACGGTAGCGGATCAACAACTAGGTTATTGTCTTGTAGATCGAGGCACATGGTTATCCAAAAAGAACACATTGGGGCTTATTGTCTTATCAGAGGGTGATCAAATCCTGCTGAACCCCTATGGAATGATACAGATTAATCCAGCGATGTATCCAGATCTTAATCATGAAATGGCTCAAAATCTCGTAGCGTTCATGATTTCAGAAGCAGGCCAGGCCAAAATCGCCAGTTATACCGTAGGTGGCGAAGTTTTGTTTAAGCCCTTGTATGGTAAGTGTGCAAGTATAACCGGATGTTCAACGCAATCTGCAGAACTCGCGCACTGGGGACCGATAAGCGGCAACTTTGGAACAAGTACAGCAGCACTCTGTGAAGCACATGAATGTTGTCACTGCCATTGAATTCATCATTACATTCCTTTTTTTTATTTTGTATATGCTCATAAAGAATTTTTAGAGTTTAAGATCATTTAATTGACGTCCAACTTTACCGATAAATAAGCCAGAAAGTGCCCATGATAATAGGATAGCATACTGACAAGATGTTTCACAAAAAACTTCTAGTCAAAAGATGTTGGTATATTTGGATTAAGGATTCTTTCGAGTCATAGTTCTAGGGAATGGATTGCCTGCATCTTGAAGTTAATTAAGAGGATAGATGAACTTGATAGATGACAAGGAAGATCAGCAACAAGAACAGAGCTTAGAGGCGAAAGCAGAGTCAGAGCCTGCTACCATCACCCCTGTTAAAGGTTCACATCCTGATTTCGAATTTAATTTAAGAGAGTTAGCGGGATCAATGGGAGATTTTGGAACGTTAGTCCCCCTAGCTATAGGTTATATCGTGATAGTAGGGTTACATCCGGCAGGTTTTCTCGTGATGTTGGGGCTAACCAATATCTTTCTAGGTTTAGTTTACAAGATCCCAATGCCTCTTCAACCCAAAAAAGTTGTCGCGAGTGCTGCCATCGCGCAAAAATGGACTCCAAGTTTGGTGTATGGCACAGGGTTTAGTCTAGGTTTAGCGTGGCTTGGTCTTTCCTTTACTAAGATCAAAGGAGAATCTGTAATCGAGAAAATTTCAAAATATACTCCGCAATGTGTAATTAGGGGAATTCTTTTAGCACTAGGAATAAGTCTCGCACTTACTGGTTTTGAAATGCTGCTGTCAGGATTGCTTTTCGGTCTTATCGCCATTATTCTAATAGTCTTATTAAGAAATAACAAGAACGCCCCAGCAGCACTTGTATTAGTACTTCTTGGGATTGGGATTATAGCGTTTCAAGGTCAGTTATTGGGAGTGATTATCTTTAATTTCACATTACCGCCTCTTACAGCACCGACATTGCAAAGCATGTATCAAGGAATGCTTTTAGCAGGTATCGCCCAGATTCCTCTAAGTATTACAAATGCGGTAATTGTGGTAGCAGCCTTAATTAAAGATTATTTCCCAGAAAGAGCAGTCAGTGAAAAAAGAATTATGCAAAACATGGGGGTAATGAATTTAGCTGCACCCTTCTTTGGTGGCTTTCCTATGTGTCACGGGGGCGGCGGGCTAGTCGCGCAATATTCTTTTGGCGCTCGGACAGGTGGAGCAAATATCATGGAAGGAACAATTGAGCTAATTTTAGGTTTATTGTTTGCAGGATCAATTGTTGCCTTATTTTCAGCATTCCCGATCGGCATAGTAGCGGCAATGTTACTTTTTGTGAGTGTTCAGTTAGTTAGTTTCGTTAAAGACATTAAACGCGATCTTAGGGAAATAGGTATAATGCTTGTAACTGCTATTTTATCGATATTAACAAATATGGCTGTAGGGTTTGCTGTAGGGATAATAGTTTTTTATGTTCTAAAAAAAATTAAATCCGAGAATAATTTTCAAGCCTAGTGTCCTCAAGTTCTTCTTATAAACAAAAAGCAAGGCTTCTTTTATATGCTGAATAAAAAAGTAGAACACGACAACATTTAACGAATTCTGGTATTTGGAATTATGGATTCTTTCGCGTCATAGTTCTCGGGAAAGCTATGGCGTCCTTAATATTATCTAGTCCACAAATCCAACTGACTACTCGTTCCACGCCCAACCCGTAGCCCGAATGGGGCACACTACCATACTTTCGCAGGTCAAAATACCATTCATATTTTGTGGGATCTTCACCTTCTGCTTCCAATCTTTTTATCATATCGTTAACTAACAAACTTCTTTCCGACCCACCAATGATTTCACAATACCCCTCTGGTGCTAACATGTCAAAACATAACGCTTCCTCAGGTTTATCCTCACTCGGAGGTTTGTAAAACCCCATGATTTTAGTGGGATAATGTGTAACAACTACAGGTACGTTAAAGTATTCGCCGATCTTTCCTTCTTCGATGGTTCTTAAATCCTTACCCCAGGGAACATGCATTTGATATTCGTTAGCGAGTATATCTAACGCTTCAGAATATTTGATCGTCGGATATTCTTCTTTTGCATAACGTTCTAACAAGTCAATGTCTCTCTGTAGAATTTCAATTTCTTTCCTATTATGTTTTAGAACTTCTTGTATGATAAATCGAACTTCATCTTTTGCGACTTCTGTGACCTCATCAAGCTTCATCCAAGCGGCTTCCATTTCGGCCATCCAAAATTCTGCCAAATGCCTTGAAGATTTTGATTTTTCTGCTCTAAACGTTGGCCCCATATTGTAGATCTTGCCTAATGAAAAAATCGCTGCTTCAGCATACAATTGCCATGTTTGGCTTAAGTAAATCTTGTCATCTTCAAAGTATTTAACTTCAAAAAGCGTAGCGCCACCTTCAGATTGAATGGGTTGAAAAATGGGGGCATCAAATAAATAATATCCACGACTTCTGAAGAACTCGTGAATGGCTCCAACCACGCAATGCCGAACTTTTAATACGGCATTTAATTTCCTTGACCTTAACCAAAGGTGTCTATTGTCGTAGAGAAGTTCAAGAGACTGCTCCGCAGTTATTGGGAAAGGGTCGGCAATTTGTATAACCTCCAAATCAGATACAGGAGAAATTTCATAGCCGGTGGGAGCCCTATCATCCTTCTTTAATTCACCTGTGAGCCGTACGGACGATTCAATCGTTAATTTTGTGGCTTCTTCAAAGAGTTCTGGATTTTTTTCCTTTGATATAACACATTGTATTATGTCAGATTCGTCTCTTAGGACTATGAATACAAATTTGTTCGATTTTCGTTCTCTATAAACCCAGCCTCTTAAATTTACTGCTCCAGAACCCCTATTCAAAGCTTCATCAATCGTTAAATACCTCAAAGAAACACCTCAAAGGAAAATTACTCTTTTAAGGGGGCTTGTAATCAACCTTCATTTTTAATAGTGATTGTGGATTTTAAATTTTAACTTTTAGAAAAGCCAAGAAATTCCGTTGTCAGTATACAATTATATCTTATTAAAGATAGGCAACTTTTTTTCTCCAGTAAACTTTTAAAAATCTGTGAGATTTTGAGGAAAAACCAATATGTATAGTGATGAAAGATGGGCTATACGATTTCAGAAAAAATACTAGCAAGGGCATCTGGAGAAAAACATGTAACAAGCGGTCAAATAGTAACTGCAAAAATAGATCTTGCTTTAACTCATGATGTATTATGCGGACCTACCGCTGAAATCTTGGAACAATTGGGTGGAAAAGTCTGGGATTCCTCACGGATAATTGTCACACCAGACCATTTTGTACCAAATAAAGACATTGCGTCTGCCAAGTTATGTTTGTCAATGGAGAAATTCGTAAAAGAGCAAAATATCGCAAATTATTATCCGATTGGTCGCCATGGGATTTGTCATATAATGATCTCACAAGAGGGACATGTAGTTCCAGGAGATCTTGTTGTCGGAACAGACTCACATACTTGCACCTCAGGAGCCGTAGGCGCCTTTGCAGTTGGAATAGGTACAACAGAAATGGCAGTAGTGTTTGCTACCGGCGAATTATGGTTTAGAGTTCCTGAGACTATGTGTTTTAATATTTCAGGAAATTTACCCGAACATGGATATATCTCGGGTAAAGATGTCATTTTATCGATTATAGGAGATATTGGTGTAGATGGTGCTACGTATAGAGCAATGGAATTTGATGGAAACGCATTACGAGCACTTCCATTTGATGAACGTTTTACGATTTGTAACATGAGCATAGAAGCAGGTGCTAAGACAGGAATAGTCTGTCCTGATGAAAGAACAATAGAATATATCGAGCAAAGAACCAAAAAAGTGTTTACACCATTAACTAGTGATAAAGATGCCGAATACTTAGAAAAAATCGAAATAGAAGCAGATAATCTTGAACCTGTGGTCGCAAAACCTCATTTACCGTCAAATGTTGTTACTGCAAGGGAATTAGAAGGGCAAGAAGTTGACCAAGCCTTTATTGGTTCATGTACTGGTGGAAGACTTACAGATTTGAGAATAGCGGCAAAAATACTAAAAGGAAAGCAAGTGAAAGCAAATTTCAGGCTGATTGTAATTCCTGGTACACAGCAAATCTGGTTACAAGCATTAAGAGAAGGACTTCTGGAGATCTTTGCAGAAGCAGGTGGAGTTGTTTCTACACCAACATGTGGACCATGCCTAGGTGGACATATGGGTGTGTTGGGTCCTGGAGAAAAGTGCATTTCAACAACTAATCGCAATTTTATTGGCAGGATGGGAGACAGAACAAGTGAAGTGTTCTTAGCTTCTAGTGCCACAGTTGCCGCTTCTTCTTTGATGGGAAAAATCACAGATCCGAGGGATGTAAAATGAAGGAAATTAGAGGAAAAATCATGAAATTTGGGGATAATATCGATACAGACTTGATAATAGCAGCGCATAGACTTACTTTAGGTTCAGACTATGAGAAGTTAGTTAAATATACATTTGAAAACTTTGATACACAGTTTTTAGAAAAAGTCAAAGATGGGCAGACAATTATTGTTGCCGGCAGGAATTTTGGGTCGGGTAGTTCAAGAGAACAAGCTCCTTATGTATTAAAGTATTCTGGAATAAAAGCAGTTTTAGCGGAGAGCTTTGCTCGTATATTCTTTCGAAACGCAATAAATATTGGACTTCCCGTGTTTATAGCACCAGGTATATCTAGCTTTGGAATGGATCTTGATGAATTGGTTATTACCCCTTCAACTGGCGAGGTGAAGAATCTTACTAATGGAGATAGAATAAACATGAAACCATTGCCAGAATTCTTAGTTGAGATTTTAGATAACGGAGGTATTGTAGAATATTTAAAAAAGAGTGCTTTAGTTTAAAAGGATAAAGAAACGAAAATTGTGTTTATTGGCTTAAAGATGTTCTACATCTCTCCGCTTGGCATTACAACAATTCCTTTAGTAGAGATTTCGAACGGAAAACGTTTTAAGCTATGTGCTGTAGCACGCATTTTTCTGATAACCATACTTCGTCTCAATTCGCTTTGTTCTTCTTCCAAGGAAAGGATTATTAGACCTTGTGCAACAAATTCTTCAACACCATAACGGCTAAGTCCTGGGCTATTGCTTAAAATCTCCGAGGTCATTATACTCGTCACTCCAAGTTCACGTAATAGTGCACTTAGTTTAAAAATAGACCCCCGCACTTCAGCAGACGATTCTATCCTAAGGCCAAGTCCTGAAAGAGAATCAACGGCTATTCTTTGAGCTGCAATAGTTTTTGTAGCCTTATAGATCTCTTGTGCTAACGTATTTAAATCAAAGCCTCTGCGGAGCGCCCATTCTTCACTGGATGGGAGTCCTGCTTTGCTTGAAGCAGCATCAATAATAATGAGTTTTTTTTCATTCTCTAGTTGTTCAAGGTTCCATCCAAACTGAGCAGCCTCTCTTCTAAGTTCTGCGGGTTTTTCTTCTAGAGTTACAAGGACACCAGATTCATTATATTTTTCTGCGCCAGCAACAAGGAACTGCGTGCTAAAAATTGATTTACCTGTACCAACGCCCCCTGAAATGACAATATTTGTACCTCTTATGAACCCCCCGTGTAAGATTCCATCAAGTCCAGGGATGCCTGTTTTTACCCTTTCAATTAATTTTGATGTAGTTGCCATTATTTCCCCTCTCATTATACAAGTTGATCTGTATAATCTTCGCCTTTTAGAACTTTTGTTAAAGGCCATATTTGAATCTCAGTAATATCCGTATTTTTTTCGAATACGTTTCGCAGTTCTTCAAGTTCTTTAAAATCATGGACTAATGCCAGACCAATGATAGTAGTTTCATCATCTTCAATGCCAACAAAACGTATTTCTGGTCTTTGTTTCTGCTTCTCAGCAATTTGTTGGGCACGTTCCTTCGAAATATCTGGCAGTATGTGTCCAGAAACTTTCAGACGGAAAAATGCATATTGATTTAATCCTAGACTTTCAGGAGAAATTAGAACGGTAAAGTTCTTAATAATCCCCTTATCTTTCATTCGGCGAACTCTGAAATGAATAGTAGTATCTGGTGAATCTAGTTGTCTGGCAATATCAGTAAAAGCAATGCGGGCATTACCTTGCAATATTGACAGGATTTGTTTGTCTAAATCATCGAGTTCCCATTCGTCAGATTGCAAATCTTTCCCTCACTCAACTCAATTCTCTTAACAATTATATCTGGATAGTTCATATTTCTCAATCTTATTTGAATGGTTCACATTCTCTTACATAGTGACGTTCGACTATTTAAACGTTTTTGCGAAATTCTCAAATTCCATAGAATTTTTTAGCTAAAAGTTCTGCAAATTAAAAGAGCCTTAACAAGGCTAACAAAGTTATAGTTTACGTAAGATAAGTCTATTAATCTAATCTTTATTTTTATAGTCTTTATTTATAGTTAATGCGTTTATTTAACGGAATACGAAGAAAATATTCTATGGAAATTTGACATTTCTTTCAATAAAGCATTTTTCTAGGAATACTACATTGCGAAATCTCAAAACTTCTGAGATTTCATTGTTATTTACATATTGAAAATAAAAGAGGATACTTGAAAAGTTTAACTTGACAAATATCTTTTAACTTAATCGGTGGGAAGTCCCCCTCCGACAGGTAGGGGATGAAAGCCACTGGTCTTATATAGACTTTTTGGGTATAACTAGTAATATCAGAGTCTGGTGAAATCCATGAAACTCACACAGAAAATCAGGATCTTTCCGAATCACGCACAAAAAACTGTGCTTTGGAAACTCTCGGAAAAATGCAGACTCATCTATAACTTTGCCCTTGCTGAAAGAATGGACGCCTATAGAACTGGAGCAAAGGGTGTGAATTACCGCAAGCAGCAAAACGACCTGCCACTCATCAAAGAGCAATTCCCAGAGTATAAGTGGGTGTATTCTAAGGTCTTACAGTATGCTCTCAGGGCATTAGCTGCTGATTACGAGTCGTTCTTTGCCCTTCGAAAAAACGGGCACATCGAGGCCTGTCTCCCGCGATTCAAAGGAAAAAACTACTTCACCACTATGGTGTATAACCAGTCAGGGTTCAAGATCGAACCCGGAATGATTACCTTTTCCCACAAATACAATGATATACCACTGGAATTTACCATCCCTGACAAATTCTCTTTTGACGATACACAGGTAAAACAAGTCGCCATCTCATCACATAGAGGGCGATATTTTGTGACCATCACCTATGAGTTGGAAGAACCCCCCTTTGTAGATAACGGTCGGTATCAAGCCATCGACCTCGGCATTACCCATATCGTTACGGCAGTAAATTCCCAGAGCAAGTTCTTGATGGTGAAAAATCAGCGCCCGGACAAATATTGGAATCCGAAAATCGCCAAGGTACAATCGCGGAAGGATAAGTGTAAGAAATTCAGCAACAGATGGAAATTGCTCAATCAGATCAAACAGAAATACGAGCGGAAGCGGGATGATCAGACACGTGATTTTCAACATAAACTCAGCAGGAAACTGGTGGAGAACACCAAAGCTAACACTCTGATCGTAGGCCAGCTAGAAGTCAAATGCATGGCACAGTCGAACAAGGTGCCGAAAGCCATGAGAGCGGGGTTGAACCGCGCTACACAGAACACAGGGGCGCTGGGACGGTTCGTGCATTTTCTAACCTACAAGTCGAGGCGAGTAGGTAAAAGGACAATAGAAAGTGACGAACGAAACTCGACCAAAGAATGTTGGATGTACGGCAAACAGCACTTTATGCCAATTTGGAAACGAGTTATGAGATGTGACTGTGGTAACGTGATAGAGAGGGACAAAAATAGTGCAATCATCCTCATGAAACGTTACCTATCACAGAATGCCAAGTGGACAGGCTATCGGGTATTTCTCGATAATCTGCGACACACAGCCAAGTGTAAAACGAAAGTTTCTCCCATCGTAGGGAGTTAGGAGGACTCGCAGGAAGCCCCATCCGTAAGAGTGGGGTAGTTCACGATGAAGGGCATTTGACATTATCTAATAGATAGAATTGAAGGGTGCTTCTTTTAGAAAAAAGCACCTGGATTTAGCAAATTAAAAATTACTGTCCAAGTTACGACCCATACGAATAAGTAGGCAGGTAAGCCATTTGTCAAGATTTTAAATGGTTTTAACTGAGCTGCCTCAGGAGATTGACCTCCAGTGTAACGTATCAATAAGAGAGAAAGTGGATAAGTGACAAAAAGGGCGGCTACACCTATCACAACTCCTGGCCAATGGATTATACCAATAAAACCGTTTATAAGACCTATTACTACACCTAAGAGAACCTTCATCCAATAAATTCTACTTGAAATATCCAAGTTAATACACCACCTAACCTCCAAGTTGAGGCACGAGATAATGAAGAACGATATGTCGAATGTTGATATATTTGCAGTTTTAATGGAATGCAAAGATAGAATCAAAGATTCATGGATTGATAATATTTATCAAATTGATTCTATGTTTATTTGGAAACTTCGAAAGACCGATGAGGGCAGTTTTAATGTCCTAGTTCAGACTTCACCCTTTCAAAGGTTTCATCTCACTGAATATGTGAGAACCCCGCCAAAGATACCGCCTAATTTTTGTCACACGTTACGGAAATATTTGAGGAATAGACGCGTAATTGACATTCGTCAATATAATTTCGATCGAATAATACTACTCGAAGTAGGGCAACTGACGGATAAATATACACTCATTATTGAACTTTTCGGTCATGGGAATATACTGCTTCTTGATCCTAATGAACAAATTCTAATCGCTCGGCATTATAGGAAAATGAAAGACCGAGATGTTCTCCCAAAAAGAAATTATCAATATCCACCAAGCCGAGGAATTGACATATTCCAAATTACTAAGAATAGGTTGAAGGAAATTATAGAATCATCCACAGGGAATATTGCTCGTACTCTAACACATTTTTTCAACATCAAGAAGATTTTTGCTGAAGAGATTTGTCTCAGAGCAGAAATTGAAAAGACAACACCATCTTCGAACATCGATGATGAGCATGTTCTTGTTATAATGGAAGCGATAAAATCAATCTTCCAACCCTTAAAAGAGGGACATCTTAGCCCTGAAATAATTTACGAAAATTCTACTCCTTTTGATGTCACACCTATTCATTTAATGACGTATTCAAATTTTGTAACTAAAAAAATATCATCTTTCAACGAAGGACTAGATTTCTACTTCGGTGAGATTGAAAAATCAGAGATAGCAGAAGCAATTACTAGTCCAGCGGAAGACAAACTAGCAAAACTGGAAAGAATACGTGATCAACAAGCAAAGACAATTGAAGAACTGCAAAAATCAGAAATCGAAATGAAACAAATTGCTGAAGAAATCTATTTATATAGTGCTGATCTTCGCGAAATCTTACATACAATTTCCTCTGCGCATGATAAGAGAGTTACATGGGATGAAATACAAAAAAGGATAGAAGAAGGAAAAACGAATGGGATAAGATCAGCAGAAATGATTAAAAATATAGATCCTGCAAATAAAGCAATTATAATTACTTTAAATGAAAAAGAGATAGTTTTTCGTCTTCATCAGTCCATTGAAGAAGTAGCCTCTAACTGGTACGATTCTGCCAAGAAGACCGCTTCAAAAATTGAAGGCGCAAAGAAAGCATTGAAAAAAACATCACAAAAAATCGAGAAATTAAAGGAAAAAGGACATGACAAGGCCGAAGAAGACGTTGCTCTAAAAAAGAAACGAAAAAGAAAATGGTATGAAAAATTTCGATTCTTTATTTCATCAGATGATTTCTTAGTCCTTGGCGGTCGTGATATAACGTCTAATAAGAGCCTCTTCAAACGATATATGGATACCGAGGATTTATTTATGCACGCTGAAATGGCAGGCGCGCCCTATGTAGTAATAAAAACTGAAGGAAACGATGTACCCGAAACTACGTTAAGAGAAGCTGCACAATTTGCTGTTTCATATTCAAGAGCATGGAAAAGTGGTTTAGGCGCAGGAGACGTTTATTATGTCAAAGCAACTCAAGTTTCGGAAACCGCACCTTCTGGTGAATATATTCCAAAAGGAGGCGTTATAGTTCGTGGTGAGAGGACATTTTTAAAAAATAATCCACTAAAAATAGCTATAGGTGTTAAAATAGAGAATGATTTTGCACTACCACTTAGCGGCCCCCTTCCTGCAATATCAAATCAAACGGAAAACTATATCACTGTAGTTCCAGGAGAGATTTCTAGCGGCAAATTGGCACGACACATTAAGGAAATTCTTTTAAGACATGCAAAGGATGATGATAAAAATAAGATTAAAAAACTATCTGTGGATGAAATTACAAGGGTTCTGCCTTCAGGAAACTCTAAAATACTCGAAACGTGAACTACCACCCCTACTTGTAGGGGGATTTCCTGAGTCATCCATTCCCAGCGGGATATGTCAAACAGGATCGATGGACAATCCCTGCCCTGATGATGATGATGATGATGATGATGATGATGATCGGTGAAACATATGGCTGAAAAGAAGGTTTTTGTAATAGGAATTGATGGTGCAACTTTTGAAATAATTAAACCCAATTTACATAAGCTTCCTACCTTTTCTAAAGTAGTTAAACAAGGTGCAAGCGGATTTCTTAAGAGTACAATTCCACCGCTTAGTCCGCCGGCGTGGACCTCAATTGTCACAGGAACGAATCCTGGAAGACATGGGATTTTTGATTTCTTTGCAGAAACTTCTGATGGTTATGATCTCAAATTAAGTTACTTAAAAAAGCGGAAGGGTAAAGCAATATGGCATATATTGAATGAAAATGGTAAAAAGACAGTCATAGTGAATTTTCCGTTTACCTATCCACCTGAAAAGGTTAATGGATTAATGATCTCAGGATTGGGATCACCTGGAATGGAAAGTAATTTTACCTATCCAAATTCTTTAAAGCAGGAATTACTTGACAACGTGCCTGATTATCGTATAGATGTGGATGTAGAAGAATTTTATTTAAATCATAAATCAATCTTTGTAAATGACATTTACCATCTAACAGAAGCAAGAAAACGCGCAGTTTTATATTTAATGGAAGAAAAAGATTGGGACTTTTTTATGGTTATATTTGTCGGTTCAGATCGTCTACAACACTTTCTTTGGGACACTCATCTTCAGATGAACACATCAAAAGGAGCAATAAGGTATAATGTCATTCTCAAATATTATGAGTTGATAGATTCGATTATTAGTGAAATTCTTCAAAAACTTGATGAGAACACAATTAATTTTATTGTATCGGATCACGGGTTTCAACAAGTAAAACGAGACTTCTATATTAACAACTGGCTAAAAAGCATAGGATTGCTTCATCTTAAAAGCCAAGGCTCCTTCTCAGCATGGTTAATTAAGCATGGTTTTACTACCGAAAGTAGTAATGCTGTACTAATGAGACATGCTCACTCGAAATGGTACAAGATACTTCATAAGGTGATTCCAAAACGTCTCATTTCATTTTTTGCACTAAATTTAAGTAATATTCGTAAATATTGTGATTGGCATAAAACTAAAGCTTTTTCTTACTCTTTTACTGGTCAAGGTTTAAGAATTAATTTAAAGGGCAGAGAACAGAATGGAATAGTTAATCCAGAAGAATATAATGATTTGCGAGATTCGATTGCATTTAAACTCTCTAAACTCACTGAACCAGAAACGGGCAGAAAAATAGTATCAAAAATCTACAAACGTGAAGAAATCTATGCTGGCCCATATTTAAAGGATGCACCAGATCTATTAATTCAATTAAATGATGGGTTTGCCATGTTTGGTGGTTTCGGAAATGATATATTTAGCAATAAAAAAGATCTGGCGCAAAAATCAACGAATGAACCAAATGGACATATTTGGAAGGCTGCACATGATATTAACGGAGTTTTCATGTCATTTGGAAAAGATATACACCCTGTCCAAGTAGAGGCAAATGTTATGGATATCGCACCAACAATTTTGCACATATTGGATATACCAATTCCTCAAATGATGGATGGAAACGTTCTCAGAAACATATTTGATACTAATTCAGTTCTTTACAACAGATTAGAAAAAATCGAAGAAGAAACAAGAAAGAATGAAGAAATAGAAGATGATGAACGAGAAATACTTACTAAAGAGGAAGAATTAGAAATCATGGAACGATTAAAAGGCTTAGGATATATGTGAGCGCTTTAATAACACTATCAGGAAAAATCACAATCATTAAAAAAACAGCTAATTGCTTCATCATTCATTAAGAAAATAAATATTTTGAAAAAGAAGAAGAATAGTTGATCTAGTTTTTAGTATTGGTTAATGGCAAACCGTTCATGTATGTTATTGGGAATTTAACATGATTGTTGCTAATTTAGCAGCAGATATTTCAATTCTATCTAATAAAGAACTAATTTGATTTGACGTCTGCAAAGTTGTATAGATAATAAGAATACCAAGATAATTAGGTCCATAGATCTTTTTTAAGATGATACTACCATTATTGAAGTCTAAAATTGCTGCCTTCATTTCGCCAAGATCAGGAGAACCATGTCCCTCTGTTGCTATTGCTAAAACTGAGGATGCCATAGCACTTATAGTGATTTCAGGCATATCTTCAGAAAAGTTATTGACTATAGGTAATCCAACAGTACTGACAACGGCACCATCCGTGATCTCTTCACCATCGATCAGTTCATCAAGGAGTGCCTGAATTTTCTGTTCTTGGCTTGCTTTTGATTCTTTTTTCTTTTTCTTTGCCATAGGGCGAGTCTCCTGGAGCGGGGCGATCCATACATCCGATACTTAGATTAATCCATTCCGATACTTAAATATTTTATCGCTAGGAAGCACTTTAATCGAAGAACGAGGAGTTAGCGATCGGTATGTACACTAATCTAATGAAATATTAAAAAAATATAAATACCACCACAAAGATGGAACAAGGTTAATTAAAAAACTAGACAGGCTGACCTGCCTCTGCAAATTTGATGTTTTCCTCAAGTAATTGTCTCAGTATATCGACAAGTTTACTTAAAGGTACTCGGATTTGTTTCATCGAATCGCGGTCACGTATTGTAACGGAGTCATCTTCTAATGTTGTATAGTCTATTGTTAAGCAATAAGGACATCCGATTTCGTCAGCACGTGCATATCTCCTTCCAATAGATCCAGCCTGATCATATATAGCATTAAATCCAGCATCTTTTTTTAATTTGACATAAATGTCCCTTGCCTTTTCAGGCATCCCATCTTTTCGCATTAAAGGATAGACTTGAACCGAAATTGGTGCGATAACATTAGGAAATTGAAACCATGTCCAATCTCTATCGACACCTTTTTCTCTGAAACAGTGTTCTAAGATACAATGAGTACTTCTGTCTACTCCGAATGAAGGTTCAACAACATGAGCGATGATGTTTTCGCCATTTTCTGTCTCAATACTGAGATCTTCACCGCTATGTTTTGCATGATTACCAAGATCATAGGCTTGACGATAAGCGTTGCCAACAATCTCAACTATTTGTGAATTTTCGCCTCTTGGTAATTCGATCTCTAAATCCCAGTTCCCGCCTGAATAGTGCGGCGTCTCCTCGGGTTTCATGTGCCTAAACCTGAATTTATCCCGTGGAATACCGCAACGAGTGTAAAAAACTGTTTCTTTTGCTAAATAATACGCAAAATATTGGTTCGGTAAGATATTCTGCTTTACAGATTCGTCTGCAGTTATTTCTAAGATTTCTTGTGGTTCTTTCTCTTGACCCTCTCTTGTCAAAAGTCTTAACTTGACATTTTTAATTTCATCAAAATTGGGTTGTTCATTTAGAGTGGCGGGGTCTACAAACATTTCGATTTCCATCTGTTCGAATTCTCTTAGGCGAATAAGGCCTTTTCTCGGTGAGATTTCATTTCTGTAAGAACTTCCAACTTGAGCTATACCAAAAGGAAGCTTCGCTCTCATGCTAATAGCTGTTCTTTTGAAGTCTAGGAACATTATCTGTGCGGTCTCGGGTCTCATATACGCCACAGTGCCCTTACCTGCACCGACCTTTGTGGCCAACATGAGATTAAAAATCGTCACGTCAGCTAATTCAGAGTCACAGTTTGGGCATCTTATATTATTCTCGCGTATAATTCGAGTTAATTCTTGTTCATCCAATCCTTCAACAAATTGTCCTGTAGCATCTTCAATAAGATGATCGGCACGGAATTCTGTCTTGCATTCTGGGGACGAACATGAAACGATGGGGTCAACAAAGTGGTCAACATGTCCCGAAGCTTTTAGAACTTCGAAAGGTAACACAGTTCCTCCACTCAGTAAGTAAACTGGAGGATCAATCTCAGTTTTTACAAAGTATTGTAACCAAAAATTGATCAGATTTTCTCTTAGGAAGCTCCCTACAGGACCGAAATCGTAAACGCCCGCAAAACCACCGTAGATTTCGGCAGTTGGGAAGACTAGACCCCTTCTAAGTGATACCTCCATTACTTTATCAAGCGTAGATCGTTTTTCGCTCAATTTTAACACCTCACGCTCTTTTTCGAGAAACGAGCTCTTTGAATATTGATATGAAAATAATAAATGTTCATTTAGCTATATAACTTATAAACCATTTTATTGACGACACGTTTTCATTTAAACCTTTTTTAGGTTTTAAAAAGAAAAAGTTCCATTTGGGTATTATTATGGACAACTTACAGGTAGCTAAGCAAGAAAGCCCACTGCTTCAGGTGTGGGATGAATTGCGGTAGTTGATGTTCACTGCCATCATTTTCATCACGGGGTCTCCCTAACACTTAAATAGTTTTGGCCCACTCTGTAAAGTGGTCATTGCCGCACAGTCTGGTGGAGGGTGGGTAAGACAGAGAGATGGTATAGACTCTGGGGCTGTGCATAAAGGCATCAATCAACGTATGACTATCAGAGGGAAGGCAGGGATGGCAGGGATACAAGACCTCTGGTAGGATCACAGAAGATGAAGCCCCTGTGGTGTGGTCCAGTGTAGTTCGGTGAGCTACCTCGTGCTAAAGCCTCGAGGCTTCCTGCTTCTACGACAGACTCGATCCCCTTGACGGGTTACGGAGGTCTTATCTCCACAGGCGTAAATTCCCTACGCCCCGTAGGTACTCAAAGAGTGTTATTACCAAAAACTATATAAACACCACGCAATTCCTCACCACGCTAAAGCGGTGGTGCTTTCTTGCTTAATTGTCTGCAATTATTATCAATGGAAATATAGGGCTCGCTCAGGGAGAACTCCTCTCTGCGGGAGTCGTTAACAGGGCGGTGGCACGCCCCTCATTTCTCACCATAGAAATGTAGAACCTCACTGCTTTAACTGTGGGAGTATGTCAGAGAATTTCAGATATTTTCTCTACTGCACGTTTCATTTCTAAAAATATTAGCCCTAATTTCGCCCCTTTTATTGTGCTAACAGTTAACACCGCATTTTCTCCAGCACCGCTCGCAATCACGTGTCCATCTTTTCCTTCTACAAAAATTCTTTCTAATTCACCTTTGCCAAGCTCAATCGCTGCTCTTTCGCCTAGCGAAAGCATGGCAGCAGTCATAGCAGCAATTCGCGTTTCGTCAATGTCGCCAGGAAGGTCACTAGTTATAGGTAATCCTTCCACGCTAACTATTGCTGCCGCTTCTATTGATGCAACTGTTGTTCTAAGCTCCTTAAGAATTCTTAGTAATGCACCTTCTTTTTCCTCCATGAAGTCACTTCCTTAAAAACCCATTTTGATTTCTGAAACAAGGTTTATTTATAAAATGAAATGCATGTTAAATACTCCACATTGAGGTAATCTAGATCTTCACATTTAACTTTATCGGCGAGAAGGACTCTTCACTGAAACCTAACTTTACAGTTTACTGAAAAGCGGAGAACTCTTCTTAGGACGCCATTCTTTTTTTATCTTCAATTTCATGAAGATTTTGCGATAAAATTTCACGTGCAAGGGACGTGAACGCATTTTTAATTCCTATTCCTTTTATTGCAATAGTTTCGTAAACTGGATATTTTACTAATTCAAGTTCTGCTAAAATCGCCTTCTTAGTTAGAGAATCTGGAGCATCTCGTTTATTTAGCATAATAACCATTGGGAGTTTACTATCAAGTTTGTTATTAACATATTCTCGTATTTCATCAGCACTGAATTTATTATCAGGCATCATCTTTCGAGAACTGTCAACAACGAAAATAATTCCATCAGTGCCCTTTAAAACTACATTTCGCTGATGTTTATGACGTTTTTGGCCTGCAACTGTATATACATCAAAAATAACATTGGAGTCAGACATTAATGTTGTATAGTCGAAATATAGAGTGAAACCGTTTGGATCGTCGACTGAAGTAAAACCGCCTTTATTATAACCCTCGACATTTTGATGTATCCATTTAAGTGCAGTAGTTTTTCCTGAAGGTGATGCACCCACGAAGACAATTTTGAAATGTATCCTCCCTGACGCATCTTTTTTCATGATAATCCTCTGTCCGCCTCTTGAGTAAACTAAATCAGGCTTAAGTGTTAAAAACAGAGTGAGAACTAGAAATAAAGCAAATATAAAAAGGTAAAAGATTTAGAATTTCTCTAATTCTTTGAGAGCAGCCTCAAGTTCTTCTTTTTCTGCAAGTTCCTTCGTTGTTTCGGGTGTTGGCGTAGGTGCTGCTGTTGGTTTCTCGGCAAGGAACTCATCTAAGATTTGTTGCAGTTTGTCGGATCCTTTCTTGATGACAAGTCGAACCATTCCAATGTTGACATCGGCTTCGGTAATCACGCATAAGACGCCTTTTCCACAGCTTGCTGCAAATATTTTGCCGTCATCAAATTCGGAAGTCACAATCTTTAGTTCGCCGATATCCAGGTTTTTACCTTGTTCTTCACTAGCACAAAACACTGCACTGGCGATGGCCCCAATTCCGTCGATATCTACCGGGTAGTAACTAAACTTGCTTACATGTGCAATTGTGAGACCTGTCCTGTCTACTAAAATGACTTTCTTAATGCCGCTTTCGCTCTTTATAATCTTACTAAGGATTTCATCAAATGCTTTAACATTTAGCATCTTTAATTCACTTCTTGAGATTTGATAAAATAATTATCTTATGATTAAGATTCGAAACATTACTATATAAAATCTTTCTAGTAGGTTTCTCCACAATCTGTTCGTGCATCAAAGTATAGATCATTTTAATAATCTGTATACGAATTCCAGTGAGATACTACGCTTTTCTCTTGTCCTTTAAAACAATCAATATATATGTTTCTTCTGGTGCAACTAGTACCTCGCCGCCTTTCGTGTCTATCGTGAAGAAATTTAAGTTCTTCTCATCTAATTCGGTTACGATTGATTTTGCTTTTCCAACTAGTGAAGTAATTAATGCGGCAACTTTTTCTGTTTTATCAGTATCGAGCGTTGAACTAATAGGGAGTCCTTCAGAATTAGTTACAATAACTCCCCTCACGCCTTCATGCGCCTTCAGTTTCTTCAACGTTGATTGAAAAACTTTTTGACTAATCAAATAATGGCCTCCGAAGTATTTTCGGATGTCAGTGGTTTCTAGAGATTAAGTCTCTATAGATTATAGATCAAATACTTCCTTAATAAGTGTTTTCTTCCTTTTATATTTAAGACGTTTAGAGATCTGAATATTAGTTCCCCGCAGTTTGTATTCATCAGAAAAAAATCTGATCGCAATAGAATCAAAAAAATACATGCAGGGTCATCTTACAGAGGAGTGATAAAACTTGCATGCAATTAAAATTATCTCATTATAACCTCACTCTATCTGTATATTCACTAAAAGGGAACCAAAAAATACAACCGAAAAATGTTTTAAACATGTGAGTTTTATTATCTTAGTAGATTCATTAGACTAGAATCGCTTTGGTGATAGATGATGGTTACTGAGAAATTGAAAAAGAAGATAGAAGATCAATTGAATGATGTTATGGAAAATATTCCCGCCATCGAAGGCTTAATCGCGTTTCGTCCAAAAAAAGGTGAAATTCTAGCGGGCCAGACACTTACAGAATTAAATCACAATGAAATCATCGAATATGCAATGGCTATTGTTAATGGTGCTAGTTCATTAGGCAAGGCAGTAGATAAAGGTAAGATTGGTGAAATTGATATTGATTGCGAAGAGGGATTTGCTGTTGTCATAAATTCTGGAGATATTGCTCTTACAGCACTGGCAGGACAAGACGCACGGGCAGAGTTGGGCTTACTCAGATTAAATCTAAAAACTGCGCTGGAAAATATAGCAAAACTTTTAAAATAAGATTCCTCGCAAAACGATCTTTTTGATTTTGGTTTTGATTTGAAAACATATTAATTTCATAAAAAAGATCGGAACTTCTCTCTTCTTCCTTCAATTTTTGAAGAATAGTAGAAATGAAATTTGATTTTTGATTTGTTTTATGGAAAACAGTTATGGAAAAAAATTGTGAGAGGAATTTTTAATCGCAATTTTAAGTTTCTTCTCCGTATCTTCTGCGTTTTATTCCGATAGCAATTAACGAGATAACTGTAAACGCACTCACTGCTAAAGTTCCTAAACATAAGGGTCTTACTGTGGGCTCTTCTGTTGTTGTTTCATTTGTTGGTTGAGTTTCTTCCTTATCTTCTGATTCTGCAGAAATAGTAAATTTACACTCGCCATCGCCTTTTTCTCCAATTAACGAGATTATAAATACACCATCAGGTGATTCGAACTCATTTCCATCTTGTTGAGCATTAACTGTATCGGATAATGTACTAGATACACCTAGGGATTCGCCTTCGTAAGAAGCTTGGGCTATGAACGAGAATTCGAGATCCTCTCCAGCTTGACCGGCATCAGCAGTAAGAAGCGCATGTTCGCTAGTAGATTCTAAGATATCATAAAACTGTTCACCTTCACCGCTCTCCTCTCCACTTACAAATGGATAAAGCCTCATTTGGTACATATCGACATCTTTGGATGTTTTTAACTTTACTGTGATCTCACTACCGGTATAACCTGACGCATCAAACCAAAATGCGTAGTAAGTGTGAATGGTTTCTTGATGTTCTATTAAAACTTCATATGAATTTCCTAATTTGGCAACTTCTGCTAAAAAGATCTTCGCTCCTTCATCGCCACCTGAATCGTCTTTGTCGTTACGTACTCTAATTTTATATTCACCGTCTTCACCTGCTTTGAATGTGATTTTTTCTAACATTCCAGCAGCCCTTGTACTTACTATCAATGCTTCGCTTTTGCCAGGTTCGTACACTTCAATGTCATAATCAGTGTTTGTGGCTATAAAGGCTCCGTAAACAAATACGACATATTCTCTATCTTTTTCTAAATCATATTTGAAATTCTTATTTTCTCCAACATCTGAAGTGGCATCGTAGGGCAAGCCGACTACGTTGGTTCCATCAAATTTGGGGGAATCCATTGTCGTAATTCCATTGGGTAGGGAGTTCACTTCTGCACTGGCTTTTAATGAGGGGGAACTGACTGTTAACAAAGCAACTAAAAAGAAGGAAAGTATCACAACGTTCTTTGCATTCATGTTTTCACCCATAATATTGACTCGACATACCTTCTTATATATCTATCATCTTAATATGTTCATGTCTATTAATTATTACTTATGATCTTAATTAAACCATTCTTTCCTGTAAAGGGTGAGGGCAAGAAGTTCGAGGCAACCCTGAAGGTAGCATTTGAAGACGCCTCTGAACTTTAAGAGCCAACTCCTCAAAAAAACTGTGCCTGTTCTCGCAAGTATTCACGTGAACATCGCCTTTAGGGTACTTCAGAGTGGTTGACCACCTTGTGACTATGATGCTGTTTTTTGTTAATCATCCCTTTATAGGTCCTGTAGTTATTAGTATTAAGTACCACAATCCTGTTCATAACCTTCTCAATTTCTTTTGAACGTTTTTCTTCGTCAGATTCCGAAGCACAGGAAGCCTTACCTCGTTCTCTGGTGTTCTTCTGTTTTCTCCTCTTCTCTCCAGCCATAACGTATATCTCGTCAATTTCACGTATGCCCTCAAGTGTAACATCCTCGACCGGTTTAGAAGCCAAACCCTGAACTTTGTGAACGAAGTCGAGGACAGAATAATAATCTCTATACAATTACCTGGCTATCTGTGCCGTGGTCTTTGCCGCCATCTCCGTGATGATGTAAAAAATCTCTTCAGGGGGAGTGGCGATGTTCGAACACCATTCCTGTCAAGTTGTTGAAGATAGTCTCGCATCCGTTGTAATAATATTACTGAGCCCCTTTTGGCCTCTTTTCCTTTTTTTATCGTCTCCTTGCTCCCACAGTGCAGGCACGTAACGCCGCCTCCAGACTTGCTTCCGGACCTAACTTCACATAGATACTTGAAGCAGGCCTCTCCGTCGGGTAGGCAGACTTTCCTCACGCTCTCCTTGTCAATCATCTTTACACACCCACTTTTATTGTATCCAAGATTTAAGTAATATCTTACGGGTAGCTAAGCAAGAACGCACCAACACTTTAGCGTGGTGATGAATGGCGTTGGTTATATATAGTTTTTTAGTGAGACTATGAGTACCTATGATGCGTAGGGAATTCACCCCTGTGGACATCGAGACCTCCGTAACCCGCAAGGAGATCGAGTCTGGTGATTGAAGCAAGAAGACTCATAGCTTCAGCATGAGGTAGCTCACTTTACAGACAACTGGTTGGGGAGGGGATGAATTGCGTTGTTTTTTTCACTTTCGCAGTTTCTTTTGACTATACTGATGGATATCGAAGGGAACGTAGGGATACACTACCTCTGGTAGGATCACAAACGATAACGTCCCTGTGGGAAAGGATATTCAAGTGTCTCGTTAGTAAAGGGACGAGGACATCCTTAGACACCCCGAACTGTCGATAAACTGATTACTTGTGTTTAACCGTGTTGAAAGAACGGTCGATGAGGGCAGAAGCAACCTGCTTTAGTGAGTAGTAGTTCACGAGGCTGTATTTAATGTTTTGATTTCCTTCATATTCCCATTTCCATTATAAATACCCAGAACTAGTGGCCCAGTTCGGTTTGGAGAAATGGATCCCCCAAAATAGTTTCAGTTTCTTAGTATTGAAAGAATAAAAAAAATAAAAAGATAGAGTGGCGCTAGGTTACGAGTTCTTATGGAACATTAAATGATGCGCTAACTGAGTCGCCTGCTTCAGTGTTAATTGTAACTGAAATTGGCGCGCTAAGATTGTCGTCGCCACTACCAGGATCGCCATCAAGAATACATCTTAATTGGACGCTTTCTCCAGCGCCTACAGTAAGGGAAAAGCTAGATGCACTCCCAGACTTGATAAGTTCTCCTGTTCCTGCATTATAAATCGCAATCCAGCCTGTGCTGTCGGTTGTGGTCGAATCCCAAGTCTCATCATCGTCTTGCACTTCCATATAATCAACAGTTGCCTCTTGGCCGCCAGTGTTTTGAATAGTGAAAATCAAAACGTGCTCAGGGTTGCCGTCACCACCACTGTCATTACCCGTGCCAGTGGCAGTTTCAACGTCAGAAGCTTGGTTGGTGGCTGTAGCACCTGACATTCTTATATTTGCTTGGGTAACACCACCGAGTATCCCTTGCGTGTATGCAAACACAGTAACACTTGCAGCTACGGCAATGGCAATTAACAAGATCACTGCAATCACTGGAGATACTGCTTTCCTAGATTTCATCATCCTTTTCATCTTGAGAAGAGTCTTTCTCAATAAATCTCCACCTTTTTCGGTTATGAGTTGTTTGTGTTTTTTTTTTTGATCCAACTCTCTTATGTCTTATGACATAAGAGAATTAAGAGTCTATCTACTTTACAGATAGCAATTTTTCGTTTATCAAACTCCTCAATAATAATCACTTCAAAGCTTAATTATATTTTTTTTGGTAAATTGACTAAAATGTTATGAAAAATTCGATGCCTTACGAAGATTTTCACGAAGGATAGAGTCAAATCTAAAAAGTCTTATAAAATAAGTGCACTTTTGATCAGCAATATACTAGAAGAATCGCAAATCTTTTGGAAAAAAGGATGAAAAGTAATTTGGCATTATCAGATAAACTTAAGCTTTTCAAGACTTAGAGATTAAATTGGCACAAGACCGATATCGGCGTGTCCTGCAGTTTTTACAAATAGTCTTACGGGTTCATAAATTCATTTATTCTGCATTCATCATATTATTTTTCGCTTTACTCTTTCAATGAAGTGATTAACCTTTTCATCAAAGTGTATCTTTTTTAAAAACTGATTTACGAGTATCCCTATTATGGGTTACAGAGGTCTCAGGTCCACAGGCGTCAATTCCCTATGCCCCGTATATAATCAATTACTCAAGGTGACATCCCTGCTCTATAGCCAGTCTGGAATTACTGCGGTTCATCTCCCCCGTGAACCGGGGAGACTTCTCGCTTGGCTACAAGTAAAATGTACATCGAAGACTTATATAAGACTGAACTAGTTTTTAGGCATCTATTCTCCAAAGTATAAAGAACAAAAATAATAAAGAGGATTGTGAATAAAATAATAACGTGATGGTACTATGAATAGCTACTCCAACAAATTAAAAGCTATTATAAAATCGAAAAAAGCTGTCTCCCCAGTAATTGCAGTCATCCTACTTATAGCTATTGCCGTAGCTGCAAGTGTTACTGTGTTTGCATACACGCAAGGGATACTCGGTAGTGTTACCCAAGCAAAGGTAGAGGTTCTTGATGTCACAATGTTAGATGGTGATACAATATTCTTCACTATACGGAATACAGGTGGGCAATCAGTAACAATTGATGTAGATACTTCCATCATAGAATATGATGGAAGTGAGCGGACTCTAAGTACTGTTAGAGAAACTTCCACAGGGACAATATATTACGATGCTTCAACTGATCAGGATTTCGTCGTTCCGGTAGGAGACTCCTTAACTATCGATGTGACTATAACTGATAATGTTTTTGCAGCAAACCAACCTGTTACAATAACTCTCTATGACACTCAAAATACGCAGGTATTTAGCGGAACATATATACTCTGAACTCCATGTGCTTATAATTCACAAATTCAGTGCTTTATACTCCAATGGGGAATTGCCTCATTACATCCTTTTTTCATCCTATCAGTTCAATAGTTGGCAAGGGGTAAATTTGAAGCAGACTTTGTGAATTTGTGACTACCTTCTCTCTCTCGGAAGGGACTTCCCGCCGTCTACGTTAAATGTGTATTATATCCATTTCTTCAATAATACTATTAACTCTTTTCTCAAAGGTTATTTTTCTAGTTTGATTAATTTTCGCGAGACTTATAGTAGTATCTTTGCATAAAGAAGGGCAAGAAACATTGCCACTGATGCCTAAAAGGTTTTTGTATTTAGTTAATTTTTCTGCATCAAGAGAAATTAAGGGTCGATATATGGGCAGTTTTACGCTGGTATCAACCAAATTATAGATTTTAGATTTTTCTGGGCAATCTAACAGATCACCTGTCACTATGCCTTTCATGTCAAATTGTTTACATAAATGCTCTGCAATTTGTAATTGTAATTTCCTGCAAAAAAGGTATAATGATTCCTTGGGAATCAATTGCTTCAATTCTTCGAGGATTGCTGTAAAAGGAACTAAAAATACTGAAAATTCAGAGGGAATAAATGTTTTTAGCGCTGATAAATAAGGAATTTTTTCGGGAAGATTACTGCTATTCAGCGAATTATGGATATTAAAGATTATAGGAACAGGCTCACAGCCTCTTTTCATTATTAAGAAGGCTGCAATCCAGCCTAACTCATCACACGAGATTATAATCGCAATTTTTCCCTGAGTGCCAGTAGGCATACCTCCTACTGCACTTATTACTTCATGAAATAGGTATGCCATTTCATGTCTAATTTCAATAAAAATTTGCTTGTCGGGGGTATTTAAATTTACAGAAACTCCCTTTCCAGACATTTGATCGAGTACTGCCGCGCCAGCCTTGATAGAGATATCCTCTGAAGTAAAGGGATGTGTACCAACTCGCCTAGTAGTAATTCTAAAAGAATCGCCTGCATCTAAGATTTCTTCTGCGACCTTTCTGGAAGTTTTACAGATCTCATCTACATCTGAGTCAACTATTATTGCTGGGCTTGTCGAAACAACTCCAAACACGTTCGAAACAGTTTTGCTTATCGCTTTTGGGTTTTTACCATATATGTAGATCCTACCATATTTGCGAATGATTTCTTTTACGTCAAGTTCTTCTTTTTCAAGTTTTATTCTGATGTTATCTGTAAGTATTTTTTCCATCCATTTTCTAGTTTGTTTTCCTTTAATTCCAATTTCTCCAGAATATCTCACAATAACAACATCAAAGTTCATTAAATCACAAAGATAGTTTTTTAGATAAATTTCATAAACAGTTAAGAAACAACCTCTAAAAGATTTTGATGAGATACTAGTTATGTTTGTATGAGTGTCTCACAAGAAGACCCCCCCCAACTAGTTGGGGGATGAAGTGCGTGTTTTCACTTTTACAACAGTCTACAATCTTTAAATAGGTATGTGCACCTAGAGAGTAAGTAGAATTGAGCTGAGGTCACACTCGCCAGTTCTCAAATTAACATCAAGTTCAGGGCAGGAACTGCCCGTTGAGCCTGTTTGACATGCTCCGCTGGGAGATGAATGATTCAGGAAGCCATTCAACTTGTTGGATGGTAGTTCACGATACAGAATTTGTTACTGTATGAATGTTTAATACCCATCAAACGAAATACAATATGATATTCTGGAGGATAAACCGATGAAAATCGAAGCTATATTGAAAGATAAAAACGTGCATACTATCGATAAAGATCAACTCTTGTCTGAGGCCTTAGAAAAGATGGAGAAGAATGGAATTGCGCACATAATTGTTACTGATGACGATAAACTAGTTGGAGTTGTCTCTATAAGAGACATTGCGGATAGACTAGGTTCAACCAAAACCGAGAGAATAAGCCCAGCAGGACTCCATATTTCCAGTGCTATGTCTACAAATTTAATCACAACTGAATCGGATATTGATGTTGAAGATGCCGCGAATCTAATGTTAAAAGAAAAGATTGGTTCTTTAGCCGTGACAATAAAAACAGATGAGACAGAAGAGCTTGTTGGAATAATTACAAAGATGGATATGGTACGACTTTGCTCAAAAGTTGATACAATCCAAGTTAGTCAAATTATGACTCAAAATCCCTATTATATAAATTCGACAGACAGGGTAATTCACGCACGTAAAATTATGTTTGAGAACAGAGTTAGTACTCTGCCGGTTTTTGAAGAAGGTGAATTAGTAGGAATTGTTGATTATAACTCAATTGCTAAGGCTTTAGCAAGGTTCAGGGAAGCCACCCCTAAACAGCACCAGAGTGAACGCATACGCCATTTTTTAGTGAATCAAGTTATGAATACGGCACCTCCTTCTCTGAAACCAGATGCAACAGTATCTGAAGCCGCAGAATTCATGTTAAACGAAGGATTAAAAGGGATACCAGTGTTTGATGAATCTGAGGACCTAATAGGGATTGTAACAAAAACAGATATGACTGAATTGGTTGCTAATAAATTTCAAACAGATTAAAGACTGATAAAGGTTCAAATCGTTTCTTATATATTTAGAGAGTTGTGGAAAGGATCTTGTTTGCAGACCTCTCTTAAAATCACAAATGCAAAAATCTTTACTCGCCATGCTTTTTTCAGCGGTGGACTTGTAATTGAAGATGGCGTAATAACAAAGATAGGGAAAGAACCAAAACTCCCACAAGCTGACACAACTCTAAATCTAAATGGTCAGTTAGTCATACCAGGTATTATTGACGCCCATGTTCATCTAAGAGATTTTCAATTAGCATATAAGGAAACCTTTCTGACAGGTACAAAAGCTGCGGCTATGGGCGGAGTGACCACCGTCCTAGATATGCCAAATACTAAGCCACCAACAATCAATGCTATACGATTACAAGAGAAAAAACAACAGGCCAAAGACAATATTTTTACCAATGTTGGATTTTTTTCAGGACTACCTGAATCAATAGATGATATAGAAAATCTAGTCAGGGAAAAGACTGTTGGATTTAAAATATATCCACATATGCCTATTTCTTCAGTAGATTTAAATGATGATAATGTGCTCTTGGAATTTCTTAAAGTGGTTTCATCATATAATCTTCCTATATGCATTCATCCTGATACATTCAAAGGGGATCAGAAGCAAATATCGCTTCTTATTGATGAAAAAGAACAGATTAGTGACTTTTTAAGAACTCACGACACACAATCCGAAATAGAATCAATAAAAAGATTTTGCAAGCTCTCATTAGTATCTAAAAACAAATTGCATATTTGCCATATAACTACGAAACAAAGTTTAGAAACAATTAAGGAAGAACGGGGATTAAATCCACATATTACTTGCGAAGTATTACCACATCATTTATTGCTTTCTGAAGATGATATATTCAAATGGAAAAGTTGGGGAAAAATGCTCCCTCCACTCCGTTCACAAACAGAGGTGGATGGGTTATGGGAAGGGCTAAAAAATGGTGAAATCGATATTTTAGCGAGTGATCATGCACCTCATTCTCTTGTCGAGAAGTCTAAGTCATTTTCAGAAGCACCCTCAGGCATACCAGGAGTGGAAACATTAGTACCAATAATGATGACTGAAGTACTAAATGACCGTCTTTCACTAGATCGCTTTGTTATGCTCACATCGGAAAGACCTGCACAGATATTTAATCTTGGTAACACCGGAAAAATTGAAGAGGGATACATCGCAAATCTAACCATAATAAACACAAAGATCAGAAAGAAAATAAATCCAGATGATTTTTACTCTAAGGCGAAATTTTCTCCATTTAAGGGACATGAGATCCGTGCTATTCCCTCAATGACAATAGTAAATGGGCAAATAGTCATGCAGGATAAGCAAATACAAGAGAGTGCAAAAGTTGGAAAAATCGTCCCCTAAATTCGTTGTAGATTCAATGCTCGGACGTTTAGCACGGTGGTTAAGACTTGTTGGACTCGATACACTCTATTTTAAAATTGTGTCTGACGAAGAATTGCTAGAGAGAACTCGCAGCGAAAACAGATTCTTACTTACAAGAGATAAGAAATTACATCAGCAGGCAATAAGAGAAGAATTAAACTCGGTATTGATTCCTGCAAGTTCGAATAGTGAAGTATTAGCATTCCTTTCAAAGACTTTTAATATACAATTTGATATAGATCCATCCAGTTCACGATGTCCACTCTGTAATGGTAAAATAACCTCCGTTGAAAAAGAAAGTATTCGATCAAAAATCCCGTCTTCAACGTTCACAAGATATGATCAATTTTGGCAATGTATTCAGTGCAGGAAGATTTATTGGATTGGAAAGCATTACGAATCGATGAGGAAGATAATTGAAGAGATCGGCTCATCTATTTAAACTAAAAGGTTTCATAAAGATGTAGGCAAGGTGAAGGTGAGTTAGAAATGTTTGAGCTCCAAGATGGAGAATATCTCATAAAATTGGCTAGGAAATCTATGGAATCATATCTTGAAACTGGTAAAGAAATTAAGCCTCCTATAGATGCACCTGAGAAGTTAACCCGGAAATGTGGTGTTTTTACATCACTTCATACTTTAGAAGGCAATCTTAGGGGATGTATAGGATATCCAGAGCCAGTTTTTCCATTGATAAAGGCTACAATAGGCTCAGCGATAAATGCTGCTACTAGAGACCCCCGATTTCCCCCAGTAACTCGTAAAGAACTGAATCACCTTCTAATTGAAATCACAGTTCTAACTCCTCCAGAAAAAATCGAAGTAAAAGATCCAAAAGACTATCCAAACGAAATTGAAGTCGGCAAAGATGGATTAATAGTCAGAAAAGATTTTTTCTCAGGACTTTTGCTACCACAAGTTGCGGTAGACTGGGAATGGAATGAGGAACAATTTTTGTCGCAATGTTGTGTGAAGGCAGGATTAACTCCAGATGAATGGATCTGTGATGAAAAAGTGGAGATTTCTAGATTTCAGGCAGAGGTTTTTGAAGAAACCAAGCCGAAAGGTCAAGTTGTTAAGAGAACTTTAAAATAGAGATAATCATGAAAACACCCAGCATTAAACCAAATATGAGACCAAAAATCTATCTTGCACCATGCGGCATTGGATTAGGTCATGCAGGTCGCTTAATTACTATAGCTAAAAAACTACGTGACCTTGGCGCATTTTGTTTCTTTTCTACTAATGGAGAAGCAGTAAATTTTGTTAAGTCCCATAATTTTCCTGTTGAAAGAGGACCTGCAATAAAATATTTTGAGTTACCAGACGGGTCTCCTGATTTTGTAAAAACCACAACACGACCAATAATACATATCTCAGCATTGTTAAGACAAATCTGTAAAGAAATAAGATTAATTAAACGCATCAATCCAGACACCATTATTACAGATTCTCGTATATCTACAGTAATTGCATCGTGGCTTCTTGGTCGACCCTGTCTTCTTATTTTACAGCAAATGAAAGTCATTCTACCTCATGTAAAAGAACTTTCAAAAATCCGAAGAATTTTAAAGAAATTGCTGGAATATAGCCTCGTTGCGTGTCTAAGCGTAGTATGGCGGATAAGTAAGAAAATATATGTTCCTGATTTTCCCTATCCATTTACAATTGCTAAATCACAGGTGAATGTATATTCTTCATTTTACAAACGCGCCGAATTCATTGGCCCTATAATCGATATAAACCTAAATGCTCTAAGCAATAAACGAGAGGATGTCGCTTTTAGGCGTTCTTTTGATCTAAATGAACTACCACTTATATTTTTAGGCTTAAGTGGGACACCCAAAGAAAAAAAGGCAATTACTGAAAAATTTAGAGAGATTTTTCAATCATTTCCAAAAACATTCCAGTTTTTCGTGACAATTGGACGTAGAAATTTCAAGCCAATTATTCGAGAAAATGTGAAGATTTATGGCTGGATTGAAACAAGAACTCCTATCTACAGAATCTGCGATATAGTTATTCATAGAGGTGGTCATAATACAACTTCAGAATGTCTATACTTTGGAAAACCAATGATAATCATTCCCACACCATCTCATCCTGAAAAAATAGATAACGCAAACTCTGTTAGAAGACTTGGTCTTAGTTTAGTCATTTCTCAGTCACATGTATCCAAAAAATCACTTTTAAAGGCAATAAACACTATTTTAACCACGCCCTCTTTTGGGAACATGGCAAAGGCGATTAGAAAACAAGCACTAAAATTCAATGCTGTAAAAACGATGGTTGAACATATTTTCATGCTCTACAATAAAAGATGATGTAGAAGAACTGGAATTATTTGTTATTTTAAAAAGAAAAATAGCCTAGAGAACCGCTACTAAGGAGGAGCAGGAACGGTTACTGTAAACTCTTGGCTATCTGAAGATGCGAGATTGGCTAATGTGACTTGATCAAAATAAAAGATAATTGTTAACTCGTCACCTTCGTCTAAGAAGTTTGGAAACGCTGCTCTGTCGTATGGTTCAAGATAGGTCGGGGGTGCTTGGCCTGGAGGACCAAAATATAAACTAAACTCTTCTTGAGTTCCTGCTTCAATTGCCCACGCTCCTGATGGAGGATCGTCTGAATTTATACTAAAATAAGCATTTCCTCCTTCAGCCCTAAGTTCAACCCAATAAACATCAACATCATTGGTGCCAATATTCGTAATATTCATTACTATTCCTGTGGTTCTAAAACTTGGAGGCTCTATCCAAAAGGCAAACATATCTTCTGGCAAAGTATCTAATGATAACTGGAAAAATTCGAACACTCCATTATTTATTGAAATCAAATCCTTTTGATTAAGCCTTTTTTGATACCAAATAAAGGTATTATTGCCACTCCATGCATCCCCACTCAGATCTACTTGATGATTGATTCCTTGAAGGGATGTACTGGCCCTAACACTTGGATCATTTGATAAATAGGCTTCAATAGTACCAGTAGAATTATTTAATACTACACGGTAAAAAGAATTGCCTATTGTTCGCTCTAATAATGTTAATCTAGTATTTGCAATATCAATAATAGGATCTGAATCCGAAGGGTCAGCGTCACTTTTATGTCCAATGTTATAGAGTGAAATAACTTTTGTTGCAATCTCATCTGTAAGGTCTTGTAATTTATCCTCTGCTAATGCATCCTCTAAATTGAATACGTACTGTTGTGTAGTTAATGTAACCGATGAAAGAACAAGTACACTAAGTGCCATTACGGTAAGAGTGGATACCCATTCGTGTGGCATTTCAATCTATCCTCATATCAGATTTCAACATAATAATACAATACTTTTACGGTTATACTATTATAAGCTCTTTGAGCAGTAATTTGCGTTTCACCTTCGTAGACAGCCCAGTTAGCGCCTACGTTGTAATTTGATTCTACAATTGTCAGATTTACAAATGTAGAAGTAATTCTTGGTGATCCAACACGGGGAAAGCTATTATCTTCATCAATTAGTCGAATAGTATAGATGTAGAGCGTCTGAGTATTATCGTCTATGTAGAGTCTTGGTCTATATTCCAAAGAGATTTGGTATATACCAAATGAAGGTCTTGTATAATTAATTACGGCAATTTCGCTATTCGTAGCTGTATCATTAGTATATACAAACTGGCTGATAGCACCAGTAAAAGAACGGCTTCCTTGTATAGGTAATTCGGTCATTGAACTCCTTAGTCTATATCTTAGACTACCTACTGTTCCAATCGTTAAATACTCAGGACTTGGGCCGCCTCTTATCTCTAGAGATGCATTCGTGCCTTCGTCAAAATGAAGTGAACCACGATCAAGTGAGAACTGTGTGACTCTTTGTCCACTTACACCATCGTGTATAGTGGCTCTGATATTACTATCGGCTACATAAAGATCATTAACTACATTGTTAACGGTTGACCTATCTTGAAAATCTGTGACGAGAGGAGCGCCTACAGAGTATGCTACTGTAATACCTCCGATCATAATTGCCGTGAGTAGTATTGTTGCTACAACAGGGCTAACCGCATCTTTGCGTTTAGTTAGTCTCAATTTTGTCACGTCACTCCTTTTAAGCATCATAAATTTGTATTTGTGTGATTACACTACGTTGGCGAAATTCAAAGTCTCCAGTAACTTCAAAATCGAGTGTGAGTTGCTGGTATACTCCATCAACAAGTGCATATAGATAAACCTGATCTTGATCTTGAATATTGGTCGAAACACTTGACCATGAATCGCGTATGATATCTATACGTTTCACGATTATTTTTGTTGATCCAACTTCAGGAAAAGAACCAACATTGTCTAATTCAATTAAATGTAGCTCCACATCAAGCCAATCGATTCTCCCGTCTGATTTTTGGGCAGTAATTACGAGTATTGGTCGGTATTCCAGGTAAAGAGAATAGAATGATGATTCTGGTCGCGTATATACAATCCTGCTAATATCCTGATTTTGATCTGCTTCTTCAAACGCCGGATAAAGCCCAGCATCGCGTGCTCCTTCCGTCACATTTAAAATTGGATACGCATCTACCGCTCCAGTCAAAGCAGTGCTAGAATTTATCGCAAGATCGTCCATTGAACTCTGCACAACATAAGACATTCTTCCAAGATCAGGTATACCAGAATCATCAAGACCTCTGATTATAGCATCTGGATCTGCAAAATCGGGAGAATCACCAGATACCACGATAAGACTGAAATTACTACTACTCGTGTAGTTCAGTAAACCTTTTTTGAATTCAAATTGAGTAGATCTTGTAGCACCATCGCCTTCATGTGTCACGATTTTGATATTTCGATCAAGTTCATAAAACTGATTTTCTACATCATTTACTTCTGATTTATCCTGAAAGACAAGAACAAGAGGAAGCCCCCAACTATAGGTGAGAATGACTCCTGTCATTAATATACTGAAGATTAATATCGTCGAAATGACGGGACTTACTCCTTTTTTACTTTTCAGGAATTTTTTCATTGATATCCTCTCGTGGAATCATTTCTTCGATGCATTCAATTGTATTTGTATCATTTGGATAAAGCATGTTTTAATTATGTGTATTTAACCGCCAGGGGGAACACTGGCAGTGAATCTATCTTGTAAGATCGTATCTGTAGACTGCATAATAAAGACAAAATCTACGGACCATTCTTCCGCGGTTCTTGTCCAATCTTCATAACTTAAAAATCCACTGTAGCCTAATTCTTCGATATAAGCATTTACTCTCTCGGTCCAATCGCTCAAATAAGATTCAGAATCATCACGTAAAGCACGTTCTCCAGCTTGTTCGGTTTCTGCTTTTATGTTTGCAAATACAAAGTATATATCCTCTGTTTCCCTTGGAGGTCTCTTCGTGGAAGCGTCTGCAAGAAAGCCTCCAACTGCGAACAGAAGAATGCAAACTATGATAGCAGACAATAATAGGATTTGTCCTTTTGAAGATCGGCGAAACCTTCTCATCATTATTCCTCAAATATACCAAAGCTGAAATTTTATGTATCGTACATCATCATCAATATCACCTGTGTAACCTATACATACCACATAATTTACAGTGGCAATCGGTTTATCTGGAGGCGGTGATTCTCCATAGTTTACAGAATCTACAAGTGTGCCATCCAAACTATCTCTAAACACAGCTAGGTTAAATCCTGTGTCAGAGGGTAGCATCTCTTGTAATGCTGCTTTAAGATTGTCATCATCATCTCCATCGTCAAAGGCAACCCAATCCTTTAACTTTCCTGAAGCATCCAAAGCGGTTAAAGCGCTTCTTCCTCGCTCCTTGAGATCCTCTACTGATTGTGACTCATAGGCTTGAACAGAATAGAACTGAAATACTGAGAACGCAAAAATGATCATAATTACAACAGCTACTATTGCCTCAAGAGTATGAATCTGACCCTTCTTTCCGCGAATTAGAAATTTCATTCTCATTCTTTACCCTCTCATTAACGTCTCCAATAGCATACAGTAGCTTCAAAAACCATTCCTCTGACAGAAACATATTTATGGATATACTCAGTATAAACTGCGCCTTCTGTAGGAGAAATGCCGTAAATTGAACGGATATATTCATGGGTAAGGTCCGATTGATGTGTAGGACGTACATCACTATCAAATAGTAATGGGAGAGCTGTAAATGTCACTGCATGATTTTGATTGTCATCGTAGGCTCGGACAACTACCATAACAGGATTATTCGCACCTAAGGAATCCAAATCCTCGTACATCGAATGGTTGTTAACATGGAGACTAGACTCTGCAGTGCTACCATCTGGACGAATCACTGTATAGTTCGCATGAATATCGCCAGATTCGCCATCCCACCATAAATGGAGTTCTCCGTCACGTGAACTCCTTTCAAGTAATGTAGTATTAACTTTAAGGGTGCTATAATCGATAGTGTCGGCATTAAAATCAATAATGGTGTAACGAAAGTCAAAATTACCACCTGTTGTTTCTACTCGTCCCACATAAGCATAATAACCATAAGGTCGTCCAGTAAGATCAATGGTATCTGTTATCACAGCATCCGAAGAACTTCTACTTATTCTAACACTCCCTTGTGAATCTATGAGATAGTGTCTGATGTTGCTAACCTTCGAATTAGTCAGATTTTGTCCATTATCAGTAACCCATGTAGTTAAAGTTAATTGGTCTGTGAGGGGATCCAACGTATAATTTAGATTGAGTCTTATGAGAGAGTGAAGGCCAAAGTAAAATCGTTCTCCATAGGGAATATTTAAAGCGCTATGAGCGTTAAAGTCATCAGTAGGGTGAATGTACTCATGATATGCTGAGTCATAATAAGGATCTTGTATTCCATATTGCGTTTCATCGATAATTGGAAGATAATACTTGGATTCTGGATCTAGTCGTGCTAAAGCATTAGGGTGAAGGGTATAGGCTGGAGAATCTGTTTCATTCGCTAAGCCTAATGCATATCCATTTGCATGCTCTAAATTACTACTACTTGTATCATCCCAATCGAATCCACCATCATTGGTTAATATATAATTTGAGAGAGTGCTGCCTGCGATATAAACATGGTCTTGAGTTGTTTGTTCAGTGATAGCAGTTGTAGAATTTATTGCCATTCCCAATACCTGAGAAAAAGCAATAAGAAAAATTGATAGAGCGATAGCAAAATCAACTGCTTGCATCTGTCCTACTTTATCTTTGAAAAATCTCCATATGATAGATTTAAATCGACTTAAACTCAATAACACCGTTCCTCCGAATTATAACTTTGAATTGATATCTAAATCTTTGATCACTTTGTTACCCATTACAAGTTCCTCAAGATAACTCTTGATTTCTCTAAGTAAAGATTCAAGCTCTACGAGAGCCAATCCTTTTTCCAACAAAGCTGTAGATCGATTCATAACTTCTTCAGCTTCTTTAATTTTCCCGCTAGTTAGTTTTTCGAGTTCATTTCGGATGCTAAGCATGTATTGTTCTATTTTTTGGATATTTTCACTATCACCAGTTTTCATTTCTGTCAAGAGGGGAAAGACTTTCTCTTTAAGTTCATTAATAATTGATGAATCCATTCGAGGAGATCTCTTGATTTCATCATAAATTGCATTAATTTTTTCATTACCTTCAATTTGAGAACGTAATTCGTTTTTTATTATTCTTGGAAGTTGTCCTTCAAGTGCTTTTGTCAAAGTTTGAGCAACTAATGATTCGAGCGAAGTAATATCTGTTGCTTCTGTACTATTTGTAACTTTTTCTTCTTCTTCTGGAAGACGGTTAATTAACTGAACAATGAGGAACCCAATTTTCTGCATTTTCTGACTTATTTCTTCAATCTTTTCGTTAAGGCTTTGCAACTCTTCGCCGATTTTAGTCATTCAAATGTTGCCTCCAAGTAAGAATGTTTAAACGAGGCTAATGCCCAGTATTATTACCGCGCGGAAGATTATCCACCCTAAAGCAACCAACAATACGCTATGCTTTAATCCAGCGCGTAATTCTGCTTCACCCATTTTTCCAGCCACAAGACCACCGAAAAATCCTTCTACAACTAACATATGTAAGAAAAGAGTATTCATGTAGTCTATGTCAATGGCTAGAGCAAATAGACCTGCACCTGCTTGAGTAGCCATCGGACCGAAAAAGGTAGTAATTAAAACGATACAAACGAACAAGAAAACTAAGAAAGCAGCGTATATGATGAAGATGTAAGGTCTGATCTGCCCTGCGCGTTCCTTACGAATCGTTAATAACTCAACGACATGGGTGTGTGCTGATTCGAATACATCCTCAGCAGCGCCTCCAAATCGCTCCGCTTCTAGAATTAGAACAGATGCCCTTCGAACCAGGGGTGTGTCCGCGGTCTCAGATAAAGCTTGCATCGCTTCTCTAAAGGAAACTCCCCACGAAATCTTCGCGGCCATCTTTTTTAATTCAGTAGTCAAGGGACCATATTCTCTTTTAGAAGACTCTAAGATAGCTCTGGGCAAAGATAATCCAGTTCTTTGAGCATCTGAAATATCTCTTAGCAATTGTGGAAGGTTATTATCGATTCCATTCCTCCATCTTTGATCTACGAAATATGCTGATGCTGGTGGAGTGATAATAACTAGCAAACCCAAGATGAAGAAGTCTGTTGGGGTCATTATAGCAGTAAACAATAGTATTAACCGAATATAAAGACCTAATAGCGGCAAAATGATTCCTACAGCAATTATTAGGATTCCTATAATGGACGAAATTGTCCATAAGTACTTTATTCGTTCTTGTGAAACTTTTGGCATTATTAACTCACTCCTATTTCATTCAGCTGGTTGTGTAGAGTCTATTAAAATAATAAAGAAAGCTTCAAAGACGGGGATTAATACATACACCAGTAAAGACAACAATACAGTTGGTGGAAGTCCAAATCCTACTGCGCCTCCACCTAGTGCCCCTAATATAGAGAACATGATCACAAAGAACAAGGGACCCACGACCGCTGCAGTCAGATACAGTTCTGCGAAGATTCCCAATGACTCAATATACTCTCTTGTTTCAACTTCTTTATCACGCATTAAAGTCTTTGTTTCAGTTGCAAGATATCTAGTCAGGTCGCCTCCTGATGTAATCGTGGCGATCATGCCTTCCAAAAACGTCGCAAATTTTCGGGAAGGTGAACGTTTAGAAGCTTCTTGTAGCGTTTTAAGAATATCGTATCCAAAGATCTCTAGATCTCGCGAGATTGTTCTTGCTTCTTCAGATAGAGCCATTTCTACATCACTTGATGAGAGAGAGATGAATATTTTATCCGGGGGAACACCTGCACTTGCCATGGCCGCCATATAACTGGCAGCAGCAGGTAGAATTGAATCAAGTGTTTTCTTACGGCCAGAAGCCATGAGAAATGGGTAAGCGTAAAAGCCTAGAAAAGTGATAATCGCAGAGGCTATCGCAAGTATAATTGGGACAATGTAAGACTGCCAAAATGTTAACCATAAGACTGTAAATAGACCCAAAAAAGCCCATAAAACTACAAACGGTACAATAAATCCTACAATAAGTGCAATTAATGATGAAAAAAGAGCCATACTAAGGTAAGTTCGAAGGCTAATTTCAATACTTGCTCTTTTTAAAGCTGCACCAAGGTTTTGAAATCTGTTAAGATATGGTTCTACTAATTTACCAAATTGTAGGTAGGCGATTTTCTTTAATTGTTTACTCATATTTAACGACTCCTACGTTAGACCTCTCCTGGCTTTTTCATAGGTTTCTTCAGGAGCGGCCACATATTCACGAATTACGTTTGCAACGTCTTCATAATATCTAATTCGATTTTTTACCATCCATCGGAGTACTATCTTGCGTCTCTCGATTTCGTCCCATATATCTCTTTCGGACACACCTATAGCATCCATAATTTTTTCAAGGATAACGCTTCGGCCAAGGTATTGGTGAGAATCGTCCTGTGCATTCCAAACAAATGCCCTGTTCGTTAAAAGTTCCCTTGTGACAGGATCCAATCCTATCATTTCTTGGAGGGCGATACTACGCCTTATAGATTTCCCGCCATAACGAATTTTTCTTTGAACTACAACAATGTCTAGTGAAGCAAGTAGGGCTCTGGGAATATTCATAGGTTCTGAGGTTAAACGATGCATAACAGAAGTTACTGAATCACCATGAATTGTTGCCATTCCAAGATGACCTGTTGCCATAGCTTGGAACAGACTATAGGCTTCCGCTCCTCTGATTTCTCCTACTAGGATGTAATCCGGTCTTTGACGAAGTGCGGCTTTTAATAAGTCGAATAACGTGATCTGACCACGCTTTCGTCCAGCTTTTTCAGCGCCAAAACCTGTTCTAGCAACAGATGGTATCCAATTTTCATGTGGAATATTTAATTCAGCTGTATCTTCTATTGAGATGATCTTAAGGTCAGGGAGAATAAACATAGATAGCGAATTGAGAAGTGTGGTCTTGCCAGAAGCGATGCCTCCTGCAATGAGTGCCGAATGTCTGTTTTCGATACAGAACCAAAGATATGCTGCCATTTCCACACTTAATGTATTAAACATGACGAGATCAGTAATTGTTAATGGATCGGCCCTAAATTTTCTTATAGTAAAAGTAGATCCATTTTGAGTTACTTCTCTTCCTAGTGTCAATTGAACTCGGGATCCATCAGGAAGGGACGCATCTAGAAGTGGACTAGCAATAGATATGTGGCGACCTGCGCGTTGCGCCATTTTTATAACAACACTATCTACATCTTTATCTTCGTCATATAGAATATTTGTTGGAATTGAATCGTATTTACGATGCCATATGTAGATAGGAACTCCTACACCATCGCAGGATATGTCCTCTATCATATGATCGCGAAGAAGTGGCTCAAGTGTTCCAAATCCAATATAATCTCGTGTAATGTAATATACAATTTTATCAAGACTTCGTTCATCAAGTTTTATCGCGTAATCTCTTATGATTCGCATTATAGTTTGCTTGAGATATTCATCTGTCTTTTCTCTGTCTCTAAGTAAGGAAAAATCAAGTTCAAGTTCTTCTGTTAAGATTTCGCGAATCATGTTGAAGGTCGTAGTCTCTTCTTCTGATAATGGAACCTCTACAACCATGTAACGCGTTTGCTTTGTATCCGGATCCGTTTGTATGAGTGTATATGCAAAAGGCGGGATAAGAGGGTAGGTTTCTTCAAGTTGTGGTATGGTTTCTGGTGTAATTGGCGCAGCCTCAGAAGACGGATCTGAAAATTCTGCGGCAATGTCTTTAAATTCCATATCCTCTGGAAGGACGAAATCTGTGGGGAGATCTTTCTCCTTTGCTTTATCCATATCTTTTTCTTCTACAACTGGGTCTCTCCCCATGGCTTTCAACTCCATTAATACTTAAGAGAGGGCTGATTTTCTTATTAAACTATCAATAAACTTATTATTAAGAGTAGTAAATCACCAACTATAAGTGCTGTAAGGAGACCAAATGTTATTGGGATTATGAAAGGTATACCTGGGCTCACCCACAACTTCTCTATTTTGGGTTCTGCATTCTCGTATAAAAACTCTTTTATCGTTTGTAAGTTCTTACCATCGACTTCTTCGGATTCTGTGGAAATTTTATCGAATAGTTTTAATTGCGGTGTTAGAATTCCTTTCACTTCTACAAGTTCTAATAAGGGATATACGTGCTGAGGTGGTGGAATGTTCGTTCGAAAACCTATGAACACAACGAGTGCTTTTTTCCATAAAGGTTCATTTTCTATTCCATAAAATAATTCTTTATTAGTGAAATAATCAGCAAGATTGATTACTGCTAGCACTAAAGGTATTAATACTGTGAGAAGTAATGCGTTGCTAAATATAGTAAGAAAAAAGAAAGGCAGTAATGGTCTAAACCCCCAATTAAAAAATTGTAAAGGAGTTCTCGGGAAAAGAAATGAAAGACTGATAAGTGCCTTTCCATCAGCACCTCCGAAAAGACCAGCATAGAATAAAAGAAACGCTACAACGAAGGACAAACCTACATTAATTGCAAGGTCTAACAAAATACGAAGATCTTGAAACACCATGGCTTCAAAAAATGTAATGATTATACCAGTAATTATCATGATTAGCCAGATCAATTCATGCTCTACCATACGTGTACGTAAATCAGATATGGAGGCGTAAATAAGTGGTCCAAATGCAGCAATAATTCGGATCCATAGAAGTAGAGCGTTCAAAGACTCACCCATCACATGTATGAAAACACATTTTTAAATCCTGCGGGAAAACACTGTTTCTAGGATTGAGCTAAATAACTCAACGTATTTGAAAATATTCTATAAAATTTTGTTGACAACCTAGAAGTTTTTATAACTATGAGATAAACATTAAAAAGTCCATGGATGGATCCAACAGAGTTCTTGACCGTCTTGGGTTACTTTAATGGATCCAAATTGAATGGAAGCGATATGCTCTTTAGAAACTGGTGTATAGATAGTTATTAGGTGTTTAAAGAAGTCAATGTTTGTTATCACACCATAGCCAAGAAACGTATTTTGTAAGTCGATTAAGCCAACAAGCACATTTTCAATAATTTTTGCGTTAATAATTTGGATTGGCAAATGTGGGAATTCTTCTTGAAACTTTTCAATCATATTTTCAGAGAGTGGCGTTTCGGGATCTTCTGCAATAAGAATCGCATCCTGACATAATTCAACATATTTAGGAACATACCCAACAATTTCACAAATTTTTTCACTTAGTGGACCTGATACTATCTCTCCTGTATTTAGAAATGAATTAAGAAAACTAACTTCCTTAAAATGGAATGTGATAGTATCCGAGCCTGACAATTGTTTCGAAAGCATAGATTCTCTCAAAAACTTTCTATCTGTTCGATCTCTGTAACGTATTTTTGGTGAAACCGGCATACGATGGACTTTTGTTGAATTTAAAAAAGGTCTTATAAGATGCTCCAATTCTCGTTCTCGCTCCACTACTATAAGTAAATCTGGCTGAATGAGTTGTATCAGCGATTTTTTTAATTCTCTTGCTTTAAAGCCATATACCCAGCCCGTTGTATCCACAAAAAGTGCCTCAATTCCTAACGATTCTGCTTTCTTAAGCATCGCTTCGATTCCAATCATTACCCTATTCTCAAAACAGTCGGGAGTTGTTGAACCTACGAAGAACGCATCTGTGGGCGTTATTTCAGCCATATCAATAATTGGAGTCTCAAGTTGGTACAAAGTAATTAGTCCTGGAAAGCCTTGTCCGAGATCAGTGCTTAAAATCGCTGTTTTCTTACCCCATTGATAGAAAAGATTAGCAAGATACGTGACGAAAGTTGTTTTACCTGTATCTACGTCTCCAAAAAACACAGCACAAAAAGGTAAAATATGTTTGTTAAGAGTTGCAGCGAGTTCTTTCCATTCAAGAGGAATAGATGATGTATTCAGAAGATCTACATGGGCACTAGCACCGAGGGAAATTTTGAGTGTGGAATCTGTAGCCCCTTCCATAGCAACATGTCTTGATTTCTTAATAACAATGGCATCTCCCTGTCTAATTGGAGCCCCAATTAGTGTTAATTCACCTTCATCTACAACTATTCGTGCAGGACCTTCAACAATAAGAGTTTCTCCACTCTTTATTTTGTGAATAGACACTCATTTCCAACCATTTCTGCTATAAATTCTATAATAAAGTCTAATATATCATATTAAACTCAAGTTTATTGAATTCTCTTTATGAGATGTTCATGTTGCACAATTTTCACTCTGATGTAGACGTAATGCATCATCCAAGCTTAATTTACCTTCAGCAACTTGTAATGCAAGGTATCGGCTGATACTTATTTTTCCGTTGGTTAATTGTCGACTTTTTTCCTGCAAAAGTTTAATCTCGCCTTCCTTAATTTCGCGTTTATAATCATGAAGTGGTTCACCTTCTCGCATAGCAATATGGATGGCTGCAATTACATCTTTTGACTTTTCCTTAGAATCAATGTCAGTTGGTAGACTTGAAATACTTGTTCGTTCCTCGTTAACTTCTTCAATTAGAATTTTATGTTCTAAACAATACGGTAATAAGATTGAAAGTAGGTGTGTGCGGCAAAAAGATTCGCTTGAACCTATTTTAATGATTTTTTTGTCTGTTTCATAAAGCTTAGTGACTTGGACAAGTTTTTGATAAGTTTCTTGGACATTGAAAGTGGTGATTGTTTCAATAAGCACACTATCACCAAAAATTGCGATTCCAAATGACGAAAATCCTGGATCTACTCCAATTACAATTTCCTCAAATGCAGTGATGCGAGAATGCAGAAATGCAGTGATACGAGCTAAGATGTAGTTGTTAGGTGTATCAGCAGAAATATACAATTTTTCCACATTCTCTAAGATCATAGAATCCTCGCTTTTTGTTGTTATTAAAAGTAAAAGGTCAGAAGGAGGGATTTCGCCGGATGTAAGAGATCTAAAACCAATATCATGATTTTTAAGAAGTTTTGTTATTCTATAATAGATTCTAGGATTTGAAACTAACAGTCCAATTGTAGCCATGCTTTCACCCAGAAAGTCAGTAAGGTACCTTTTTGATCCCAATAAGCCAACTTATAAAATTTGTGAAAAGATGTAACCCTAAAGTCAAAGGAATAAGGAAAATAACATATTCAAGAGGAATGGGTCTAATTATTAACAAAGCGAATAAAAAGGCAAAAACAAGAAACGTGATTTGATCAAGAACTGGAGCAGGGGCTCCGCGTTTCAGATTTAAACGTCGTTTGATGAAAGATCCAACAAGGTCACCAATTAAAGCCCCTACGGAAATTAATAAGGCTACTATGGGATTATATGAGAGTTCTATAAGACCCTGACTCTCAGGAATTGACTGATTCAATATCGGGCCAACATAAAAGAGTGTTAATCCAACAAGCGTTCCAGATATAACGCCTCCAATAAAACCACGAATTGTTTTTCCATCTCCAAATATGCGCTTTTCATTGAGAGTCTTACCAAAATCAATTGGTGGCCCGCCTCCAAAGAGTACTGGCAGCCCATTCGCAGCATATGCAGGGAGAATAAACCAAATTGCTTGTAGGAACATTATTAGACTCAAATCTAATGCCATGGGATTCAGCTCAGTTTATTAGGAACCATAGAGAAACTGTAGTTCAATTTTCAAATCTAACGGCCATGGAACAATCTCTCAGCAAGAAACTCTGGAAGACCTGCCTTTCGGATTTTTTCACTTACTTTTTTAATATCATAATCTACTCTCTTTAGCGTGACAGTGACCTTCTCATCCTCATCATAGTCAATAATGCAATAACTTGCACGCGGATCATGGTCCCTTGGTTGTCCGACGCTTCCTGGATTTAATACGATCCCTGTGTTTTTTTCTTTGAAGTCTATATAAAAAGGAAGGTGGGTATGACCCATGATTAAACAATTTGTATTAGTCTGACTTAGAAATTGTAATAACAATTCATCAGGCGTATTAGGAATAACATATTCGTTTAATGGATCACGAGGACTTCCATGAACAAGATATAATGACAAATTATCGAACTCAACCAACATATGCTCGGGTAAAGAAGCAAGTAGTTTCATATTCTCTTCTGTAATAGTTCTATGACTCCAATAAATTGCTTCTGCTGCAATTTCATTAAAAATTTGCGCTGAATTTGTGATAGTAGCGTAATCGTGATTTCCCATTACAGATTTTATACCTAATATTTTAAGAAGTTCAATTACTTTATTTGGATCTGGTCCATAACCCACCAAATCTCCAACACATAAAACACACTCTACTTCCCCAATATCTCGGAGTACTGCATTAAAGGCTTCTAAATTTGAATGGATATCAGATATTATGGCTATTTTCATCGTTTTTACCTTTTGTGTAACTTGAATCTCTACGAGCAATTTCTGGTTAAACTTTCATGAAAAAAGATTCAGAAATTCAATGAATATGTAAGAAAGGACTTATTTTGGAGATAATGCAAAATAGTATAAGATTTTTTTGTTAAACAGACTATAAGGGAATCATCGTTTACAAGTTATGACAGAAACAATTATAAAGTTCCGAAAGAAAAATGGTGCAAGTCAAAGAAGCATGTCAACTACCCCTCCCTGACGGAAGGGGCTTGAAAAAGTCCCTGTAGAGGGGTAAGAGATTAGCCTGAGTGATGTCTCCTTCAGGGTGGAGGCAGATGAACTACGTTCGGTGCTGAGTGTCTGAAAATCACCCTGGAATGCTCCTCAAGTTCCGGGCTCTGAAAGACATGGTGGACGACCCAGGTCGCTATCCTGAGACCTGCACCATCATCATGTTTTGTGCCTGCCCCAACATTGGCGATGAGGACCTACCCGCGGTTGCGGAGCTGACCTTTACAGGTCGTTAAATATAGTTCGGGGCACCTGCTCTTGTCCCAGCAAAAAGGGGAGGTGCCCACCACTTTACAAAGAAATATACCGCAATTCATCTCCACCCTAGCGGATGAAGTCTTATTGCGGAGGTTATATAAAACACAAACTTGTGTTAAAAACAAGAAACGTTTTATATGTGATCAGGTGCTATTCCATGCGGCTAAGATGGATTCCAGGAATCAGAAAACCAAAAATTATTCTCAGAAAACCTAAACTTCAGCTTCCATCCGAGATTCCAACAGGTTTGCTCCTTCAAATAACGATAATATTCATTTTTACGATCTATGTGGGACTTCTTTTCGATATTGTCAAAGAGCCGCTTCCACTAGGTTCACAATATGGTATCCCTGTTTTAATCTATGAAAGTCTTGATTCTCAATTTATCATCGAAGGTATCGTTGCGGGCATGTTAATGTTTGTGGGTTTCATAGGTTTTGTAGTCATATTCTATAGCACAAGGTATTTTTACGAACCAACTTACGCACGGACACTTCTTCTTATTGGAGTCATTGCAGTGATTGCAGCATATTTCGGCCTTTTATATATGATGATTCCAAAACTGCCATAAGGATAGTATTTTGGTGACATCCTCCCCAGCCTTTCGGATGGGGCTTCCAGCTTTCCATTGTAGTTCTCGCTCCCTCACGGGAGGCGACGCTTCGCCACTTTTCCTACAGTTATGGGCTTACGGAAGCTTACCAGGTTGCACACGCTGCTCACCCTTATCCTGCCCCTTGATTATCTGCCTGCAGGATGTTATTGATCTGTTACCTGCCTGCTTGGCAGGTTAGCAAACTGCACACACTAAGGAGACTTTCTTGACGCTGGATAAGACCTCATGCACGGGCATCCTCACGTTTAGCCCTGTCACTTGCTGACTGGTCACTTACAGGAGGATATACCTCCACCCAGTCGGGCATTACGGGTACACTCGCCGTACCAGGTATATAAGTTCAAAAAAACTATAAAAAGCCATCGACTTTCATCCCCCACCTTCCGGAAGTGGACTTCCCGCTGATAAAGTTAAAAAAAAGATTCGGGTTAGGTTAGTTGAGCCCATTCCATGAATTCCAAAAGATTTTCAAATATAACGTCTGCATTTGCTTCTTCCATTTGTCTTCTGGTCGTGCTTCCTGTTAAGACGCCTATAGCAAGCATTCCTGCCTTTTTAGCGGCCATCATATCATAAATAGCATCGCCAATTACAAAACAATCATCTGGTGAGATCTCTAATCTTTGAGCTATTGTTAAGAAGGTTTCAGGGTTCGGTTTTCCAACTTCTATGTCCTCACCTGCAATAATAATGTCAAACTCAAGACCAAATTCTTTGATTGCAACCTCTACATTCTTTTTACTTGAACTTGTTCCAAGAGCACATTTTATAGCCTTTTCTTTTGCAATACGTAATACCTTTTTGGTTCCCGGAAGTAATTTCACACGATTAAAAGATTGTCTATAAAGACGTTGCTTTGTTTCAACTAAAATATCAATATTTTCCCCACAAAGAGGAAATAGGGCCGTAATAATATCTCTTGATTTTTTTCCAAAATGCTCAAAAATCTTTTCGTCATTAAGCTGTATTCCAAATTCACTCATAGCCAATTCCTTATAAGCATGTAAATGAGCTGGAATACTATCAATCAAAGTACCATCAAGATCAAAAATAATTGCTTTTGGATAATTTTCTAGCATATCTTTACTCACTGTCTGCCGTCCTCCGTAATGACGTGAGAATGGAAGATAAATTGATTTATTTTTTCGATTACAAAGTCTACCGACCTTTTTTTTAAAGATACAAATTAAAATGATAAAAAGCAATTATAATATGCTTGCATATTATACTATTGTTAATCATTGGATATGTTAGGAAGGAGTCATAAGACAATGGCTTCGCTTGAAGAATTTCGTTTTGGAAGATTAGAAGAAAAGCCAAGTTCTTTTCACGAGATTAGTGTAGTTTTTAAGAAATATGAAATTCGTGTTGAAGATTATGTCTCTCCTGAAGGTCGTCTCTCATCTCTTGATTCTTTTGTGAGACATACAAGCAATTTAGAGGATATTTTAAGTGAAGTTTATTCGAGTGAAGATACACGTCCTCCTCGTGCCGTTTTTAAGTTCAAAATCCCGCCGCAACCAATTTTTTTGTTACGAGGCAAAGTTTTAGAGCTTTGCGTCGACTGGGAAAGAAGATTCGAAGAATTTAGGGCTTTCAATCCCTTTTGCATACCCGCTGACAGAGTTCGGCAATTAACAAAAATTGAAGATTTACCTCAACTTGCGAATTTTGTTGAAAATCCTGAAGAATTTCCTTTAGATCCGTTATTACTTGTAACTCCAAAAGGATGGCTTCGCATCAAAGACCAAATTGTTGAAGTTTTTAATACACATCATCATCCTAACTTGTTAAAAGAATGGATTGAAGAAGTGATCGAGAGGGGACGCGTGCTCTCAGAAGTAGAATTGCTTGCATTGTTTGAAAAGCATGATAAATTGATGACACGCAAAACTATAGACTTGTTAAAACATTTCAAAATCTTAAAATAAACAGATTAATCCTTGACAGTATTATTCTCTTCTTCCAAGGTCTCTCTTCTTTGAACATAATAATTCGATAAATTTTGTGCCTTCACAAATGCTAAAGCATCCTCTAGCGTTTTAAATTTTTTAGGGGGGTATTCTGTTGAATTTACATCTATTGTTCCAGCATAAGAAACGTAATAATTCCAATGTGTCTCATTTTCTTCAGCTTTATTCTTTTCACTAACTAAGCGATAGTTTCCTGTGACCATATCTCTTGTTATTACTCCTTTTTCTTCCAAATTTTTAAATGCTACATCCAAATAAGCAGTTTTAATCTTTTGAGAGAATAAAGAGCCATGTTGTGCGGCATCTATAATTTTGTGATTCCCAGAGCTTATTTGATCTATTATCCATGCTTCATACATATTTATTCTATCAGAACAGGTCTTTCTTTTCTCTTTGCGTTCATTCCGCAATTCTTCATTTCTATTTTTACCAGTGGTTTCTCTACGAATTATCTTATATTTGCTGATATCAAGATGTTTTATTGTTGTGTTGAACCCCGAACTTTTTAATGCCTCTTGGATACATTTTTCACAGTTAAGAGAGACGTTTATCCCCGTTTCTTCTATGGAGTGACATTTATTGCATTTTTCTAACCTAACTAAAAAGAACATTTTAGGTTTAGTGAGGTCTTCTTCTTTAGTACTGGCTTCTACCTGTTTTTCCTGTAATTCTAATGTTGCCACCATTGCTCAGTCAGCCCAATTATAGATTCATTAGTTTAACGATTGAAATTCGATATCTATCTATACGTATTTATTTAAAGACAACGCGATTTCTTCAGCTCCACGCTAGTGCCTGGAGTCCTTCTCTAAAATCAAACAAAAATAGAAATGAGATGCAGACAAGCAATCTTACACTGATCAGGCACGTTTTTGCATAAAACACTTTTAAAGCGCATTTCTTACTATTATTGAGAAGTCATCTGCTTTTAGGCTTGCCCCACCAACAAGACCGCCGTCTATGTTCTCTTTTGAGAATAGGGCTTTTGAGTTTGCTGGTTTCACACTGCCTCCATAGAGTATTGTTGTATTCCCTGCTACTTCTGCATCATACATTTCTGTTAATAGTTTTCTTACGAATGCATGGACTTCCTCAGCCTGTTCTGGCGTGGCAGTTTTTCCTGTGCCGATGGCCCAAACCGGCTCGTAGCCAATTATAACGTTTGCCATCATCTCTTCTTTTGTAATTCCTTCTAAGCCACCTTTTATATGATCTTCTACAACATTTTCTGTATTTCCACGTTCCCTATCTTCCAATTTTTCTCCTACGCAAAAGATGGCTTTCAAGTCATGTGCCAAAGCTGATTTAATCTTTTTGTTTATTAGTTCATTTGTTTCTCCAAAGTATGCTCTTCTTTCGCTGTGTCCTAAAATTACATACTCTACTCCAAGGTTTTTTAGCATGATGGGTGAGATTTCACCTGTAAATGCCCCCTTTTCTTCCCAGTGCATGTTTTGAGCTGCAATTTTAACTTTCCCTGCAACTTTTACTACGTCTGATAAGGCGGTAAATGGTGGTGCAATTATAACTTCAACCCCTTTAACATCAGCAATTAGTTCGTTTAATTTGGAAACTATTTCTACTGCTTCTGAATTGGTTTTGTTCATTTTCCAGTTTCCTGCTGCAATCATCTTTCTCATTAACTATATTCCTCCAAATGTTAATCGTGAGTCGTTACTATCACTTACTATTAATCTTTTAGTATACAATTCATAATTTCTATCATTTCTCCAGTCAGCCAGATTTTTATTGGCATGATACTTGAATGAACACGCAATTAACTCCTCTCATTTTAATTCTAAAACCATCAGCCAAAAAGATTAACCTTACATTATTTATAAAACTGTGGAATTATTTATGAAACTCCACGTTTTATGATAATCATCAATCTTTCCGTGAGAGGAAAGACCAGCCCTAAGGTTATCAGGTTGTGTGCTCGTCAACGAGTTTAAGATATGCTTCATCAATACTGTTTTTCGCAATATTTCCGCAGTCTTGAAGGAGGTTATCCCGCTGTGCTTGAAGAGGTCATGGGTCATCGACCATCTATGGTAAGGACTACTCTTTTTCACACGGGGTTCTATGAACTCCCCGACGTGTGAGAGCACCCAATCATAGATGTCTGGAAATGCTTCCTTGAAACTCATGCCTCTTCGAGCTATTACATAACTTGCAAGGTGATGGACTGTCAAATTATGTAATCTTGAGTACTTGTATTTCCCGATGATAGAGGTGTATCCCGGAAATACTCTTCGAAGGGACACACCGCGTTTTTTACACTTTCGTTCCAGCAGTTTTAAGGCGGTGGTCTTCATATTGGTTAATTTTCGATTGCGTGTAGTATTATAGGAAAATTCTTGATCGAATTTTAAGTCCTCAACCACAATGCCTTTGCCTTTATTGATGCAATAATTGACGACTTTATCCATTTTGTAAGAGACGTAATCATTACGTTTATCTTTTCTATAGGTATGAAGGTTGCCAAACGAGATGGTGTGATAGGAGAGTAACTTACCATGTGTATCCACATTGGTTAGCGCCGCAAAATTATAGTTAAAATCTAATCCGATTGCACCATGTTCGTAACCGTAGCGTGGTGCAGGTTCTGGGGTCTCGTAGGACACATGGACAAAGTAGCGTAATTTTCCCTTAAAGAATTTCCTTTTCACGGTTACAGTATATTTGTTGGAATTAAGAACTCGCTGAAACCACTTTTCCTGCACAAAGTTTACAGAAATGGGAATGACGAGCCATTTGCGTCCCTTTTTCTTGGAAACGGTGCGTATCTTTACTGTTTTATCTGGTTGTATTTTGATATTCCAATTTTTTGTACCTTTAGCTTTCACTCCTACACAATTGAAAGAAGAATCCCGTCGTATCCTGAACTCTTCCCTACTTATATTGCCGCGCAGTCTCTGCCTAAATAGTTTCTTAGTGCCGAATACTACGGTTTCGAGTTGTAAATTTTTTTGCTTAGCCATTATTGAGGATCTGCGGGCGTATAATCCTTTTAATCGTCTGTCATGTGTATCCTGTTCCTTTATTTCATTGATTTTCTTGTTTATGACTTTTAACTGCTGTATCATGCGTTTTTGTCTTTTTTTCAGCCAGGTCTTTTGTTGCTCCAGTTTTACATTGTTATCAATCAGGATGGTGTTGACATAAGGATTATTATGACACAGACCCATCAAACGCTGCTGTATAGTATTGTATTCACAGAAGCGTTCTGCCATGTATTCCTCACCTTGAAACAGCAGGTTATAGCCAATGCGTTTCACGCGGTTAAAAATTGTAAAAATCTCATGGAGTTTGCGTTCTTGTGTCTCATCTGGGTACATTCTGAATTTGACGGTCTGAATCATCGTGATCGACTTCTTCTACTATATATTACATTTCATTAATAAACTCCACAATTTTAATGACTATATTGCACCTTATCTCGCAAGGCATCAAGTTCAAACACGATAAAATCGATATGGTACATAATCTAATCATCCCTTCTTTCAAACATCTAATTATATACTAATAGATGATATTTTATGAACAAAAAATAATTTATAATAGAAAATAAAAACCAAGTTCTAGGTTTCTTAAAAAAGGAGGTTTCAATTTGAAAGTTACGATTTCAAACATCAAAGCAGATATCGGATCCGCTCCAGGTCATGTTGTGACATACGAAGGAAATATGCAGATGGCTGAACAAGAACTAGCTAAGGCACAAGACCAAGGCTTGATAATTGATTTCCGCGTGTATAATGCCGGGGACGATACTGAACTCTTAATGACACACACTAAAGGCGTAGATTCCCCCGAAATCCATGAACTCGCGTGGGATATATTTATAAAACTAGCTGAAAACGCTAAGGCTTTAGGGCTTTATGGTGCTGGACAAGATCTTCTGGCAGATGCCTTTTCTGGAAATATTAAAGGTCAAGGTCCTGGAGTCGCTGAAATGGAAATTGATGAAAGACCTGCTGAGCCTATCCTTGTATTCGCTGCTGACAAAACTGAACCAGGTGCATTTAATTACCCAATCTATCGCATGTTTGCAGATCCATTTTGCACTGCTGGACTTGTTATTGATCCCAAACTACATCCAGGGTTCAAATTCTATGTTGTAGATGTTATTGCGCATAAGGCTGTTACGATGAGTTGCCCTGAAGAAATGTACGATTTGCTAGCATTGATCGGCGCGGTAAGCAGATTTCCTATAAAATATGTGTATTCCAAGAATCCCGATTTGGGCATTGCTGCAGCTATTTCAACCGAAAAATTGGCACTCATAGCAGGTAAATACATCGGAAAAGATGACCCATGTGCAATAGTCAGATCTCAGAGCGGATTTCCTGCTGTTGGAGAAGTAATCGAAGCTTTTTCACTTGGTCATCTCGTAGCGGGATGGATGCGTGGGTCGCATAGGGGCCCGATGTTGCCAGTGGCGCTAAAGGACAGTCGATGCACAAGATTTGATGGTCCGCCACGAGTGGTCGGATTAGGTTTTCAGATCAAAAATGGTAAACTTATTGGACCAGTGGATCTATTTGACGACGTTGCCTTCGACTACACTAGACAAAAATGTATGGAGATCACTGATTATATGAGACGTCATGGCCCATTTGAACCGGAAAGACTTCCACTAGAGGAGATGGAATACACCACCTTGCCATCAGTTCTGAAACAATTGGAAGGTCGACTTGAAGACTACGAATAAACCCCCTCACATTTTTTTATTTTTTTAATGAAATATTGAATCAATAGAAACTTCTTCTTTTGTTAAATAGAAGAGGAGTTGAACTCCTACCTGTAGCATCCTCTTCGAAAATCCTAAGTGAAATAGCAATTTTTTGAAAAAAATGATAAAGTTGAATATTGGAGAGATTGGATTAGGGGCGCGTTAACTAAAAAATATCCCGACAAAATACCAGAATGATATCGGTATTTAAAAGACATTATGGAATTGGTTTAGTGAGGGGCCATGTATAAAGCGGCAATTAATTTATGTCACGAATGTGGGAGGAAAGATCGGATACCCTTCTCCAAGGAAGAAGTAGAGGAGGCTATAATCTACGGTGGGGGATTAGTAGTCAAGACTATTGATCACGATGACCATGTGGTAATCGTTCATATCGATACCTATGGCGTTGTGCGTCGTCAGGTTGCGTTTGACAAAGTTGAGCCGATAGCGGTTGTAACGCTATGATAGTGATAGATTTTCTTTCTTCAATCTTTAAAATCAAACATCCAAGGGTGAAGCTGAAGTAGTTGATGGGCTATAGAAGAGGGAGGAAACACACCGACTTCAGTAATGAGTCCATCAATATATCTTCGAGGTACCGTCTCGAACGCTGGATTTTCTATATATAAACCAGCAGGCGCATCTTTCCAAATTTCATCAGGATTTCGTTTCTCGATCTTTTCTAGGAAACCTAAGGATGTTTCTGGGCTAAATTTGTATGTATCTGCAGCGCAATACATTGGCACGTCTCTTTCGTCCGCAGCTAACGCAAATAATCGTGTCCCAATCTTGTTTATTATTGTTCCTTCTGAAGTGATTGCGTCAGCACCAATAAGTGCTAAATCTACCTCAAGATGTTTCATCATGTATCTCATTGCCGAATCAACTACAAATGTTACCTTTATACCTGCCTCCACCAGTTCTTTTGCTGTACGATGTCCTTGAAGACGTGGTCGTGTCTCTGTACAGATTACATGTATATCTTTTCCTTGTTCATTTGCTTTCTTTAATATGCCAGTTACTGTTGAGGAGTGACAATGAGTCATTATTTGCATACCACTTAGGATTTTACGAGCCCCTATCTCATGGATTTTTAAGATAGCATCCTCAAAATATTTGAGGATTTTATCACATGTTTTTACTGCAATCTCTTTTGTAGCACCTATACCACCTTTTGCCTCCTTTGTTTCATATAATACATATCGAATACTGTTCCTCATCGCAGGTTCAGTTGGTCTTGTGTCAAACAGAATATCTTTTGCTTGTAAAAGTTCTTTGAGTAATAAATCAGGCTCTGTAGCTGAAGAATTAAGAATTACATCCTTCATTGAACGGATAGCAGTTTTAGCTACATTTCTTGCGCCTTGAATCTCTAAATCTTTGATTTTCTTGGCGACTTGTATCAAATCTTCCATAGTATTCCCTCAATGTGTATTCTTCATAAATAATATATTACTACTTTGTCAAAGATGAAATAGTTCTTGCATTTGAAGGTGAGAAAAATGCCTGAAAAAATTGAGTGGTACCTTGAATTTGTAGATTATGATTATAGACCATCTAAGACAGATTTAATTGTCACTTTTTATGTAGAACCTGCTAAAGGGATGTCATTTGAGGAAGTGGCCGGGCGTGTTGCCTCCGAAAGCAGTGTCGGAACATGGACTACGCTTGCTGAACTGCCGTATAGAATAAAATCCCTAAAGGCTAAAATGTACGAGCGGGATGGGAATATAATAAAGATTGCTTATCCTCTCGACTTATGGGAGCCAAATAATGTGCCTCAGTTGCTATCTGGAATTGCTGGCAACATTTTCGGAATGAAAGCTGTCAAGAATCTCAGATTAATAGATTATGAACCTCCTGAGGAATATGTAAGAAATTTCAAAGGTCCGCAGTATGGTATTCAAGGAATTCGGAAGTTGTTAAAGGTCGATGAAAGACCAATTTTGGCTACAGTCCCTAAACCAAAGATCGGTTTCTCAGCGGAAGAACAAGCTCAAGTTGCATATGAGATCTGGACTGGCGGTATCGATCTTCTAAAAGATGATGAAAATCTTTCATCCTTACCCTTCAACAAATTTGAGAAGAGAGTCGAATACGCTCAAAAAATGAGAGAGAAAGTGGAAGCAGAAATTGGTGAACGAAGAAGCTATCTAATAAATATCACTGCAGAAACGGAAGAAATGAAAAAAAGAGCGCGATTTGTTGCTGATTTGAACTGGGAGTATGTAATGATTGACATAGTTACGACAGGCTGGGCTGCTTTACAGACCTTGCGAGAGGTTTGTGAAGATTTAAAACTGGCAATACACGCCCATAGAGCAATGCATGCTACATTTACAAGAAATCCTCAACATGGTATCTCAATGTTTGCTTTGGCAAAAACTGCGCGATTAATCGGTGTTGATCAAATTCACACGGGCACTGTTGTTGGAAAATTAGAGGGACCTGAAGGGGAAGTTACGAAAATTAATGAATTTCTCAGAAATGACTGGTATCATATAAAACAAACTTTCCCCGTGTCCTCTGGAGGACTGCATCCAGGTCTTCTGCCAGAGATTTTAAAAAGATTCGGATCCAATTTGGTTATTCAAGTAGGGGGCGGAGTTTTGGGACATCCAATGGGCGCACAAGCTGGTGCAAAAGCTGTTAGACAAGCCATAGATGCACATTTAGAGAATATGTCGTTAGATGAGATGGCGGCAAAAAATATAGAACTAAAAGCAGCATTAGATAAATGGGGCTACTTGCACCCAAAATAATGTTAAATCTTTGAGGGGGGTTATGCCCCTCTATGGGCTTAAAATACCTCTTCTACAGCGTATTCTCCATCTTCATTAATAAATAACTTAATCTGCGCATGACAAGCGGGACATTTTATGACCTGGCCTGTCTTTGGATTGCAACCATACACCAATGTCCAACCGCATCTAGGACAATAGAATGCGACGTTTAGCTTTTCAGTACGAATCTTTGTAAGTTTGTTCTCGATAGCCCTCATATGCCCCATTTCATCTTTTCTGAAAGTCAGCAGCATTTTTCGAGCATCTTCGTCTTCGATCTCTAATCCGTAATCCTTGTAAATTTGTACAGCACGCCTTTCGAATTCCAAATCGTCTTTCAGTAACTCTTTAATATTTTTAAACATAAGCCGACCTCCTAATCCTCAATATCGTATTTCTCTTTTAGTTCTTCAATTTTTTCTGTCAATTCTGCATAATGCCGTTCTTCGCTTCTTTTAAAGCCCTCTAACATAGAGTTGATCTCAGGGTTCTCGATCTTCGATATATGGTCTGTATAACGCTCTACAGCCTCTTTCTCTAATTGTTGAACCTCTCGTAAGAGTCTTAACGCTTTATCTATATCCATATCATAATCCTCCAAAGTAAAGGAATATATCAAGAGTATTACTCCCTGTCAAAATAAAGTTAATGGTAAATGCAGATTAATTAACTAAACTTATTAAAAAGAGCCTTTGGACTCTTGAGTGAAAGAAGCCGAAAGACATGTAGCAGAGAGAAACTTGACTGATAGGAAAGCTAAGAATATATGTTAGACAAAAACCAGCCAATCAAGATATTTCTCAAGTTTGCCTTTAACAGTATCAAAGAATGCTCTTTGTATCTTTTCGGTCATTGGACCCCTTTTTCCAGATCCAATAACTCTCTTATCGATTTCCCGGATAGGAGTAACCTCAACAGCTGTGCCTGTAAAGAAGGCTTCATCTGCTAAGAATAAATCTTCTCGGACGATATTTTGCTGCGAAACTACCTCAAATCCTAAATCTTTGCTTATTTGCATGACGGCATCTGCAGTAATGCCCCTCAATGCACCTGCAGAAGGGGGTGGAGTCATAACTTTATTATCTTTGACGATAAAGAGATTTGCACCAGGTCCTTCTGAAACATATCCATTAGAATTTAATAAAATCGCGTCATCATATCCACATTCAATTGCCTCACGCTTAGCAAAGAATGAATTTAGATAATTCGCTGCCGCTTTAGCTAATGGTGGTGCCATTCTTGAATCAATTCTTACCCACGAGGACATTTTACACCTAACGCCTTTTTTAAGAGCTTCTTCCCCTAAATACGTCCCAAATGGAAAACATGCCATTGCGATATCTATGGGGTTATTTAATGCCTTTATCCCTATCTCACCATAGCCATAAAATGCACAAGGTCGAATGTAAGCTTCATTTAATTTGTTAATCTTCAATAACTGTTTTGCAATACCTATGAACTCATCAACAGAATACTCGATATCCATAAGGCAAAGTTTTGCACTGTTTAAAAATCGCTGGAAATGCTCTTTAGCCCGAAATATTGCTGGACCTTTGTCGGTGTTATAGCATCTAATCCCTTCAAAGATGCCTGTGCCGTAATGCAGCGCATGTGTTAAAACGTGAACTTTAGCATCATCCCAGTCAACAAAGTGTCCATTCATCCAGATTTTTTCGGTTTTCTCCAAAATTATCACCAATTTGATTTGCGAGTAAAAGTCTTTTCACTAAGAAATGAATTATATCGATTTTTCGAAATATTTAAGAGTGGTGGGCGGGATGAGATTTTCAGAAAGAGCGATTTCTCGGTTCTTTCCTTCGAACTCACGACTTCTGGACCCCTAAAGCAGTTTTAGGGATACTCCGCGTCGTAAGCGCGGCGTCATAACCATCTAGACCACCCGCCCATAAGAAGGGTATAATGGATATAGTTTCACTAAATATATAATTCCCTTAAAGAATGTTCTTGCATACTGGATAGAACAAGGTTTTTTAAAGCAATATATTTTGCATATAACTCTATCGATCTAAATAGAAAATGCTCACTTAATCTTTATCTCGTATGTGATTGGATGAGAAACATGAAGATTGCGGATCGTAGGCTTTTCTCTCTCATATGTGGTGCAATCATCATTACGCTAAGTGTATATTATACAGTACCAATAGCTCAAACAAGTGTTCTTTTTGTTGGAATGGCAGACTATCAAAGCAATGCATGGAATATAAATGGAGAGTACATTAAACCGCAGGATCTTCCCGAATTTGCATCCGCATTATTGGAATATTATGACATAATTGTGATTGAAGACGATGCGTTAATAGAGTTGCATAAAAGTCAAACCCAGGCTTTAAGGGATTATGCTAAGGGTGGCGGTGATGTCTATATTATCGGTAATACACATACAGATTTTGGTAATAATATTGACTTAATTCAACTGGAGGATATCCTTAAACACGCTGGAGGAATAGGCCTACCTAGATTCCTTCTTTTCGATATTTACTACGGAATAATCCCTGTAATTTTTGGTAGTATCCTTATAGGATATGGGACGACCTACTTGAGGCACAGTTTAAGGCACAAAAAGTCCCTATGGCCACTCTATGGTATTCTTTGCTTGTTTATATTCTACAGGCTTATCACAAATTTGTATTATCTTCAAATTGGACCACTCACACGAACAGAAGATCCAACAATGCATATTTTGCTCACAGAATTGTTGATATATAAGTCAAATGTAGCTAACTTTGCGCCAATCGTAAATGAAACTCCTTTGTCATATCCCATCGGGTTTCATGCTTTGTGCGCACTACTAAGTATAATATTAGGGGTCAGTGCATTCACCGTAGTTATTAATAGCGGAGCAGTACTATCTGCAATGCTTCCACTAATGATGTATATTTTAGGAAAGGAATTTGGTGAATATACAGGTCTATTGACTGCGTATATTACGGCAATTCTTCCGTGGATCTTTACTATTTTTGCATTTGGAATGTATTCGAACATTCTGGGTTACATTTTTTATGCAGTCATGTTTTACTCTCTTTTCAGAGCAATTGATCAGAAATCGATACGACATATTATAATAGCAGGAGTGTTTTTTGGTAGCGTAGTTCTGGTACATCTTATCTTATCGATGTCTATTATAATTATCTTAAGTGTTTATGTTCTCGTGTTAATACTACAAAAAAAGTCAATAAAATGCAGAGAACTTCATGCTATAGCGCTTATGATACTTATAGCGATCCCAATATCTCTTCTTTGGACTAGCAGAGGACTCATTGTACTTATTAATAATGTATTAGAGGGGTATTGGCGAGTATCTGGAGTTACTAACAGAGGATTCGTCTTCTTACGGTTTGATCTTGCATTTTTCTTACAAAATCTTTCTAATTATTTGAAAATTATGGGAGTGCTAACGTTTGTATTGTTGAACGGCATTTTTATAAGTTTTAAACGAAGATCGACAAAAGATCTTCTACTATTGAGTTGGATAATACCTCTGTTCATATTAACAAGTTGCTTTGGGTTTCCTTATTTCCATTTTTACAGAGGATTCGTTCTAGCGATTTGTGTAGTTGGAGGATACGGCTTTAGAAACCTCCCAAATACTCTCAAGTTTATACAAAGAAAAGTGGGTGGCCTTCAGTTTCTAAAAGTGGATGAAAGGATTTTGGTACAATTGACAATAATTTTTGTACTTATTGTGAGCCTTTATCATTCAACTATACAATTTCATGTTGAAAGCAAAGAGATGTACTTGGATGAAGCACATATCTTAAGTCATCCTACTGATGCAACAATCCGGGCAGCTATTTGGCTCTCTAATTACGATTCAAGATGGTGTCGTATCATAGTAGCAGGAAGTTATGACAATCCTTGGATTGCTGTTTATTCACATAAACTGCCTATGCTTCCACTAATCAGCGACATAGAATCTCAAAGAGGAATATCTCAACATATTAGTGACAGAAACACTATTTTAAGCAACCTACATACATTTGATACACTGACACTTTTGAAAAAATATGATATTGGTTACTTTGTCATTTCAGATCATTATGAGGGTACTTATACTCGTTATAACAGTTCACCCTTTCTAAAATTAATTTACGAAAAAGATGAAGTGCGTATTTACGCTGTAACTGACTAAAGATTGCTATAAGGATCCGAAAAAGGTCTATTCATGAAATATTGAGTATACAATTATCAACCAAAAAATCAGTGAATTGGCAGGACAACGAATTCGCAGAGGGATTAAACTGCATGCGAAATAAAGATAGAGCAAAAAACATGCGAAAATTCTATGAACTCATCGCAAGGGCTGACGCTAAAGAAAAAAAACGAGTAAAATCTCAGTCAATTGAGTGGCTATGGAATAAATTACGAAAAAATTCTTTAAAATTATTGGAAATAGAAGACGGAAATTTAATCTTGGATATAGGCAGCGGAAAATCGCCGCTTTTATCAGTCTTACCGAAGTTTTCGAATATTCAGCTTGTTTGTATGGATTTAGCTCTTACGCATCTTCAAAGAATGATACCTATAGTAGAAAATAATAGAAACAAAGCTAGTTTAATAGTTGCCGATGCACAAAATCTTCCATTCAAAGAGAATATCTTTGATAGAATTCTTCTATCTGAAGTAATTGAACATCTGCCACATCCTGAAAGTGCAATTTGGGAAATTAAACGAATTTTAAAAGGAAAAGCTGTGATAACAACACCAAACGGTCAAAATATGATCTCAAGTATTATGTCAGCTTTTTCTTCTTTATTTAGATTTCTTAGACTCCAAAAAAATGTAAAAATAATGTCCTCAAGATGTCGAGAAAGAGAACTTAGCAAGGCAGAAAAATATCTTGTTCAAGAAGGTCATATACATCACACCAAAATCTTTTCGATTTCAGAACTTACATCTCTCTTAAAATTAGCCGATTTACAAATAAACAACATTGAAGGGAGCGCACTCGATGTCTACCCGCTTGCAGGTTTGCTTGACAAACATCCATTTATCTTCAAGATATACAAACTACTAGATGCAATCGTTGATAAAACCTATTTTAGACGTTATACGTGGAGTATAGTGCTGGAATGTGACGCAAAACATTAAACTCTTAATTTAAAAGGAAGTTAATTCTGTGAGCACTCTTAAAAAGGAGATAAAGGACGCATATGACACGATTGCTTATGATTATGAAAGAGTTCGAAAGAAACCATGGCATGTAGTTCAAGAATTTTTTAAAATCGCCAATCTTCTCGAAAAACAAGGATGCAAATTACTTGATGTAGGATGTGGTAATGGAAGGCATGTATTTTGGTTGAATGAAGAAGGCTTTTACACTTATGGAATTGATATTTCAAGGAATTTAATTCAAATTGCTAACGCAAAAACTACTCCACACATGAAAAGAAAACCAGATTTCATAGTTAGCGATTCGGCGTACCTTCCATTCAAAAATTCAGCCTTTGACATTGTTTTGCTTGTCGCTGTACTTCATCATCTCCCCTCGCATGGTGAGCGCCAGAAGACCCTTGAAGAAACTGATCGTGTCTTAAAGGAAGAAGGAAAGGTTATTCTTACTGTCTGGAGATTATGGCAGAGAAGGTTTCTAAAGTATGCTATAAAGGAGTTTTTAAAGCGAATATTTGGTAAAGGACAAAAAGAATTTGGGGATATCTATAGGAGATGGAGAACAAGTGACAAACGATATGAAGTATATAGATTTTATCATCTGTTTCGCTTCAAAGAACTTAAGGAACTCATCAAAATGACGCAATTGAAGATTGTTCAGCTTGAAAAATTGGGAGGAAAAGGTGGGAAAGAAAACTTCTTTGCTTATCTTGAAAAATGAAGGTAGAACAGATTTCAATGGAAGTTTAAATCAGCACTTAACTCTCAATCATCCGCATACTGCGTCTTACAAATGCCTTTTCATCATAAAGATTTTTGCATTGAATGAATCAACAAAATATTTGATTTTTATCAGTTCTACCTATTCATCATCGCTTCTCGCATCAGGATACCGTCGTCTCTTCATTCAACATTAATATGCGAACTAAAACTTATTATCTTTTTGTTAATCTATTACGATTACTACATTAAGTAATCTCTGAAGCAACCTATCCCTCCTTTGAAAGAACACTTAACTTCAGATATTTCCAGTTCAAATATGCAAGCAGGGATCAAAGTTATAAACCCCTAATCTTGTGAAATTGATAACTGGGTTATTTCTCATATCGATTTTATTAATCTGAACTCAATGCCTTGCACGATAAAGTGCAATGACCTCATTAAATTTTGTTGGAGTTTTAATAATGAAATGTAGTAAAAGATATGTAGAAGTCGATCACGATGATTCAGACCGTCAAATTCAGGATTTATCCAGATGAGTCACATGAACATCAGCTCCATGAGATCTTTACCATCTATAACCGTGTTAAACGAATCGGCTATAACCTTCTGTTTTATGGTGAGGGTTACATGTCACAACGATTCGGTGAAGGTAAAACAATACAACAATGTTTGATGGATCAGTGTCATAACAACCCCTATGCCAATACCATCCTTATTGATAACAGGATGAAACTGAAACAACAGAAGTCCTGGTTGAAAAAACGACAGAAACGCATGATACAGCAGTTAAAAGTCATTAACAAGAAAATTAATGAAATAAAGGAACAGGATACACATGACAGACGGTTAAAAGGATTATACGCCCGCAGATCCTCAATAATGGCTAAACAAAAAAATTTACACCTCGAAACCGTAGTATTCGGCACTAAGAAACTATTTAGGCAGAGAGTACGGGGTATCATAAGTAGAGACGAGTTCAGGATACGACGGGATTCTTCTTTCAGTTGCATCGGAAAGAAACAACAAGGATTGCAAAACCTGAACATCAAGGTATTACCCGATAAAACCGTCAAGATACGCACCTTTTCTAAACAAAAGGAACGCAAATGGCTGGTCATCCCTACATCCATAAATTCTGAGCAGGGAAAGTGGTTTCAACAAATTCTAAATACAAATAAATACACCGTGACCGTGAAAAGGAAACTCTCTAAGGGTAAAGTACACTACTTTCTTCATGTGTCTTATAATATCCCAGAACCAACAATAGTTTGTGATTACGAACATGGCGCAATCGGATTAGATTTTAACTATAATTTTGCGTCTTTAACTAATGTGGATCAACACGGTAATTTACTCTCCTACCATAGCATCTCGTTTGGGAATCTTCATACCTATAGAAAAGATAAGCGTAATGATTATATCTCCTATAAGATGGATAAAATCGTTAATTACTGCGTTAATAAAGGCAAAGGCATCGTGGTTGAGGACTTACAATTCGATCAAGAATTTTCCTATAATAAGAAACTTAACCGAAAATTAAGCAATTTGAAGACCACCGCCTTACAACTGCTGGAATGGAAGTGTAAAAAGCGCGGTGTGTCCTTTCGAAGAGTATTTCCAGGATACACCTCTATCATCGGGAAATACAAGTATTCACGATTACATAATTTGTCAGTCCATCACCTTGCAAGTTATGTAATAGCTCGAAGAGGCTTGGGATTCAAGGAAGCATTTCCAGACATCTACGATTGGGTGCTCTCACATGTCGGGGAGTACATAGAACCCCGTTTGAAAAAGAGTAGTCCTTACCGTATATGGTCGATGATCCATGATCTCTTCAAGCATGGTGGGATAAAATCCTTCAAGACTGCCGAGATATTGCGAAAAACAGTATTGATGACTCATGTGTTGAACTCGGTGACGAGCACACGGCCTGATAACCTTAGGGCTGGTCTTACCTCTCACGGAAAGATTGATGATTATTATAAAACGTGGAATTTTATCAACCATTTCATTGTTCTATAAACAATCGTAAGGTTATCTTTGTTATTTAAATTCTTAACAAGTAAAATATCTTCAGTTCACTAGATCAAAAAATCAAATTTCAAATCTTAGAAGTGCGGCGATATTGCCAAGTGAATGAAGTGTCTTCCCAGAGTCATGAAGTGAACTGATAATCACGATTTCCCCTCTTGCTTTTTCGATTTGATGTAAGAGATCTTCAAGTTTTTTCCTTTTTTCCATATCAAATTCCCTTAATAACTCGTCGAGTACAAGCACAGTTTCTATTGCACCATATTCTGCTGCTTTTTTAACATCATCAAAACCATAGGACACATTTCGCTTCTCCTTACCTAATCTGGCAAGGAGTTCCTCCAGGAGCCTATTTTCAATTGTTATTTGATAATCTTCCAGAATCCTAGAAGCTGCACCTCTTTTAATGACTTCTTGAACTCCGTTAGGGCCTCCATTGCTTACATTTTCTATAATCACGTTTTTTACCAGCTCTGGAAATTTATTTTTAAAATATTTAAGAAAAGAGTCCTTAGTAAAACCAGGACCAGCGATTATCAATGTTTCAATATCTGAGTTCATATGTTCTTTAATGGTATTAGCAACGTCACCAAAAAACTTTAGAAGAGATTGTTCGTATTGCTTAGCACTTGCTTTTCTTGTAATACTATGGTGAATATTAGCATGAATAGTCGTTGCATACTCACCCAAACTAGCCACACAAGCTTCTCCTGTCTCTATAGCTACAATTAAAATAGGAGGTCTTTTTATTTGTTCAACGGCTTTTTTCAGACGTATTAACATATACTTAGGCCAAAAGTCTTTTCTTAATTTAAAACGAGTTCCGACTTCTAGATTGATTGTATGATAATCTCCTAAGGAGATAAGATCTTGCGGTCCTGCAACTATTTTTCCAGTTACACGTAATCTATTTGAAAAACTATGATAAGAAACTTTTTCGACTTGGATCTCAAGGAATATGGGGCGTCGCTCACCCTTATCAGAACCCTCATCAGAATCCTTTTTTTTAATTCGTCTTGTAGTTCTAGCAGATAAAAAATCTCCAAAAAGAATAATATTGTAACAAACCCAAAGGTCGTCTAGATTTTCGACTTTTATTTCAATAGTACCCCTTTTATCCAATTTTTTTGTTCGCACAACATTCACATCAAAAATTTTGCTACCAAAGACTATGGAAGTGATTAGTAGAAAAATATATCGACATGTAGAGCAAAAAGAGAGTTTACCAGATTAATAATATTTGTAAGGTTTTTTTCTAAAATTAAACTGCATTGTCATACACGAAGGAAAAATTGAAAAATGCAGGATAATGTGAAGTATCCAGAAAATGGCTTATGAAGGAATGGATAGCTACCTTATTACAGCTTTTACGATTTTCATATTCTTTAAACTGTTTTATGTTAGGATTTAGAGAATTTAGATTCAGTTTCAGGAGGTAAATAGATGAAAGTTAAAGAACAAATCAATTCTGGAGATTTAGTAGTACCTGGTGATGTACTAGGAGTAATTGAAGAATTTATTGCCGATAGCGGGACGTATGAAGAAGGCGGATTAATTTTAGCGAGTATAATTGGAAATGTTAATGTCAATACAAAGACAAAACGAATTTCAGTCATCGCAAAAAATAATAAACCAATCACTCCTGTTAAAGGGGCAATCGTTTATGGCAAAGTTTCAGATGCCAAAAAGCAACTTGTCGATCTTACGATCGGAAAGATCGATTCCACTGAATTACATACCCCAGTGACTGGTACGTTGCATATAAGCTGCGTAAGTGAGAGCTACACTGAGAACATGACCGATGCATACCGGATTGGTGATATTGTAAAAGCACACGTTGTAGACGACAAAAGACAACCATGCTATATATCAACTGTTGGACACCAATTTGGTTGTATATTAGCAAGATGTACAAGATGTGGGGCGTATTTACAAAGAAAAGGACGATCAACATTGAAATGTATGGATTGCGAGAACGTCGAACGACGTAAGATTTCTGAGGATTATTTATCGATTTGAGCTTGCAGTGACTTAAAACAAAAATAAGTGCAAATGCTAATGCTTAACATATATTTTATTTTTCCTTTAAACGGTCAGGCTCAAGAGAGTGAAATGATTGGCAAGGACATACAAGAAGGAAATGGTAATAAGGGTTAGCAATAACGAAGAACGTGTTTTTTTTATTAACCAGCTTGAGAGAATAAAAGTTGTAGATCTATATCTATCTGCAAAGCCGGGTTACATTCGTTTGCGCCTTGCAGGATCGCGCGAAAACGTTAAGCTCGCTATCTCAGAAATTAAACATATACAGAAACAAACAAAGGGCCTGCTTTATCCAGATAGGCAGGGTTTATTCAATTACGAAATAGGTTTTCTATTTCGTGAAGCAGGAGCAACGATTCGGGTAGAATTACTTCGAAAACTGCTTCAACACAAAGGGTATAAAATAGATAGTTCCACTTCAGATTTCATCAAAAGTGATGCCCCACTTCAGGTAATAATTGACTATATTCATAGTTTAGACTCTTTGATAAGAGAGACTGATGTTTTTATTAAACCAAAAGTTGTCCGTGAACAATTAGCAGTTCTTGCGGTAATAAGTGATTTAGACCTATTTACAATCCTTGAACGTGCTTTAGAATCCGGAATGATCAGAAAAGATAAAAAAGAAGAGGATCGATATAGTTTTGCAGTCAACATAAACAACTTTTTAAAAGCATTCGTAAGCAATCATATAGACGATAACGAAAGCATCTAGTTCGTCATATTTGTCAATTACCCCGCCCTGAAGGACGGGGCTTGGGATGGTGATACCAACGCAAGAATTGACTAGACTAAGTTCTGCAAGAACTACGTGTATTGGGCTACAAGAATGGCTGGATGCCTCCCTAGTTCAGCCCACTTCGGAAGAATCACTCAATTCCACGTCTACCACTAATAGACTACGCCCGATATACCTTGTCGAAGGGAAACACGACTCTGACAGGGAGACCGCAATCGGTAGAGTTCCTGTCATCAGCAAAAATGGCACCCCATTAATGCCCTGTACATCTTCGAAAGCCAGAAAACTCTTAGCACAAAATAAAGCCACTAAGAAACGCAACAAACTGGGCTTATTCTATATCCAGTTACATTTCGATCCTAAACTCCCCGTCACACAACCACTGGCCATCGGCGTAGATCCGGGCACGAAATTCGAAGGCTTCTCAGTCGTTGGAAATGTTGAGACCGTAGTCAATATTATGTCTGAGGCGGTAACTTGGGTGAAAAAGAAGGTGGCACAAAGGCGAAATGCACGAAGGACGCGAAGAAAAAGAAAAACTCGCCGAAGGAAATGCAAGAAAAACAGATTAAAAAACCAGACAAGAATACCGCCTTCAACCAAAGCCCGCTGGGATGCCAAACTGAGAATTATCACTCAATTATGCACAATAATCCCTATCAAATATGCGGTGGTAGAAGATATTAAAGTTGTTACAAAGAACTATCAGAAGAGATGGAATACCAATTTTAGCCCATTAGAAGTAGGTAAGTTGTATTTCTATACTGAACTCCAAAAACTGAAGCTAACCGTAATACTAGCGCAAGGCAACGAAACAAAGAAGTTGAGAGAACTATTGGGATTAAAAAAGAAGAAAAGTAAATCAAAACCGATATTTGAGACCCATTGTATAGACGCTTGGGTAATAGCCGCCGCCATAACCGGAACACAATATCCTACCACAAAAAGTCTGTACTATGTAACTCCGTTACAATTCCACAGACGCCAATTACATAGGTACAACTGTTCACAAGGAGGCATACGAAAGAGATACGGCGGAACAATCTCATTAGGGCTAAAACGCGGCACATTAGTAAAGCATAGCAACTATGGGTTATGCTATATAGGCGGGTATACCCACAACAAGCGATTAAGCCTGCACAGTGCAGAGACTGGTAAACGTCTGACACAAAACGGTAAGAAAGAAGAATGTACTATACTCACACGCATATCGTTTAGAACGCAATTCCTCTCCCCCGTAAACAGGGAGTAACCTTGCGTCATATTTATGAATAGTTGATTAAAGTCATATTAAGAAGAATTTCATGAATTACAGAATTTTTATGGTCATTCTTATGTCACTCCTTATTGAAGGGCATTAGTAGGTGATGGAAATGAAAGTAAATATTTTAGATATGAAGATAAAGAGCAATAGTCTTGAATTTGAAATCGAAGGTGAGGATCATACACTGTGCAATGCATTACGAAACATATTACTAGAGGATGATAATGTAGAATTTGTTTCATACAAGATTGATCATCCAACTCATGCAAATCCAATCTTCTATATTAAAACAAATGAACAGAAAACACCAACTGAAGCACTTATTGAGGCTTCTGACAAACTGTCTGAGCTTTGCAATGAAGTACTAACTAAATTTCAAGAGGCTGTGAAATCTTAAGAGGCTATTTTTTTACAAAAAAACGGTAACTCATCAATCGAACAATTTTGGTGCTTTAACAAAGTTCTTTTCTGTTTTTGGAGCATTCTTAAGCGTTTCGTCGCTTGAAAGCGTAGGTTCTATGTTATCATCTCGAAACCTATTCTTAATATCAACTACATGAAAAGTAGGCTTAATCAATGAGATATCAATCTCATCTAGTTGATGAAAGAATTGCAAAATTTCATTGAACTGTTTTGTGAATTGTTTCTTTTCTTTTTCCGTGATTTTTATTTTTGCGAGTTCTGCAATATGCTCCACTTCTTTTTCTGATAAACTCATAGATTTAACCTACTATACTCATATCTACATTGCAGTGGGAAATGGGTGATGGTGGGGCCGCCAGGAAATTCAAATAAAGACAATGAGTCCCTATTTTTTGAACCCAGGATCTCCCGCGCCCCGGGCGGGAATCATACCATGCTAGACCACATAGAGCCCATATTCTTTGTGAATAGGGGTGGCCCCAGTAATCAGCCCCATATTTAAGATTATATAGAAGTGCGTACTTATGGCAAAATGTGGGTATATTTAAGGATTTTTATTTGATATGAGATTTTTCCTACTCATTCGTGAGTAGAAACACAAACTTTATTAGGCAACTTCTATCTCTGCTGCTTCAAGAATTTAGGATGTATTACTTATGGGCACAAAAGTATATTATTCCCCCACTTTAGAAATTGCTGGCGCGGCATTATTTGGTGCATTATCAATAGTAGTTTCATTTTCCGCTGCTTTTATTCCAAGATTACCATGGGGCATCGCTCTCTTTGATCCAATCAGCATTGTCTGGATGGTCTGCTTTCTGATTTTTGGTATTCGTTCAGGGATAATCTGTAGTGTAGCAGGAACCATGGGTTTAATGTTTTTTGACCCATTTGCCCCTATTGGACCATTTATGAAGTTAGCAGCTACACTTCCAATGATGATAATTCCATATTTAGCATTAAGAATCACGAAAAAAAATGAATCGTGTTCTGGGAGCGACTTTGCCTCCACAAAACTTTGGTTTGGTTCTGGAATAATCGCAACTCTTGTAAGAATTGCTATAATGCTTCCATTAGTTGTAGCTGTCGTTGGTTTGCTTTTTGGAACTCCTTTGATGGAAATTGTAGTATATGTATTGATACTGAATACCGTGCAATCAGCATGGGATATTATAGTTCCGTGGATTATTGTATATCCTACAAAAATCTATGAGAAGTATTGTATTTGGTGAAATTTAGAAGTTCCAAAACGCAGAGAGAGAGTTCTTGAGTTTTGCTACAATTTTTTGGGTGTATTCATAATTAATATCGTGATTCTCTTCTGGAGGTGCTTCTTCGACCTCAATACCAAGCCCTGCCATCTCAGAAATAGAAATTAACACACCCATCTGTAAACCTCTTTGACTGTATCCTCCCTCAAGCGCTGTAACAAAAGCATTATTTTTGCATTTTGTTGAAAGTTCTTTAACAGTACGGAAAATTTCTTTGTAAGCATATGTTGTTAATGCCATATGTGTGAGAGGATCACGATAGTAAGTATCATAGCCCGCAGAGACTAAAATGAACTCTGGTTCGAATTGATCAATTATAGGAACAGCAATTTCATTGACAGCATAGAGATACGGTTCATCAGTTGTTAAAGGGCGCAGAGGAATGTTTACATTGTACCCAAGACCTTTTCCAACTCCAAGATCTTCAATATAGCCCGTTCCAGGATAACAAGTCAACGGATCTTGATGGAGTGAGATATATAGCACTTCTGATGAATCGTAAAAAATGTCTTGCGTTCCATTTCCATGATGACTATCAATATCCAAAATGGCAACTCTATCCATTTCATGGTTTTTCAGAAGATAATTCGCCGCAATAGCAACATTATTGAAAAAACAGAACCCCATTGCTCTTTTTTTCGTCGCATGGTGTCCAGGAGGGCGTATTATTGCAAAAGAGTTTTCAACTGTTCCTTGAACACATTGTTCGACAGCTTCTATTACACCACCTGCAGCAAGTAACGCTATCTCAAAAGTTCTTTGTGATGCTACTGTATCTGGGTCAAGATAACCTCCACCTTCTTCTGATGTGTGTTTCACAAGCTCGAAGAGTTTTTCAGAATGTACGGCTAGCACATCTTCTGGAGTTGCTGTTTTTGGCTCAATTAATTGAATTAATGGATTAGCAAACACATTATATTCATCTAAAATTTGCTTAATCAAAATTAGTCTTCTTCTTGCTTCAGGATGGGTAGAGCGGGTAGGTATATGTTCAAGATATTCTGGTGAATAAACGATTCCTGTTGTCACAGATTCCACCATTTACAATAGTTTGCTAGGTGAAAACTTTCCAAATACATAGAAAATGGTATTAAGAGAGTATTTCTTCAATAGGAGACACTATTTAATAAATTTATGATAAACATTACTATAAGGATTATTTTTTAGGTTCTTGCAAAATACAAGATTTCTATTGAGATGAACAAAATATTAGAAAGAAGTTAAACGAGTTTGACTAGGTTTTTTATTTTCGATTTCTTCTGGTGCTAAACCTGATGTATCGAATTCACGTCCTATTTGTTGAAAGATATCTCTAAGAAGCGATTTACCTAGAGTTGGTATATTTAACAACTTCTTAATCGGAGCTTTTTTGAGATCTTCTATTGTTTTAATTCCGTTTTTATACAATAAACGCCCTCTTTTTCTCCCAACACCTTTAATGTTGACTAATTCTGCAAGTTCTTCTTTTATGCCATATTTTACTCTAGTTCGGAGAGTTTTAACTAGTTTTCGTGGTTCTTTTAACTTGAAAAGTTTTGCTATCTCTAGGGTTGCATAAAGCAACCAATCTGCTGCTTCTGTCAAATTAAATAAATCGCCAGAACTTACAGAATAGCGCATAGATAAATCTTCTTCCTCTACTTCATCAATCCAGTCAAGTAATACTTTGGCTGTCTTAATATTGGACAAAAAAAACTCAAAATCGGGATCGTATTCATCTGGTACATCGATTAACAATTCATTATAGTTATCCTCTACAAAGAACAACATTTCAGCGTAGTCTTTCTTTCTCAGATAGAACTGAAGCATGTTTGGCGTTGAGCAAATGAGGTGAAGGAGACCTAAATCGGTTAAAGTTCTGTCTAGCGAATCTTGAAGTGTGTTTTTGATTATAGCACCTGAATAGGGATCTATGTAAAGATTCGAAACCCGTTTACCAAATTTGGTTGGAATAATTTTCCCATTCTTATATTCAATCAACTGCTCTGTAATTAAAAAGCCAATCACATCAGAAATTATTGCTGAAATTTCTTCCATTGAGTATTGATGACCATAAAAGGTACTCTCTAAAAACTTGTAAATGTCACCCTCTGTATCAACAAAACCAGTGGCAATAATACCTAAAAGATGACTTCTCAGAGAAGATAGCGCTGCAAGTTTTGAGGTAATTCTTTCAGTATCCCCTTTTATATAGCGTTCCATTAGTTCATCTTTTTCTTCTTCTGACTTGGAAATTAGAATGGCTTCGCCAACAGTATCAAACTTTGGTCTTCCAGCTCTACCTGCCATTTGTTTATACTCTAATACAGGTATTTCTACTAGGTTTCCCAATCTTACTCTACTAAAACTGTATCTCTTATAATCTCTTATTACAACTCGTCTTGCTGGAAGGTTGAGACCTGCTGAGTTATGAACAATAAACCCGTTTGCTACAAACAGATGATCATTTTCAGGAAGATTTGGTAAAACAATATCGAAAACACGTTGGCTTGATTTGACATACTTAATTTCTCGAATGATATCCCAAAAGATATCACCATAAAAATCATTAGTTCTCCAGTTACCTCTTATTTTACCTTCAAATCTTGTTCCACATAAAGGACAATGTTTTAAATTGAAAAAATCATCGAAATTTCTATCGTTAACAAGAAAATTTGTGAAAATCCATTTACCGATTTCATTAAGACTCCAAAACCACTCGATCTTGCTAACACTACCAATCTTCCGTTTATTGATTAATTCATAATGTTGGTTTATTCGATTATCTTTCTTTCTAGGTTTTTTACCTAAGATTTTCTCAATTTCATTTGACCCAAGTTCCCCTTGCTTACCCAAGAGACAGATTATTGAATGCTTTAATTCTCCCCATTCTTTCTGTTTCTCGGTTCGGCCAGAAAAAAGAGATCTAAAAATCTTATAGTTACATTTTGAACAGGATATATGCAGAACATTTGATTTGATTTTTGCTATTAATGAACTAAGTTCTTTTTGTTTTCTCGAAACATTGAACTTAATATAATTGTGAAAGTCTAATAAACTCTGTGTCTGAGCGATTATTAGTTCATAACATGGTTTTGTTTCATATTCCTTTTTATGAAGTTTTATTGAACTACCTTTTCGTTTTCTAAGACGGCTTACTATTCCAAATCTCAGAAGTAGTTTTTTTACTTGCTTCACAAGCTTTTCTGATGTATTACTAAACCCTATGTTTCTTCCTTTGTTGACATATCCGTCACTATCAAAGAGACCACTTAGCAAAGAAGATGTTTTTTCTAGATTCATTTTCATAAGAGCAGAATTAATATATTTCTGATCTCCTTTTTCAACTCCGCATCTAACTAAAAATTCTCGAAACCATTTGTTTTTCCCTAAAATAAGCATAGGTGTGTCGAATGAGTTTATTGATTTCCTGCAACTAATATTCAGTTTATAACAGACCTTTTCTACATGTGAAAATATTTCATCATCTAATCCAACAATTGATGGTGAGCCTTTATAAAAAATTAAACCTTCTTTTGTTTCTGCACCAGAGTAACCATCTCCCAGCATCAGTCCAACAAAGTATGCTAAATCGTGATCAATTTCGTGTTTAGTAACGTTATGTCTGTTATCTATAACAAAATCATCGATATTACAATAATAAGTTTCCTTGAGGGATAATTTCCCTATTGTGGCAATTTTATCTGTTTTGACAATTTGACAAGCTTGAATAATCATTGGCCGATTATTTCTTTTAACTAGCATTTTGTGGTTAGGAGTTACTCTAATTGAATAACCTGAAACAGATGATATTTGAATTAACGGGGAAAAATTAGCAAGATCGTAAACATGAGATGCTTTTATTGAAATTAATTTATTCTGGGATAATGCAAAGAGTGGATTGGAAGTTTTGAAATCGGGCACTTTTGTTTCAAATATTCCATGCCATATCTTAGTTTCAGGAGAAAGACAAAGTGTCGGAGTTGCACAAATTGCAAAAATGATTCTTTCTTTGAAGTAAGCCTCTACTATCCTTCTATGCCGATAATCCATCCCAGCATGATGAAATGCTACTCCTCCTAAAACTGTCTGCGCTAAACGTGCTCGTAATGAAGTGTCTGCCCCCGTAGACAAGATTTCTTCGTTGATACTTTTGAATACATCTCTGTTTTCATCTGTCAAAAAATCTAGTATAGATCTCGCTAATTTAGAAGCTAATGACATTGTCGATTTTCTTGTATTTGTAAAAACTATCATCTGTCCATTTTTACGTAGTATATCTCTTAACAAGTTTATCATGGGGTCATCAATAGTTTGTCTTGTTTTTTTCTTTCTTTTTTTGGCTGTTGTTTTTCTTTTGCTAATTTTTTCCGGTTTTATGGATGTGGCTGTGATTTCTTCTAATTCTCCATCTTCAAACTCAATTGTTCCGTTGTAATAAACCCCCTCTCGTAAGATTACAGGTCTCCATTCGCTCAGAATTAATTTAGCATTTAACCACTCTGCAATTTCGTTCGCATTCTTTATAGTTGCAGAAAGTGCAAGAAGTTGAGCTTCTGGATTTATTTGTCTTAGTTTAGACAGGACTACTTCAAGTGTTGGACCTCGACTTGGATCGGTAATGAGATGAACTTCATCACTTACAATAAGTGAAATATCTTTCATCCAAGAAACCTGATGTCGTAATAATGAATCAGTTTTCTCGTTAGAACAGATTATTATATCGAAATTTTTCAACCATTGATCCTTGGTATCAAAATCCCCAGTACTTACTATTGTTTTTATTCCTAAAGCTTCATATTTTTGGAACTCTTCTTTCTTCTCAGAAGCTAAGGCTTTCAGTGGAACGAGATAGATTACCTTACCATTCCATTCTAGAATATGCTTCAGCATTGCTAATTCTGCAATCAACGTTTTTCCAGAAGCTGTTGGACATGCTAATAACATGTTGTCTCCATCAAGGACACCTCCTTGAATCGCATCTGCTTGTGGTGGATAAAGATCCACGAGTCCATGATCTTTTAATAGGTCCAAAGCTTCTTTAGGAAGTGGAAGGTTTTCTATCTTAATACGAAATTCCTCCGATTAAAAAACAGTTAGTTATTTGTGAAATATCGAGTATTTTCTTTCGTAAAATAGTTTTCCTGCTTAATTACTAATTAATTGATTAATTATGAAATGATTTTTATGCTTCACTTATCCTTTTAACAAAACCACTTTTAGGTTCGTAAATTTCTCCGCTTTGCTGTAAATTATCTAATGCACGCTTAACGAATGGAGGTTCAAAGCCAGCCTCTTCTGCTCTGCTTATCAGTTTTGAAATTGGAACAGCATCATCCATTTCTTGTTCTAGTGATTTTATCAAATCAAGTAGTTCTGAAATCTTATCTCTAGTGCTCTTTGTTTGTCCTAACATAATTGAATCAATATCAAATCGACCATTTTCATCTACACCAACTTGCTGTAATGAATACCTCACCAAGCGAATAGCGGCTTCTGCATCCTCGATTGATACTTCATCTCTGAGTGCCATTTTTGCTCTTGCTTCAGAGATTCTGACAAGTGCTTCCAATTGTCGAGCAGTTATTGGAACAGGAGAATTTATTTCTTCTCCCGTCTTTCTCATTCGCAAGTAGAATTCCTGCAATTTATCTCCAGCATCTGATGTTAGTTTTGGAAAAACTCTGTTTTTAGCATACGCAATATATTTCCTAAGTAATTGCGGATCAATTGGAGCTTCAATTGCGGTATCTCTCTTCTCATGGAGTTTCAAAATGTGTTCTGCGATTTCTCTATCGTGTTCCGCATCTGGCCTGTCAGTTATTGCAAACAATAAATCAAATCGAGAAAGAATAGTCACTGGCAATCTAATATTTTCTGCTGGGGTAGCATGAATATTATATCTACCGCGATACGGGTTGGCGGCCGCAAGGATTGAGGTCCTCGCGTTTAATGTGGCAATGATTCCGGCCTTAGCTATGCTAACAGTATTATGAAGAATTAAACCTTGACTAATAAAGCGATGTGTTGGTTCTACCGTAACATCGTATACATAAGGACATGCCCATTTTCCTGAATTTGCTATCTTCTCGATTTTTTTTATGCGAAGGCAACGTATATCACTTTCAAGAATTCTTTCAATTTCGTTTATTTCTATTTCAATTTGTTGACACTCATTGACGACTGCATCTGCAAGTTGAATAGTTACTTTCTTCTTGGTTTCATCTGTACAGCCTCCTCGTTCTAAGTGGCCAATAAATGAGCCAGATTTGTTGATTTTTCGACCTGCAGTTTCGAGGGACCAATGAAGAATTCGCCGGGTAGCCTTTATTGGTAGTGGTAAATTTTTAAGATGTGTTTTAGCCTCATTAAAAGCATTTTTTGCCTCATCAAGATGTTTCTGAAGCAATGTCCGAGTAATACCATGATCTTCATTAATAGCACGGTAAAATGTCCCTTTGTAAGGTATTCCAACTCGCTTGAACAATTTCTTTATCTTAACTCCAATTCCAGGCGGAAAGACATCATGATCATAATTTGATTTCGCGGATCGATTTACCAACATACTAATTTTTTCCCTACGAGGATCCCATTGCTCGGCAATCATTTGGGAGAAAAGTGGGAGACTGCTACCACGAATACATACCTTATAAGAGTCGTTATAAGAATCATGGACTATTCGACTTTGGATTCCAACACATAGCAAAAGATCTTGATAGTCAAGAGCAAGTTTAGGTGAGGAGGTGCGATAGGACAAAGTCTCAGATTCTAAACTTCCGTCTCCGAGAAATGCAGCTTTAAGGAATTGTTTTACTACTAATTCTCCAGAAACAAACAACTGTGATGGAATACGTTTATATTTTGAAGTGTTAAGAACTTCAGGAAAGTTTTCTCGGAAGAAATCTCTTAATTGGGAAGATACAAAGCGCAGTGTTCGATTACGATCGATATAGTTAATTCCCTCTAAACCAAAAAGATCCTTCATTAGTGATGAGATATCCTTCACTATTAGATCTAATGTATTGCTAAAACCAAGTTCAGCAGAAGAACCATTATAGCTATATCCCTCTGATACAAAATATCCAAGAAGTCTAGCAATTTTTGGGGTTACATGTTCAGGTAAAGCAATTGATTTCGCATTAAAATGTATTGGAATTTCTGTGTTAAGCAATGCTCCAGGATTATGACCACATGGCATAATTCTAGGGGCGGGCACGAAATCTCCAACTTGAATATCAGTAGCTGAAACTACGCTAATAGAATCTCCCTTAAAAACAAAAAGTGGATGTTCAGGTGTTACTATCACATGTCTTCCATTACCAAATTTAATTTTAAAAAAGTATTCAGGTGCGGGATGACGACTTACACGGTCAATACAAATTCTATCCACCTTAAGAAAGTCTGAAGTAAATACTTCTAAGTTAAAGGGCCGCGCGTCTAGAATTTCGCAATTTATTCCTTGAACAATCTTTTTAGGATTATCTGCAAAGAGATTATCAACTAACTCCCCTATTGATTCTCTAGCTCCATCTGCCAAAAATATCTCCATTAATGGATGATAGCTATGTTGTTCCATAGCTTCATGTATGGCAACACGATCTTCGGTCCTCATTTTGTCGAATTCATCAATACATGCCACACCCATATCGCTGAGGACAAGAGCTCCCGCCTCAAGTGTCATCTCACCAGTGTCTGAATCGCGCAGCACAGCAGCTGTGTTATGTACAACTACGCCATTTGCTATGAAATTATGGGAGTCAGGGATTGTTAAATCATATACATATGGTTCTTGCGCTTTGATTTCCGTCACTTCTGCAACTTCATCCCAAAAAATGTCTGACCGAGAGAGACTTTTTAAGAGTTCGTATTTTCTGCTATATTCTTCGTGTTGTTTTTTGGTGGATTCTATAACGGTCTTCCAATAATCAACAATATCGGGATTCAATTTCTTTTCAGTTCTTTGTAAAAGAGAAACAAAAACTCCAATTGGAATTCGGACATTTCTATCTTTTCGCAAGAAGTAGTCAGAAAGCTTTGTGCGTGAGATTTTTGCATATTTACCAATCTTTTCTATTGAGATTATTTTCTTAACTTCTTGATAGAATTTGTTTCTTGCGCTGTATGGTATCTCTATACGATGTCTGAGCCAATCTAACTCAATTTTTTCAAGAAGATCCAAAAGTCTTTTGCTAGAGATATTTCGTCTTTCTAATTCATAGGGCGAAAATGAGCACTTACGCCCAGTTAATTCTCGACTTGTGTATCCATAAAACTCTACAAGTTCTTTTAGGATGAATGAAATATTAGGAATGTTATCTACATTCTTATGATATTCTTTCTGAACTTTACAATATTCCGATATCAGTGAATTCTTTTTTGGATGTTTGAAACCAATATTATTTTTGAATACAACGAGATCGAAATATCCACTAATGGTGAGTTCATATTTTTCTTTCTTACCTACAATTTTCTTCCCTGATTTCATAATAACTGTTTTAGGTTTTCTTTTTCTAATGAAAGAAACGATTCCTAGAGTTGAAAGAGCATTTTTAACAAACTCTACCAAATTCTTACTAGTTGAAGAAAAGCCGATTTGTGAAGATCCACCACTTGATCTTTGCGAAATCCATCCATCAGTGTCAAAAAGTGCTCTAAGAAAAGCATACAGATATTCTTCTTTATAAAATATGATTTCTGTGCTAGGAGAGATATTATCTGATTTTGGTGATTCACTAATACCAAATTTTGAAAAAATATGATATAGTAATGATGACCAAATGGCACACGTTGCGGCTCTTTCGCTAGAGTCTTTTGATCTATTAACGTTAAAACCCATATTTTTGAAGAAATGTTCGAATTCTTCCAATAAAATGCGTTCTCGATTATGGAATCTTAACTCCGTTCCACCATATCCTTTTTCACTTTTATCGACATAAATACTTCCATCTCCAACAATTAAACCCATTATATAGAACCAATCTTCATTCAGGTTTTTAGGAAGAGCATATTTGAGGCCATTCTTGGGTTCAATATGAATCTTATCAGGCAAGTATGTTTCCGCATCTTCCTCAAGCAAATCACAAAATTCTATGAAACGTTGAAGTGGTATGTTTCCAACACGACCTCTCTTTTTCCATCTGTAAAGTGTATCATCGTTTACATTAAACAATTTGGCTAAATCACTCATTGACATATTGAATTTCTTTTTTAGCTTCTCAAGCAAGTCCTTAACTTCACTTTCAACGTTCAAAAGCCTAAGATAACCCTGATAGTCCTTAATTAACTCAAACATAGTAGGAATTTCTTTTTCAGAAGTAACAGGAAATGTCCTCACAACAGCTATTCGATCTTTTGGTTCAAAAAGGTTTGACGGTTTCCATAATAAACCGTTTTGATTAATTGACAAAAGATTAGTTTGAGGAGTTAATTTTAATTCTCTTCCCGTTCGAGTAATTATCTTTATCAATTTTTCTGGACTTTTGATTCTCCAGACTTTTGAAATTCCTCGGGGTTTTAATTCTAGATTATTTGAATGAAATACCTTTAAGTCACCTGATTTCTCCTTATATTCTATCGACTCATTATATTTGGATATTTCACCAGATTTTAACTCATCTTCTACTAGTTGAGATATGGGTAATATGTCATCTGTTAGAAATACATTACTATCACCTGAAATGCACAATCCAGCGGCTGTACTTCCCTTACCAGAAGTATACAAGGCTCTGGGGGCTATTCTAGCGACATACTGAAGTATTTGCGATTTAGCTGTTCCAGGATCTCCCACCAAAAGAATATTTGACTCGCCTCGAATTTTCATTCCATCTGGTAGAACTTTGCTTGTACCTCCAAAAAGAAGAAGTGCAATAGCTTCTTTGATATTTTCATAACCGTAAATCGAGGGGGCAATAGAACGTATCAACTTTTGATGAACCCACACATCTTGTGACAGATCTTTAATCTCTTGTTCTTCTTCAGGACTTATTTCGATTTTGCCAAGTCCTTTTTCAAATAAATCTATGTAATTTGAAGCTAAGTATATTGAAAAGGTGGGGGTTTTTAATTTGCCTTTTGTAAAATCAGGTACAGAACGAAGAATACCAATGATTCCAACACGATCGCCAGGTCTGGCGACATCAACAAGATCATCTTTTATAATAACATCTAAAGAGCGCGGTAACTGACCTGGCGGGAGTTCTTCCGGCATTTCTTGTATTCGTATCTTCTGCCAATCTGTAAAGGTCGACTCTTCCATCAGAAGTTTGAACGGTCCCTTTTTTCTACAACTAGGATTTTCACAGACATTGGGTTCGGAATATCCTTTATCCTGAGGAATTTCGTAGAGATAGCCACATTTTGTACAAATAAACATCGCTTTTATTAGCAATGGTTTAACTTCTGAAGCGCGTGTTAATATTCCTTCAACTTGTACAAATCTACCAATATTTACCGATCTGATTTTTCTGAGAGCTAGTTGTTCAGGTGGATTGCGAAAGCGTGCATGAAAAGTATCTACCTTTTTGTAGTAATCTGGATCGATAACCTTCATTACATTCTTTACAGCAGTCGAAGCGGAATTGATGAATTGCTCTGGATTTTCTTCAACTAGTTCAGCAAGAGCAGGATCAAATACGCGCACGTCGTTAAAATCGATTACTAACGATGTAAGCTCTTCAAGAGGCATACGTTCAATACGATCTCTCCATATAAAAGATCCTTCATCATCGCGAAATTCCTTAAAGAATGTTTCAAATTGCTCTACATATTCTTCGGAGGTTTCTGACATTTTTTTCCACTCAAGTAATCTGTAAATTCAAGGATGAAATGCAAAGTATTTGACGTAAATTTGGATATAATATCGGGTTTTTCTTTGTAATTGAGTTCATAAAATTGTTAAATTGTTGATTTAACAGATCTAAGGTGCATTACTCAAATAGAGAGTTACATGCAACAACATATAATGGTTAAGAAACAATATAAATGCATTCAAAATTTTGAAATTCGCTTATTTGTGAGTTTGAACTGAATTTGATTAGAAAACTGGTAAATTATCATAAAACTTAGATAAAAGTTACGCTAGATGGGTTATCGTCTTTTGGATAATATCTTTAGCCCTTTTAATAATATATTTTTCAGGAAACACTTTTCGCTTGACATTCTTCTTTGAAGTGACTTGTTTTATTCTAAAGGTTGTCTGGAGGGAAGAAAGAGTCCACAACAGTGGGTGATGGTTGGGGTAAAACCATTTATACCTCTTTCTACCTATCTCCCCCTTTCAAGCAGCGTTTTGTAAAGCGTTTGAAATTTCTAAAAGCATTGTTATAAGACTTGCCTCGTTTTTATCATTCTTAAAAAATGATCTACAAGGGTATAATGGTATAGTTTTCTTTATAAGATAAACAGTATATTTAAAGCTATCTAAAAACGCTAAAAGTAACTGGAAAAGTTTAGAAATACTTAATCAAGATAGAACAAATTATCTTTCCATTGTATGCATAACGAGCTTAATTCCTGAAAAAGGATTCTTTCTTCTTTTGTCATATGTTCAGTGAAATCTCGCGAATTTCTTGTTTGAGATGCAATTTTCAGTAGTTTAAAGAGACGCATGGAGAGAATATCTCTTATAAGTGCTTCTATTTTTTCAAAAGACTGATTGGCCGTTGGACTATCTATTTTTTTAAGAAATCTCAGTTGTTCTCGAACCTTCAGGTAAAAATCTTTATCAATTGACTGTAATGCGTGCGTTTCTCCTTCCTTTTTCAAAACATCATGTAATTCTGAAAGTTCAATGAAGTTGTCCTTTAATTTCGCATATCCTTGCTTGACTAATTCAGTTGCAATCCATAACGGTATGGTTTTTTCTTGTCCTCTTTTTGAAGTAAGTTTAAACTCTCTTTCGAGAAGGCCATTGATGTCTTTCAAGATTTTAACTTGTACTGATCCTTCTTCGAATTCGAACTGAAGTCTTTTAATGAATGTATCAATCATCTGACTTTCCATTTGTAACACACTCTTTATATTCAAATCTTCGATAAATAGCAAGGCTAAATTATGAATATATGTAACTTATAGAGTTAAAGAGTTTTATGGGGAACTTGCAAAAAGAGATAGAAGGAGATAAGACTGATAGGTAAATCAAGATTGTTGCAAAGTTATCCACCTTCACTGTCGCTTGCTATTACAGCTATTATGACAGCATTGGTGTGTATTATAACTCTCGTATTTCAAATTTCAATCCCTCAAACTCAAGGTTTCTTCAATCTAGGCGATTCTGCAGTCTATATTTCTGCGATACTTTTTGGTCCAATTATTGGTGCATTTAGTGGAGGCGTCGGATCTGCGCTTGCAGATCTTATATTGGGCTACGGGGTGTTTGCACCAATTACTCTAGTTACAAAGGGCGCAGAAGGATTTGTTGTTGGACTTATTAGTAACTCCCTTATACCGCCTAAAAAAATAAATACACGCTGGAAAGTTTTCATTAGTCTTACGGGATTAATTGTAGGAATTATTATTATCCTCATTGGATTATTATTCTATTCTACGCCTTGGCAAATTGGAGTTGGAATTCTTGGCAGTTATCAGTTCTTTGAACTTAGCCCGATACCTATTGTGTGGGTAGTCCTCGGTTGTATAAGTGCAGCATTGATTATTGTTGTAGGAATCAGAACACGCCCAGAAGTGTCATGGCTTGTTTTTTCTATCCTTATAGGAGGAAGTTGCATGGTGTTAGGCTATTTTGTTGCAGAATACTGGCTCTTGGGTTTCGGACCTGCAGCCTTTGTTGAAGTTCCTTTCAATATTGGTCAAATGACAATTGGTGGCATTATTGCAATTCCTGTATCACAGTCTCTAAAAAACACACTGCCATTTTTGATGGTTTCTCAAGAATGAATTTGGTTCATAATTCAGAAATTGTCAACCCAGAGAATCCATTTTGTTTACGGTCTAGTTCAATCTTGAAGATTGCACGTAAATAGAAATGCTTTTAATTCGTATAGATGAATACTAAATATGCTCCTCAAATATTGGGAACAAATATTAGCAGATACAAAAAATTCAGCTCATTTTTCGCTTTGTCAAAGTTCGTTGTCAATCGTGGAGCTTATATTTCATCTTAACAATCTTCTATCAGTTTGAAGTGGTATGACTATGACTAAGTTATGTTTTATCACAGGTGGCGTTTTGAGTGGTTTGGGAAAGGGCATAACAACCGCTGCTATCGGCAAATTATTGCAGTTCCGAGGCTTTCATGTTGACGTTATCAAAATTGATCCTTATTTAAACGTCGATCCAGGTACACTTAATCCTATAGAGCATGGAGAGGTGTTTATAACCGATGAGGTATGGGATTTCAACCCCGCTCCCGGTTTCATTTACAGGATAGCAGAGATTGATCAAGATGCAGGCACGTACGAACGATTCCTCGACCATCCATTTCATCCGTCGCAAAATATTACGAGTGGTCAAATTTATCTTTCTGTGATTGTACATGAACGCGTTGGAAAGTTTCTTGGTCGTACAATTCAGATCGTACCTCATATTACAGATGAGGTAAAATCTCGTATTAGGAACATCGCAAATAAGGAGAATCCCGATGTATTGCTTATTGAAATTGGCGGCACCGTCGGTGATATTGAGGCGATGCCATTTCTTGAGGCGATTCGCCAGTTGCGCCTCGAACTTTCAGAACACGATACTTGCTTAGTCCACGTAACTCTTATTCCATATTTGGAATCCGTTGGTCAATTAAAATCAAAGCCTACGCAACACTCAGTGCGCACTCTTCAAGGAATGGGACTTCAGCCAGATATTATCGTTGGAAGAGCAAGAGAATCATTATCTGAAGAGATCAAACATAAAATTAGTTTATATTGCAGTGTTCCTGAAAATGCAGTGATAAGTAATCCTGATCTCAACCCAATTTATGACCTTCCACTTTATTTTGAACAACAAAATATGGGAAATTATCTATGCTCTTTACTTAAGTTATCCTATGATTGCAAACCCGCCACAGAAGACTGGACTGAAATGGTTAATCTCTTTAAGAACGCCACACGTACTATCAATATTGCTATGCCTGGAAAATATACGAGTATAATTGATAGTTATGTTAGTATAAACTATGCATTGCAAGACGCTGGTGCTCATTTGGATGCAAAAGTAAACATTAATTGGATCGATACAGAGGCTATTGAAGAAAATCCTGATAAAATTCGCGTTTTAGACTCATGTGATGGCTGCTTACTTACACCAGGATTTGGATCGAGAGGAGTTGAAGGTATGATTCAAACTGCAAGCTATGCTATTCAAAAAAACATACCTTATCTTGGTATCTGCTTTGGTGCACAACTTCTAACTGTTGCGTTCGCTCGAAATGTAATGGGGTGGAAAGAGGCACATACAACTGAAGTTGATGCCGAAACGCAATTACCTGTTATAGATTTCCTTCCTGAGCAAAAAATTATCCAAGAAAAGGGCGGAACCATGCGACTTGGTGCACACAAGATCATTATTCAAGAAGGAACAAAACTTTGGGATGCATATCATCAATCAGTTATTCATGAACGTTTTCGTCATAGATATCACATAATTGAGGAATATATGGGCCAGATGAAAGAGAAAGGCTTCATTACCAGTGCATATGATGACACGGGGAAAATTGTTAATGCTGTAGAGATTGCCGATCATCCGTTTTGCGTGGGAGTACAGTTTCATCCTGAGTACACCTCTCGACCAAACAGACCAAATCCTTTGTATTTTGCCTTCATAAAACATGCACTTGAGAGATCTACATTAAGAACGAATGCTAACGAATAAATATCATCGAAAAAACAATTTTCATTCCAATTTTGGCCTCTTAGGATGTAAGATGAAGAAAGGGCAAAGAATACAAGATTCCATAAAGGGCTAAAGAAGATGTATATCAAATCGCTTCATAATGAACTCGGCGAAATTGTAAGAAAGTTAAAGCAACTTGAAAGAGATAAAGAAATGTTTAGCATGCTCCTTAGGGGAGGGCTAGAACAGATTGACTTGGATGCTTTTCCAAAACTCAAAGAAGATGGGATTATTGAGAGAAAATTAGTAAAAAAGGTAGAATCTACAAGTTTAACTGGTCTCAGAATTGCGGGAATAGATGGTGGCGTAGTTTCTCGTCTATATCATGCAATTGACATTATCCTCACCAAAGCAGCGGCTACTATCTTCGATTTTTCTCAAGATAAACCAGTTGTTAGATATTACCCATCGGACGTTCCGCCGCTGAACGTGCTCGTGAACTATATGCCCGTATCGAGAACAGAGATTGACACGTCAAGCGCCCTCGAACGAGCAATTGGAGAAGTAAGAGTAGCCATAGATGTTTTGGACTATGCTAAAATCGACATCCTATGCATGGATGGATCAATCTATCCCCAACAATACGATATATTCGCTACATCCACCATTGCTGCAAGAGGAGAACTCTTGACGAGATTTTATGAAAAACTCTACGAAAAAGCGCGTGAAAATGGGACTTTATTAGTGGGTTGTGTTGAGGACAGTAGATCAACACGGTTTACTCAAATCTTAGGTGAAATTCTACCTTCTCTAATAAAAAAGTATCCCGAACTATTTGAACTACTACAAGTTGATTATAGAGGCATAATTAAACAAATAAAGGATACAGATTTATTATATCGCGTTTTAAAATCTGGTGAAAGATCTGCGGTTTATAGACTACTAACCTCAGATGCTAAGAAATCGCCATCACGTATTTCTGCACAATGGCGTGATAAACTCTTTGCTTTCTACCTAAAATCTGTTGATTTTGATCAACCAACTCGCATTGAGTTTCTTAATCCAGAACACGTTGAGACCCCTAAAACTGCAGACAGAGTATCTTCGGTCGTCTATCCACTTTCAAGCCATCACGCGGCATACGGAATACCATCTGTTCTGATCGAGGCCGACGCGAGAGCTAAGATACATGATTATGATTTAGATTTGGTATATAGTCAATTACTTGATAAGATCGGGCATTCATCATCTTTATTAAAATTAAGACGCGATCGAAGACCGTTTAGGTAAAAAAAGTGAAAAACATGAAAAAGCTGATAGGTACTGTTATTGCAGCGAGGGATTCACCAACTCCTAGTGAATTCAAACTGGTCATCACGGAAATCGAAAATTCGATACCGTTGAGAAAGGGTCAGTTTATAGCTGTTGAAAGCGCTGATGTTGATGGAATGCTCATTGCGACAGTAACAAATATTATGAAGACAAATCGGTACTTTGAGAGCGCAGAAGCCGTAAAAGAATATGAAAGAAGTGGACCTCTTACAACTATCTTTCCAGCAGATCGTTGGGAATACATACTTGCTGAAGCGAAACCTATGGGCAGAATCTCCCCATCGGGACGGCTTGAACGCGTCACTTTCCCGCCCGGTCCTGGCGACCGCGTTTTTTTAGCAACTCCGGAGATGCTACTACAGGTATTAGGATTAGATCCCTCGGGCGTCAATCTTGGGAAATTACTCCATCATGATGTTCCAGTAACACTCAATCTCACGAGGTTATTTCAAAAACATGTGGCAATCCTTGCAATTTCAGGTGCGGGTAAAAGTTATCTAACCAGCGTATTGATTGAAGAATTGTTAATGAGAAAACCAGAACAAGGTAGAGTGGCAGTCGTAATTCTTGATGTACATGGAGAATATACGAGTCTCGCGACAGCCTCTGACTCAACAAAATCTGATTTTTCTGAGAAAACTACGGTGATAAATGGCCCCTACATTCAACTTGGTGTCCCTAAACTTACCAGTTATAATTTTGCAAGTTTTCAATCACAAATGAGCTACGTGCAAATAAGGGAGTTAAACAAGATTATCAAAAAATTGAGAGGAATGAGTGGTAAAACTGGAAAACCCTACGATTTAAATGAGCTTATTGGAATGATTGAACAAAGTGAAATGAATCCAAGAACAAAAGAGGCAATGATGGGATGGTTTTACGACTTAGAAAGTACGCAGTTGTTCGGATTTGAGGAACATCCTTCGCTAAAAGAAAGAATTCGAGTTGGTGAAGCCACAATCTTCGATCTTCGTGAAATCATAAGTCTACGAAAAAAGCAGATAATAGTCAATTACTTAATTAATAGTTTATTTAATTTGAGAAAGCGAGGAGAAATCCCACCCTTCGTTTTTATTCTAGAGGAAGCTCATCAATTCTGTCCAGAAGGACCTGCCATATCAAAGGGCATTATTGAAACGATTGCTAGAGAGGGTCGGAAGTTCTATGCTTCATTAGTGCTAATCTCACAGCGACCTGTGCGCTTAAGTACTACTGTGCTTAGCCAGTTAAACAGCCAAATTTATCTGCGAATAACGAACCCATACGACCTTAAGCTCATTGGTCAGAGTTCAGAAATGGTTGACAAAGCCTCATTAGATACAATAACAACCCTTAACGTAGGTGAGGCACTCATTGTGGGAAATGCGGTGTCACATCCAATCTTTGTCAAAATAAGAAATCGATATTCACCTTCTCCGCAGATTTCAATGTCATTAGAAGAAATTGCGAAGAAATATGAGGGAAAAAGCCCTTAATCTATCGTAAGAATAATACGATCAATGGCAGGCTTACACACCTTTCGAACTCCATGCACTCCAGGCTCGTAGTGAGTTTCGATAAGATTCGCATTTTCCATTATTTTGATCTGTGCGCTTATGTTTGCTTCAGTCTGACCTAGTTTTTCAGCAATTCTACTTACATCGAGTGCCTCGACTTTCAATAACTTAAGTATTTCCCATCTTGTTCCCGAAGCTAATGCTTTTGCAACATTTGAGACATCTTCATCTTTTACAATTAAGTCTTTAGGCATCTCTGCACATCCTACCATTATTTAAACAAATAAATTCTCATTCAATACAAATGCACAATGTTAAATATATATTTATCCATGCTATAACATTTAAAGTAAAATCTAAACTTATAGATCTTTGTTGTCAAGATATACTTTATGAAAGTTAATATCACCGGTTAAAAAAGGTGTTAATTGGGTTTAGAAATGTCACAAAAAGCTATCAACGCATTTAAGAAATTGGATCCCGACGATTTCAAAATTCTAGAAGCGATTGAGCGCGGTATAAGAGCATATGAGCATGTCCCTATAAAGATAATCTCCCTGATCTCAGGGTTTCCTGAGGATGAAGTCGTATTCCGACTTGATAAGCTTAACAAACTTGAGTTGATCCTCCGTTGGGGCGGATCATATTTAGGGTTTGAATTGAATTCTAATGGGCATGATTGTTTGGCTCTTAACACACTAGTTTGTGCTAATGTTATAGAAGCGATTGGAATGCCCATAGGAGTAGGTAAGGAATCTGATGTATATGAAGCGCTTACACCTGAAAGTGAGACCGTTGTTATAAAATTCCACAGGCTTGGTAGGACAAGTTTTCGCCAAACACGCCGCTTGAGGTCATACACTGCAGGCAGAAAGCATCTTTCATGGTTGCTAGAGTCACAAATAGCTGCTAGAAGAGAATATGTCGCATTAAAGAGAATTTATCCTGTAATATCATCTGTTCCTGAGCCACTAGGGCAAAATAGGCATTGTGTAGTAATGGAGTTGATTGAGGGTGAGGAACTATCTATCATCTTAGAGATAGAAGAACCTAATGCTATACTAACTGAAATCATTGAAATCGTAAAAACAATTTATCGATCTTGTGAAATTATTCATGCGGATCTTTCAGAATTTAATATTCTTGTTACTCCCGAATATAATACCATTATTATTGATTGGCCCCAATGGGCAAATAAAAAGCATCCAAACGCAGAAGCAATGCTTAAACGTGACATAAATAATGTATTAACCTTTTTTCAAAAAAGATTTGAGATCTATGAAGATCTAATCAAAGTTCAAAATTTTATACAGCGTGGATGAAGTTTATAACACATAGAAAGAAAAATTAACTTTGCCATTATAATGTATATAGAAATGAGATACCCTCTAAAGAAATTACACGCGATAAGTGAACCCTTAAAAACAACGAGGGTCCATTAATCGGTGATTTCATGGAAGATGAACGTATCATAATAGGAATCGATATACTGCCACAAAGCTCTTCTGTTAAATCACCTCCGAAGTTTTCTGCAGTAGTCCTGCAAAACGATAATATTGTCGACCGTAAAACCGCTATTACAAAATATCGTCTTGTTAAACTAATTAAAGAACTTAATGCAGACATCTTAGCTATTGATAATATCTATGAATTAGCACCTACTAGTGAAGCCTTAGTGTCCTTTTTAGCCCGTCTTCCTCCAACAATGAAATTGATACAAGTCACAGGATCGCCACATCCTTCTCACGGAATGGAACCGCTAAACAGAGTTGCAAATCGATATGGCATTCCTATTTCAGGGAAGGGAAACGCAATAGAAGAAGCCGAAGTTTCTGCTCGATTGGCAGCTAAAAATGTTGGATATATAGCCTCTCCTTTTGAAGAGGAAACTGAAATCTATGTAACACGAGCTAGATCATTGGGATCTGGTGGATGGTCTCAAGATAGATATCACCGTAGAATAAGCGCCCTTATTCAGAATGCTGCAAAAGAAATACGAGATCGACTGGAAAGCGCTTCATTAGACTTCGACATCACGATAAAAGATTCTGCTTATGGTTTAGATAGAGCAATTTTTACAGTTTATACTTCGCAGGATAAACTTTACGGTATTATCAAAAAAACAAAAGGTCCTGATATTCAAATTAAAATCAATCCTGTTAAAAGGAAACGAATTGAATTCATACCGTCGTTAGGGGGTACGAATTTCCCTGTTCAGGCAACAGTTACTAAAATGAAAAAATTAATTGTAGGTATCGATCCTGGTGTTACTGTAGGTATCGCTATTCTTGATCTGCGTGGGGGAGTAATACTACTTGATAGTGCAAAGGGCTTATCCAGAGGTGATGTAGTAAGAAAAATTTCAGAGTATGGCACAGCTACTATCATTGCAACCGATGTCACATCTGTACCAGCCTTTATTCAAACACTTTCAACAAAATTCAATTCAAGAATTCACTCTGCAACCAAAGTTATGACTGTTAGCGACAAAAACGCAATGATTCGTACGTTCAATAATACAAATGGCACTAAGCCATCAAATAGTCATGAACGCGACGCATTAGTAGCCGCACTTAACGCATATTCTTCGCACAAAAATGTTTTTGACCGAATAGAGGCTGCGATTAAAAAGCTTGATGTTAGAATCCCTATTTCGCGCTCATTCATCGATAATGTAAAAGCCTTAGTTGTACAAGAAGACATACCAATAAAAGACGCCATTGATCGCCTTGTACAAGAAGAAAAGGAAGAAACAATTATCGAAGAAGCAATTGAAGTGACCTTGACCACTGAACAAATGGAAGCAAAGATATCAGAATCAAGGGCAAAAATAAAACTCCAAGAAGAACAACTTGATAATTTAAGAACCCAAAACGAGCTTTATTCTTCTAAAATAAGTGAGTTAGAAACAATTATCAAAGATTTTCAGGAAAAGATCAAACTACTTCAATCAGAAGAGAGAACTGAACTGAAAAAACTCAGAGAAATACAATTTAGAGATGAAGAGATAGGAAGACTCAGAAAACAAGAAATTGATTTTAAGAACGAAATCTCACAATTAAGGTCTAAGTTCAGTGATCTTAAACGCTTGAAGTTGATTGAAACACGAGGATATGCTATTCCTCTCCGTATAATCGAAATATTCAGTGTAGAAGGCATTAATAAAGCAAAAGAAGAATTTGGAATTAAAAAAGGAGACGTTTGTTTGCTTTTAGATCCATCCGGAGGCTCAAAATCTACAGCAGACATATTAATCTCTTTTGAGATCAAGGCGATCATTACTGATTGCAAAAAAATGTCTCATATTGCAGAAGCTCGCTTTTTAGAATACGAAATACCCCTAATCGAGAGAAATGAATTAAAAACATTAAAAAATGTAGACGAATTCGCCATAGTAGACAAGAATGAACTGGATGAGAAACTTCTGGAATGGGAAAAAAGATATAATCAACTGCTGAAAGAAAAGACACAAGATATGTTAAAAAAGATAATCAAGGAATACAGAAAACAAAAACTGGATGAAATGAATGATATAATCCAAGATGATTCAACAGGACAATAATTCGTTAGGTGACATAACAAACTGCAAAAATATCTTCACTTTCCCTCTCTATGATGTTAAACTTTGTAACCCCTGATTTCTTGAGGAATTCCCTAAGGGAAAGTACATTTATTTTCTTCTTCAAAACTGTTATAGCAACTAAATTATCGCTTACACGTTTAAGTTCTTGAATTGTCTTCAAAGGATTGGGTACATTTTGAAGTAACGTAAACGTTGTGACAATCTGAAAAATGCGTTCTTTAAAAGGAAGATAATCTGCATCAGCCAAAACTAATTCAACATTAGTGTTTTTTTTTGCTCTTTTTTTAGCTATATGTAACATTCTTAAGGATAAATCTGTGCCTATCAGTGTCCACTGCCTTACAACTTTATTTAAAAATAGTCCAGTTCCAATACCAACATCTAAAATCCAAAGTGGGTGATTTTCGAGGTATGGTAAAATAATCTCGTACTTTTCACGTTGAATTGAATTATATCGTCTGTCATATGTCTTAACATAGCTTGGTTCAGAATAGAGTTTCATAATGCGTTTCTTATAAGAAAATTCATTTAATTCAGGCATAACTATCATGCCTTAATTTCTTGAAGAAAATTACAGATTGAGTAATTATTGTATACTCAAAAATGCACTGTAATTATTGTTTTTAAATCTATTAGATTAGTTTTGGTTAAGGGTAAAGGGATTTAATTACGTCTCGTTAAGTTTCCTCATATTTCGTGGATTAAAAGGATTTAATTAATCCGTTTCAACCTCGTCCCATTCTGTCTGTATCCAAAGTATGTTATTACCCCTGATAAACACTTCTCCGTACTTAGCAAGTTTGTTTCCATCCTTTATTTCGATGGCATCGCTCAGGATAGAGTTCATATAGTTGTCGACACTCTGAAGGCGCCCTCGAAATTCTCTATTGTCTTTGAGTCTTATAATTATTTCTGAGTTAACTATATGCATCAATAACTTCAATGGTAGCTTTTCGGAAGCCATAAAATCATCACCTTTGAAAAACTTAAAAACTTAATAACTTCGCGATGAGTAGATATTTAAACATATCGAAATTTGATATGAGTCAAATTTTGAAAAATTCAGTGCGTATCTTAATTACCGTAATATACTCAAATTTTCTGATATTCACTAAGAAAAGCTACGCAAACATATAAACTGTATATCAAACGAAAAGCAATTTAGATAGTCACAATCGTTATGTTTATAATTTTATATTGTGCACATCTACTTGAATTTTATAAAGGGAGCAACACCGGTAATCACGATGAGGCTTGTTAAATGCAGATATTAATAATTACTGAGAAACCCAGCATCGCTAGAAGAATTAGTCATATTTTGGGCAAAAAAGTGACTAAAGAGAAAGGTATGAGCAAATATACTCCTATTCATCGATTTAAAATTAATAATGATGATCTGACTGTAACTTCTGTTTTAGGTCATGTAAAAACTCTTGATTTTGAGGATAAATACAATAAATGGGATAAAGTTGACCCTGAAAGCTTATTTGATGCACCTACGATTTATAAAATTAATGAGACAAACAAAGAGATCCCAAAGGTGATTAATCAACTCCAGAAACTCGGTAAAGATGCAGATGAACTTATAATAGCTACAGACGCAGATTCTGAAGGAGAAAAAATTGGATACGATATAGCAGCGATTATTTTGGAAATAAATCCAAACATAACAGTACATCGAATGATATTTTCTGCTGTCACAAAACAAGATATCCAAAAGGCGTTCAGTGAGGCAAGTAAGACTACATTAGATAGTAACATAGTAGAAAAGGTAGAATCACGCCAAGAAATAGATCTAAGATCTGGCAGTGCGTTTACTCGCTTTCAAACAATGGGGGTGCGTAAAGTCAATCCAGTGTCTGCGCCTAAAATAGTAAGTTTCGGTCCATGTCAAACTGCTGCACTTTCTTTTGTAGTTGGAAGACATTTGGAACGGGAAGCGTTTGTTCCAGAACCATTCTGGTTTATTTTTGCTCAAATTGAGATTGAAAAACAACTTTATGATCTCAAATGGGAGAAAGATCGCCTATTCGATAAAAAAGAATGTAAGAAAATTTTTGATGGATTGAAAAAAGAAACAAAGGGCAGAGTGGAAGATGTAATTACCGAAGAAAAGAAAGCATATCCACCAAAGCCCTTAAACACGGTTCAATTTGTTAGTATGGCGGCAAAACATCTACAAATTGCATCTGAACGCGCCATGGAAATTGCAGAGCGCTTGTATAATGCAGGAATTATAAGTTATCCAAGAACAGAAACAGAAATCTATCCACGAACCTTTAGCCTTAAAAGATTGCTAGAGCAACATGCTGACCATCCAGAATGGGGTGACTATGTCTCAAAGTTACTACAAAAACGCATACGAGCTACACGCGGAAAGCGAGATGATAAAGCACATCCACCAATTCATCCTACAAAAAGTATTGAAAAAAGCGAATTGGAAAAATTGCCTGAGGTCAAAAAATTTGACAAAAATGCTGTATGGTCAGTCTATGACATGATTTCAAGACATTTTTTTGCCACCATGAGCATGCCCGCAGTATATTCAGAAATGAAAATAACCATTCAAATCGGTCAAGAAATGTTTAATCTAACTGGAAAGCAACTGAAGCAGCTCGGTTTTTTAGAAATATATCCATTTCGAAAAATTACTGAAAGGTTACTACCAGTCCTTAAAAAAGGCGATGAAGTAAATATCGCCAACCTAGAAATGAAAAAAGGAGAAACTAAACCTCCACGTCGGATCACAGAAACTGAATTAATCAAATTAATGGATAAAAATGGTATCGGGACAGATGCTACAATCCCACAGCACATTAAAACAAATAAACTGCGAAACTATTTTAAAATCTCTGGAAAAGGACGAACGATTCAACCAACTTTGCTGGGTATAGCTTTAATCACCGGATTAGGAAATATTGATGAGATGCTTGTTAAACCAGAACTCAGAGCCTATATCGAGAACCAAACGAATCTTGTTGCGACAGGAGAGCAAAAAAAAGAAACTGTTGTCAAAGATTCGTCGAAACGCATGAAAAAACTCTTCAAAGAAGTTGTCGCAAAAGAAGAAACTTTAATAAACGCCCTAGCAGAGGCCATACAGACCGAAAGGAAGAAAAGTACTCCAAAAGTTGAATTATTTAATTGCCTAAACTGCGGCCACCCAATTGAGATTTTCAAAGGAAAAAAAGGATATTACTTACGATGTACTAATCCAGATAAGAAAGAATGTAAAACATCATACCCACTTCCCGCAGGGATACCCAGAGCCGCAAAATTCATATGTCCTTTATGTGATAAACCAATTATAACGATGACCTCACCAAAAGGAGTACAGTACAATCTCTGTCCAATTTGCTGGATTGAGGAAATTGAAACAGAAGAAGGAAAAAAACAGCGTGGTCCGTGCTTCAACTGCGAGGTTGAGGATTGCAAGGGGAAGGTTGTTGATGAAAAATCACGTAAAAAGTGTCCTGTTTGTAAGGAAGGAGAATTAGTCGAAAGAAGAGGAAAATACGGCAAATTTTTAGGTTGCTCTAATTATCCCGAATGTAAAACTACGATTACATTATATCCTGGTGATCGACCTCTGAAAAAGGTCTGTACATGTGGATGGCCTATTATCTCAAAACTCTCAAAAAATAAAAAACGTTACTATAAGTGTTCGAACAAGGAATGCACTGAAGAAATTGATCAAAAAGAGGCGCGAAAACATGAAAGCGGTGTTGTAAAGTGTCCTGCTTGTGGCAAAGGAGAGTTAATTGAAAGAACAGGGAAATTTGGAAGGTTTCTTGGTTGCTCTAATTATCCCGAATGTAAACTAACCATCTCACTATATCCTGGCGATAACCCTTTAAAAACTGCTTGTCCGAAATGCGGATTCCCTCTTATCAGCAAACTTTCAAAACAAAAGAACCGGTACTGGAAATGCCCCAATAAAGAATGCGATTATATTGATTTTCCAAAAGCAACAACTAAAAAAAAGACAAGTTAGTGGAAAATTGAGAACCAGTGTATTTCTAGAAGAATACAGATTGTTCATAAAGTAGATTTTGGATAACGATCCTAATGAAAAGAATTGTTAAAAAGATTGGTTACGACTATATACTCTTTTTATCTGTTTTAGTCTATGATTTGTTATTCCTCAAGGATCTCATCCACAATTCAAGAAGATATCGAAGAACTGTTGTATCTCTATTCGCAGTCAGTCTAATGGCACTTCTTACTTTAGTTTATGCTATTCTAGGAGTATTTATAGTTAATGTCCGCAATAATTCGCTGATTTGGGTTTTATATATCGCAATACTAAGTTTATTCTTAGCCTCAACATGGCGGACAAGGATTACTATAGCCCCCCCAATCAAACCTGTGGAATCGACTTCACTCTTTTTTCATACAGACGAATCCCCTTATCATAGTTTATTTTTCATGCATCAACTTCTGGAAGCAGCGCAAAAATCACGACTTAACGGAGAATTAGAAAAGACATGGAAGTTTTTGAAACACTTTCAAAGTGTGTGGAATGAAGTGCTTTTGCGCAAAATAAAAATTTTTCTTCATAAATAATGCTTGGCATTTCTTCATGTTTTTTCCTTCGAAAGCTAAAGCCGATTTAAAAAAATTAAGGCTTCTAAGGAGTTAAATAGTTTGAAATCAATTAGTAACGAGTAAGGGAATAGCGGAAAATTTCAGTTATTTGTTTGGCAAGACTGTCCCAACTAAAAGTTTTAAGTATCCATTCTCTGCCTTTTTTGCTCAAAGACATTCTTAAGTCATCATTGTGTAAGAGAGAGATCACCGCCTCTTTAATTTGTTTAGGGTTCTTTTGTTCGATGAGAATTCCAGCTTTTCCGTAGTTTAATGCTTCCGGGATTCCTCCCACTCTTGAGGCAATTACTGGGACTCCGCTAGCCATGGCTTCAAGCATTACCACACCCAGCCCTTCGGTATCTCCCTTTGAGTCTATAATCGCGGGCAAAATAAAAACATCAGCAATCGCATAGAAGTATGGAAGGTCATCATCAGGCACCATTCTACAGAATACTGTGCTATCCATAACTCCTAGTCTTTTTGCTTGGCTCATCAAAATATTTGTTTCAGGACCATCTCCTGCGATTAAAAGTTGCACATTCGGAAACTCTTTTCTTATTGAGGGTAATGCATCTATTAGATATCTTATCCCTTTCCGCTCAACCAATCTACAAACAGTAAGAAGAATTGGATCGCCATTACAATTATATTTTTCCCTAACAAGGGAACCATCTAAATTTGGATTGAATTTTTTAGGATCTACGCCTGGGTAAACCATTTTCAATTTATTGGGGTTAACGCCCATACGTTCAATTTCTTTTTTTGTGAAATTTGAATTAGGTATAATTACATCAGCCATTTTGAAGACTAAATCAAGGGCAGGCATCATAAACTGATACTTAGATTGAGAAAGAGCAATTTCAACAGGAAACGTCCCAACTATCAGTGGTCGGTTAAAAATGCGTTTAACCAAGATTCCTATGAGGCCTTGTGGGAGCGCCCAGAAAGGACAGATTATATCGGCATTATAGTTCTTGCAAATTTCTATAGTCTTCCGTGCAGCATTTAGCAAGTAAAAAGGCGTAAGCATTTTTGCAAATGCTGATTCTTCGAGATTAGCGGGCATTCTATCTCGGTAAGTCAAAGTTTGAAGCCATGGTGGACGCATATACGTGAAACGATGTACGTGGATACCCCCTAAGATTTCTTCGTCTAATATTGGTCCAATACCTGGTATCATATAATCCTGAGGTGAAACGACGTGAATCTCAAAGCCAAGTTTTGCAACCCGAGTAAACAATTCAAAAAGAAATGGAGAAACTGGATCGTTAAGGTATCTAGGAAACGATGGGGTGATTATAACTGCTTTATAAGTCATGAATTCGCACCAGAAACCGCTATAAGCAAATGGATAAATGTTCTATACGAAGGATATTCAATTTTGTTTCTACAAGATTAAATTTCAATAATGTTTCATTAATGAGTTTAACCCAAACATAGTGTAGGAGAAGAAAAGACTAAGTTAAAAAAAGTATAGAGAAGTGTGTGATGTAGTTTTTAATTGAAATCTCAAGATAACAAACAAATGCTAATCTACAACTTTCATTAATGATACATAATTAAAAAAAGGAAAAATTCACCAATTATTAAGTGTAGTAAGAATAAGACAAGGAGGGCTAGAACGAAATTGGAACACCCTGAAGGAAAAAAACTCACCGAAATTGAGCTATACGAACTCATCGTGCCAGGAAAGATATTAGGTAAAGAAGTTGTTGATGCTGGAGCAAGAAGGATCGGAATAATCCGCAGTGTAAGATTGAGTTTATCACAGCTTCCTCAAATTAAGGCAGAAATTGTTGTTAAAGGTCTTGAAGTAGAATTTCCAGTAGGTATCGAAAACATCCAAGCAGTAGGAAATATTGTTCAACTAAAGACAATTATTAAAGAGGCTCGCGAAATTGAAGTGCGCGAGGTTATGAGCCTAAGAAAAAAGATTTTAGAAGAAATAAAAGCATATATTGCCAATATTTAGTCACCAAGTATTCAAATGTCATTAAAAAATCAAGATTTCACTGAACAGGGCAAGCAAACTATGTAAAATCATAAACTGGAGAGGATAAAATAAATCCTTTCAAGAGCGTATACGTTTAGTTTTTTCGAGGATTTCAAGCCATAAAATGGTTAGACGTCCTATTGTCATAAGTTCGTCGGCATCAATTTCTTCTTTTAATCTCCTCATCACATTTTCAATTTGTATACAAATAGCTTGATCTAATTCCGTCAAAAGAGATTCTTTCTCTAATTCTTGAACTTCTGCTTCATCGGAAACTATTAACACCTTTTTCTCACACTGGGGGCAGATGATATCGCGGGACTCTGGCAACTGAAATAGAGGACCAGAACACTCTGGGCACGCCTCATTTAGCATCGTCGCGCCCTTCCTCATCAATTCAACTGCTTTTTGAATGCCAGCCTCTTCTTTTTTTGTATCAGATTCTTTCAACAGTCTCGCCTGCAGTTCAGATTCCTTTAACAACTAATGTATAGTGAAAAAGTTTTAAAAACCTCTCTTACTGCTGTATGATTAAGGAATATGAATAGTTTACTATTAGTTCTTTTGCTGAGGTGGCGAAACAAATGAGCGAAGAAACACAGGAAAAATTAAAGCAAGTCCTCCAAGTCCTTAAGATGATATCAGAGGATACCAGTGTCCCCAGAAATATTCGAAGAGCTGCCAATGAGAGTATCGATGCAATAGAAACAGATAAGGTAGACAGCGCTGCGGTAAAAGCTTCTAATGCGATTTCAATTCTAGATGAAATTTCTCAGGATCCAAATTGTCCCCTCCATGCTAGGACGCGAATATGGAATGCCGTTAGTATCTTAGAGACGATCTCTGATTAAATCAATCAAATTTCTCATTTTTTCTTTTCAATCTAGTTTTTTTGTATTTAGAAAATTTTGCATTAGGCAAAGGTATTTTGTCATTTAAAATCTTAAAAGAACCGTTTATGTTAATTTTTAGCTAACAAACTAATTTTTTCAAAAAATTAAGTTTCGCAGCCTCCTCTATCAATTCAGCGAGATAATAGGCGTTTTTTAAAGAACTTCCACCAACAACAATTCCATGGCGAGCAAGAATGCAAGCACTATGATCTTTAAAGCGATTAACTACGAGACCAGCAAGTTTCTGCGAACCAGGTTCAGCATATTCAACAAATTGAAGTGCTCCAATGAGGATTTTGCTCTCAGCGGTAAATAATTCAATTGGTTTTTTAAGAATTGAATAAAGAGTCGAATAAAGAGAATGAATATGAATGATAGCCCCTATATCAGATCTTGCATGATAAATTGCACTATGCATAGGTAATTCTGATGAAGGCTGACCCCCCTCTACCACTAATCCGTCAAGAGTTGTTACAACAAGATTATCTAAAGAGATATCAAATAATGATGTCCCCTTCGGGGTAATGATTATGTGATTTTTTCCATTCCGAACGCTTACATTTCCTCCCCAAGCCTTAGCAAGACCTCTTAAATAAAGAAGTTTACAGATTTCAACAAATTCGCATTTAAGTGCTTTTGACATGTCTAAAGACAACCTCAATTGAGAGATTTGACCAAAAATCAAATATTATAAGTTAGAATGAACCTTGATAACGTCAATTTCTAATACTTCAATGTCTGAATTAAGTAATTCGCTAACACTGGGTTTAGTAAATCCTTCATCTCCTGTTAACAATTCTTTGACATAGAGGCCTCCTTCACAGTGAACAATAACTTCCATAATATTATCATCAAGGACTTGATTAATCTTAAAACTAAATACTCTTTTCTGACGAATCTTGTCTACACGCCTGTGCAGAACTCGTTGAGGTGTCCGCTGATCGATGGTGATAGATTGAAATGCTTGCTCAATTCTATTTACATCAACAACTTCTATTTTGCGAGAAACCTTTACAAGCAATCTATAAGTTTTTTCTGTGAATTTAGAGCGCGCCTTGATTTGTCTAATTATCTCTCGAGTGATCTTCCTTAGATCTAATACTTCTACTTTTCCCTGAGCATAGTTGTTAATTGCCTCTTGAAGTTTATCTAGCGAAATGTTGCGTATTTTAGGCTCTTTAATTTCAAGCACAAAGGGTCTTCCATTTCCAAGCATCTTTGCGTCTATATCTTCGCGTCCTGAGGCGTGAAGAATGCCATCTTTGCCCTTGGTTAATTCTAATGTGGGATTGGAGATTAGTTCCTCTATTGATTCAGAATATCGTTTCCCCGTCCCATTACATTCACTACATCCTTTTCCTTGACATGATGAACAGATCCACGTACTTTGTGGGATTCCTCGAATTAATTTCCGGTAACGTCCATAGATGAAAAGCGGATTCACAGATATCGATAATTCGTTATTTATAGTATCCAGAAGAATAACTACATCTGGATTCTGAAAACTTACATTCTTTTCAGTAAATTTGTGAATATATTTTCCGAGTTCTCTATTTAATTCAGACTTGCACGCTTCACCCGATTCAATACGATAATTTGCTCGAAGTTCATCCTCACGCTCTAATAGTAACGGCGAAATTTTTGAGCCGACAAGAAAGGTATCAAAATCAACATCTTTGATTTTTTCAATAATTTCATTTGCATATTTTGGCAAATCATCAAATATTCCTTCACATAAAGAGCACTTTGAATCATGGGGTTGCGTGTCTATTCCAAAAATTAATAGTGTTTTAATAGCACTTTCACATTTACCATGAATGGCAAGGACTTTCAATAATTCCAAATCTTCAAGGCGATGCGCATTCATAGTTAGTAGAGTTTTAATTGCAAATCCTCGTTCTTTATTAGCCAAACCACTACCATAAGCCGCAAATTGCCGACCAAGACAACTGTCGCATAAATATTTATGAGATTTAAGAAGTTCAATTGCCTTACTGCAAATCTTATTGTCAAGGTGGTTTTCATTCATAGAAATCACATTAATTCCGTAAAAACAACTCAAGGAAACCCGCTACTTCTACGGTGGAAGGAAAAAGACGACATAATGATTGTGAACTATAGGTCCATGGGCATATCAGGAAGCCCACCGGGCATCATAGGAAGTCCTTTCATTCGCCTTCGTCCTCTCATGCCTTTCATAAGTTTTCTGAGCATGTTATATTGTTGAAGTAATTCTCTTACATCTTTTATATCTGTTCCAGAACCCCTTGCTACACGAACAACACGAGAACGTTTCAAAAGTTTAGGGTTTATTAATTCTTCACTGCGCATACTATCAAGAATATGTTCCCATCGCTTGATTTTTTCTTCAGACATTGATTTCATTTCATCAGGAATATTAGATACACCTGGAAGAAAACTGAATATCTTTGATAGAGGACCCATTTTTTTCATTTTCTTGATCTGCTCTCTGAACTCTAACAGGGTGAATTTACCTGAAAGAAATACTTTGGCTTCTTTTTTAGAAGGGGTGACTTCTGCGTCTCTCAATTTTTCAATAAGGGATGATAGATCACCCATTCCAAGTAATCTGCCAACGAATCTAGGGCTATTAAATCTCTCCAAATCTTCTATTTTTTCACCAATACCGATAAATTTTATTGGAGCTCCTGTAGCAGCAACTGCAGATAAAGCACCGCCTCCACGAGCACTTCCATCAAGTTTTGTTACAAGGATCGCCCCAATATCTGTAGCATCATTAAAAGCCTCAGCCTGAGTATACGCTTGTTGACCAAGAGTTCCATCTATTACCAAAATGATCTCTTGTGGATGAATGGAACGTTCTATGCCTTTCATTTCCTCTATAAGTGATGTTTCATCTTTGTGGCGTCCAGCGGTATCTACAATAATTACTTCATGTTTTTCATTTGTAAATTGCTCAACCCCTTTTTTTACAACCTTTATTGCGTCCTTTTCCGAAGTATCTCCGAAAATCGGTACATTTATGGATGCAGCAAGTTGTGAGAGTTGATTAAACGCCGCAGGCCGATAGGTATCACCACATACGAGTGCAGTCTTGAATCCTTTCTTTTTATAAAAATAGGCTAATTTACCACAAGACGTCGTCTTTCCGCTGCCTTGAATCCCAATCAACATTATAATGGAAGTTTGACCAGGTTTTATACGAATAACTTCAGTTTTTTCACCAAGAATTGTTACAAGTTCATCATAAACGGTCTTTATAACATGTTCTCTTCTAGTGATACCTGGAGGAAGTTCCTTTGATAACGCTCGTCGTTCAATGTTCTTTGAAAGTTCAAAAACAAGATCAACCTTTACGTCAGCTTGTAACAGGGCTCGTTGCAAGTCTTTTACAAGTTCCTTAATCGCTTTTGCGTCAACGGTAGGCATACGTAGTAATTTGCGTAGCGCACCATTCAAAGCGCCACTAAGTTTTTCAAGTACCAAAACAATTACCTCATACTATTTTTGTCATCAATCATTAATGTTTTTTCCATCAATTTTGCGCATCTTTTACGAGCGAAATACCCCATTCAGCTAATTCTGTTGCGCGTTCTTGTGTTTTTGCCTCAGCAAAACTTCGAAAAATCGGTTCAGTACCACTGGGACGAATAAGAACCCAACCATCATCCGTAAGAATCTTCGTACCATCAATTGTAATCGAATCGTACTCTTTCGTGTTTTCTAAAATTGTTTCAATTACTTGCGCTTTCTTTTCGTTCGGGCACGAAATCTTTAGTTTTACATTAAAATACTGCGGTAATTCGCCCAATAAAGTAGATAGACTTTTTTTCGATTTAGAAACAATCTCCGCAATCAATGCAGCAGTCATTGCCCCATCACGCACGGGTTGAAATTCACTGAAAAATACACCACCATTTTCCTCGCCACCTAATATCGCATTTTCACTTAAAATTGCTCTTGAGACACCTACCGATCCGACTTTTGTCCATACAATTTCACAATCACTTTCCTTTGCAATCTCTTGAATCATTGAAGAAGAAGCAACGGGCGTTACTACTTTGTTTTTCGGATTATTTGACAGGACATGTTTTTCGATAAGTGCAAAAGTACGATCTCCTGGTTGTACTATTCCTATTTCATCCACAAATATCGCACGATCAGCGTCTCCATCGTGCGCTACACCGAAATCTGCACCTACGTTGACTACGATTTTTGAAAGGTCTTTAAGTGTCTTTGGAGTGGGCTCTGGGGTTCTTCCTGGAAAACTACCGTCAATGTGGCCATTAATAGTTATTACACTACAGCCAAGTTCCCTAAGTACATACGGGGTCACTAATGCACCAACAGAGTTTGCCGGGTCGACGACTACTTTCAAGTTTGTCCTTAGAATCTCATCTTTGCCCGTCACATGTGTCTTTATTGCTTCTTTGTATACATCACATGTCTTTGACTCCGTTTGGATGGTTCCAATCATATTCCATTCTGCCAGATGTTGTCTTTTTTCAAAATAAATTGTCTCAATAGCTAATTCCTCTCCACTAGAGATTTCAACCCCATCTCTATCCATAACCTTGATGCCATTGTATTCAGGTGGATTATGTGACGCTGTTATCATTACGCCCCCTCTAACACCGTAGAGAGGTATCACATACTGGAGTGCAGGCGTTGGGCATAAGCCGATATCAAGCACGCCGAGACCTGCGGAAACGATACCTGAGATGACAGCTGATTTCAGCATTTGATTACTTGTACGCCCATCGCACCCCACAATCAGGGTTCCTCTCCCGAAATGGGTTGCAATGGCACTACCCATATTAACACAAAATTCAGCAGTAATTTCTTTATTTGCAACACCGCGTATGCCGTTTGTACCAAAGAGTTGTTTCTGTGTTCTTACCATTTTTACCACTTTAAGCCTCGTAGATTTTTTTATTGATATTTCAGTTTAGACTCTTAAACATATTATAAAAGCTATCATAGAACCCTTAAATTGCTTGATGGTTTTCAAAGAGATTACCACCTCATTTTATATTATTCCATCTCAGATGTAAGAAACAAAATAAATCCACTACTTCATCAAAACATTCTTAAAAGGAGTTTTTTGCCCTCAAGTAGTGATCTGTTTGACGGTAGTGATTTTTTTGACGGTAGTCGTTATGATTCCCAATGAGCGTATTATCTTATTACATAGCGTTGAAAGAGACCTTATATAAAGCTATTACTGTATAAAGATTAATTTAAAAGAATTAAGGCAAGAACAATTTTTGATCTCTTTTAACAATGAGGTAAAACCTTTTTTCTTCCGTTACTAAACGTAACAACACTTAAGCTTAAGACACAACGTTGAAAAAAACGCATTTGTTTATAAATGAGCAGCATGTCTTTATAAATGGGTTGAAGGAAAGCGAGCAGTTAATATGTCAACAGTTCTAAACAACTATCTATCGAAGGGGAAAAAATACTATCACAATCGTTAGAAATTTCATCGAAAATATTGAAAGCTTCATCGAATTGGTTGGAAAAAAATTGGTAAGTCAAAACGCTGTAAGTTTGGTATGAAACGCTGTTACCATGCTTTACACCACCTAAAAAACTATTGAAATACTTATAATTCATTTTAAAAATATAAGAACTATTAAAAAATCTTTTAAAATCATGTGAATTGCTAATTCTGTGTCTAATACGAATTCATTAAATTGTTTTTGACTTTCTCTAGTAATCAAAAGCTGTGTGGTCTATGTCGTTTTCAACGGTTGTGTGAATGCAGTCCTCGTGGGCTTGGTAGGCGCCGAACCGCCCAATTTAACTTTTTCCCCTCCTGCGTCAGGTCACTGCTACATTGATGTTAGTGAATTAGCGAATCAAATATGGGACTTTTTCCGTTACCATAATTTTTCAGTAAGAAAAGCTGTAATTGATTTTGATTTTGACAAGTGGGAAAAAGAGGAGGAAGAGTCGCGAAGTAGACGGTTTGTTTTAACCTCTAAATAAAGATTAGTAGAGCCCTTATAACTTCAGGCGGTTGGGCTCGAACGTGTAACGGCAACCTGCAATTCACGTAGTTTTCTTTAGACAGTCCTCAAACTAACACTCCGTCGTGTTGCCTACTCTCGGTCGTCACAGACAACCTCGCCGCGCCATTAAGTCATATAATGAGTTGCCTTAGCCTTATTTGTATTTAATTACGCTGACTGTTTACAATCAATAACTAAGGTTTATTTAGGTAAAAAGGTCTTATATGGATGACTGAAGCGTTGAGCAGGCAAAAAAATAGAAATGACTTCATAATCCTTAATAATATACATCTAAGGGAGTGGGACGGATGGGAAAGGAGTTTGTGACGGTTAAAGGCAAGAAATATTTTGCTGAAGACGGAGTACTAGATCTTAGTAATCGTAGAATCACAGATATCAAAGAAATAAAAGGGTTGGAACATCTCACCAATCTTCAAACGCTAATTCTAAGTAATAACAGGATAAGAGAGATCAAAGGACTTGAAAACCTTAACAATCTTAAGGAATTAAACCTCGAAAATAATTGGATCATAGAAATAACAGGGTTGGAGAACCTCATAAATCTCCAAGAACTCTATCTTGCGGATAATGAAATAGAAATGATTGAAGGAATGGAGAACGTCAAAAATCTAAAAATACTTAGTCTCAGTACTAATAAAATAAAAGTAATTGAGGGCTTGGAACACCTCATTAACTTACAAGAACTCTATCTAAATGGTCCTGATTATTGGTCTGCAGAAGTGGGTAAGGGTAATTTCATTACAGAAATCAAAGGGCTGGAAAATCTTGCTTACCTTCAACGACTAGATCTTGGTGAAAATCAAATCAAAGACATTAAAGGACTTGAACACCTCACTAACCTCAAAGAACTTAATCTTTATGGTAATCAGATCCAAAAAATCAAGGGTTTGGACACTCTCGTTATGCTAAGGGAATTAAACCTACATAACAATCAGATCAAAGAACTTGAAGGATTAACTAATATTAAAAACCTCCAAAACCTGTATCTCAATAATAATTGTATTTTCGAGATTAAAGGACTGGAGAATCTTAAAAACCTCCAGGAACTAGATCTTAGTGCTAATCCGATAAGAAACGATGAAATGTCTGTAATCTATACAACAATTCGTGATGAATATATTCCAGAATGGAACGATATGTCCCAAAACTATTCTATTGGTATAGAAAAACCGTTACCAGATGATATGAGAGATGTACAAGAGGTTGTGAAATACTGTCGAGAGAAAAAGTCGGGCAACAATTATGTGACGTTTAGAGGGGAAAATTACTATGTTCTTTTCGATACTTTAGATCTTAGCGAGAAAGAAATCACGGATATCTACGAGATCAAAGGATTGGACAACCTTACTAAACTCAAAGAGTTAAGGTTAAGCAATAATCAACTAGAAGAGATTAAAGGACTGGAGAGTCTGAAAGATCTCCAGTATCTTGATCTTAAGGGTAATCCGATACGGTTCGATGAGCCACAGATCGTAGATATGAACGCACAGGAGATTGTTCGTTATTGTCAGGATAAAACGGAAGAACGAATTCCCTTTGTGACAGTTAAGGGAGACAAGTATTATACAATGGGGAAACTCGACCTAAGCCAATTAAAAATAGCTGACATCCGAGAAATTAAAGGATTAGACACTCTCAGCAATCTCCAAGAACTTAATATTAGAGGTAATCAGATAAGTGAAATCTGCGGGTTAGAAAAGCTTACGCAACTAAAAAAACTTGATCTTACAGGAAATCCATTAAGAAAGGATCAGAAACATCTCGCAGCTCAAGGCTTAAAACAGGCTCAGAAAGTCGTTGAACATTGTCAAGACAAAATAAAAGTCGAATTTGATGTATTTGTGACAATTAAAGGGGAAAAATATTATGTATCTAACAATATACTCGATCTTAGTGAGATAGGACTTTCTGATATTATCGAGATCAGAGGATTAGAGAACCTCACTCAGCTTAAAATACTGTATCTTAATGGCAATCAAATAGAAAAACTCACCGTATTGGAACATCTAACTAATCTCCGGGAGTTATATTTTAGTAATAACCAGATAGAAGAAGTTAAAGGCTTGGAAAGGCTCACTTGCCTTGAATCACTTGATCTAAGCGATAATCAGATCAAAGATATTCGAGGATTGGATACTCTCATTAATCTTAAAAAGCTATACCTACGTGGAAATCTGATAGAAGAAATCAAAGGCTTGGAAAATCTCAACAACTTGAGGAGACTTAACCTAACAGATAATCCAATACAAGAAGATGAACAGTATTTAGGGGACAGTGGATACCTGAACGCTCCTTATGTAGTTAAATTTTGTCAAATTAAAATGAGAAAACTACCAGCTGTGATGGTCAGAGGTAAGGTTGTTGAAGTTAAGAATCGTAGATTGAATCTTAGCTGGATGGATATTAGAGATATTACAGAGATCACAGGACTGGATAACCTTGCCGAACTTGAAGTATTAATTCTAAGTTTTAACAAGATAAGAGAGATTAAGGGGCTGGATAACATCACTAATCTAAAGGAATTATACCTTCATGATAATCTGATAGAAGAAATCAAAGGACTTGAAAATCTCGTCAACCTCCAAGTGTTATTCCTGTGGAATAATCTATTAAATGAGGTTGAGAGGGAATTAGTAGAGAATTTAAGTACACAAGAGCTGGTAAAATACTGCCAAGAAAAGATCAGAAATTAAAAGAAGGGAATGATTGTAATAATAGATCTACCTGAAATGGACGATAGCTAGTTTTTTTACCTTAAAAATGAATTATGAGTCTAATTTGTTCTTTTGGCAATGTGTGAAGTGATAGTCACAGCACGCATTTTAGTATATAAACCCAGCGATTTTTGGTGGTGTTTAAATTATGCTGTACAATAATTGACATTAAGAAGCAAAGTTTGGTTGAATACAGGTGACGTAACACGCAGAAAGTTATGACGGACTGTACCATAACCAACTCTACAAACCCGTTGCCCACGAGGTGATGAAAATGGCTATTAATGCCGCTATTTTAACGTCTTTTAAACTAAGAAGAAGAATTCAGCCTTCATTCTTAGGTTGTATTTAAGCTATTTGGTCTTTTTAATGGATTTTAGGAGGGGGAGGATTAGTGGAAATGGTAGAGGAAACTAATGAAGAACTCGAAAAAAGACTAATCCTTGAACGTGTAACTATCAGCAAACTAACAAATATACGAGCCATTTTAAGAGGATACTACAGACGACAAGACAAATTAGACGCAGAAAAGAGGGCAGCGAAATTTAACGGAGACACAAAAAGAGTTAAAGAACTAAAAATGAAGTGTGTTCGTTGTGGCGATAAAATTACTGAATTTGAAATCCAAGAGACATGTATTTTTCACGAGTTATTATCAATCCGAAGGACGTTGATTGGAATGTATGTCAAGCAAGGAAGGGAGAACAAAGCGTATGAGGTGGCTCGGAGGATGTCATGGCAATGGGCTAAGAGATTTTGAGGAGTTTGAAATGATGTGAAGATAGTAGAAAAATCATTGAAGTATCTTAGAGATCAAGCTGTTGAGGTGAAGCTCAATTTGAACACATGTTCTAAGAACTTGCTGCCCGTGAACTTTTTCCTTGTAAATATGTCCCACTTACTCAAGAAAATACAGTGTTACCCTTGGCGATTGTTGGATGAATTTGAGGGGTTTTTGTTCTTGAATAAACTGAATCAATTCGACCAGTGTCTTTAGAGAGCGATGACTTATGCCGGTTTTCTCAACGATCTCTATGGTGCGAATAAATGGATTTGATCCATTTTCATCAAGGGTGTCAAAAAGTGTTTTTACGATCTCAAGCATTGAGCGTTTCATATTCCATTCCCTGAATAGTTATATAGACTATACTGTTTAAAAATATTACCCAGATATTATGCATATAACATAAGGAAACGTTTGAGATTTATACGCCTTTATAAACATCAAAAACTATATAAACCAGCAGATACATATATAATATTGTATAATAATTTTCTGATAAGGCCAAAAAAAGACTTTAGGGGAAGGTAAGGGAGAAACACAATGATTCAAACGGTTAAATTTCGAATCTATCCCGACAAAAAACAGGAATATGCTCTACATGAGATTTTCACTATCTATAACCGGGTGAAAAGGATCGGTTATAACCTGCTGTTCTATGGTGAGAAATATATTGCTGACAGATTTGGAGAAGTAAGAACAATACAGCAGTGTTTGATGAGCGTATGTCACAATAACGCCTATGTTAACACCATCCTGATTGATAACAATCAGAAATTGGAAGCACAAAAGACATGGCTAGAAAAACAACGGAAATACATGCAGCAACAATTAACAGTCATTACCAAGAAAATCAACACAATAAAGGAAAAGAATAAGCACGACAGAAGGCTAAAGGGATTATACGCGCGTAGATCCTCCCTACTGGCTAAAGTAAACAATTTAATGCTTAAACCCGTGGTGTTTGGTGGTAAGAAATTATTTAGAGACCGAATCCTTGGCAAGATAAGTAGAGAGGCGTTTAAGATTAGACGTGATTCTTCCTTTAAGTGTATTGGAAAGACGAGGTCAACAAACGATAATATCAAAGTATTACCAGATAAAACGGTTAAGTTACGCACCTTCTCTAAACAAAAAGGACGTAAATGGCTCATTTTTCCCATGTCATTAAACCATGTGCAGGAACAATGGTTTCAGGAAATTCTTAATCTCGACAAATACACTGTAACCGTGAAAAGACAGCTCATAAAGGGAGAACTCCGCTACTATGCTCATGTATCTTATGAGATTTCAGAGCCTGCACCACTCTACGGATATATATCTGGCGCGATCGGACTGGATTTTAACTATAATTTTGTTGCTTTAACAAATGTAAATGCATATGGTAAACTTCTTTCCTATCATACCATATCTTTTGGTAACCTTCATACATATAGAAAAAACAAGCGTAACGATTACATCTCTTATAAAATGGATAAAATCGTTAATTATTGCATCAATAAAGGTAAAGGAATCGTGGTAGAGGACTTACAATTCGATCAAGAATTTTCCTACAATATAAAACGCAATCGAAAATTAAACAACTTAAAGACCACCGCCCTGCATTTGTTAGAGAGAAAGTGTAAAAAGCGCGGTGTGTCCTTCCGAAAGGTATTTCCCGGATATACTTCCCTCATTGGGAAATACAAATATTCAGGATTACATAATTTGATGGTACATCATTTAGCAAGTTATGTAATAGCTCGAAGAGGGCTGGGTTTCAAGGAAGCAGTTCCAGCCGTCTACAATTGGGTGCTCTCACAAGTCGGGGAGTTCATAGAACCTCGTTTGAAAAAGGGCAGTCCTTACCGTAGATGGTCGATGATTCATGACCTCTTTGAGCACAGCGGGATAACCTCCTTCAAGACTGCCGAAATACTGAAAAAAACAGTAGTAATGAAGCATGTCCTGAACTCGGTGACGAGCGCACAGCCTGATAACCTTAAGGCTGGTCTTTCCTCTCATGAAAAGATTGATGATTATCATAAAACGTGGAATTTTATCAACCATTCAGCTGTTTTATAAATAATCGTAAGGTTCTTAAAAGGAGCTGAACATCCTTTGTAGTGCAAGAAAAAGGTGATTTCTGATGTCCAAGAAGGTTTTCACATATCGCGGCCACACTCTTGATGAGTTACAAAAAATGTCTATGGATGACATCATTAAACTATTACCAGCACGACAGCGGAGATCTTTATTACGCGGTCTACCACCACGACAAAAAAAGTTATTAGAAAATATTAGGAAAGCAAGGCGCGCGGTCAAAAAAGGAAAGAAGGTAATTATTCGAACACACAATAGGGACATGGTTGTCTTACCTGAACTCGTCGGTTTCACAATCGGCATATACAATGGAATAACTTTCATAGAGGTCACAATAAGACCAGAAATGATTGGTAAGTATTTGGGTGAACTCGCCCCGACATGTAAAAGGGTAAATCATGGTAATCCTGGTGTTGGAGCTACTAAGAGTTCTCAATTTGTACCGCTCAAATAAATAAGCAAGATAATTTATCTTTTAAAATGTGAATTTGAGATTGTCTCAAACAGCAAGCTTACATAAGATAACACAAGAAAGCCCCATTGCTTGAGCCTGGGGATGAATGGTGTCAGGATTTTACATTTTTTAACTTTGTGCTACTTTTTGCTGAGTTTATAAACAGGGATGGAGTACACAGAGTGAGCAATTATGTTGTACATTATTAACGAGTTATTGTAAGTTGTGCGGAGCACTCATACCATGTTAACAAAGAACGAACAGATCAAAAATACCTTGAAGGACACTAAGGAGCGGCGTAAACACATGAAGTGTCGGGTGTATACCGTGAAGCTAGACCATTCGCACTTAAACAAAGATTCGTTAATTCGCTTGAAGCGCTTATTCTTAGAAGCTAAATGGCGGTATAATTATTGTGTTAGCCACCCTAACGTGTTCTCTATCGATGATAAAATCACAGCCGTGTCAGTGAAGGTTAAAGATCAGTTTGAGATGCGCCAATTAGGGCAGTTATCGTCACACATGCGTCAGAGCATCATCACGCGCACCCAACAGAATATCCATAGCTTAGCGCGTGCGAAAGCGAAGGGTCGTAAAGTGGGGAGGTTGAAGTTTAAGTCATATGTGAATTCCATCCCGCTCAAGCAATACGGCAATACCTACAAGCTTATCAACAGGAAATACTTGCACATTCAAAGGATACCGCAAAAACTGCGTGTCAACGGCTTGGAACAACTACCGTCCAATTGTGAATGTGCCAATGCTACCCTACTGCACCAGCATGGCGATTATTACGTATCCATAACTACCTATACGCCGCGAGAACACAGACCGGCGATGGTAATGCCAACCCAATCAATTGGCATTGATTTTGGGGTAAAGCATCAGTTATCGCTGTCGAACGGTGTGCGTATACGCTACAAGGTGCCAGTTACACGCCGTATAAAGCAGTTGTGTAAGCAATTAAGTCGTAAACAGTATCGCAGTAAGAATTGGTGGAAAACGCTCTATAAGTTGCTCAAAGCATATGCCAAAACTACCAATATAAAACGAGACATTCGTAATAAACTGGTTCATTTCCTTGCCATTAATTTCCAAATGGTATGTTATCAAACTGAGAATTTACGCGCCTGGCAACGCCTATGGGGTAACAGAATGCTATCAACCAGCCTGGGTGGGATAATTCGCATGCTTGAAACAAAGGTGCATACACCGGTGGAAATTGACCGTTTCTTCCCCTCCACAAAGACTTGTTCGCGTTGCGGTCATCAGCGCCCCATGAGTTTAGCCGAACGCACCTATGCATGTCACCACTGTGGTCTAGTGATAGACCGTGATTATAACAGCAGTTGTGTGCTAGAACACGAAGGGCGTAGGTTACTAGGTAGGGGACCTACCGAAGTCACGCCTGTGGAGACTAATACCTCTACCTTAATGTTGGAGTATCTGAATCAGATAGCCTACGTTGAGGCAAGTATGGTCGCAGAAACAGGAAGCCTCACTGCTTTAGCGTGAGGTAGTTCACTTATAAAATAAGATATCTCATTCTTTACAAATCAGCAAAACAAGACTTTGAGTTTTTGGAAAAAGTCAATCAATCTCACTTAATTTTCTCTGAGACGTAAATGCCATCCATAAACACACGAATGTCCTTTTTTCTAATTTTAGTCGATTGTTGTATATTTGCAGCGGTTTGAGCAACTTCTTCTATATTAATACCCTCAATGAGCAATGTATCTTTGCCTTCCATGAGTACAGAAGTGTGTCCAATAATACGGGCTCTTCTATGAGAACGTTCACCGGTAAAATTTTTGATACGAACTTCTTTACCCCTAACTTCTACTGAAATCGGGAAATGTGAGTACACAATTTTCATTTTGTAAATAAACCCATCTGTCACGCCTTTGAGCATATTTCGTATATGGGAAGCAATAGTACCTACAAGTGCCCTTTCTTTTTTTCTAGGAAAGTAGTTTTGGGTCTTAATCACATTATTTTCTTTTATAATTGAAACGTGAGCATGGCTAAAATCTCTTTTCAGTTCTCCCTTTGGACCTTTGACTATTATAGTAGATTCATTTAAATCCACACTTACATCCCTTGGAATCTCAATCATTTCTTCAACGAGAGCTTGTTTCACCATCGTAATTCACCTAAAGTTTAAGTCAAAATCCTTCATGTAAGATCTAATATACGTAAGCTAACAGCCGTCCACCGGTTTTTTGATGTTTTGCATCTGTATGAGACATAACACCTTCGGGTGTTGACACTACGAGCAAGCCAAAGCCTCTAGCTGGAAGATATCGTTTTTCCCATCTTTCAAAATCTCTAAACTTAACAGGATAACGTGGCTTTACAACACCACATTTATTAATTCGTCCTAATAATTGCACTCGAAATATCCCTGCGCGTCCATCGTCGATAAACTCAAATTCACCAACGTAACCCGCTTTTTGAAGTACGCGTAAGGTGGCTGCAATTACTCTAGACGCTGGTTTAACTATTACTTCTTTCTTACCAACAAGTTCATGATTATAAACATTAGACATTGCATTTGCTAAAGTATCCATAAGAGTCATTTTAATCTCCTTTACCCAAATTTCTTGAAACCAAGTTTATCAGCCACTTCCCGGAAACAACGGCGACAAATATTTATGCCATGAGATCTGATCAAACCTCTATGAGTTCCACACCGTCTACATCTTCGGCTTCCCTTTCCAAATTTTGCACGTTCAGGCAAACATTTCACCTCTAATATTCACATTAAAAGAATTTCATTCTACGTTCTTTAACAATCTCAACACCAAACTCTTCTTCCATGAAAAGTCTCACTTCTTCTTTTGTAAGCCTATGCCTCATAGGAACAGAATAACGCTGTCGACGACGTCGAGCAATCCTATACCCAGGTCGCTCTAAAGCTACGCATACATCCATCCCAAAAATTCCTAAATCCGGATCATACTGTGTTCCCGGAATATCAATATGCTCTTTAATTCCAAAAGAGAAATTGCCAAATTTGTCAAAGGAATTGAGTAGTAATTGATTATCAACAGCAACAATTGCTTTTTCTAAGAATGATCTTGCCTTTTCTCCTCTTAAGGTCACTTTACACGATATTGGTTCATTTTTTCGAATTCCAAAATCACGAATAGTCTGTTTTGCAATAAGATTTATTGGAATTTGATCTGTCAAACTTTCAAGAACGTTTCTAGCACGTTCCAATAACTCTCCAGATCTTCCTACACCCATATTCACAACGACTTTTGCAATTTTTGGGCTACGCATAGGATATTCTTTCCAATCGTTAAGTAATCTCTCTTTTTCTTCAGCTGAAATACTTGACACTTTTTCTTCATCTGAAATACTTGACATAAGCGTTCACGTTAGAATTTTTAGATTATGTTTTACTATGGCAAGGAAATTATTGGTTCATCTGTCCCGATAGGGAAAGTATATTCAAGAGCAGTTCTAATTAATTCCCCTTGAGCATTTTCAAGCGTGACGACGCTTGCATGATGACCAATTCTTTTTTCAATTTCATTAATACGTCCTACTAATCCCGCGTTCTTGCCACCTATAATAATCGCGAGGACATCTTCTTCAAATTTAAAATGATTGATGGTTTCTTGATTTGGGAGAACGAGCTGTAATACGTCTCTTGATTTATACGTATCTTCTACAGGATTGGTAGGATCTTGAACTTTCACCAGAATATTTCTTCCATCGTGAAAATTCAATTGAATATTACCTTTCTTAACGGTGACCTTGTTTATTAATTGACATAATTTAAAGGTGACTTCTTCTCCTCCTATTTCGTGAAGGATAAGTTCCTTTGAGGGGTGTGGAAGAACTCTATAGAATTGGTCTATCTTTCTAATCTCAATAACATCCATTAGTCCAACAGGAAAACGTTCGTCTGCACGCACTACTCCATCAATGAGAACATTGCCTTCTGCTAGTATTTTTTTCGTCTCTCGATAAGTCTTTGCATAACCTAGCATATCACGGATAATAATTTGAAGTGGTATTGATTTATTTAGTGGATGTGGGCCTGGTCTTGTTCTTGGTGCCCACTTTGCCTCTTTTCTGTGGATCTGCCATAAACGCGGCGAAGCTAGCCTCTTTAAGTGTTTTTTACTTCCCATTCTCGCCATTTTAATGTTCACCTCTATTCTTCAAACAGTTCTTCCTTTCCAATTGCCTTTCTTTCGAGAATTGCTTTTCGTCGCTTGTCTTTTAAATTTAATTTAATAATCATCAAATTTGAGGGATGAAAAGGTATATTGATTGTAGTACCATCCGCTTTGTCTCTTGTTGCACCATCAACGAAAACCTGAATTTTCTTCAAATTGACATCAGTGACTTTTCCTTCGACATCACGTAGTCCTCCACGCTTAATGACGACTAAATCGCCTTTTCTTACAGTAAGTGAGCGTAAACCCAGTTCTTCTCGTAATTCAGGTGATAAATGAACGGAAACAAGTTTTTGTCTTTGGTGAAGATGTGCTTTAAATAACGCTTTACGTTGCTTTCTTGGTTGTTTTGATTTTACTCGCATTAAGAAATCCTCCTAAATAATCATCCTCGCAGTGCTAGCGATTCTTGGCCACCGTTCAGCAGCCTCTTTCGCAACAGGGCCTCTTATATCGCTTCCACGGGGTTCGCCTGTAGGTGTAGTAATAACAGCAGCATTTTCTTCAAAGTAAATCCAAGTGCCATCAAATCGTCTATAAGGCTTTTTTTGTCGTACTATAACAGCGTTAATAACCTGTCTGCGCATCTGTGGCGTTCCTTTCTTTACTGAAACAACCACCATATCCCCAACAGCGGCTGATGCAAGACGACGTAGCCTTCCTCCATATCTTAGAACTGCAATAATTTTCAGAACTTTTGCGCCAGAATTATCTGCGCATTTTAAGACAGCACCTAAAGGTAAACCTTTAGTAACACCTACTTTATAGGCACTACCAGATGCACGTCCTCTTTTTGACATTGAGTTATTCCTCCAATTTCTATAGTTTTTCAACAACGACAAAAGATACTGTTTTACTGATGGGTCGGCATTCTGCTATTCTTACTCTGTCACCCTTTTTTGCATCTATACAAGGTGGATTATGTGCGGGAATATGCGAAGTTGCACGCTCATATCGGTTGAACTTTCGACTATATTTCAGATAATCTTGTCGAACAATGACAGTGTTATCCATTTTATCATTTTCAATAACCCCAGAAAATATCCTTCCTCGAATACGCACTGGGTTGATCCCATGAAAAGGACAATGATGATCCTCACATATACTTTTTGGGGGATCCACATCTAGCCCAATATTTCTTATCATTCAATCTCACCGTTTTTTCTTTATACGATCTTCAGGACGTCCAACTAACAGTTTTCCCTCGATTTCAATGATTTTCTCATCAGGTAAAATGCAATGAAATGTAGAATACTTTTTTGGAACGATTTTGGGTTTTCCTTTATGGTAAATTACTAACGTATTCTTAGTTTCATCAATAATCGTACCGAATATACCACATAGCTCACTATGAGTGGATTTCATAACCTTTATTCTCAAACCAATGAATTCACGACTTAACAGGATCTTTGCATTACGGTTTAATGTCATTTTGATTTCGCTTCTTCTTCACGAATGATGGTAACTAGTCGGGCAATAGTTCTTCTTAATGCTTTTACTCGTCCAGGGCTCTCTAAGGCCCCTCCAGTTGCTATCTTTGCCTTATTTTCCATATATTCTGCTCTGAGTTCCATCAATTTTTTTAGTCTAGCAGAAGGTTCCATTGTTCTAATTTCTTTAGAACGTAATATCGCCATTAATCGGACACCTCTTCATCACTGTCAGATTCTTTATTCTCTGGTTCTTCTTCGATCAGTTCATCAATCGGGCTTTCAACGATTTCTTTTTCATCAGGTTTGGTTCCAGGAATAAATTCTACTTCGTCAGGAAGTACTCCCTGAGGGAGCATAATCTTTACGGTGACACCAAGGACACCGCTTTTTCGTGGCACATGGGTTGTTGCTTGATCTACATATAGTAAGGCAGGCTCGCCGCATTTTGCAACAAAACCTTCTCGAAATTTTTCTGTTCGAGCACGTTGGCTTGTAATCTTTCCCTTGATGGTAATTTCTACGCCTCTGGCTCCTGCTTTCATTACTAGTCTTAAGACGCTATATCCTGCACGTCTAAAATGTATACCTCTAGCTAACCCGCTAGCAATTCTCTGGACCATAACTTTTGCATCTAACTCAGGTACGTCAATTTGATTTACTTCAATCTGAGGGTTTTCGAGGTTAAACCGCTGTTCAAGGTCAATCGTAAGTTCTTTAACGCTTCGACCTCGGCGACCAATTATCATACCAGGACGTTCAGCATTAATAATAACACGAGTACCAAGTGGTGTTTTGAATATCTCCAAGTTACTATAACCCGCACGTGCGAGTTTGGATCTGAAATATTCGTCAATATCATTTTGTAATATGCCTTTTTCGATGAAATGATTCTTCGTTGGGATTTTTTTCCCCCCAGGTTTATCATTAGGATTTTTTACAGTCTAAACTCACATTTACTGTTCTTCAACTATAACCTCAATATGTGTTAACGTATTAAAATATGGTGACGATTTTCCAAAGGCGCGAGAAATATAGTTCTTAATCTTCATTGCTCGATGCGCCACAATATGAATAAGCCTACATCTGTCAATATCAAGCCCTTTATACTCCGCATTTGCTTCTGCATTATCAAGGATAGTCAAAATAGCATCGGCTGCTTTTACAGGATACGCACCCGCATACCACTTATTTAGGCCTTTATGATGCGGCTTTTTTCTTTTATGACGCTTCAATGGCACCATTTTCTTCATATCAATTACATCTTCGAGGAATTCCTTCGCCTTGTCGAGATCCATATCTTTTAAAGCATCGCAAATCTCTCTTGCATGCTTCGGTGAAATTCTTAAGTCTCTGCCGCTTGCTTTAGCAGTTCTATCTGGATCCAGACCATAAATTGAATATTTGTAATTTGGCATAATTCTTTCCTTCCAACAAGTATTAAGGAAGAAGAACGTATCAGTATAATCCTTCTTTATGATTTTTGCGTAATCTGAATAATCCTTCTTTATGATTTTTGCGTAATCTGAATAATCCTTCTTTATGATTTTTGCGTAATCTGAATAATCCTTCTATTAGTACCTCTTCCTATTTTTTGAAATATTTATAAAAGTTTCTTTTAGACGAGGGATTTTTTTTCATAGCTCTTCTAACGAATGAGTATGATCCAATATCGTAAGTAACATAATTAGAATTAATTTTGTGTGAATACCAGGACTAACACTACAGTACATAGCTTCTTAATGTCATGAAATCAATTAGAATTGTATAGTTTTTCAAATTCATTCTTTAATGAAATTTAAGAAATCATTCATCAAAAGGAAATCAAATGATTAAAAAATTATTCATGGATTAAAACTCTGACTAGACTATTCAAGAAGGAAATACTATAACACTCAAGATGTTTTGTTTTAGAGTGCAACATCGTGGAAAAAATGTCCAGCAGCAGAATAAAGGAATTAATTAATGGCATAAGCACCAAAGACAATATGGAGATTATTAAAGAGCTGATTGCTATAGGGAAGAATGCTATTGGTCAATTGACTGATGCACTTCAACATGATTCGTGGTATGTAAGATACAAAATAGCTGAAATACTGGGCGAAATGCAAGATAAAAGAGCCTTTCCATTCTTAATTAGAACATTAAAGGATGAGACAAATTCTTATGTTAGAGAAGCCTTAGTTGAGTCTTTAGGAAAAATAGGGGAACAAAAAGCGATTCCTTTTTTGATTCCACTTCTTAGTGATAAAGATCCGCAAATAAGAAGCGAAGCGTCATTAGCGCTTGGAAAGATGAAGATCGTAACAGCAGTACCCTATTTACTGCAGAATCTGAACTCAAATAATGGAAGAGTCCGTTGGGCGGCAGTCAGAGCTTTAGGAGCAATAAAAGATGCTAAAGCTGCCGTACTTCCACTAATTTCATTGATTGATGAAAAAAAAGAAAAGGAGTCAAATATTAGAGACTGGACTGCTTGGGCGCTTGGAGAGATTGGTGATACACGGGCAATAAAACCGTTAGTTGAAGCATTAAAAAAGGACAAAAGCCCCGATGTTCGTCAAGAAGCTGAACTTGCATTAGAAGAGATAGCAAAAAAGCATCAATTTTCAAAGGAAGAATTAATTTCAAAAAATGATTGTAACAATCGAAATAGTGAATAGGATATCAAAATGCTCTATGCACTAGAACCCGAAAGATTTTTCTTCAATTTAATTTTCTATGAGGAGGAGCTTTTTTGAAAAAAATAGAGGTTTACATGGGTACAAGCCCTTTTATGGGAGCAGGACAGTTCGGAAGCCGCTCAAGAGTTTACTATGAAACGTTTTGGAACAAGCCTGAAAACATGATAAAGATGTTTATGACGGCCATTGAGCTAAAATTTGATGGGATCCAAGCTGTGGCATATCCTAGGATATTAGATGCCCTTTATGTCGCACGAGAGAATACGGGACAACATATTCCTATAATTGCAAGTGTGCCACCGAGAGAAATACAAGAAAGTCTGTGGAATCTTGCAGACATGAAAGCGGAAGTTGTACTCGCTCATGGAGCAATCACTGATAAAGCTCTCATGTCAAATGATTATGAAACCTTAGTAAAATTTGTTAAACAAGTACGAGAATTTGCAATCCCAGGCGCAGCAACACATAGCCCAAACGAAACGCTGCCAAAATTGCTTCAAAGTGGTTTGGATCTTGAATATCTTATGACACCTTTAAACGCAATGGGTAAGTTTGTTAATGATCTCAAAGACTTATTAAAAGTCATAAACGAAAATAGCTCAAATACAAAAATTATCGCGATGAAACCATTAGCCGCAGGCGAGATTGCGCCTCAAGATGCATTAGAATTCCTTTTCCAACAAAATATTGATGCTGTAGCTGTTGGAATTACCTCAGAAGATGAAGCTAAGGAGATAATGGAAATCGTAAACACTTTACGAGGAACCTTATAATTAATTGATCCTAAATATTAAGTACTTTTATGTAAGCTTGCTTAGATTTGTAGCGTTTGTTCAAATTAATAAGCAGCGGAACCATCAACTCAGATGCTCTTGAACTGCTTAAGGGTCCAGCATCTAGGGGTCTCAATTTTTTGATTTTTTTTACCAATTGCGCAACTGTTTCTTTGGCATCTTCGTCTTCACCGCAAAGAAAAACATCACCCTTTAAATCAATAAGAACGTCGCGGAGACTATATGCACCAATTGTCTTAAAAGCGCCTATCACAATGATATCACTATCTTTTAAGACACTAGCAGCGCGTTCTGCACATGATCCTTCAGGGATTGCTACTGGTGTAGGTTGACCATTTTTCCATTCAAGAGGAACTGACACATCTATGAGAATGGTTTCTGGATTCATAAAAGGTTGAATTTCATGGAGCATTTGAACTTGGCTAGTATAAGGAACAGAAAGAACTACAACATCACAATCCTTTGCAGCATCAGGATTTTCGCGCCCTTCTAGTTTTATTGCTTTGCCACTACTAACTTTCACAATATCTTGATACTTATTGACTGCTTTTATCGCTTTATCTAATGAACGAGAACCGATTGCAACATTTTCTCCTGCAATAGCCCACCTAAGAGCTAATCCTCCACCATGACTTCCTGTACCGCCTATTACACCTATTTTCATTCACATCTAATACTCTTTTTATTTTTGAGAAGATAGTTATTCCAAGTTCTATTATTTAATTTTGAAAAAAGAGGCAATTATAACTAAGTTAACAAAGGAAAAGATTGAACAGTACAAAATAAATCAGGTGTCCAAAATAGTATTTCCGATTTGAATTGCCGTCAGTTTTTCTGACATATTAGCACACATACTCATATATTTGCCGATAAGTTCAAAAAGAAGTTCTCGATTGTTTACATTAAAGGGTAAAATCTCTTTCTGACTATAAATCCCATCAAGTTCTCCCAGGATGAAATGAGCAATTTCTACCAATTTCTCGACGATTTGTTCTTCTGCTTTTATCCATGCTTCAAGAAGTGCGATTTTTGTTTGTATATCTTCTTTTCTTTCATTGACTTTGCTCTGAGTGTCCATCAGTATCATAATTTGATGCTTGATAGGCAATTTAAGCACCACGAAATTTGGATATATTAAACTAATAAAAATGCACGAAAAATAGAGAGATCTATTTTCTTGTTAATAAGTTATCTCAAGGTGTTTTAGGAAAAAACAAAGCATCTTAAAGCTTTAAATTATCTTTGATCGTTGGATATAGAATTAGACTTTATTTCAGAAAGCAAAACCATTGCAGTACCAATTGAAATATTCAATCGTGATGCTAATTCCTTAGGAGAAATATCGGGTTCACGTGGCAGGATTTGACCTTGAACATAAGCCTTCAAATTAGGGAACAAAACAACGTCACCTTTGACTGCCTCTACCAAGATAGACCATAAATCTTCAGACGTACTAGTGTTAAATGGTTCACTTTCTGTAATTGGATCAGGGAGGGGTTCGAGGGGTTCATCCTTTAAGGGAGGCTCTTTAGAACCCTTCTTTTTTTTTGTTAGAAACTCATCCAAAGACATTTTTTCACCAAAATAGAGGAAAATATGAAAGAAATAATAGATTAACTAATTTCTCGTTAGATAATCCTTTGAAAAAGGAAGAAAAATGACCAAGAAAGTATTAGTATTGATTACTGCCCTTTGATCTCTATAATCTTACGCTCTAATTCATTGATTTTTTTCTCAAGGTCCGTAACTTCTAACTTTCTTTTTTCAAATTGTTCTTTTATTTGTGCCACTTCTTTTTCTTTCTTCGCTAGTTTTTCTTTAGCTTCTGCTGCTTTCTTTTCTTTGTTTGCCTTGTCTTTCTCATTTTTAGCCTTATGAACGTCAGCATTTTTATTTTCAAGATCTCTCTTAAGATTAGCGACATCCTTTTCTAAATCTAGAACTTTATCTTCTTCCTTTCCTATGTTTTCTAATTTATTTGCAATATTCTTTCGTTTTTTCGCGATTTCCATTTCTTTATCTGCAATATTTTTTTGTTTCTTAGCCTTTTCTTTAATTAACCCCATTTTTAATTAGCCTCCTTAAATAACTTAAATCGTATTTAATTTGTCAAATATACTGACATACCACATACATAATTCTTTGAAGTTAGATATCTGACAAGTCAAATTATTTAAAGCTTTTAAGAAAATGCAATATAAAATGATAACTTCAATTAAAAAAACTCAGTGTGAGAATTTTGCGCATTAAAGCGGCTGTTTTTGACTTTGACGGAACTCTTGTTCCATTTAAGATGGATTACATAGCTTTAAGGAGAGGAATTATCAATAAAATTGCAGAGACGGGCATCTCTGAGGATATATTTGATGTTAAAGATCCTATAAGAGTTACATTGAAGAAGGCACGTGAATTATTGAACAATAAAGATATAGACACCCTTGAGCGTGAAACAGAGGAAATCATTGATTTTTATGAGTTAGAGGGTGCAAAGAATAATGCAGTAATCACAGGCGTTTCAGAAGTCTTAAAAACACTAAAAGAGATGAATCTAAAGTTAGGGATTTTTACGCTCAATCAGAGAAAAATAGTTGAAATATTACTTACAAAGGCAAACAACCTCTTGGAAATCTTTGATGCGGTCGTTACAAGAAATAGCGTGAGTGATTTTTATGAAAAGAGCATAAAAATGAAATATTTACGCAACTGTCTCGGAAAACTCGGAGTTAAAGGAAACGAATCCATTGTAATTGGAGATCATACTATTGATATTGAGGCAGGCAATCTAATGAATGCAATCACAGTTGGAGTTCTCACACCGCGAAATGAAAAGGAATTATTAAAAGAAGAAAAATATGACTATTTAATTAATTCACTAGACGAGATTCCTGAAATAGTTCAAAAAGTGTTAGAGATATAAACCATATAAGAATAAAAGAACTGAATTAAACTGGATGTCTGTCAAAATGTCAGAATCAACGAAGGAAAGAGGTTTAAAACGATTAGTTCTGGATGTTTTAAAACCACATATGCCACTTCTTCCCGAACTTTCAGTCGAATTGAGTCGATTGAGTGGTGTAGCTGGCGTAAATATTAGTTTAATCGAAGTAGACAAGAATACCGAATCGGTAAAAATCACGATTGAAGGAAATTCGTTGGATTACGAGTTAATTGCGAAATCCTTGGAGGAGTCTGGAGCTGTAATCCATAGCATTGATCAAACTGTAGCTGGAAAGGTAATTATAGAGGAAGTAGAAACCCACGAGTCTTAACTCTTTTTGGTGAGAGTATTGGAGGATTTTGAAGCTCCTTACGCAGGAATCCCAACCTTTCTTAAGTTTCCACATGTGAATATCAAAGACATTGAAAGCCTACGAAATGTAGACGTTGCAATTGTAGGCGTCCCTCTAGATGAGACAACAACTCATAGACCGGGAGCCCGCCTAGCACCACGTGCTATCAGAGAGGCTTCTACTAGTTTTTCGGGATATTCTCTTAGATCTAAATTCGATTTGAATGATTTGACCATTATTGATGCTGGTGATGTGCCCGTTATTCCAGGCAATGTTGAAAAGAGTCACATGGCAATTTATGAAACTGTTAAACAGTTGATTAAAAAGAATATAACATCTGCTATTATTGGAGGCGACCACTCAATTACTTATCCAGCAATAAAGGCTCATGATATACTCAAAGAAAACATAGGGGTTATTTGGGTCGATAGCCACCTTGATTTTGATAATGAATACCCTCCAGGGCAACGTTATTCGCACTCTTGTAGTCTTCGAAGAACCAGTGAATTGCCATTTATTGATCCAACAAATATTGTTGTGATAGGGTATTCAGGATATGCAAGTCATCCTGAACACGAAGAAGAAGTCGATAAAGCAGGCATAAGTAGGTTTAGTATATATGATATACGCGAAGAAGGTCTGGAAAAAATAGCTAAGAAAAGCGTAGAGATTGCTACAAAGAATACAAAGTCTTTTTATCTCTCAATAGATATTGATGTGCTCGACCCTGCCTTTGCCCCTGGATCAGGATTACATGAACCTGGCGGCTTAACTCCCTGGGAATTGTTCAAGATGTTAGCCATACTCGGGCAACGTATGGTTGCGATGGATCTAGTTGAGGTCGCCCCGCCTCATGATTCTGCAGGAATTACTGCATCTAACGCGACTGCAATTATTATTGAAGCTCTGGCGGCTGCATATACATATTCTTTGAAGAAAAAGGAATAATTAATAGCATGCGCATTAACAAGCACTTAGAATATCTAAAACAACTTCTTTTAAAACTTCAATACTTGAAATAAATTCGTGAATCTCAATACGCTCATTTGGTGAATGATCAAGTTTAGAATCTCCAGGACCGTATGCAACTAGTGGAATTGGTATTTGTGCCCCAATTTCATTCATATCCGAACTACCAGTCTTTCGAATCAAACGAGGATGGCCCTTTAGAACCTTTCTAATTGCTTTCTTAAAGGCTTTCATCAAATCTGAGCGTTTATCAGTCTCAATTGCTTCCGATGCTGAAATTAAGCTGATTTCAATTTTTACTTGATTTTGAGCCTTAAACCTTTCAACACAAGATTGAATCTCATTAAACAACTCTTTGGAAGTATATTTTGGTGGATAGCGGACATCAAACCTCATTTCGCATTCATTGGGAACGATGTTTTCGTATCTTCCTCCTTGAATAAACGTAAGGCATGGAATGACTGAGTTGAAATAACTTCCTTCTTCATAGTGTTCTATGCTCTCTACGATTGTAGTCCACAGTTCAAAGGCGGATTCTATCGCATTTTTATATTGCCAACATGCACCTGTATGCCCAGTTTCAGTGCTAAGGGATAATTTGCAATCTAGCCTCCCCTTATACGCATAAGTAATTCCACCGCATCCGCTGGGTTCTCCAATGACAATATAATCTGCGTCAATGCCTTTTTCTAATAGAAATCTGGCGCCTTTTGAATCGGTCTCTTCTTGGACAACCCCTATTATTTTAATTTTACCAGGGATTTCCTTATCGACAAAACTTGAGGCAGCTATGATCATTGCAACAAGAGAAGATTTAGTATCTACCGCCCCACGCCCTGTGATTATTCCATTTCTTTCTTCGACTGGAATATATCCTGGAACTGTATCTATATGTGGTAAAAAAAGAAGAATTGGACGCCCACTACCGATTTCTCCAATAACATTGCCTACTTCATCAATCCATGAATTCAAGCCAAGTTGTTTCATTTTTGAACATAGAAATTCCGCTAACTTTTGTTCATCCCCGCTTGGGCTGTAAATCTCAAGCACTTGCTTCAAAAATTCTATTTTTTCATCCAATTTGCTTCTTGCTCCCTAAACAACTCGTTTAAAGTATCTATGACGTAGTCAATATGCTCTTCTTTAATAACTAGAGGGGGTAGGAATCTGAGCACGTTCCGCCCGGCAGAGAGAATCAGAATACCACGTTCCAAGGCACCCAGAAGTATATCTCTACAGTCAAATCGAAGTTCAACACCAATCATCAGACCCGTGCCACGTACATCACGTATGATCTTGTATTTTTCTTTTAATTGTGAGAGTTTTTTCTTGAAATATGCGCCTATTTCTGAAGCACGTTCAGGAAGTCGCTCATCTACCAACACATCAAGTGAAGCATTTGCAGCAGCACATGCTATCGGATTTCCGCCAAAGGTTGTTCCGTGTTCGCCAGGATCGAACGCATTCATAATGTTTTCTTTTGCCAAAGTCACTCCCATAGGAACACCGCCAGCAACTGATTTAGCGAGACACATTATGTCAGGAACGACGTCCCAGTGTTCGCAAGCAAACATTTTACCAGTTCGTCCAAATCCTGTTTGGATTTCATCAAGAATAAACAGAATATCTTTTGCATTACATAGTTCTCGCAACTCTTGAAGAAATCCTTCTGGTGCGGGATTTATCCCTCCTTCACCCTGTATCGATTCAACGAGTACGGCGGCTGTTTTTTCGGTTATTGCATCTTTTATCGATTGAATATCTCCAAATTTTGCATGAGAGAAACCTGGGTTAAGCGGTTCAAAGGGTTTTCTATATTTTGGTTTCCATGTCGCTGATAGACAAAAGCCTAGACGACCGTGAAAGCCCTTTTTCATCGCAAGGATATCAGTTTTTTTGGTATATTTCCGTGCAAGTTTTATAGCGCATTCTACCGCTTCAGCACCACTATTGCTCAAAAAACTTTTGCTTAAACCGCTTGGAGTGAGTTTTGCAATTTTTTCTCCGAAAACAGCCCGAATATCGCTATATAAGATGCTAGGGCAAATCATGAGTTTTGGTAATTGTTCTTCTATAGCTTTTATGACACGAGGATGGCAATGACCGATATTACAGGAACCATGACCGCCAATACAATCTATGTATTCCTTTCCATCAGCATCCCATAGTAAAGCGCCCTGTCCTTTCACTATAGCCACATTTCGCTTCGGATACACATTTGAGAGGTATTCATCTTCAAGTTGCATTATCTCTTGTGAGTTCATGATATCACCGTACCTTTATGTTCTAAAGCCTGACTTATTGGAGCATCTACAAGACCAGATGCAATTATAACTTCTTTAACATTTCCTTCAAGGGCTTCTAATGCTCCAAAGACCTTTTTCTTCATGCCAGCACCGATCTTATCGATTTCATTTTTTGCCTCTGCAGCAGTCAATACAGGAACTACATTATCGTTAACTAAAAGACCTGAGACATCAGTCAAAAGGATAAGTTTATCAGCTGAAACGGCGCTAGCAATATAAGCAGCAGTTCTATCACCATCACAATTTAATGGTTCATATTCATGAGAGAGCGCGATAGGGGCAACTACAGGTAAATAACCATTTTCAAGAAGGAGGGTAAGCAAGTTCCCATCGACTTCATTAATCTTTCCAGTATAATCGCCGCTAATCATCCGCTTTCGTCCGTTTTCGTCGATAATCTTTATTCTACCTTTTCTTTGTGCACGAATTAAGCCTCCATCAACTCCAGACAGGCCGATTGCATTTATACCGTTGTTCTGTAGTGAAACAACGAGTTCTTTGTTTATTTTACCAGCCATAACCATCTCAAAAATTTCCATGGTCTCGCGATCAGTATATCTACTTCTAAAGCCGCTCGCTGACGTAACAAATCTTTGTTCTTTGCCCATCTTTTCGGCGACTTTATTCACTATTTTAGCGCCTCCATGAACCAAAACATATTGATTTGTAGTTGTTATTTCTTGGAAGTCTTGTGCGATATTTGTAAAGATATCTGGTTCTGCGATAAGAGTACCTCCTACTTTAACTACGATGCGCATATCATCACTTCCAACTAATTAAGGATGTAATCCCGGAAAGGTGAGAGCAGTTGTTTCTTCCATCCCAAACATAAGATTCAAACTCTGAACAGCAGCTCCTGCAGCACCTTTAACGAGATTATCAATTGCTGAAAATACAACAATACGTTTAACGCCTTTTGATTCTATATCGAATCCAATGTCTGCGTAATTCGTTCCTATAACATTTTTAGGATTTGGATATCTATAAAGACCTTTTTTGTCTCTGATAAATCTAATAAAAGGCTCATCTCTATAGAAATTTCTATAAATTCTCCAAATCGCATTTTCACTTACCTCAGTTCCGCCATCAAGAAAAACGTGAGAGGTGCTCAAAATACCTCTAATGATGTCAACCGCATGTGGCGTCATAAAGACTTCTACAGGTTTGCCAGAAGCTTCTTGAAGTTCCTGTTCTATTTCTGCTGTATGTCGGTGACCAGTGGGTTTATATGGTCGAACAATGCCCGCTCTATGCGGATGGTGAGTTGCGGTTGAAGGTGTTGCTCCCGCTGCAGAACTACCAATTTTGCTATCAACAATAATCCGCTTTAAATCTATTTGGTCGGCAAGTTCTTTGAAAATAGGGAATAAAGAAATAATTGCGCTAGCTGCCAGACAGCCAGGGCATGCAACAATCCTTGCTTTTTTTATCTCTTCACGATGAAGTTCTGCGATCCCGTAAACAGCTTCACTCAATAACTGAGGATTTGGGTGCGTACGGCTGTAATATTCATCATATTTCTCTGGATTCTTGAGTCGAAAATCTGCTGACAAGTCAATAATTTTTATGTCACACTCCGTTATTAGATCTGGTACATAACTCATGGATGCGCCATGTGGAGTTGCCGTGAAAATCACGTCACAATTGCATAAATCTACTGTTTTACGAGACGAAAATTTCATTTGAAGTAAGCCTTTTAAATTCGGATGAAGACGATGGACATATTCACCCACGTATCTTTCAGACGTAACGTATGAAATTTCTACTTCTGGATGCATTACAAGTAGTCTTAACAATTCACCGCCAGTATACCCACTTGCACCAATTATGCCTGCGTTTATCATAGCTTTTTCTCACCTGCGTTTATCATAAACTCTTGAAAATCGTGACAAAACAAGAGTTTTGAAATATTTAAGTAGTTATTTCTTAGCTTGTTCAATAAGGTAATCCACTATTATTTCGTGAACTGGGATGCCTGTTACTTCAACAGTGTTGCGAAATTCCATGACGTGGTTCACTTCATGACAAACATATCCATCAGGGCTTTCCATTAAGTCGACTCCTAGAACCCCGCCTCCAACAGCTTCAGCTGCTTTCAGGCTTATTTCTTCGATTTCGCTGTCCACTTCACATGGTAAAGCTTTGCCTCCGCGTGAGGTGTTTGTTATGAATTCACCTTCTTTAGCGACTCTATAAATAGCCGCAACCACGTCATCTCCGATTACAAAACTACGAATATCGCGCTTCCGCAACTCTGTAGGTAGCCTCTTAACTTCCTCTTGGATATAATAGATTTTGCCAAGAGGAGGTGACATCGATTCTCTATGTTCGATAATAGCTTTTGCTACGTTATCTTCATTGACAGGTGCAATAAAATGGCCCCAACTTCCTACAATTGGCTTGACTATGGCGGGATAACCAATTTCCTTAATCGCTTTGAGTGCTGATTCTGGTGTAAATGCTATTATAGTTCGTGGTGTAGGCACATTCGCCTTTTTCAGAGCCATTGTAGTCAGAAGTTTGTTACCACAGGTTTGAGATACCTGAAAAGGATTTATTACCTGTGTGCCTTCGTTTTCTAAAACCGCTGTGAGATATAGACCACGATAATAACTGATACATCTTTGCAGGATTACATCGTTTTCGCCAAAATCGTTATCAGAACGGGTAATATCAATGGAGAGATCTTTTGCGTCAATCTTTGCAACTTCAATACCTTTTTTTGCTGCCGCTTGGATTATCGATTTTTCGTACCATCTAAGCCTATCAAAAAGAAGTCCAATGGTTTTCATTTCGTTATCCACATCGCTCAGTTTCTCTTATCACAAATGTATGAACATAATTTCATTTTGATCAATTTAGTTTTTTAAAATAATAAATTTGAAGTTAAAAATATTTTAATCATTCACCCCAGTCTTCTCCTTCAATTTCAGCAGAAGAAATTTCTATTTCTCCTTCACTGACTTTTGTTACTTCTAGCTCAGTCCCGCAATCGGGGCAGTCAAGGATTTCACCCATTACTACGTCTTCGGGGACGTCTATCAAGGCACCACACTGAGGGCATTCAATAGATTTCAAACAAGGTCATCTCATTGTCAACATAAAGATTTCATTGTTAACATTCTAAGGAGTATGAATAATAATAGTTAGTTTATAAAGAATGCGCTGACTAGTGATTAAAGGCAATTTACAGTCTTTTATGTCTCTGTATGTGATTATATTGGAGCCATTGTGTTTAAAATCAAAATAGAGGCTGAAAAATAATAAAAAACTAGCTGAAAAATAATAAGAAAAAATCATGGAATTTATTTACTCGCCCCAGTCCTCTCCTTCAATTTCAGCTATGCAGACCTCGATACCATTTCCATTGATTTCTCTAACCTCGACTTCTACTCCACAATCGGGACAATCGAGTATTTCGCCCTCCATTACGTCATCGGGGGCATCTATTGCGGCACAACATTCTGGACATTCAACATCGTACAAGTTGGGTCACCTCAAGTAATATTGATAAGATTATTGTTCGTGATTAAGATACTTGATTCGGAATAATAGTTTTCACTATATAAATGTTGTGTTTGAAAACATAATTCGAGGTTCATAATTCGATTTTTTTGGTTCGAAATTGTGAAAATTTTCAAAAAATCGAGCAACATACGAAAATCTAATTCAAGAAGAAATAAAAAAGTTACGTTAGTAAAATACTTCCATTCCGAAGGAGGGGACTTCCCACCGATCAAGTAATTAAAACCAACTGCGTAAGACGAGACTTGTGTTTGTTCTAATTACACCCTCAGTTAACCGGATTTTTTCAAGTGTTCGATTAAGCTCTTCAATTGTCGTAGTTGAAAGAACAGCAATGATATCGTACTCTCCAGTTGTTTCAAATAAATATGACACTCCTTCAATTTCAATGAATTTTTGAGAAATCTCGGGCGTATGCATGCTTGCTTGGGTTTCTATCATCGCGATAGCCTTTGTTTGTTGTTCTTCATCGATTTCAACAGTAAAACGCTTAATGATGCCATTATCCTGAAGATTTTTTATCCTTTTTCGAACAGCAGTTTCTGAAAGTTCCACAGCGTCAGCAATTTTTACAAAGGAAGTACGGGAGTCTTTTTTTAAGAGATCAATAATTTTTTGGTCTATGTCATCCAATGGAAAACCTCCCATTTAGATATATGTGAATCCCAACCTAACCTTATGATTATTTATAAAACTCCACGTTTTATAAGAATTCTCAATCTTTCCGTGAGAGGAAAGACCAACCTTATAGAAATTGTGGGCGGACAAATACACAAAAACAAACTTACATTACTCTTGTTTTCTCAAAACAAAGTTTAATGAAAGCATGTTATGGCAGAGCCTTTCTAAAAGCGTTAATTGTGTCAAGCAATTTATTTCTTAATTTAAGAAGGTGAATTTGTCGCAGATTTACTACTAGAAGCAATATTGGTACCAGAATGATTGTATACGGCGAAATGTATTTGAATAAAGCGCTATCTAAATTTCCTCCGATCAAAAGGGGTAAGTTATACTCTAAAAACGGATTTGGAGTCCATGGAAAAGGAACTGGATCAGTAACTGCACCAGTTGCTAGGGTAAAAATACTATATGCCAAAGTACCAAAAAAAATCACTTGAAACCAGCGATTATTCGCAATATGGGGAGTATCTAAAAGTATTCCTATGGGGACGACAATGAAAGGAATGACACTCAATAAAAGCCTTGGGCCGTAAGCTCCGCCTCCATGCCATACAACATACACAGACAACACAAATAACATCAATAAGAAGGTTGACGCAAACCAAATTGCCTCTTGTGGATAACGTCTAAAGAACAATACAAAACCATATGCTGTAAATAGAAGAAATGGCGAAAAATAAAATAATCCACGATAGGTACTGAACAATAAGCCCCACAAACCGAGGTACATGGGATAAGAAAACGCCTGAAAACTTTGTACTTCTCCATAATAGCCAGTATACATATATGGCGTTGAGAATGGGCTATCGAAAATTACAAAATGGTACCAGGCGAGCAGTCCTAAACATGCTAGGTAAGGAACTAGAAATAACAATAATTTTCTAAATTCTCGTTTAAACGCATAAAATGCGAGAATTGGTGGTAATGCAAGTACATTTTGGTAATCTATACAAACAGAATATCCTAAGGCAAGGCCAGCAAGGAATACTTTTGTACTGTCTTTCCTTCCATTTTGAAAGTAATGCACTGTGAGGTACGCCGCTGAAATTAATAGAAATGCGGATGTTCCATGTGCAAAAAAGGTTTTCCCATAGACAAAAGCGATTGTACCAAAGGCATAAGATAAAGCTGTAAGGAGACTCGTTTTTTCATTAATTTCAAGCAACTTACAAAACTCGAAAACCACCACAACGCTAAGTACAGTAAATATAGAGCCACATAAGACTACAAAACTTGCCAACGTTCCGTTAACTAATAAAGGATCTGAATACAGTCTATATGCAACAAATTTACCAAGAAAATAGAAGGGAATTCCTAAAAAACTCAAGCCTGGTCCTTTATCCGAATAATAGTTTCCGCTCCCAGGAGGGTATTCACTATAATCTATCCACCATGTCCATTCCATAAAATCATTGATCTTAAACGATTGCTGTTCTACAATTGCCATAATTAAAGCAAGGCGAGACCCTTCGTTGGGAGAATTAAAGCCGTTAATAAAGTAGACATACACAATTAAGACGCTAATAAAAAGACGTGTCCTTATATCCCTGGTTAGAGAAAAAAGTGATTGCGCTTTAGTCATAGGCTTTATACCTTTTTCTGTAATTCTTTAATTTGACCTCAGTTTCATCTATGGGCTTATAGTATAAATCGCAATTCTCTGAAATACATTATAAACTAAATTGTTGTTGTAATTTCAGGTCCTTCTTTCGTGACAATCATCGTTTCTTCATTTTGAGCAACTTTACAGCCTTTCTTATCTGAAAGTACTTTATATCGATGGAAGACACCCTTCGTGACGAGTTCATTTAAGGCCACTTTATAAGCTTTGACTTGTTTGGCGATCCATCTCTCGCTGAATGGTAACGTTTTATGCTCCTTTAAAACAGCACTAATTATTTTTCGAGCGCCTTTTGATCTAACTGGAGTTCGAACTGGCAGTAAACGGTAGATATAGCCATAGGGTAAATCATGAACAGAGCCAGAACCAGAACTGGCAAATGTTTCAACGGCATACACTTCTCCCTCTTCGATCTTAACCCCGTATGGAATAGGGACGTTTGGGATTGTTTTTGACCCATGTAACGAATATTCATCTAGAATATGTCCTGAAAGTTCTTTGATAGGCCTATATTTAGATGATTTTGATTTTATAGTAGATTCAACTATTTTGCCAATATCTTTAGTGTTGGTTCCAGGAAGCACTGCTTCAATTGCGGCATGGCAAGAATCCACCGCAGCTTCAACTAATTTATCGAAATCTGGATCGAAGTTTACTGTAAATGCTGAGTCTGCAATAAAACCATCGATGTGTGCACCGATGTCTACCTTCACGATATCGCCTTCTTTTATTATTGTCTTATCCCCAGGTGGTGATGAATAATGGGCGGCTATATGGTTAATTGAGACATTACAAGGAAAGGCAAGTTTTCCTCCTTCTTTTATCACAAATTGTTCAGCCTTTTCGCAGATATCAAAGAGTTTTGTACCAATTTTTACAAATGGTCGAATGTATTCTTTTGCCTTCGCAACAATATGACCGGCTTTTCTATATTTCTCAAATATATCTTCTTTTGAACTTGATTTTTTACGTGACATTCAAATACACCTCTCCGAAATGAATTGAAAGAATAATAGCTTGGAAATTGGTTACCAGTGTCTTTTGTTTGGTATCATGTTTAAATTAATTCTTGCATTACACTTTGTGAATAACAAGGCTTTGATTGTGATAATGGTTACTTTAAATTTTGCTATAACGGATCGTGGGAAAAGTGAAATATCAGGTCTTAGCAGGAAAATTGAGTAAGATAGAAGTTACGTCAAAGCGAACGGAGATGACAAACCATTTAGTGGAGTTATTTAAAGCGACTCCTCCAGACCATATCCGTGACGTTATTGGCCTTATAAGAGGCTCACCTTACCCTGATTATGAAGATTTCCAATACGGAATGGCTGAAAAAATGGTAATAAAATCTATTGCAAATGCTACCGGATTAACTACCAATCAAATTGTAGAAAAAATGAAAGAGAAAGGGGATCTAGGAAAGGCTGCGGAAGAAGAGTTAGCAATTAAAAAACAAACAACTTTGTTCACAAAGCTACTTGATGTCAAATACATGTCAGAAACACTTGATAAGATAGGCAGAACAAGTGGTAAGGGATCAGTAGACACTAAGATTAAACTATTAGCAGGATTGCTAACAAATGCGTCTCCTTTAGAAGCTAGGTACATAATCCGGACAATTTTAGGTCAAATGAGACTTGGTATGGCGGATATGACTATTATGGATGCACTTGCAATTGCCTATACTGATAATGCAACAAATAGACCTATAATAGAAAGAGCGTTCAATATTTCGTCTGATCTTGGTCTAATTGCAGAAAGATTAGTGAAGGAAGGAATAGAGTCTGTCAAAGACTTTAAGGTCACGATTCGGCATCCAATTCGTATGATGATGGCACAAAGGTCAGGAGAGAAAGAAGAAATATTTGCAAAGTTAAAAGGAACATTTATTGCTGAATTTAAGTACGATGGAGAACGTCTTCAGATTCACAAGGATGGGGAAACGGTGCTTATTTTTTCAAGACGACTTGAAGAAATTAGTGAACAATATCCTGACGTATGTGAAATGGTTAGAGCACAGATTCGTGCTAATAATGCAATTATAGAAGGAGAAGTTGTTGCATATAATGTTGAAACTGGAGAATTACGTCCTTTTCAAGAACTAATGCATCGACGCAGAAAATATGGAATAAAGAAAACTATGAAAGCGATTCCAGTTAATCTTTTCCTATTTGATCTTTTATACCTTGATAACAAAGATTTCACAAATAAAAACTATCCTCTTCGTAGAAAAGCGCTGGAGAAGATAGTAAACGAAACAGAACAACTTAGACTTGCAGTTCAAAAAGAGATAACTTCTGAAGATGAATTAGAAGAATTTTTCGAATCAGCGGTTGAAAAGGGATGCGAAGGCATTATGGCAAAATCCATTCAAGAAGAATCCATTTATCAGGCGGGTGCAAGAGGCTGGCTGTGGATTAAATTTAAAAGAGACTATAAAAGCGAAGTTGCAGATACGATCGACGCGGTTGTAATTGGAGCATATGTGGGGTACGGAGCGCGCACAGGTTTCTATGGCTCTCTTCTCATGGCGTGTTATGACCCAATCGAAAATCAGTTTAAAAGCGTGTGTAGAATGGGTAGTGGCTTTACAGACGAACATTTGGAGACTCTTCAAAAATTATTAGACCAATATCGCGTCTCGAAGAAACCACCTCGAGTAATTATCAAAAACTCAACAGTTCCAGACATATGGATCAAACCAACAATTGTTTTAGAGGTTCAAGCTGCTGAACTAACACTTTCGCCAGTGCATACATGTGCTTTAGATATGATAAGAAAGGGAAGCGGTCTAGCTATGCGTTTCCCAAGGTTTACTGGACGTATAAGGGATGATAAGACAGCTGAACAAGCAACATCTCAACAGGAAATAATCGACCTTTTCAAAGGTCAGTTAAAGAAAATTGAATAGCACAAAATAAAAAAAAATAAAATAGAGAATGGAATATGTTAGATGAATTATCTCGTGCTAAAGCTTTTAGGCTTCCTGCTTCTATGACAGACTCGATCCCCTTGCAGGTTACGGAGGTCTTATCTCCACAGGCTTAACATCCCCACGCCCCGTAGGTACTCATAAACTTTGTCACCAACAAGCTATATAACCACAACACAATTCATCACTTTGCTTAAGCATTGGTGCTTTCCTGCTCAGTTATCAGTAAGGTATGTGTGCTTTTAGCCTAAAACGTAATAAGAGAATGCATGATATAGACACTTTTACTTCGAGCAGATTAACAATTACCAATCATCTAAATTATCCAAGGTGGTTTTCAATTTGGTTTGGAAAAAAATCAAGAAAATGTCAAAAGGCACTCTGCATAAGATTACGCTAAAGAGTGATTCAGAAGACGAATTTACTAAAATTGATCCTGATAAACTACCAGATGATAAAAAGTATATTGATCTTGAAGGTAGGAATCGCGCAGAAAAAATCGTGAGAGGATGTTTAAAGACAGGATTAGTTACGATAGGAGATGCATTAAAAGAAGCCCATGTAAAATTCATCGAGTTACAGCTTTTAAATTCATGGACTCAGATGGACTCAATTATTGACCTGGCTGAAAACTTTTATAACGACGTAACCAATCCAGATTATGGGTTTTCCACGTATTTTGAAGTCAAGAAAATTGAGGATATTGATTTCAAATTCGTACGAGTTCTTGAATTCAATATTCTTACTGAACTGAAAGCGTTAGAAGAGAGTGTAATGTCCTTTAAAAATGAAATTATAAACGAGAATTTTGTAGGCGCCGGCATTGAAAATTTAAATGTATTCTCTGAGAAACTTTCAGAATTGCGGCAGCTCAATGAAGAACGTAGGAAACTAATATCCAGTTATGAAAAACTTGCGGTTTAACATTAAAAAGAAACGAGATAATCTTTAGGTGAGATCAGAGATTCTTTCAATGAGCATGCCTTCACACACTATTGGATTGTTTTTAAGTGCAATTGCATGTGCCTTTGAGAGCCGTGATTCACTATTAGAGAAGATTGAAAGAAGTAAGTCACCCGCTTTCACTTTGTAACCCACCTTTGCATGGAGTAATATTCCAGCACCTTTATCACGAGGAGTTCCTGCGGTATTGCAAATCTTCACAATCTGTTTGTTATCGACTCTTACTATATAGCCATCGCTGGATGAGCGCAACTCCGCCTTATAATTGCCTATAGCAACATCCTGTGATTCAATAGTAGGATTACCGCCTTGTGCTTCAATTATTTCTTTCATTTTGCTTAATGCTTTTCCTGAGTTCAAAATTTCTTCAGCAAGTTGCTTTCCTTGACCTTTAGTTGCTTTTCCAGACATCTCAATAAGCACTCCGGCTAGAGCACATGATTTTTCAATTAAACTAGCTGAGGGTCTAAGTCCTTCTAAAGCTTGAAGTGCTTCTCTTGCCTCCAATGCAGGTCCTATTGCATGGCCAACAGGTTGTCCGCCATAGGTAATTGCAGCTTCTGTTTTTATTCCTATTCGGTCACTAAGCTCAACGAATTGTCTAGCGAGAGTACGCGCCTCTTCGACACTTCTAACCTTTGCACCTCTTTCATAATATCGGGTAAGTGTAGGAATGTCCAGAACAAGAAAATCCACACCAGTTGCCAGTTTTTTTGAGTAAATGCTTGCCATCATTTGCGGCAATGGATCTATGCCAAGTCCATGTTCAACACGGTGAATGAAGATATCATCAGAGGGAGCAAGATTAAGAGAGCCTCCCCAGGCAATGGTTCCTCGGACTTTTTTTGCCAACTCTTTTAGTTCGTCTATATTAAATTTTACATCCGCCAATACTTCAAAGGTGTCTGCTGTACCAGCCGGGGAAGTAATTGCACGGCTTGAGGTTTTGGGGATGAGTAATCCAGCTGAAGCAACGATGGGCACAATGAGTAGGGTCACTTTATTCCCTGGCACGCCTCCAATGCTATGCTTATCAAATACGGTTTCTTCAAAATCGATCATTTGTCCTGTCTCTGCCATCGCTTTTGTAAGATGCCCAATTTCCTCCATATCTAATCCAACAAACTCTTCAGCTAGTATAAAAGCCGCAAGTTCCAAATTAGAGAGGTTTCCTGCAACAGCATCAGCAACAATTGAATAAATCTTGTCTTTTGATAACTTCTCACTTTTCATTTTTTCTTTTATGAAGTAGAAGGAATCAGGGCGTCCTACAGCTGTAACCTCTACTCCCGCACGTAATTCAAAAGCAAATTTTTCTAAAATATCCTTATAAATTCCGATTTCGCCCTCATTTACGACTGTCTTAGTGGTTTCAACCATACCAACTGTAGATACTTCACTTTGTCTTATCTTGAGTCGATCGCCGTTTTTAAATCCCATTTTTGTAGCATCATCTTCATTTAAAATGACCTCATTCTTTCCAGAGGTAATGTCAATCGGCTTGATAATGAATTCTGTCATCAAATCAGATCAATTCTCCTAGTAATTGAGAAAGGTTTCTACAACTAACTTGTTAAATTACTGGTTCATATAACTTTCTTGAGAGTCGGCAATAATCGATTCAGCTGCTTTTTGACATCAACGATCACCAAATTCGAAATTGAAGGCTTGAAAAAGACCAAAAATCCATGTATAGCAACATCTCTAAGTATTTAGATCAAAATTTTTACGAGAAATATTTAAACTATGATGTGTAGGCTTCTAATATAAGGTTATGATAGCGCGCTGAGGGATGAAAATGAACGAACTGGCACAGAAGATCATAAAGTACACCACAATCAAAGGTCGTACAACTCTTGGTGATATCTGCGAGCGATTTGAAATACCTACTATTAGGAGATGCAAAGAGGTAATCTTAGAACTTTGGGAAAAAGGAGAGTGGTCTGGAGCAGTGGACTGGTTCAATAAATTAATTCTTCCACCAAGTGCACTTGAAACGTTACCAAAGTGCCCTCAGTGTGGGAAAGAGATTGAAATGTCACCAAATCCTGACAATATTATTAAATGTGGATACTGCGGTATAAAGATTTATACAAGAATATAGAAATTAAATCTAGTTAAAGTTCGCCCTTTAGTTTATTCAAAAAAACTACAAGTTTATCAAAATCCAGTGCTTTCAGCATTGATATTTTTCGTTCCCAATCGTCATCAGAATGTCTCGCAAGCCTTTTTTGTATTTCTAAGGCTATCTTAAAATTTGTTTCTATTTGCTCTTTCCATTTTTCTTCATAGAATTGCATAAGATAGTCTTCTGATACATCATCGGTTGCTATTGCTTTAGCAGCAACCTCTCCAGCTAAATAACCAAATTGTATTGCATATCGGATTCCTTCGCCAACTAGTGGACTCCCCTGACCAGCAGCATCCCCAACGCTGATAAATCTATTCGATACTGTTTTCGGAAGTGGCCCCTCACAAGGGAAAATTCCATGGTGATACTCAATAGGCACCGCATGTTTTAGATATTTGGAAATATTTGGATGCTGTTGCATTATGACTTCCAAATATTTGAACGGATTTTCTTTACTATCAGGTCTTATAATCCCGACACCAATTCTAGCGCGATTTTTACCTGTTGGGAAAATCCATGCATAACCTGCAGGCGCAAATCTTTCTCCCAAAATAAAATCAACATGGTTTTCATCTGGCAGTTTAGGAACATATGCTTCATATTCTGCACCGATACCATATCTTTGCCATTTGCCTTCTTTTAATCCTAATCGACGTGTAATAAGTGATAAACTACCAGAGGCATCTACAACAATTTTTGAGAAAATGTTTTTGGACTCTGAACCAGAAGATTTAGTATTAACACCAACAATCTCACCATTTTCCAAGATTGGTGAGAGTACCTTGGTATTGGGAAGGATGTGCGCACCTTCTTGTGCCGCCTTCATTGCCAAAAACTGAATTGTCCCTCTTACATCTATTATGCAACCATAAGGGTCTTGATCTTTAAAACTAGCAGAGACAACATCTCCTGAAGGAGAGTGAAAAGCAATAGAATTTATGGGATGCAAAAGGTTTTTATCAAGCCCAAGATGGAGCATCTCACTATACCAGGAACCTCCACTTGTATGAACAGGATAACCCAGTTCCTTCTCTTTTTCAATTACTAAACAATCTAAATTGTTCCTTGATGCAGTTATTGCAGTAGCTAATCCAGCAAAGCCTCCACCAACAATAATTATATCATAATTCATCAACACTAGGGCCCCCGTAGAAATAAAAATAAGATTTAATAGCAAAACTGTTTATTTCAAGAAAGTAGATTCAGCTACCTTTGTATCTTCTTAAGTGCCTGGATTATTTCGGAAAGAGATTTTCCACTGTCAATCGGGACAGTCTTTTCGACAAATGTACCTTGTACAACTATATTTGCCCCTGCTTTAACACAGTTAACAACCGCGTCTACTGAATTTAAGCCGCCACCTACAATTAACGGTATATCTATTGTTTGTGAAACTGCTTTAACCATGTTTAAAGGAACCGCTGCATTGGCGCCAGATCCCGCTTCCAGATAAACAAGTTTGAATCCTAAGTATTGTGATGCAAGAGCATATGCTGCTGCAATTTTAGGTTTTTCTCTCGGAAGTAAATTCGCATCTCCAACGAATCCAGCCGTTGCACCGGGTTCTATAAGTAAATAAGCCATTGATATTGCCTCTAGATCCCAGTTTTTTAGAATTGGTGCGCTCATTGCTTGTGCTCCAGAGATCCAATAAGGATTTCGAGAATTCATTAAACTCATAAAAAATACAGCATCTGCAAATTTACTCAAACCCGTGATATTTCCAGGGAATAAGATCACTGGTACATCTACATATCGTTTTATTTCTTTTACAGTATCATCTAGAATACCAAAAGCTGTTGACCCTCCTACCATAATTCCATCAGTTCCAACTTCAAAAGCAATTTTGGCTATCTCTCCAGCTACTTCTGAAGTAGTTCCACTTAAAGGATCAGGATCAATGAGTGTAAGATGTATAGCAGAGTGTTCTTCTGTTTTATTTCGTAAATATTCCCAGACAGATTGTTTTGGCATTTTTTTTATGTCCTCCAATAAGATAGATCCATTGTAGCCTTGAATAGTCTCACTTGATACGCTATCTGATATCTGTTCGTGTGATTTTGCTCATATAATTTTCTCACACTTAAACTTATTCAATAATTTAGCTTTCTTAAGATACGTTAAAAATCGTCAAAAAGACGTCTAAAAAACCCAGTTATACTCAACCTTTCAAGAGGCATTCAAAAAATCAATCATTTTTCTTTAAGACGATACCAATTTTTGGTTCAAGAATAAACGGAATATATTCCGGAGGGGTTTTTGTTCGATGTAGTTTAGAAATACGCAAATATCCATCATATTCTTCTTTTTCGGAGGGTAAGAAGTCTATAACACCATCAAAACTCGCCCGAATCGACACTTCTAGTGGTGTAGGAATACCGCCCCTTGTATATACTGCGATACCAACAGAACGTGATCTCCAGAAGCGATCACGCCAAATTTTTGTCGCTCCTAACGTGTGGGCTGGTGGACTAAGATGAACAAGTGGTGTCATAACTATGCAACATCTATCAACTCCTTGTAAACGTTCAAATTTATCATAAATTAGTCTACTGGCTGCATTAAGGTCAGTTAAAACAGTTTCAGGAATTTCAAGAAAGTTGAGAGAAGTGGACATACTAGATGTACCCCAACCATATACTTCCATTTGTTTTCGAAATACATATTCTGTCTCAGTTGTAGCTACGTACAAAACTTTTTCATTGTTTTCAAGTCCTTTGAAGCAGAATTGTTTGGAGAAAATTGACTCTGCATATCCATCAAAGCCCCAAACGCTGATAAAACTTCCTCTAGGGAAACCTCCTTTAAGTAAATCATCTAAGCCTTCAATTCCAGATGTCATTCGGTCTACATCATCCCTTGATTGTGACAGGTTTTTCCCCCCTATGCACGTGGTTTTATTTCTATACCATGATCAGTAATTTCAAAGGGATACACGCCAATTTTATGATGAACGCCGCGGAGTTTACGAATCTCAATATATCGTTCACGTGTCATTCCTTCAGGCCTAAAGTACAAGGTAATGAGCCCATCTGCCACGAATTCTTCAACGCCATATCGACTTAGCACAGTAGAAGCATGTTCAAACGATACTTCAGGCACTTCAGAAATCATCAAAATTGTGCAGCCCATATTCTTCAAAATTGCACATAAACGATGTAATTCTCGGCGTACAACATCTTTACTTTTCAAAGCCATTAAAAGTGCCGTAATGGAATCTAAAACAACTCGCTTTGCTTTGTTTCTTTTTATTGCAAGTTTAATGCGCTCAATAAGAGGTGTCAGGTCGTCAACTTCTCGGACTATCCTTACCGATTCTTCGCTGGCAAACACCTCTACAAAAACAAGTTTCTTTTCCTCAATTAATGATTCCAAATTCCATCCAAATTTCATTGTATTATCAATTATCTCTTGGGCAGTTTCCTCGAAAGTAACATATACGGCAGTTTCTTGGTTTTTTATACCGCCAATTAAAAACTGTGTACTAAAAATTGTCTTGCCAGTACCAGCATAACCAGTAAGCATAATTACTTTTTTTTCAGGGATTCCACCGTCAAGTATTTCATCTAGGCCGGATATCCCAGTCTGTAGTTGTTTCATAGATTTTTGCTCCATTCTAATATGATATAATGATTACTGTTTCTGAGGAAAACTTTCAAGTTATTGCATTATTGGCTATCTAGTTTGATTTAACTAGCGATGGTTTTGTATATCTTGATATATAAATTACTCTTTGCGATACGGAAGGACTTGCTCTCTGTTCATTTTTTGTTATGCAACTCGAATATCTTTAACACACGCTCTTCTAAAACTGTTGCTGGAAGATCGTATAACGTAATGCGCGCTCTTCGACCACGTCTTCCTCTACCAAGTGGTCCTACTGCCTTTCCAATTATACCTACTGAATCAAGACGATGTACATATTTTCTGAAGGCTGACAAGCTTTGCGCTTTTATTCCCTCGCGTTCTTCGCATGCGATCTGGTAGTATTTGTAAGCTTCATTAATAGTAGTAGCAGTTATTCCGTGGTGTTTAAGGCGCCTTGCTAAACCAAGTGCTGCCAAAAGTTCGTGATCATTTAAATCGTCAAGAACATCAGGGCGTAGTTCAGGATACACTCCAACTTTCGCCTTTCGAACAAGTTCTGCGTTTATCTCATTAAAATGTTCGTAATCAGCCATTTTTCCGGACCTTAATAGAATCTCAATACCATGTCTTGCGTTCTGTGTTTGGCTAGCAATTTCTGCAACCATATCGATGATATCCTCAGAAATAACTCCGGAATTAAATGCTAACTGTGCACGATAACTCAAGATATCGAATAACTCATCTTTTGTATAACCAGGTACATTAATTTGATCGTGAATATGTCCAGAAAGAGGGGCATTAAGTATAGCCCGCCATTCTGTCCGTCTGCAGATTATTATTGTGGAGATTCGGCTACGTTCTATCCCAAAAACTTCACTAGCATGAATTATTGACAGAATTTCCTCACTACCTAGAAGATTAGCTTCATCAAGAGCAATTATTAAACGCATGTCGTCCTTTTCAAGTCGTTTAACTAACATGCCCAGAATTTCCTCATCAGAAAAACCTCTAGCTGTAACATTGAAATGGTCTGTCAAAAGATTTCTTAAAATCGAAGTTTTTGTCCGAAAAGTATGTGCATTATATAAAATGAATTTAATCGCTATATTCTTTTTCTTTGCAGCGTTTTCGATATGTGTTCCGCAATATCTCGCTACTGCCGTTTTTCCAACCCCAGCAGTTCCAGTAATTGCTATATTAATAGCAAAAGATCCCTTTTTTTGAATAAGTGGACGAAAATCTGTAGCTAGGCGAGAAATTTCTTCTTCACGTCTAGGAAGTTTTTGAGGTAGAAATTCTGGAAATAAAGAACGCTCGTCCCTAAAAACAGACGCACCTAATAATATCTTTTCAACAAGATCTTCTTCTTCCAATGCGAACACATCCCATCCTACATCCTAAAGAGATTTTGTAAATAATAACTTGATTTGGTATTCACACGATTACATATGATTTATTTTCTTTAAGAACGTAATATACTTACTTCATGTTTTTTGATGTTTTGTCGAAGTATTGCTAACGCTAAATGAATTTGATTGTGTTGCTTTCATTTGATTTTGAATTAAATAATCATATTTATGACAAATTCTCTTCTTAATCGAAGAATATGCAGTTACCTATTCTCAAACACAGTATTTAACTTGTTCGGCAAAAAGTTCATTTCGATAGGAAAGAGTAGTTCAAAAATAGTTTGTGTAACTAGGAGTTCTTTGTTAGCCACTTAGGTGTTTTAACAAGATAATTAGTGAAAAAATCTAGAAAATCGGGAGTTTCCTTCAAAAGAGATGCGATCTCAGAATCCAAGTAGACTTTTGCCGATGGAAGTTCCATTTTAATATATTTTCCAAGACCAATTTCCTCTAAATATTTGTCAAGGATTTTTCTGGCAAGTAATTCTTCTGCTTTTGTAAAATCTCTTTTTATTTCAACGATCCATCTTCCATCTTCATTTATCCACGGACCGGATAAAGTATCTTTGCTTTTAATATACTTTTTAATGAATTTGGTTGCATGTTGAGGTGATGTTATTGGAGGTCCAATTCTTTTCACAACATAAGGGATAGTTTTGTGTTCTAACTCAAATATAAAAATCACGAGAGTTTGTTCGTCAGTCCAAACATCTTTGCGGAATATTGGAAAATCATGATGTTCAAAAAAAGTATGAAGTGCTGAAACAGATTTATAGAGTTGTCCCCACAGAATATCTGAAACAACAGATGGCGCAGGAATCACTAGAAAAAGAAAATGAGTTCCACGTGAATTCATTCGTGAAATTATTTCTTTGACAGAGAGTTTTGGTGTAGATGGAGGGAAAAAGAAGTGGAGATGAGGTCTCCTTAAGAACTCGCCAGCAGCAGCTACAAAAATCGAGAAATTTTTGAGATTTAATGCGGATGCAACATTTCGTGAAATATCAATAGGATCCACGACAATAAGAGGCGAATCAAATAATTTTCGTAATTCATTAAAGTTTTTGTAGTGATTTTGAATATCAATCACAGTTCCAGTTGTCCATGAAGTTGCTTCTTGTAAGAGTCTTAAAAAACCAGAATATGCAATGATTAGAAGTTCACAAAGGTATCCTGAAAAACCTCCAATCTTCAATTCAGCACCATAAACGCCAATTCCTTTGGTAAAACCCTTCAATAAGCGGACATCATCTCTTAATTGTTGGGTCATTTTTTTGTTAACATATCGTGTATGGAGAGGTGTTCTATCAACCGCTGATTTCAAATGCTTTGAATCGAGCACTTTAAAACAAGGAACTATCTCTACTTTATAGTCGTTTATGGAAAACTCAAGGAAGGGATGTTCTGCGTACCTTTCAATCCACTGAGCCTTAATTACATTTTTTACGGTGCTCAGCACATCTTGAAGATGTTCTCGCGTTGCCTCTGAAGGAAGAAGAATAAAAATATCGACTTCCTTACTATTGGAAATCCAAGTGTTCTTAGCGATTGATCCTTCTACATGAACTTCGATATCTGGATAGAAGTTTTTGAGCCCAATAGTTAACTCGTCAATTATAGTTTTAACTTGATGCTGAACATCTTGGCTTTCTTTCTTTGTCGGTTTCAGTCTTTTTATAGCATTTTTTAATACACTTTGAATGCTCATTTTTCAATACCTGATACAATCTCTTAATATCTACTGAAGAGGCTCCAGTTGACGTATTTTTAGATCTGTATAAATAGGACCTCTTGGTCTCAATTCACTTTTTTTTAGTTTAAATGAAGTAACCATCATTGTTCCAATTTTTATCTCCGAGAGTTCCTGAATTGACCTAGCAAGTTCGCGAGTGTTCCTTTTGCTCTTAACCCTTGCAATTGTCGCGTGTGGCGTAAATCTTTTTTTGGTAATTCTTACGCCAAGAGTTTTCAGTCTCTTTTTTAAATCCTCAGCAAGAGAGATCGCATTTTTGCTCCCGTCCCCAGTACCAATCCATACTACTCTTATGAATTTTGGATTAAAAATCCCTACACCCTTAAACTCAAGGTTAAAAGGTTCTAGCGAAATTACTTGCATTATTCGAGAAATTTCATCAACCATCGATGGGGGGAGATTTCCAAGGAATTCGAGAGTAATATGGATGTTTTCAAGAGGTACTAATCTTAAATCATCCTTAATTTGAATGAGAGAATCTTGTATTTCTCTGATTTTATCAAATAAATGTTCATCTATATCTATTGCTAGAAACGCGCGTATTTGTTCAGATATTTTCCCCACAACCTTTCTTACAATACTTTTTGCCAGAATAAAAGTAATTATTTTTGTAATACGGATTCAAATTAGTTAATAATTGTTTTAATCTTTATAGAGAACTGTATTAGATTTGTTCTTGTGATTTTTAAAATAACAATAGATTGAAAAACAAGTTGGTGTATGAAGTTTTTATTGTTGATAAAATATCTGACAATTGTGCACAGAATTGAATACATGGATCATAAGAAGAGGGTTTTGAATATATGAAAAAAACAAAACTTTGGCATGTTTCATCGGCGCCTTCAGATGATCTAATTGATAAAAAAACAACAAAAGGAAAACTAAAGATACCACTTAATATAATACATATTCAACCTGCAGGCTACCCCCTGCGATTTCAAGAGGAAAAAGATATTGAAGTTGATACAGACAATCCTAGGCTTTTTGAAGCATACGCAAGAGAACAGTGGGCAGGATTTCAGGTGAACGAAGGAGACTTTCTATTCGACCAATTTATGGTTCCAGATTACGCATTCGAAGTAAAAAACTGCGAACCAAAAAAAGGTGGAGTAATTGGCACTCAGACTAAGATAATATTAGACTCTAAGTCAAAGAAAACATCATATATGCATCAGGAAATACCAAAAGTTGCTTTTGATGAGATTATTGGTCATCAACAAGCAAAAGAAAAATGTAAAATAATCAAAAATTATCTTAAAGATCCAGAACGCTTTTCAGAATGGAGACCCCGAAGTGTTTTATTTTATGGGGCTCCAGGAACTGGGAAAACTATGACTGCGAGGGCACTGGCGTCGGAAACGAATTCCGAAATTTTCGCAATATCATCCACTGAACTGATTGGAATTCATGTTGGAGATGCTAGTCGAAGGATTTCGAACCTGTTCAAAGAAGCAAAGGCACAAGCTCCATGTATTATATTTTTAGATGAATTAGATGCAATAGGACTTGATAGAAGTTATCAAAACATTCGAGGGGATGTTTCAGAAGTAGTTACGGCTCTATTGCAGCAAATGGACGGAATAACTGAAAATAAGGGTGTTGTGACTATTGGATCAACTAATGCACCCAAACTCCTCGATCGTGCAATAAGAAGTCGATTTGAAGATGAGATTGAATTTCTACTACCAACTTTAGAAGATAGAATTAAAATTCTCGAAATGTACATTGACAAACTGCCATTACAAATTGAAGTGAATATTCGGAAGTTGGCTGTTGACACAGAAGGCTTTAGTGGTAGAGCGCTAAAAGAGAAACTACTAAAAAGCGCTTTGCACCAAGCACTGGTTAAATCTGAAGATCGAATAACGAGTAAACAAATCTATGAGACTCTTGCTCTTATTAAAAAAGAAAGCACGCATGAAACACTTAGAAGAATATTTTCTTGAACTCAAGAAATGCAAACGCTTGTGATTAAACCTACTTTTTATTTAATTCTTTGAATAAAGAAATTGGAAGTTTTTTATAGTTACTTCGCAAGAAGACCCCTCAACTTGATGGGGGATGAATTGCGTAGCTGTTTTGATAGTTTTTTCGTATCATGATCTTTGTAACGAAACATTTTTAAGTTTACCTTCCCATAATTCCTTAGAGTGTCATGGAGGGAAAAGATGGAACTTCAACTTGCCAAACCACTTCTAATGTGCAAGACGCTAGTGCTTCCCGTTGACGACAAGATCACAATAACAAAAATGAAGTTCCTCGACAACCTTACCTCACGGATCACTTACGGGGTGCAACTTTTTCTTGAAAATATCATCTCTGAAAACATAACTGCTACCAAAGAAGTGGAAAAATACCGCAAGGACGTACAAGCGGTTACGGGGCTGTCTTCAGGCTTCGCACAAGCCTGTCGTGATAAAGCCCTCTGGATGTATAAGTCATATCAAAAACTGCACCATGACTGGCAGCGAGACGTCAACCGTCTGGAAAGGTCAATAACCACCTGTAAAAAACGCCTTACCAAGAAGAGCACTGTTAAAGATAAGAAAAGGTTGCGGAAGTTACTGCACAAACTATACCGCTGGAATAAGAGGGAACCGTCATCACCGACTATTAGGGGGAAGGTGCCCGTCATGTTCGACTACCGTGTAGGCGACATCGCCCTTTCCCGCACATCAAAGGTGTTTCCTCTCTGGGCTAGGATTTCCACGCTTAAAAAAGGTAAGAAGTTACATTTACCGTTGTATGTGTATCCGCATGCCGAAAAGCACTTCCATGATAAAGAATGGCGTGTTAAGTCTTTTCAGGTGGTCAAAAACTACAGGTTAAAACGCTACGAAGTGCATGTCGTCATAGAAAAAGAAGTTTGCCCTGTGCTGAAGTCCGTTACAGGCATTGATCTCGGCTTGAAGCGGCTGGCGACTGCTGTAAAATATGAGCTTGCAGGCGAAGCACGTGACCTCTTCTTTAAGAAAGAGGACTACAAAGAGTTCTTCATCAGGATGTGCCAACTCAACAATAGGATCGCTAAGTTGAAGCGGATAGGGAAATACGCGGTTTTGAAAAAACTCTACAGGAAACGGGTAAATTATGCAAAAGATTTCAGGAGAAAACTGGCGATAGTTATAGCCGATCACCTTACAGGTTCGTTGGTGTTTATAGGTTGCCCCGACAAAGTGCGTAACTGCCATTACAGGGGTTCGGGGCACAGGAGGAACAGGAAACGGGTAAATCACTGGGCGTTCAAGGACTGCGCCGACCGTATAGCTATAGCGGTGCTGGTACGAGACGGAGTGGCCTTCGTCATGAACGAGTGGTGGACCACCCACCGATGTTCCATGTGCGGTTCGCGAAAGGTAGAGGTCAAAGACAGGTCGTTTACCTGTCTTAACTGCGGATTTTCTGCCGATAGAGACATAAATGCGGCGTTTAACATCCTGATAGACGGTCTGAAGTGCCTTACTGAGACGAAGAAGAACAGTAATGGCCGTAAGGCGAAAACCAAAGTGTTCCTTGAAGGAACGGGGGGTGCCGTGGATCACCCCGGACTGCCAATGAGCGGGTTCTTGCTATCTCTCGTAGAGAAAGCTCAACAATCCGTGAGGGCAGAAGCCACCTAACTTGTTGGGTGGTAGTTCACAGGAATGCAATCAGAGCCTATTTCATAGTATTTTCTAGGGAAGAGAAAAATGAAAGTTATAGGAACTGTTGGAATGCCTGGCAGTGGAAAGAGCGTTATATCACAAATCCTTAAAGAAAAATTAAATTCTTTTTATATTGTAATGGGAGATGTCATTCGAGAGGAAGCGATGAGGGAAGGACTAGAGCCAAATTCGACCAACTTGAGGAAAATTATGTTAGATCTTCGTAAAAGAGAAGGTAATGACATTGTAGCAAAAAGATGCATAGAAAAACTGAAAGAAAACGAGGTAAAATATGAATGGGCCATTATAGAGGGACTGAGAGGGCTTGAGGAATTATCTACCTTTAGAAAACATCTAAACTTCCTACTAATTGCAGTTCATGCATCACCTCCTACACGCTTTAATAGGTTGAAACAAAGAGGTAGATCAGACGATCCACAAAACAGAGAAATGTTCGATAAAAGAGACCTAACAGAGCTAAAAGTGGGTATTGGCTCAGTAATTGCATTAGCTGATCATATACTTGTGAATGAGGGAAGTAAAGAAGATTTATTTGGAAAAATTGACCAACTTTTAGAGAGCGTTTTGTAAAATGAGCATAGAAGTCAAAGTAACTGCTCGAACCCCACTTTTTCCCACAGAAAGTATTGAAAAAGTAAAGACGGCACTCTTAAACATAGTAAATGTAGAAGATGAAAATGTTCATATTGAAGAAATTGATGATCATTCAGAAATTATTGTGAGGGGCGAAGGACAGAATACGTTGCAAAAATTACATACGATTTTTCGAGAAAAGAGGATTCTAGATGCTGCAAGGAGAACTCTCAGAAGAGGAATTCGTGGCAATCGAATATATTTCTATTTGAACAAACAGGCCGCCTTTGTTGGAAACACTTCTTTTGTTGGTGAATTTACGACTGAATCACCACTAGGTCCAATAGAAATGGATATCAGTACGAATAACCCTGAGAAATTAATTGATTGGCTTGCACCTCGTACAAAAAATGGAAAAATAGTGCAGTAGTGTCTCTACCAGATCAGAGTTTATTCGAAGACGATAAGGAGAAACCACATTAGGAAAATTCCCAATATTATCATGCTTGTCTGAATAACCGCGCTTGAAAGTTCTGTTTTGCTACGCAGTTCTGGAATAAGGTCTGATCCCGCAATATAGATAAAGCCTCCTGCAGCAAAAGGTAAGAGAAACGTCGTAAATTGCTGTATGCTGGAAGAAATGAGAAAACCCACAATTGCTCCTGCTATAGCTAATATTGCTGATAAGAAATTAAAAAATAGCGCTTTTGTTTTTGTAAACCCACCATAAACAAGTACTGAAAAATCAGCTACTTCTTGCGGGATTTCATGAAAGAGAATAGCAACCGTCACTATGAATCCAAGAGGAGTGCTCATAAGGAATGCAGCTATGATGACTAGTCCATCAATAAAATTGTGGATTCCATCTCCAATCAAATTCATGTATGTAAAGGCATGAATATCACATACACCCTTGTGGCAGTGCCGCCAGGATAAAAACTTCTCTAAAATAAAAAATAATACGATAGCAGAAAGAAGTGCAATCGACGTTGGAATTATTTCTTCACCTACTGATTCCAAGGCTTCTGGCAAGAGGTGTAAAAATGCGCCGCCGAATAGTACTCCCGACGATAAAGCTACAAGCGCAAGCAAAAATTTATTGAGTGTTTCTTCTTTAAGTGAAATGAATAAGACTCCAATAAATGCGGCTGCACTTACAATAAAAGTAGCAAGTACAGCAAGACCCAATGCTTCTATATTCAAGATATTACCCCAATATCATTATCTGCGAATGAAAATTACGAAAACTCCCTAGGATGACGTAATCCACCTTTGAAGTTGATTAAAGTCTAGGATGTTAGCAGGAATGCTTTAGAAAAGTAATATAGTAGAGCCTTTATTAAAATTAACTATAGAGGTGACAAGACCGTTTTTTCATAACAAATAGGTAATTTTTTTTAACCCACCATGAACATCACTCTCCCCCCGAAAACAGGGGAGCATCCTTGAGGTGATAGTGTAAACTACCTCATGCTAAAGCAGTGAGGCTTTTAGCTGTACTTGGTCTCAGTCCTCTAACTACACCAGCTAGAGTTTCAACTTCATCACACGCTAAATCATGGGGGCGTTTACTAGACCCCAGCCCAGTAATCCTCATCTAGAGTCGGGCTATACTAGTTTAATGCTCATCACCCTTGAGGTCATTAACCGTTTCCACTTCTACGAGAGGTGTGCCTTGAGACCACGTACCTCTATCCCAGAACATATATTTAAAAGTGGAGAGACCCTTGTACAAGTGAAACACACCCTCAATTCCTCCCCACCCTAAAGGGCAGGGGCTTCCTTGAGAGGGATCAGTGAAGTTTTGAAAGATATATTGGTTAAAGAAAAATCATTTGTATCGTAATAAACGCATCCCATTTAGGATAACAAGAAGCGCACTTGCCTCATGTCCAAGAATACCACTCGCTAATTCAAGCACACCGAAGAGTGTAGCTATTAGCAAGGCAAAGACCATGACTAGGGCGAATACGATATTTTGGCGGATAATCGCATTGGTTTTTTTGCTTAATCCTATGGCATAGGGCACTTTAGAAACGTCATCGGACATTAAAGCAATATCTGCGGTTTCAATTGCTACGTCTGTACCCGCAACACCCATTGCAATACCTATATCAGCTGCCGCAAGGGCAGGGGCATCATTAATTCCGTCACCAATCATTCCAACTACACGACCTTCTTCATGGAGTTGTTTCACATATGAAACCTTATCCTCAGGAAGTAGGTTAGCCTTAAAATTGTCAACTTCCATACACTTTGCGATTGTTTCTGCAGTTCTTTCATTGTCGCCTGTAAGCATTAAGATTTGTTTGATACCTACTTTCTTTAGTTTGCTAAGTGCCTCTGGCGCTTCAGGTTTCAATAAATCTGCAACAGAAATAGCACCAATAATGCGGTCATCTACGGCAATAGGAATAACGGTGTATCCTTTACTCTCAGCCTTTTCAAGATAATTTTCAACGTTTCTTGTAACAATTAATCCATTATTTTCAAGAAGTTTTCGCTTACCCATTATTACTTTTCTACCTTTGTATTCAGCACTAATCCCGATACCACTAACTACAGACAATTTGTCTGGATCTGGGATAGTAATATTTTCTGATCTGACATACTCCACAATAGCTTTACCAATTTGATGTTCTGCCATCTTCTCGCCTATACCCGCCCAATATAAGATATCTTTTATGGAGACATCGTCATAGAAGTTTTCGACTTCAAATACCTTAATTTTTCCTAGGGTAATAGTGCCTGTTTTATCGAATGCAACAGCATCTAACTTACCTAGTGCTTCTAAAGAACGGCCACCCTTGATTAGAACTCCTTTTCTTGCAGCATTGCCAATCCCACTTACAATAGCAACGGGTGTGGAGATAACGAGGGCACATGGGCACGCAACGACTAACAAGGTGAGTGTAATAAGAAGGTTTTGCGTGATTAAAAAATTAGCCAAAGCAACTAAAAGCACAGCAGGCACGTAATATTTGTCAAATTTTTCCGCAAATGTTTGAATTGGGGATTTCTCAGTTTGTGCTTGCTCAACCATTTTGACAATTTTACTTAGTGTTGTATCTTCGCCTGTCTTTGTTGTTTCCACCTCAATATAGCCATCAATATTGATAGTTCCGCTAAAAACCTCATCGCCTACCGTTTTTTCAATTGGGAGAGATTCACCAGTAACAGAGGATTGATTAACAGCAGTAGAGCCCTTAATAACCTTACCATCAACAGGGATTTTTTCTCCAGCCTTTACAATAACAAGTTCTCCTTTTTTTACCTCATCTGCGAAAACTTCGACCTCTGTATCATATCTACGTACCCTAGCGACCTTTGGTTTGAGGTCAATTAATTCGCGGATGGCATTTCTTGTTTTTTCCATAGAATAACTCTCAAGCAATGAACCAAACAAGAAGAGAAAAACAACTGCACTAGCTTCCCAATATTCCCTGATTATAATCGCACCAGTAAATGCTACAGCTACCAAAGTGTTAACATCTAGGACTTTCGACCGAAGTGAGTAAAAAGCTTTGAGTACAGTGGAATAGCCTCCAATAACTACTGCAGATAATAGAAATATTACTGAAGGCAAGAATAAAGAAGAGACCCCATATGTATTAAAAAGCCATCTTGTTGCCCAACCTAACGCGAAAAGTGCTCCGGCAGCGGCGGTCTGAAGCAATTTTATTTTTTGTTTAGAAATCTTTGCAGTTTTTTTCTCGCCAGCGATAGTCACGCCTAATTTTTGGATTTCTGACTTAATTTTCGGCAGATTAATTTCTGATGGGTTATAGATGAGATTCAGTGTGCTTTTGTCAAATGAAACAGCTGCATAGAGAATGCCTCTAACACTGCCTAATTCTTGTTCTAACTTCTTTCCAAGCGATTTTGAGGTCAAGGATTCCAAATTGAGTATCACTCGTTCGCCTTCGAGTTCGAACCCTAACGAGCGGATTGTCTTTTCAACACGTTCGAAGGTTTCTTTTTCTCCATCGAAAAAGAGATTTGTTATCCTTGGACCAAAACTCACCGTTGCCTTTTTCACGCCATCAACGTTATCTAATGCCTTCTGCAAAGATAACGCGCAATTGGCACAATCCATTCCGCCGAGATGGAACGTCAATTTCTTCGTGCCTGATGTCCCGAACAACTCTTCAAATTGTTCTTCGTCGTCAACTTCGTGTTCGTGATCATGTTCATGCTCGTGCTCATGGTCGTGTTCACAACAGGAATCGTCATTTACATGATTATGGGAATCATTGCACGCTGTATCATTGCAAGCGCAGGATGTATTTTCATCTTTGCATTCATCTGCTACAGAAGGTTCATCTTGGTGGCTCATTTAATTTTGAACTCCATTTTTTTGACTTATTTTTGGCTACTAAGTACACTATGAAATATAAATTTAAGAAATTAATGCTAAGAGCAGATGGAGTTGTTATGAATTGTTATCAAAAAACTTAGCATTTTTTAATAACGCAGAAATTTGAGTCTTTGTGAGCAATCGTTATCCATAAAAAATCAATGACCCTAATTTGTGGAGGGTTATACTCAAAAGTATTTTACATTTCATATAAAACTAAGAAGTTGCGATTAATGTAAGCGTTCAATTACACCGAGGATTAAGAATGAAAATAATTGGCAGAGGTTCATGGATAGACAAACTTGCGATGGATGCATTGGCATATAAAAAGCGAATGGGGGAAAAGACGGAGTTATTTCGTACTGAGAGCGGGCTAGGCGCTTCTGGATTTCCTCATATAGGAAGTTTTTCTGATGCGGCTCGCAGTTTTATCATAAAGCTAGCAGTTGAAGATGTGGGTCATAAATCTGAGTTTATTGCCTATTCAGATGATATGGATGGACTGAGAAAAGTACCTGCTGGAATGCCAAACGCAGACGAATTGAAAAAATATATTGGTGTCCCTGTAACAGATATTCCTGACCCCTTCAACTGCCATGAAAGTTACGGAATTCACATGAGTTCTATGTTAATTGATGCATTAGATATCTGTGGTGTAGAGTTCACATCCGTTTCAGCTCGGGAGATGTATAAGAAAGGCGCATTCACGAAACAGATTGAGTTAATACTAGCAAATGCAGAAAAAGTTGGTGATATTGTAAAAGATTTGACAGGTCAGGAAAAATATACAGAAGTTCTGCCTTATTATGCGGTTTGTGAGAACTGTGGCAAGATGTATACAACAAAGGTCACAGAGTTCCATCCGGAAACCCATTCTGTGTTTTATACATGCACAGACTCGCCTTTGCGAGATGAAATCATTAAAGGATGTGACCATCAAGGATTTGCAGACTACACAAAAGACCAAGGCAAACTTAATTGGAAAGTAGAGTTTGCTGCACGATGGGACGCACTAGGGGTCGATTTTGAGGCATATGGAAAAGATATACATGATTCTGTTGTTGTGAATGACCAGATCCAGAGAGAAATTCTGCAAACTGCACCACCGTATCATGAACGCTATGAAATGTTCCTTGACAAGGGCGGAACAAAGATTTCAAAATCTCTAGGAAATGTTCTTACACCACAAGTATGGCTTCGCTATGGTTCCTGTAAATCTTTGATGTTGTTAATGCTTAAGCGGTTTCAAGGAACAAGATCGGTAGGCATTGAAGATATTCCAAAACTCATGGACGAATATGATTATCTGGAAGATATCTACTTTGGAGTAAGGAAAGAGAAAAACGAGGCGAAGAGGATAAAGAACATTGCACTCTATGAGTATACAAATTTGCTGAAATCACCAGAAACCCGCCCAGAACATGTTTCATATAATATCTTAATAAACTTAGTGTCCGTTGCGCCAGAAACTGCTATTGACAAGTTTTTAATGGCAAAACTGGAAGAATTAGGCTATTCAAAAGATGGAAACAACAAAGGTCTTAAAGAACGCTTTCAATTTGCGAAAAATTGGGTGGAAGATTTTAAGGAAATCGAAGTTGAACCAGTGGAGCTGTCTATTAATGAAAAAAATGCAATAAAGGACCTCATACCCATACTGGAGGAAAATAAAAGTGGAGAAGTAATACAACAAGCCATTTTCGAGGTGGCGAGAAACAATTCGTTGAAACCTCGGAATTTTTTTCGATTACTTTACCACATTCTTCTTGGAACTGATAGTGGTCCTAAACTTGGTCCATATATCACAATTGCAGGGGCGAAAAAAGTTGCAAAGCGTCTATTTTTTTTGTCGGCGCTGTGATTTTGGAGTCCATGTGTTTAAGGTCACCCCTTAAGTTATTCTTGGGAGCAGGTTTTCAAACAGATAAGTTGTCTCTTAAGGGATTTCACTTTCAACAAAATCACTCCGCGCCTTATTGCAAAAACACGTGAGCGCATTGCCCCGAATAGAAAACATTTAAGTAATATTTCGTTCACAAACACAGTAAGACTGTGAAATAAGAGCACAAGGAGACATTTTGTATGTCCGCCACACCAGAAGAGAAAATCTCAAAATGGGATTTCGTTTGTGCAAAGTTTGCTGCTGCATCTGAAATTGATGATTTGATTGTGAGCGCAACGTTCAAAGACCCAGATATATTACTGACTCTCAGGCGTTATCGGGGAAAAACTTTGTCGGCACAATGTCGTGATGATTTGGCTCAAGTACAGCAACAATTTGCAAAAATCTTATTTGATGAGTGTGGCGATGATTTAATGGAAGAAATTGAGAGCCATTTCCAAAACGTAAATAACTCTTAAAAAGAATAAACTGGACTTTTTTTGAATTTTTATATAATATTAGAGGACGGACCGAAACGCGGCTAAAAAATTATCGATCATTACTTCTAATGAAAATCGTGCCTCTGACAAAGCCCTTCCTTCTTTGCCCATCTTGTGTCGTAGTTCCTCATTTTTTAATAACATGAGAAGTGCATTTGAGAATGCAATAGGATCCCTTGGGTTTGATAAAAGACCTGTTTTCTCATGAATCACTGATTCAAGTGGACCTCCTTCATTTGAAGCGACTACAGGTGTTTCACAAGACATTGCTTCTATCGGAACTAGGCCCCAAGGCTCCATGAGAGGAGGATACGCTACAATATCAGCCATAGAGTAATAAATTGGCATTTCTTTGTCTGGTACGTTTGTCAGAAACAGAATAGCATGATCTAGACCGAGAGTTTTACTCAATTTTACCAAGCGGTTCTTTTCTTGTCCGCGTCCTATAATAACTAACCGACATGAATTTAATTTTTTGTACACGTATTTAAAAGATTTAATTAGCATAGCGATGTTTTTCACGGGAGATAATCTCGATACTGTAAGAATTACGGCCTCTATATTCGGGAAAAGCTGTTCTCTGTAAATTTTGCCTTCATTTCGATGATGAAATCTTTCAATATCGATACCTGGATATAATACCTGAGCATTTTTTTCATAAACTGCTTCAATTTTCGCTTTTGTAAAAGCACTATTCGCCAAGACTAAATCTGCAGATTTCACTGCTTTTTGATCAGAAGGCATATAAAGGTGTCTAATAAGCCCGAAGAACAACTTGAAAGACAAACTTGCTTCTCTGAAATAATTCCTGTCATAGAAAAATCGTGGAGGCTCGTGAATATAACAGATAAATGGTTTGTTTTGCGATTGAATGTATTTGTATCCAGCTAGGTTAGAAGGGAAATTGTGTGCATTTATGACATCTAAGTCAGTTGGAACATGTTCTTGTAGTTTCTTCACTACCTTAGGTATAGAAAACCAGTATTGCATACCGATAGGTGAACCGCCTATGTCACAAAAATGAATTCCTTCTTGCGAAAACATATTCTTAACATTTGTTCTAATATTTTGAGTGATTACTGTGATATCAAGACCTCTTTTCTTCAGCCCTGTACATAAATCTATGACCATTTTCTCTGCGCCACGTGTTGTATGAAGAGAACGGTGAAGAATGCCAATCTTCAAGATTTTCCCTCATATTTTGCTAATATCTTTTCTTTAAATCTAATAAGAACGCAACCGAAATCATAAAATAAGATAAAAGGTCTCTTGAGAAAAGGAACTCTTTCTGCAAACAATTTCAAACGATCTAAGTCTTCGTGGTTAATACCACCAAGGAAGATTACTGAGGGAAGATATATTGCGATTCCTAGGACGATGACAATGATAATAAGAATGAAATTAATGATTGAAAACAAAGAGAGTACTCTTAAGACTCCATAGCAGACTATATAGACGAGAATACTTGCTATTGTATATTTAAAGACTGGTATTGAAGGAAATGGAGTTTTAAGAAATGCCTTAATTTTTAAAACGCAATATAAAACGCCAACGCAACTCCCAAGCGAAAACGCGATCGCTACAGCAATTTCCTGAACGAAAGGAATCAAACCGAGAGCAAGTACTGTGTTTATTAAAGTCATTAGACCATAATATTTCGCAATCCAGTCTGGTCTTTCAATCGCTGCAAAAGTTGAACGTATACCGATAGTAACTGCGCGTCCAACGTATCCAAAAGAGAGAATTATCAAAAAAATGACTGATGAAGAATATGCTGGGGGATATAACAAAGAAATCACTGAATCTGCTAATAAGAATGTGAAAACAATTATTGGAAGCGCAGAAAAGAAAGCATATTTTGTACTCTCAAAATATGTTTTCTGTAATTTCCAAAAAGTGGCATTTTTCTTATTTGTTACAAAAAAACTTGTTTGTAACGGTTCTAAGACCCTTCCTGATACATTGATGTAGCCGATAATGTTATCAAGAGTGGCAACCGCTACTTTGTAATAACTTACGGTTAATAAATCAAAAAAGTAGGTGAGTATTAAGATATTGACGTTGCTATAGAGATAAAATGTAATAGATGAAACGATCATCCATTTTGAATAACTAATGATTCTCTTCATATCGAGTTCGACTTTACTAGGTTCGGATTCCTTTTCAAATTTCTGAAAAATTAAAAATAGAAAGATTATACCAACAATAAGTGGCGCTAATGAGTATCCAAGTAACGCACCGACAGCACCAAACCCACTGACTATAACGAAGAGAACGAAGAAGAGAATCAATGCACTTCTTCTAAAAATCGTAAAGAATAATTCTTTTTTAAACTCTTGCAATCCTTCCAACACACTCATTACAATATCTGTAAATGCTCCAAATAGAATACTAAACGCAGCAACTCTCAATGCAAGCGCATATCCTGGATTCTGAAAGAAAATCGCGATATAATCTGCTAAAACAATAAAGAAGATACAAAAAATCGTTGCCACTGCAAGCCTAATTTTTAAAATAAATCTAAAACAAACTCTAATCTTATTTTCTTCGCCTAATGTACTGAATTCGGCGATATAACGTCTAAGGATTAGTCCAAGACGCAAATCGGAAAATAATTGTCCAAATCCAACTGTAGAAATTGCAAAGGTAACTAATCCAAGCTGACCGGGCGTAAGAAACCATGCTGTTAATAGCCAATAAGCGAAACCAAGAATATAAAACGCAAGATTATCTAAAGAAACGTAAGAATACCCTTTGATCATTTTACTCGTAGTAGACATAAGATCCCACAACGCAATTGAGGTCTAATCACATATCAATTTTTTGAGCTTAAAAACGGAGAAGGACTGAGATATTAAAAATTTTCATGATGAATTTGCAGAAGTTTTTGAAACTCAGTAACTACTAAGTACTCTATGGTATAATGAGAGTATTTTATCACAAATACTTGCTTCATTGTAATGTTTTTCTATTGTTTTTTTTCCTTCTAAACCTATATGAAATCTAAGATCTGAATCGTTTATTAATCTATTAATCGCGTTCTCAATCTCTATGGGATTCCCAGGTTCAATTAATATGCCATTTTTTTCATGAGTAATAATTTCTGGAGTACCACCTACATTTGTTGCTATAACCGGTCTTCCTAGTGCCATAGCCTCAATAATAACACGACTTAGAGGTTCAGGCCAAATTGAGGGAGATACAACAATATCTGCCATCTGGTAGAATTTTAGTACTTCATTATAAGGTAAAAATCCAAAATATCGAAATTGATCTCCTATACTGGCTTGCATTTTCTTTATGTAATCCGTGAGAGGACCTTTTCCAAGGATTGCAAACTTTACAGAAGGATTTTTTTGTGATAATTGTTTAATTGCACGGATAAGTACAAGAATGCCCTTCTCATAAGTTAGTTGACCTACAAAAAGAATCAGTTTAGTATTTTCATTAAATTTATAGTTACGGCGCATTAACATCAGTTCAGGTTTTGTAAGGATCTTTGAAGGTAAAGGCATTATATTTGGAACGACAGAGATTCTTTGGGAAGGCAATTGTATACAATTCTTCAATTTATTTAAGGGCAGTCTTGTCAAAAGTAATTTACGCAATGCCTCGCTTACTGCAATGACGTGGTCTGCTTTATTTAATAATAATTGTTTAAGAGCCAAATTTGCATAAATATAGGGGAGGATTACTGGCATAGAAAAAGAGGGAAGCACACCCTCAAGACTGACACAATTGACTAAATTTTTGAAATTGCATTGGTCACATTCATTGCCATTAGGTTTTGTAAATGACCTTCTAAAACAAATTGGCCAATAATCACGAATAGTGCCAATAACTGGTATTTTGGTATTTCTACCAGCGATAACGGAGGGAGGAATCGTTAGAATGTTTTGTGCATGAATAAGCTCAATTCTGTAATCTTTTAAGATTTTCTTAAGTTTTTTTGCCATAAAAAGGCAAAATAATTCATTTTTAACGATATTCCTGAATACTGGCACATCTGGTGCACGAAGATATCGAAAACGGATGATTTTGAACCATTTATGCTCTTCATATACTGTTTTTTGACCAAAATGAGGCATGACGACTAGGATATTATGTCCTCGTTTTGCAAGGCCTTTCGCCAAAAAATAAGTGCTACGTTCACTACCTCCTCCTTCTGGGGGGAATAAATCTGTAGTTATACATATATTCATGTTTGTACAACCTTTCAGCTCAGATTTGTTTCTGTAACTGAGTTTATTTACAAGTTAAAGGAAATATTGAAGAGGACACGCCTGAAGTTATTGTCGAAACCGCGTTAATTTCTTATATATTGAGAGTATCTGATCACAAACAATGCCTTCGTTATATCGTTTCTCTACTGTTTTTCTTCCTTCCAATCCAATACGTGATCTAAGATCTGGATCGTTTATAAGTCTGTAAAGCGCATGTTCTATCTCTTTAGGATCACCGGGTTCAATTAATATTCCGTCTTTTTCGTGTGTAATAATTTCAGGGATACCACCTACTTTTGTCGCAATGACTGGTTTTCTTAGTGCCATAGCTTCAAGATTGACGCGACCTAGCGCTTCAGGCCAGATTGATGGAACTACAACTATATCAGCCATTTGATAGAATTGTAGGACTTTGTTATATGGTAAAAATCCAAAATATCTTAATTGATCGCCAAAACGACCTTTAATTTTTTCAAGATGACTAGCTAATGGACCCTTTCCCAGGATAATGAGTTTTAATGAAGTATTCTTGAGTAATAATAGCTCAAGAGCTTTAATAAGTATATGAACCCCCTTGTCATAAGTCAATTGACCTACGTATAAAACAAGCATATCTTTTTCATCTAATTTGTAATAACGACGCATTCCGAGTAATTCACTTTCTGTAAGTCTCTTTGAAGGTATAGGCATTATATTTGGAACCACAGAGATTTTTTGTGGAGTCAAACGCGAGAAATGTTTCATAACTATAGACCGCCTTGCTAAAAGCATCGTACGTACTGCATCACTAATTGCAATTACGTGATCTGCTCGATTCAATAGTAATTGTTTAAGACCCATATTTGCGGAAATATATGGAATACTAGCAGGCATGAAAAAAGAGGAAAACTGACCTTCTAGGCGAATGCAGTTAATCAAATTTTTAGAATTACAACTGTCGCAAACGCTGCCATTGGGACGTATGAATGATCTCCTAAAACAAATAGGCCAATAATCACGAATATGGGCTATTACGGGAATGTTAGTTTTTTTAGCAGCAATAACAGATGGAGGAACTGTAAGCATATTTTGCGCGTGAATAAGTTCTATTTCGTAAGTTTTTACAATCTTTTTGAGCATCTGGGCCATATAAATATAAAGCAACTCATTTTGTACAACATTTCTTAAAAAATCCACATTTGGCGCACGAAGATATCGAAAACGGATGATTTTAAACCATTTGTGCTCTTTATAAACTGTTTTTTGACCAAAATGAGGCATAACGACTAAGAGATTATGCCCTCGTTTAGCAAGACCTTTCGCCAAAAAATAAGCGCTAAGTTCACTACCGCCTCCTTCTGGGGGGAATAAATCCGTAGCGATACAAATATTCATACTTGTACAACCATTACAAATGAACTTTTTTAATCAAGATTATTACATCTAAATAACTTTTTTAAAGAACTATTATGTTTTATATTAGTCTAAGTAAAACTAAAGATCAACAGGTAAGCCAACTACCCCACCCTAAAGGGTAGGGACTTGTTCATGCAAGTCTCTTAGTTGATTAGAGGGCATCTCTCAGTGAGATGCAGCAGCTGTTTAGGCCACGACACCCTGGGGTGTTCCACTAGCCCCCTGGTCTGTCGTCGGTGGTTAAAAGTTCTGAGGGGTAGGAACGATGCTGCTGATGTAAAAAGCCTTTACAACAATCTCGAAGTGGACTTACTCCCTGGTGTTGGGAGCGACAGGACTTGCGAGTACCCGTCATTAAAACACCACCCGAGCGAGGTTGGGTAAACTATCCCCTGCGCCTCACAGAAAGGGGGGGGTGTAAGCAGAGTCCGATCTCACTTCCTCTCCACCCTTAAGGGAAGGAATTTCCTTGGGGTATTTCTATGAACGAGCGCGTAATAAGATAATTTATCTTTTAAGGAGTTGTTCTCACAGTTCAACTGAATGATAGATTAAATGAGATTTTAAAATAATTTAACAGAGATGATGAAAATGGTTGTAAAAGCCTTTTTTGAAGAAGCTATCACATGGAAGACAATTATAGAAGCGCTATCAGCTCTTGTAAAGGAGATTTATTTTTCTGCAGACGAATCTGGCCTTCATGCACGCGCGATTGACGAAGCACATATTGCAATGGTTGACCTCCAAGTACCATCCAGCGTATTTCAAGATTACAAATGCACTGGCGAAACAAAATTTGGAATTAGCCTTACTGAAATGATGCAGATCATGCGAAGAGCAGGAGGATCAGATTCCTTAGAACTTACTGTGGATGAGACTAAGAATAAATTAAAACTGAAGTTAAAATCTGACAAGGTCACACGTAATTTCAGCCTTTCTTTACTTGGAGATACAAGTGGAGAGGAAATACCTATTCCTAAAATTGAATTTAATACAATTATCAATATAGTTGCAGGCGTTTTTAAGGATGCTATTAAAGACGCGGAAGTTGTAGGGGATTATATTCTTCTGGAGACGACCGCAGATATGCTTAAAGTAGCCGCTGAAGGAGACACGGGCGAAGTTGAGGTAATCATTGATAAGGAAACAGATACGCTTTATAAGTATGAAGTAAGAGAAGAATCAAAAGCAATTTATGCCCTTAAGTATCTAAGTGATATGACAAAAGCTGTTAGTGCAGCAGAAAATCTAGAAATTGAATATTCAAGTGATATGCCATTAAAAATTGGATTTGAGACTATCGGAGGAGGAAAGTTAGAATACTTTTTAGCCCCCCGAATTGAAGGTAGTGAATAAGAATCCTTCATTTATAGGATTCTTAATTTTCAGTCAACGATGTATGGTGAACTACCATTCAACAAGTTGAGGGGTCTTCTTGCGAAGGATTGATAAAAACTCTTGTGCGGCATTAAATCACTATAGAATGATCTTTAGTTCAACTTGATAAACTAAAGAACCTCGCAACTATTTGTCCAGACATAATAAGGAAATTAAACACCTATTGAGGGAGTAAATGTACAATTATGAAGAAATGTACCGGAAATGGATCAAGGAATGGAACTCAATAAAAATCCTCTCATTGACTGATGATTTTTGTGCAAAAATCGGAGAATATATTAAAAAAAGCAAGGTAAAAAAGCAATACGACGAATTAACACCGCTGGAAAAGAATTTATTTGAAACCAAACATGAACGATTAGATTTTATAATTAAGGACTACATCACCCTTCGAATGAGAAAGATACTGAAAAGTATTGTTGATAATGTAGAGATAGATTTCACAAATCTAACTAGAATTGAAGATATTCTACATTCAAATCTAGGAGATGCAATAAATACTTATTTTGGAATAGTATTTCAAGAAAATCAGACAACAAAAAATGAAGAAATTCAATCAGGAAGAAAGATTGTTAGAATACTAGAACAACTAGATTCCTTCGTAGGTACAGATTTAAAGATATACGGCCCTTTTATGCCAGAAGATATTTGCATTTTGCCAAATGAAAATGCAAAGGCATTAATTGATAGGAATGTTGCTTTAGCTGTTGAAATCAAAAAGGATTAAACTATCGTAGTCTAAAGGCAAAAAATCCTTTCCTATAACCAATATATATGCAGGAAATACCACTTTTGGACTGTATACGTAACATTTTGCTTTTTTCGGAAGATAATGAAAAATAACGCGATTTTAGTGAAGTACTTATGAAATTAGAGGCACATAACGATAATTCATCTCTCAAAAAGTTGGGATCTGCTTGTCAGCTGTTGTAACGAAACTTTTTAAAAGATTATAGTGAACATCAAATCATAAGTTTGAATAGTCAGGAGAAAATGAAGTTGAAAATCGAAAAAATGATTCCGCAACCACGCTCCAGATTTCTATTAGTTCGCTGTCCAGAATGCGGAAATGAACAGAAAATATTTGGTTCAGCGACTACAACTGTGAGATGCATTATTTGCAACAGAGTTCTCGCAGAACCTACTAGGGGCAAAGCACAAATTGTAAGCAAAATCATCCAAGTCCTAGAATAAGTTTTTCTGCTAGAATTTCACTTCTTTGTCTAATCTATTACAATAATAGAACAAAAGATGAGAGAAATGGTCAAAAAGAAAAAAGAATTCCCAGAAGAAGGCGAATTTGTAATAGGCACTATTACAAAAATCTCCTCTCATGGTGCATATGCAACTTTAGATGAATTCGAAGGGAAAGAAGGGCTTATTCATATCTCAGAAATAGCTTCAACGTGGGTCCGCAATATTCGTAACTACGTAAGGGAGAAGCAGAAGGTAGTTGCGAAAGTGCTACGTGTCGAAGAAGCAAAAAATCACGTAGATCTCTCGCTTAGGCGAGTTACAATCGTGATGCGAAGAAATAAGATTCAGGAATGGAAACGTTCACAGAAAGCAGATAATCTCTTAGAATTAGTTGCAAAACAACTAGATAAAACTAAAGAAGAAGTCTATGATGCCGTGGGATGGCCTTTAGAGGAAAAATTTGGTGAAATCTACGCTGGATTTGAAGAAATACATGAGAAAGGTGAAGCAGTTCTAGAAAAAATGGGAATTGATGACGAATGGATAAAGACCGTTGTTGAACTAGCAAAAGCACATGTAACTATAAGGAAAGTAAAACTAACAAAAATAGTTGAACTTAAATGTTACAAACCAGATGGCGTTGAAATAATAAAAAATGCCTTGAAAAAGGGTTTAAAATCAACTCGGAGAAAAGATATTACTCTAGATGTTAATCTGGTCGGATCACCACGATATAGGTTCTCAATTCAAGCAAATGATTATAAAAATGCAGAGAAAATCTTAAATAAAGCCGTAAGTGCAACAATTACCGCTCTGGAGAAAGGAGGAGGAGAAGGATACTTCGAAGAGGATACTTAAACTACCTCACGCTAAAGCAGTGAGGCTTTTAACTGTACTTGGCTATAAGGTCTGTTGCATTTCTCAACGAATCAATTTCTATAATGAGCCAATAATCCATATTATGAACAAAACTTCATTGACATTGGATCCTTATATTGTGCCTGAACACAAAGATTTTACTAAGAAATGGATGGGTGAATTTTGGTATGGGGAAATTGTTGAAGAAATGTGTTGCTTGTTATCAGTATAGTTTGGCAAAAGAAATTTGTCCTAATTGCGGTGGACACTTAAGAATTGCTGCCCCTTCAAAGTTTAGCCCACAAGATAAGTACGGAAAATATCGTCGGATGCTTCTTAAAACAACTTTAACACTTCACCAAAAAGAGGAGTGATTATAAATGAAGTCCAGAATCCGCTTCTTGAAGGATTTAGATCCAATATCTTTGAAAGACCCTATACTAATTCAAGGGTTGCCAGGTGTTGGAAATGTTGGTAAACTAGGAGTAAGCCACATGATCCAAGAGCTTAAAGCAATTTATTTTGCAGAACTTTTTTCGTATACTTTTCCTTATCATGTGCTTGTAAATAATGATGGGATTCTAAGGCTTCTTCGTAATGAATTTTGGTTTTCCCAACTTTCGAAAAGTGGTGGGAAACATGATGTTATATTTATTACAGGAGATTATCAAAGTCAAACGCCAGAAGGGCAATTTACAATAGTTAATATGATATTAGACCTAGCTGAAAAATATAAAGTGAGTCAAATCTATACGCTTGGTGGGTATGCCACAGGAAGCGTTTCTAAAAATCCTAGAGTTTTTGGGACTGCCACTAGTCTTTCTTTAATAAAGCAACTTAAGGACGAAGAAATCGAGATAAATGAATCTGGAGGACCTATAGTGGGGGCTTCAGGGTTACTCATTGGTCTTGGAAAGATGAGGGGAATAGAAGGAGCATGCCTACTGGGCGAGACGTCTGGATTTATGGCAGATGCACTTTCTGCCAAAGTAGTTCTTGAAAAACTGATTAAACTTGTTGAAATAGAGCTAGATCTTGGACCTTTAGCAATCAAAGCGCAGAATCTTACTAAACTTATAGATCAAATGAAACAAAAACAAAGGCATAGACCTGGAACAAGAAGACAAGAAAGCGAAGAAGAAAAAGACGATTTATCATATATTGGATAAACTACCTATTCCTAAAGAAGTGCGCTTCTAGAGACCTTGCTGAGGTGAACTACCTCATATCATTCGTTTTGCTAAGAAATTTAGTTAATTCACTTGATAAATTCGGACAAGCCAATTTTCAGTTGTATGCGCTTCTTGGAAAGATGATGTAATACTCGATACGGTGCGGGGTGCATTGTAGTAGTTATAGTAAAGTAATTGATATAGTAGCGAGTCGTAATATGGATCCTTAGGGGTTCCTGATTCTTCATCATAATAATCTACTTCGCGAATTTTTGTTTCATTGAACAAATTTTGTTCTGCGATGCGAACCATCCATATCCATTTACCTTCGTCACCGCCAGTGCCTCCAACAGCACCTGTAAAATGTACTAGTACATAATCTGCGCCGAGCATCTTAAAAATCTCTGTTCCGTTTTCAGGAGGAGACATAAAGGCAGCAGCTATCCACGCAATTTGTGTACTATTCGTTGTGGCATTATCAACAATAGTTGTCCTGTTTCCAATAGCTTCAATCCAATATCCGTAGTCCCACCATGCTGCGATAACTGCGTTGGAGTCTGTCTCTTCCCTTAACCATTGCATTGATTCCTGCCAATCATGCAATTCCACAGGTTCCCCACTTGAGGTTTCTCCTACAAGAATCACATCAGGACTACTAAAGTAATCGAACGCTACCTGAGTCCCATGCCATGTATAAAGCGTCATAATAAACCCTATGAAAATCAAAATAAAAATCGCATAATCTTTTGGTACAACTTCTGTCACCCGAATTCTCCTACGCACAATTGCAGCGCGTTCGAGTAAAACTCTAGAGAACGGTCTTAAAACATTTGTTAAAGCATATGCTGAAAGAAGACAAGCCGCAGGGGCTAAAATAAGTAAAAGACGGACCATTGAACCCGCGAAATAAACTGTTGTGATGCTGAAGAGTATAAGAAAGATATCATCATTTCTTAATCTACGAAATGCAAAATATATGCCGACAGGCATAAGAAAAACCAAAAGATCTAAATTGAAAAACAATTGACCCCACGCTAAAGGAATATGTTCGCTAACAGATTCAATGAGCGGTGGACGATTTATTGGATTGATTACTGCTAAGAATTTTCCGGTTATTAGTGATAGCTGGTCTTGTGAAACCAGATATGCGACGATACTAATTACACATCCTATTGCTACAATCATTACAACAGCAAGAAGTTTTCCAAACGAAACATCAGGTACAAGTGGCTTTACCCAGAATAAAACCCCATAAATAAGTAAAATTGCCAGAACAATGAGTGAAAAGAATCCAATAAATGATGTAAGAAAATTGACACCTGTTCTAGGCACAAGAATAGTAATTAGTAAGCCAATTAGAACGGTCAGTGAATACGACAACAATAGTTTGTGAGAGTAGCGATTTAATAAGAGTAAGGCTATGGCTACAAGTGGTATTAAACCATAGGCAAATGTAAATGCACCCCAACTGGCTGAAAGTCCGCCAAGACTTAAACCGGCAAGGATGCCGTCACTTAGTGAACCATTCTTTTCAGCGCGCACGAAAAAGAAGAAAGCAGCAACCATAAAGAATATTCCAAGACCTTCATTATCAAAGAAACCCGCCATTGTTCTGCTAATATATGCAGGACAAAAGGCCAATAGAAATGCAGCAATCAATCCTGTTTTTGTGTCAGCAATTTCTTTTCCAAAGAAGTATAATAGTACAGAAGTGATTGCACCCATTAATGCAGGGAAGATATAGCAGATAATTAATATATCTGTATTAATACCTAAGGCTTTCAGGATGAAATATATTGTCGCTGCAGCGAAAGGCGTGCCTGGATATGAACCCTTCCAAATAGGACGACCATAAGGATACCAACTTTGTGTGTCATACCACGAGAAATAGGCAGCATAACCATTATTTGCTACAAATTCAGTGACACGATATTGAAACCATGGATCAAATGCTTTCAGAAGTGGTTCAAATCTAAAAAAAGGAAATAGACGTAACAAGAGAGCAATTGAAAAGATGATGAAAAGTAAAGTATACTGAACAACCACACTAATTTCAACATTTGGCCAAACCATCTGCTTTCTGATGCGTTTCCAAACGCTATTAAGAAATGACATGATCTCATACCCAATTAGTTGCTTTCGGTGAAAATCTTTGCTTCAAATTAGTTCATGCCAATTTGTTACTAAATCTAGTGCTAAGCCTAAACGTCAAATTGTTGTTATTTAATTATTGCGATGACAGTATAATTTGAGAACTCTTAAAAGATTTGTGTTCAATTAAGAACACTTAAACGAAAAAATATTATTGTTAGCGAAATCAGCAGGGAAACAGTAATCTAAAATTATGGGAATCTAAAGAAGATTTGAAATAATTTAGTTTTAAAGGTCTTTCATAAAATAAAGTGAATTCTAATGAGGATTATACACGTTACTTCACACTTTCTCCCTGATGTTGTGGGTGGAGTTGAGAATTACGTGTACCATCTATCAAAAGAATTCATTAAACAAGGTCATGAAGTAAAGATATATACATCAAAATCAGATCGGACTGCAGCATCCACAATAGAATTTGATGGAATACCTGTAATTCGAATACCAACTCTTTGTAAGATTTATAATACACCTATTCTTCCATCGTTATTCTTAAGACTTATTAAAGAAGATGCAGACGTAATACATGCTCACTTACCACATCCAATGGTTTATGATATTACTGCCTTCAATTGTCATTTTAGACGTATCCCATTAATCGTTACAGTTCATAATTTAGAAGTAGGACGTGGAAGTTCGTTAAGTTCATTAAATACTCTGTTTTCTAAGCTATATTCTAATTCTCTCCTTCAACTTACATTAAAATTTGCTAGGAAAATAATCACTACAACTCATCAATATATTGAAACTGCAGATATTCTGAAAAAGATGCGTTCAATAATTTCTGTAATTCCAGTTGGTGTAGATCTCCGATATCTTAAGTCAAAATATGATAAAGATAAGTTAAAAAGTGAAATGAGCCTCTCTGACGAATTTGTAATACTTTTTGTCTCTAAACTTACTGCATCCCATCGCTATAAGGGGTTAACATATTTGCTAAAGGCTTTTGCTAGAGTCTATAAAATAGTCCCAGAAATTCGGCTTTTTATTATTGGAAAAGGTGAACTTCGTCCCTACTATGAAAAATTATCACGAAAATTGCATATTGACGAGAAGGTGACTTTTACAGGCTTCATTGAAGAGGAAACATTGAAAAAGTATTACACTCTGGCAGATCTTCTTGTGTTGCCATCAATTACCAAACTTGAAGGATTTGGCATGGTTGCGTTAGAAGCGCTTGCCTTTGGAACCCCTGTAATATCTACAGATGTTGCAGGGGTGTCCGAGGTACTTACAAAAGAAAAATGCGGAATTGTAGTTGAATCAAAAAATTCAGTCGCCCTTGCAAAGGCAATTAGAACGTTTATATTAGACAAGGAACTTGCTAGAGAACTTTCTATTAGAGGGAGACAAGTAATTGCTCAAAAATATAATTGGACAGAAATCTCCAAACGTATGCTGAACATATATCAAGAACTCGATAGTCGTTATAACTCACGATGAGAGTTGAATTTTACCACACAGCGTTGAAAGAGAAGTTATATAGCGCTCAAACGACGGTTCGAAAGGAGATTCCGGCATTAACTAGGCTTTGTAAATCCACAAGTTAGGTTCTTGAATCTATCCTTTCTTTTTCTCTCTTTTGTTTTATGAGTCCACAAGTGAACGTTGACCCTTTTTTGTGTGAACTTTTTCCGTTTAAACATGTCCCCCTTACTCAAGAAAATAGAGTGTTACTCTTGGCGATTGTTGGATAAATTTCAGGGTTTTTTATTCTTGAATAAACTGAATTAATTCGACCAGCGGCTTTAAAGAGCGATGACTTATGCCAGTTTTCTCAACGATCTCTTTAGTGCGAATAAATGGATTTGATCCATTTTCATCAAGCGTGTCAAAAAGTATTTTTACGATCTCCAGCAATGATCGTTTCATATTCCATTCCCTGAATAATTATATAGACTATACTGTTTAAAAATATTACCCAAATATCATGAATATAACATAAAATAACTTTTGGTATTTATATGCCTTTATAAACATCAAAAACTATATAAACCAGAAGTTACATATATAATATTGTATAATAATTTTCTGATAACGCCAAAAAAAGACTTTAGGGGAAGGGAAGGAAGGAAAGCAATGATTCAAACGGTTAAATTTGGAATCTATCCCGACAAAAAACAGGAATACAAACTAAATGAAATCTTCACTATCTATAATCATGTGAAACGGATTGGGTATAAGGTGTTGTTTCATGGCGAGGATTACATGAAAGCACGCTTTGGAGAAGTACAGACCATCCAACACTGTTTGATGAGCCTGTGTCACAATAACCCCTATGTTGGCACCATCCTAACCGATAACAAGCAGACACTAGAAGCACAAAAGACATGGCTGGAAAAACGACGGAAATACCTGACCAAACAACTACAAACCATTACAAAAAAAATCAACACCATAAAGGAACAAGATGCGCATGACAGGCGGTTAAAGGGTTTATACGCCCGTAGATCCTCGATAATGGCGAAATTACACCATTTACAGCTTGAACCTGTTGTGTTCGGCACTAAGAAATTATTTAGAGACCGAATCCTTGGCAAAATAAGTAGAGAGGAGTTCAGGATACGACGGGATTCTTCCTTTAGTTGTATCGGAAAGAAACAACACGGAGTGAAAAACCTGAACATCAAACTATTGAATGATAAAACGGTCAAGTTACGAACCTTTTCCAAGCAAAAAGGACGCAAATGGCTGATCATTCCCATGTCCGTAAATTCTGTGCAGGAGAAATGGTTTCAGGAAGTCATTAATGCTGATAAATACACGGTAACCGTAAAAAGGAGTTTCTTCAAGGGGAAGCTGCGCTATTTTGCCCATGTGTCCTATGAGATCCCAGAACCTGTACCAAGTTACAGCTACCAACATGGTGCCATCGGCTTAGATTTCAACTATAATTTTGTGGCGTTAACCAATGTAGATCGGAACGGTGAACTACTCTCTTATCATAGCATCTCATTTGGCAACCTTCACACCTATGGAACAGATAAACGTCAAGATTATATCTCCTATAAAATGGATAAAGTCGTCAATTATTGTATCAATAAAGGCAAAGGCATTGTGGTCGAGGATTTACAATTCGAGCAAGAGTTTTCCTACAACACAAAACGCAACCGAAAATTGAGCAATATGAAGACCACCGCCCTGCAATTATTGGAGCGAAAATGTAAAAAGCGCGGTGTGTCCTTTCGAAAGGTATTTCCCGAATACACATCCCTCATTGGGAAATATAAGTATTCACGATTACATAATTTGTCAACACATCACTTAGCAAGTTATGTAATAGCTCGAAGAGGCTTGGGTTTCAAGGAAACATTTCCAACCATTTATGATTGGGTGCTCTCACATGTCGGGGAGTTTATAGAGCCCCGTGTGAAACAGGGCAGTCCTTACCGTAGATGGTCACAAATCCATGACCTGTTCAAGCACAGTGGGATAACCTCCTTCAAGACTGCCGAGATACTGCGAAAAACAGTAGTGATGAAGTATGTTTTGAACTCGGTGACGAGCACACAGCCCGATGACCTTAAGGCTGATCTTTCCTCTCAGGGAAAGATTGAGGATTATCATAAAACGTGGAATTATATCAATGATTACACTGTTTTATAAATAATTGTAAGGTCAAGAACTCACAGAAGACTTCATTTAAGAACAAAATTCATGTCTTAACAGAAAAAACATAAAAACAAATTCAAAGAGATCGTGCGTTATGAGCGGTGTATTTTCTATAATACAACGGCGCATTGATTTTTCTGATGATAAAGTAAGATTGCTAATTTTGTTTATCATAGCATTTTGCATACGATTTGTCCTTCAATTCTTTAATATTGTTTTTGAAGGAGACGAAATGAATTATGCTCAACTTGCAAAAAACCTATATTACGGAGAAGGATACACCGTTACGTTTATAAATTTTCTATATCTTTCAAGTTCATTTGGGAGTCCTGATTTCTATTGGCCTCCATTAATGCCTTACACAATTTATTTCTTTTATCTTATATTTGGTGTAAGCGATTTTTCGGCAAAGTTAGTCTCGGTGATATTTGGTAGTCTATTGGTCTTCCCGATTTATTTTCTTGGAAAAGAACTTTTTAATGAACAAATTGGTTTCTTAAGTGCCCTTCTAGTGTCTATTTCCCGAAGCATGGTGTGGTTTTCAATTCAGGTTTTTTCAGATATCCCTTTGGCATTTTTTTTAGCAGTCTGTGTATACTGGAACATTAAAAACGCAAAGACAAATGATTTAAAATACGGAATTTTAAGTGGAGTTTTCTTTGGTTTGGCCTACTTAACTAGATTCTCTGCAATTATTTTTTTGCCAGTTCTGCTATTCAATTTGCTCTATCTAGGTAAAATGAAAAAGGGCGTGTATAGTCTTTTTATATTCATTGCTAGCTTCTTTATCATAATATCTCCTTGGCTAATTCGTAATGTGCTATTAACAGGATCTCTCTTTTTCTCAGAAAAAAGTGTTGCTTTAGCAAATTATATGCTTGGAGGTAACTATGAAGCAAATTTTTATGGTCTAACAGCACCTCCAAGCCCAATTCAAATATTCTTGGCAAATCCTTTAAGTGTTATTTCAAAATGGACAATCGGGATTTATCTCCAATATAAAGTATTCCCAGAATATCTTACTCCTCTTTTATTCGTTTTGGGATGCGTTGGAGGGCTTGTTTCAACAAACAAGTTGCAACAAAGATTGGTACTCTTCCTTCTAATTTTTACTAACTTTGCTTTCTATGGAATTGCAGTTTATGCAGGAAGAATCGGTGCGGTTAGTAGATATAATCTGGCAATCTATCCGTTCATATTCATTTTTTGTGCGAGAGGAATATTAAAATTGCAAGATCTTATTCCAAAGAATATTTTAGATTTAGAAATTAGGAAATTCAAGCTCAAACGATATATCATAATAATTGTGACCCTCATTGTAATAATTGAGGCATTAGTCATAACGACCAGCAATATAGTTCGTTTTGAGGGAAAAAATGATTCCTTGGAGTTATACAACGCAGGAATCTGGTTGAAAGAAAATACTGATCCTAACGCCATTTTAATGAGCAGAAAAGATATAATTCCTTATTATGCAGAGCGATGTTCAGTAAGATTACCTTTTGGTGATTTTTCAACGATAATACGCGTTGCTAGGGAATATGAGGCACAGTATATTATAATAGATGAAAGAGCTATTGCTGAGACACGAGCGGACTTGCCTGAGCAATTTGGGTTGTTGGACGAGAATAGCGCTCCATCTAATCTAAAAGTGGTTTATCTAGATACTGTAAGTGAGTATAAGGTTGTGATCTACTTGATCACATCCTACACTGTCTAGTGAGCTACCTCACGCTAAAGGGAGTTAGGGTAGTTTAAGGTATAAATCTACCACCTAACGAAAGGTTTATATAACAACATGTGAATTGAAACAACGAGATACATCACGAAAGACGCGATAAATGAGTGTCCGTGAATATTCGTCAATGTTACTAGGTGATCGTGTGCAATTTTGCGAAAAATGTGGAGCTTTGCTTTTTCCTGCTAGAGAAGGAAATAAAACTATTTTTAAATGCGAAGTATGTGGAATCGATTACTCTCTTCAAGAAAACAGTGCAAAAACGTATAAAATGGTTCAGAAAATAAATCATTCTCCAAGAGACGAAACTATAATTGTTTCTGAAGAAGAAAGGTCTCTTTTGCCAACCACTAAAATGGAATGTCCTAAATGTAAAAAATTTGTACTTGCAGAGTATTGGTTCTTACAAACTAGAAGAGCAGATGAAGGAGAAACTCGTTTTTTTAGATGTAAAGAATGTAGCTATACTTGGCGCGAGTATGATTAAAATTTTTTATACTAGAGCAATTCTAAGATTAAAGGACCAGTTTATTTTGTTTTTTTAATACATTTTTTATTTTGTTATATTCAGCCGATATTATTTAGAAAATTTGATATACTGGATTGTGTCGGATGATACAAATTTTTAAATCGATTTACGGTATGAGTTAGTTTACAATCCTTTGGACTTGATAAAATGCTTATTAATAAGGCAGTTTCAGTTAATAAAGTGGCTTTTATTGGTGCCCCACGTGTCGGGAAGACTACTTTGCTGTCTCTACTTACTGGAGAAAACCTACCAAAGGAATATCAACCAACAATAGGGCTGGATTTTGGAAATATCCAACTTGGCCATCACGAGTTCTCTTTATGGGATTTAGCAGGTCAAGAACAGTTTGCATTTCTATGGGAGATGTTTCTTAAAGGAACGAAATTGATTTTTGTAGTAGTAGATTCTACTCGCAATAATGTTCTTTTAACGAAAAAAATAGTTGAGAAGACAAAAAAGTGCTGTCAAAGGCTAATATGCATTGCCAATAAGCAAGATTTACCAGAAGCACTTAAACCTGAGGAAATAGCAGAAATTCTTAATGTGGAAACTTATGGTGTAATTGGTCTTGACCCAGAATACCGTACTTTATTGGAATTGATTCTTCATCAAAAAATAAGCCAACAACTCAAAGAACTCTGAAGCTTAAACTGAATGCTTCTTTTGTAATTCTCTAACTTTATTAAAGAGTTCAATGTCTAATCCTTTCATATCTTGAATTATTTCAGCATTTAATTCGAAAGTACCATCATCTTTACGAAAGATACGTCCAATTGCTCGGTTCAATGCACCCATTTCTAATTTTTGATCTGTTCTTACATTTATAGTGCCAGTCCCGTCATCAAGGATCTGTTCATCTGATGATACGCTTACAACTGTTCCAATGACTCGAACTCTATAATCAGTATCATTAAGTTCATTAATACGTCGTATACGAGCGGGGGCTTGTCTTTTTATTACATCGCTCATTTAACCCCTCCTTAATCAGCAATAGCTAGTTGTTCATTATTTTCTTAAGTTTTTCAATTAAATCATAATTCAATTACACATCTTCAGTTTCTAACTATTATAATAGTACAGTTTCTGTGAACATACAAAGAATTCAGTCTTCGTTTATTTTTCAGTTATATCTTTAGTCATTTGGATTGGCAACTCTTTCAGTATTTTTAGTGAAATGTTAAGAAGAGAAAGATAAGCATCACGCGCAGCTCTGCTTTCTTTCTTGCGATCTGAAAGATCTCTATGCCTGAGATTGTCAACAAGTATTTCAACTATTTGCTGAAGTGATAATCTTTCTGTAATCCACATAAAAGCAATAAAAGCCTCTACTACATCTCCTAATGTACCCATCTTAGCATGTGAAGGCACTTGTTTTCTTAATGTCGTTGCACGCAATGCACTGCCCAATGTTTTATCTGGTACTTTTTCACCAGTTGGCATTCTTAGAACCATTGATTTTGCTATTGAATATGTAAAATTGACCAATGAATCTCCGAATTTTGAAAGCGCTTTGTCTGTGAGAATCTGTTTTAAATCTTGATAGGAAATCTTTAGATAATCTTGAAAATTAAACCAGCTATCCATTTTTCTTCATCCAGATGATCTTAACGTAATTTATCTCAAATAATTATCTTTGTGAGATAAGTAAAGGGAAAAGTATTTATGAGTTTTTTTTGGATGAAACGATAATCATCAGGATGGAAAAGTCCTAAAAAATTGAAACGTTACACGAAAAAAAGTCCATAGTAGCATTTGATAATCTTTTAAAAATCAGGCGAAGTCATTTATCTGTAATCCCATCGAAGGGAGGAACTGCATGGAGATATGTGATAGATATGGCAGAACAATAGTAGATATTAGGGTCTCTATTACACAACACTGCAATTTAAATTGCATATATTGCCATCATGAAGGATATCATGAAAGGTCTAACTCAGTAAAAAGAGCTGAAATGACTGCAGAAGAAATTCAAAGGCTAGTTTCAGTGAGCCGACGTGTAGGTATAAAACGTGTTAAAATAACTGGCGGTGAGCCACTCTTAAGACATGATGTCTTTGAGATAATATCAAAACTTTCTAAGTTAAAAGGAATTAACGAAGTCTCTCTGGTTACCAATGGAGTGCTTCTTGATCAAGACACATGTGATAGACTAAAATATGAAGGTCTAAAACGAATTAATATTAGTTTAGATACACTAGACTCACAAACATATTTTGATGTAACTCGAAAAAATATGTTAACCAAAGTACTGGATGGCATTACTCATGCCCAAAATTCTGGCTTAAATCCAATTAAAATAAATACAGTTCTCTTAAAAGGTATTAACGACACAAGAATTCGTGAATTTATCGAATTCGCAAAGAAAACAGGAGTCATACTCCAGCTTATAGAATTAATGACTTTCGATGAAAACAATGATACTTTCTTCAATAGGTATCATGTGGATCCAAGTCCCATCGAAGAAGTCCTCGAAGGAATTGCGAAGCACATAGAGGTCAGACAAATGCAACAACGAAAAAGATACCATCTAAATGATGGAACTGTTATCGAAATAGTCCGTCCAATGCATAATAGTGCCTTTTGTGCGAATTGTAAGCGATTGCGTGTCACTAGTGATGGTCATTTGAAACCGTGTCTAATGAGAGAAGATAATCTAATAGATATTATTACACCCATTCGAAGAAATGTTTCTGATGAAGAAATATATCAACTGTTACTGCAGGCGATCGCCTTAAGGGAACCATTTTTCAAAGAATAATCTTTTAAAAAGTGATGATATGCAAAAAAAAGTCATTATAACGATTCCAGCTTACAAAGCAGCAGATACACTGCCATCAGTATTTAAACGTCTTGAAAAGGTTGATGAATACTTCGATGAAATAATTGTTGTTGATGATGGAAGTCTAGATGATACATACAACGTTGCAAAGAAGTTAGGGGAGGAATATACGAAAAGACGTGGAAAACAGGTTGTAATATTGCAGCATTCGCCAAATAGAGGTTACGGAGGCTCCCAAAAAACGCTTTATTCAGAAACGTTAAAACGAGGAGGAGATATCGCCGTTCTTGTCCATGCAGATGGCCAATATCCACCAGAAGAATTACCTAACATACTTCAACCGTTCCTGCAAGAGAAGGCAGACGTTGTTTTAGGTTCACGGGCACTTGGAGGGCAGATGATTCACGGAGGTATGCCTCTTTTCAAATATTTTGGGAACCGTTTGCTCACTCGACTCGAAAATCTAATTGTTGGAATGAAACCACCGGTATCCGAATACCATACTGGATATCGGGCGTTTTCTCGTAAAGCGTTAAAACAGACTCGTTTCCATCTAAACTCCGAAAAATACGTGTATGATAGCGAAAGTTTAATTCAATGTAGAGAAAAAGGACTTAAAATTAAGGAAGTGCCTATACCTACGTACTATGGACAAGAGATCTCGTATCTTAGCCCAACGCGATATGGAATGCGAATTCTGAAGGTTTTAATAAAATATATGCTGCATAAAATAAAACTTCGCCCAACTCTACAATATTCTTAGGATCGAGATCTAAGAATAAAAAACGATTGTAGGTGCTGATTTACATCGTATTTTAGTTTTAAGGTAATTATATTACTTTAGAAACTGATGCTGCTGTCTTTGCTGTTTCGGTATACGCAAGAGTAGTTTCTACTGTAGGGGGGCTCCAAGCTACGACTAATCCTTTATTCGGTGGGATCATTGCCATTACCAGTGAGCCACTACCTTGAACATTCTTAGCTACGTATCTATCCTCAGTAGCTTGCATTAATGCATATTTTACATTTTGAACCACGACAGATTGTTTGTTACTGAACGCGTTCACAAGGTCTGGACCAGATGGCTCCCAATTATTTGTCTTGAACCACATTCCACCATTCCATGCAACTACGGCAACTGCACCTACAGCGCCGGAATTTAGTAAATTATTTGCATATCCTTCCACGCTCATTGTTTAATAAAGCCTCCTAAACGTCCTGTTTACAAATATAGCGTTTTGTTTGAGAGATCCACTCATCCGTTTTACTTAAAGTTTTTGATTCTTTTGGGAGCGCGCTCTGGTTTATGTGAATTTCTTTATGTTCTTCTGTAATAGTATTGGGAAATTCTGTTCCATTGTTTAGCGAAACATAAATAAATCTTTAAACAATTTTTGAAAAGATTATTTAGAAAATGGGTGTAAAAATGGATCATCCGAAAACTCAAGGGATTTACATAGAGATTGTTGTTAAAGCTAATTCAAAAAAGACAGAAGTACCAACACGTGTTGAAGGAAATATCATATATGTAAAAATAAAATCGCCTCCTCGACATGGAAAAGCGAATAAAGAACTCTTACGTGAGTTAAGTAAATTATTTAATGTTTCACAAGATCGTATTAACATCGTTTCGGGGCATTCAAGTTCTCGAAAAACTATTTTCCTAGAAATGAGTCAAGAAAACGTGAAAGATATATTGTCTCAATTTTAAGACTATTTTAATCACTATCAATTTTTAAATAGATTGAAAGATTAAATATTTCACGGGAATCTAGGATGATTCTCTTTTTCGATATGTCTTTGCTTATTCCATTTTCTTAACTCAAGAATGACAAGACTAACGATTCCAAAAATGATGGTAATGCCAGGCCCAAGAAACAAGCCAATCAATGTTGCGGCAACTGCAATATCATCAGAAATACCAAGTAAACGGTATATCGCAAAACCAGCAAGCGTTCCCGTACCAATCGATGCTGGCATCGCTGTTGCTATTCCCACTAGAATGCTGACAGAGATAGCTAATGTAATTGTCCATATAGAAACACTTACCCCTATACTGCGGAATACTAGAACCGTTGCGAATAATTCAATAAACCAGCGTAAAGCAGTTAGCATTGGAACAGCAATCAGGGGGTATTTGAGTGTTTTATACAATTCAACACTTTCATAGAAATTATCAAGTTCATTGATTGCGGAATTATTAATTCGTTCAGCAAGGCGCTTCATACGTGATGGCATTTTCCTTAAGAGTGATTGGAGCATTTTCAGAAGTAACTCGCCGACAGATCTTTTAAATGCAACAAGAATCGCAAAAATTATGACAAAGCAGAATAAAATAAAGATGAATAATGTAAAATAAATCGAACTAAGCGATAGAAAATATTGTTGCAGCACTATAATGACTCCAAGAGCACTAAATGTGATTATAAATAACATATCATAGATTCTCGTAAAGAGGACAATGCTAGCAGAATCACCTATTGAGAGATCTTGGTATTTTCGATGTACTTCTAATCTCACAATGTCTCCAGTCTTTCCTGGCAATGCAGTGCTCAATGCGTATCCAAACGCCCATACAGGGAAAGTTGATATTAATGAGAGATTAGGATATTTTGCTTTTTGAAGAATTTGCCATATAAGAGATTTTATAAGAAGACTTAGAATATAAAGACACAATGCAAAGATTACGTATATTAAATTTGTATTAACAAGTAGAACGAGGACTTCGCGCCCTCCAACCATATAAACAAGTAGATAGACGAGACCTAGACCAATAGCTATCAATAATGCAACTCTTAGAATGTGTCTCATAAAATCACGAGGCATTATAATTCAAAGGAAAAATATTTACGCTCTTTTAGTTCGTAAATTTTGAGTTCGAACCCATGTATTTTCTCGAAAAATAAACTTTTCCTTTTTGATTTTACAGAAAAATGAGTTGGTTTAATGCTGTATGAAGTTCTTTGAGATCCTCCATAGAAAAAAATGTGATAAGAGCCCTTCCTTTTGGTTTCAGGAAGAATTTGTTTGAATTATCCCATCCAGACGGATAGGACTTTCTTCGAGTTTCCCTAACCCATGCTGGAAATTATAGATATTCTTGCTACGTTTCTTCTTCTTCCATTCTCCTTGCGTCATCCGCTCTTCTGGTTCTCCATCTCGCTTCTTCTTCGTCTCTTC
>JAHQJS010000007.1:587684-905039 GCA_019057385.1 Candidatus Borrarchaeum weybense | reverse complement strand
TTGTAATCTCCTTCGGATCTCCTTAGCATTGGGTATGGTTCATCAATCATATTTGGTTTCTTATGCCAGAATCCGATTAATCCATATGAACATGCACCGACAATTTCCCAGCCAACGAACATCTGCAAGAAATTGTCAGCGATCACAAGAAGTGTCATGCCCCCGATGAAAAACTGCATCCAAAACCAGTAGCGGGTTTGGTCAGGGTCATGTGACATATACCCAAGGCTGTAGATCATTATAAGAGCGCTTATACAAGTGGCTACGTTCGCCATTAAGACGGACAGAGGATCTACCAGGACTCCAGCATTTACATTGATATATGGAATCCAAGGCACTGTCCAATCAAATGGGACGTGTTCTGTACCATTCAACGTATTTAACAAGAGAGGATCATAATTCATAACATTTCCTGTTAAAACATCTGGAATCATAGATAACGCAAATCCGGCAGCCACTAAAGAAAAAAGGACTGCCATATAGTCTCTAATTTTTGGATGAGCTTTTGCAAAAAGTGGAGTTAAAACCGCTCCAATCATTGGAATAGCCCAGCAAAGCCAGGGTGCGTAAGGTAACATCTTTTGAACACCTCTACTCCTTTAATCGCCTTAGTTCGCGAATATTGATTGTTTTATACTGACGGTAAGCCGATAGAATGAGCGCCATCGCAATAGCTGCAATACAACCACCGATTACAATACTTGTAATCACGATCGCGTGCACCAAAGGATCTATTAGTCCACCATTAGCATACGCGCTAAATGCTATAAAATTAAGATGCGCTCCGTCGATTAGAATTTCAAGACCTATAATGAGCTTAATCATGTTGCGCTTACTAACAAAGCAATAAAAACCGATTACATAAAGGACAATAGCTGTTCCTAAATAGAACTCGATGCTTAGAGGTGGTATTGCCATTATTCTTCATTCCTCCTTTTGAGTTCTTCTCTAAACAGAGCAGCCGCTCCAATTGCGGTTGCGAATAATAAGAATGCCTGTAAGATCATATCAATTCCGCGATTACTCCATAGATTCTGAGTAACAGTTTGTGGAATGTTTCCAAGCTCTACAGAAAGCGGCGGCTGACCATAGATGAAGGGAGTTATCGTGTAGATGCTCGAAAATAAAAGAACAAAGAATGCAATTCCAAGCAGAGCACCAATTATTTCAAAGACAATTCTCACGTTACTAACTGAACTCTTGCCTGCCATTTTATTTAACCTCCCGTTCTTCTTGAGATACTAAGCTAATAGTTGCTAGCATGAGTATAGTTATCGCACCAGCATAGACCGCGATTTGAAAAACCCCAACGTATGGGGCGTCCAAGAGAAAAAAGAGTACACCCAATAAAACACTCATTATTGCCAATGAGATCACGCAATACACTATAGAGCGAGACTCGATGGCTAAAATAGCAGTTACAATAAGTCCAACAAGTATAATTAAATGCCAAATACTCATAAACGCAATCTGCATAATCTCACCGTTCTAGTTTATGGTTTTGATATATTTCAAAATCAATCTTTCTAAAACGAACAGCCATCACTAACTTTTTCCATATAAAGTTTTCTTCTAAGTAAGCTTTTCACGAAAATATATAATGAACGATAATGACAAATAGTATCTTTACTCCACTGTCATATACAGTCCAATATATGAATTTATCCTTTCCTAAAACAACCCAACATATATCTCATTCCCTGATACTGCCTTAAATTAGAGATAATTTGATATACAGGTTATCACTAAAGAAAGAACGCGTTATATCATATAGATGCCCCCTAACGTTCATTTATATTTGAATATTACTCTAATTGTTAACAAGACTGCATATTCCCCCTAAAAAGTAAAATTTAAATTTCAATACCTTTCATCTAAGGTATCATCATTTCTTGATAATAATTTGGAAATTGAAATTTACAAGGCAATAGTCACAAGGAATGTGAATAAAATGAGTGAGTTAGAAATAGAGAATAAAATTGTTAACGCTGCAAAATCAAAATTTGGAGACGGATTAACGGATTCAAAAATTGAACGCCCTAGGAGAGTCTACCTCACATTCAATAAAGAGTCTATTCTTGATGGGGTATCATTTCTGAAGAAAGAATTTGGTGGAACACATGTTAGTACAATTACAGGTTTAGAAGCAGAAGAATCTTTTGAAGTTCTCTATCATATGGCTACAAGACCAAAAGGTTTGGGCGAGATAGAGATAGAAGTTACAGTAAGAGTACTTCTGCCAAAAGATAATCCGACTGTCACTTCAATTACAAGTGTCATTCCAGGAGCAGTACTATATGAGCGCGAAGTTCATGACCTCGTTGGAATTAACTTTGAGGGACATCCAGGCTTGACTCGATTAGTCTTACCGGATGACTGGCCAGATGATCTATATCCTTTGCGTAAGGAAAAAGATGTACACGAAGTAAAGAAAGCGTACGAAGAAAGTCGCAAGTAATCCGCCTTTTTCACCTTTTTTAATTGTGCGAATGGAGTGTAGCATTTGTCTCCAATGAATATTATTTTTGTCTGTTATGCAAATCTGTGTCGAAGCCCTCTTGCCGAAGGAATCTTCAAACAACTACTAGAAAACAGTGAAAAATCAGATAGCATAATTGTCCGCTCAGCAGGGATCCATGCTTACGAAGGTTCACCACCACATTCTAAATCCATACAAGTAGCCAAAGAACGAGGAATCGATATTTCAGGATATGGCGGTGTACAACTTACGAAAGAGATGGCAAGAGAAGCAGAGCTTATTTTAACGCTAGATGAAAGTGTTAAGCAGCATATACTATCGTACTACACCAACGATTCAAAAAAGGTGGTTACATTGAAAGAATGCGGTGGAGAAACAGACGATTTAGATGTAGACGACCCTTATGGGCTCTCAACGGAAGCGTTTCGAAGATGTGCTGATGAAATCGAGGAATACTCAATTAAAATTCTTGAGAAACTGGATCTGTAGATATTCTAGTTTTAAATACGGATTAAATTAGTTAAGAAGGCTAAATTCCATTAATAACACTGTCTAATGCTTCATTTAATTCCTTGATATCATATGGTTTGGCAACTACTCCACTAAAACCATAATTTTTAAAATCAGCCATAACAGGATCTGTTGAATATCCGCTTGAAACTATAGCTTTGACTTTCGGATCAATTTCAATGAGTTTTCCAATAGTTTCTTTGCCACCCATACCACCCCGAATAGTCAAATCAAGAATAACAGCATCGAAAGATTGTCCTGTGTCTTTAGCTTTCTTGTATATTGTTATTGCTTCTTCACCGTCTCTAGCAAACCCAACTTCGTACCCTAAAAAGGTTAATATCTCACCTAAAGAGTCCCTGATGACCTCTTCATCATCCATGACCATAATTTTTCCTTTGCCAGTGATAGGTCTATTTTCCGCTTCTTTCTCTTTCGGGACTTGTGTTTTTAAAGCAGGAAGATAAATAGAGAAGTTTGAACCAGCGCCAAGTTTTGATTCTACAACAATATGCCCCTTATGATTTTTTATTATTGAATAAGCGATCGTAAGTCCTAAACCGCTTCCTTTTTGTTTTGTAGTGAAATAGGGGTCGAATATCTTTTGAAGATATTCTTCTGGAATACCGATCCCCTGATCTTTTATACTTAACTTTATGTAGCGTCCCTCTTGTAACGGCAAAATATCTTTTGTTCCAATAATCACATTTTCAGCACTAATATTGATTATTCCCCCATCTGGCATAGCTTGGTCAGCATTGATAATAAGGTTATTTAGGACTTGACTGATCTGTCCTTCATCAATTTCGACTGACCAAATATCTTCAGGAATGGAAAATTTGCACTTGACATTGGATCCACTCAAGGTAAAAACGGTTGTATCTCTGAGTAATTCGTCAATAGAAGCGGTTTTTTTGACCGGAGCGCCGCCTTTGGAAAAAGTAAGCAATTGTTGGGTCAAATCTCTTGCCCGTATTGTGGCTTTTTCTGCCTCACTCAACCTTTCTAGCACTTTTTCTCTGAATGGAGCATACATTTTTGCAAGAGTGATATTGCCTAAAATCCCAGTAAGAATATTATTAAAATCGTGAGCTATGCCGCCTGCAAGAATACCAAGCGATTCAAGTTTCTCTATTTTGTGAAGTTCTTCCTCCATCTTACGTTTTTCGGAGATGTCTCTAATGATAGCCCATCCTTTGCTCGCAAAACCCTCTTTATCTTTCATCAGCCATGCCCTAATAGAAATAGGGATTAATGAACCATCTTTCTTCGCAATTTCGAGTTTGTGTTCATCTGAATATCCTTTTTTTTGCCTAGGTTCGATAAGTACTTTTGTTAATTCATTATGCCATTTACTAGGCACGAGATCCATATAGTTCATTTTTTTGATCTCTTCTTTTGTGTAGCCTAGCATATTCGCAAAAGCCTGATTGCACTCTATAATATTTCCACCATCTGCGGAGACGATGCCATCTATTGAAGATTCATATAATCCTCGGTAACGCTCTTCTGACTCAATTAAAGCTTCTTCAGCGCGCTTACGCTCTGTAATATCACGTATAATAGACCATACTTCTAAAGGTTTGCCTTCTTTATTCTTGGTGAGCCAAGATCTTGCGGAGACAGGAAAAATTGTTCCGTCTTTCTTAATGCATTCTAACTCGAACTCGTCCGAATAGCCATATGGAATGAGTTGTTCGTTAATCATTCTTTCAATTATTTTGTTCCATTTACTGGGAATCAGTTCTTTGAGCTTTAACTGATATATCTCCTCTTTCGTATAACCATGCATGTCTATAAAAGCTTGGTTACAATCTAAAATGTTTCCTTCTATATCTTGAGAAACGATACCGTCTATAGTGGAATTGTAAAGCCCACGATAGCGTTCCTCAGACTCTTTGAGTTCTTTTTCTAATTTTTTAACTTTCCTGATATCAGTCAAAACACCTTGAATAATACGCGTTCCTTCCAATTCAAAAGAAGTTGTATTAAGAAGACAAGGAATTATCTCACCGTTTTTTGTCATCACAGAAAACTCATAAGATTCAAGCACATTTTTTCCAGCAATTCTTTTTTTCAGTCTCTCTTTTATCATCAGTCTCTGTTCAGGAACAATTGGTGACAAATCATCTAAGCTTATGTCAAGTATTTCCTTAAGTGAATATCCTAAGGTATTCAGAAGTGCTTGATTAGCGAATGTAAGCTCCCCATCTTTAATTAAATAAATCATGTTTGGATCTTTCTCTACAAGCGTTCGGTATTTCTCTTCTGACTCAACCAATTGCCGCTCCAGTTTTTTTCTTTCAGTGATATCACGAATAATGCCTTGGTATCCTATAATTTTTCCATCATTATCCCGCCGTACTGTCGCAGTAAGCAAGCAATCAATCTCTGTATTTTCTTTCTTTCGCAATTTTAATTCATAGTTTCTGACTGATCCTTTTTGTTCTATCTCTCGTTGAAATACTGAACGATCTGTAGGATCAATATATAACTCTCGGACGTTTATTTTTTGCAACTCTTCTCTGCTAAAACCGAACAATTCAATTAATGCTTGATTAACATTGATTAGTTTACCTTCTCGGGTGGTAAAATATATAGCATCTCTTGAATCCTCAAAAAGGGAACGATAACGTTTCTCACTCTCTTTAAATGCTTCTTCAACTCGTTTTCGTTTACTAATATCTCGGATAATAGCCCATGTTCCTGTTAAATTGCCATCCCTATCTTTAATGAGCCACGTCCTCACAGAAATAGGTATAATTGTCCCATCTTTCTTAATTGCTTCCATCTCATTTACATCAGAAAAGCCACGAGGTATTATCTGCTCATTGAGAATTTGTGCCGTCTTTGCAAGCCATTTATTAGACATGAGATCCTGGAATTTTGAACGATAAAGTTCTTCCTTAGTATAGTCGAGCATATCCGCTAAAGACTGATTACACTCTATAATGTTTCCGTCCATATCTACAGAGATAATACCATCTCTGGAAGATTTATATAACCCGCGATAACGCTTTTCACTTTCCTTTAAAGCCTCTTCAGCCTGCTTGCGTTCAGTGATGTCGCGAGCGATGGACCACCTTCCAACTGGTTTACCATCCTTATCTTTGATGATCCAAGTTCTTATAGAAACCGGGAGGCTGGAACCATCTTTTTTGATGGCCTCTAATTCATACTCATCAGAATAGCCCCTTCTGAACACTTGTTCAGTAATAATTTTATTCCCAAAATCATGCCATTTTTGGGGTACAATGTCATAAACAGTAAAATTATACAGTTCTTTCTTAGTATAGCCAAGTATATCCGCCATTGCTTGATTACACTCTACAATTCTTCCGTTCATGTCCACCGAAAAAATGCCGTCTCTTGAAGAATCATATAATCCACGATAGCGCTCTTCACTTGCTTTAAAGGCATCCTCAGCCCTTTTGCGCTCAGTAATGTCAATTAAAATCCCTCTATAGCCAATAGGAGGCCCACCTTCATTCTTAATCACGTTACTATGAACAATAACTGGGAACCTGCTTCCGTCTTTTTTCTGAGCAGTAAATTCAATTATTCCAATATCTTCTCCGTTATATAATCTAGAAATGCTTTCTTTAAGCCTCTCATGGTCTTCTTGAGCAATCACCTGAAAGGCATTGATCCCCCTATCAAAATCTTCTTGAGAATAACCAAAAATGTCAAAAGCAACACGGTTAACAAAAGTGAGCTTTGCATTCAAGTCTATTTCAAAAACAGTTACTGGTAAGAGCACAGCCAACTCTCTGAACCGCCTTTCACTTGTTGCTAGTGCATCCTTGAATCTCTCATGCAATTCTTCAGATATTCTTAAATTAGTTATACGTTGATGCAGCTCTATAAGTTCATTTACCAGTTGTTCTTTCGTCTTATCCTCATAATTCATTTTGAGAGGCTCCTAGTGGATCAATACTTAATAAAGGCACTCTTCTCATAAGATTGACTTATTATCATTTTTCTTTATCATTTTGTTTCTATATTTCTTGTCTACACGGAGGTATAAATTTTTGTCGCTAACTTGTTTCTATGCTTTGCTCTATGAACATATTATGAAATGTCTAAGTTTTTCCTGCTCTCTGAATGTAGTACGCTACATATTTAGCTACCATACCTCCAATTCAAAAAAGAAATCTTCATTACAAGAATGTGTTTGAAAAATAGATGATGTTAGTGTAAATGTAAGTTATCAGCAACTACATATTGCATAGAAAAGATGAATCACAAAAGCAAAAAAATAGAACACATTCCTACAAAATTGGACCTAAATAAAATGTTTCGCAAAGCTAATTTTCAAGAAAGTATTGATCTTGTCTTTGTATAATCTTATGTAGTGTCTTACTCAATTCGTTAATGTCATATGGTTTGGCAATGACGCCACGAAATCCATATTTCTTGAAATTTGCCATTACAGGATCAGTAGAATACCCGCTTGAAACAACTGCCTTAACTTCAGGATCAATTTCAATTAATCTTTTAATTGCCTCCTTACCTCCCAGCCCGCCTTTTATAGTTAAATCCATAATGACAAGATCAAATGGTTCTTCTAATTCTTTCGCTTCTTTAAAAAGTGCAATAGTTTCTTCGCCATTTTTAGCAAAGTCAGTTTGGTAACCTAGAATTGTTAATATTTCATCTAAAGCATCTCTAATGATTTCTTCATCATCCATAACCAAGATCTTCCCTTTGCCAGTAATTGGTTTTCTTTCTGCATCATTCTTTGCATGAATCTGCGTTTTTGACGCAGGAATATAGATATAGAATACTGTGCCTTTACCCAATTCTGATTCTACTGAAATAAGTCCGTCATGATTTTTTATTATTGAATATGCAACCGTGAGCCCTAGACCACTCCCTTTTTGTTTCGTAGTAAAATAAGGATCAAATATCTTTGAAAGATATTCCTTTGGTATGCCGATTCCATGATCTTTTATAGCAAGTTTAATATATTTTCCCACGTTTAGTGGTAGTCCTGATTCAGATCCAACAGTAATATTATCTGCATGAATCTCAATTATCCCTCCCTCCGGCATAGCTTGATCGGCATTGATTACTAAGTTGTGGATGACTTGACTGATCTGTCCTTCATCAACTTCAACTGACCAAAGTTCGTCTGACAGATAGAATCGGGATGAGACGTTTGTTCCACTTAAAGCAAACTTAACGGTATCTTTGAGGATTTCGAATAAGGATGTAATCTTTTTAATGGGTGCGCCGCCTCTTGAAAAAGTAAGCAATTGTTGGGTCAGATCTTTCGCACGAATCGAGGCTTTTTCTGCCTCTGTCAAGCGCTTGGATACGACTTCATTTGATTTTGAAGCCATTTTCGCAACTGAAATGTTTGTTAGAATAGCAGTTAGGATATTATTAAAGTCATGTGCGATGCCACCAGCAAGAATTCCGATTGATTCAAGTTTTTCGAACTTTTGAAGTTCTTCTTCTAATATTCGCCTTTCGGTGATGTTACGAACGATGGCCCACAATCCCATTGGCTCATCAACTTTATTTTTGATAAGCCAGACTCTTACTGATGCTGGAAAGATCGTACTATCTTTCTTGATGTGTTCAATTTCAAATTCTTCAGTATATCCCTTTTTCAGTAATTGTTCATTTATGATTTTGTCAAGAAGCATTTGCCATTTATCAGGTATAAGATCTCGAAGTCTTAACTTAAAAAGTTCTTCCTTAGTGTAGTCAAGCATATCTGCGAATGCTTGATTACATTCTATTATATCTCCTCCAATATATGCTGAAACAAGGCCATCAATGGATGACTCATACAAACCACGATAGCGCTCTTCTGACTTTTTGAGTTCTGCTTCCAATTCTTTGATTTTACTGATATCAGTCAGGACACCTTGAACAACGCGCGTTCCTTCCATTTCAATTGTAGTTACATTAAGTAAACAGGGAATTATTTTGCCATTTTTTGTTAGAATAGAAAATTCGTAAGACTCTGGTACCTGTTTTCCTTCAAGTCGTTTTAGATATCGATCTTTAACAAATTGCCTATGTTCGGGAATGATGTGTGGCATCGACTCTAAATCTATATTACGTATTTCCTGCTCTGAATATCCCCAAGTATTCAAAAGCGCTTGGTTAAAAAATGCGAACTTGCCATCTTTGATTAAAAAAACCATGTTTGGATCTTTCTCTACAAGCGTTCGATATTTCTCTTCCGACTCAATTAATTGCTGTTCCAGTTTTTTTCGTTCCGTGATATCACGGATGATACCTTGATAGCCTATAATATCCCCGTTCTCATCCCGTTTTAGAGAAGAAGTAAGTAAGCAGTCGATTTCTGTTCCATCTTTTTTGCGGAATTTAACTTCATAGTCTCTGACGGATCCTTTTCGAGTTATCTCCTTTAGAAACTTAGCGCGGTCTTCAGGGTTGGCATAAACATCGGTGACTAACATCCTTAGCATCTCTTCTCGGGAATATCCAAAGAGTTCTAGCATAGCTTTGTTAGCATCAACGATATTGTCCTTTTGAATAATATAGACTGCATCTCTTGAATCCTGGAAGAGGGATCGATATTTTTCTTCACTTTCTCTTAGCGCATCTTCCGCCTGTTTTCGCTCAGTGATATCTTCCATATAGCCATCGATTCTTACAAGTTGATTTCGTTCATCAAGGGCAGGAATTGCCCTATCTCTTACCCACTTGATGATATTATCTTTGGTTATTATACGATATTCTACATCAAGCTGTTCTTTCTTCAGGCGATGTGTTTCGATTGCTTCCCATACATATCCAATGTCATCCGGATGAACAACTCGCTCCCACAGAGTCCAATCCGCCAGGAATTGCTCACCGGTATAACCGGTTAGTTCCTCAACCCTTCCCGAAATAAAAAGGCTCGTAGAATGCTCGTCTGGCAGTGCTGAATACACAACAACAGGAATATTCTCACTTATCAGTTTAAATTTCCCCTCACTTTCAAGCAATGCCTCTTCCGCCTGCTTGCGCTCTGAGATATCAGTCAAGATCCCATCAAATCTTATGATCTGATCTTCGTCATCTCTGATGGGTACACCATGATCATTGAGATGATATGTTTGTCCTGTCTCTTTGTGAACCATTCGATATTCGAAAATATACTCTTTCTTATTTCTATAGGCGTTAATGAACCCCTCGACGGCTTGTTGTCTATCCTCTGGGTGAATACATTCGGCCCATAGATTCTCGTTTTCATAAAAATCAGCAGGAGTGTACCCTGTCCAGTCTGTGATCCGTTCTGAAACAAAAGTCGTCGTGCTAGTTGCATCAGCTAATGCAGAATAGATGACATCAGGAACATTCTTGATCAGGTTCTCATATTTTTCTTTCATCTTTTTTATGTTTTCCTCCGCGTTCTTACGCTCAGTAATATCGCGGATAACAGTAACGATTTTTGTAACTCTTCCTTCCTCAAAGATCGGTATTTTTCGTGTTTCAGTAATGAATTTTTTGCCTCTAATTGTGGTCCTTTCCTCAGTAACAAGAGTTTTTCCAGTGTTGAACACCTGAGTATATTCTTCAAAGATTTTGTCTGATAAAAATGGATACATGTCTGAAATTTTTTTACCTATTACGTCAGTTTCAAATCCCAGTTCGATATTAAGTTGTTTAAAAGCCGTATTGAATAAAAGAAATTGTAGTTCAGTATCGATAATATGGATAATTTCACCAATCGAATCGAGTGTTGAGCGATATTGTGATTCAGACTTCAGCAAAGCTTCGTCTATTCGATCTCGCAGTGTTTCTGATACTTCCAATTCAGTAATTCGATGACGTGCTTCTGCCAGTTCACTTATGATTTGATCTTTTGTCTTGTCGTCATCTTTCATATTGAGAGGCTTCCTAGAAGTTAATAACAAGAGAAAACATCAGTTGGAAAAGATTAAATTATAATAACATTTCTTTGTCGATAAATTCCTAAATGTCTTATCTGCACAGAGGTATAAATTTTTGTCGTTAACTTGTATCTATACTGTGCTCTATGAATATATTATGCAATAAGTGAGCCCCTTGTATGAAATTATCAGAAGAAGTAAAAATAAATCCTAAGTAGCGCGGTTTTTTTCCTCTAATTCATCATTGTTACTTTCAATTGCTTCTACAAAACATTCTAAAATCAGCAAAGTAAAAAAATGAGGTCATTACTAATTTCATGTAATTCCTCATCTAGCTTGAATCTAGTTTTTCTTGTTTTGAGGTGAAACAGAAAATGGAATGGACAAAACCTGAAATCAAAGTCGAGCCCCCTGGTCCCAAATCTCAAGCGTTTATTAAACGGGATAGCGAGATAATGTCAAAATCACTTAGCAGAGCTAGCGAACTTGTTGGTAAAGCCGCACATGGTGTTTTCGTCCAAGATCTCGATGACAACGTCTTTCTTGATTTTGGTGCTGGCATTGCAGTCGCGGGTGTTGGTCATACTCACAAGAAAGTTGTAGATGCGATTAAGAGACAAGCTGAACAATTAATCTTTGCTAACAGTTTGGATTATTACACCGTTCCACAAGTTGATTATGCTGAGCGTCTTGTGAATATAGCACCCGGGAATTTTAAGAAACGTGTATTCTTCACTAATTCTGGAAGCGAAAGCGTAGATGGTGCAATTAAGTGTGCAAAATATTATAACAGGAAAATGGGACGGGGCGGATATTACGGATTTGGATTCCTAGGTGGATTCCATGGACGGACAATGGGGGCGGTAAGTTTTACCACAACTGGCAAGGGTGCTCGAAAATCATTCTGGCCAATGTATGCTGGAAATGTGATTGTGCCATATGCAGACTGTTATCATTGTTATTTTGGGCAGCGCTATCCAGAATGCGGTCTTTTCTGTCTTGATTACATTACTGATGTCCTTTTCGAAAAGGCTTATGATGCTGATGATGTAGCCTTCTTTCTCCTTGAACCAGTGCAAGGGGCAGGCGGCTATATAGTTCCTCCAACCGAATGGCTCCAGAAACTACAGAAATTTGCCAATGAACAAGGTATTTCCTTTATGGTTGATGAGGTTCAATCTGGATTTGCGCGAACAGGCGAATGGTTTGCATGCCAACACTTCAATATCGAACCAGATGTGATGATGGTTAGCAAAGCTATGGCGGCTGGATTACCTTGCGGTGCATTCATCAGTCGTGCTGAGATGCAAGATTGGTGGAGTGGTGCGCATGAGGGGACGCTAAACGGTTCTCCAGTAATATTAGCGGCTGCAAGTGCAGTTTTGGACATCATGGAAGAAGAAGACTTACGTGCAAATGCTAAGAAGCAAGGTGCTTATCTTAAGAAGCGCTGGAAAGAGTTCCAAGAGAAACATCCCGAAGTGGGCGACGTTCGGGGCGTGGGTCTCATGGTCGGCGTGGAATTTGTCAAAGATCCTGAGACTAGAGAACCAGATGCCAAACTTCGCAATAATCTTATTAAGCAAGCCTTTAAGAAAGGTTTGTTACTTCTTGGTGCTGGAAAGAATTCTCTAAGATTATGTCCTCCGTTGATTATCCAGGAAGAGCATGTGGACACAGCAATGGAAATCGTGGAGTCAGTTTGGAAGAAAATTAAATAATTTTAACTCTAAAAGTAAGAAAGGACTATGTTGACTAATATTTATATCATTATAATTGTCTAATACTATTTGGTGAATGATTCTATGAATGCTTTACTAAGAACCTTCTTTGAAAAAGAGCGTTACGTTGAACTTGCTTATTTGTACGGTTCAACAGTTGAAAAAAAAGAAGGAAAGTTAAGTGATATCGATATCGGCGTGTATTTAAACGACAAACTCGATAAAGGTGAACGTTTTAATCTACGTCTGAAATTGCTAAGCGAGATATCTTTACTCTTAAAGTCCGATAAAATTGACCTTGTTATTATGAATGATACTCAAATAGTATTAAATTTTGAAATTATCAAAGCGAATTCTCCTATTTTTATAAGAAATAGAGAAAAGAAAATTGAATTGGAACATAAAATTATGTCAAAATACCTTGATAGGAGGTATTATGATCTGAGGGCTACAGAGATCTTTCTGTCTAAAGTAAGGAAGAAAGGTCTAGCTTTTTGAGGATTGATTTTATGTATATCAAAGAAAAGATCGCTAGAAAACTGCAGTATATGAAAAAGAACGTTGATTTTCTGCGGACCTACCAAAATTTGTCTGTTCGTGAATTGGAAGAAAATCATCTTATAAAAAGCGCTATTGAGCGAAATTTCCATCTTGCAATAGAATCAGCACTTGATATTGGTGAAATATTGATCTCTGAAGAAAACTTCGAAAAACCTGAGGACTATAAGAGCGTATTTTTAATCTTAGGAAAAAATAATGTGATTCCAAAGGATTTTGCAGAGAATTTTGCTCCAATCGCGGGATTTTGGAACGTCCTCGTCCATTTATATGAAGATGTTGATTTAAAGATACTTCAAAGATACTTAAGTGAAAAACTTGTAGATTTGGATATTTTTGCCAAACATATTGCCAAGTACTTAGAAAATAAGGAATATTAGTAGAAGCAAAATTCGGTCACATAAATCATTTTGCGAATCGACCATCATCTTTTGATGTTTCATGCTTATGTACATTTTTATCAAGCCATCCTATCCTCTCTACTTCTCTTATATCAAAACTTGGGACATACGGCTTAATATCTAAAAGGGGCGTTCCATCGACAATATCTACGTCTTGAATATGGATAATGTTTTTCTCAATTCTGATAAGACGTACAATTGAAAGACCAATTGAATTCGGTCTTCTTGGAGCTCGTGTTGCAAAGACGCCATGCAACTTATCATCCAGAAAAGGCTTTACTTTCAAGGAAAATCCTGTGGCTAAATGACAATAATATAATAAAATAATATAAGAGAATCCGTCGATATCTAGCAACCCGTCAGCGTACTCTGGGAACACTTCAACTTTTCCATTGATGCCCTTAGCTGCCGTGGGTTGTATAGGTGTTCCTTTAGGCTCTTTAAAAGGTGAATAGATAATTCCAATTGGTCTATACTTAATTTCATTCATTTTTTTTATCCCTACAAACGATTTTTGTAGATTATTTCTCCATAATTGCTTAAAATGGGGCTTTAAAACGAGTTATTTATCTATTCACATTATAATCTTTATATAGTAATATTTAATATCTCTCAAAGATATATCTCATGTAGATGCTAAAATAATTTAGTAGAGACGATAAAAATGAGTAATACTGATTTCGATGGGATCGTTTATGACTTTTCAAGATTCTATATTCTTACAATTCTTTATGAAGGTCCAGCTCACGGTTACAGCATTATTGACAAATTCAAAAAAAGACTAAAAAAAGATATTAGCCCAAGCCTTGTTTATCCCTTCTTGCAGCTTCTAGAGGAAAAAGGTCATCTAAAATCCACCTTAAAACCAGTAGGAAAAAAAGAAAGGAAGGTATACGAACTTACGGAGAGAGGAAAAGAGCTTATAACAAGATTATTCAAAAGATTTTCCAGTATTGTATCTACTGCTATAGAACCAAGTTTGGATGTCTGTGCACATTGCGGATGTAAAGTGTACGAAGGAGCACATATAGAAACAATAAAAGGTAAAAAACTCACATTTTGTTGCAAACATTGTGCAGCGACGTACAAAACTGAATAAATAATACTTTTAGTATCGCGGTATCATTCCTTTCATCATTTTAGTTAAATTTAACCGATTTTTTTAAAAATTAAAATGTATTCATGGACTTTGTTAACTCTGAAAACATAAGGGTAGCCGAGAGGTCTCAAATTGCTGTATTCTCGCTTCCGATCCCAAATTATGACGTCTTCAAATTCAAATCCAATTTCCATCATCATTCTTGCTGTGTCTATATGAAGTGGATAGAATTTATTCTTCTTTCGAAGATCCATCACAATTATAATACACCATTTTTCCGGCTTTAACACTTTATATACTTCTTGAAAAACTTCTTTAAGTGCGTTAATAAACACATAATAATCCGTTATGTTCCCAAGGTCAGTTTCTAAGTCAGTATAGGGGCGAATAATTTTCCGATCTGCCGTTCTTTTCTGTCGATGTATATCCCAATAAGGCGGCGATGTAATAACTAGATCTACTGAGTTAGTTTCTAAATAGTTTCGAAGGTTTCGTGCATCATCTTGGCATATCTTTGGTTCTTCTTCATTATTAGAAGAAAAAAGGTGTTGCTGTGCCAATCTTTCTTTAGCTAATTTAACAAATTCTTCAGAAATCTCAAATCCAATACTTTTTCTACCAAGGTTTCTCGCAGCAAGTACTGTACTGCCACTACCCATGAATGTATCCAATACTACATTACCCTTTTTTGTATAGATATTGATCAGTCTTTTTACGAGTTCAGCAGGGAACATAGCAGGGTGTCTTAATTTCATTTCTTGAGGAGATTTTACTGTATCCCACACACTAATAGAATAGCGTGTCCATGTTTTACCATCAAGAGCGTTCAATCTTTTTGAATCTCTAACGTCATTTTTCATAAGTTTGTCATCATTCTCAAGATTTGCAGAATGTTCTTCCACTAAGATCGCCTCTCTTTGACTACTTTAATTTGTTCACTACCCAGTGTTATGTGAAAACAAGGACAATTCTTACAATAATTAATTTCTAAGTCTTCCTCTCGTAGATATAATTTATAGAATTCCAATTATAGAAACCAATGATAAATTTGGAATGAGTCTGTTTGTATTGGTAGAGGGAAATGACAATTAGTTCTGAAAAAGATCTAGCAGATATTTTAAATGCAACAATGACAGAATTAGAATTTTTTACAAAACAAATTCCTTTGAAAACTCTTGAAAGGGAACTTGGTATATTTTCTGCAAAAAATTTTGATATAAAACTCTCAACAAAATCACAAGAAGAAGAATTAAAATTAGCATCCTACAAAGTGGCAGCATTCATTGTGATCTCTCAATTGGTTTTTTATATTATCCTTCAGAAAGAAGTTCCAGCATTTAAATTGCCTATGATAGGGAAAATTACCTGTCCTTCAATCTTAACTGATTTCTTTCAGAGAGTTATGGATGAAATCGGCTTCAGAGTTGTCTTTAAGATCGATGTAGCATCAAAATTACCGAAAGATAGCAAGAACATTTTAAGTGATTTTATTCACACAATTTCTAATTTGCCGCTAGAGAAAGTTATCAAAAGGGATTTTTTGGGACAGCTTTTTCAGCGTCTTTTACCTTTAACCTTAAGAAGACGATTAGCAGCCTTTTATACGCTCCCAAAGCCAGCGAAATTATTAGCATATCTTGCAATTGATAATAAATATCAAATCGTAGGTGATATTGCGTGCGGTTCAGGAACTCTCCTAATTCAGTCATATAACCGCTTAAAAAATCTTGGAAACAACTCTCATAGAAAACGTTTGCAGCAAATATGGGGGTCAGATATCTCTGCTTTTGCATGCGAACTAGCAGCAGTCAATTTAGCAATACAATCCCCGTTCGAATTCACTGATAAATGTAATATCATTCATGAAGATGCGTTTAAACTTAAACCTAGAAAATTTATTTCTTTTTCTGATCGCGAAACAAGTTCTTGGGAAGAGTCTCTGATGACAGGTGGCTCTCCCAATGAAAAAGAATCTGATAAACCAGTTGAAATTCCATATTTCGATGTGTTAATCTCAAACCCTCCGTTCACCAGAGGAAATAGAATCACTCGCAAATATCGAGAATTTCTTTATGGTATTATGCCGACTCAAATAGAGTTAGATAAAATAGGTATACATGCTTGCTTTCTTCTATATGCAACGAAATTGTTGAAGGAAAACGGAGCTCTTGCTTTCATTTTACCAAATTCTGTAACGTTCGCTCATGCGATGGAAAACGTAATTAAAGAATTTCAAAAAGACTTTAGTGTCAAATATCTTATTCGCTCTGAAGTAGATTCAGCCTTTAGTGATAGTGAACTTCAAGAGGTTATGCTAATTGCACAAAAGAATTATGAAGGAAACGCGAAAGTTGTAACCTTTAAGAAATCGCTATTGAAATTGTCTGATAATGAATTAAATGAACTAATTTCACTTATTAAGAAGAAAATCACCATAAGTAATGATAAAATAACTTTAAGAACAATCCCGTATTCTCAAATGAAGAATACAATCGTTTGGAAAGATCTATTTTCATCTTCAGCAATCTTCGCCCTGATTTCACATAATTTTGTATCATTATGTAATTATGCATCATCATTTCAGTATCACGATCCAAGGCCAAAAGAATGCTTTAGAATCCCAAATAAAAGCTGGAAAATTAAAGAAGACACTGAGAATCATGTTTTGATTCAAAATGTTGAAAATGATAGAACACTCGCGATTGATAAATCATTTTTATCAAAAACAGTTCATGTGCTAAGAGAAGCGATGGATCTAGATCTTTCACCTATGTTTAATGAGACTGATCTAAAATCTTATTTCTTTCTAGGTCACAAAACTAATAGAACAGATGGGGCAAAGGAATACTGGGACTTTAATCGGAAGAACTGGACAACTTATGAGAATCTGGCTAGTGCTGGAAAACTACCCAAGAATCCTTTAGGTCGCTGGAGTGTTCAAATAAATGGATTTAAGAAAAAAAGAACGCAGTTGATGATAGTCCGGAAAATAAATCTGAAGAATAACCGAAGCATAGTATTCTTGTGTAATAAACCAATTCTAGTGAGTAGCGGTTTCTATGGAATTCGAATAAAGAATCCCGATTTAGCAGAGTTCTTATTTGCGTACTTGTCATCTTCAATCTTTTTATTAGATTTCCTCTGTTCAAGGAGAATAGAGTCAGGTAGTGTTGGACAATTATTACCAAAAGATTTAGAGTCTCGTTTAGTCCCTAAATTTGAACGAATAGAACGCAAGAACAAGGATAAAATTCTCAGTTATTCTAAAGGATGGAATTCCATACCTCTATCAAAACGGAGCAACTACTTGGAAATGATTCTTATGGCAAAAGGTGATAAGAAGCATCCTCTAAGAAAACTAGATGAAGCATGGTTACACGCGCTAGATGTCTCTTGGAAGGGCAAATCTAAAGAAGCACTAATCTGCGAAATCTATAATGATATTATGCTACTGCTTGAGCCCTTTACACAAAATTAAAAAAAGACGAAAAAGTGATAGACGTGAAGATTAACTGATGATTAGACCAGATACTGTTAAGACAAGAATTTTGCCAATTGATACCATTCGTGTGCTGGGGGATAGAAAGTATGAAAAGGTCAAAAAAATTACATATAAAGAAGGAGGCCTCAGAATAGAAATTGGATTCCTTCTTATTATTAATAACAGGATTCATAATAAATACAAGTGAGCTACCTCGTGCTAAAGCATCGAGGCTTCCTGCTTCTCCGACAGACTCGATCCCCTTGCGGGTTACGGAGGTCTTATCTCCACAGGCTTAACATCCCTACGCCCCGTAGGTACTCATAGACTTTATTACCACTAAACTTTATAAACACCACGCAATTCATCACCACGCTAAAGCAGTGGTGCTTTCTTGCTTTTCTTCAAGTAAATACTCAGAAGAGGATTTGAACTCTCTTTTTATAAGATATTTAAAGATAGGCTTCTGTGACATATCTTCGCATCATGCGGTGGCTGTTAAAATAATAAGCGATCTTTCCAATAGAATTTTGCATTAATTCGATCCATTGATCTCTTCTATCGTAGGCAGGAATGATTATGTATTCCATTTTAGAGTACAGATCATCTAATTCACGGGTTCTCCTTTCTTCATCTCCAACTACTTCGTGTGGTGAGGGTCCTATAGACCAACCAGTAACGTCCTCTATACAGCCCTCAAGCCACCAACCATCTAATACACTGAAATTTATTACACCATTGTGAGCAGCCTTCATTCCACTTGTCCCAGAAGCTTCGAGGGGGGGCAATGGTGTATTCAGCCAAACGTCAACCCCAGATGTAAGTTTGGCAGCAATATCCATATTAAAGTTTTCGAGATAAACGATTGAAATTTCGTCTTTCAATAGCTCTCCATATTTATAGATTTCCTTTATCAGTTCCTTACCACTTAAATCGCGTGGATGCGCTTTCCCGGCAAAAATTAACTGTATTTTCCCTCTCTTATTTACATTTTTTAGTCTCTTCAAATCAGAGAAAATTAAAGTAGCCCGTTTGTATCCTGTAGCTCTCCGAGCAAAACCCAAAGTTAAGATATTTTGATCCAATTCTTTGCCCGTTTTCTCTCTTACTAAGTCAATTAGATCCTTTTTTGCTTCCGTGTGAGCATCCCATATCTCATCGTCTGGTATTGAGTCAACTCTCACAAGGAGTTCAGGCTCGTTAGCCCAACCTGGTAAATACTTGTCATAGAGTTCTCTAAAATGCTGACAAGTCCACATGTATGAGTAAACACCATTTGTTATTGCGCTTATCATATATCCTGGGAAAAGTTTTTTTGAATGATTCATATGCGACTTCGCGACTCCATTCACAGCTCTACTTAAATTTAAGGCTAGCAGAGTCATGTTCAAGTTATCTTGCCCCGCAAATTTTTTAGACAGCTCCAAAGGGTACTCATTTCCTAATAATTCGTAGGCGAGATCATACGAGTACTTATCAAATGCTGCTGCTATGGGCGTATGGGTGGTAAAAACGCATAGATTTTTCACGCTGTCAGGTCGCATCTCATTATCCTTTAATAGCTCTAAAGTGAGTAGGCTTGAATGTCCTTCATTCATGTGGCACTTCTTTATTTTGAAATTTAGTACTTTAAGCATCTTTACGCCGCCAATTCCTAAGACAATTTCCTGTTTTAAACGGTTCTTACCGTCGCCACCGTAAAGATGGTCGGTGATCATTCTATCTTCAAAAGCATTTTCTTCATCAGACGTGTCGAGGAAAAATATAGGGACTACTCCGCCCGTCGGGCTTTGATGTTCATAAAACCAAGCCCTAATTTTTACAGGTCTTCCTTGAATTTGTACATATACACTAGTCGGAAGTAAAGTCATGCATTTAGAAGGATCCCATTCTTCTGAGTGTTCCAACTGTTCTCCTTTCTCGGTTATCGTTTGTTTAAGGTATCCTTTACGACTAATAAGGGTCACCGCAACTAAGGGGATTTTTAAGTCTGCACTGGATCTTATCGTATCTCCAGCTAAAACTCCTAGACCACCGCTATATGTTGGAATTTCGTTTATAATTCCAATTTCCATAGAGAAATACGCAATTTTAGGGTCTTCTAGAAAACTATGCAAACAGAACTCGTTACAAAAGTAGTATGTCTTCCCCCAACGCTCTACTTTGAATTCAGTGATTTCTGGATCGATAGGCATTCCACAGACAGGATCTATTGTATTCATGAAATCACTTCTAGTTCATCATTCGTCTTATTGAAATCTCCATTCAGATGCGAATTGATATTGTTCAAAAGTACATACTGTTTCATTTATCTTTCTGTTTTATTGTTCTTAAAATAATACACGCTAATTAATCTAAATGTCTTGTTAATACATATTATTCAATTTGTTTTATTCAGCTAACCCAAGAAATAACTTTATTACTTTAAAAAGATTTTTAATTATGTAAAGACATTAAGAATATTCCTCTAAAGTTAGGTTTATATATAATATAGTTATATTCTATAATCGGGTTCACACAAGATATATCTTTAAAAGAAATATTTATAATACTGTCATATCATTAGTATTTCAATTCTGAAGATTAAAAAGAGGAGAATAAGGAAAATGACAACAACCACTAAGAGTTCTGTAGAAAAAAAATCTAAGAAGATCACACTAGGCATCACAGGCATGACTTGCGCAACTTGTGCATTGACTAACGAAGAGGAACTAGCAAATTTACCTGGTGTAAAGAAGGCGTCAGTAAACTTCAATGTGGAAAGAGCAACAATAATGTACGATCCAAGTAGAGTAAAACTTCAAGACTTTGTTAAAACTATTGAAGATGTTGGCTACGGTGTTGCAACTGGTAAAGTAACAATTGCCATAGGAAACATGTCGTGTAGTTCATGTGCAGCAACTATTGAAGAAGTTTTAAATGAGGTTGAAGGAGTTAAATCTGCAGTTGTTAACTTCGCAACCGAAAAGGCTACAGTGGAATATATCCCGACGATTACTAATTTATCCATCTTAAAAAAAGCGATTATTGATGCAGGATACGATGTATTAGCGATCCCCGAAGAGGGCGGAATGATAGATATAGAGAAAGTCGCGCGAGAAAAAGAGATCAAAAGACAAAAGTTACTAGTTATTTTGGGTACCGCACTTAGCATACCAATAATGCTCATAGGAATGCTATTACCTTTTGAAGTGTTCGGAGGCGAGTTTTTCAAAAATTTAGTACTGTTTGCTCTAGCAACGCCAGGTCAGGCAATTATTGGCAGGCAGTATTATGTTAGGACTTATAAACGCTTATTACATTTAAGGGCTAATATGGACACTTTAATCGCAATGGGAACTTCTGCAGCATACGGATATAGTACTGTAATCACATTTTTCTTGGGAGGCGAGGTATATTTCGATTCTGCTATCATGATTCTGACACTAATCACACTTGGCAAATATCTGGAAGCTGTAGCAAAAGGAAGAACGTCAGAAGCAATCAAAAAACTGCTAGATCTACAAGCCAAAACCGCTACTATTATCAGAGATGGGAAAGAAATCGAGATACCTATAGAAGATGTAGAAGTAGGAGATTTGGTTATTGTAAAACCAGGTGATAAGGTTCCAGTAGATGGAATTGTTCGAGAAGGACGTTCTAGCGTTGATGAATCAATGCTTACTGGGGAATCATTACCCATCGAAAAAAATGTAGGCGATGAGGTAATTGGTGCGACTTTAAACAAACTAGGGACTTTGAAATTTGAAGCAATGAAGGTCGGCAAAGATACTGCTTTAGCTCAGATTATAAAAATCGTTGAAGACGCGCAGGGATCAAAAGCACCTATTCAAAGACTTGCAGATACCGTTGCGGGATATTTTGTTCCATCAGTGATTGTTATAGCACTTGTAACCTTTGTTCTTCAGTATTTCTTCGGACTTTCTCAACTAATTGGAATCCCCTTAGGCGCGTCAGACGCTTTTACTTTTGCCATGTTGGCAATGGTTGCAGTTTTAGTCATTGCTTGTCCTTGTGCTTTAGGATTGGCAACTCCGACCGCTATTATGGCTGGTACGGGCAAAGGCGCAGAAAATGGAATCCTTATCAAAGGTGGCGAGAGTCTAGAAACGGCCCATAAGATGAATGCAGTAATTTTTGACAAAACGGGTACGCTCACTAAAGGAGAACCAGAACTTACAGACGTTGTTACATCAAATGGCTATGATAAAAATAAACTCTTGACATATGCAGCAAGTATTGAGAAAGGATCAGAACATCCCCTAGGTGAAGCAATCGTAAAGGGAGCTGAACAAGAAAACATCCAATTCATAGATGTAGACGGCTTTGAGGCAATTCCAGGTCACGGAGTTAAGGCAACTGTGAATGAAGAAACTGTGTTCATTGGCAATGAAAAATTGATGAGTGAAAATAACATAAATATCGAATCACTTAGAGACGCAATAAATAGGCTACAAAGTGAAGGCAAAACAGCAATGGTAGTTGCAATTGATAATACTTCAGCAGGTGTTTTAGCAGTAGCTGACACATTGAAAGAGTATTCGAAGGAAGCAGTTAAAAAACTTCAAAAGATGGGCGTAGAAGTCATCATGCTGACCGGTGATAATGAAAAGACTGCTCATGCCATTGCAAAACAGATAGGCATAACACGTGTATTTGCAGAAGTACTACCTGCTGATAAAGCTAACATGGTCAAAAAACTACAAAGCGAAGGAAAAGTTGTCGGTATGGTGGGAGACGGTATTAATGACGCGCCAGCTTTGGTTCAAGCAGACATCGGGATTGCTATAGGATCAGGCTCTGATGTAGCAATTGAATCATCTGATATCACATTAATCGGTGAAGACTTAAGAGCAGTTGTAGGTGCGATTGCTTTGAGTAAGAAGACAATGAAAACTATTAAACGAAATCTCTTTTGGTCGTTCTTTTATAATACGGTGTTCATCCCAGTAGCTGCTCTTGGGTTGCTATTACCCATGTTTGCTGCCGCTGCAATGGCTATGAGTTCGGTATCAGTAGTTTCCAGTTCATTATGGCTCAAAAGATTTCAGCCGATGCATGTGATCTAATCCCTTATTTTTTGGGATAGGTTTCCTAATCATTATTATAAAAATTAACAAAATTAGATAGGAGGAAATAAACTTGGCTAAGGATGTTGTTTGTGGCATGGACGTAGATGAAAAAGATGCAGAAACAAAAGGATTAGTTTCCGAATACAAGGGTGAAAAATATTATTTCTGCGCCCCAGGCTGCAAGAGACACTTTGAAAAGGATCCTGAAAAGTTTCTTAATTAAACTACTCTTTATTAAGAGAATTCACTCTTTCCTTTATTTTTTTTATTGTTCCAAACAAATATTTTTTATATCACTTACAAATACTAGAAGTAAATACCTGATTTGATGTCGTTTTCTTCATATGCGCCGGGGTGACGGAGAGGTGACGTGACGGTCTGCAAAACCGTTTTATGGGGGTTCGAATCCCTCCCCCGGCACCATTCTTATATCAGACTTATTTTTGATTCTCCACATAGCAGGATTTTCTACAACTTAAAGTTTTTAGATTAAAGAGACTATCTTAATCTGCTACTGAAAAAGGGATGGATGTCATGTCAAATTTCTTGAAAAAAACAAGAGCAGTGTTAGAATCAAAGCTCAAAGGGATCCATATTCCTGATACTCGTGAAGTCATCATAGGAAGAATTTACCAGGCGGTGTTACTTGAAGGAACCATGGGCGTTGGTTATGCTCCTAGAAAGGCGACAGCTACTTGTACTGTCTTCAAGGAACCTGGGGAATTACACCAAACTTCTGCAACGGATTTAGCGGATATGGTCCTTTCTGATGATTCTCTCGAAAGAGCAGTTGGTCTTGCTGGTGTTAATGCTCTAAGCCAGTTAATAATTGCATCTAAACATGAAGATTATCATAGATCTACTGATCTTGACACTCTGAAATATCTTCCATTGAAAAAAGACTCAAAAGTTGGAATGGTCGGTAGGATAGGTCCTTTCATTAGTTTTTTAGCAAAGAACTCTGCTGGTGTCACTATTATAGATGATAACCCTGCTCTTACAGAGGGTTCTCTTGGAAAGAATGTAAAACTTTCTAGAAAAATTGAGGATGTAGAAGACTCAGATATCTTGATTATTACAGGATCTACCGTAATTGAGCATTCTCTCATAGAACCTCTGAAGGCAGCGTCCAATGCTGTGTTCAGAATGGTTGTAGGTCCAACAGCATCGTGGATCCCAGATGTCGCTTTTCAACTCGGAATAGATGCAGTCAGTGGTATGACTTTTATTGATATAGAAAAAGCATTTAGATCTATTATGGAAGGTGGCGGAACAAGATATTTTTCTAAATATGCAGAAAAGTACACAATAACTGCTAAAGAACTCCCAAACTGTAATTCTTGATGTAATCTACGTGTTCGAGGGTATACAATTGGTTAGTGAAATATTAAAAGAATGCTATAAGATTTTGATAGAGTATCATGGAGAAAAATCGGTTTTTTGAAAATCTAAATAGTTATGTTAAGAACTAACACTTTTTAATAGGATAAGCTGTTTTATTATTCGCAAATTGGTGATAATAAATGAATATCATGGTTTATAACACTCTAGGTCGCAAGGTAGAAGAATTTAAACCCATTTCTGAGGAAGAGGTCAAAATCTATGTGTGCGGTCCAACCGTCTACGATTATCCGCATTTGGGTCATGGCAGAACATATTTAGCTTTTGACATAATTATCCGTTATCTTAAATATATAGGTTTTAATGTTAAGACTATTATTAACATTACAAATATCGATGACAAAATAATCAAACGAGCAAAGAAGAATAATGAAGATCCTCAGGAACTAGCTGATCGATTTGAGCAGATTTACTATGAGGATATGGACGCATTAGGAATCGAAAAAGCAGATTTCTATCCGAGAGTATCGGATACTATTCCGGAGATTATTGAATTTATTTCAACACTGATTAAGAAAGGAAATGCGTATGAATCCAATGGTGACGTTTATTTCGATGTTTCGACTGTTGAAGAGTTTGGCCAACTTTCAGGACAGAAATTAGAAGAAATGAGATCTGGAGCAAGAGTGGCAATAAGAGAAGGAAAGCGAAATCCCTATGATTTTGCACTTTGGAAAAATTCAGAGGAGGGCGATCCTTATTGGGACTCTCCGTGGGGTCGGGGACGACCTGGATGGCATATTGAATGCTCAGCAATGAGCATGAAGTATTTAGGGTCACAACTTGATGTCCACAGCGGCGCTAGAGATTTAATATTCCCACATCACGAAAACGAGATAATGCAATCCGAGGCGTACACCGGAAAGAAACCATTTGTAAAATATTGGATACACACGGGCTTTTTGACGATAGATGGAGAAAAAATGTCGAAATCTTTGGGGAATTTCATAACAATTCGTCAATTGCTTGAAAAGTTTGACCCCGAAGCATTTCGTTTGTTTGTCGCATCAACCCATTATCGGAATCCAATTGATTATAGTGAAGAATCTATGAATCAAGCGGAACAAAATCTAGAGCGTATTTATAATGTAAAACGCTTGTTAGAAAACGCAATAGCCTCAAATCAGTTGAATGGAGCAAAAAGTGAATTTTTAGAGGAAATATCAAAAATTAAACAAGAATTCTTCAATTCAATGGATTATGACTTCAACACTGCTCAAGCGTTAGCACAATATTTTGAATTGATAAAATCTGCGAATCAAGCGATTACTCAAAATGCAGACAAACAAATACTGCAGACATTTTTGGATACGATTAATGAACTTGGCAGAATTTTTGGACTATTTCAGAATGAACGTAGGGAAAAAGAGATTCCCGAAGAAGTTAAAAAATTGGTTGCGGCACGGGAAGAAGCAAGGAAACAAAAAGACTGGAAAAAATCAGACGAACTTCGAGATAAAATTAAAGAGTTGGGATATCTAGTTAGAGATTATCCTGATAGAACAGATATCCTTCCAATAGAGAAAGAGTAGTATTTTTCTATGGTGCCTTGAGATTACTTCCAAAAAGGCGCATTTTTCCTTTGACAACTTCTTTCATTGCTTCTTTAGCTGGACCTAAAATCTTCCTCGGGTCAAACACTTTTGGTGAAATTGTGAAGATTTCACGCGTTGCAGCTACAAAAGCCAATCTCAAATCTGTGTCTATATTTACCTTTGATATTCCCAACGATATTGCTTTTTGAATTGCTTCGTTTGGAACTCCTTTAGCCTTCCCTAATTCAGCTCCATATTTGTTGGCTTTTTCTACTATTTCTACAGGAACTCCAGAGGCTCCATGTAAAACAAGTAGAACGTCACTCTTTTTTCTAATATCCTTTAGTCTTTCGAAATCTAATTTTGGTTCTGCTTTGAATTTATACGCTCCATGTGATGTACCAATTGCGACGGCAAGAGCATCAACACCAGTTCGTTCTACAAATTCCTTGACAGCATCGGGGTCAGTTAAGATGGCGTCTTTTTCTTCCACAGTTGTCTCTTCGACACCCGAAAGTCTACCAAGTTCTGCTTCTACGGATACACCCTTTGGATGTGCAAAATCTACAACGCTCTTTGTTAAAGAAATATTTTCTTCAAAGTTTAGATGGGAGCCATCGATCATAACGGAAGTAAAGCCTGCATTAATACATTTTGAGCAAATTTCTAAATCCGCACCGTGATCTAAGTGTAAAGTCATTGGTACTGAAGCCTTTTTCACTGCAGTTTTAACCATAGGTATAATAAAATCTAATCCCGCATATTTAATAGTAGATCCAGTTACCGCAATAATCACAGGTGACTTTTCCTCTTCAGCAGCCTCTGTGATAGCCAAGACAGTTTCTAAATTGCTGATGTTAAATGCGCCAACAGCATAGCCATTTGCTGTGGCATCAGATTGAAGTTCTTTATTTGTAACAAGCATAATCGTGCCTCCTAGTTTTCTTTTTTTAAGTTAAATTTATCAGAACTCGCGAGAAGACCCCTCTACTTGTTGGGGGGATGAATCATGTTACGTGTTCACTTTCACAGTGGTCCCCAACACTTAAATAAGGTGTGGTACCTCTGGTAGTTAGAATTGAGCTGAGGTCACACTCGCCACTTCTCATATTAACCATACATGCAGGGCAGGAACTGCCCGTAGAGCCTGTTTGACATGTCCCGTTGGGGAATGAATGATTCAGGAAGCCAGCCTACTTGTAGGGTGGTAGTTCACCTGCCACCTCTCTTTATTAAGCAAACGGTGGATTTAATCAAGTATTTCTTTAAGATGAGGGAAATCATCTGTCCTATGAGGAAAGTACATTGCGTTCATAAATTCAGGTTCAAAATCTTCTTCTAGGGTAAGTTCAACATATTGCACAGATCTTGCAATCCGCATAGCTTCTCCTCTTTTCTCCTTTGACAACAATGCCATTATAGCTCCTTCACCTGCAGCGTTCCCAATGCTAACAACATTTTCTAAATCGCAATCAGGATATAAGCCTATCAACATTCCAGACTTCTTATCTATATAATTACCGAAAGCTCCTGCAAGCATTATTCTATCTAGTTTTGTACAACCGAATTTATTCATTAAGATAACAGCACCCGCATACATTGCACCTTTAGCTAGTTGAACTTCTCTGACATCTTTCTGTGTAATTACAATATCTGAATTTATTGCAGCTTCTGAAGCCCATTCTAAGATATATTCATTTACTTTATTGTTTCTACGTAGGCGAGGAGTGTCTAAATCTGCAAAACGGCCGTTTTTCTCAATTATACCAACGCGAAATAATTCTGCAATGATATCGATAATGCCTGAACCGCAGATTCCTCTCGGTTTCTCATCACCGATTGTTTTATATTTCGGTTCAAAGGTTTCATCAATTTTCACGCGTTCAATTGCCCCAGCAGCAGCTCGCATTCCAAATTTGATATGAGCCCCTTCAAGAGCAGGTCCTGCGGCTGTTGAGACTGAAAAGAGTTTTTCGTTATTGCCCAGAACGAGTTCTCCATTTGTACCGATGTCAATAACGAGCGAAACATCTGGAGATTTGTAAATTTCAGTCGCTATTAATACGCCGACATTATCTGCACCAACAAATCCAGCCTCGATAGGCAACATATGCACATACCCTGAAGGATTGACAGTTATCCCTACATCCCTTGCTTTCAGCGTCATTGAATTGTGGGTAACTGGTACAAAAGGCGATCTACCTATAAATTCTGGTGTAATTTTCAAGAAGAGATGATGCATAACTGAATTACCAACGATAGTGACTTCTACAATTTGATTATAGTCTATTTTGTGTTTCTTGGCTAATTGCTCGATCAAGCTATTGATCCCTGTTACTATGATATCTCCAAGTCTCTGAAGACCATCTAAATTATTTATTACATAGGATATTCTAGAGATAATATCTTCACCAAAAGTGACTTGTGGATTCGTCATCGACTCTATTCCGATGAGATTACCGGTATCGAGTTCGAGTAGGTAGACAACAACAGTCGTCGTGCCAATATCTATGGCTAATCCATAACTCTTTGAGGCGTTCTCAGGCTCTATATCAATGATTTCCTGATCATTCCATACAGTTACAGCAATTTTTCCCTTGTTTTCTCTTAGCAATTTAGGCAATCTTTTAACCAAAGGGAAATCGATGGTCAAGTTCTCCAAGCCATGAGTTTGTGCGAGAATCTTTGCAAGTCTTTCTTGGTCTGCCAAAAGATCCTCTAATGATGGTAAAGGTATGGTTAAGAAATATTTTTTAACAGTCGGATCTATGGTGAAATCAGTCTTTCGACCTTCAGTCAGAATTACTTGTTCTCTACGTCGACTTTCTTCGGGAACAGTGACTTCTACGTCCCCGATAGCCTTTGTCATACAGGCAAGGCGATAGTGTTGTGAGATTTCTTGTTCTGTTAAAATCTGCTTTTCGATATCAGTTAAATCAGAAATATTCTCAATTCCCTTATTAATAAAAACCATGCATTTTCCGCAGGAGCCTTTACCTCCGCATAACGATTCAATGGGTTCACCAAGTTCTAATGCTGCAGTTAGAAGATTTGTTTCGCAGGGAAACGTCCCTCGACGCCCACTAGGCTGTAAAACGATTTTGCAGTATTTTGGCAATACAGGTCCCTCAATTTTAAATGACTCTTGATTTAAATGCCTCATCTCAGATGTCGTTCATCATCATTATTTAAAGTTTTACTAATCTTTTTGGTTTTGATATATTCCTAAATGAATTGATCAACCTCAACTGTTATATCGAAATTGTTATATGTCACTGGCAATATATCATCTACAATGAATTGAGTTTATGTAAATTAAGGAGAGCGTTGCCATGGAAGTAATCGATCCTATCCCTTTCGAATTGGATGTTGATGATTTACTGGAAACACTAGGTAAAAGAAGGATAAGAGAAAAAGATGTTGTACCGCTTATAGATGAATGTATAGAACTAATTGAGCCAAAAGCTGTTTACAAGTTCGTGCAAGTAACCAAGGTTAATAATTCCGAGATCCAAGTAGACAATGGATACAGTATAAAGAGTATAATCCTTGGAGACTCAGTAGAAAATGATCAAACAATTGTTCCTCATGTTGTTACAATAGGATCTCAACTTGAAACATATACATCAAAAGAGTCAAAGATTAATATCCTTAAAGCATTCGTTATGGAACAGATAGCAGATTATGTTTTAGATAAGGCAAGGCTTTATATAAGCTCTCTAGCTAAGGAAAAACTAGGGAACGATATAAACAATTTTTCACCAGGAACAGGTACAGGTAGACTCTTTAATATCAATCAGCAAGAAGTATTATTTAAGATCATAGATCCAAATACAATCGGAGTCCGTCTTACGCCAACTTATTTAATGTTGCCCAAAAAATCAATCTCAGGAGTTTTTGCTGCAACTCCTAATGATTATGTGACGTGTGAATACTGCCCTCGTAAGTGTGAACATAGAAGGAAAGAGTACAGCGGCGAGTATATTGGTCACCAATGTGAACAAGATACCTATTGAGCTCGAAATGATTTCTTTGTTCAGTTTTCATTAATGATAAAAGCACCTTTAACGAAATCAAGTATTGTTTGTGAAATAGGAAGCCAGTATCTAGTAGTAGTTTCGTTCAAGAGCCATTCCATCCCCCTTTTATATACTGATAGGCATGGATAGCGGCATTAACACCTTCACCAACTACTATCGCTAACTGAGCTTCACTTCCAGTATTATCTCCTGCAGCATAAATTCCTAGTATATTTGTTTCATTCTTTTTATTGACAATAATGTATCCACGCTCGTCAAGTTCAATACCCGCTTTTTTGGATAAGTCGTTAGTTGGCAGGCTCCCGATATGGATAAAAACGCCATCCAGCTCCATTTTTGTTTCTTCACTTGTATTGATGTTTTTCAGTTTCGCACCAGTAACGCTTTCATCATCGCCAAAGATTTCTGTAACTATAGTATCCCAGATAATCTCGACACCAAGACGCTCTAAATCCTTTTGCAATGATTCTTTAGCACGTAATTGATCTCTTCTATGGACTAAACGCACATTAACGTCAATTTCTTTAAGATATCTTGTATAAGTTGCAGCGACATCTCCTCCCCCAACTGTTATGACCTTCTTTTTTTTATAAAGTTGGCCATCACACGTTGCACAATAACTCACGCCTTTTCCTGTATATTCTTTCTCACCAGGAATACCTAATCTTCTGTAATTTGATCCTGTTGTAAGAATTACAACCTTAGCTTCGTATTCTCCCATCTCACTAACTACCTTTTTTATTGGTTGCGAGAGATCTAAATCACGAATCTCTTCAAATTCAAAGATTTTTGCACCGGCATTCTCTACTTGCTTCACCATTATCTCTGATAGATCTTGTCCTGATATCATTTCATATCCAGGGTAGTTTTCAACAACATCCGTGAGGTTTATCTGACCACCAGGAAGTTGTTTATCAAATATCGCAGTGCTTAATCCAAAACGCCCAGCGTATATCCCAGCAGCTAGACCAGCACACCCCGCACCTATGATGATAATGTCAAATTTTTCTATCATACTAATCCCTTAGAGTAAAAACTACTTGTCGTCTATGTCACTTTAGTCATTCTATAATACTCAGAACTCCTATAAAAGTGCTTAGTTAACTTATTTTTTCGTTAAAAGATCTAACACATTTCTATGATCATTTGAGATTCTACTAACTTCTAAAACGTTTATTAACAAAGAAATAAGCGATTGGTTTGAAGTTACATCGCTCTCGATTTAAATGACAGATAAATCTTCATAGAGACTTGTCTTTTTCAATATTTGTCCAAATCGATCATGGGGATCTCTTAAAATAGAATCATTGATTTTTTCAATATTCCTTGCTGTTTGCGCCAGGTCTGCAGCGGACTCCGCCAATTCATGTGCACTAATTACACAGGGGATGTATTCATCTTTCTTCTTAAGAACAAAACAACCTTGGTAATTTAACTTGTGGACTAGGATATTCATTTCGTAGGCGGCTTTTGCTTTTGCATGAGCGTAGGGATTTTTGATACCAGCATATTGCAGTGCAAGATCAGAACTCACTATTATTTTAGGGAGATGGATTCCTTTATCTTTCAGACTAGTGATTACTTTATTCAATTCATGTTGCAATAAACGGATTGTTCCCGAGACTGAAAGCACTTTCAATATATTAGCATTAAATAATACCATTTCTGTAGAATCAAGTATTGCTCTTTTAGCCCCAAGTAACGGATCGCCTTCCAAAATAATATAACCGATATTGAATGAATCTAGTATTTCAGTAATCTTGAGGTCTTTTGCATCTCCTATCAAAATAATTGGCATATTTAATTCTTTTAAGATATTTGCAGTTTCTATATTCCGTTTTGAGGAAATATTTGGTCCTACAAAAATTAGTAAATCGGGATCAATGGCAACAGCAATTTCTACAACCTCTTTAATATACTCTAATTGCATTTTTGAGCCAGTGCCAAAGGTTCTAATCATGATGTCTTCTCTATGAGCTCGTTCATCTAAAATAATATCAATAACTGTTGACGTAGCGATATTACCCGCTTTAACGATGGAGATTTTTATCAAATGTAATATCACCTTCTTGTGAGATAATATTTCTAATAATTGTGCTCTTCAAATATCACAAGTTTTTCAGACTTATATAAAACTTCTAGTACATTAATAAAAAATTTGTAGAGATGTAATATTAAGGTTTATGGATATAAAATTTTCCTGAGTAAACTACAAATCGAATGAATATGAACGAAATCTTAAAACGTAAGTTTTTGCAATATGTTGATTTTTATTGTCTTTTTTATCCTCTAGTATCACCCATTTTGTTCTATATCTCTCTTTTATAATCTTCAAATTTATTATCGATGCCCCTCGCTTCGACTTCGACGCAGAAAACATACTAAATTGTAACTTATTTCAGAAGGATTTGATTGCTGAATGTTGTACAATAAGACTTTTATACAGCAATGAAGTGGTCGCACCTAAGGTAGGCATATCCCTCCAATGGATTTTGATAAAGTCTATCTCTCCTTTACATGATCCTGGGTGTGCCTACCTTCATTATTCAAAATAAGTACCTATTTTTTCTTATGAGACACCTCAAGAAAGCCACGAGCTTGAGTCTGTGGATGAATTCTCAGAAATTCTTCTCGTTGCAATTAGAAGAGAAGAAAGCAAATCTTACTAATTTGAGAAGCCTATTGGATAATGCGCTAGAGACTATCGACAAAGTGAGTATGGTGTCCCTCAAGTCTCTTGCAAAAGGATGTGACATTGTTATAAAGTTTTATCGGGTATTGAAAACGGACTCCTTTTATTTAGACCCGATATTCTTATATTACTTCCAGGGATACAGAACTTCCGCCACAAACTCACAATTGCTTTAATTAAGGAGGCGTTTTCGTGGAAGTAATTGATTTCATACCTATTGATTTAGATGCTAGGGACTTAATACGAACTCTAAAAAACAGAAGAATGAAGGAGACGAAAGTAGTACCGCTTATAGAGGACTGCCGTCGATTGATTGAACCTACGACAGTATACACCTTATTAAAAGTGACTAGTATTAAGAAGGATGAAATCCAATTAGAAAGCGAATACATTCTAAAGAGTTCGATCCTTGGTGAAGTATTAAAAGTTAATCAAACAGTAGTTCCCTATATAGTTACAATTGGACCAGGACTGGAAAAAAAAGCTTCAGAAGAAACTAAAAGTAGCATACTTCGAGGATTTATCATGGAGTGTATAGCAGATTACGCAGTAGAGAAAGCAGCTGCCTACGTCAGATCTTTAATGAAAGAAAAATTGGGAAGCACAATATCCAACTTTACTCCGGGATCTGGAACAGGTAAACTCTTTGATATCAAGCAACAAGAGGTTATTTTTCAGATTTTGAATCCGACTGGGACTATAGGGGTTCATCTTACGCCCAGTTTTTTAATGATACCTAGAAAATCACTTTCAGGCATTTTCGCGGCCACACCAGAAGAATACTTTGCCTGCCAATATTGTCCAAGAACTTGTGAATACCGAAAGAAATCTTTTAGCGGTGAATCTCTTACCCAACACTGCGAATATAATATTTGATGAATCATAAGCAATTTTTTGCCCCTTTGCTCTGTTATCAGGAGATATGTTCATTTCCAGCCAAAGGTCAAAGCTGGCATTGATATAATCACGATTCATCACATTTTGCTTTAAAAACTTCAATTTTTTTGAATAATTTTTATCTCTCGTTGAAACCAGCAAAATTCTCTATATTCACTATGCGATCATCTTCGTATCGCTTCCAAGGGTATCTGGAGAATTTTCTCTATCAAGGCAATCTTGCTTCGTTTAAACTGTTTAAGAAATGAGTAAATGCATGTTTTTGATTTTAGAGGTCTTTAGTTTAGATATCACTCAACTATCCTTACGCACATATTATTTCTTTTTGAACTGTCACAGTCTAAAGGCGAGTAGATACCTCCTTCAGCGAAAACTGCCCAGGTAGAAGGGGTCTATATCCTATCATTCAGCCACATTGTAAATTGCCTAATAGACGCTGGAACTAATTAGATGATTAATAAAATAAGCCCACACGAAACTCGATTTGATTTTTTTTGGCGATTTACTTTTTAACTTATGCGGTGGGAAGTCCCCTTCCGACTGGGGTGGAGGCATATCCTCCCATAAGCGACCAGTCAGCGTAGTGACAGGGGTAAGCGTGAGGAAGCCCGTGCATGAGGTCGCTATCCAGCATCGCAAGAAATTCCCCTGAATAAGGGGCAGGATAGTGATTGAGCAGCGTGTGCAACCTGGTAAGTTTCCGTAAGCCCATAGAAGTAGGCGAAACATCGCTTCCCGTGAGGGAACGAGACCACGATGGAAAGCTGTAAGCCCCAGCCGAACGGCTGGGGAGGATGTCACTTACTCTTGCCAAGAATATTCTAAGTGTGTGTTAATTCTCAAGCGATGATAATTGACTTGTTATCATTATTACTTTTTTGCCTTTTTGAGTAACTGAGTATTTTCCTCGGTTCTTCTTTTGTTCAATTAATCCTTCGTTTTTTAATTTTCCCACGTGAAATTGAAGATGACCGCCTTTAACTGATATGACTTCTTCGATTTCGGAAAAATGTAAAGGTTTTTGCCATAGAGCCATAAGAACCCTTAAGCGAACTTTGTTGGACAAACTTGATAATATTTTGTAAACCTTTTCTTCTGAAAACGTTATATTTTTGACATTTATGAACTTCTGCGAAATTAAAAGGCGACTTTTATCAACATTCACTTCTCTACTAGTTGTCTTCCCAATAATATCTTGAAACTGTTTGACTTGATCAGCTAATTGTTCAATCATTTTTCTGTTTTCTTCCATTTTAAGTAATAATTTGTGATTTTTTTCTGGTGTAATTTTCTTTTGGTTATTAACCAAGCCCTCAAGCAGTTCAACTGTCTCAAAAGCGTCTTTCGCATATCCATCTGCACCAATCGTTTTGGCATAATCTTTTGAGACCGCAGCCCCACCGATGAGAAAAATAATTTTATCTCTAAGTCCCACCTTTTCTAATTCTTCTAAAATCTTTTTTTGAGAATTTCTAGTGCTTGACATAAATGAAGAGGCCCCTATAATATTCGCCTTTTCTTCTACTGCCTTTTCGACGAATATCTGAGGTGGTACGTTCTGTCCGAGATCTATAACTTCAAAACCATTAGCTTGAAGCATGGCTGCAACGACATTTTTGCCGATATCATGAGTGTCACCTTCTACAGTTCCTAGGATAACTTTTCCTTTTTTTATTTGTAAAAAACTAGAGGGGTCGCGCACGTTATTTGTTATAATACTAAGTGCTTCTTTGAGTGATTCCCCCGCTAGTATCAAATCTGGCAGCTCACATTCTCCTGTTTCGTACATATCTGCAACTCTTTTAATGCCTTCAATAAGAACGGTCATAATAGAGTCAAATGGATTTGGAATGTTCGAATTCAATACGTTTAATATATATTTACCGATTATAATATCGTTGCCATCAATTACTGCTAGTTTTACCTTTTCTAAAAGGTCTTCCTTAATTTTGAGTATCGATACGTCCATTGCAATCACTCTATAGATAATGCGAATAATAGTTTCCGCTACATAATCTCGTTTTCAAATATTATATTAGGGAAATACAAACTAATTATAATAAAAATCTAATCCATATTTATAAGTATTAAGGTAAGTACATTTTTAAAATGTTTGAATTCACGATTCCATTAATCCTTTAAAGAGTGAAATTGGTTGATTTGCAGGAGCTCAAATAAAATATGCAACTGACAAAGGATCCTTCTTGTTATGCCAGTTTCACATGCAGAATGTAACCTGTGACTTCTTTCCGTTAATATTGGCATTCTTATATTTTTACACTACGCGGAGCTTATAAACTAATTGTAAGAAAATTATTCTTTATTAAAATACCCTGAAGGGCTCGCCCGAATGAATATCGATCCGATGTAGAATACCGACTTCATAGTACGATTTTTTCGTAAAAAGGAAACACCAGGATTGGATGTATTAAATTGTTATTTGAAAAAAGCATATTCATAATTATAATAAATTATATCATAAATACAAAAAAATTATTATTAAGTAATAAACTTTTTATAGTAAAACTATAATAATAATTCGCTATAACTTAAATGGACTTCTTGAAAATAGAGGTTCATCCAAAAAATATGTAAAATGGATCAAAACTAGGAGAGATAGAAAAAATGTCTACTTTAAAGGACTTAGAAAACGCTATTCTTGAGGGCGAAGATGACGATGCAGAAGCGCTGACAAAACGTGCGGTTAATGAAGGTGCAAAGCCAATGGAAGTCATCGATGCGATGAAAAATGGCTTGACAGTTGCAGGGAAAAGACTTGAGCAAAAAGAGTACTTCATTGCTGATCTAATGATGGTTGGTGAAGCTGCGAAAAAATCCCTGAATATTGTCCTTCCTGAATTGGAAAAAAGTGGTAACGCAGATTTTATTGCGACGATAGTTCTTGGAGTTGTTAGAGGAGATGTTCATGACATCGGAAAAAACCTTGTTGGTGCATTTCTGAGAGGTGCTGGATTTAAAGTCATTGATTTGGGCTCAGATGTCTATCCTGAAAAATTCGTTGAGGCAATAAAGAAATACAACCCAGAGTTAATTGGGGCTTCCGCCTATTCTACATCAACAGCTGATATAGAGCTTCCAGCAATTGAGAAGGCACTTACTGAGGCTGGTGTTAGGGACAAAGTAAAATATATAATCGGTGGTGCTGGCGCATATCGTGATATGTTAATTCAATACAATGCGGACGGATTCGGCAGAGATGCAGCTGATGCTGTACGCGAGTGTAAAAGACTAATAGGAGCAGTTTAATAGAGGTGTATAAAAAATGGGTTTTGGAGAAACTATATTTGGTGAGAAAGTATACGAGGAAAAGACAGAGCCAGAAATGGAAAAGAGAATCCAAGAACACACAGAAAAAATCAAGGCTAGAATTGATAAATATCCTGAGACACCTGCTGAAGCCATAGCAAGACTTGCAACCTATAAAGAACCTAAATGGCGAATACCTGGGCCTACTGGGCTTATGGAAACGTTTGCCTCACACCACTCAAAAATTCCTTTACTTGAGTGCTGCTATAGCTATAAAAAACTCGTGGCGAGTCAATATTGGGTTGTAGACAAGCTGGAACATGAGTTTCCACAGGCTGACTTTGATGTATACAACATCGAGCCTGAAGTACTAGGGTGCAAACTCCTCCGTCCAACAACGTCGTACCCCTGTGTAGCACCAGATGGAGAAATAATCAAAGAGAAGGCAGATTTTGACAAATTAAGAGTACCCGACTTAAGTACAGAGGGCAGAGGACCATTTTTTGCTGGTATAATGAAGACAATATTTGAGACCTTACCCGGTCGTCTTACACCCTTCTACTTCCAAGCTACCCCTTGGGACATCGCATTTAAGACTATGGGATTCACAAGACTTATTAAATGGGCACGCAGAGATCCTGAATTCTTGTGGAAAGTCTTAGACTTATACGTGGATTTAGCGACCGACTATGGTAAGTTTCAATACGAAGAAGTTGTAAAGCCCCATGCACCAACACTATTTCCTTTCATGTGGGCTGCCGCATGCGACGTTCCGCTGATCGGTACAAAGAACTGGGAAGAATTCGCAATGCCAGCTGCTATGAAGGTCATAAAGAGAACACCCTATAACAACTGGGGCGTATTCAGATTTTACGAAGCTGTTGATGACTGGAAAAACTTTTGGCAACATTACATGGATAATAGTGGATTCATTGTGTTCATGTATGGGATGGATACACGAATAGCTGACTTAGCTGCTGCAAAAAAAATATCTGCGAAAAACAAGAAACTCTGGGTTGTCGGAACCGATGCTGAAACCATCAATTATGCTGCCTTGGAGATCTTAGATGAACGAGTAAGAAGACATATAAGAGATACAGCACCAGGAGGAGGCTCTGTACCTGTCAAACTGGACACGGTTTCACCTGCATGTACAATGCAAAGATTCAAATACCTTATCAGAAAGGTAAAAGAATACGGTACATTTCCAATTGATTTAGAGGCGCTTCAACCCACGGAAAGCACAGCAGAAATAAAAAGAATTGCAAAGCCCTTCTAGCGACTTTGACAATTCCCCTCAACCTTTTTTATTTTTTAAAGGAATTGATAATTCTTTTTCCGGCATTCACAGCAAAAAATAATCGGATCTAATTTGATTAGGAAGAACCTAAAAACATGGTGAAGAAAATGAGTGAAGAAATTAATAAGATCGCTCCCTTAGCGATTGATATGGTTATAGATATTGTTACATGTGATCTGGAAGATAACTTAACAAAAGTTGCTGAATTAATGATCAGCCATCAGGTTGATAGCATTCTTGTTATAAACTCGAACAAGCCTGTTGGTATTATTACCGAAGGAGTAATTGTCAAATTAATCTCGGAAGGCAAGAATCCTTGCGAATTTATAGCAAAAGATGTGATGGTGTCGTCCATATATTCCGTATTCTCAAATGATAGAGTCTTTGATATTGCGTCCCAATTCGAGAGGACTACGATAAACAGGCTTTGTGTGGTTGATGACGATGGTAATTTAATCGGCATTATTTCCAAAAAATCTTTTGATGAATTTCAGAATTGTTTACTTTCATTTAAAAAAAGAAGAAAAAAAAGTAAATCGTAGTATATGCATGTACAATCACACTAAGCCTTGCAAAGAGACGATCCCTACAAAATTCCTCTTGAGTTATTGGCGTATTCGTTCGAGTAAAAAACTTTATAACATTTGATAGTAGACAATTACCACCTCGGATTGCTCTTTGCTCAAATGAACCTATCAATGAATGTACATATCCTCAAAATTAAAAGGGAGGATCAAAACAGTTTTGAACTCTGGTGTTTGCCAACGCATAAGTATATATATATGCTGCCTCTCCAGCTCTTCGAGAATAACTCCTCGTTTCATTCCCAGACTTGTATCTCTATATATTGTGAATTTATAGAATCTTTTTGAAATTTGCTTAAAGCCAAAGTGAGTTAGTCCTTTATTTGCAAATCAAAGGAAAGTGCAATCTATGGCTTAGTTCCAAGTAAATTATTTACAAACATGTAAAATGACGTCTTAAATACATTCTTAAAATCTTTCAAAAATGTGATTTTGCACAAAAAGGTATATGGAGTCATTAGCAAAGTGATTTCTGAAATAATATAAGTAAAAGGACTGGATTCATTGATCGGTATGATAATCATTAAGTTTCGAGTAAGAATAGCATAGGTGAGAGAGATGTCAAACATAGATGCTGCACTAATGACTTCTCCACTGATTAGAGAAGGTATAAGTCAGTTAAATGGCTCAGAGTTAGTAAAGAGTAATATTTTGATCGCAAAGATAATTAGAGCTATTCTACAGAAAAGTCTTGGTCCTAGCGGTTCGAAGAAGTTCCTTGTAGATAGTCTCAAATACTTCATTATCTCTTGTGATGGGGCAACGATACTTAAAAGAATGAGCATATGGCATCCTGTAGCAAAGATTCTGATCCATTTGGCAACCGCTCAAAAGGATACAACGGGTGATGGCTCTATTTCGTCCGTTGTATTAGCAAGCGAGTTTCTAGAACGCGCAGAGAGACTATTAGACGATAAGATACATCCTTCAATTATTATTCATGGATACAAGGAGGCATTAAAGAAAGCACTTAGGATTCTGGACGAGATTGCAGTAGAAATAGAGTCTGCTGATAGAAAGATTCTCAAAAAAGTAGTCTATACCATCATGTCTACCAAACTGGGTGCAAAGGCTAGTTTAGTATTAACAGATATCGTTCTTGATGTTATTGAACGAATCAAGGAAAAAAGAGACAACAACTGGATTGCTAATATTGATCTGGTTCATATCGTTAAAAAACCTGGTAAGACCGTTAACGATTCAATTTTTGTACGCGGAATGGTTATGGATGAACAATTGATTCATCCACAAATGCCGAAGCACGTCAAAAATCCGAAGATTGCAGTTCTTACTCATCCTTTAGAGATAGAAAAACTTGAACATCACCCTCCTACAGTTCAGGGAAAGATTGAAATAAATAATCCAGAATTAATCAAACCTTTCATAGATAAGAAGGCACAGATCTTAAAAGATTGGGTAAATAAGATAAAGGCAGCAGGTGCAAACGTTGTTTTCTGTGAAAAACGTATTGATGATTTGGCGGCATATTTTCTGGCCAGAGCTGGAATTATGGCTGTAACACTATATCGATGGGCTGCAAAGCAAAAATTTATACTAAGGGTTGCCAAGGCTTGTAATGCAAATATAGTTAGAGATCTTGACGACTTAAAGGAAGAGGATTTAGGATCAGCCAATTTGGTTGAGGAGAGAAAAGTTGGTGATAATAAAATTGTTGTTATTGAGGGATGCAAAACCCCGCAATCAGTGTGTATATTAATACGTGGCATTTCGAAAGAAATAATGGAGGATGTCGAAAAAACAGTGCTTGATGTTCTTTACGCTACAGCAAATCTTTTCAAATGTAATAAGATAGTTGCTGGCGGCGGGGCTGTTGAGGTAGAATTGAAAAAACGACTGACAGAGTTTTCACGAGAATTTCACGGTAAGGAACAATTTGCTGTAAAAGCCTTTGCAGATGCTCTGCTTTGCATTCCAAGAGCGTTGGTGACAAATACAGGGTTGAATTCATTAGATATTCTACCTTTCCTCATTGCGGAACATCAACAGTCTGCCAATATGTGGTATGGATATAATGCGTTAGGTAAGAAAATTGATAATATGATGAACGCTGGTATCATTATGCCATTGGCAGTTACTAAAGCAATATTCAAAGGAGCGTGTGAGACAGCTATATCGATTTTGAGGATTGACGATATGCTCAATTTAAAAAAGGAAAAGAAAGAAGAGATCCCCCCCGATGCCATAGGGCGACAATTGCCTGGCTTTTTGTCTGCGAGCCATTTGCCACAGTATAAAGATCACGAGAAAAAATATACAGTCTTCTAAAAGACACGTCATTATAAAAGATTTTTCATCTCAAAAGAGGTTTTTCATCATCCAAAATGTCTACTCAATAAACTATACTTAATTCTTTCCCGCATCATCTCTTTCAATTCGTAAGATGAACCATAGATGTCGTATCAAGTCGTGCATATTGAATAGACATTCTCCCTCGATATCGTCCTATATGTTCTTATTTTAATTTTCAGCGTGCAAGTATTTCGGAGGTACTGTTTTGTCAGGAGTATCAAAAAAATCTTGTAAGGCAGGTGTTATTATCTTTGGTTCAACTCCGTATAACTTTGCATTATAAGCTATTATAGCATCAATCATGGCAACTGATGGAAAAATTTTTGCGGCTCTTTTCAAAGAACCGTAATGTATATAATCTGATCCCATGAGTTTTGAGAAAACTGCGGCGTTTGCGCCACAAATACTGGTTATTTGCGCATATAGTTCTTTGGCCTCTTTCGTTTTCCCCCATACACCGACTACACCCACCGGAGCTGTACCACTCGGCAAACCAAACTCATTTTTTAACATGTAGACAGTTTCTCCACCGATACCAATGCTCGGTACATCGTAGATGTTTGCAAAGAGGAGGGGTTTTTTTATTCCTGCCTTTATTACCATATCTACAAGTCCTTCTCCATTGAGTCCCTCTCTCATAATCTTCATCATTCCTTTAGACCACGGGTTTTGAGGGTTAAATGCTTGAACTAGTACAGCATCTATTTTTGATTGTTCTAGCACTTCAATTTCACTTTTTTCTACCTTGAAATTTATAGAAGCGTAGATTGTCCTATTTTGGAGACCTTTTTCATTTACGTACTTGGCACCATGTAGCCTGACTGGGATATTAGTGCTATTTATAAAAAAGGGTGCCTCTGTTACTTCCGAAACAAAGTCTATGAATTTTTCAATTGAACGATTACTAATTGCTTCTATATCTATCACGTAGGGATTTCCTGTCTTCATGGATATGGTATCTACCTTATTGATTATTCGTAGTGCTTCTTTCTTCTTAAAAATACCTTGATGTTGGTTCTCAACAATTCTATCTTTATAATAGAATATGCTTCCAACTAATACGGTAGGCAATTCTCCAGGTTGCCCTCCGATCTCAACATTACCAATTCTAAATATTTCTTGTGGCTTTTCAAATTTTAACAATATATCTCCCTTCTATTCGATATGAGTATGTATTTATCTTATTAAAGAAAATCTTATTGAAAAATTCCTCTCGATCATTGAGTTTCCTTCTTGATCTTGCTTTCTAAACTATTTTACATACCTCACAAAGTCGATTTGCGTGAAGACGCATTCTAGAAATGTTTAACAATGAAAGACAGGTCTTAAATACTATAGTCAGCTTCGAAGGATGGTATAAAATGTGCACTGAATTTTGTGTTACATTCGCAACATTGGCGATATATTATAAAATTTCCACCCTTTGTGAGTGTCGGCGGACGATTATGATCCTCTTTTGTGTTTAGTGACCCGCAGCTTGGGCAGGCATCATTCAGTATTACTTTTGCATTATAAATTAGTCCTAATTGGTATTCTGTTATTTTCTCTTCCAAGATCTTTTTTAGAGGGCGTATTTCTTTTCTCCCTTCTAATAGGTTTTTGAATATTTCGATTTCTTCTTTTGAGAAAATTACTTTTATTTTCAATGATTCCCTTAGACTATTCATAACAAGTGCTCCATTTATTTTTTTATTCATTAGGACCAAGTACTGTTTCTTTGCTTACCATGAGGGGGGATCTGTTTCAAAAGGATTCCAAATAATACTGAATTTGTTACTGCAATTTTTACATTTTAAAAATATTATATTTTTTCCATTTCCATCGTCAATCGAGTTCCAATCCATATCTTGTGTGGTCTCAATTGAGCCGCACTTTGGACAAATTTCACTTAGTTTGTGGTGTGCACTAAAAACCAGACCTATTTTATAATCACGAAATTTTTCCTCTAAAATTTCTTTTGTTGGACGCTTATCTTTTTTACTCGTTAGTAACTTTTTTACTAATTTGAGTTCTTCATCTGAAAACTCTATGGCAATTTCCATAACTTCCACCTTTAGATCTCTTATAAGGTTTTTTCTCATCATGCAGTTGTTGCATTAACGATTCATAAACTTTTTGTGGATCATATACAATTAATAAACTTACGTAATTAAGATACTACGATTCAAGTAATGTAGACTCACTTTTTGTCACTTTCAGCTATAAATACTGTGTTCATGGCCTTTTTTTCATTTTAGAACTGCGGAACTTTAATTTCAAAAATTTCCATATCCCAGGTTTTTTAACGAATTTATCATGAATTCCTACAAAGACAACTTATATAAATCTATAGTATTCAACTATAAAAATAGAGTAGAGTAATATTTTTCTTTAATAAGCTAACGTGAACTCATATGTAAACGTCAAGGGATAGTGATAAATTTGTTTAAATTTGAGAATGAACAGAAAATTTTTCATATAGGAGACGTTGAGGTGGGTGGACAGCCAGGGGAGTTACCTACCGTATTAATTGGAACAATCTTCTATCACGGCGATAAAATCGTTGAAAACGAAAAAACAGGGGCATTCGACAAGCAGAAAGCAGAAGAATTCATAGAAAAACAATCTGAGTTGTCGGAAAAAACTTGTAATCCTGTAATGCTAGATGTTGTAGGCACAAGTCCTGAAGCTATCTGTAAATATATTGATTTTGTAGCGAATCTCACAGATGCTCCTATATTAGTAGATAGTTCGTTTATGGATGTAAAAATCGAAGGCATCAAACACGCTGCAGAAGTTGGCTTACTCAATAGAATTGTTTATAATTCTATTTGGTACAAGACCTACGAGGAGGAATTAACAGCAATAAAAGAGGTAGGTGTTAAATCCGCGTTACTTTTAACCTTTAATCCATCTAATGCATGGCCTAAAGGTAGACTTGAAATGCTGTATGGAAAAGAATCAAACGATCAGAGCCTATTAAAAATTGCTGAGAAAACAGGGGTCGAAAATACTTTGATAGATGGAGCAACGTTTGACGTGCCAAGTGTTGGACTAGTAGCCGAAGCGGCTACACTAATTAAACAGGAATTTGGCCTACCCGCAGGAGGTGCTCCTTGCAATGCTGTCCTAGAATGGACACGCGTAAAGGAATATGGGAAACTTGCAAAGAAAATTTGTATGGCGTGTTCTGTGACAGTCCTACAAAGGGCAGGTGCCGATTTCATTCTATATGGTCCAATAAAAAATGCAGAGATAATATTTCCTGCAGCTGCAATGACTGATGCAATAATTGCATATGCAATGCGAAAACATAAGGTTAAAACGAGAACTAGAGAACACCCACTTTACAAGATTTTCTAAATCATTTTAAAAGTCAACAAGGTCCTTAGGTTTAAAAACGATGAATTGGGAGATAATATGTCTTTAACTCCCTAATGGAAAGCATTTCTTCTTTCAGGAGTAGAACAGCGTGTTTAAATTTGAGAATGAACAGAAAGTATTTCGTATAGGAAACGTTGAAGTGGGCGGACAGCTAGGAGAACTCCCTACTGTATTAATTGGAACAATCTTCTATCACGGCGATAAAATCGTTGAAAACGAAAAAACAGGGGCATTCGACAAGCAGAAAGCAGAAGAATTCATAGAAAAACAATCTGAGTTGTCGGAAAAAACCGGCAACCCTATAATGATAGATGTTGTAGGTACAAGCCCTGAAGCCATTTGTAAATATATTGATTTTGTAGCGAATCTCACCGATGCTCCTATATTGCTTTATAGTCCCCAGATGGATGTAAAAATTTCGGCCGTCCAACACTCTGCAGAGGTAGGTTTAAGTGATAGAATTGTTTATAATCACATAGCTTATTTTACAAAAGAAGAGGAATTAATGGCTATAAAAGAGGCAGGGGTGGACTCTGCTATAATCTACTCCTTTAATCTCTCGAGTCCCAAGCCAGCAGGAAGAGTTGAAATACTAAATGGGACCTCGCGTCAGGAAGGTCTTTTAACAATTGCAGAGAGATCAGGGGTCAAAAATACGTTAATCGATGGGTCACCTTGCGATATACCAGGTGTTGGCCTAGTGGCTAAAGCAATCCCTTTAATTAAAGAAGAGTTTGGCCTACCGGCTGGAGGATCACCATACAGACAACTTCTGCAATGGACGCGCCTAAAGGAATATGGAATGGATGCAAAGAAAACATGTATGACAGGTTGTGTGACGATTCTTCAAAATGCAGGAGCCAATTTTATCCTATATGGTCCAATAAAAAATGCAGAGATAATATTTCCTGCAGCCGCAATGACTGATGCAATAATTGCATATGCAATGCGAGAAGATCGTATAAAAACTAGAACCAAGAACCATCCTCTTTACAGAATATTCTAAATAATACATAATCGGAGCATATATCTATGAATCAAAGTGAAATAACATTTCAACCTGATGGAAAAAGGGTTACCATCGCCAACGGCGAAACCATATTGGAAGGCGCAATAAAGGGAGGCATAGATATTCAAGCTATTTGTGGAGGAACCGCAATATGTGGTAAATGTAAGATTATAATAAATTCAGAAAAAAATGCTGTCAACCTAATTACCGATGATGAAAAAAGAATTCTCACTCAACTAGAAATTCAAAAAGGATACAGATTGGCGTGTTGCACAGTTCCAAAAGGAAATGTCACTGTAGAAATACCAATAAACAGCAGAACTGGAAAACAACGGCTTCAGATTGAAGGTATTGAAGTTCCTATAGAATTTGATCCGTTTGTTCAGAAAGTAGTGTTGAAGATGACCCCACCAGCTCTTCAGGATCTTAGAGCTGATGCAGAGCGAATTATGGATGAAGTTCATAACATTCTTGGACACAATATTGGAATAGACTTTAACATTCTCAAAAAGATTCCTCACGTTTTAAGAGATGGAGATTGGGTTGTGACCGTAACAATTTGGAATAACCAAAAGATCATTGATATTGAGCGTGGGATGACATTCGAGAAAAATTATGGGGTAGCACTAGATATTGGAACTACTAAGATTGCTGCCTATTTGATCAATCTTTATAATGGAAGTTTGATGGCTGCTGACTCTATTATGAATCCGCAAATCCCTTATGGAGAAGATGTTGTTTCAAGAATCACTTTTGCAACAAAGAACCCAAATTTAATGTCTGATATTATCGTTGAAGGAATAAATCAACTCATAGAGTCACTTTGTGAAAAAGCAGAGGTGAAATTATACGAGGTTTATGAGATCTGTGCGGTCGGAAATACTGCTATGCATCATACATTCTTACGTATCCCTTCTGATTATTTACCGATAGCACCGTATGTTCCAGTGGTGAAAAATTCGCTGGATATTCCCACAGAAAAGTTGAAACTTGATATATATTCTTATGGAAATGTTCACCTTCTTCCTATAATAGCGGGCTTTGTGGGAGGAGATAAAGTCGCTGAAATATTAGCTACAGAAATATACAAATCTGATGAAATATGTTTGACCTTAGATATTGGTACGAATACAGAAATCGCTCTTGGAAATAAAGATGATATACTTGTGTGTTCTTGTGCATCAGGGCCCGCCTTTGAAGGTGCGTATATCAAGCATGGAATACGTGCATCGACTGGGGCAATTGAACGCTTAAAAATCGATCCTGTAACTTTTGAAGTCACCTATAAAACAATAGATGATGCGAAACCTAGAGGTATCTGTGGTTCAGCAATAATTGACGCCCTTTCGGAAATGTTTAAGGCGGGAATTATAAATCACAGAGGGCGTATAAACGTTTCTCTTCCCACTCCAAGGATTGTCGACAAAAAAGGAGAGTCTAAATTTATACTCTTGCGGAAAGATGAAACAGTTCTTGAAGAAAACCTCGCTATTTCTCAAGAAGATATAAAACAATTGCAACTAGCTAAAGCAGCAATGCATGCCGGAGCCGCACTTTTATTAAAAAATAAAGGAATTAAAATTGATGATGTTGCGCATGTTTTTATTGCTGGCGCTTTTGGGTGCTATGTAGATCCAGAGGCAGCCATCACTATCGGGATGATTCCTAACTTTCCTATAGAAATAATTAAATCGGTAGGGAACGCTGCGGGAACCGGTGCAAGGATGGCACTTCTATCCAAAGAATCTAGGAAAATGTCAGAGGAGATTGGCCGAAAAGTTCGTTATTTGGAACTTGTGCTTGATCCAGATTTTACAAGAGAGTATGCTAAATCTATGTATATCCCTCACAAAGATAGGATCTCTAGAAAATGAAGTATTTTTTAACCTATCGAGGGGTAAACACTGTATATTGGCACGAAACCGTTTTGAAATTGAAAAATAATGAAAAAAAGGGGATTTCTAGGAAAGATTCCTATCAATAGACCGTTTTACGCGGCGAAATCCTCTTTAATGGAACCAGATCGAATTGTACCTACAAAATTGGAGTAAAATCTGTAATAAATTCAATGGTTTATTTTTCGACATAAATCATCTAATGGATACGTGCGCGGACAATCGAAAACTATATATATCTAGGGTAGGATAACCTACCCTAGGTAGGTATCTTTTACAATTTCATGCTTACAAATTCTATCTCTCCTTTTGATCCTTTAAAGTGCCTACCTCTTTACTTACGTAAAGTACCATCTATTGGTTGGAGTGTATGACATCTGTCTATATGGAGATGAAGAACTACCTTAAAGGAGATTGATGTTACTAAAATGAATCCGCTTATTCATGTTGAGAATTTTTCTTATTGTTATTCGAACACAGAGAAACCTGCCTTGAAGGATTTCAATCTGAAAGTCAATAAAGGTGAGCGTTTACTAATTGTTGGACCCAGCGGATGCGGCAAGTCAACATTAGTATTATGTATAAGCGGATTAATACCGCACTCTTATTCCGAAGGAAAAATTAAAGGCAATATAACTGTTGGACGTGAAAATCTCCAAAGAACACCTCCCTATCACTTAAAAAATAAAGTTGGTGTTGTGCTCCAAAATCCATCGGCCCAACTATTTTCTCTAAAGGTTAAAGATGAAGTAGCGTTTGGTCCACAGAATTTAGGATTGCCTCCTGAGGAAATACAAGAAAGGGTTTATTTTGCACTTGAAGCAGTAGAAATGGAGAAATTTGCCGAAAAACCATTGACAGAACTATCAATGGGACAGCAACAGAGAGTCTGTATTGCGTCTATGCTTGCTTTTCGTCCAGCTATAATGGTTTTTGATGAGCCCACTTCAAATATTGACCTTAAAACAGGTAGAAAAATACTAGCATTAATCGATCAAATCAGCGAAAATCAAAATATCACTGTTATAATTGCAGAGCATAGGACAAAAGAAGTTAGTAAAATTACCGATCGGGTTATCGTTCTAAATCGTGGAGAAATAGTTGCAGATGATCCTCAAATATTAACAGACACAAAATTTTGTAACACTTATGGAATACAGCCTTTGAATACGACCATATACCCCTCACTACAATCCAATATTACTAATGGATCTAAAATCTTGCAAGTAGAAAATCTTTCATTCTCCTATAATAATTACTCCGTTTTAACTGACATTTCTTTTTCAATCTTTGAAAGAGAATCCCTGGGAATAATGGGTGAGAATGGTTCTGGAAAAACGACTCTTGCACTTATCTTAGCAGGCGTTCTTAAGCCAAAACAAGGCTCTATAATGATTGATGGAAAGCTGATCGGGAGTTATAAACGTAAACAAGCAATAAGGAAAATCGGTGTGCTCTTTCAAAACCCAGACGATAATATTCTGACGACCAAGGTTTCAAATGAAATTTTATACGCGCCTTGGATTCAAAGATTGAGTGAGGATGAGAAAAACAAGCTTTTAAACGAAACCCTCGATTTATTGAATCTTAAGGGTTACGATAACAAAGGTACTTTTAAAATAAGTTATGGGGAAAGAGAAAGGGTTGCAATTGCTTCGTTATTAGTATCACAACCGAATATTTTGATTTTCGATGAGCCTACAACTGGACAAGACTATAAGCATAAGCAAGATTTCATCAAATTGGCTCAAGAATTGAATGAAACACACACATTAATTACAATCTCACATGATTTGGAATTTCTCAGTGCAATATCAAATAGAGTACTTTTATTAGAAAATGGGAAAATAATGGAAACTCACATTAACCAAAACATGGCACAAAATAATTCTAGGCAATTTCCGACAGAAAATGTGCAACTACCAATAATGGAAAACTGAGAAGGGCGAGATAAGTGCAGAATAGTATAAATTTTAGTTCATCAAGCTTGGATCCTAGAGTTAAGTTGATAACTTCGATGTCTTTCTTGATGCTAATAAGTACAATTCACGATGCACTTATTCTATTTCTTTCATTTATCGCCGTTCTTTGCGCTTGGTTACTTGCAAAGTTACCTATTAAGACCGTTAGTTACTTTTTTAAAAGTATAGCGTTACTTTTTGCTTTTATGTTTGTTTCTTCAACAGTATTTTCAAGAATTGCGCCTAAAGAACGTTTAACGTACATAGAAGTAATTCCCGCAGTGATTCCGATAATAGGTGGTTCTGGAATCTACACCGAGATTCTTCTTGCTTCAATTACATTTTCATTCAGAACATTATCATTAGTCTCAATGGCATTATTGGTTTCCCTTACCACAGAACCCAGTAGAATGGTGAGTGCACTTAGAAAACTACGTTGTCCTTATGAGCTAACAATCATGGTAATCATTACGATTCGTTTCATTCCACTCGCAATTGAACAATGGAAGAAGTTAACAGCAGTTGCAAATGTTCGGGGAATTGAAACAAGTGGTATAATAGGGCGTATTAAATCAATCAAAAGATTGTTTACGCCTTTAATTATTCATTCGATACGTAGAAGTATGCAATTAGCGTATTCTCTAGATGCACGAGGCTTTCGAGCTACAAAAAATCCAACTACGATGGAGACCCTTCAATTAGGAAGTAGAGATTATCTCATGTTGGTTTTTTCAGTCCTTCTGGTTGCTTTATCTATTATTGTCTTGATTGAAGTCTTTTCTATTCAGAATATTAGCGTAGAGTTAATGCAAATAGTAGTATGAAAAACTAAGGAGGTGAAACAGTGACAATGGAAACTGAGCAAGAAAAAGGGTTTTTCAAACGGTTTGCTACATTTGATTTAGTTGTTATTGCAATTTTTGTTGGCGTCTGGTATGGTGTGCAACAAATTTGGTTTATTGGGCTCGCTGCTATACCGGCCCCGCTTAGCTGGGTAGTATCCGTTATAGTTTATGAACTCTTAGCGATGACTCTTGTACTGCTCGCAGCTACAATAATAAGAAAGGGAGGAACAGTTTTTCTTATCTTCTTTCTCCATGGGCTTCTTGAAGTAGTTTTATTTCCAAATATTTTTTCAGTAATCGGTCTAGCATCTGATATTTTACCTGGAGCATTAATAGAGGCTTTCTTCTATATCACTGGTGGATATCCTAATAATTCTCTAAAAGCAGGCATCGGAGCATGCTTAAGAGCAATTGTGTTCTATCCGTTCCAGCTGGGTTTGCTAACAATTACGTATCCTGAGTATGTCGCATTTGTAGAATTCTTCTTTGGTGTACCCTACGGCGTGTTTATTGTTTTGAATGTAATTGTTGGTGTAATTTTTGGATTTGTTGCAGGTATAATTGGATATAGGATCGGACTTAAAGTGAAAGAGGCAATATGATGATATTATTGCCCTTTCTTTTTATCTATATTTATTAAGGGTGAAATAATGCGACCGCGTAAATCTATAATAGAATTGAAGGCAAGCACTCATGGGGGCAAGTTTTGGCACTATAAGAAAAACCCCAATGTACAAGCAATAGAATTAATAGATTTCAGTGCTAGTATAAACCCTATTGGACCCCCAGAATCCGTTATAGAAGTGATAAGACGAAATTTGCATAATCTTTCTCATTATCCAGATTCTCATTCGACAGAATTTAAAAAGGAACTTACCAAGATTTACAATCTACATGAGGAAAATCTAATAGTTGGGAATGGCTCGAATGAACTGATAAGATTATTTGCAGAGACTTTTTTTGAAGAGGGCGACGAAGTAATTATTCCCATTCCGACTTTTGACGAATATACGGTTGCGACAGAATTCATGGGCGCACTTCCTATATTTGTAGAATTGAAATCTCCTGATTTTATTGTTAATTCAAGTGATATAATTGCAAAAATAACCGATAAAACCAAAGCGATTTTTCTATGCAATCCAAACAATCCTACTTCAAAATTGATGCCGCCAGATGAACTTCAAAGCATTGTCGAAGACGCTAATGAAAAACAGGTTCTCGTTTTTCTCGATGAAGTTTTCATAGACAGCACAGAAAAAGGTGTAAGTTATGCCATCAGAGTTACACAACATACAAATGTCTTTGTAATTCACTCGCTCACCAAAATATTTGCTATACCAGGACTTAGAGTCGGGTATGGAATAGGATCTAAGGAATTAATCTCATATATGAGCCGCGCCAAACTTGAATGGAACGTAAACTATTTAGCACAAGTAGCAGCAATTGCGGCTTTAAAGGATATATCTTATCTAGAAAAATCTAAGGAACTCTTCTATAAACAAAAAAGATTTCTTATGGAGAACTTAGCAAAAATAAGAGGGCTTAAGACGGAATTACCAGATGCAAATTATTTTTTTGTTGATGTTAGTGGAACTGGTTTAACAGGAACTCGTCTTGAACAGGAACTAAGGGAACTCGGCATTTTAGTAAGAAATTGCTCGTCATTTAAGCCCCTGGGTGATAATCATATTCGAATTGGAATAAGAACTGAAAAAGAGAATAAACGCCTCTTAGGTGCGCTTAATCAAATTATTCAATAGAGTAAATTCATAATAAAGAAGGTGAAATCCGTTGAGAGTTTTTGTTTCTTGGAGCGGTGGTAAAGAAAGTAGCTTGGCGTTATTTAGAGCTCTGAAAACCGGTTTACATGTTGAATTCCTATTTAACATGCTTGACGAAGACGGTTTACGGTCTAGAGGTCATGGTTTAAGAAAAGAAATTATTGATGCACAAGCTAAAGCAATTGGAATTCCAATAGTTTATGGGAGGGCTTCTTGGGAAGATTATGAACGAGAATTTAAGAGAAGAATTAAGGAACTGAGGAATAGAGGCATCGAAAGCGGAGTATTTGGAGACATAGATTTTCAGGAAAACAGAGATTGGGTCGAGAAGGTTTGTGAAGAAGCTGAACTCGATGTTTTTGAACCGTTATGGAAGCAAAAATACGAAAATCTACTAATGGAATTCATAAATAATGGTTTTGAAGCCAAAATTATCAGCGTTAAATCTGATCTTATACATGACGACTGGATAGGACATCCCCTTAACTGGGAATTTATAGATTACCTCAGAAGTCGAGAAATCGATTTGTGTGGCGAAAATGGTGAATATCACACCCTTGTAACTAATGGTCCATTCTTCCAGCGGCGTATAGAAATAGTAGCGAGCAAAAAAGTTGTGAAAGACGACCGATTGCTTCTTGAGATAGAGGATTTTAACGTAATCTAGTAGGGGGTAAAAAACACTTGCAAGAACATAGTATAAAGAAGTATACAGACGAAATTTTAAGAGTTTTTAATGAAGTCATTCAAGATTATTATGCCGATGCTTTCCTGCTTTCAGGTGGTCTTGATACTTCAATTGTAGCAGCTTTAGTTAGCCGATATTTTAAGCCGATTACTCTTTCAGTTGGTTTTTCTGATAGCGACGCACCTGATCTCTATTATGCAAAAATAGTTGCTGACCGGTTTTCATTTCAAAACTTTGTTAAACTTTTTACCCTTGAGGAAGCTGCTGAGGCTGCAGAATATGTAATTAAAACGCTTAGAACATTCGATCCAATGGAAATTAGAAATGACATAACAATCTATATCGGTTTGAAATATCTAAAAGAGTTTGGTGTTAAATCAGTCCTCACCGGTGATGGAGGCGATGAACTCTTCGCAGGCTATTCTTTCATGTTTGAACTAGAACCCTGCGATGTAGATAAATGGATAACTGAGGGTGTAGAACGTTGGTCTTTTTCTGCTAAGCCTATAGGTGAAAGTTTAGGATTAAGGGTATTCCAGCCTATTCTTGACGAAAGAATAATAGATTTAGCACTTAAGATTCCTGCTGAGCTCAAAATAGCAGAACGTAAAGGAATAACTCATGGAAAATACATACTAAGAAAAGCGTTTGAAGAGATTTTATCTCCAGATGTTGTATGGAGGCCCAAGTATCCGATAGAAGCAGGAAGCGGAAGTACAAATCTAAGTACAATATTTTGTATTGAGACGGAAGAATTCAATGATTTGTCCAAGATTGTTCCTTTAGATAGTCAAGAACAAGCTTATTATTTCAAGATATATCGTGAGACGGTTGGGGAGATACCTCCTCCTAATGATAACGAAAAAATATGCCCAAGATGTGGTGGAGGAGTTGCAATGAATAAGAATTATTGCAAAATATGTGGTCTCTATCCTGTAAAAAACTAAGGAAGGTTTCAATTGATTATAGATTCACATGAGCATCCTTTGGTCCTAGTAAAGGCTATAGAATTGTTGGAGTTGTCAAAAAGATTTAATGAGGGTTTAAGATGGACGTATTGAAGAAAACATTAAATCAAATCTCACCAATTAAGAATGAATTAAAAGCAAAAACGCAAAAACGTCTAGATGCTCTTACAAAACCGCTTGGCTCTCTTGGAATGCTAGAAGAAATCACTAAAGATGTATTGACGATAACTGAAAATGAGGAATATAAGATAAAGAAGAAAGTAATTTTTGTACTAGCAGGAGATCACGGAGTAGTCAAAGAAAGCGTTACGGGGTATCCTCAAGAGGTTACACCACAAATGGTATACAATTTCGTGAGAGGTGGAGCTGCCATTAACGTATTGGCAAGGCATGTTGATGCTAAAGTCGTAGTAGTAGATATGGGGGTTGCAGCCGATCTTAATGAAGCTTCTGGCAAAATTATCAATAAGAAAATCAATTATGGCACAAAAAATTTTGCTGAAGACCATGCTATGTCTAAAGATGAGGCAATTAGATCTATTGAAGCGGGAATTGAGGTATTTGAGCAAGAGGCTAAGAATGGTATTGATATAGTTGGTTGTGGAGATATGGGCATTGGCAATACAACTACAAGTTCTGCAATAGTAGCTGCCCTTACAGGAGCACCCGTTGAACAAGTAACAGGTCGGGGAACTGGTATTGACGATGAAATGCTAGCTCACAAAATCGATGTAATAAAAAAAGCCTTGGCGAAGCATAATCCTGATATTACTGATCCTATTGATGTATTATCGAAAGTTGGAGGTTTTGAAATTGGCGGCATTACTGGTGTGGTTTTAGCAGCAGCAGCACATAAGATACCTATTTTACTAGACGGATTTATTTCTAGTGCTGGGGCTCTAGTAGCATATAAATTACAGCCAAATGTAAAAGATTATTTCATTGCCTCCCATTTATCGGTAGAGCGTGGCCATCAAATCATTCTAGAAACGTTTAATAAAAGGCCGCTTTTAAATCTTGATCTCAGACTAGGTGAAGGAACAGGTGCCGCATTAGCCATGCCATTAGTCGAAGCAAGCATAAAAATTCTCAACGAGATGGCTACTTTTGCCGATGCAGGTGTTAGTGAAAGAACTAGCTAGATATTATATTATAGGCGTTTGGAATGGATCTCATGAACCAAAATAAGGTCTTTATCATATTAATTGATAGTTTGACTCATAATGATCTTCAAAAATGTCCGCAGTTATCCAATCTGAAAAATAACGCGATGCATTTTCCAAATGCACAGACAATCTTTCCATCGCTTACATTTTCGTCAATTTCAAGTATGCTCACAGGCTTGCCGCCAAATAAACATGGTATAATCGGTAATTTCTATGATAGAACTCAAAAAAAGAAGATGCTTTTTCAGGACGTAAGAAATTGGGATCCAAATGCGATAGCGACAGAAACTATCTTTGAAATAGCTAGTAAAAATGGTTTAAGAACGATGATGATCACTGGTTTTGCCGTAGGAAGAATCTGTGGCAGAGGTGCAGACATAATCCTAGAACCTACTTATATCAAGTATGAGGATATTGCCTCATTTCCATTTGAAGTACCTTTATCGAAGGTACCCTATTGGATAAGTGAACAGATAGACGATTCCTATTCTTTTCATGTTGACGATGTTAATGATCCTCTCGGGCAAAAATATGTCGACAATCCAGACATCTGGGTTATGCAATTAGCAAAACAAGCGATTAAAAATGATGCTAGTGATTTATTATTATTTCACTTTCCTTATCTAGACTTTTTAAAGCACTATTATGGTAAGGATTCAGCAGAAGTTAATAATCATCTTCCATTATTGGAAAAAATTATAGAAGAACTCCTTTCATACATTATGAATAAGTACGACTCTCCAGTTATTTTTATAATGAGCGACCATGGGTCAACAGAAGTTACGGAGAGAATAACACTTCCGATTGAGGATAACTCTGCAATTATAATTAGAAATGGGGGACTCTCTTATTTGTATTCTGAATCAAATTCACTCATCAATGAGATTCAACACAAAATTCTGTCTTCTTTTGGATCTAAAGTTGAATTTGTTGCACGCCCTCACGAACTGAGTCCATACTATGTTGTTACTAAAGACATCGGCGATCTTACTGTATGTTTTAAGGGAGGAGTTACAGATTCTCACTATGCAAAAGCAATTCATGGATCCCTTTCGTCTTCTGATATGGGAATTTTCTTATCGCTTATTGGGAGTAATTTATCTAAAGGATTCCATGAAAACGGAAACATCCTGAATATAGCCCCTACCATAGCAGAGATTCTTAACATCTCATTTTCTAACAAAACAAAGGAGCGTAAAGACTCATTACTTTAATTTTCGTAGTTGCTGGAAAAGACTTTTTGCAATAGATAAGTCATTCAAGGTGTTCACATTGCATGCTAATCTAACGTCTTCGACAATCATGATTTCTTGATCTATTTCCTTCTTATCAATATGACTTCCATCATTTATATTTACACCTACTGGTATTACTTGTTTTTCATCAATGGTAAATATTATCGAAGGCGTTAAATCATGTTTTATAAAAACTTCAAGTGGAACCATAACCGCCAAGCTCGGGATTTCCAAAGTCGCATAATAATCAACTATTATATCAATTAACTCTCCTGTTAGAAGAGGTAAATCTCCAGCGACTACCAAGACATGATCCTTAATCTGTTCAGTAAGGATTGCATGTTTCATATCTTCATGGAATCCCTTTCCTGGAGTATCTATGATCTTAACATCAAGTTGATGTAAATATTTTCTCGTTTGTGGTGATGCATAACTAGTTGCTACGATTATTTCCTTAACATTTTTAGCAGCGTGGATCGCATCGATAACCCAATAGATTATTGGCTTGCCATTCAATAGAATTAATGTTTTTTCTTCTTTAGATTTCATTCTAGTACCTTTGCCCCCTCCCATTATCAACGCAGTTACCTTCATTCTACTCACTTTTGGCTAGATCGGTATCCTAAAGCCCAATGCACACGGACAAACCATTTCGGTGATTGCTATTATGCATAACAAAGTTACTACGCGTGAAATGTCATTTGTTGCACCCATTACATCCCCTGTAATCCCATTGAATCGTTTAACTGATATAGAGTTGATTAAAAGTGCTACTAGTATTCCAGTAAACAAACCAATTATTCCAATCCACTGAAAAGGAACTAGAAACAGTAGCGAAAGAATTATACTTATTGCGAATTTGCCTTTGTTTTTCATTCTTTTAATGACTGTTAAAGCCATACTTTCCTTTTTTGCGGGTTTTCCTGCTGCTGCTATCATAACCATAGACAATTTTGCTGAAACTTCAGCTATAATTAAGGCTTGTATAATCATAGGTATACCAAGAAAGAATTCTAGGAACGTATTAACACGAAATGATCCGGGAATAATAAGTGCGGAAAATGGACTGGAGAGTCTAATTATCTCAGAAATAGACAGAAATGTAGTCATTAGTATTATTAAACCTAATCCTATCCCACCTACACCAATTCTTAGGTCTGTCATAACTTCTAGTCGTCTTTCCGGATCTCCATGTGCCATTAAACCATCGCCAAAATCAAATAGCCCGTCTGTATGATGTAATCCAGTTATCAGGAAAAGAAATCCCAAAATTAGTATTCCAGTAAGTAAAGGAGGAAAAATTAAAGATAGAATATAAGCTAAGAGACCTGCGAGACAGCCTATTATAAAGCCGACAAATGGTGCAATGTAGAAGCCATCTGCTATTTCTTCAAAGGATTCAGGACCTTTAACAGGCAAAGTTGTAAGAAATGAAAATAGATACTTAATTTTCTTAAATGCCAGCTTTTTCGCCTCCGCTATACAATTCCCTCTTGTTTCTCTAGAGCGATCTTTAAAGCCTTTATAACGACTCTGGCACTTAAATAACCCACTTTGGTTGCAGTACCAGCATATTCATAAGTTCCGCCTTGTCCTGTACATGCAACAACTACTGCATCACTCGTTGTACCTGTCGCAAAATGTTTCGAATAGGGACTTCTTATATCTAAATCATGCAATACTAAGGTTTTTGCCTCAGTTATTGTTTTAATTGCATCTACTAATGCAGAATTCGTCAAATCAGCATCAATCAACACAATAATATTTATCGTACCGAAATCTTGTATAGGAATATAATCTCCAGCAGCGGCAGGATTAGAAAGCCCCGCTGTTATTATTGCACATGTTGATATGTTATTACGCATTTCGTTTTTAATTGAAACATTTTTAATATTGACACCAGTCATCAGCCCAATTACTGGTGGTTTAAGATCAAATGCCTCAGAAACACGTTTTAAGTCCTTTTTTGGATCATCATGTGAATAATCTAAAGGAACTTGATAGTTCAATATGCTTCGACTTTCAATGAGTCCCCCATTTAGAACTGCTGAACTTAAAGTTTTCAATGGAATATCTGAGTTAATTATAATGGCATTTTCGTTAATCTCAGCAGTTATTCCATCAATTTTGATCTCTTCTATATCTGGTGTCATTTTTATCACAAATATAGCTTTTTGATATTATAAAGGTCATTAAATATAAACCATTAAAATCGATGCTATTGATACAGCAATAAATCTAAGCAATGGACGGCTGACAAATGGACTAAAAAGGATGAGTGGAAAGCATATAAACAATATAAAGAGTAATATCGTAAATTTCAATATTTTAGTGGTTCGAAAAATATGGCTTGTGTTCACAACCTCAATAGCATCCCCAAGCAAATAATTTCCCGGCTTTTCAAGTTGAACATTAAGCGCACCGGCAGCAGCAGCCATCACCCATCCAGAATTAATGCTACTTGTTGTAGATCCATCTCTCCACATTATTTTCCATGAGTTTTTATAATTTTCTCTAAGAAGAGCAGAGGCAATAACGATTAATAATGCGGAAAGACGAGCAGGAATGAAATTCGCAACATCATCTAATCTTGCTGAAACCATACCTATATTGATATGTTCGGAATCTTTGTAACCAACCATCGAGTCCAAAGTGCTTACTGCTCGAAATACTAACGCACCAATTATTCCAGTTACAATTCCAAATACTCCAAAAATAATAAAATAAAAAATTGGTGAGATCAAAGAATCAGGTATCCCTTCTGCAGTCGTTTCAACTGCTGCTGATGCAACTAGCCTGCTATCTAAGATTGACGTATCCCTTCCAACCACACGTGATACAAGGTTTCTGGCGTCCTCAATATCATTTCTTTCGAGTGCGTTTGCAATTGGAGATATTAAACTGATAAAAAACTTCATTGAGAAGGTTGTTTTTAGAAGGTATGCCGCGAATAAAATCGAGGCCAATATTCCAAGAAATATACGAACAATCATTAACAATGAAAGTAAGGGAATTACAAAGATTATAATTGTGCTTACTGCTAGTATTAAACCATTGAATTTCTCTATGCGTGGATTTTGATGCTTCAAAGCATTCTTTAACTTCCTAATCACTTTTCCTATCAATACTACTGGATGTATGGATTCTGGTGGTTCTCCTACCGTTAAATCTATTAAAAAGGCTAAGAAAATTGTTATGAGCATTTGCAGTCTCTGATCTGCTCTTAAAACATTTTCAAAAAATAAAAATAAAGACAAGATGTTAATGTTCTGCATTCATCGTACCTCTTAATCAATCGAACAGTAGCATTTCAAATCTTGACGTCGTATTTAATCGCATAGGGTTTCAGAATCGACATTGTAAACGTTATGGCAAGTTTCTGGCATGTCGTTCTTTTTATGCGATTACAGAGAATATATCATATTTATATATTTGAAGTAGGATATATTAACCTAGGTCTCTAATATTCATTCTATCTCTCCCTGTATTTAGATCCAGAGCAGAATCCAACGTCATTGACAAATGGAAATAGCCTCCTTTAATGATTGGATACAGTATAAGCTCTAAGGCTTTACAGAAAAGATTTAAGGGATTTTGGAAGCGCATAGACATGAAGAAATTTCTTTTTATTGTTGGAGATGGAATGGCGGATAGAACATCGGAAATACGAAGTTTTACTCCGTTAGAATGGGCGAATACTCCAAATATGGATTACATAGCAGCGGAAGGAATCAACGGTCTTTTAAATGCAATAGCGCCTGGAATAGCCCCAGGGAGCGCAGAAGCACATCTTTCTATGCTCGGATATGACTATACCAAAATTAAAAATGGAAGAGGTTTTTTTGAAGCTTTAGGTGCAGGTCTGATCCCCATGATTGGTGATATCGTATTTAGATGCAATTTTGCAACGATAAACAAAGAGTATGATATTATTGATGCACGTGCAGGAAGAATTAGAGAAAGAGTTAGAGTACTAGCAGATTTGATCAAAAGAGAATTGAATGAAATTGATGGTGTTGAATTATTATTTCAAGAAAGTCTAGACTTTAGAGGTTCTTTAATTTTAAGAGGCAAAAACTGTTCCTCAGAAGTTATTTGCCCAAAGATCATGCAAGAGGGTGAAAAAGCTATAATTAAACCTGTAAAGGATTCAAAGAGTGCCATAAGGACTACAAAGATCTTAAATGAGTTCATAGAAACATCGTATGAACTACTTCGTGATCACTCAATAAATGTAACTCGTAAAACACAAAATAAATTTCCCGCAAATGTGGTGATTCCCTGGAAGGGAGGATATGTTTCAGATTTAAGAGCCCCTCCTAATAACTGGAACTTGAAAGGAGCGTGTGTAGGCGCAGTTAGTTTAATTAAAGGCCTTTGCAAATTTATCAACATGACAGTTGTTGATGTGCCAGAAGCTACTGGATACATAGATACAAATGTTTATGCCAAGGCTAGTGCTGCTTTAAATCTTCTAGAAGATCACGATTTGGTTTTGCTTCATATAGAGGGACCCGATGAAGCAGGTCACGATGGAGATTTCGAAGGGAAGGTGGAAATAATTGAAAAAATAGATTGTATGGTGGGATTGCTTCTTGATCAAATTGCCTGGGAAGAACTTTATATCATTCTCGTGTCAGATCACGCTACCCCTGTAGATTATAAGGATCATACAGCCGATCCGACACCAATCTCAATTTATGGAACTAAAATAAAAAAGGACAAAGTAAAAGCATTTAACGAGAAAGCAGCTTCAAAAGGAGGTCTATCAAGAATTCGCGGGGAAAGAATAATGCCCCTTCTTTTTGATTTGACAAAATGAGATCATTTAGTAAGATTTTTGCTTGTATTACTTTTATATTGGCTAAAATAAATAAAGGAAAGTGGCTAAAAATTAAATGGCTTACATAAGATAGCTTTTAATCTCATATCTAAAAAGTTAGACGTATATTCTGGTTTTATTATACATGCTGTGTCCGCTCCTCGGCCTGTGCCAGCAATAGCAATCACATCTTCATCGAGAGTTATTAGTCCGGCGTCAGCAGCCATCATCGTAATTTCCATTACCACCTTGATTCCTTCCCCGAAAACGAATCGAACAGTCCGAGCAAAGGTTTCAACTGGTTGCCACATGTTTAGTTTAAATCTAAAAGCTCGTTCTACACCTGCAAAAGCATGAGTGCATGTTAATACATTTGCGCCACGTTCTTCAATCGCATGTCTTTCCTCTCCACCCAGTTCTTGGAAACCACGTTCTTTAAATCCTGCAGAATGTGAGACTACTACAAGATTATAATCTGCTGAATCAAAGAATTCGGTTGCTTTAAGCCCAGTGTAACCAGTTGTTGAGGCAATTATGATATTTTTTATGTTGAATTTTTTCGCGTGCTTTTTGGCGATATTCAGTACATTTTCAGTGTTTAACTTTCCTGTTTGTTCAAAATATGTAACTGTCAGATCCATATTCACACTTCCATTTTTTACGAATTTAGACTTTTAAAACTCATACGTGAACTACCCCACCCTTACGGTTGGAGCTTCCTGCGGAGAAATTATAACTATTTGACGGACTATTCTCCTGCCATCGCCCAGTCTTCACTTTTAATATCTCTAAATACAACAACGAAAAGCTTCTTATCTTTGCCTGATATTTTGGAAATAACGTCAACAACTTCCCGTGAAATATTTCTTTTTTGTTCTGCAGAGAACCCGTAACCTGAAATTTCAATTAAGGGCATAAATTTCACCAAACGTTGAATTGCCTGTTTGTTCTTAATAAACCTTGTGTTACATGCTTTTTTCGTACTCAAACACAAAAAATACTACTCTTTTACTAGTAGCTAAGCAAGAAAGCACCACAGCTTTAGTATGAGGTAGTTCACAATAATATCGAAAATGCAGATGAAGGTGCATTCACACTGCTTAGGAGCCGATTAGAAAAGAATTTAAATTATGTTATCTTCAAAAGAGCAATCGATCTCTAAAACATATCTTTTTATTGTGAATAACTTGGAGATATCCATGTGGTATTCTAAGCAGAAGCAATATGCACTGAAAATTGAAAAAGATGAAGACGAATATTATGTTGCATGTGTTATGGAACTCTCAGGCTGTCATACACAAGCAAAAATGTTGAGTATGCTTATTGAACGAATAAAAGAGACCATTATATTGTATCTTGAAGTAATAACAATGTCGTAGAACAGTGATGAGTACATGGAAAATATCGCCCAAGAATTCAATAAAAAACTACTGCTGAACGAATGCATTCAGTGTGGGGTATGCACAGGTTCATGCCCAGTAGCCACAAGATCTTATTTGAACGTGCGAAATATCCTACGAGAAATTGCCGTCTTTAAAAGACTTAAAATACCGCCTGAAGATCAAATATGGAGTTGTACTACATGTTCGACATGTGAACTTCGGTGTCCTAAGCAGTTAAGTCCGCTTGATATGATAATCGATATACGCAGCACCTTGGTTGAGGAAGGTATAGTCCCAGCAACACTTAAAGATGCCTTGGAAAGTGTTTTTAAGCATGGCAACCCATGGAATCAAAGTAGAGCAAGCAGAATGGAATGGGCGACTGCTTTCAATTTAAAACACATTTCAGAAGGCGCCGATATACTCTATTTTATTGGATGTACTACAGCTTATGATACACGCGCACAAGACATCGCTAAGGCGTTAATAATGTGTTTAAATACAACAGAAGTTGATTTTGGAGTTTTGGATAAAGACGAGAATTGTTGTGGTAATGAAATTCTCGGTTTGGGTGAACAGGGATTATTCGAACTACTTATTGAGGATAATACCGAGTTATTTGAAAAATATGACGTAAAGAGCATACTGGTTTCCTGTCCACATGGATATAATGTGTTTAAGAACAAATATGAGTTAGATTTGAAGGTCCAACATCATTCACAACTACTTGCAGAGTTAATCAATAATGGAAAACTAACTTTTTCAAAAAGAATCGAAAAAACAGCCACATATCATGATCCTTGCTTTCTTGGTAAACATAACGGAATTTTTGATGAACCAAGGCAAATAATTGAAAATATTCCAGGAATAGAATTTATTGAGTTAGATAGAATCAAAAATCAGAGTTTATGCTGTGAGGGAGGCGGTGGTAGAATGTGGTTCGATGTTTCAGGACCAAATAATGCCGAAAAGAGAGTTGAGAATGCCATTGACGTAGGAGCAGAACTGTTAGTGACCTCATGTCCGTTTTGCGTTGTTACTCTCGATGCTGCCGTTAAAACATTGGATAAGGAAGATGAAATTAAGGTCATGGATATCGCCGAATTAATATTAGAATCAGTCAAATAATCTAAATTATGTCACTTTTCAATATATCAAGAAGCCATCGATCAGTTTTTTCCAATTCTCGGCTTTCAAGTATCTTCAAATGTCGCTTAAATATTGGACCGTTAGTTACGAGTGTGTGATATTCCCCATTTTCGCCACACAGATCGATTTTTCGCCTTCTGAGGAACTCTATAAAATCCCAATTAAGGGGATGTCCTATCCAGTTGGAATCTATGAGATCGGATTTAGCGCTGACAATTATAGCTTCAAACCCCCTATCCATGAACTCAGCAAGCACTATTTCGTATTTTTGCTTCCATAATGGTTCATATACTTGGAGCCCAACTTCGCTACAAACCTTCTCAACCCAGTCTCTGTTTTCTTGAAAGTCTAGGTCTCCAAATACTCCACCTTCGATTCCTCTGTTCTTCAGATCCCTAATTACCCTCTTAAATTCATCTTCATACGAGTCCCAGGTAGCCTTTCCATAGATTATTGGAATTTGGATAGCCTTAGCTTGTGCTTCAATAACTTCTTTTCTTAAGCCATGTCCTCTAGATCGTAAACCGTCTTCGTTGAGCATAGTGAATAGATATCCAACCTTGAGACCTTCTTTTAACGCCTTATACAAGGCTAGGCTACTTTCTTTACCACCGCTCCAAGAAACAAAGACATTCAATTGTTAGACTTCCATTGATGTTTCTATATCCGCTTTTACGGCACTCTCCGGAGCACTTTAATTAAAATTTGCTCTATTCGTCAAATTAATTAATGAAGTATTTTAAGATTATAAGATAACCAAGATTTTTGTCTGCTATTGGATATTTGCCATTAGGGTTGATTGATATGGAAAAAATCACTTTAGTTGATGTTCGCAATTTAATAATAAGCATTTTCATTTGTCAGGCATCAGGTCTTATTGGTACGATTTTTACGATGGATGCAATTCCAACCTGGTATACAACTCTGAATAAGCCTTTTTTCACACCACCCAATTGGCTGTTTGGGCCAGTTTGGACGATTCTCTATACGTTAATGGGGATATCAGCATTCCTTGTGTGGCGCAGGGGTTTGGATGAACAAAAAATAAAAGTAGGACTTATCTTCTTTGCGCTTCAGTTGTTTCTCAATGGATTATGGACACCAGTATTCTTCGGACTTAAGGAGCTCTTTGCTGCGCTCATCATAATCATAATACTTTGGATAACTATATTGCTGACAATTATAAGTTTCTTCAGGATTTCTCTGACGCCAGGACTATTGCTTATTCCTTATATTGCTTGGGTAAGTCTTGCGATGGCCTTGAATTATGCAATATTTATCTTAAATTAAGATTGTATAGCATAAATAAATTTTCTTAAGTTCTTTTTCTAGATCTCTTTCGAAGTGATAGTTATCTTGATTACTTCGAGTTAGATAATCTTATTATAGTGAGCAATATATTATATGTAAAATTAGAGATGGCCTCCTATGGCACAAATTGAAGGCTTTCACTTTGGTCAACTGGAAGAAGACCCAAGTTCATATAATCAAGTTGTTATTTCTCTAAGAAAATATAGAGTGCCTTTTAGAGAGATTTATGAATCAAAAGCTCGACTCTCAACCCGTGATTGTTATGCTGGATTTACCAACAAGTTGCCAGAAGCGCTAAGTGAAATCTATTCCAGTGAATACTCAAGACCTCTTCGTGCAGTTTTTGTGTTTAAAATTTCTCCGCAACCACTTTCTTTAATCCGAGGGAAGCTTCTAGAGCATACCATAAACTGGGAAAGAACGCCCTCAACATTCGTAGCATTCGATCCATTTTGTATTCCTGTAGATAAAGTGCTTGAATTGACAAAAATAAGGGACGTGTATCGACTTGCGCATTATGGTGAAGAGTTAGGTGATTATTCATTAGATCCCATATCACTTACTATTTCAAAAGGATGGTTTCGTGCCACTAAAGATCATATCGTTGATGTTTTTAATGCCCACCAGCATCCGTTTTTCCTTGAAGCGTGGCTTGAAGAAGTGATCGAAAGAGGACGAATTCTATCAGAAGTGGAATTGCTCGCAATGCTCGATAAATATGATCCCTTTATGGGGAAGAAAGCTTTGAGGCTATTGGAAAACTTAAAGATTATAGGATGAAGCCAAAAGACTTTGAAAAAGGTTATTCACAGAGAAATTAGCTTTTGATGCCCCGCTTAAGTAGGAAGCGTACTATTGTATTCTTTTGAATCTCTCTCTCACTGCGTAAATGAAAGTTCATTAGACCCAATATTTCTCACACTCAAACAAGGATGTTTTCGCGTCACTAAAGATCATACTGTTGATATTTTTAATACCCACCATAATCCATTTTTCCTTGAAGCGTGGCTTGAAGAAGTGATTGAAAAGGGGCGAATATTATCAGAAGTAGAATTGGTCAACTTATTTGAAAAATATGATCCTTTTATATAATTTCGCAAGAAGACCCCCCAACTAGTTGGTGGGATGAATTGCGTAGCTATGGTGGTACTTTTTTTCACGATATGCTGGTTGGCGAAAGTTTTTTAAGTCTCGTGTTCCATAAGTTCTTAGGGTGTGGTGGAGGATGGGACTGGAACTGCAACTTGCCAAACCATTAACTATGTGCAAGACACTAGTGCTTCCCGTTGATGACAGGATCACCACAACGAAAATAAAGTTCCTCGACAAACTTACCGCCTGGCTTACCTATGGTGTACAACTGTTTCTTGAGAAAATCATCGCTGAAAACATAACGGGTGTTAAAGAGGCGGAGCAATACCGACAGCACATACAGACCCTGACTGGGTTGTCATCAGGGTTCGTGCAAGCCTGCCGCGATAAAGCCCTCTGGATGTTCAAATCCTATCGGGAACTGTATCGTGAGTGGCAGCGGGAGATTACGCGTCTGGAAAAGTCCATCACCACCTGTAAAAAACGCCTTGCCAGGAAGAGCACCGCTAAAGACAGGAAACGGTTGCGAAAGCTCCAGCACAAACTCTACCGCTGGAAGCAGAGGCAACCCTCACCACCGACTATCAGGGGGAAGCTAGCCGTCATGTTCGACTACCGTGTAGGCGACATATCGCTTCCCCGCATTGCGAAGGAGTTTCCTCTCTGGGCACGAATTTCCACCCTCAAAAAAGGCGAAAAATTACACCTACCGTTATATATGTATCCGTATGCCGCGAAGCACCTCTACGACAAAGAATGGCGTGTTAAGTCTTTTCAGATCGTTAAAAATCACCGATTGAAACGCTACGAAGCCCATGTCGTTGTAGAAAAGGACGTTATGCCGGTGTTGAAGTCGCTGACCGGCATCGACCTGGGTTTGAAGCGGCTGGCGACGACCGTAACGTGCGAGTTATCGGGCGACGGCAACGTCATGCTGTTTAAAAAAGAGGACTACAAAAAGTTCTTCATCCATATGCGTCAACTAAACAATAGGATCGCCAAATTACAACGCTTAGGGAAGTACGCGGTAGTGAAGAAACTCTACTGTAAGCGGGTAAATTTTGCCAAGGATTTCAGGAGAAAGTTGGCGATTGATATTGCCAAGCACCTTACAGGTTCGTTGGTGGTCATAGGCTATCCCGACAAAGTGCGTAATTGTCACTAAAAGGGTTCAGGGCATCGCAGGAATCGAAAACGCGTCAACCATTGGGCCTTCAAGGACTGCGCCGAGCGTATCGCGATAGCGGTACTGATGCATGACGGAGTACCCTTGGTGACCAATGAGTGGTGGACCACCCGTCGCTGTTCGTGGTGTGGTTCAAGGAAGGTAGAAGTTAAAGACAGGGCGTTCAGGTGCCTGAAATGCGGATTTACTGCCGATAGAGACGTAAATGCTGCGTTCAACATCCTGATAGACGCTCTAATGTGCCTTACCGGGCTAAAAAAACAGAACGGTCGTAAAAATCGTAAGGCGAAACCCAAAGTGTTCCTCTGCGAAGGAACGGGGGGTGCTGTGGACCACCCCGAACTGTCGATGAGCGGGTTCTTGCTTTCTCTCGTAGAGACAGCTCAAAAATCCGTGAAGGCAGAAGCCACCCAACTTGTTGGGCGGTAGTTCACGAAGAAGAAAGTACTATATTATTGGAGAAGTTGAAAATTTTAACATAATCAGCAGGAAGTCTCTTCCGACAGAGAGGGGATCCCGATAGCACAACTTGAAGAATTCCATTTTGGTCAATTGGAAGAAGACCCAAACTCTGTGAACGCAGTTATGGCATCTCTTAGAAAATATGGTGTACCATATCAAGAAATTCCTGCATCTAAAGCACGACTTTCATCTCAGGACTATTGTGCTGAATATACAAGCACACTAACTGAGGCGTTGACAGAACTCTATTCGGGTGAGTATTCACGACCGCCGAGAGCTTGTTTTCTATTTAAAATGTCTAGAAAATCGCTTTCTACAATTAAAGGTATACTCTTAGAATACACGCTAAACTGGAAACACACCAACACAACATTTGAAGCGTTCAATCCATTTTGTATTCCAACAGATAAAATCCGTCAATTAACCACATTAATAGAGTGGCATCGACTTGCAGATTATGTTGAACATCCAAGTGATTACTCATTAAATCCAATCTTACTCACTCTTCCAAAAGGTTGGCTCCGCGTAACTAGAGAACAGATCGATGTTTTTAATACTCACCAAAACCCGCTTTTCCTTCAAGTGTGGATTGAAGAAGTAATTGAGAGAGAGCGAGTTTTATCAGAAGTAGAATTAGTTAATATGTTGGACGAATATGATCCTTATATGAAGAAGAATCTCATAAAGCTATTGGAGAAGTTTAAAATTTTTAAATGAGACCCAAAACTTTGGAAACGTACTGTATAAAGACAAATATTCACGGTGAAGTTACTTTAATTGAAGGTAGCTATCTAGTCCTTATTTAAACGAAAAGCTTACATTATTTGGTAATTATCAAATTATCTTTATTTCAACTATGTTTTAACCATGTACCAACTATGGGGAGGTGAGCAATGGCTCAACTTAAGGGATTTTATTTTGGGCAATTACAAGAAGATCCAAGCTCTCTCAACGCAGTTATAATTGGTCTTAGAAAATATGGTGTACCATATCAAGAAATTCCTGCATCTAAAGCACGACTTTCGTCTCAGGACTATTGTGCTGAATATTCAAGCAAACTACCTTATGCATTAAAATCACTTTATTCAAGTGAATATTCACGACCTCCACGTGCAGCTTTTGTGTTTAAACTTTCTCCACAATCCCTTTCCGTAACACAAGGGAGACTTTTAGAACACACACTCAATTGGAAAAGCACTCCCACAACATTTGAGGCGTTCAATCCATTCTGTATTCCAACAGATAAAATCCGTCAATTAACAACTATAATAGAGTGGCATCGACTTGCAGATTTTGTTGACAGTCCTAGTGAATATTCATTAAATCCTCTCCTATTAACTCTTCCAAAAGGCTGGCTGCGTGTAACTAAGGATCATTCTGTAGATGTGTTTAATACACATCAGCATCCCTTATTTATCCAAACATGGCTTGAAGAAGTTATTGAGAGAGGGCGAATTTTGTCAGAAGTAGAATTGGTCAATATGTTTGATGAATATGATCCCATAATGCAAAAGAAAATGTTGTCATTGTTAGAACAGTTAAAGATTTTCATATAAGCCCACGAAATGGGGAGAAAGCTATAAAATCACAATAAAATTAGTTTTTAATTCCTCTTTTGAGTAGAAATCTGACTATAGTGTTTTTCTGAATCTCTCTAGTGCCTTCATAGATTTCAATAATTTTAGCGTCCCTGTAAAAACGCTCGACTTCATTTTCCGCAAGATATCCCGCTCCACCAAGTACTTGTATTGCTTCATCAGCCACTTCAACTGCTACTCTACCTGCGTTAGTTTTTGCCATAGAAGATATTGCTGGATCCGGTTGTCCTTGATCTACTAGCCATGCTGCTTTGTGCGTTAAAAGTCGAGCAGCCTCAATTTTGATGCTCATATCGGCAAGTTTATGCGAAATTGCTTGAAATCCAGTAATAATTGGTTTTCCAAAAGCTTTCCGTTCCTTTGCGTAATTAAAGGCACGTTCAAATGCACCTTGAGCGATGCCAACTCCTTGTGCCGCAATTTCAACCCTGCTTTGATTGAAGAAATTCAATGTATGGTAAAATCCTTTGTTAAGTATTCCAAGAAGATTTTCCTCTGGAACGTGTACATTGCAAAAACTAAGCTCTCCAGTAGGAGAAGCTCTACATCCTAACTTGTCTTTGAATAGCGAATATTCCAGACCTTCTGTATCTGCGTCTACAATAATAAGGGATTGCCCTCTATAAGTTGGAGAAACTTCTTTAATAGTTTGGCAGAGCACGATATAAAAACCAGCAATTGATACATTAGAAATGAGTGTCTTACAGCCATTGATTTCCCATTCATCGCCACTTTTTACAGCAATAGCAGTTGTATCCATTTCAGTGATGTCACTTCCATGCTCAGGCTCTGTAAGTGCGACTGCAGAAATGAAATCTCCACTCGCTACTTTAGGAAGGTATTTTTGTTTTTGTTCTTCGGATCCGTGATTTATAATCAACTCAGAAGCAAGATCTGATAGAGAAAGTGCGATGCCAAGACCCGAGTCAACTCGACAAATCTCCTCTACATATAGACAGTTCTCAAGAGTTCCGAATCCTCCTCCTCCGTACTGCTCGGGAAAGTGTATCCCTATAAAGCCTAGTTCAGCTGCCATCTTATGAAGTTTATAGGGAAACAGTTCAGTTTTATCGCATTCTAGTGCAATTTCCTTAGTAAATTCCTTCTCAGCAAATTCCTTGACTGCTTTGCGAATATCTAATTGATCAGTTGTAGGTGTAAAACGCAAAAAGCCTCCTCCTCCTTTTTTCGGCTTTGTACTTTAGAATCTCTCTTTTAACTCTTAACGCCCTTTTTGATTAGTGACCTGACAATAGTGTTTTTTTGGATCTCTCTAGTGCCTTCATAGATCTCTATGAGTTTCGCATCTCTATAAAACCTCTCTACTTCGTTTTCTGCGATATAACCGGCGCCTCCAAGAATCTGTATTGCCTCATCAGCTACCTCAACAGCTATTCTGCCAGCATATGCCTTAGCCATCGATGAAATAGCGGGATCGATTTGTCCTTGATCAGCTAACCACGCAGCTTTATAGGTGAGTAAGCGAGCAGCTTCAATTTTGATGCTCATGTCAGCTAACTTATGGCTGATTGCTTGAAATCCGGTAATAATTGGTTCACCAAAGGCTTTCCGTTCCTTTGCATAGTTGAAGGCACGTTCAAACGCACCTTGAGCTGTACCAACTCCTTGTGCGGCGATCTCTATTCTCGATTTGTTGAAAAATTCTAGACTATGATAGAACCCTTTATTTAACTCGCCAACAAGATTAGATTCTGGGACAATCACATTAGCGAACGATAGATCTCCAGTGGGTGCCGATCGGCATCCTAATTTATCTTTGAATTTAGTTACATCTAAACCATCAGCATCTTTCTCTACAATGATAAGGGATTGTCCACGATATGATGGACTAACTTCCATGTCAGTTTGGCATAAAACGATATAAAAATCAGCAATTGTTGCGTTAGAAATAAGTGTCTTATTACCATTGATTTCCCATTCGTTTCCACTTTTTATAGCAGTTGTATCCATTTTAGTAATGTCGCTCCCGTGTTCAGGTTCTGTAAATGCACCCGCTGAAATAAATTCTCCCGAAGCAACTTTAGGGAGATATTTCTGCTTTTGTTCTTCTGTGCCTCGGTCCATAATCAATTCACTCGCAAAGTCTGGGAGTAAAAGTGCACCACCAAGACATGAATCGACTCGGCAGATCTCTTCCACGTAAAGACAGTTCTCAAAAGTTCCGAATTCTCCTCCTCCGTACTGCTCGGGAAAATGTATTCCTATAAAGCCCAGTTCAGCTGCCATTTTATGTAATTCATGCGGGAATTGTTCGTTTTTATCGCATTCTAGTGCAATTTCCTTAGTAAATTCCTTCTCGGCAAATTCACTGATCGCTTTTTTGATATCCAGTTGATCAGTTGTTAGTCTGAAGTCCATAAAAATCACCATCCTGAACTATGCACCTTTCATTTCCTTTATTTTTTGTGATAATTCAGGAACTACTTTAAATAAATCATCTACAATACCAAAATCAGCAACGCCGAAGATAGGGGCATTTGCGTCTTTATTGATTGCGATAACTAGATCGGAGTCTTTCATACCTGCAATGTGTTGAAATGCTCCACTAATACCAAGTGCAAGATACAACTTAGGTTTTACTGTCTTTCCTGAAGTACCAACTTGACGACCTTTATCGAGCCAACCTTTATCAACAATTGGTCGAGAACAAGAGATAACGCCTCCCAGCGCAGTAGTAAGTTCTTCGATTATCGGAATATTCTTATCCTCTTTGATTCCGCGTCCAATAGAAACAAGGATGTCGCTTGCAGTTATGTCTACGTCGCTTACTTCTGGTTCGACATATTTGATAAATCGCTTATCAATTGGCTCTTCTTTTAACGACGATTCTAAATTGATAACTTCGCTATCCTTTGTTTCTGGTTCTTTTGCTTCAAAGGATGCAGGACGAATAGTTATAAGATAGCTTTCAGCTTTTTTGAGAGTAGCCCTAGCATTCACTTTACCACCATACATCTGACGAACTATCCTTAATTGATCATCTTCAACGGAAAAATCTGCACAATCAGTAGCTAATGGTATTTGCAGTTTAATAGCTAAACCTGGGGCTAAGTCAATACCATATGATGTGTGTCCAATCAGGGTTAAAAGAGGTTTGTTCTCATTGATTAGATGAGATAATACCATTTGATATGTTCTTGAATTGAAATATTCAAGTTTCTCATCACGGCAGCATACGATCGTATCAGCATAACCCTTAAGGGGGTCTAAAAATTGTTCAACGTCATTTCCCAAAAGCACAGCAGTTGTTTTAACATTTATATCTTTGGAGATTTCTTTACACTTGCTTAACATCTCGAAGGTGATGTCCCTAATCTCGCCTTGCCTGTGTTCCACTAATACAAAGATGCTCATCTATATTAACCCCCTTGCACGTAAGACCTCAGCAATTTTTGTAGCATCATCTAGAATGACAACTTGCTTCGTAGGTTTTGGAATGGATAACTCCTCGATTTGAAGCCAAGATCCAGAAATCCCGACTTCTTCAGGAGTTAATTCTAATTCATTTAAGCTGATGACTTGCAATTCTTTCTTTTTAGCTTTGCGTATGCCCATAATAGAAACATATCTTGGTTCATTGATTCCAGTTTGAATAGTAAGTAATGCAGGTAATTGAAGTTCTAGAACCTCTTCTAAACCACCCTCAAGTTCTCGATTAACCTCTATTAGTTTATCCTTTATTTCTATCTTCTTAACTAGGCTCGCATGTGGAATTTCCAAAAATTCTGAGAGAATTCCTCCCACCTGGCCATATCCTTCATCATTAGTTTGTAAGCCAGTAAATACCAAATCGAATGGCAAATCCTTAATTGCATTGTAAAGAATTTTTGCGATAGCATAGGCATCGGAACCTTCAAATGCATCATCATGAACTCTGATTGCTTTATCGGCGCCTTTAGCTAGACATCTCCGTAAAGTGGCTTCTGCATTATCATCACCAATTGTTATCGCGGTGACGGATCCAGTTCCAAGTCTTTCTTTTATCAGTATTGCCTCTTCAATTGCGTATTCGTCCCATTCGTTAATTTCGAATGGTAAATCTCCGGTTTTTATTTTTTTACCGCTTTCATCGATTAAGATTTCAGCACCCGCTACATCGGGAACATGTTTTACACAAACAATTATGTCCAACTGTTAACCTCCAAAATGAAGTGATCAAAATAAAATTTGCAGTGAGTAAGAGAAAGTTGACAATTTAAAAATGTTTTAGATCTTAAAAAAAAACAGAGAAAATAATAATCAATCAAATAGTCAAACCACTTTTTCGATTTTAATACCATCTAAGAGTTGTACACGGATTTCTTCTGGAATCGGACCAAGTTCACTGATCATTTTTGCCTGAATTTCAAAGATATTAGCTATTTTCTTGTATGCAGGGAGTTCCACAGTGCTATAATATATCCTTGAACCTTCGATATCCAGATCTTCCATCAGATCAATGATTTCTTCAATCCTCTTCTTTGTGAACTTCTCTCTAGTGGCATCTCCTTCGATAACAACGATTCCATCCGCCCCAAGTCTAAAAGCATAACTAATGTGTTGTTTACTGAGAAGTGCAGTCGAGGGGACACGAATAGCCCTAATTTCAAAGGGGTAATTCTGTCTATCCTGTCCTACAAAATCCAGCCCTGTGTAACCAATGGTCTTGTCGACAAAAGCGATTATCCTTATTTCGTCAAGTTCTTTATCTTGAAGTAATCCTCGAAGTTGGGAGATAATCTGCTTTTCGGTGAAATTCTTAAAATCGATTGCAGCCTCTGGGCACTCTGGAACACAAGCACCGCATTCTATACACAAAAGAGGGTCAACTTTTGCCTTCTCTTCAATCATTTTTATTGCGCTGGAAGGGCAGATTTCTAAACAGATTTCGCATCCAGTACACTTAGTAATATCGACGACAGCTTTTTCGGGCGACGTTATAATATATCCTTTAGATAAAAATGAGGAGACGCGTGCCGCTGAACCCAAAGCATCAGATACCGTATCTCTAACATCTTTTGGACCTATCGCACAACCGCATGTGAATATGCCAGTTTGAAGTGAATCAACGGGATTGAGTTTGACGTGCCTCTCTTGAATAAATTCATCTCCGCCTAATGGTATTTTCATCATGTCTGATAACTTGTCGAGTCCTTTAGATGGAACCATTGGTGTTGCCAAAGCTACTAAATCAAACGGTTCTTCAATTACGTTTTGAGTAAGCGTATCTTCTGCTCTGATCATAACCTTGCCATTTTTTCTCTGCCAGACTTCAGAAACTTTACCTCTAATAAATCTGACACCTTCTTCTTCTGATCTCCAATAAAGTTCTTCATACCCTCGCCCAGTGGCTCGAATGTCGGTATAAAAAACCCATACATCAATTCCTTCATAATATTCTTTCAAGAGGGTTGCTTGTTTGATGGAATACATACAACATATACGACTACAGTATGGAATGTAACGATTTTTATCTCTTGAGCCTGCACATAAAAGAATAGCAATCTTTTTTGCTGTTTTTCCATCACTAAGTCGCTTCACATGACCTTTTGTAGGCCCAAAGAGTGATGTAAGGCGCTCTAGTTGTAGCATTGTTATTACATCGGGATAGGTTCCATATCCATATTCTTCGATTTTCCGTGCATCATATGTTTCGTATCCCGTAGCAACAACTATACTACCTACTCTAAGCTCTAAGAGTTGCCCTTTATCATCTAAGTTTATGGCGTTTGCAGGGCATATTTTTTCACAGATTCGACAGATCCCATATTTATGATAAAGACAATGACTTTCGTCTATTGTATATACCTGTGGTACTGCCTGAAGAAAGGGGATATAGGCAGCACTTCGTTTAGATAATAATTCTTCTTCAAATTCATTGATGCATTTTACAGGGCAGCCAACGGCACAATCACCACAACTGGTACATTTTTCTAGATCTACACCACGAGGCTTAACAAAAATTTTAGCATCGTAATTGCCTGGTCGCCCTCCAATTTCTTGAACTTCCGAATAAGTCAAAAGCGTGACATTTTCGTTTCGTTCGACTTCGGCCATTCGTGGGGTAAGAATACATTGAGCACAATCAAGGGTTGGAAAAACCTTAGTCAGCTTTGCCATGTTGCCGCCAATGCTGGGTTGTCTCTCTACTAAATAGACTTTGAAGCCTATATTCCCTAGTTCTAATGCTGCCATCATGCCAGCGATTCCACCACCGATAACTAGGACATTATTTGATGTTGGTTCTGTTATAACTTCCAAGGGTTCAAGTTCTAGACTTCTTTCGTAGCCCCCTCTTAGTAAGCTTATAGCTTTTTGTGTTGCTTTCTTACTCATTTGTGGCCCATGAACCCATGAACATTGTTCTCTGATATTTACAAATTCCAACAAATAAGGATTTAATCCAGCGCGTTCTAGCATACTTTGAAAAGTTATCAAGTGCAATCGTGGACTGCAAGACGCAATAATTACTTTGTTTAGTTTCATTTCTTTTATAGTGTCAGTTATCAACTCTTGAGAAGGTTTTGAACAGGTAAATGGATTAGTTTGTGAAGCTAAAACATATTTCCAAGTGCTGGCGACTTTACTTACTTCTTCTACATCAACAACATTCGAAATATTTCCTCCACATTGACAGACGAAAATTCCAATTCTGTGTTCAGCAGTATCTACACTTTCGGAGGAGGCATCCAACATTATTCACCAAGTATTCACTAAATGGTTCTAACAACAGACGTCAAAAGGTATGAAATTGGCTCTTAATTGTTTTGAGCCATATTATTAGAGTTGTTATTTTGAGGCATAACATAATCAAATCTTTTAACTTTTTGGTTTAAAAATAATTAAACATCCGAAATCTCTGAATAAAGTTTTCAAAAAAGTAAGAAATATATATCAGATAAATTGAACTAAAAGGAAGTTTGCGGAAATTTAAATGGAATTATTATCCTACTAGGGATGTGAAATTTGTAAATGACAAAAGTCTTAGGGATGATGGGTGATTTTGCGGTTGCAGAAGCAGCAAAATTATGTAATCCTGACGTAGTTGCGGCTTTTCCTATTACACCTCAAACAATTATTGTCGAGCGTCTATCAGAGTTTGTTGCAGACGGAGAACTCGACTGTGAATATATAACCGTTGAATCAGAACATTCTGCTATGTCTGCATGTTATGGAGCCTCTTCAACGGGTGCAAGAGTATATACTGCTACAGCATCTCAAGGAGTAGCGCTAATGTGTGAAATTTTGTACTTGGTAGCATCAGCCAGATTTCCAGTCGTAATGACAGTCGTAAATCGTGCACTTTCTGGACCAATTAGCATCTGGTGTGACCATAATGATGCAATGTTAGCGCGGGACTCTGGATGGATTCAATGGTTTGTTGAAGATTGTCAAGAGGCTTACGATAGCACAATTCAAGCGTTTAAAGTCGGGGAGGATAGACGAGTTTCTCTGCCAGTAATGGTATGCTTGGATGGGTTCATTTTAAGCCATTCTATTGAGCCTGTAGCAATCATTGAGCCTACTGACAAAAAAACGATCGATGGATTTCTACCAAGACGTGATCCACTTTACAGGCTTGATGTTGATGCTCCGATCGCAGTCGGCACGTGTGCGTTTCCTGAGTACTATATGGATATTAAAAAAGCTCAAAACGAAGCAATGCGCAATGCAAAAAACGTTATGAAAGATGTAGTAGAAGAATTTGGTGATAGATGGGGACGTTATTATCCAATTGTTGAATCTTATCACATGGATGACGCTGAAGTAGCTCTTGTGACGATGGGCTCACTTACCGGGACTGCTAAAGCAACTGTAGATGAAATGCGAGAAGAAGGAGAGAGGGTAGGACTTGTAAAATTACGTTGTTTTAGACCATTTCCTATTGAAGAAATGCGTATTGCACTAAGAGAAGTTCAGGCGTGTGGTGTTGTAGATAGGGCGGTCTCTTTCGGGAGCTATGGGCCCGCATTTAGCGAAACTTCAAGTACAATGAATACCGGAAGAGAAGGTCCTCTTTTCAGGAATTTCATAGCAGGTCTTGGTGGTAGAGATGTCACAATTGCTGATTTCAAGAAAATGTATGAGATACTGTATGATGACTTGAAGAAAGGAGTAGTTGAACAGCCAATTACGTGGTATGGTATTAGGAAAGAGGTGTGAGTAAAATGACATCAGATTATCCAACAAAACTTTCAGATTTACCAAAAGAAGAACGATTTAATTCTGGACATAGGCTTTGTACAGGTTGTGGTGCAGGAACAATTGCACGACTTATGACAAAGGCAGTTGATAAACCCTTAATCGTAGTGAATGCTACAGGATGCCTTGAAGTATCCGGCACAATTTTCCCACATAATGCGTGGAGTGTCCCGTGGATACACAATGCATTTGAAAATGCAGCAGCTACAGCTTCAGGCGTACGTGCAGGTCTTGACGTATTAATGAGAAAGGGTGAGATACTAAAACGCGATATTGAAGTTGTTACTATAGGCGGTGATGGCGGGACTTATGATATTGGTTTACAATCAATAAGTGGAGCTATAGATCGCGGTGAAGACTTTGCTTACATTTGTTATGACAATGAGGCATATATGAACACAGGTATTCAAAGAAGTGGGGCAACCATGCACGCAGCATGGACGACAACTTCACCAGTTGGAAAAGTCCAGCAAGGTAAGAAAAGATCTAAGAAGCCTTTAATTCGTATTATTGCTGCACACGGATTAGAATACGCTGCAACTGCCAGTGTTGCATATCCTTTAGATTTTGTACGAAAAGTAAAACGAGCAGTAGATATCAAGGGTCCTGCCTTTGTGCATTGTATTCAACCCTGCACCAGAGGCTGGAGATTTGATACTAGCATGAGCATTCAAGTGGCTCGCCTGGCAGTCGAATCACGATTCTTTCCTTTGTATGAAATTGAGTGGGGACACAAATTTACTATAAATCATCCAGACAAAAAAGCATCTAAAATCCCTATTGAAGAATATCTTAAGTATCAAGGACGACTCAGACACCTATTCAAGCCAGAAAAAAATGAAGTAATCATTAATGTCATTCAAGAATACGTCGATAAAGAATGGAACAGACTCCTCGAACTATGCAAACACTCAGAAATGTAGACTGCAGATCACCTTTCTTTTTCTTAAAGAAATTTAAAAAAAATGGTGAGAGAAATAATTGGCTACATTGCTTTTTCTACAATTTCAGCAATGTCTCTAACCTCTATTTCATAATCCTTGCTCTTCATAGCACTGTCAAGCATTTGCAGGCAAATAGGACATGCAACAGCTAAATAATCCACGTCTTTTTCTTTAGCTTCATCAGAACGCGTCATATCCATGTTGATTTTAGGGAGATCTAGCCAGAGTCCAGTGCCTCCACCACCACAACAATGCGCATTCTCTCTTGTAAAATACATTTCAACGAAATCTAGTTTTGGTATGCTCTGCAATATTTTTCGTGGAGCATCATATATTTCACTTCGTCGCCCCAAATAACAAGGATCGTGGTATGTGACTCTTTGATCAAATTCGTTATTAAATTCTATTTTGCCACTATCAATCATTTCCCAGAGTACTTCTGTATAATGCTTGACTTCGATGCCATCAATATCATAGTAATATTCTCTGAAAGTATCGTAATCATGTGGAGAGAGACAAATTATTTTTTTAATTCCATATTTCTCGAAAGTCTCTATTAGCGAATCATACATTTCAAAAAATAGGCCTTCTTCACCCATCATTCTTGAAAAAGCACCGCTATCTATTTCTTCGCTACCTAGTATACCGAAATTTAGGTTTGCTTTTTTGAAAACGCTAACTAATGCTTCTGCAGCTCTGGCAGCTCTATCGTCGTATGGAACCGTTGATCCTACATAGAGTATAGTCTCTGAACCATCTATTTTCATGCCAAGGTCATCTACCCATTTGTCTTTTTGCGCCTTTGGACCACCATAAGGGTTTCCATGCTTTACAATATTATTGAGAGCATCTCGAATCTCGGGAGGAATCGTTCCTTCTTCTGCTTTCATGGATCTCAGAATTTCTGATACAGTTGCACCACTTACTCTTGTTTTTCTTGAACCGTCACGGACTATTTTAATTGGAGTATTTTGTGAACAAATCCAGTCACACCATCTACACCCAGTACAAGCATAGACGATATCATCCGACAACTCAGAGAGGTCAATTTCATCCCAAGCAATACCCAACGCAACTTGAGAGATTCCTCTTGCCGAAACAGCCTCATTTTTCAATTCTCTATAGGCTGGACAACTTTCAATGCATAATCCACAATAGCAACAAATACAAGTCCATAGTTGTGGCTCTTGGTCCTGTAAAGTTAAGGGTTCATCCATTTCTTCGCTCATTAAGATCACCATCTATCATCTAAAATCGTACCTTAGGATTCATAATGTTCTTTGGGTCAATAGTTTTTTTGATCATCTTCATGAACTCGTAGGTTTTCTCACCGACTTCTTTTCTTACAAGTTCAACTTCCATTTCTCTTGGTATAAAGCCATGAGTACCTGTTATTGATCCATCAAAACGCAATGCTAGTTCAGCATGACGTCTGAACCAGTCTTTGAATTCTTTACGCGTTTCATTGTCCCATTTATTCCAATTTGCAAGTAGTAGTATCCATATCTTGCTATAACCTACATCTCCAGGGACTGGTCCTGCTGGATTAAGGACTTTCATACTATCTGTCAGCGCGGGATAACTTTCACCGTCTTCTATCTCGCGGAGTAGTTTCAAGTATTCTTTATAATATTCTAAAAGCTTGGAATCAGGAATCATCGGGTCTAGAGGAATTATTCGATTAGCCATTCCTCCATTTATAATCCGGTCGCTCCATAATCCTCCCATTCCCATGTATTTCTCTATTGTCTCATGCATTCTTCCTATAATGTCTGTTGGGGGCATATCATCTCTCCAAAACCCATTGTGGTCTTCCATTATTCTTATTGCATGTTTTTCCATTTGTTCAACAACATCAGGCTCGCCTAGAATATGGTAATCCACCAACATTTCAACATCATCTGGGAAATCAATCTCAAGCATACCCTTTACAGCTTGACTCAAAAACCATTTATGATATACCTTTGATCTCCATAATAGACCAGCATTCAAAGGTTTTCTAAGATCTATATATGTCTTAAGCCCGTCTTCGTAGTCCTTAAACGCTCTAATTCCATAGTGATAGCTAGGAGGCATATCAATAAAGCGTTCAGTTACTTTTGTAACAACCCCCAGAGTTCCTCTTGATCCAATGAAGAGGTCCATCATATTAAGCCCTACAACTGATTTTGTAGGTGCACTAGTTCCTCTACCAAGCCAGACAGCCTCCCCATTGGGTAAAACGACTTCTAATCCCTTAATATGATATCCTGAGCTTCCCCATCGATTTTCGAACTTATTATAGCCATTAAGAGCGGCACGAGCCCCTAAAGTGGCTGCTTTATTCATTGTTGGAAAGTCTACACACATGAAGCCTCTTTCTTCTAGGTATCTGTGAAAGTCAACAACACGCACTCCTGCTTCAGCAGTAATTCGATAACTCCCTTCGTCGATTTCAAGGATTTTATCCATTGTAGCAGTATCGATCACAATGCAATCACGTATCGCTTCTGCCCCATATGTGCATGTTCGTCCACCTTGAGGTACGATCGGAACCTCATACTTATCTGCAAGTTTAACGATCGTTTGAACGTCTTCCGTGGATGTTGGTCTCACTATTGCTGCTGGTGTGAAATCATCTAAACTTTCGTGTAGAAGCGCCTCAGGACCGTGAGTAATTCTATAAACAAGTCTTGTAGGCTTATCAATTGATAATTTATCTTCTCCTAGGCTAGTTGAAAGTTCACCAATCATATCTTGAACTGCCTGCATCAATTTTGTATTGATCATAGCTTGCACCATTTTTACACCCAAGAAATCTATTAAAGGAGTAGTTCATATAAAAAAGTGTGTTTTTATGCATTATTGCATAAATGGATATCATTTTTATGCGGTGTTGAATATACAGGTTTCAAATTGTCGTTGAAGGAGGAATTTGGATGGGACAGTTAGAAGGAAAGACTATTGGAATTTTAGCAGAGGATTTATACGAAGATCTTGAATTATGGTATCCTGTACATAGATTAAGAGAAGAAGGTGCAAAGATTATACTTATAGGAACTGGATTGAAAGAAAATTATGTCGGGAAACATGGACTTCCAGTTAAAGTTGACACTGATATCAACAAGATTTCTTCTGATGAGCTTGATGCATTGGTTATTCCTGGAGGTTACGCTCCAGATCGCTTTAGACGCTATCCTAAGATGATTAAACTAGTTCAAGAGGTTTATAAAAAAGGACCTGTCGCAGCAATTTGCCATGGTCCTTGGTTGTTGATATCAGCAAATCTTTTAGAAGATCGTAAGGCGACATGTTTTTATGCAATAAAGGATGATCTGGTAAATGCTGGAGCGACTTATCTTGATCAAGAAGTTGTTAGAGATGGAAACATAATCACTTCTCGCACACCAGATGACCTCCCTGCCTTCTGTAAAGAAATCATAAAAACTCTTTCGGATATTTGACTCAAGAACGAGAAAATGTCGCTGAACAACTAAGACCTAATGAGGGATATTATGAAGATCTTGGCATTAATTGGCAGTCCCAGAAAAGAGGGTAATACAGACATACTAGTTGAAGAGATTTTGAAGGGCAGTGAAAAAAAAGGTCATAAGAACGAAAAATTGTATCTGTACGAATATGATATAGCGCCTTGTATTGATTGCCGTGCTTGTAAAAAAGCTGATTACGTCTGCCCCCTATATGATGGAATGCAAGAGATTTATCCAAAAATGGAAGAGGCAGATTTAATCATATTTGGGACTCCACTCTACTGGTATGGACCAACTGGAAAGATGAAACTTCTAATTGATAGAATGAGACCTTTTGTTGCAAACAGAAAACTAGAAGGTAAGAAATTCGTTCTTGTAACTCCCTCGGAAGAAGGTGCGGATGCCTGTAGACCTATAGTTGATATGTTTAACATGTCATTCGATTATTTGAAAATGAGATTTATTGGAACACTCTTAGCAAAAGCGTATGAAAAAGGAGAAATTAAAGAGAATCAAGAAGCAATGAAAAAGGCATATGAATTTGGACTTTCATTCTAACAAGAGACGATGCACTTATCTTCCCTAATAGCTCTGTATATGTACTTATTTTTCAATTCTTTTCACGGTTCCGCCTCAAGGAAGCACCAATCCTTCAGGGTGGGGAGGAATTGAGGCACTGTTTCAGTTATAGCAGGGTCTCTCTGCCTTTAAATAATGTTACGCTCATAATATTCTCTCATGAAAGTGGTGGTGACCGCCAAAGTTAAACTGGCTGAGGGTTCTGAAGTCCTGAATGACACCATGCGGGTCTATGCGCAGGCGGTCCAATTTTGCATTGAAGTCGCCTGGCAACATCAGATTACCTCTAAGGCAGCATTGCAACCACGCTGTTAATATGAGGTGAAAGCGCGTTTCGGTCTACAGGCGCAACTGGTGATCAATGCCATTACTCAGGCGGTTGAAATGGTCAAACGGGCGCGATCCAAACCAGAAGTCTCCCCAGAACTGGCGATCAGGTATAATTTCCCGCGCTGTGCCTCTGTATCCAAAGACTGGACGTGTCTCTCATTGTCAACTCTTAAGGGGCGTGTCAGATTCCAAGTAGTGATTCCGGAAGTATTTGAGCCCTATCTGGCCTGGAAACTGGGCGAGAGCACCCTGATCAAGGACTACAAAGGGCGGTTTTTCTTCTGCTTTACCTTTTCCAAAGAGACCACCCTCCAGCCAACAGCTACCAACCACTGCAAAATACTGGGTGTCGATTTAGGAGTCAATACGCTGGCAGTAACCAGTGACGCCGAGTTCTTCGGTAGTGTCAAACAGCAACGGATCCGCTGGGAGCGCTTGGTGGCGGAACTCCAGTCTAAAGGCACACGTGCCGCGAAACGCAAACTACAACGCGTGAGTGGCGCGTGGAAACGGTTTATGACCTGGGTCAACCACAACATCTCCAAGCGAATTGTGGAGAAACTGTCCGAAGGCGACGTGCTGGTGATGGAGGAACTGACCTACATCAGGAAGACAGCTAAATATAACAGGTGGGTACATAAATGGGCCTTCCGGGAACTGCAACGCTTTTTGGAGTACAAAGCGACCCTGAAAGGCGTCAGGGTAGTCTATGTTCGCCCCCACTATACCAGTAAGGAATGCAATCGTTGTCATAGCCGGAACACCTCCCGCCATCGTGGCTTCTTTGTATGTCGTACCTGTTGTCATACCCTGAATTCCGATTTAAACGGTGCACGAAATATAGCCCGACGCTACATGCGGATTACTGGGCTGGGCTGTGGTAAACACGCCCATGTGTTAGCGTGCGATGAGGTTGAAACTCTTCTGCACAGAAGGGGACTGAAACTAAGTACAGCTAAAAGCCTCACAGCTTTAACGTGAGGTAGTTTACAAACGTTCTTGCAAGACTTTAACATAGTATTTCGCATTAATGCACAAATCACGAAGTTCCGAATCTAGTTCACTTGGACTTATTTTGAACAGCCATCCTCTCTCATAATTGTCTCGTCCTACATTTGGTTGATCTTTAAGCCTGCTATTTATGGCAATTATTTTTCCTGAAACAGGTGGAAATATTTTCAATTCAGTTTTATTTGATTTTATAAAACCGATCTCTTCCATGGGCGAAACAACAGTATCAGGATCTGTTTTAATTTCTAAAGAAGTAATTTCACTAAGTAATAATAAAGAATAGTCAGTTAGCCCAACTGTTGCAATTCCGCTAACCTCCCCTACTCTCATCCACAAATCTTGTTCTGTATAATATATATGCTTGGGAAAATGCATCACATTGTTATTGTAATTCACTCTGAATTCGTCCTCATCTTCCTCTACTTCAAGGGACATGCAAAGCCTCCATCTAAGGATTTAAGTATTTTATAGCATAAGAAATTCTTGAACAATTCAATTTAAAGATTAAACTCGAATATCTTACGTCTTAGATTCGTCATAGGCAATTTGGTTTGTTTAAGTTAAAATAAATTGTGAATAGTGTTTTGTTATTATGTCATCAATTAACTCAATAATTTGCAGTACATCTGGGTCTTTTATTTTGTACATCTTTTTTTGGCCATCGCGTCTGAAAGCCAAAATCCCACAGTCTAACAAAATCTTTAGGTGTTGCGAGACCGTAGACTGGCTTTTTTCCAATTCTGGGTGGATTTCGCATTGGCATTTCTCGCTATCTTTCAAGAATTCGATTATTTCGAGTCTAGTAGGATCTGCGATTGCTTTAAATACCTTTGCACGAATCATGTTTGCTGGAGCCATCATAAACACGCCTAAAACTCTTTAAAATACAAAATACTGATTTCTTTTGTATATCGACATATGACCATATATACTGAGCATTATATAAATCTTTATTATATCACATCGAACTCACAACTCCGATGTGTAAACTGGAGTGTTCAGCGAATAACTCTAGGATCAAAGAAATATGCAATTGGTTTTCTAATTTTCTCAAGTGGAATCTTTTTTTCCTTGACAAATCGTTTGAGTATCCTAGAACAGTTATAACGCATATACCATAAAGAGTGATTCATTCCTTCTATTATGAGATCTATTCCCTGTTCGTTTCCCATTTCAACTAAAGCGACTATGAAAAAAAATCGAATATTCCATCTAATATTCTCATTTTTAGCAAGCTCTAAAAGACGTTCAGAAGCCCCACCTATTTTCCCGAGGGCATTAGCGATAGCTTCCCGAACAAAAGCACCTTTCGTATAGTAGTTCTCATTTGTTTCATCAACTATCGCTTGAATTAATGGCTCTATAGCGTTTTCATCTCTCAGTTCACCTAAAGCTGTTGCTGCAGCAGCGCGAACTTCTCGTCTTGGATCTTTAAGTGCCGCAATTAAAACACCAAAGCCTTTCTTATCTTTTGTCCTGCCTAACGCTAAAGCAGAATGTTCTCTTACCCATGTTGAAGGGTGTTTAAGTCCTTCAATTAAAATATTTACAACCTGTGTATCGCCTCGGCTTAATGCTACTGCAGCATAGTATTTCAATTGGTCATCGTTAATGAATTGATTAAGGAAATCAATATTTTTTGAATTCTCTATTTCTGCAACTGTTATAATAGAATATTTCCTTAGATCTCCACTTCCTTCTTTTATAGCATGGACAAGCGGTTCAAAACTTTTATCGCTTAAGTCCCTTAATTTTCTTGATGCAAACCATTTTACCCCCTCATATGGATAATCAAACGCTTTGATAAGCTCATTAATTCCTTCGTCATCTAACATTCTGTCAAGAATTTCCTTAGTGAAATTTTGAAAATCCAGAGCTTCTTTTTCATTTGTAATAATTTCTATTAATGGAATTATTGCTCTCTTATCATCCATTTTGCCTAGCGCACGAATACACGGTTTGCGTATCTGTTGAGAATCCGATCCAAGCGCTATTTGAATTAGCGGTTCAACTGCCTTCTTATCTTTTAATTCGCTGAGTGCATAAGTTATTGAACTAAACTCACTCGCCTGAGCCGTTTTAAGATACTTTAAAAGAGGATCAACAGCCCTTTTATCTTTCAGCCAACCTAACGCCACAGCAGCACCTTTTCGCAATCGGATCGAAGGATCTTTGAGTATATCAATCAGTGGCTTTACAGCACGTATATCACCAAGTTCACCCAAGGCGTACAGTGCCTCTTCCCTTCCCCTAGAGTCCTTATCGTTTAATCTCTGTAGCAATTTTTCTAAGTCAGTCATAAAAAATCACTTTATAGCGATTTTTTCAGAGAGGAACCATTTTTCTTCGCACAAAGCAGCATGATGTAAGAGATGAACTTACATAAAGGCTTAAGAATACCATACTGAATCAGCGGTGGTATGAATTGAACCCCATTCTTTTAAGGTTTTTGGAGATAATTAATTAGAAGGTATTCATAAGATGCAGAGAAAACCATCAGATAATTAAGTGCTGTTATTCCCATCTGAAACTCCATTGGTGTTTTTTGAGTATTTCTGGCGAAATCTTATTTTCCTTGACCAATTCTTTGATTATCCTACGACACGCATATTGCAAAAATAAGGTACCCTGCAGCAACCCTCGAACTAAGTAATTTATTCCGACATGGTTTTTCATTGATGCTAAAGCCACAGCAGCAATAAAACGAAGGTTCCAATCTTTACTTTCTTCAAAGATTGCTAAAAGCGGTTTTGAAGCGTGGCCACCTATTTCTCCAAGCGCTTTAGCAATAGTTTCCCGAACAAAAGCTCCTTTTGTATACCAATCCTCACCCTTTTCAGAAATCATAGCTTGAATTAATGGATCGATAGCCTTTTCATCTTTTAGTTCACCAAGAGCAAACGCAGCAGCCGCACGAACTTCTCGTTCTGTATCCTTCAATGCTATAATTAGCGCATCAAAGGCTTTTCTTTCCTTTATTATGCCTAAAGCCAAAGCCGAATGTTCTCTTACCCATGCTGAAAGATGTGTAAGCCCCGCAATTAAGATCTCTAATGCTCTTGTATTACCACGCTTTCCAAAGGCGATTGCTATATAATATTTCAGGGTTTCATCTTCAATAAATTGATTAAGGAACGCAATATCCTTTATTTCTTTCATTTCTGCAATTGTTATGATAGAATGTTTTCTGATATCTCCACTTCCTTCCTTTATAGCCTGGATCAGCGGCTCATAACTTTTTTCGCTTAATTCCCTTATTTTTCTTGATGCAATCCATTTTACAGCATCATTTGAACAATCAAACGCTTGGATAAGCGTTTTAATTCCTTCGTCATCTAACATTCTGTCAAGCGTTTCATTAGTGAAAATATGGAAATCTCTTGCTTCTTTGTTTGAAAGAATTTCTAAAAATGGGATTATCGCTCTCTTATCATTCAATTTACCTAGTGCACGAATACACGGTTTGCGTATCTGTTGAGAATCCGATCCAAGCGCTATTTGAATTAGCGGTTCAACTGCCTTCTTATCTTTTAATTCGCTGAGTGCATAAGTTATTGAACTGAACTCGCTTGTTTGAGCCTTCTTGAGGTAATTTAAAAGAGGATCTACGGCTCGTATGTCTTTCAACCAACCTAATGCTACCGCAGCACTTTTTCGAACATCAGACGAAGGATCTTCGAGCATAATAATTAGTGGCTCTACAGCACTTGTGTCACCGAGTTCACCCAGAGCATATACTGCACCTTCTTTTACCTTTGAATCCTCATCTTGTAGTTTTTGAAGCCACAAATCCGTTTCGGTCATAATTAACGTCATCCTTGCTAAAGAAGTCGCCTTGCTATTAGTTCCGTAATATCTGCGATTTTTATGTTTTTATCTATTTTATCTCGTCCTAGTTCGAGATTGTAATGACAGAATGGGCATGATGAGGAGAGAATTTCTGCATCTATATTTTTAACTTGAGACACACGTAAAGCCGCTAAATCAATTGACAGGTCTTTATATCCCGCTCTAAACCCTCCTCCCGCACCACAACAAAGTGCGTTATTTCTATTTTCAGTCATCTCAATAAATTTGAGATTTGGAATGTGTTTTAAAACGTCCCTTGGAGGCTCGTATACCCCTACGTGTCTACCTAGGTGACAAGGATCGTGATATGTCACCTTCATCGGCGTGCCTTCTGAAAGTTCTAATTGATCGTCTTTAATTAATTCTGCGAGTAGCTCTGCTGAATGAATCACTTCGAATGGAAGTTCTTGCTCAAGAAGTATTGGATAATCCTTTTTAAGCGTCCTATAACATCCAGCACAACTGGTGATGACCTTTTTAACGCCAGTTTTTTTGATCGTCTCAATGTTTTTTTTCGCAAGTTTCTTGGCAACCTCTTTATGACCAGTTCTTAGTAAAGGTGACCCACAACAAACTTCGTCCATAAAAGTGAATTTCACTTTCGCTGTCTGGAGGATTTCCGTGGTAGCTACTGCTATTGGTTGCCTTCGGTAAGCAGAGGTACATCCAACAAAATAAGCATATTCTGGTGTCATTGGATTACTTGGTGAGAGCTGTTTTGGCAACCATGCTAATCGCTTTTCATGCGGTTCGAAATAGGGATTATTGTTTTCGACTATTGACCCCATAAACTTTGAATGAGTATCTATTCCGGCATTTTCTTTAACTAATACTTCTCGTATAACTTCAAATACTTCCGTAGTATCTATCCCCTCAATACACTTATCTCGACAATCTCCACATAGAGGACATAAAAAGAAAGCTTCTGAGAGTTCTTTACTGGGCTGTATAGATCCTTCAAAAAGACGTCTTGCAATCTGTAATCGTCCTTTAGGAGAAACTGTTTCAAGTTTATCTGTAAGTTCATAGGCTGGACAGATGATTGGTGTTTCTGCATTACATCCTCTACAATAAGAGCATCGTCCGCACTTATATAGTGCATCAGTAAGAACTTCTGGTTTCGATATAAGCAATTTTCTACAACCCAACTATTTTGCTTGATGAAAAAATATTATTGGGGTCGATACATGTTTTTAGTCTTCTAAGAAATAATAGGTAGTGTTTGAATTTATGTGTAATAGATTCAGGCAATTGTCCAGGTAATCGACATGGCATTCCACCTAGTTCGATAAATCGTAGGTATAGCGCATTTTTACATTCTTTGACCTTTTCCCATATTTCAGGAGTCTTTTCTGAATAGCGAATTGAGGGATGATAACTAATAAAATGGCGACTTCTTGCTTGGCAGCTCCGTCCAATTTTGAGATCAAACTGATCACCGATAGTACGGGTTTCTTCCCAGAATAGGGGTATTTTTTTCGTTGGAACGCGAAATAAAATAATTGTTCTCAGACCTTTTCGAAGTGTTCGCGTTACTGCCCAGTTATATCGATTTTTCCAGAAAATATCACGTGCAAATGCCTCCCCCAAATCTTCCCCGCGGTGTCTAAACGCTTCTTGTGTTATCTCTTCTTTTTGAATGGCTGCATCTTCTTTACTCCTACCTTCAATCACTATTGTTAATACAATGCCATGCTTAGCTTTGCTTCCCCAATCAAGTTGCGGATATGTTTTAACAAAACTGGCGCCTTCAAAACAGGATAAATATTGGATCGAAAATGGTCCTCTTTGAATTTGATACACAGCTTCTATGGCGTCTTCAATATTCTCGAAGGCAAAAGTAGCAAATGTCATAGCTCTTGGAAGTGGATAAAGTTTCAATGTGACCTCAACAATAACTCCTAGGACTCCCTCTGAACCAATAAATAAGCCTGAAAGATCAGGGCCGAATATCCATTTGGTAAATTTTGGAGTATTTTCAAGGGCACCAGACCCTGTAGTTAAGAGTGTACCATCAGGTAACACAACATTTAATCCTGTTACCTGATCTCCTTGATTTCCAAAGATATATTGTCCCAAACCAGCACCCATTGATGCAACATGCCCTCCTACACAAGCAGAGTATGCAGATTCTGGTCGTTCGCCTATTCTGTATCCTTTCTGTTCCAAGGCTGCAAATAATTCACCAAACGTGATACCTGGCTCTACCGTGACGCATTGTGTATCCTCGTTTATTTCTATGATTTTATTCATTCTGCTTAAATCAAGGATAATGCCTCCCTTAGTAGGTACACCACCTCCCCAATAAGCTGTTGAAGAGCATCTGATATGAATTGGGTGTCTATGGGATGCCGAATTAATCAATTTTACGATTTTTTGAATTTCTTCAATAGTTCTCGGTCTTACGACATAATCTGGCAATATTGGTGGCTCAATACTTGCATCTCTCGAATAAACAATCTTTTCGAAGTCTTCAGCAAGTACATATTGCTCTCCGACGATTTCTTCAAGGAAACTTTGAATTTCCATAAACATTTCCCTTCTCTGAATTATTGATTATCACGATGTAATTAAAGTCAGTTGTTAAACATTTTTGTTGTTTCGAATAAGATTTTATTGAATCTTAGGTGAGGTATGTTATAATATCAGAAGAAAGTGCTAAACGCAAAAGAAATTGCTTGAAAGAATGACTACAAATAATCCAAATCCGAAATTTCAATTGACTATAAGTTCATTCAAAGCTAAGTTAGGCAAACTTAAAGTATTTTAGATAGTAGATTCATTGAATATTTGAATTATGGATTGTTTTGCCCAATCTAAAAGCGTTTCAACCAAAGAACGTTTAAATAATAAGATATTAAGCCTTTCTTTAAAACTAGGGGTCGAATTGTTTCCAATTACTGTTAATATCAAATTCGTTTTTCTCTTATCTTCACGGATAGCAATTGGACGAAAATAAATACGACCCAAAGGTGAATCAAAACCAATACCATAAATCTTCTTTAATTTTAGATAATCTTGGGTTCTTTGTCCCATAGCATAAACAAGGGCAGAAACTGCTGCTAAAGCTTCTCTGCTGAGGTTATTACGGATGTGTTCTGCCATGACAAGACCATCTTCACTGGCAATAGCGCTCGCATCAAAATTTCCCTTTTCATTTAATTTTTCTAACAGTTCGGAAAGTGATTGAAACTTACTTTTCTCGTGTGTTGTCATTAATTTCTCTCCAATTCCTGATTTATTTTCGTGCTATTTATTTGTTACTTCAATCGCTTTCAAAAAAAGGCTATAACTAAAAATCAAAATAACATCTTTTAACCAATTGAATGTCTTAATGTGAACTACCTCAAGCTAAAGCTGTGGTGCTTTCTTGCTTAGCTACTAGTAAATTTCAAAAAAAAACAAATTTTGTAAATTAAACTCCATACTTAATTGCTTCTCTGTTGGAACTACAGGCCCCACATCTCATACAGCCACCTTTATTCTTAAATACATCGAGACCTGCATCTAAAACAATTTGTTGCAACTCTCCAAAAAGTCGAATCATTCTTTCAGGATCTGGAGGTCGTGCATCGGCAAGAGGTGTTTCTGGTAAGGGCCTAAATGGTATCAAATATGGAATGACACCGATGCTGGCCATTCTTTTCATGCCTTCAATAAGAACATCATCTCTTTCTCCGAGACCTGCTAATACAAATGATGTAACCTGATTTTCACCAAAGAGTTCTACAACATATTTCCATGCTTTGATATATTTTTCCCATCCAAAATCTTCTTTTCCAGGGCACATGACCTTTATGACCTCTGGATCGATAACATCTGCATGTATTCCAAGGGTATCAAGGCCTGAATCCCTGAGCATATCATAATAATGAAATTTATCTTCGTCTAATGGGGCAACCTGACCATGAATTGGAACATTTACATAGCGTTTTACCTCACTGACAACATCTGCTGTTAATTTGCAGCCTTTGTCTGGAGTGCCTGGTGTCCCAGAAGTTAAGGTAATGTGGTTACAGACTCCCTCTTTGTATGCTTCGACGACAACTTCACGAAACCACCGAGGTTTCTTGATTGCTAAACTTATCCCGTTATGTGATTTTATTGCCATTTCAATCGAGCAGAACCTACACTGTTTTCCTTTCCGCCAGAGGAAACAATACCTGTTTAACGTTGTTGCAACGCAATCGGCGCCGTGAAGTGCGGAAAGCTTCCACATCGGAATATCGTCTGTAGTGAGTTTATCATAAAACTTTGGTCTAGGAACGAAGCCTACTTTCATTATTGACTCTTCACGTAAGTCGTGCCAGATTTCATATACCTCTGTATCAACTTCCCTTAACGTATAAGGAGAACTACGTACGAAATTTCCTCTGAGTGGCACATTTCCTAGTGTCCCATTGGGAAAAATCATAGATCTGCCACCAGTTGGACCAGCTCCTCCTTTTCTACCTTTATGAATTCCTTCGCTCTTTATGCCTAAGCATTGTAATCGTATTCGTTCTCTAGTTATTTCTTTATCGTTTAGCAGTGTTCTCACCGTCGAAAATCAAAATCTTCAATAGGCTATGACTTGGTTAACATGAAATCAGATAGATTCGTGAACTACCCCACCTTGACAGAGGGGGCTTCCTGCGAGTCCTCCAAACCATATCCATCACTGGGACTGGGTACTTTCGTTTTACCTTTGGCTGTTTGTCGCAGATTATCAAGGAATGCTTGATAGCCTGTCCACTTAGCATTCTGTGATAGGTAACGTTTCATGAGCACCACGCAACTATTTTTGTCTCTAGTAATCACGTTACCACACTCACAATTCATAACTCGCTGCCATATTGGCATATAATGAAGTTTTCCACACACATAACACTCTCGGGAGGTATTGCATTCGTCAAATTCTATTAATCTTTTACCTACTCGTTTCGATTTGTAGGTTAGAAAATGCACGAACCGCCCCAGCGTACCCGTGTTCTGTGTGGCGCGGTTTAATCCCGATCTTATAAAGTTCGGCACATTCTTTGACTGTGCCATCGCTTTGATCTCAAGATCGCCCACAATAAGGGTATTCGCCTTCGTGTTGTTCACTAACTTCGTACTGAGTTTGTGCTGGAAATTTTTTAGCTGTGCATCACGTTTCCGCTCGTACTTGCGTTTGATACGGTTGAAGAGCTTCCACCTGTTGCTGAATTTCTTACACCTGTCCCGCCGCGCTTGAATCCTGGCGATTTTGGGATTCCAGTATTTGTCTGGACGCTGATTATTTACTACCAAGAACTTTCCCTGGGAGTTTACCGCAGTCACGATGTGAGTAACACCCAAGTCAATGGCCTGGTACTGCTCGTTATCCACATAGGCCGGTTCTTCCACCTGGTGGGTGATGGTCACAAAATAGCGATTTCGTTGTGCGGAGATGGCGACCTGTTTGACCTGCGTGTTGTCAAAAGAGAATTTTTCTGGCAGGGCGAACCCCAAAGGGATATCATTGTAGTTATGGGAAAAGGAAATTGTTCCTTGTTCTAGCTTGAATCCTGACTGGTTATAGACTATGGTGGTGAAGTACTGTTTGCCTTTATATCGCGGGGAGCGGGCCTCGGCGTACCCATTTTTTCGAAGGGCAAAGAACGACTCATAATCGGCGGCTAATGACCTCAACACATACTGTAACACCTTCGAATACACCCAAGTATATTCAGGGTATTGCTTTTTGATCCTTGGCAGGTCGTTTTGCTGTTTGCGATAATTCACGCCCTTAATGCCGTGTCGATAGGCGTGCCTTCGTTCGGCAAGGGCAAAATTATAGATGAGTCTGCATTTCTCCGATAGTTTCCAGAGCACTTCTTCCTGTTCAGGAGTCGGAAAGATCCGAATTTTCTGTGTCAGTTTCATGGGCTTCACGCAGACTCTTTTACCAATACTTCTACCTCAAAAAACAATATAAAGCTAGCGGCTTTCATCTTCCAGCTGTCGCAAGGGGACTTCTCGTCGCACAAGTTAAAAATCTTACGGTTCAGACACTCTTCCTATGATTCACTAGAGTACAACTTAGATTTAATAATTAAGACTTTCCGCCGACAAAGTTAAATAGGCTAATGAAAACGACTATCCAAAATAGATAGGTGAATCTCTTGAAACTATTGTCAATCCATTCGAATGGTTTCAGCTATGAGGTGAAGCAAAAAGCGACTAAAGATGCAGAAGAAATTGAATATGGACAATATGAGACTTCTGAACGCGTACTGGTTATTTTCATTTCTGTAGAAAAATCTGATGAAGAAAATACTGAAATGGCAATAGAGCAAGCTTCAGAGAAAATTCGAGAATTAGCTGAAGAACTAGGGGAGTCAAATATCGTAATTTATCCTTATGCTCACTTAAGCTCACAACTATCATCACCGGCAGCAGCTAAGCAAATTTTGAAACGTTTAAGTGAATTACTCTCTGAAAAAGGCTATAATGTAATAAGATCACCATTTGGATGGTATAAGGCTTTCAATGTGAATTGTATTGGTCATCCACGAGCAGAAACTCTACGAGTTGTAGATATCACTCAGAAGGAAAAAGAAGAAATTATTGTTGAAGAACATCCACCCTCCGACTTTTACGTATTAACTCCGAATAATCAACTTATAAAAGTCGAAATAAAAGACGAAGGAGAATCAAGAAAACTAAGAACAGAAATCCCTTTTAATTTTAGGGAACATGAGAATCTAAGGGACTTCTTACTTTATGAACTTGCCAAAGAAAGAGAGGAAAAAGGTAAACCACCACACATTGATCTTATGAGACGACATGAATTTGCTGATTATGAACCTGGAGCTGATCCTGGTAACATGCGGTGGTATGCTAAGGGCACGACATTACGCCATATAGTTGAAGAACATGTTTATAATAAGGTTGTGAATGAGTTCGGTGCACTGCCCTTGGATACACCGCTCATGTATGACCTTGAAAATCCAGTACTTAGAGAACAAGTTTCTAGGTTCCCTGCACGTCAATATCGTGTCCATTCAGGGGATAAAGAACTTTTCCTTCGATACGCTTCTGATTTCGGTCAGTTCTTTCTTTTGGCAGATACTAATCTTAGCTACAAAAACTTGCCTTTAAGAATCTATGAACTAGCTCCGAGTTTTAGAAGAGAAAAACGTGGAGAGGTAGTCGCTTTAAGGAGACTGAGAGCTTTTACAATGCCTGATTTACATGCATGTGCGGCGGATATCACTTCAGTTCTCCAAGAATTTGAAGAGCAATATTTTCTTGCAGCATCATTAATGGCTGATTTTAACTTTGAATATGAAGCAGCATTTCGTATGAGTCAAGAATTTTTCGAAGAGCATCGCGATTGGTTGGTAACTCTGATTGCTAAGGCACTAAAAAAACCTGCATTAATTGAATTATTTCCTGCCAGATACTTTTATTGGATTCTTAAATTTGAATTTAATTTCGTTGACTTTGTCAAAAAGGTAGCAGCACTCTCCACTGTTCAAATTGATGTGGAGTCAGCAAAACGATATGATATCACTTATATAAATGAGAAGGGCGAGAAGGTTTTTCCAATCATTACTCACAGTTCACCGTCTGGTGCAGTTGAACGAATTGTATATGCATTATTAGAGGGGGCAGCAATCGATCAGAAAAAAGGCAAAACTCCCATGTTTCCTCTATGGTTGTCACCAACTCAAGTGAGAGTTATTCCTATTACAGATCGTCACGTTTCCTATTGTGAAACACTAATGCAAAAAGTGGAAAGTGCTAAAATTAGAGTTGACTTAGATGATCGAGATGAAACTTTAAGTAAAAAGATTCGACAAGCAGAGCGAGAATGGATTCCCTATATAATTGTTATTGGTGATAAAGAAATAGAAAATAATACAGTTTCTGTCCGAACAAGGGCTGACGGAGAATCACGAAATAATATCCGTTTCGATGACCTTATCAAGGAAATCACATCTCTAATAAAGGAAAGAGTCTTTGTCCCATTATCTCCATCATTAAAACGACTTTCTAGGAGACCTACTTTCGTTTCTATGTAGTTTCTAGTTCCACTGCTCTTATACTAAAATGCGATTCTCTTGGGGGGCGAGGTAGTTCATCGACAAAAAAAAATGAAATAAAATAGTCAAAACTCCCGCTTCTAGAAGCCTGTTACTTTAGAGTGGGATAGTCGACTATATGTCGTTGCAAGGATATATAGCAAATTATAAAACCGGCTATGCACCTCTAAATGCTTCTATGGTAGCCAGTGCAAATTCTTCAGCATCTTTGTCTTTGATTACTTTTTTCGCCTCTAAAGTTTTTATTCCGTCTTGAATCGTTGATTCTATCGTCTTTTCCTTAATGAAGTTATTAGCATTCATGATTCGCTCGATATTATCTCTTAAATTCTTGTTTTTACTTAATGCGTCCTCAATTCTCTTCTTGACATATTCATTAAATGATGTATAAATCATTGAATGTAACTTTTTGTCACCAATGTCAATACCGATTTCTTTCTTCTCCTTCAGTGAAGCAATGGCAGGAAGGACAATAAAGCGTGTTTCTTGTTTCTCATTAGAATATTTAGTGATATAAAGTGGCAAATATGTTGCATTAATCTCTTGATACATCGGTGCAACTGTTTCCGGGATTAAAAATTTCTTAGGCATGGAATTTTCTTCAAGAAGTCTCTTTTTTTGTTCATCGATTTTAGTGAATAGTTCTTTGATTAAATTCTCAATTGTCTTTTGAAACTCTTTTAGCTCATTTATTTTTTTATCGCGTTCAACTTCTTTATCTTTGATTCTCTTATTTTGATTAGCAATTTCTTCTTCAGTTTTATTTACAATTGCTTTTTTCTTCGCTTCAACATCTGCTATTAACTTTTTCCAATCCTCTTTTAAATTATTGATGTCTTTTTCCGTCGCTTTAAGTGATTCCCCAATCGAATCGATTTGACTTTTAATGTAATTAATAGCACCACCAGCTAAATCAAAGGCTAACTCTGGCTCTTTACCAGGAGGAATTTTACTTTCAACATAATCTTCGACAGCCTTTTGTGCATTTGAAAAGGATGTTTGGACGGGGTCAAATGTAGTCCGGAGTTTTTTTACGATACGTTTACCTTCCTCTTCTTTTATTATATCTGTGTTTTTTAGCTCTTCATCTTTTTTCCTCTTCAAACGGACTATTTCTTGATCGACATCCTCTTTCAGTTTTGTTACAGTATCAGAATAAGTTGTTAGTGTTTCTCTCGTTTTATCGTCTAATTTTTTGAAGTGGGTACTCGTATTTTTTTCAATAGTCTTCTTTATTTCATCAAATTTCTTCAGTTCATTATCTCTATCCGCCATTAGTTCATCAAAATTTGTCGCAATTGTTCTTGCATCATTTTTAGTTATCTCAGGTTCTAGTATCGCTACTTTTATCTCTAAAGGGCGTTTCTTTTCTATACTTTTCTTGTGTGTTGCAATATTTTGTGCTAACTCGGGTTCCACTAATGCAGTAATGGGCACGCTTTGTGTTGGAAGACTTGTCAGAAGTTCAATAGTTCTTTTTAGGGAATTTACATAGTCTGTCGCAATCTCACTACTAGATAGGATATTATCAATTTCTTCTGGTTTAGGTACTTGACTAAATGTGAGTTTCTGTTCAGATAATCCTTGTCCATCAGCGATCACCGATCCTTCTTTAGTTTTCATAAACCAATAAGGCCATCCAATTTTTGAAAAAAGCATAATAACTTCTTCTGGTGTTTTCCTAATTAGGCCGCCGCCTTTCTCACGATTTACTTCAGCCACCATAAACGCAACTGCAAGTTCTACATCAAGAGATGATGAAGGATCATCAAGCAAATACGGAAATATTTCTACTTCCCCTGTCGTCTCGGTTTCTTCTGGTATTGAAGGTTCTGTAGGTTCTTCTTCCATTTTTTCCCCTCCATGTGGCTTTTATTATTTTCATTTACATTTTAGTGTAGATTTATTCTTCTTAAATTATTTATTGTTTCTTGTTTGCAGAAATAATAGAATTTTCTTCTATTTTTCCTCCATAGTTTAAAATCAGATTCTTCAGCATCTCAGCAGCATTATTTACATTTTCATTCACTTGATTTACTTCCCCTCTGGATGTAAGATGAATTTCAACACGTACAGCATCTTGCCAACTTAATGGATTGCTCTTAATGTACACACTTGGATATGCCTTCATCACCTTTTCAATTAAAATCGCAATTTCAGATTCTATTAGGTCTACTAGAAATTTAACACCAGCTGTGGCGATATCTCCTCCAACCATTTTAGAAATGATATCAGCGACGATCTGATCAAACATGGCTTTTAATTCTGCGGGTACTCCTGGTAAACAGATTATATTCACGTTTTTTTCCAGTTCTAACAAAACTCCTGGTATTCCACCTTCCGGATTTTCAAGCATTTTGCTATCTTTTGGCTGATAAGCCATTTTTCTTGCATATTCAGATACCTTGTTTTCTTTGATGTCGCCACGCTCGTAAAATAGTTTATGAACTCGTTTAATTTCGTTTAGGATCTCTTGGACGAGAATAAGTGGTCTATTCGTTGCTTTAGCTACAGCTTCTAATGTCATGTCATCAAAAGATGCACCAAGACCTCCTGAGGTAATAATGATATCTGGTTGTCTTTTGATCATATATAGTAGCTCATCAGAGATCTCTTGTAGATCGTCCATTACATTAGCCATACGGGTTACTTGTGCTCCAAGTGAATAGATACGTTTTGCTAACCACTGAGCATTGGTGTTAAGCGTTTTTCCGATAAGGAGTTCATTTCCAGTAAATAATAATTCAATATTGACAGTCATCTTAGTTCCTCATTCAATTATTTCTTCACTAATATCTTGAAATTAATTTTTCTTACTCAGTTTCTTCGATTATTTTTCCGCCACCATTCACAACAAGTTTCTTCAACATAGCTGTAGCCTTTTCTACATTCTCTGTAATATGTTCAATCTTTTCCCCTTTTGATGTAAGATGAAATTCTACACGAGCAGTATCTTCCCAACCGAGTGGGTGACTTTTGATATACACGGTAGGATAAGCTGTTGTCACTTTGTCTACCAAAGCTGCCATTTCTGATTCTATAAATTGCTCTGTCTTAAATCGTGCTTCAGCCATTTCAATATCTCCAGTCATTTTCACTATTATTTCCGCAATGCTCTGGTTAAAAATGGCTTTTAATTCAGCAGGGACTCCTGGCAGACAAAACAATTTGATACCCTTATCCTCTCCCAGCTCTAATAAAACGCCAGGTGCAGTTCCTACATTATTTGGCAGAGGTATGCTTCCTTTGGGAAGATATGCCATTTTTCGTTTATATTTTGAAAGTTTTTTTTCTTTTGAAATTCCTTTTTTGTATTTTTCTTCGTATATTTGGTAAAGGAGAGTTAATACCTCTTGCGACAGCTCTAGCGGTCTCTTAGTGGCTCTTGCTACGGCATCCAATGTTAAATCATCAAAGGTAGGTCCTAAACCTCCGGACGTAATTACAATATCAGGTTTTCTCCCTATTACTTCTAAGAGAGCTGTTGAAATATCATCTAGTGTATCTCCAATACTCATCATCCGGGTGATTTGAGCTCCCAATGAATAAATTCGTTTTGCTAACCACTGGCTGTTTGTATTCAGAGTTTTCCCAATGAGGAGCTCATTTCCAGTAAATATCAATTCTACTGAAACTTTATGCAAGTAATTTCCTCCCTGATTACTAAAGTCTAAATCCTTAGTTTCAAACAAAACTAGATAGAGATAAAAGTCTATTGTTTAGACAGAATTCTTATTCTTGAAAAGTAAAACTTAAAATGCTTGGGCATCCTGAAGTGTCTACAACTCTCTTTTTATGGTGCTTTTTCTTTTTATTTGCCAAAAACGAGTTTTTATCTTCCATGAATTTCCCATTATCGCCCACGTAGTAATTCTGTTTATTATTGGGATGATCTTCTTGTTTAGGTTCATGATAGCCTACAAAATCATATAGAATTTTTGTTATTATTGGAAACTTATATCTTGGGGCTCTTTCTAATTTACTGAACTTACATTCATGTCTTAGTATGCTCCAGATTCTTTTATTACCATAGATATCATAATATAACTGAATTAAATCTCTAATTTCCTTAATTTGTTCATCTGAAAGAAATATATATTCCTCAAATTTGTTTTCTAACATCGCAACTCTTTCTTCGATTGAGTTTTCGATAATCTTTCTTTCGATCGTTTCTTCTACTATTACTCTTCTTTCGATCGTCTCTTCAAATCTCTTATCGGTTATTTTCACGTTAAAACACCGAGAGGAGGCAGTTCTTAATTTAGGGGCAGTTAATTATTTTTGTCCGGTCCACATTGCAATTTCCCATAAGTCAGCGATTTCTACTTCTACTTGAGTACGTGTTCTTATTTCCCTCAAACGTAATTTGAACTTGTTTAAATCCAATTTCTCTTTGCTTTTCTTATAGAAATTGCTTTTTTTCTTTTTTTCCATATGTACCACTTTTTTATCGGTTTTTAAACACTTCAAGACAAACTTAATTTTCTTTTCTAATTTTAATATTTAATTTATTAATGTTTAAGTGGTTTAAACGGTCCCCCGTTACCCCTCTTCAGCGCGCCCGTAGTTAACCAGAACGATAAGATATTTATGCATAGAAGTATACTAAATATAAAATGGGCTAACTGGTAGGACAGTGTTAACCATAGATTGTTTCTAATCGATACATTTTTATTGGGGAAACTGGGTTAGCCATTGGGGTTGGCTAACTCACCCAGTTGGCCCTCTTTATCATTCAAACCTACGATTTTTCAATTTGACTTTCCAATGATACAAATTAACGCTTTACTATCACCTCTGAAGATGTCGGTGGTTTTTGAGATAGAATTTTTAATTCGATAGCATTCATTATCGGCTTTTTTACTGTAAAATATCTGAAATTTCCTCTTTTCTTTTCCCGCAGCCCCTCTTGAACTTCTAAGATCTTACATTTTTCCAAGATGTTTGTATGATAAGAAATTGTGTGAGCTTGAATAGAAATCCTGGTGCTCTTTGAGAGTTTAGTATTTGTAATTCCTGGTTTTTCAGGATGTATTCGTGATTGAAAAAGAATTTCTTTCAAAATACTTGCCTTACTATCAGTTAGACTCAAATTCAATTCTTTTCTTTTCTTTTCTCCACCTTCCACTTCAAAATAGCCTATACCTTGCCCCATTTCTATATCTTTAGCAATTGGGTATTGTAATTCTTCAGCTATGAGATCAACACTTTCTGGGGTAATTTCTTTCGCATTAGAGATTCCTCGTAAACATGAATCTGCCAAATCTAGAGCGAGACCTGGCAACCCCATTGAATACTCTGCAATCTTATTAATTGCCGCATCAGTAAAAGGAGTCAAATCCGAGGTGTTATTTCTTTTATCATCATTTTCCTTGTAATACAATATTCTTGTCTTCAATATTTTTACAATGGTATCGAATTCAATAGACTTTATCTTGTAAACATCATCAAAAATATCAATAAGTTCTGAAGGCACTGAAGGAGTTGTAATACCAATAATGGTTTGGTTTTTGGATCGCATATATCGTAAGAGTTCGTCTATGAAGTTTTCTTTTTGTAAACCTGTTTCAATATCATCAATTAAGAGAATATCAGTTTCAGTTAAATTTCTATTCTCTAGTTCAGCTATTAACCCAATTGAATGTGGACTACCTATAACAACTTCTTCTGGGTTTTGATTTGTTTCAGAAGCTTCCGTCAAACCCTTTAATTGAATATAGTGACATTTAATCCTTATTTCTTCTGCAAGTTTGACCAATTCCTCAACAAAAAATTTTGCTAAGGTTGATTTTCCAACATCGGGCGGTCCTATTATCAGTCCATTCTTGCCAGCGGAATGACAGGCTGTGATCCATGATGCTAGACTTTGGCTATGTTCGTAAAATAATTGCGGAGGGACAAATAAGTAACTATTTCTTTCAATCAAATCTTCCTTAAAAGGTCGTTCACGAAAACCAAATAATTGATACAGGGAGAGAGCTTTTGTTCCAAGAGTTAATCCTTTCTTTATTGAAGCGAGGAACTTTTTTTGATCAATAATTGCCATTTATAAACCTCTTCTTTTCTCTCCCAAAATTTCATAACAATGGAACATCATATTTCTTTATTAAGATGAATTGATCATTGCTGATGACATTAAGGCTAACTCAACAGCGTTGCTTATTGTAGAGTGAATCGTGTATATTTGATTACGTCCTACTTTGGTTTGTTTTACAATTCCTCCTTCAATCAATTTTTTGAGATGATATGAAGTTGTTCCTTGACTCGATAGACTAATTCGCTCAACTAATTCAGCACTACTCGTTCCTTCTAATTCAATTAAATTCTCTTTTTTACGAGCACCCCGTAACTCTTTCAATTGTTGTTGTTCAACTGGGCTAAGTGAAATTGCTAGTTCTCTTAATATCTCGCCACGTGATCCTTTCCAATACTCATGATCTCCTTCTGCAATTCTTTTTGCGATTTCATAATTGAGTTCTTTTGCCCTTCCATCAACATAATCTGTTGTGATGGTTTCAATTTCAAAATCAAGACAACTCTCTGCTAGTTCTAGTGCCAAGCCCGGTAATCCCATTGCATAATAAGCTATTTTTGCTAAAGCATCGTTAGAAAATGCCTGTGGGCTAGTTCCTTCTTTAAAATGGTCAATTCTTCTTTGAAGAAGATCTATAGTCGTATCCTGATCAAAAGTCCTTAATTTGTAAGAGTCAAGAATATGTTGATCCAGCATGGCAGGTTCATTTTTCCAAAGCCATAAGTATGTAGATGGCGAAATGGCAAGTATTATTGTGTATTCTGCCTCAATATTCTGAGAAATCTCATCTATAATCATTGAGATGTCATTAAATAGTATATCTGAATCATCCAAAAAAATCAGTTGTGTGTCAATTAGATCCTCACGTCTTAATTGGAGGATAAAGCCATTTATTGTTTTAGGAACAGAAATGCATTTTGTAGGGATATATTCTCTATTTAATACGTTCGCTACTTTTCTAATGAGCGTAGTTTTTCCAATATACATGGGACCTATCATAAGCGCTGCTTTTTTATTTACTTCTTTGGAGAGTTTGCTAATTGCCCCAAGCCATACAGAAAAATCTTGAGTCTGAAAATCAACATAGAACTCATCAAATGAGTAAACGAGATCTTTTTGAAACGGTTGATCTGAAAAGCCCCACCTTACATAAGACGAAAGTGCTTTTCGACCTAAAGCTTGCCCCTTTTTGAACCCTTCCAATATAGTTTTATTGTTAATAGGGGGCAATTTTTTATACCTTCAAGATAATTAAATAGGATTTCAGATAAGCTGTTGTTCTAATTATACAATTATTCTGTTCCTATTCATAAATATTTCGAATGCTTCGAATACTTCGAAGATAAAAAATAGTTCGAACAGTTTGAGATCTATTTTGAGCGCGCAAACAAGAAAAACTTAATTGACTTCAATGTCTTGAGTTACCAGTAAATTACTATTGTTTATGCAAACCCACTTAATTACAAAGTAAAGTTTTCTTAAATCAGTTATATTACTATTTCTAGGGTATAAGAGACAAAAATAGCCATTTATTTAATGTATATCAGTTAAAAACTTAATATAATGAAAATGATGTCACTAAGAATACTTTTATTTGTATAAAAAGATAGTTTAAAATACAAATGTTTTATTATTGAAAACTTTATTTCGAAAAAGAATCCGATTAAAAAATTAAAATTTTAAAAAAATTCATATTTTACCTTTATTTTGAAAAACAATATATTTATATCTGCGCGCACTCATCGCGTATTTCGGTTTACGAGAAATAACCCGACAAAAAAGATATTATACAAAAAAATCTAATAACGAAATCTAAAATCACTAAAAAATGGTTTTTCATATAGGTCTAAGAATAATCAGAGCTATGCTTCTTGTATATTTAATTCAATTTTTTTCAATTCTGGGACTTCTGAAAGTTCCTGTTTAACTACTTCTAGATCTGGTAATAAGTGATTTGTTGCATAACCTTCCCATAAACAATCATCTTCGTAATTACAGATCCCAGTAGAAAACACAATTCGATCAAAACGTTCTTTTAAGATTTCTAGAAGTTTTGTAACGTTAGAGGATCGAATAGGTGGAAAGAACTCAATCTGGATTTTTAGGATCCAATCAGTCCCATTCCTCAAAGAAAAAAAGTGTATTGTTTTTGACTGATTTGAATAAACCATAGCTACTTTTTGTGAATTATTTTTCCTAAAATCTTCTAAAAATGAAACTGGGAGCAAAATATCATTATTTGTGAGATCAACAATTGCTAGACGCGTTAACATACTCTTTCTCCTCGGTTCTTTGTTCTTCTTGCAGTTCGAGTTGACTAACAATGATTTTGTAGAGACATTCTGGACACGAATTAATCTTGATTGAATTTCCATTATAAAGTTCTTTTACTTGTGTTAGTGCATTTAAATAGTCTTCAGTGGATATGTGATTATTTCTAACTTTGATGCGTCTTTTACTTGTTCCACATCTAATAAAGCCATTTTCGTCTGAGTAAACTATGTTTAAACAAAGTGAGTTATCTGGAACCTTATCAGTAAACATACAGGTTGGTATGAAACCGAGATCCACAAATTGGACATCTTTAACTTCTTCTCCATTGATACAGAGCGTTTCTTGGTCACTTTCATGCTTAAGACACGGACATGGCATATAGCATTGCGGTTTACATAAGTCCCCTTTATTTGGTTCCTCTCTCATACAAAAAAGGCTCCTCACTGGCGATAATGTCTACATACAGATAATAAGAATTCGATCTACTACTGTATCTATCTTTGATGTTGTATATCATATTTTTATAGATTCTGAGGTTTTTATCCGCAATCTAAGAATTTATTAGTACGTGTTATTGCTATCAAGCAGATAGTAATGTTTCGTCCTTTTGGACAACGAATAACGTCGTTTATTGGACGACTTCATCGTAATGGACTTCTCTTTTGTATTTTCTTAGTGTTCTCACTATTTTTTTGACTACTTTGCAACCTCTAAGAATATCATTGGCAGATAGTTCTAATAATTTAAGATAGCAATTAAATCGCGCTTTTTATGAAGAATTCAGTTTCATCTTACCCTCTGCCTCTCTATATTACACCTTTTGCTGTATTTATCTATGAGGTGCTTTGAAAGTGAATGTTAATTCGAAAAAAGATCGTGTAGAATCTATTTGTTACTTTCTTTTGAGAAGGGCAAGACGAAATAAGTTCGACTCTCCTCATTTTAGATCGAAACTTGTAAAACTCGCTCAAGAACTTCTTTCTGGAACTCTACCATCGTTTCCTTAGTTTCTGTTAACAGATGTAAGTAGCACCTTTAGGAGTTTGAGTTTACGTGAAAACGGATGAAAATAGAAAAAGAACAAATAAAAAAGAAAATAAAAATAGATATCCTTTCCAACAAGAAGATTTTTTTCCAGTTCCATTTTAATGTAATTGACAGAACGCGTTGTCAATAAGGACATTGTAGCTAACTAAGACTTGAAGCTGTGATATAGTTCAAATCTGTAACTGTAACTAAGATAAGTTTTTAAAACGGATCCTTTACGAGTTCTCACAAAATTATTTTTCAGAGGTTAAACTAAATGAAACGTGATTGTAACATATCCAAGAATATTGAACATTGTGGATGTACTTATCCTTGCTCGAAAAAAGGTCTTTGTTGTGAATGCATAAGTTATCACAAAGCCCGTGGAGAATTGCCAGGTTGTTTATTTCCCCCAGAAGTCGAAAAAACATATGACAGGACAATCGAAAGATTCATCAGTTGCTATAAATAATCCCTTTAAGAAAAAATTGGGAAATAAAATAAGCGTTTAGTCTCTTTTTCTTATTTTTATTGAAGTATAATAAGAAATCATTTGATATAGTGTAATAAAGATCATTAGGCGGATGGAGTCTTCTTGCGAGGCTAAGATATATTTTAAGCATACCAAAAATTTATATACACGTCATTTTAAATTTTAGGTAAACCTAATTCTTCTTAGTTGGAAAAAAGAAGAGACTACGATTAAATCAGCTTTTAGGAGCACTACAGTGTTATTTTGAAGAATTTTTACAAAAGGACGCGGCAATGAAGATGAATTTAAGTTATATTCAAATATTTCTTCTGGGGTACTTAGTCTTATATCTAGTTTTATTTTTAATATCTTTAATCATACCAAAACGTGCTGGAAAAGATTCAAAAGGCGTAGCTGGTGGATATCCTAGCGGAAAAAGGATATTTGCGAGTTTAAGTAGTTTGCTGTTTATAGGTATAATAATTCTTTATGTGATCAATGAGGATAGTGCCAATTGGTTTTTGAAAATTCCTTTAATATTCAATGAATTTTTTCAAATTATGGGGATGGCTATAATTGGCTTTGGATTTGTGCTCGAAACAGTTGGCATCCTGACTTTAGGTGTTAATTTTAGGATGATGCTTCCCAAAGAGAGAACTAATTTAGTTACTCATGGAATATATGCCCATATTCGGCATCCAATAGGTTTATCAGTGATCTTGTTCGTAATTGGACTTTTTTTCATTGTACCGAATCTATTGTCATTGGTTAACTTGGTGTGCAATGTCCTTGTATACAATTCAAAGGCTAATTTTGAGGAGCAATATTTATTAAAAGTGCATAAAGAAAAATATGAAAACTATAAACAGAGAGTAGGAAAATTCTTTCCGAAGCTCACAAGACAAACGTCAACGACCTCACCCTAAAGAGTAGGAGTAAAGTTTTCAAAATGTTAAATATGAGGATCCTAAACTTTAGGCAACCTAAATTTCCCAGTTCAATAGGAGGATTAGTAAATGGCTGAATTCCCTTCTGTTAGTCCTGAAGCATTTTTTGAAGGGTTTAAAACGTATCATGAGGCCACTTGGCCGATGGTAATCATCATTTATTTGATAGGAGTAGCCGTAGTGATCCTAGCTATAAAGAAAACCAGTTATTCTGATAAAACCATTTCTGGTATGCTAGCTTTTCTTTGGTTGTGGGCAGGAATCGTCTTTTTCATAATATTCTTTAGCCCAATTTTTCCTTTATATTCTCTATTTGGCGCACTATTCATCCTGCAAGGCTTGATATTCTTGGTTTTCGGTATATATAAACCATCCTTATCTTTCAAAATCGAGGGAAACAAATATTCCCTTGTCGGGACGATTTTCATAATATACGCATTAGTCATTTATCCACTTATAGGATATTTTACTGGGCATAGCTATCCTTCTGGACCAATTTTCGGTGCTCCTTGTCCGATTTGTATTTTCACCTTCGGACTGCTGTTAGGGACAAATAAAAGGATCTCTCTATTTGTTTTAGTGATTCCCCTTATTTGGTCACTGACGGGGATTTATGCTGTGACGACTTTCCACGTCTGGGCAGACATTGGTGAAGTAGTAGTTGGTGTAGCTGGAACGTTAATGATTTTATATCGTAATCGAACTGAGCGTTAGAAAACTCCACATTCCAAAATTTTTTATAACAGAATTGGTTAACTCCTCATTGATGTCCATTGGTTTGAGAATTCCCCTAAATATAAATTGAGGAGATTCTATGATAGAATTGAATCTAAAATTAGGTCTTTACAACTTGTGGATCTTCCTTGTTGTGGGATACGGTCTAATATGGGCTTTAATGATACTTACTGATCGAAAGCGAGGAAGCCCTATTGAAGATCCTGACTTTTATGAATCCCCTAGTGGCAAGAAATGCGGATTAATTAGTAGGATATTTCTCTTAGTAATTTTAATTATCAGTATTTTAACGCCAATTAACATTGGACCACTATTTTGGCTTGGATTACCGGTTTATATCATAGGAATTGTCTTGAATGTAATTGCTATGTACTCATTTGCGCAATTCACTAAAGGGGTAAATACCACGGGAATTTATCGATATTCGAGGAATCCAATGTATTTAGGCGCATCATTGTTTTATTTAGCACTTTGTTTGATGGGTTGGACGCTATCAGTATCAGGTATTTTGCTTCTTGTTATACTAATTTGGTGGATAATACTTAGTCACAAAGCTGTTCTACTTGAAGAATCATTCCTGGAGAAGAAATACGGGGAATCTTTCTTGCGATATAAACAACGTGTTCCTCGATATTTCCTCTTTATATAGTCAAATAGAAAACAAAGTACAAAATCGTTTATATGATTAATTTTATTTTATAGAACTTCTTTTATGACTTGGCAAGGTTAATTCATAGAGGAGAGTAAATTATACCTCTTCCTTGAAGAGGTAAGGTGAGATACCTCACTTGGAGAAATTGCTTCATCAGGCGTCTCTTAACTTTGCACAGAATGTTTTAAAAACGAAGATATAAGAAAAGATGCACCTAAAACTAAAACAATGACTGCTCCTGAAGCTAAATCGAGTACGTAAGAGAGCCATAAACCAGTTACAGTTAGAACAAGTCCAATAATGATTGAAAGGAGCATTAAGTTTTTAACGTTATAGACAAATTGTCTACTTATCGCTGCTGGAATTGTTAACAAAGCGATAACCAATATCACTCCGACGACTCTTATTAGGACAACAACACTCAGTCCGACCAAACACATGAGCAGCAAATATGATAATTTCGTTGGAACACCAATAACCGTTGAATATTCTTCGTCGAATGATATTGCTGAAAATTCCTTGTAGAGTACTAGTGTGGTCAGAATAATTATTATATCTAAAATTAGCATCATAATCAAGTCAGAAGAAGGAACTGTAAGGATACTTCCAAACAGATAGCTAAACAGATCTGGTGCATAGCCTGGACTTAACTGAATAAATAGGATACCTAATGCCATACCTACTGTCCATATTATTCCAATAGCGGTATCTTCACTCACTTTTACTTTTTTACTAATAGTTCCAATACTAAGTGCAGCTAATATGCTAAAAGGGATAGCAGCCAGAACTGGATTTATTCCAAGCAGAAAGCCTAACCCAATTCCCCCAAATGCGGCATGAGAAATGCCACCACTAATAAAGACAATTCTTTTTATAACTACATAGGTGCCGATGATTCCACAAACTATGCTTACCAAAACGGCTGCCATCAGCGCATTTCTCATAAATGTGTACTGAAGAATTTCTATCATTCTTAGTGCCTCTTTAATACTCTATGGGGAATTCCATGCGCTATTAGTTCTACCGGGCATTTATATAGGTCTTCAAGTTTTTTCAATGCCGTTTCTTTTGAACCATGATACACCAACTTGCGATTTAAGCACGCAATTTCATCGACATACACAGAAACAACGCCAATATCATGAGTTACTAAAACTATTGTCATCTCTTTTTTGAGTTCTACGAGTAACTCATAAAATGACTGTTGCATCTCTGGATCGATGTTTGTCATTGGTTCATCAAGCACAAGCAATTTACGTTCTCTTGCAAGTGCTCTGGCCAAAAGAACCCTCTGTAACTGCCCTCCCGATAATTTTCCGATCTGTCTATCCCTGAATTCGAGCATTTCGACAATTTTCAGGGCGTTAATGACAGCTTCTTTATCTTCTTTCGAATATCTTTTGAAAATTCCATTATATCGCCCCATAAGAACTACGTTGAACACGTTTATGGGAAATTTCAAATCAAAGGATGTGTATTGCGGCAGATATCCAATTAATTTTCGCCCTTCTTCTGGGGTTTTTCCAAAAACTGCAACTTCGCCTCTATTTGGTTTAATCAAGCCAAGGATTACTTTTAATAGTGTAGTTTTTCCACCCCCATTGGGGCCTATTATAGCAAGAAAATCGTTTTGCTTTATAGAAAAAGTGATGTCCTCAAGAACGGAAACATCATTGAAATAAACTGATACATTCTTGAGGCTAACAATTTCTGCATTCATTTTTCATCCATCCATCCATCGTATGTATCTGTATACGTATCATTCAAACTCCAAAGCAAGCGCGTCAGCTACATTACTCATGTTATCAATATAGTTTTCAGCGAGAGGATCAATGTATAGAATTTTCCCACCAATTTCGTTGGCAATTGTTTTTGCATGTATCGTTGAAAATTGTGGTGCCACATAGACGTATGATAAATTGTAGGTGTTCGCAGCATCTATACTTTCTTGAATGACTTGTGGAGTCGGTTCTTTACCTCCGTGCTCTATTGCAATTTGTGTCAGACCATATTCCTCAGCAAAATATCCAAATGATGGATGATATATTAGAAAAACCCTGTTTGTAAAGTCGACAAAGAGCTCTCGAATGTAATTGTCAAGTTCGTCAAGCTGTTGTAGATAAATATCTTTGTTTGCTTTGTATTCATCTTTATGATCTGGGTCTACCTGTGTAAGACCGTTGTAAAAGTTTTCTACCATTTTCTTTGCATTAATTGGAGAATTCCAAATATGTGGATCAGTCCCTATTAGTTCTATGCCCTCTGAACTGTCAATAACATATATGTTCGGATTTGCAGCGATAATCTTATCCCACCAAGCAGTCTCAAATTCTACCCCAGATCCCACCTTAAAGTATATCTGTGCCTTACTAACCGCTTCTAGTTGACTCGGTGTAGGTTCATAAGTATGTGGACTTGCTCCAGAAGGAACCATTACTGTTACTGTTACTCTATCACCCGCCACACTCTCAACAAATTCGGTCTGCGGAACAATGGTGACAACAACGCCTATTTTTCCTTCGCTAGTTTCCGTTATTTGTGGACTGATATAACTATATGCACCAACCAAACAGATTACAACGATGACAGCCGCAATTAACCCTTGTATTCTTTTATTCATTCCGTTCCCTACCATTTGAAAAACATTTTATAGTTAATTTACTTATTATACTTAGTATATAGAATTAGTAGTTCCCAAAATGTAACCTAATATAGCTAATCGGAGTTAGTCTCATTGACAGAATTGAGTTGCGAGTGTGGAATGGAGGATTGTTTTCCTGGTTGTGGGTGTGAACTCTTGTCCCTTCTTGGAAAAAGATGGAGCATATTCCTTATAATGCACCTTATGAAGTCTGAAATAATGCGATTCAATGAGTTTTTAGACGTACTGAATAGTTTAAGTCCTAAAACTCTATCCAAACGATTGAAGCAATTTGAAAAAATGGAGTTAATCGTTAGAGACGTCATCCCGACCACACCCGTAAGGGTAGAGTATTCTCTCACTCAAAAAGGAAGAGATCTTGGAAACATATTGCAACAATTGAAATCATTAGTTCACTCTTGGAGAGCGAAGTAAACTGCCGTTTTAGAGGAGGCGTAAGTATGTCACTATCAGAATTACCTACTGATACCGTTTGGGATTTACAGATGTCTCGAATAAAGTTTGGATATGGAGTTGCGTCTGAAATTGGATACGATCTAAAACGTTTAGAAATAAGGAATTGCCTTATCATTACAGACCCTGTATTGGCTCAAATTGGTACAGTGGATAAAATTAAGCACGTTATTGAAGAACAAGATATAGATGTAATGATCTGGAATAAGGTAGAGCCAGAACCTTCCCTGAATTCTATGCAAGACTGTATTGGCAGCTTGAAAGATAGTAATTTTGATGGTTTTGTAGCGGTAGGTGGTGGTTCGAGCATCGATTCCGCCAAAGTAATTGACTTGGTGCTCACGCACGGTGGTAAAATTCTTGATTACATGGCACCTCCATTTGGAGAAGGAAAAAAAATTCCAGGTCCTTCTAAACCATTGATTGCTGTTCCTACTACAGCAGGCACTGGTAGTGAAACTACTCCTGTGTCAGTTATCTCATTTCCGGAAAAACAAGTGAAAGGAGCTTTGTTCTGCGGAATACCAACGCTTGGTATTTTGGATCCTCTATTGACGGTGACAATGCCCCCTTCTGTTACAGCAAGCACAGGTATGGACGCTCTAGTTCACGCAATCGAAGCATATTGGGTGCGACCGTATACTTCTCGACCGAAACCCAAGACGCCTCTTGAGAGGCCGGTGTATACAGGAGCTACAGAACTGACGGATCTGTTTGCTGAACGTGCCATCGAATTAATTGGGAAACATCTACGTAGAGCTGTTTTTAATGGTAATGATCTAGAAGCTAGAAGTAGTATGTTATTAGCCTCTTTCCTCGCTGGTGTCGCTTTTAGTAATGCAGGTGTTTCCGTAGTTCATGCAATGGCTCTTATAGTTGGTGGACAATTTCATACTCCGCATGGTGTAACAAATGCAGTTTTACTTCCTGCATCTGTTGAATTCAATATACCCGGTGCACTAGAACGTTTTAAACGTATAGCCCATTTACTAGGTGAAAATATTGAAAATCTTTCGGCTATGGATGCTGCACAAAAGAGCGTAAATGCAATTATCCAATTGTCAAAAGATATTGGCATTCCATACGGCCTCGAAGCGATTGGTGTAAAAGAAGAAGACATTCCACGTTTAGCCGCAGATACATTCAAAGTACAACGGCTTTTGGGTGCAAATCCAGTTCCGATAATCGAGGATGATCTGAAAAAGTTATTTCGAAAAGCCATGCGAAATTGGACACTTAAGTAGATTTTTTCTACTTTCTTGTTCCAAATAACTATATGATTACTTGAAAAATTGATTTAAATAGCAGCTTATTAATTACGGGTGAAGTTAGTCGTTTCGGGCTAATGCTCTTATATTTTTACGTCACTTTTATTAAGGTCTTTTACATATAGCAAGCATTTAATCCGAAATAAATTCTTAAAGGAGGCATAAAATGCCGATAGATAGCTTACCAATAGATACTGCCTGGCAATTTGCTATGTCTAATATCAAATTTGGACTAGATGTTGCATCGGAAATTGGTTGGGATCTAAAAAAATTAGGAATAGAGAATTGTCTTATCGTGACTGATTCTGTAATGGTTAAAATTGGTCTTGTTGACAAAATTGTGCAACCTATTAAAGAGCAAAATATCACTTTTACGGTCTGGGACAAAGTGGAACCAGAACCTTCGTTAAAATCTATGCAAGACTGTATTGACAACTTTAAAGATAGTAATTTTGATGGATTTGTAGCTTTGGGTGGTGGAAGTGCTATAGATTCAGCTAAAGTAATTGCTTTAGTGCTCACACACGGTGGCAAAATTCTCGACTACATGCCAGCACCTTTTGGCGAAGGAAAAAAAATTCCAGGACCATTTAAACCACTGATAGCTGTTCCTACTACTGCAGGAACCGGTAGTGAGACCTCTCCTTCTTCAGTTATAACTTTCCCAGAAAAATTAGTAAAGGGGGCACTATTCTGTGGCAGACCCACACTTGGGATTTTAGATCCTCTGTTGACCATTACGATGCCCCCCTCCATTACAGCAGCAACAGGCATGGATGCCCTTGTTCACGCCATTGAAGCATATTTCGTTAGACCATATACGACACGACCCAAGCCAGCAACTCCACCAGAAAGACCTGTTTTTACGGGCTCAACTGAACTAACGGATATATTTGCCGAAAAGTCTATCGAACTAATTGGAAAGTACTTACGTCTAGCTGTTAATAATGGTAACAACCTAGAGGCAAGGAGTGGCATGTTATTAGCGTCGTTCCTAGCTGGTGCAGCGTTCACAAACGCGGGAGTTTGTACTGTTCATGCCATGGCTTATCCCGTGGGGGGTCAATGGCATACACCACACGGCATTACTAACGCTGTAATACTTCCTGCAGTTGTGGAATTCAATATACCAGGTGCACCAGAGCGTTTTGCACGTATAGCCCAGTTACTAGGTGAAAATGTGAAAGATCTTTCGCTTATGGATGCTGCACAAAAAAGCGTAAACGCAATTATTCAATTATCAAAGGATATTGGAATTCCATATGGCCTTGAAGCGCCACCATTTAACGTAAAGGAAGAATATATTGCTCGTTTAGCCGCAGATACGTTCAAAATACAACGATTACTCTATTTAAATCCGGTTCCTATTAAAGAAGACGATCTAAATAAAATGTTTCGAAGAGCAATGAAAAATTGGACTCCAACTTAACTTTTTCTTCACTTTTTGATATGACTCAATCCAAATCTTGATTTTTTTCATTTTTTTGCTGTATTGAACTTCACACTAAATATACAAAAACAAAAATCTTAAAAACCATAAGAGCAATGTGCAACAAAATAAAAAGTCGGATCTAGAGGTGGATTATATGGATTATGATGAAGTTTTTATGGGAAACTCTGTTTTTGAAAACGAATATCTTGTTTTAGATGTGGGGATCCGACGACGACGACGACGACGATGAAAAAAATTTGCATTGGAAAATCGTCGTTAATAGGCTAAAGTTGAAAACTTGGTTTCAACTCGTGTAAGCCAAGACTTGTTTTAGATAAATCTTATAGAGTCAAATCATGTGGGCTCTGTAGTTGTTCTAAAATTCGTTCTTTCACCTATTAACGACCCTCTTGGAAGTTTTTTGATTTAATACCTCTAAAGGGGGTTTTGAAACTGAAAATTGGATTAATATATGATAGAATTAGCTGGAATGAAAAGCAACTTGTAAAGGCTGCAGCGAAGAAAAAAATAGATTTGAACTTGATTGATGCCAAAAGGCTCTCTCTAACGGCAACCGATTGTAATTCGGATTTACAGGAATATGATGTTTTACTCCAAAGAAGCGTAAGTTATTTTAGAGGGTTATATCTATCAGCAATCCTTGAAAACAAAGGATTACATGTCATCAATTCCTTTGAAACAGCACAAACCTGTGGTAATAAACTCTTGACAACTTTAGCGTTAACAAAAGCAAATATCCCAACTCCAAAAACTTTGGTGTCATTCGCAGAAGATTCTGCTCTTGAATCCTTGAATGATGTAGGTTATCCTGCTGTTATTAAGCCTTTAGTAGGCTCTTGGGGGCGTCTCGTTTCTTTGATTAACGATGAAATCGTAGCAACATCAGTTATAGAGCATAAAGAAATGTTAGGACCACTTCATAAAATTCATTATATTCAGGAAAAGGTTCCCTCAAAAAGAGATATCAGGGCTTTTGTTATCGGAGATGATGTGGTTGCTGCTATGTATAGAAAAGCAAATGGTGGCGACTGGCGGACAAATATTGCGAGAGGTGGCACAGCAAAGATTTGCGAAATTACTCCAGAGATTAAAGAATTGAGTTTAAAGGCTGCGAAAGTTGTTGGAGGCGGAATTCTTGGCGTTGATCTATTGGAAGATAAAGAAGGATTAGTTGTCAATGAGATCAACCATACAGTAGAATTTAAAGGATTGATGGAAACAACTTTCGTTGAAATTCCAGAACTAATACTAGATTATGTCATTGAACATTTAAAAGACTGAGTTAATCCTAAATTGGAACTATCCTATAAGATACCAATTTAAGGGAATTAATCGGTATACTGCGGTATACTTATGGATACAATATTGAAAAGCAGCACAAGTATCAAATATTAGAAAAAAATGGACGCCTGAATAAGGGCGAAAAATATTTTCCTTCTATATAAATGCGTTTTTAATTTGTTCGTAAAGCTCTGGAAATTTCTCTATATATTTCTTCCTTTCTCGTTTTAAATTTTGAACTAAAGTGAGAATCTGCTCTTTGGCGTAAAATCGTTCTAAATTAAATTTCCGAATATCAATGTCTGGTACATTTTTGGGTACTTGAACTCCGAAATATGGTTCATCTTCCCATTCAATGGAATTTCTTGCAATTCCTCGAATTATTGCTGCCATTTCTGAAATTTCGACGCGCAATACTTTTTGTTTTATTATCTTCTTCCCGTTTGCATCTTTTTCCATTATTTCACCTACGCCACCTGTGTTGGCTAAGTAACAATGGATTTTACCTGGGTATTTTTTGAGGATATCATAGAATCGATTGCCTTCTTCGGCCTTGTTGCCGATTATGAAAGGGTTTGTCCCTACTTCTCTAATAGATTCACCAGCCCTTTCTGGATTACTTCCAGAAGTTTCTATTGATTCACCAAGCATGAAAACGGCAGCAGTTTGTTCTACATTTAATTTTGAGACGATTGGAACTACTGTATTTCGTCTAGTGATCATCAGTATGATCACACCATCAACGTTCGAAAGCGGTGGTAAGTTGATTTCTGAACTAATATAATCTTTATCTAAATCCTCCCTTAAGATTACTGCGCGTCCATTCCCTGTGATAGTGTTGTCTAAGAAATCAACATCATCAAAATAATCAATTAAAACATTTTCAAGTGTCGTATGAGGCTTTATAAGCGCATTGTAAAGCAAAGGTTGATCCTGTAAGGTAAGCCCCTCTGTTTTAAGGAAAAAGCCACATTCAGTTCCCAATACTGACCCATCTTTTTTTACAGCGACAAAATCATCCTGCGCTATCTCAATGCCTTCTCCAAGCTCATTCAAGTCATGTGTATGGCAGGAATGTGTTGTCTTGCCCGTAGCGGTTAAACCAAAAATAAGCATATTAAATCTATTAATTCTTCCTGTCTTGTGATCTCTCGCCTTTATTAACTTCGCGCCTGCATGAAGTCCTAGCATTCCCTTTTGTTTGGCATACCACATAGCCATTCGCAAAAACCCTTTCTTAACTTCACCAAAATAATCGGATCCTAAAACGAAGGTCACGCCAATCTCAGGTAGACAAATTACTTGTCTATCTTTCTCATGCCATTCTGGAAGATCTATTATATACAGACTCGGAGGTTTCATTTCTCTATTTTCAAACAAAGATCCGTTCATCATGTGAGCTAATCGTACGGAATCTGGTCGAGCTAAAGAAACATAAAGAGTACAAGTCGGTGTGAATTCTGGATTATTTCCCATAGTTCTGACGTTACACAATAACGGTGCTTTCTGCAGATATTTTAACACAGTATCAATCGTTTCAGGAGCATGAGCTAATATTTCTCTCTGTTTTGGAGTTAATTCGGATTGAATCACATCCGCACTACCAAGATAAACCGTAAGACCGGCTGACCGATTTTTTACAGCAGAGATAAAATTGTAATTACGGTATTTCGTTTTTCTACCACATACTTCTGCTTTTACTTTGATTTGTTCAGGTGAAATATGTGCAACATTTGGTTGATTAAATAATTCTTCAATTGTTTTTCTAACTCGATTTAGATCGATTCTTTTACATATATCCTCCATATTTTGGATGATACTCTCTTTCGATTCTGGTGAATCTGTTTGTGTTTCCTCAATGGCTTCTAATTGAATCGTTTTCACCTTTTCCTTAATCTGTAACTTTTTAATTTTGGAAATAATCTGATCTCACTTTACGAAGGAATGAAAATACTCAGAATAATTTGACATTTGTAAAAATATGCTCTTCTTTTCTGTATTTTTTGATGATATTTTTTTATCAAAGATAATATGTCTCCTTAAAAATCTTGCCATTTACGTAAACAAAGGTAGTCAAAGGTAAACATGGTCAACAATTTTTAGCCAAAGTTTTTTATACACTCAGTCCAGTTTCTCGAAAGAGGTCTAAAAATGAGGGATCACTTTATTTTTGAGTCCATTAAATGAAGTGGCATCTAAAGAATCAGTTGCAGCTGTTACCCTTCCTAAACACGTCAATTTTTTTGATACAACCTTAAGAGATGGTGAACAAACACCAGGAATTGCGCTCGATGTTGAACGGAAGGTAGCAATAGCTCAAGAATTAGATCAGCTTGGTGTAGATATAATAGAAGCTGGATTTCCTATTGTGTCAAAAGGCGAGATAGAAGCTGTAAAAGCAATTGCTAACTGTGGTCTACAAGCAGAAATTTGTGGCTTTGCTCGAGCAATTCAAAAGGATATTGATGCAGTGCTTAGTTGTGATGTTGATTCAGTTCTTACTTTCATTGCAACTAGCGAGTGGCATGTCAAATATAAACTCAAAATGACTCAAGAAACCGTTCTGGATAAAATAGTTACATGCATCGAATATGCTAAGGATCATGGCTTATTGGTTGAATTATGTGCAGAAGATGCGACCGGTACCTCTCTTGATTTCTTAAAGACGTTTTACAAGACTGGTGTTGACGCTGGCGCAGATCGAATTATGCTACCTGACACAACGGGTAGGTGTAATCCACGTGTAATCAATGCATATATTCATGCTCTAAAAAAGGTTATTCTTGTTCCCCTTAGCATCCATGCTCATAATGACTTTGGACTTGCAACTGCCAATTCTCTAGCAGCTGTGGAAGCGGGAGCAGAAACTGTACAAGTGTGTATCAATGGAATGGGTGAACGTGCTGGAAACGCTAGTTTGGAGCAAGTCGCAGCATGTTTACTTGGATTTCATAATATATCATGTAATATCAAACCACACCTTATTGCAGAAGTCTCTCGGAAGATTGAACGATTAATGAAATTCCATCTACCACTAAATGCGCCGATTGTTGGTAAAAATGCGTTTCTTCACGAATCTGGCATTCATGTCCATGGCGTACTAGCCCATAAAGCATGTTACGAGCCAATGGATCCTGGATTTTTCGGCAGGAAAAGACAATTTGTCTTGGGTAAACATGCTGGAAGGCATGCTGTCCAATCGATTTTAACAGAGTTAGGGTTGCATGTAACTGCTGAGCAGGAAGAACACATCTTTCGACGCATCAAAGAATATGGTGATCAAGGAAAAAAAGTCACGGATTCAAATGTCTGGGACATTGTAAAAGATGTGCTTCATTTACCAAGCGAGGACTTCCTTACGCTAAAGACATTGACTGCATTCACTGGAAACAAAATCACTCCGACATCATCTGTGGTTCTTAGTGTACGCGGAGAAGAAAGAATCCATACTGCTTCAGGAGTTGGACCTGTTGATGCAGCAATGAAAGCAATTGAAAAAGGTGGTCTTCTTGAAGGAATTAAACTTGAAGAATATCATGTTGATGCAATTACTGGGGGGACATCATCAGCTGTGGATGTACAGGTGAAACTAAGAGATGAAATTAACGATACAGAGGCAAGTGCAACAAGTGTGGATAATGACATTGTCATGGCAAGTATTAGAGCTCTGCTTACAGGAATCAATAAACTAATTGCACTTCAACGATTTCAAGGGAAAAGTAAAAAGATGGTCTAGATATGGCGCGCTAGTATTGCGAGTGTCTGATTTCTTTATAAATAATCACGTTTTCATCCCCCTCTTATTACGCTTTTTCGCGCGCGTAACAAAAAACTATATATATTCGGTCGTCACCGAATAATATTGTTCGTAAAAAAGCGAACATTCGATGAAAACCTAATAAAAAAATAATTTTATGGTGTTGAAAGATAATGATTGCAGAGGCTGTTGTGAAACAGGAATTAGATGTTTCCAGGAGTATCCCCCCAAGTGCCAAAACGGTGTATAATTTAATAAAGAACCAGGGCCCAATTACCGCAAAAGATATTCAAAATGGATGTAAACTTGCTCCCAGAACAGTTCGTTACGCTTTAAAGATCCTTTTAGATGCACATCTAATTCAGCGTTTGCCAAACTTGCAGGATATGAGACAGAATATTTACAGAACGATAAACTAATTTTACTCTTTTTTCTACTCTTTAGATTCTGTTTACACACGATCTAATCGGGGTTTAGAAATTCATTCAAGATGATAATAATCCCAAAGCAAGAGCTGCATAACCTTTAGCGGATTTTACGAAAACTAAGCAAGAAAGTACAAGCGCTTTAGTATGGGGATAAATTAAGTTGGGTTTATATAATTTTTTGGTAAGCGGGTAATTAAGTACCTATGGTGCGTAGGGAATTCACGCCTGTGGACATAAGACCTCCGTAACCCCAACATGGGGGATCGAGTCTGTGGTTGAAGCAGGAAGCCTCATAACTTAAACATGAGGTAGCTCATTAGTTGATCTATAGCCAAATGTTCAAAGAATCAACGCAAGGAAACTCCCCTTTTACGGGGGAGAGGAATTGCGTTCTAAATGCTATCCTTCTTAGGATATGACAATTTTTTTTCTTCTTACTTTTCAAGTATTATATAAATCAAATAATCTGTCGATGAGGGAAGAGAAATAAATATCTTTGTTTAAAAAGGTCAAATATTACCAGATATCATTTTTTTAAGGTAGAAGTCTCAATGCAAGTGCTGCGTAGCCTTTAGCCGATTTAATTAATTCATCTATTGATAAATGCTCGTTTGGTGTATGGGCCTGTTCTTCTTCTCCTGGACCAAATCCAATTGTTGGTATATTAGCTATGCCCGCTGTGTAGACTCCATCAGTTGAAAAAAGCCATTTTATGATTTTAACATGTTGACCAACTGATTTTTCAAGAACCTCTTTTGCTTTTTGAATCAAAGGAGTAGAAGGGTCAAAATACCATGTAGGGAAATATTTATGATCAATGAGTGTTTTTTTCGTAAAAAATTGCACAGGTTCATCAATAATACTAACAGAAACTTCCACATCAGATATTTGTTCTCTTACACTTTCTATTACATCATGCATCTCGTTGATTACTACTTCTTCTGTTTCACCAGGGATAATACGGCGATCGACAACAATTCGACATTTATCAGGTACTACATTTCCCCCTGGCGAACTAGAAATATCAATTATGGTTACCGATCCTTTACCTAGGAACGGATGTGACGAAAGTCTTTCATTTAACTTTTTTATTTCATTGATAATAGAAGTCATAGGATAAATCGCATTTTTTCCGAGTTCAGGCATACTACCATGACTCGTTTTACCTTTTGTAACTATTTCAATTTCTGCTCTACCCCGTTGTCCTATCGATAGATTCAGATTTGAGGGCTCACCAAGAATAACACAATTTGGTGTAATTCCGATATTTTCTATAATATGTTTTACAGCCAGTCCTTCGTTTAATTCTTCAAAAACCACTGCAGCCATACATAAATCAGTTGGTGGTGTAATTCCGTATCTCCGTATCATTCCGAGAGCAAAGATTTGGCTTGCAAGTGCTCCCTTCATATCTACTACACCACGTCCATAAATCGCATTATCTTTTATTATCGCTCCAAAAGGCTCACAATCCCAAACATCACGCCTTCCAACATTCACATGATCCATATGGGCATCAAATAAAAGTAGATGATCATTACCTGCTTTTCCTTCAATAAATCCAATGACACTTCCAAGTTCATCTGTCATCACATTATCAAACTCGAACTCATGCATCCATTTGGCGATTACTTTAGCAAGTGTTTCTTCTTTGCCGCTATAACTTGGAATTTTGACGATTTCGCGACAGAATTCAATTAATTCTTCTTTATTATCTTCAATTGCTTCAAGTATTGTCTTTAAACTATTGTTCAAATGATCACAGCCCAAGTTTTTTTCAAAATTGAACTGATAATTATCTTAGATACCTGTATATATCAAATTGATTGACTTTGAATCAAAACTACCTAATTCTAACTAAAAAGAAAGGCATCAGTCTATTTTATTTTAATATATTTTAGAATTTTCATACCGATACACTCAAATTTTCTTAATGCAAATTAATTAGGAAAAGCAGAACTTCAATTTTCTTGTAAAACAAAGGCGATAAAATGGTATCTATTGAGTCATTAATTTACGGAGGACTCATAGGACTGGTTTTTGGTATTATTGTTGGCATTGCATGGAAATATAAACTCAAAAAAGCTTATGAAGCATGTGAAGGTAGCCATGAAAAGATATTAACAGTTTATGAAGAGTGGGAAGAAGTAGGTATAAAGTTAAAGATTCAAATGACCGAATTCACAAATGAGCTATTGAATACGAATGAATGGTTGAATATAGCGTATCACACATGGGTATCTGAACGTTTGTATGAAGCCTCACAGGATCCATCAGCACAAATGGAACCATATTGGTTTGGAGAAACTGCAGGCCCAAAATTAGATCCTAAAGAAATTGATATGCTCCTCAAATCATAATTTAATGACATTTAGATGTGTTCCTTCTTAAAAGTCGTTCATTTTTCAATTCTTTTAAGTGAAATAACTGAGGCACTCACTCCTAATATTGTTTTTCAGAGTCTTGTACCGTATTCTAGTGCTCTAACACGAAATATTATAAAACCACAAAGGGTAATTTGCTAATTATAAGATTTAGAGGGAAAAAAATGGCAATTGATACAGGATTAGACATTATTTTTACAACATCTGCATCTTCTATTAAATTTGGTATAGGCGCTACAAATGAACTGGGCTATGAATTAAAGAGACTTGGCGTAAAGAATACACTAATTATTACCGATAAAAACATTGTTGAAATTGGGCTTGCAGAGAAAGTGAAGGCAATAATCGAGAATGAAGATATTAAAGCTGATATAACGAATCAGAGATTCCTCAATTGGTACAAGGAACTTTAGAACAACAAAGAACTCTGTCTTGTTCGCCGAGACCTGTAACTGCGAAAGATTTAGAAGAGATGTTTAAAGATTCGCGCAGTTTCTGGTAATCTCTTTTTTCAATTTTACTTTTCTTTTTTTTATTTTTAGATTCGTTTGTGCCCATAGAATATATAGAAGAGGAATTAAGTGTTTTGAAGACATGTATAAATACTTAATATAGTATATTGTCTTTTAACTTATGATATTTCAAAGATGAAATCTTGCCTTTAAATGAGTTTACTTATTTAGTGAGCCACATGTCATCTCCAAAGGATATTTTAGTGAATATTTTATCAGATTTAGGGCCGTTAAGCTCTTTTGGCGTGATGTTTTTAGCATCAAATGGTGAGATTCTTCATGGATCTTTTACCAATGAAGAACATGAAAGTCTTGCTGTAGATATAGTAAAGAGAAGTTTTGCCAACATGGATGTCTCTGACTTCATTCAAAGAGGACTAACTGACCTTAATTCTCAACTTTATGTCTTCAAAATTGCTGAAGATGTTGTAGTGAGCTTGATAACAAATGAGTCAATTGGAACTGTTTTAGTGAATTTGAATACGATCGTTAAGAAGTATCATAAACAACTTGAGAAAGCATTTCCAAATTCTAAGACACCTAGAAACGATTCTGATCGACCAATTGATTTTAATGTACATGAAATTCAAGATGAAGTTTTATGCAAAACTGTGAAGAGAATTTTTGAAAAGATTAAACACCTAGGAACAATTGAGATTCTATTTTTTGAAGGAGATAAATTTGTCTTTGGAAACTTTGCTGACGTTGATAAAGAATACGAAAAAATGGCACTAGACCTTGTGCAGCAACACGTCTCTAGTTTCAATGTTTCTGATTTCATTAGAAAGACTTTAGAGAGTGATATAAAATTGTATGTGTGTAAACTTTCTGAAACACTTACAACTGCGTTTCTAGCTAAGAATCCGCTTGGACAAATTCTGTTGCGATTAAAAGAAATAATCGAAGAACTAAGCCATAATTAAACAAAAATAATAGAAATTGTTTTTGAGCAAAAAATGAAATGATAAAACTCTTGCAAAAGAAGAAAAATATTTTAGATTGGAGTAGTAGTATCTGGACGCTCATTTTGAGCTGCATCAACGAATTTTTTTATTTCTTCATCAGAAAGTTTGGTGAAAGTTCTTGTTTCTGTGTCTATTATCGCTGCTTCGACTTTTTGAGCCGCGTCTCCTCCTTCTAGTCCATTTTCAACAACTAGAGCCAATGCATTTAAAGCAAGTTTAATATTATCGTTGATATCAGCATTTTCCTTAAATTCCTTCTCCAAAAATTCTGTAACTGTTTGTTCGCCCGAACCAATAGCGACAGCCTGATAACCTATGTAGGTCCCACTTGGGTCAGTCACATACAATTTTGGTCCGGTTGCATCAACTCCTGCGATCAATAGTTTCACACCGAAGGGTCTTACTCCAGCAGTCTGTGTATATCTTTGTTTTAAATCTCCTATATATCGTGTCAAAGTCTCAATAGGGATATCTTCATCATAGGTAAGTCGATTAATCTGAGCTTGCACGCGAGCTTGGTTAATAAGAATTCGAGCATCGGCCGTTAATCCAGCTATCGCACAGCCCGAATGTTCATCTATTTTGAAGATTTTTTCAATTGTAAATTCTTCCACAAGTTTGCTAAGAATACGTTTTTCAACTGCTAACACTACACCATTAGCAGCTCTAAGTCCAATAGCAGTGGTTCCACGCCTCACGGCTTCTATAGCATATTCTACTTGGAATAGTCTCCCATCAGGAGAAAAGATTGTAATTGCCCGGTCGTAGCCGGTTTCAGGTGGAGCAAACATTATTCATTATCCTCCATAAGCATAAAGATGCGGTGTAACTCGTGAAACAATTTTCTTAACTGAATGTAGAGTGAAGTTGTATTTAAAAATTCACCTGTCGTAGCATATATTCAATAACTGTGATAACAGCAAAAAATTGTCTTAACATAATTAAAGTCTGGTGTTTGAGATGCCTGGCGGGATGTTTGGGAGACTTTTGGATATTGATTTAGGCAATGATAAAATCAAAGACTATTCTGTCTCAGATGAAAGCCTCAGAAAGTATCTAGGAGGCCGAGGGATAGCAATCAAGATCATGTTAGAAGAGTTTAAAGAGGGGGATGCTTTCTCTCGTGATAATCTTCTGATCGTTATGACTGGGCCCCTGAACGGTTTACCTGTCGCAGGCAGTGGGCGTCATGCTGTTATGTCAAAATCGCCACTGACAGGATTTCTAGGTGAAAGTTATGCAGGTGGGTATTTCGGCAATGAGCTTAAAAGAACTGGTTACGATGGAATCATTATCCGTGGGAGGACTGATCACCCTACATATCTTGCAGTGATTGATGGTACTGCTGAGTTAAAGGATGGAAGCTTTTTATGGGGCAAAACAGTGGGAGAAACCCAAGACCTACTTCGGGAAAAATATCGAAATGCTAAAGTTGCGTGCATTGGTCCCGCTGGAGAAAATCTCGTTCGAATCGCATGTATTATCAATGACCGAAATCGTGCCGCGGGTAGATGTGGACATGGTGCGGTAATGGGTTCTAAAAACCTTAAAGCCATCGTATTGCTTGAGACTCCTAAACTTAAGATTCCTATATTTGATGAAAAACGCTTCAATGAGGCACGACGCCGCTTCATAAAAACGCTTAGCAAGTCCATTGAGTGGGGTGAATACGGAACATCAGGGGGAGCTGCTGCTTTAAGTTTCTTGGGTATTTTGCCAACAAAAAATTATCAATTTGGAAGTTTTGAAGGAGTCGAGAAGATTACTGGCACCACAATGAACAAAACGATCCTTGTAGGAAGAGCATCTTGTACAGCATGCCCTATCCGTTGCAAACGAGAAGTTCGAACAACATCACTTGGAGAAGAAGTAGTTCCAGAATATGGGGGACCTGAGTATGAGACTGTTGCTGCTTTCGGATCTTTGCATTTAAATGACGATCTCTCATTTATTGCACTAGCAAACCAAAAATGTAATGCTTATGGTCTGGATACTATAAGCACGGGTAATGTAATTGCGTATCTGATGGAAGCTACTGAGCGGGGCTTAGTTAAGGGGCAAGAAGGAATAACTTGGGGCTCGAAAGAAGGGATTTCCAAATTACTTGATAAAATTACGGTCCGTGAAGGAATTGGAGATAAACTTGCAGAAGGGGTAAAACGTTTCGCGGACTCGATAAACGGTGAATCATTTGCGCTACATACAAAAGGCTTGGAGACACCAATGCATGAACCACGCGGCAAAAAGGGCTTGGGTTTGGATTATGCCACGTCATATCGAGGATGCACGCATTTAGAAGGCTTACACGACACCTCAATAGAGAAAGATAATGCCGCTGCAGAATTAGGCGTTATAAAGGGTATCAGTCGGTTTGCCACTGAAGGTAAAGCAAAAATAGTCAAAAACTTTAATGATGTGGTATCATTTGTCAATTCGTTAGTACTTTGCTTCTTTGTTGTGAATACATTTCGTGGGTTTGCCGAACAGAATTTCGCCGAAATTAGAGAGGTATTGAATGCAGTGACTGGATACGAAATTGATAGAGATGAAATGTTAAAAATTGGTGAGCGTAATTACAATTTAGGTCGCCTATTCAGTATTCGACAAGGATTGACACGTGCTGATGACGACCTCCCATCTCGTTTTAAGGAAGAAACACTGTCATTCAAAGATCACAAAGAAAGAATCCCGCAAGAAACGCTTGATCACATGATTGCCGAGTTTTATAAGGTTCGAGGCTGGGATGAGAACGGAATACCCACTCCAAAGTTGCTAAAGGAACTGGGAGTAGAGTTTGCCAGATGAACTAAATCGTATCCTACAGATTATATCCTTGGATCTCCTAGTAGACAACACGCCTAGAAGATGGTTGGAATCCATCAGGTGTCATATATCCCTCCACATAAGGTGGAAATGGTGGGCGGCTTGTCTGCATTCCATAAAAAGTGCCTGTAAAGAATTCCATCCATCCAGGTGAGCCAGAAGCCCCAAGAGGTCCTTCGCCTTCAATGTTACCTTCTGGGAAAAATTTATCATCTTGAAAGTACCCACGAGCAAAGAGTCCCTTTGGTGGTCCTTCCAAATCTGAATGAATACTTCCATCTGCCAGGAGCATGTATCCCTTCTTTTTCTCCTTCACCTTTTATTCTCCTATTTACTATGATTGATTAATATCATATAATCTCTAAAAACATAAATCCATTTTGACTAATTCTCTTGAAAGTGGCAGAGGCCTTAAAAAGGAAGCGGATTCATTCATTCACGTATTGGTTAATTTCGCTTATACTGACATCTTGTCTTCTTGTACAAGAAAAACATGATTCAAATAAATGGAAAAGTACAAATAACTGGGCATTTCATTTACAAATCTACGAAAAGTGATTTTTTTACAAATTAAAACTAAAAGATTATCGTCTAATAAAGATCATGATAAATGAGAATACAACAAGCATAGCAATTGTAGCATAAAAGAAAATTTTGACATCGACAATAAAACCTGAAAGTGAAAGCATAGGTAAAGGGTTTGGAAATGTCGGAATTGAAAATATTATCAAGAGAAATGTGATTAATGCAAACACAGGAGATACGTAGACAAAAAGAAATTTTCCCATTTTAAACACATCACAAATATTTCAGAGAGTCTAGTATGAAATATACCTCATACATAATTATTTGTATACATATATTTAAATAGTCTTCTTCATATGTTGAAATATTATAATTTGATGAATTCCCCATCATGAATTTCTTTTCTTCTTTTGATCTTTTCAAGTTTTTCAATTAATGCATTGATTATTCTAGTTAATTTACAAATCGTTCTTTTGTCATGGGATCGTTTTGTTTTTTCTTCTTTATTAGAATTTAAGATCTTTTCATATTTTGAGATACAATCATATTGTTCTCTGGTTTCAGTTTTGTTCATACTTTGATTTTGTTTTTTATAAGCAGCATAAACATGATATTTATCGCTTAACTTTTCAGGATACATTAGAAAATGCAATTCAAAAGCTAGATTCTCGTTATAATTGTTGGCAGCTTCTCCTGTTTCATTTTCATTCTTTTTAAGAAGTTCGTATAAATCTTTTATAAGATTCTCTTCTATATATTCGCTGTTATCTTTGTGAGTAAAAATGTAAACGGCATTAAGAGCTTCTTTCAAATCCTTTATAACCCCTTTTTCTACGGATTCTAGAGTTCCGATTATTTGAAGATTAACTGTTTTGCCTGGAAACGCACAATTCGCAGAGGTAAGATATTCGATGTTCATTATATCTTTCGTATGTTTTTCGTCTTCTTTGATAGACTTTTGATTTAAGGCTAAAAGAAATGTAAGAAAGGCACCAGGATCTCCATTAACACAAGCCATTATATGAGCAACAATTTCTTTTGAATCATCTCTAGAGGAATCTTTTAGAATTTTTTCAACTGTTCCCTTGAATGAAGGCTTTGAAAAATTGATTATACAGTGGGGTTGTTCTTTACATTCTAGATTCCGCTTAGACCAATTTTCTTGTAAGGAAGGTCTCTTTTCAGAATTAAGATTTGTTTTCATACTTTTTTCTTCTGCCTCTTCTGAGAATTGCGGTTCAAGTTGCCGTTCAAGCCGTTCTTTAAAGATAGACGATATTTCTTTCCGATCTTTTTCTGTTGAAAGCGTATATCTGTAATTTATGGGTTCCTTTAAAGGCATAAAAGACAAAAAACCATCTACAAAACCACTTCTATCATCTCCGCAAAAATACCGATTGCCGCAGAACTGCACTCTTAAATAATGAATAATAGGATAAAGATCTTTCTTTTTTGATTCGTCTATGATTTGAAGGTTAGGATGTAAGAGCTTTAATAAAATACATTCAAGACTGCCTGGAACATCATCTATGCACATATAACAAGCAAATTTACGACGTGATATCTTTTCCTTTTGACCAGTTTGAGGTATATATACATGAACCAGTTCACTTAATTCTTTAGCTGTTTCTGCATAATTTGAAGAGATAAAATTTGAGTGCCATAGATTACAGTCAGTATTATTTGTGAATAACGCCGATTCAGCAAGTTTTTCATCATCAAAACCTCTTGGAGAGATTAAAATTTCAAAATGATGCATTTCACTTATTTCTCTCATGCTTGAAATTTTCTGAAAGATTTCTGAAATAGATTGAGTATTAACTGCTGAAATTATTGCTAGCTTAATCTTATCCCAAACTAGGATTTCTCGGATTACTGTATTTCGGTAAGGTTTCTGAAATAACAAAGGAATACCGAACATTCCCGCTTTATAAAATCTAGTGACAAAACGTTCTAATTTCCATGGTATTTTTAATTCTGGCTTTAATGAACTTCCTAAATCAATAAAGTTCTTAGTTTCGGAATTTAATTTTCTTGTTCTTAAGATATCCGATTGCGAGACTATAATAGGCACTATTTTAAGCTCTTTAGTTGAGATCCATTCTTGACAAATTAGAGTCTCTAGTAGATAATGAGTCAGAGTTCCATAGCCAAAAATGGGTAGAAGGTTTGGGATGCCAACTTTAGTTTCTTTTATGCGATCTTCTTTTTTTAGTCTTTCCTTTAATTCACTGAGTTTGCACATCACTTCTGTGGGTGTCAATTGATTTAGATCAATTTTAATAAGAGCATTTAAAATTTCGTACGCTACAGTTTTTTCGAGGGAGGATTCATATCCATTTCCATTGGCTTCTATTTCAAAATTCATATTTTATCCCCAGCGTACAATAATTTTGCTTTTGCCGCAAGTCTCATTCCAAGAAATTGTTGTGGATAGAATATGTGCAATCTTTGTGACTGAATCGCCTCTTCTGCATATTTGTAAAGCAATTCAATTTGACTAGCTGAGGTTGCACGGATTATTCCTTTAATTTTATCGGTTTCTTCTATTAATCTAGCTAGATATAAACCAGTTTGAAAACTGTCGGCTGTTAATATAACGAATTTTGCAGTGCTAATATTTGATCTATACTTAATCGTTTCAGTATCCATATTACCGATTAGAACAGGTGCGCAATGTTCAGAATCACCTACCTCGGCATATCCAATCATGTCTAGTACACCATGTCTTCCGATTGATGTAACATCTTTCGATTTCTCATCAACAATGAGGACCTTTGTTAAAATTTTTCGTTTTTCTTGAGGACTGATGTAAATCGTCGTTTCAATAGGATTTTTGAAACTAATTAGCCGATTTAAAATTCTATTAAAGACTCCCTTTTTCGGACTTTTAGAGAAGTAAGGAATCTGTCGGCGAATTAACTCAAGAATTGTCATCTGACAAAGAGTTCCGAGTCCTATAATAACAACATGTCGTTTCATTTTCAAAATAATGTCCGAAATTTTAGAAAGGATATATTCTCTTAAAAGACAATGTCTTTCAGTATAAAGGTCATAAAACCCTTTAAAAAAAGTTATAGCAGCCATTCCGTAAAATACGGAAAGTAAATATAAATTGAAAGGCGGAGACAGAGCGAAAATAACAATATCATTTAAAAATCCATAAAATAGAGCAAGATAAGTTGCTGCAGCACTGATTTGGTTTATAAATATTTTAGTCTTTAGAATCTTGATAAAAAAACCTCTATTTGTGATTGAAAGCGCAATAATACACACAACTGGTAGCCAAATCGCAAATAAAGATAGATATAAAATCGCTGTATTCAAATCGTGAAGGATAAGCGCTCTTCTAGTGATGAATAGCATTATAATAATGTATGTTATTGTGACTATCGAAATCCATATTTCAATATATTGATTAATCTTTTTTCTTAAGAATGCAACCCCTGAAATAATCCTCTTGGTAAAATCTCTTATGAAGATCATCAACTTGGCAACCCCCTCAGATACAACCTTGCATTATATTTCTTTGTCGCTGACCCGTTTGACGAAATCTAGCATTTTGTGCTATGTAATTTAATGGAATATAAGTCTCAGCTAGCTTTATAAGAACTTATGCCTTGAAATACTGATATTAAGAAAACTATAAGCTGTAGTAAATAAGAGCGCGCTTTCGTGAAAGTGCCTTTACGTTGCCTACAGGAATAAAAGGCGTTAATATTTTGTTGCTTTTATATGAAAAAAATCTCAATTCTCTCTCATATAATTCTCTGATATATATTTATCTTAAAAAATGAATAGGGAAAATTAATGAAACGAAGATACCCAATCATCCTTTTCTTAGCAATTTTTTCACTCATATTAACATCTTATCATATTGTACAAGAAATACAAGTCTCAAATAAATGGAAGGGTATAAATGACTGGGGGTATCAACTACAGAATATCAATATAGATGAAACACGTACGACAAAATTTGACTTGCTTGTTTTAGACTATTCTGTTAATGGGGAGGCTTCTGGTGAATTTACCCGAAATGATATAATTTCTTTACAAGGAGGTCCTGGAGGCTCTAAGTTAATCATCGCATATCTAAGCATCGGTGAAGCTGAGGATTATCGATATTATTGGCAAGATGGTTGGAAACCGGGCGCACCTGAATGGTTAGATAAAGTAAATCCCAATTGGGAAGGAAATTACAAGGTGAAATATTGGGACGAGAAATGGCAAAATATTATTTTTGGCTCGCCAAATAGCTATTTAGATAAGATCATAGATGCAGGATTTGATGGTGTGTACTTAGACATTATTGACGCGTACCAATATTATGAAGAAAAGGGATATTCAAATGCACGAGAAGATATGATCAATTTTATTATTGCCATTGCAGATTATGCTCATAGGACGAAAGGTGCGAAAGATTTTGGAATTTTTGCCCAAAATGCAGAAGAACTCGTCGAAAATATGAATTATCTCAATGCATTGACTGGAATAGGGCGAGAAGAAGTATACTTTGAGGCTACAAATATTCGAACTTCTACACATCATAGGGACGCAATCGAGACGTATCTGGATCTGGTTGTAGCTGAAAATAAACTTGTCTTGACAGTTGACTATTGTAATAAGCAGGATTATATTGATGAAGCTTATACACTTGCAAAGGAGAAAGGATATATTCCCTACTGTACCACAGTAGAATTAGATAGTCTTACACTTAATGCAGGACACGCTCCGGATTGAACTATCTTTTCTTAAAGGATAGGTCATCCTACGAATGCATCATCAAAACCATATGAGCGGTCAATAGAGGTAATATGACCCGATCGCAAAATACCCGATGGACAGGTCATCCTGGGAGAAACTAGATGCTATTTGGACTCATATTGCTGAGTTTATAGGTATATTTGACTTCCAAAAAGTCCTGTTTAAATTCAGTTATCTCTTTTTTGATTTTTTCTGTATCTTTTTCTTTAATAATTGTATCTGTAATGAATTCAGCTATTCTCTCCATTTCTTTTTCTTTCATACCTACATGTGTCATTTCTGTTGTACCTATTCTGATCCCAGAAGGATTTAGGGATTTTTTCGGTTTATCCCAAGGTAACAGATTTTTGTTGCAGATGATATTTGCTTTTTCCAATTTTGTCGCTACTTTAGTTCCACCACCATAATTCTGAACATCAACAGCGACTTGATGCGACTTTGTGAAATTCTTGTGTTCACACAACACCTGAAACCCTCGTTCATAAAGACATTCAGCTAATTTTTTGGCATTGACTATCATTTGCGTTGCGTATTCTTTACCAAAATCTAACATTTCAGCAAGTGCAATTACTAGACCTGGAAGCCTCGCTAAATGATGATTAGATACAATACCAGGAAATACAGCCCTCGATATTTTCTTGTAATGCTCTGCATTGTTTGTTAGAATAATGCCACCTTGCGGTCCAGGCAGTGTTTTATGTGTTGAGGAAGAGATAACATCCGCACCTTCCCTTATCGGATCTTGAAATTCTTTTGCCGCGATCAATCCGAGTACGTGTGCTGCGTCATAAACAATTTTCGTCTCTTTGCCTATAGCTTCTTTCAATTCTTTTACGGGGGCTGGAAATAGAAACAAACTTGTACCTAAGACAATAAGACTAAAATTATTGGTATCGAGAAGTGTAATTGTTTTATCAACATCAATATTCATCTCTTTTTCATCAAAGGGCAAATCAAATTGTTTTAGTCCACAAATACCCGCGCAACCAACCCCTAAATGACTTATGTGGGCACCCGCAGGAATACTAAGGGTAGCTATATTGTCACCATGGTTTGTTAGAGCACTAAATACTGCTAAATTAGCTACAGTTCCTGAAATTGCTCTCGGTTCAACGAAATTGACGTCAAAGATTTTTTTTGCTAATTCAACTACTTTATTTTCGATATAGTCTATATATTTCGTGCCTTGGTAATACCTCTGGTATGGTAATCCTTCAGCATACCTATGCATAAAATCTGAAATACGTATATCGTCGACTAAAGGACTTGAAACATTTTCACTCGCAATTAAATTTATACATTCTTTCTTACGCCATGTATTTTGCTTCTTTACATGATCGTACATATCCTTTACATATTCTTCATGCATTTTTTTACCATCCGCATATCCTTGAACGTGTTTGTGATTTTAGTAAACTCGATACCACGATAAGATCAATGTTTTTATTAAATACTTAGTAATATCAAAAAGTTGTTACACATTTGGGTAGTAATGTGTTCACTGATCTTCAACTAGAATTACGATTAAAGTATTCCGATGTTTTGAAAGGTGAAGTTGAATTTTCCTTCTCTGAATTGATCACGGTTGAATGTGTTGAATTCACGCATCTCATCAATGGAGACGCAGAGATCAGAGGTTTGAACATTATTATACTTTGAATTATACATTTAAAACTGATGGAGGGAAAATCATGAATAATGATGATGAAAATGTCAAGCGTCATAAAAAAAGAAAATGTGTCTTCTGCGAATGGCTAAATTCTGGCGAAGATGGGTGGCGAGATTTCTTAGAAAAAGAGAAATATAGACTAATTTACCCCGAAAACGAGATGTCCTTAGATTCAATAGAGTATATCGTCCTTCTTTCACGAGACCCCAAAGTTGCTGGACATACATTGGTTATATGGAAATATCCTTATGACGACATATGTGACATAACCAATGCATCTAAGGCGACACATGAGCAAATAGGTGAAGTCCTTTCACGTTATTCACGAAGGCTCAAGGAAGAACTACGTGCTGAAAAGGTATATGTCTATTCGATGTGCGATCACTTTGAAAAGCGGGAACTAAAAACAGAGGAAAAGGATACTACAGAACATTTGCACTTTCACTTGCTGCCACGATACCCCGGGGCGCCCAAAGGAGAGCGGTTATTCTGTCTACCTGACAAGAAACTAGGGATTGATTGGGAGGCTATACCTATTACTCTAGAAAAATTGGCTCTTAGTATCAAAAAACATCTATTAAAACAGAGTAGTACAACTTCCACCAAACGGTTCCACACTGTGTGGAATCATCAAATGTATCGAAACTGCGAGTAATACTTGAACACCGAACACATATCAGGCATAAATTTTCACGTTATCCTAGAGCGGTTTGGTTACAAAAGAATGGAGCCTGTGAAGTGGATAGGACACCTGAAGAATTTTGGTATTCTACAGCAAAAAGTAGGAAAGTACCTACTAAGTTAATTCTCTTCTGTGACGTTCTACCTAAATGAAAGGAAGAACCATCACCCACTATGGTGATCTCTTTCTTCCCTGCAAAATAATGAAACCTACGTTTCACGTGAAAATAGAGTAAATGCGGTCTTACAACTGTTGCACACAAGTATGGTCTGAAGTAATTCGTCAACACGGATAGTAAACCTATTACCGTCACATTTTGCACAATAAATCTCCATTTTTTCCTCTTCCCAATTTTCATTTTGAATAAATGGTTCTACTATATCTAAAGATCGTACTAAAAAGCAATCTAACAACATGAAAGGACAGTTTGATTTTTACAAAGTATTTTTGGAAAAATAGGAAAAAAAAAGAAGGACGCTAATCCTCATCGCTCGCTTCCTAAAAAAGTGGTAAAGATCTGGAGATAGCGCCTTGGGTGATCCATGAAGGTAATCTTTAAGCTTTGTTGTAGATCAACTAAGATCTCGGTTATAGGGATCAATCTAACGTGATATTTGGTTAATTCAGTTTCGAGCTTTTCTTTCGGTAGATCAGTTTTGTCTAACTTGCCACAAACTAGTATTTTATCATAATCCTTATCACCGAAAATTGATATTGCTTCTTCTTCAACGCTTCTATTCTTAAGTTCCCTTGTTTCCTTGTTTACCGAACCAATAAATTTGCCCTGGCAAAAATCTCTGATCCTATCTGGTAATGGTTCTTTGGCATATTTCGCTGCGCCCCAAAGTCGTAGTCCACCAAGGGGTGTGATGGCGACTTTAACTTCTACGTGCTGTTTTATGTTGGTGATAGGATTTACGGCTAAAATATCAATTTCTTTTAGACCTACCTTGATCTCGTTCATTGTAAAATATCCCTTTTGCTTAAGCCAAGACGTCACAATCTCTTCAGCAACTTCCACTTCATTTCACCTCCTTCATATTTTTAACGTAATTAGATTTAAAAAGGCCCAGCTTACGGTTCGAAAAAACGAATCGTGGTTGAAGGATTTTCGATTTTTGTGAATCGAGCATGTAATTTTTTGTGGGCTAAATTTGTGAATTCATAGACAAATTCGCAAAGATGTTTAGAGCATCATTTTAAGTTCAAAAAAGCCTTGACCAAGAAAACGATATTCGTGGCAGCAAGGTGTAATGCGTAGGCAGCAAGATAATCTGGTACTTGAATTGGTGTCGGTCCTTGTCCGTGTCCTGCTAATTTGTTCCTGACTGTTGGAAGACCGTCTTTAAGAGTTGATTGAAATGCACCGAAATGACTTTGCAAACTGGATGGAATTAATTCATTGTCAAAACAGGCTTGGATCAAACGGCTTGCGGTGGCATTGGCAGGAACATTCCAGCTCTTAGCGGAGCAAATTGACCTCATTGTGCTTTCAAACGCTTTATTTGCCTCGGCAATAGCTTCCTTATTTCTACCTTTTCGATAATGTTCGTGAGCCTTTAGGAACTCCTCTTCAGCACCTTTGAACTTTACATCTGATAGGAGTGAGATTGTGGGACGCACAACTTCCGCTTGAATATACTGGGAGTTTGCTTTGATAATTTTACCTTTTACATACTGATAACCGACACTATTCTCTCTAAACCTATAATTTAATTCTTCAATAGCATCATCAGGCGATTGTATAATGTTTGAGTCGCTTCGTTCAGAGGGGATCATCTTGCGAACAATAGTATTAATAACCCAAAATGATACTTCAATAATATCTAAGACATTGTCGACTTCTTCTTCTTTTAGTAGGAACTGTTGGCATCGATTAAATGGATCTGAACTACTATCTCCTAGTGTTAATAAACTAAGCTCGCGACATATTGTAGTGTGTAGTCTCCACCACAATTTATTGGAGTGTGGCGGAGGTTGAAAAGGGAGCCGACGTTCTCTGGACAAAAATGGTCCAATAGCCGAGTTCCATATATGGATAATCTGAACGCGTAAACGCATTGGTAACTTATCATAAATATAGACATCAGGTTGCCCAGCATTTTCAATTCGTTTTTTGCGTTTCGAATACGTATCAAAAGTTCCCATTGTTCCTCCAGATATATCAGGTCCGTTGGTTCATAAATGTTGCGAATTTATTTCAAACCTATCACTTTGATGTGCGAATTTTGGATCAAAGAACCTAGTGGATCAATATTCATCTTTTTCACCTACTCAATCCTTGGTCTTTTAAACATCTCGACCGAAAATGACGTGTATTTTAAGTTTAATATGTTTAATAGTTCTAAAAGTTTTGATTCCTAATTTTGTGCAAAAGTTACATATAACTGCCATACGTTAAACTGTGGTGAGGGGAGAAAAATGCAATCAAAACCAATATGTGACTACATAATTTTTGGAGCAAACATAAGGTATCTTAATGATGCAATAACATCTTTTGAAGATTATGCATATCCTGTGCACGGAGAAAGGTGTGTATTGCCTATCATAGATCTGATTTTTGAAAGCTTAAATGAATTTAATCTGCCAGTCACTCAACGTGCAGGCGCAACAAAAAGGCTAAAAAAATTTAGCGATAAATTGGCACAGACAGATCCAGATCATAACCTTACAGCCGATGAAGCGTCTGATCTTAAAGAAATTATGGATGATTTAAAAAAAACACTTTTAGCGGAAGCCGAGGGAAACATAGCCTTTATCGTTACTGATAAGAGACTTGATGTCAATAAAGTCCTTTATGATATGCCCGCTTTAATGGCTCCTAATGTCTTTGACGCTCTACCTGACATCGCCCAGTACGACTTCGGTGAAGCTGGCAAGTGTATTGCGTTTGGACGTCCTACAGCAGCGGCATTTCACTTGCTACGAGGAACTGAAGCCGTCTTACGATATTTTTACTGTTCTTTTGTAAAAAGAAATCGTGTTAAAGGTATGCTCTGGGGACCAATGACCGAACATCTCAAAAAACGTAGAAATAAACCACCTGATGTGCTTCTTAATAATTTAGATAATATTCGCCGCTCATTTAGAAACCCTACACAGCATCCCGAGAAGATATATGATATTGAAGAAGTGCAGGATTTATTCGGTTTGTGCATCGATGTGGTAAATCGGATGATCAGATTGTTGTAACCATAGAAGATACTCCAGAAATACAAAAAAGGAAAAAGAGCGTTTTGGAGGGATAACACTCGCCAACCCAATAAACACGCATCGGAGGTTGTGCATACTAGTTACGAATCCTCATATCTTGTCTCTAGATATGTTGGTGATTCCTCATTAAAAAAGGCATTAATTGATGAAGACGTTCATAATCTTGTGAAAAACCATTGTAACTATGATATAGATGAAAGAAAACTGCCTATCCTTTCCCTGCTTCAATACTATGATAGACTTGCTGCAGCCATTTCTCGAAAATTCAGGTGGACAACGTACTCGCGCTACGGCGCAGCAGAAACCGAAGCTATAGATTTCGATGCACTCAAGAGAGAGATTGAACTGTGCCAATATTCGCCTTATGCACTCTATTCCTTTGTTAAAAAATGTCAAGCGCTTGATAAGATCAATGAATCTCTCGAATTTGGTTTCTCTTCTTTGAAAAATCATCTCTTATTAACAGTGAATCTCTATCTTGATGACTTGCAAGACGGTATGCTATCCGCTTTCAGCGTGTAGCACGTTCTTGTGCATGAAATCACTCATCCATAAAGGTCTGACGCCTTTGATGGGCAGGGATGACTCGCAGAGGACGAGAAAGGTCGTAACGAAAAAAACAAAGGATATCTTGGCTTAATAGTTGCCTACTAGTTTCTTGACAACGATTTTGCCGATATCGACGATTTAATTTAAGGAGAGCATCTTAAAACTCTCCTTACCCCTCTGCTTCCTCGTTTGAAACTACCTTTTTCTTGATAAAACGCATGAATCCCTTATGTTTAGTCTTATCGTACCTGTTGAAAAATCAATATGTGTATTCAATTTCAATCTATTCTATCAATTCACCCTTTATAATTTTAGAATCTTCGTAGGTAAGGGCGTCATAAAGTCTATAAACCAGATGATCTATTTTTACTTGAAGTTCAGCTATCTCCTTTTTTACTTTTGATAAATCTAATTTTATTTTTATTTCATCATGTTCTTTCCTGAATTCTTTATTCAGAACTTCCATCAAGTTTAGAATTGTTGAAACATTATCATTAATTAGATTAGACTCAGAATATCTTCGAACTACCATATCTTTCAATGTAGTAGTGTATAAGGGCTTCTTTTTTTTATAATTTCTTTTTCCTTCATTTTCTATTAAGTTTAAATAGAAATAATCTCTGAAATGTTGGTTATTAAAATATAATCGCAATACTTCTCTGAATATCTTTTCTTCATCAATCTTTGTCTTGATAATAATGTAATTGTCTTCTAAATCTACGTTATATTCTTTAATAAGGACTTCTTCATTGGTTTCGATCTTTTTGCTCTTTAAAAGTTCTATGCCGTATCTTTCTATCCAGGAAGGCTCGTTTAGATTAAAATAATAGTCAAGAGATTCTTTTTTAAGCATACTGAAAATAGTTAGTAAATTTTTGATAGTTGAGCGAACCCAGTCTTTTATTTTAAATAAAACAATCAACTGCGTTACCAATTTAACAAGTTCATCATGCATCGACACGTCTTCAGGGTTTGTGAAATCGATTTCTCGTATAGGTATTCTGCTTAATGGTGTGGTGAAATACTCGTTCATGCCGCCTTTTGCCTTTCCCGCATGATTATACCAGAAATCAAGCACTTGAGAATTTAATAAGGCAAGAAGATACCTGATATCCATTTCATATTCCGCTATTGGAACGATTATATAGGTATCTGTCAAACCATAATGCATTTCGTTATCATATGCAAATGTATTCCTTTCGGCTCTATAGGGACAAAAGATTTTTTCGGACGCGTTATCAAAGAGTTCTTGGCTTTGGGGAATACTGAGACTATACCATTTACAGGTTTCATCCTTAAATTGGAACCTATTTTCTAACTTCTCTCGAAATCCGTCTAGATAATCTTTAACATTTTCATAGGCATCTATATCGGTTTCATTAGTGGCGTAAATCAAATGGAGATCCCTATAATTTGCATAATAACGGGAAATATGGCTGTTTCTCAAGAGAGGGACTAATATTTCGCTTTCTAATCCAAATTTATTGATGGTAGTTTCATCTACGATAAATGCTTCATTTAATCCGGTTTTGAATCCTTCTCCTATGTAGCAACAATCGGCTAATGTAAAATCTACGTTCTCAATTTTATCTATTATCTCCTCTTGTATTGAAAGAACCCATTTGTTTTCATTTAGGCTATTCTGTTGTACCCAAAAAACATCGATGAGGTCATCTGAGTATTCTTCTTTTGAGATATGCTCTCTTATGTGTTCAACTAGTTTTTTGTTTCGTTCCTGCTGAACCTTTTTCTCGAAAAACTCTTTTGATATCATTTCTTGCAATTGCTGAATTAGGTTTTCATTTAATTCTGGCGTTTTTTTGCAGCGAACAACCTTTATTTTGTTTTCTTTTCTAATCTTTTCATTGTCTTCTTTCTTTAAGATTAAGATGCATGTATCATTATCCGCAGTAGGAAATATCTTAATGTCGCCGAAATGGATTATCTTTTCTACTGTTGTGTTTTTCAAAATAAACTCTCTCAAGCGGTCTGCAAAATCATTTTCTAAAAAGTAATTTTCTATGATAAAGCCAAATAGTCCTCCCTTATTCAATAATCTTATTGCCTGAATGATGAAATAGTAATAGATATCCGAATTTGCTCTAAAGTATGGTTTCCAAACCTCAAAATTCTTGAAATACTCGTAATAAATAGTTTGTTCCCTTTCTCGACGTCCTTCAATTGTAAAATACGGAGGGTTTCCTATAACTACATCGAATCCGCCATTTGAAAATATTTCAGGAAACTCTATCTCCCAGACAAATGGTTTCATTAAATCGTCTAGGTTATCAAAGTAAGGTTTCAGATTTCTATTGAGTTCGGAATAAATTTTTTCTCTAAGAGTTGATTCTTCTTTTTCAAGTTCCTTTTTTTCTTCCACATCTTCAACTTCTTTTAATTGTTCTCTTAACTCTGTTAACTTTTCAATTTCATTTTGGAATCTATCAAGATCTTTCTCTGAAGTCACACCTGAAATTAACGAATTTCCAATTTTGATATTTTCATAAAGAATTAGAGGTAATTTCTTTTCTCTTTCTAAAGACTGCAAAACTAAATTCACCGAAGTTATCTCGGATGCTGAAGGATCTAAATCATTGCCATATATGCTTTTCTTTAGGATAGCCACCGTATAGTTTGAAATGCCGTCTGGCAACTTCAAATAACTACTTATTTTATCTAGTTGTTCTAGTTTTCTGATTCCTCTGATTTTTTCTTTGAATTTTCTGTAATATTCTTCAAATAATTCCAGAACTTTGATTAAGAATGTACCAGATCCACATGCTGCATCTAACGTTTTTATGTCAAAGACTTCAATAAAAAAGCCAATCGCTTCTTCATGCTGGCCTTCACCGAGTAGTTCTTCTGTACGTTCCCATATTTTTTCTAATTTAATACCCAGAGTATAATCCACAATGAACTGAACAATATCTATAGGTGTGTAATATATCCCTCCCATCTTCTGCAGCCGTAGATTGGCTCTTAGATCAAGTGTACTACCTCTAAAGAAAAATTCGTGCCCCAAATAACTCTCATACGTATTTCCTAAGATGTCCGACGTGAATTTTCTAAAACAAATTCCATAAAGCGCAGTTATTATTTCACTTAAAACTTCATTATCTATCTCTAATTTTTCACAGATATGTCCTTTCTCAAAAATTTTACTATTATGCTTTTTGTAGAATCCCGCAAATATATCATTGAGAGAGTTTTTCAAGAAATTGATATCACGATATCCTCTTGTCTGTATCCAATTATCGTTTATAATTTTAAGTAAGTCTGGATGTTCTGTGATTAATTTATCCTCTGCGAATCGCATTATTATGAGTCGATCCAGCAACCTTTGAGTTGCTGATTTTATTAATTCGAGATTTTTCTTCATAAGCTCTTCAGTATCAAAAGAGAAGACTATCTGTTTCCCATCTATTTCAACGGTCTTCCCAACATTCAATTCATAGATCCTTCGTGCCAACTTTAGTCTCCAATCTTTTAACAATTCTAAAAAGCCTAAGTCGATATCTGGTAATTCTCTTCTTTCTTCTATTTTATCTAATTGTCCAGATTCCACTGAACTTTTCGTCAAAAGCAACATTTCGTTAATTCTATCAATATACTCAATAGGTTTTTCTATATTTAGTACAGTTATCCCATTAAAAGCATTAAAGACTCTAAACTTTTCAAAGTTAGTTAAAATGGCCCATTTTACACCTGTACGATAAGCATAGTTCAGGACTTGTCGCTCTTCATCATACCAATCCGTCCGTATAGAAATCCCATTTATTGTTTGCTGAAATGCCCTTTCTGGAATTCCGCGAAATCTTTTAGCTTCAATAATCATAACTGGCTCTTCATTTAATTTAATCATAACATCAGCATGACCTGGTCGAACATATTTTTCAGCGTCGTACTCGTGGGCGTCTCTAACTTGCCATCCTAATGCCTCAAAGGGGGGATCAACAAAATCTTTTCTGATATTTGCCTCACTTATTTCTTTTAGTCCTTTTTCACCCTTTTCGTGAATCCATTGATCGTATTTTGTGATTAGTTCGTGAATGGTAGCTTCAAATGTACGACGAATCTCATCAGTCATTAGAACAACAACCCGAGACCGGATTGATCGATCAATAAAAATTTTCTTCAAAGTTGAATAATACATTCATTAAATTTTTGTCGCCTATAAAACATTTTACATTTTATTATCTACCTTTTTATTAAAAATGATTACGACAAAAAAAGCAAAGAGTGGTACGAATGAATATTTCACCACACCCTTAAGCAGAATACTCATAAAAAAGATAGATCTCTCAGATCCTAAAGAAAAAACAAAACATGATAGAATTACCGAACTTGTAATCGAGTTGATTTCACTTTTACAGGAAAAAAATCAACTCGAATCTAATCAAAATGACTCTAAAAAATGGGTAGGTAATTATATTGAATATACGCGAATAATTGAAAAAATAAATGAGGTTGAACTAAGGATCAATCAAGAAATCTATTCCTTATTTTCTGAACTTACCCAAAACGATATCCGAATCATAGAAGCCGATTAAGATCTCATATAATCAACTTAATTTCGTAAACCATTCCAGCGGCTGTTGTCTTCTTTATATTATGATTCCGTTTTAAACCAAAACCAACAACTTTAAATATGAATCATCACATTGATATGATTAGTATGAAAAATATGAATTACATGAGAGATCAAAATGGTTGAAATAAAAGAAGGCAAGCATATATTCGGAATAGCCAAAGTAGGAGCAAGAGGACAGATTGTTATTCCAAAAGAAGCAAGAGAGATGTTCGACATAAAAGCTGGAGATAGTTTGCTCGTGGTTGGAGATGAAGAAAAAGGATTGGCTATCGTAAAGGCTGATTTGATGAAAAATTTTGCACTAAAAATTTTGGAAGGCGTGGGGTATGTTACAGAAAAATTCGGAGTCAAAAAGAAGGGCGAAAATAGGTGAAAAAAGTGAAGGATAAGCCCCATTACGGCTATTACGCCCTACCCATTATGACTGGCTTATCAGCACTTATAATACTAGCAGGTATTTTGGTGTTCCTATTTGCCATGCAAATAATTGGGATTATCATCCTTGCATTTGGAGTATATCTAGTGGCATCTTATGGCATCTCCATTCATTTCATGAGGCAGGATAGAGCTGAAGATGTTTCTGAAATTCTTAAACTAGCGGGCAACGAAAATGTTCTTGATGTCGGCTGTGGATTGGGTAAACTGACAAACGGAATTGCGAAGCAATTGAATGATGGTAAAGTTATTGGAATTGATATTTGGGATAAAATGGAGATACCTGGCAACTCAGCTGAAAAAGCCTATGAAAACGCTGCAATAGAAGGTGTTAGAGATAAGGTTGAATTTTCTTTCGGCAATGTTCTGGATATACCCTTTCCTGATACAAGCTTTGATTTGGTGGCCAGTTCTAGCGTCCTGAATAATTTAAATAGTATAGATGAAAAACTTAATGCCTTAGAAGAAATCTATAGAGTAACGAAACCCGGTGGACGGTTTCTTCTTGTAGAACCTTTAAGAAACTTGAGAGGCTTTTTCACATTCACACCTTTTGCATTCTGGATGCTTTTGAAAAAAGATGATTGGATAAGGCTACTACAACAGTCAAATTTTGAAGTACATGATTATCTTTATCGTTATGGCGTGGGTTGGTTTGTTGTTGAAAGATCAATCAGTGCAAAGAGTGTATAAAATGTGACAAAGAAACGCTAGTGGTCGTTTTTACTCTTATCTTTACACTCAACTTCCTTTTTCTGAGAACTTCTCTTTTTATATACTATTTCTTGAGTACGAATATTTCTGATTTCAAGAATTCGATGGAAGGGTATAATCGTCTCTTCATCGTCGATAGTACAGAGAAAACTTCCAACATAAACCTTTTCTATAAGATGTGCCAGAATTTGTCTTTGATCATTCAACGCTCCACGATGGATATAGATGATGACATAGTCTTTGATGTCTTCCTTCGAATCCCAGATTAATTTATTGAGGAGGTCTCTTATGAGAATTGTCATGTCCTCCAAATTGGCTAATTTCAAATGTACTACTTTAACTAAGTTTAAAACTTTTAATATATGCAGCTCAATAAGTTTCAATAAGTGGATTTAATGAAATTTAACTTATTTGTATCGGTTATGAAAGGTTTCGAAATACCAGCTTGCGAAGAAATGAAAGATTTATTAGAACAACTCGGAGATACAAACCCACAAGTAACGACCTCCGTAGCGCAAGGAATAATACTTGCGTATACAAATCTTGACCCATTTATTGTGATTAAGAAAATAAAGGAATTAATTCAGAAGGATAAGTTTCGCTATTTTTTAATCCTTAAACTAAGGCCTATTGAAAGTGTTGTTGAAGCAGATTTAGATGAAATCAAGCAGGTGTGTTCGAAACTAGCGGAAAAGAAAATTAAGAATGATGAAACCTTTCGTATCACTCTAGAGAGACGATTTACAAATGTTGCCAGAAATGACCTAATTACTGCAGCAGCCTCCAACATAGATCGAAAAGTAGATCTTAAACAGGCAGATAAAATTGTTTTTATAGAGGTTTTAGAGGATTCCGTAGGCATCTCTATACTTTCACCAGAGGACGAAGTGTCTATCATTAAAGAACAAGAAAAACGTGATTTCAAGATGTTTGAGGATCAATTAAAAAAAGATGAATAGGTTGAAAGAAAATCATCATATCTTATATTTCTGCAATCACATTTTCTGGATGACCTTCTAGATACGCTTTTATGTTTGATAAAGTAGTATCCAGAATTCTTTGTGCCGCTTCTTGGGTATTAAATGCCACGTGTGGAGTAAATATGACATTCTCTCTTTCAATAATTTCCAAATTCCTTTGAAGGATTCTTTTCTCTTCATCTGTTAATGTTTCTCGGGGTTTCATTTTTTCTTCAATAAGAAATTCTTCTCCCTCAATTACATCGAGACCAGCAGCACTTATGATCCCTTCATCTAACGCGTATTTCAGTGCATCGGTGTCTATAAGGCCGCCCCTTGAAGAATTTATGAGGATAGCACCAGGTTTAATTAGCTTAATGTTATCTTTGTTTATCATATGGTGCGTATATTTGTTATACGGTGCATGAAGAGATATTATATCTGAATTTTTTAGCAGTTCTTCAAGAGATACATATTTATATCCAAGTACTTCACGTGCGAAGTCGTTAAAGATGATATCATACGCAAGAACGTTCATGCCAAATCCACGTGCAAATTTTACAGCATATAACCCAATACGACCGGCTCCTACCACTCCAAATGTTTTTCCTTTAAGGTCAGTTCCCTTAAGCCCTTCCATGGCTAAGGTCTTATGTTCAGTCATACGGATTTTATGTATCTTCCGCGTTAGTGATAATAGCAATGCAAAAGCATGCTCGGCAACTGTATTATCTCCGTAAAATGGAACGTTACACGCAACGATATTTCGTGTCTTGCACCCCTCCAGGTCAATGTGGTCAAAGCCTGTGGATCGCGTTGTAATGAATTTTAGGTTCGGCATTTTTGCTAAAGCCTCTTTATAAACCTCTGAAAAAACAAAAACTGAAACACTATCAAAATCCTTCACTCTATCAGCGTTTTCTGATGTTAAAGCTTCCGAATAAAATACTAAATCGTGTCCTGGTAGATTTTCACTAAGGTATTTTTCCTCCCATTCCTTTACCTCGAAAAATGCGATCTTCAAAATCCTCACCTCGATATTCTCGCACAATATATCCTTTTTACTCTGTTTTTATGTCTTATAAATCTTTAATTTATTAGGCAAAACAATTTATGAGTTAAATTCCTTTTGAGATACTCCTAAGGTACCAATACTTACTGGAAAAAAGAAAAAAGGATTTTTAATAGATGTTTAGCGAACTTTAGTACGAATTCGTTTAGAAAGGACACCTAATCCAAGCACTGGAATAGTACAGCATAGCAGAATGGTGCCAAGACACACCGAAAAACCGCCACTGCCTTGATTAATGACTAGCACGGGATGATTGCGATCATTTTCTTTTGAAGCGAAGTCGGTCCAATCACCAATTTTATTCACTGGATCTCTTGCTTTTACCACAATTGTTACCAGTTGACCTTGCTTTCCTTTAGCAATGTCTGTAGCATCCCATTCATTCCATTGAAGTGTACGACTAACATTGAAACTGTCTACAGCCTCTGAGTTATAAGAAGGTGCATTGTTCCAGGTAAGTGTGTCTTCATTCCAATTGGTGTCATCACATTCGTGAATCCCAATATATCGCGCCTCCCATGACCATTTCAGATAAAGTTTCAACGTTGCCTCTTGAATCGATCCGTCAATCGCTGATAAATCAAACAGCAGATAGGTAATACGTATATAATCATTGCTTAGACGTGCGTCTCCCACACGAAGATATGTTTCGTCACCATAGTTTTCATCAGGATCTGTAGCTCTAATATAAGTGTCTGCGATTGGTTCTAGTTCAATGTCTTCCTGAGCAGTAGTTACACTTACAAAGAATACACTGCCTACGAAAAGTGCGAGTATGATCCAACAACAAATTTTCCTCATGGTACATTCCCGCCTGTAAAATCTTACAATGTCCTACTCTTTATATTTTTCTCTAAGCGGTCTATTGAGAAAAACTACACTTGATTTTTAGTTTTAACTTACTAGTTTAGATTTTTAAAGGAGTTTACAATCTCATTTTTTAAGGTCAAAATAGTATATAATACTATATTGTTTTATGAGTATGACCAACAATGGGTATCGAAGAGGCTGCGAAACTTCTTGCCGAAGCATATAAATATTATATGATGGGCAGAGAATTACTAGCGAAAAAAGATTTCTCTGTTAGTGTTCAAGCGGCTCAATCATGCATAGAAGTTGCTATCAAATCGCTTTTTAGTTTAGTTGATCTTTCTTATCCCCCTCTGCATGATTCTACAACAAAAATAAATATGATACTAAAAAAGCTTGAACTTCCCGAAAGATTTAGTCTGATCACTGAAGGTGCACAGAGACTCATATTCTTATCAAAACTAAGCAAGACGTTTCACGATTTTTCTGTATTTGGTTATATCGATATCGCTACCAGTAACATCTTTCAAAAACGGGACGCGGTGGTTTTAATTGATTATGCTTTTGAAGCTTGGAACATTTGTAGCCGGATTGAGGCAGCCGTAAGAAGCAAACAAATCAAAATTTTGAAGTAAATTAGTAATACATCGCTTTCTTATTGCAATAAACTCTGTTCAACAGAGATTTTAATTTTGCAGAATGAGAAAATATTCTATGATGAAAAGATAAAAAAACCGAAAACGTAATAACGGAAGAGCACTTCAAAGAACCGATTACAATACTAACAAGAAACAAATAGGCCTTTCAAAAGAAAATAGGAGCGCATCACAATGACCGAAATAGAAATGACTCAAGAGGAGATAGATGCCCTAAGAAAAGAAATGATTGACTTAGCGTATTCGAATAATGGTGAAGAGCAAGAACAAATACTCAAGAATATCTGGGAGGTTCTTGATGCCGTGGCTGAAAAAAAGCATCATTATGGCTTAATATTTGATAATCTGACCAGGGACATTTGTGAACTTTATATTGAGAATGATAGGTCGATATCTCCGATCTTAGAGCCCTTGTTAGTTGATTTGAGCCGTATGAGTCGTTTAGCCATAAGAGCAATGAACGTAACGGTCATAAGATGGTATTTAAAACTAAAAGGCAAAGATGAGGTAGTTGAATTACTTGAGACGAATATTGGAAAAGAATGGATGGAAAGGAACCTGCAAGAGATTAAGGAATTCGCTTTAAGCAAAGATGATGGTGAATTAGAAGACCAAGAATAGGAAAAGAGAATCCCTGTTTTTATTAATTTTGATCATGTTTTGTTCTTATCAGATTTTATTACGTTAAATGCACCTTTCACGTAATTCAATTCGTTTTTAATTGTACATTATGAGATTAGTATGCCTCTTTAAGGGAAGAAATTGCCTCTAAGTCAAAGTTTTTAATTATGGTAAAAACTGTACTAAAAAAGTTATTAAATATGAGTGCATATGTATCTTACTCTAGTTTAATCGTAAATATAAATCTTAGAGCACTTAAGAAAGGTGAACAACGTTTGAGAAAATATACCAGCGTCATAGCGATACTATTTGTGACATTATTTGCAATGACTACCTTTGCCCCTCTTTCAAGCGCTGACTATACTCATCATGATATAACAATGACACTATTTCTTAACGGTTCAGATGTATCAACACATGATACTTTTAATAATCCACTAGTAATAAACCTAGACGAAGATGTTAAAGGAGATTTCTCATTTGCAAATAATGGGGAAACTGTCCACCTAAACGACATTACTGTTGAACTTTATAATGTTCAGCCTGTTCTTTTCTGGCACTGGGACACAAAATTCTACGAAAATCAATTCGAAGTCGACAAAGACATCCCTGCAGGATTTGGAACGAAAGCCAGTTTTACTTTGTTCCTAAACAATGTCGGAGAGAATAAAGAAGCACTTAGAGGACAAACCAATCGCATTGATGTGACCCTTAGTTTTGAAAGCATTCCATACTTTGTCATAACAGTTTATGTGGAGTTTGTTTAATCCTAATCTTTTCTTTTTATTTTTGATTTGATTTTTCAATGTGCTTCTAATGTAATACTATTTTTCAATACCCTCTTGTATAATATGCGGTTCTAGATTAAACTGGAAAGTAACAAAATTTGTACCAAAAGTGATTTTTAGCAAAATAAAATCAATTAAAATGGAAAACCCAGTGTACCAAGTTGTGAATGGAGCAAAGAATTTCAAATATTAAGTCCAAAAATATACATAGGAATAGATTAGAAAACAAAACAATTGCGTAGTGAGGTATTTTGTGAGGTAATAATAAAGTTATTTGTCACTAAAGTTATAATACCTCATTAAAATGGTGAATATATTTTGAAAAAAAATCTGCCCATCTTTATCCTGGTATTTGTAACACTAGTCACATTATCAGCTTTTATCTCCCCTGGAAATGCTGCTTATACACATCAAGACCTTACTATAACTGTCTTGATAAACGGTAGTGAAGTATCAAGTCACACTAAAAATAACCCACTTTTATTGGATGTAGATAACGATATCGAGATAGATTTTGATATCTCGAACACAGGCGAGACAATTCATTTAATAGACACATCAATTGAGGTCTATACAATCCAGAAAGCACTTTTTTGGGATTATGAAACAAAGATCTTTAAATACAACATCGATGTTGATAATGGTGACGAAGATGGCGATGGAAGAGAAGGTTTCGATATTGTTGCTGGATTGGCAGAATCAAAAAGTCTTAGATTAAGGTCAAAAGATATTGAAGAATACAAGGAACTAATGAGAGATCAAAGAGCTCGGGTTGATTTAACTTTCAATTTTGAAACTATATCTGACTATACTATTACTGTTTATATAGAAGAAGGTGTAGTTTCACCAGAAGCCTCCAATAAAACGGAAACAGACGGAAATACGGAAGGTATTAGTGATAATGGAGTTACACAAGATACAGAATATACGATAGACTTATTTGACCCGTTTAGAGGGGTTGAAACGTCACAATTGATTTTATATACAACAGCAAGCGCTCTTTTAGTCTCATTTGTTGTAATGCAAACGAATAAAAAAATTGCACTCAAGTTTGCAGCTCTAATTTTCAAGATTGGTGAAATGTTTTTTGTTATTATAAGTGCTGAAGCATTTATTGTAGCTATTGGTACTGTAGTTCGTCCACCTTCAATTAGAAATCTTAAAGAAGATGAGGTATTAACGAATGATACCCGAGATCGAATTTATAACTACATTTGTTCTCATGAAGGCGCTCATTTTCGCGAAATTATCAATCACATTGATATTGGTCCATTTGAGGGCACCTGGCATTTGCAGGTTCTAGAAGACTTTGGATTCATTGTCTCTCGCAGATATAAGCACTATAAGATTTTCTATCCATTAATTGCAGGAAAAGTAATTCCACTGAAGGATCCCCGCTTAGTATTAAAAAGTAAGACTGCTAAGGCGATCGTTCGCTTTATTTTAAAAAACCCTGGGGCATACCAGAATCTTATTGCAAAGCAATTAGGGAAATCTTCAGGGGCGATTAGATATAATATGAAAAAGCTTGTAGACGCAAAAATAATCAACATTATGAAGGAAAATGGGCAAAAGAGATTTTATATTAACGAAAAGAACCTAGCTTTACGTAGAATTCTCCCTGAAAATGCGTTTTCAGTGTAAATACAAATTCTTTTAATGATAAAGCATTTTACCTAAATCAAATTGCTGGATCTTTTATTTGTGAATTTCTATAGTATGTTTTTTATTTATTAAATCGATTTTAATGCATTCTAAAACTTAATAATTTAAGTATATATAGAGAATCAATAAAAAGTCTATTGGCTTCCAAACAAGGGATGAAAGCATTTTGAGAAAATCTGTGTCTGTTCTAGTTTTCATTTTTATGATGCTTTTCACCATTAATGCTCTTGTTTCGTCTCTAAACGCCTCATATACACACCACGACCTCACATTTACAGTTTTAGTAAATGATAATGACATATCTCTGCATAATACTAAGGAAACTCCGCTTGTAATAGATATTGAAAACGATATAGAAATAGATTTAGATATATCAAACGCTGGCGAATCTGTTCACCTAATCGATGCGTCAATCGATGTCTATACAGTTCAAGAGATTCTCTTATGGGATCAAGAAGCGAAAGTTTTTACACATTACATAGATGTCGACAATAATGATGAAGACGGTGATGGAAAAGAAGGTTTTGATATAGAGTCGGGAATGAGTGAATCCCGTAATTTTGTTGTATATTCAGAAGAGATTAAAGAGTATAAAGAGCAAATTAGAGGTCAACGAGTGCGTGTTGATATCAACCTTAACTTTGAAATTATCCCAGATTATTTTATTACCGTATACCTAAGAGAAGGACAAATAGCATCTGAAGGTTCTAATGGCTTATTTGATCTTTTTAAAGGAATTCAAACGTCAGAATTGATTGTATTCTCTACAATAAGTGCGATAGCCGTCTCTTTTGCGGTTATCCTTACAAATAGGGAATTTACCTTCAAAGTTGTGAAAAAATTAGCTACGTTTTGTGTAGCTATTGGGACAGTAATTCGTCCACCGGCGGTTAGAAATCTTAAAAAAGATGAAATTTTAACGAATGTTACCAGAGAGAAAATTTACGACTATATTATCAATAATGAGGGTGCCCATTTTCGTGAGATTATTGATTATATCGATATAGGACCCTTTGCAGGAGTTTGGCATTTACAGGTTCTAGAAGATTTTGGATTTATTGGCTCTCATAGATATAAGCAGTACAAAGTTTATTATCCAACTGGAAGAAAGATTTCACCGAAGGATCCCCGATTAATATTAAAAAGCAATACTGCTAAAGCGATAGTTCAATTCATTTCAAAAAACCCTGGGGCATACCAGAATCTTATTGCAAAGCAATTAGGGAAATCTCAGGGAACCATCAGATATAATATGAAAAAGCTTGTAGACGCAAAAATAATTAACGTTATACTGGAAAATGGACAAAAGAAGTTTTTTATTAACAAAAAGAATCTTGTCTTACGAAAAATTCTACCTGAAAGTTTTGTTTAGGCGTGAACTCGATTTTTTTCATGCAAAAAATGCCCCACAATCGATTTTTGGCATGTGCAAACGGTGTACTAAAAGGCTTATCAAATAAACTCTATTATATCAGTTTTAACTGATAAGTAATTCTAAATAATGAAAATCAAAAAAATGAGGAGAGAATAATATGGAAAAACGACCTATTGGTATCACCCTTTTAGCAATTCTAGTCTATATCGTTGGTATCATTGTATTAGTCCGAGGATTGATCTTCCTAGGGGTTATAGCAGTCACACTACTTACGACACCGTTGTGGGGCGTAGGTAATGAGTTGATTTTAGGGATTGGCTGGATTTTCCTAGCGCTTATCGTGATGGCTGTGGGAAGTGGATTATGGTACATGAAAAAATGGTCTTGGTTTGCCACTACCGTACTCGCAGTAATCGGTTTAATAATTTCAGCGTTAGGCTTGACTGCTACGTGGCTTACATTTGGTTCATTCCTAGTTCTAACGATATATCTTTTGTATGCACTCAAATATTTCTGGAAGACTCAATAATGGCTCTTTAGATTGAGTAGCATTTCGATATCAAGAACTCCAGATTTTTCATTTTTTTATCTTATTATTTATTTTACCAAACTAGACTTTTTCCAGGCTTATTTATTAAGTCTAAACAATCTTTTTCACAAGTATCTGCCTTTAGCAATTCATTTCTAACTAAAGTGGGTAGCATTCTTGCTTTGTTTCAAATTAAAAAACCTTATAGTAAGGGAAAAAATTGTACTAAAAGAATTATTAAAGATGGAGATCTATTTATCTTACAAAAAGCCAAGCAAGAAAGCACCAATGTTTTAGCGTGGTGATGAATGGCGTTGGGTTCATATAATCTGGTGCTCCTTGCGTCTATGAGTACCTACGGGGCGTAGGGATGTTAAGCCTGTGGAGATAAGACCTCCGTAACCCGCAAGGGGATCGAGTCTGTCGTAGAAGCAGGAAGCCTCAAGGCTTAAGCACGAGGTAGCTCACTCAGATAATTGGATAATGAGAAAAGACTTTAGGAAAGGTGAATTATTTTGAGGAAATCTACATCAATAATTGGTTTATTGCTTGTAGCTCTATTTGCACTTAGTACGTTCGCTCCGCTATCTAATGCAGCATACACACACCAGGATCTATCGATGACAGTTTTAATAAACGGCAATGATGTATCTCAGTACAATACTAAGGATAACCCACTTACAATAAACGTTGACAATGCTATCAGTGTAGACCTCGCTATTCAAAATAACGGTGAGACGGTCCATCTCACGGATATGTCCATGGAGATTTATTCTGTCCAAAGGATTCTAGGAATCTGGGACTGGGAAGTTAAGATCTATACGCACAACATCGATGTCGATAATGCTGATGATGATGGTGATGGAAAAGAAGGGTTTGATATCCTTGCTGGACTGGACGAAACTGATAGTTTTACTGTAGCTGCTGAAGAAATCGCAGAGTATAAAGAAGAAGTAAGAGGTCAATCAGTTCGACTTGATGTGATTTTTAACTTTGAGACAATCCCAGACTTCACTGCAACAGTGTACATCGATTTCGTTTAGTTTATCTTCTTTTTTTTATTGTGATTGTTTTTATGATTTTATCTCAGGCTTGTCTCCCCTGACAATCAGCCAAATTATCAAACCGATTATCCCCGTAATCAATACGATAATTAACCACAATGCTCCGCTCTCGCCCCTCTTTTCGGCATCTCTATACACCCAGACTGCAATCAATATAGCAACTACAAACCATATAACTCCAATGGCTATCATAAGTGCTAAAATACCAAAACCGAATAGAATTTCTGGTGGTGGAGGTTGCAAACTTACTCACCTTCTATTGAAGTAGACTATATACATCATATCTATAGGTAAAACGTTCTGTATGAAGCTCCTTCTTTTTATAATTTTTCTTGAAGGTACCCTCTATTTTCCGCTTTAAACCTTCGCATAATCCATGTAAATTTTAGGGCAGATTTTTTGAAATTCTTAAGACCTTTTGGGCAACAGCTAATGCTGAATTGCCCAATATTGTTATCATTGGTTCTTTTCCCAAGTCACCGGTGTGGTAGATAACGTCTGGCACTCTTCCAACAGCTTCAATCGCTTGCTCAGCGCCCCAAGCTGTTGTTTTGCCCTCTTTCGTTTTTATATCCTGAGGTTCCTTTTTACGGTCATAACAGGAAATTAAGAAATTCGATTTTTTACATATCTCAAGAATTTCTTCAGAATAACGCAAATTCATTCCAGCTTTAATTAAAGGATCATATCTTTTTGCAGTTAATATAGTGTTCGCTACATGCTGAGATACGCCGAAAGTTGGACACATAACAGCTTTTATTCCATCCTTTGTAGCAGTTATTCGCCCTGGAATACCAACAACATCTTTAGCGTCTATAGCATAAGATGTAGCCATAATTAAGTTTGATCGTACTTCTGGAATGAGTTGAATCATTTTTGGATTTTTCTCAAGTTTCTCAAGCGCATTTTGTACATCTTTTAGAACATAATATCTCTCAGCTTCGTTGTAAAGATGGGCCATAGGACTAACGGGGCCATATCCTTTACCAAGTGGGAGTCCATGTCGTATTCCTTCGGTAATAAGGTCTTTTGCAACAATAAAAGCTTCGTTTATATCTTTTCCTTTAGCGATTTCAGCAGCAATTGCTGCAGCAAAACAACATCCAGTTCCATGCGTCGTTTTAGTATCAATTCTTTCGGAGGTCACTGTAACAAATTCCTCATTATAATATAATACATCTATTGAACCATCCTCAGAAAAAATATGTCCTCCTTTTACCACGACTGCCTTTGGACCTAATTCTGCTAGGTTTATCGCCGCTTTCTTGGCGTCTTCAAGGGACTCTATCTGCATTCCAGAGAGTTTTTCTGCTTCATGAGCATTTGGAGTTATAACATCAGCTTTTGGGAGGATATGGGAGATCAAACTATTCACAGCTTCCTCTTTGAGTAAAGGAACACCACTTTTTGATATCATAACGGGATCAACAACAGTAGGAAATCCCTTATTTTCGATTTCCTCTGCAACTACTTTAATAATTTCAACAGTGTGAAGCATACCCGTTTTAGCAGCATCCACACCAATATCGTCCCAAACTGCATTAATTTGAGCGCTTATTAAATCAGGAGATATATCTTGAATCGCGGTTACATCAACCGTATTTTGTGCTGTTACTGCTGTGATTGCGCTCATTCCATGAACACCGAGGGCTGCAAATGTTTTTAAGTCTGCCTGAATACCCGCCCCGCCCCCACTGTCGGAACCAGCTATAGTTAAAGCACAGGGAATCTTTCTCATAATATATTTCACCTTATTCTTGAGTTTGCTAATCTAAAAAGCCAAATATTTGTTCTAGAGTTTTGTAAATAGCCAATAGAGAACAGCGGCACTTATCAAACTAAGTAGTGATCCTCCAAGCCATGGAACTGCAAAGATAAGTATCCAGTATATCATTACACCACAGATCCATGCAATAATTGCACGCGGATTAATCCCCTTCCAATACCAGTATAGTGCGCCTTTTTTACTTTCATATATCGCAGAAATATCAAACTTCTTCTTTCTCACAACAAAGTAATCGATGATCACAATTCCAAATAGAGGAATAAATACTGAGCCAATCCAAAGCAAGAAATTAATATAATACTCCTCAAACTGTGGGGATAAACCAAAAACTAAGGCAAGCGCTGTACTTATTATACTGATTATAATAATTAATTTCCACTGTTTAACCTTCGGAAAGACGTTTTGGACGGAAATTGCAGCAGAGTATACGTCTGCAAACCCATTGTCTGTTTCATCAGTTACTACTATTAATAGTGAAGGAATAGCTGCAATTGGACCTACAATTACCATAATAAGGAGAACGGGGTTTGGCTCACCTGTAGCTAATGTCGTGATAGCTCCTAGAGCATAACACCAGCCACTAGTGATTAGGAAACCTAAATATGTGCCTGAAAAATCTTCTTTCGAGTTTTTAGAAAATCTATTATAATCTGCGACAAGAGGAACCCATGATATTGGCATCGCAATAACTAGGTCAATACCTCCCGAAAATGTTAACTCGCCTGTAGATGGAGCGTTAAGTAATGCAACCAAATCGTATTGTGTGAAGACAATGATGGTTATCCAAATACCTAATCCATAAATGAGCCAAATCGCAAATTTCCTTAACCAATCTCTTATTACTGTAAGTGGACCTCCAAAGGCTAATAAAAAAACGAAGAATCCGAAAACGAGAACCCAAATGGCATAATTAGAGTAACCAAAAGTAGAAACCATTATTGCATCGACGGCTTGTCCCATCACGAGTATCTCAAAAGATGCCCATCCGATTAATTGAATTAAATTCAAGATGGACATCAAGTATGAACTACGAATACCAAATGATGGGCGAACTGCAACCATAGAGGGAATACCATTTTCAGCACCAATGGTCCCAACAAGTGCTAGAAACAAGTTTCCGATAAGATGTCCAACGAGAATTGCTAAAAGCGCCAAGCCAAGTCCTAGACCTGGTACAAGAAGGAGACCTGCCCAAAAAACCAATAATCCAACTCCCAGAGAACTCCATAATACAAAATAATCAAGGAAACGTAAATTTTTCAATTTAGAAGGAACGGACTCTATTCCATATTCTGGAGGAGGGCTTATTCTGAACTTTTTAAACAGTGCTTTTGTCAAACATTATCCCCTTCCAAATTATAACTGATTTATAATAAACAATAAATCTCAATATATTGGATTAATCTATTTTTCTTGCTTCGTGGCTCATTTATTGTCTAGAAATTGATATAATTTTGTTATACTATATATATATGATTGATAATAATAGACTTTCAATTGAAGTTGCTCAAAATAAAAGTCAATCTAAGAGTTGTTTCGTTTACGATTCAACGAGGAGGAAAAGGAATGGAAAGAGGCTTACAAAAAAATAAATATACAGAGGTCGTTGAAACTAAAAAAATAGCCTTAAGTGCAGTCTTAATCGCCTTAGGTGTTTTGTTAGCATCTTTTCTTTGGTTCCCTATTGGACCAACCAAGGTCTTCCCAGGACAACATATAGTTAATGCTATAGCAGGAATACTTCTTGGACCCCTTTATGCGGTTTTTATTGCGTTAGTAATCGGAATAATTAGAAATTCTTTAGGATGGGGCACAATATTTGCATTTCCTGGTGGCCTTCCAGGAGGTTTTGTGGTAGGGATAATTTACAAATATCTTAAAAAAACTGATTATGCTGCACTAGCAGAGCCTCTTGGAACTGTTATAATTGGTGCGACCATTTCCGCATTGATCTTTGCTCCTTTAATTGGAGCAACACCGAATATTACGTTCTTTTGGATAGCATTTGCAGCAAGTTGTATTCCTGGATCAGTTTTAGGCTTCATTATTTTAAAAATCCTAAGAAAATCGGGTATACTCGACGAATTTCTTGAAGAATAGTTTCAATTATTGTTTGCTACTGGTTCAAATTAATAACAAGATCAACCTGTCTAGATAATTTTTGCATTAATGTCCGCTCCTTTTTTGAGACACCAGTGCCTAGATCTTCTTCGAGTTTTTTACCGTAATAGCCGGTAATAACAGCTGTATTAACGATCTCTAAGAGTTTTTCGACGGGCTCAATATTACCAACTTGAAAAAGCAGGGAGATATCATTAATAAACACAATGTTTGTTGGAGCTTTCAAGAATTCATTGATTTTTAAACTCATATTTTTTGCATTTGTATGAGCAAGTCTTAGTAACTGTTTGGCAGAATTTGTTTCAGCCGCCGTTAATCGGGGTGTCTCTACCCTCTCGGGGCATAAATAATCTACATTAGAGGGCATTTCAATCCTTTCATTAACACGTCCACCGATTTTCATTCCTTTCACAAATTTTACTGATGGAGCAAAATCAAGCAATGTGATTTTATCGGCATATTGAAGGGTGTCCTGCAACAATTCAATTAGAAGTTGGGTTTTACCGCTTGCTACTTCTCCTAAAATTAATAATTTCTTGTTTTTAATATCTCGAAAAGAAATTTTCAAGAAATGCCTCCTATTTTGGAGGTATTACAATTCTATTACGTAATTCGTTCAAGAAATTTATAATATTTTCTTTCGGCGTAATTTCAGGACTTGCAATAGTATTCGGAACAGTATCATTTACATTAAACATCTCTTCGCCTTTGGACCAATAAAAAGAATATTCTAAATCTGTAGGATAATAAATCTTAAGCTGCGAGTTGTCAATAAACACTATTTCAATCCGATCTATAAAGATCGATGGAGCGTCTTTCAATAGATCTGAAACTTCAGAGGTTATAATACTCCCAAATTCATTATATCGATCTTTAATTGACTCTCTCTCTAACTGTTCTGTAATTGGTTTTTCCTTCAATTCTGCTAAAAAGATGTCTAACTTAAAGAGTATTTCTTTGAAATAGTATTCTAAAGACTGAATAGAAAGATAATCTTCATAAGTAGGATGAACTTCTAACTCTTGGTCTTGCAATTCAGTTAAAGCCAATTTTAAGGTAATTGGATCATCTATATTGTATTCATTCATTTTTTCTTTTAACTGCTTTTTAATCTCAAACGCTTCGTAGATTAAATCGCTAATTTCCTGAGCTTGAGAGTCAACGTGAACATCACCAGAGATTGGTGCAGCTGGTTTCTCTTCAGTTATGTCACTCATACTTGGTAAAATTTCATCCGAGACTTCGCCCGTTTTAGTAACACTTGGCAAAATCTCTTCTGCTTCATCTATCTTTGCTTCTTCTTCCTCTTCTATTGGACCTCTTAATAGTTCTCGTATTTCTTTTGCTCGTATTAGATATAGCTTAGCTTTGCGAAAATACATGTTTCTCATTTTTTCATTTTGTTCTAGGTCGAGGATTCGCTGTAAATGCTCCGCTGCAGCTATATACAGCGTTTTGGCCTGCTCAAACTGATTTGCGCGATCAAGCTCCACAGCTTTTTTGGCATAATCAGCAGCAGTTTTAAATAACTGATGAATAACATGCTCGCTCGTCAAAGACATCGAACTCCATATATCACTGATATCTGACGCACTATCCTTCTTATACCTATCTTTTTTCATTTTGAAGGAAGAAGTAAACTCAATTATTTCCGAATTGTTCATATTGCTATTGTTCATCAATATGTGAAATCACTGCATTACTGATAACCAAGCAAGAAAGCACCACTGCTTTAGCGTGGTGATGAATTGCGTGATGTTTATATAGTTTTTTATGAAACCAATTATAGTACCTACGGGGCGTAGGGATGTTAAGCCTGTGGAGATAAGACCTCCGTAACCCACAAGGGGATCGAGTCCGTCGTTGAAGCAGGAAGCCTCGAGGCTTTAGCACGAGGTAGCTCACTGTATTCTTTTGTGCCCACTGCTTCATCTTTTTTTTTCTGGAGGCTTTTAATCGTATGTGACATATTTTCCTTCAGCAATTGTAGCAGAAATTGCATTTTCGATTTTATTAGCCGTTTCAGCCTAAGATTGGCATTGATATAGGCTTTCCAAATAGAGTCATACTTGTATCTGGCTCAAAGTGAGGTCCAATTAATCAAAAACCAGCGTTTTTCCAGGAGTGCAAAGGAGATGAAAAAAAATAAATTGATTGACAAAGTTCCTATGCAAAATTCATAGACTGTAAAGTTTTTTCGCGTTTTCCGATAGGATCATTCCGGCAGCCTTATACGCATAGTCCTCATCAAGTGCATCTCTAGCTACTAAATAACCAAGAACTCTTTCTAATTCTTTCTTGAAGTTCATCACTCCAAACCAATAGAACTCAGGAATACCATATGCATCCGTTCCGAACAAAATACGGCTAAAAGGAGTCCACATAAATGCTTCCTCAATTTTTCGACCAACGAGTACATTCAGAAAAGGGTTTAGATGCGAGAGGTCGATATGGACGTTCGTATATACATAACTAAGATAACTAGCAAACTCCACTTCTGGATAGCTACTATGGACTAGGACAAGTTCCACCTGTTTTGCTATTTCGTCGTTTAAAACACTCTTTTGGAGAAGGAGAGCGCTTGCTTCTTTCATGTCCTTCATATCCATATCGCCATCACCAGTATGGATTTGGAACGGTACATTTTTCTCTGCACACTTGGCTAAGGCTTCCCAGAACAGAAACATCCGCATTTTAAAAGGTCCAATATAATGCTTTTGCCCGAAACCAAATTCGACAATCCAACGTTTTTTGTCTTTCTGGAACTCTTTGAAAATCTCTTCTGCACGATCACGATCGATTCTTGGGATATTGAGACCTGTTATGTAGGCTGTGATCGTTTTCAAGCCTACAACGTCTTTTTTCTTAAACCATTGATCTAATTGTTCATAGAAGGTGTCCAATAACTCATCAAAAGTGTTGGATTCTTCCATAACCTCATCAAATAGATGTTCATCAATTCGCTGAACTGAATATACCTTAACAGGAACGATTTCTTGGAATTCTTCTACAGTAATCGTGGGTGGATAACCTGGATCAACGATAAGTGCCTCAATATTTGCTTTCTGGAAAATATCAGCGACAAATTCCTCGAAGTTATTTTGAGCTTTCGCTTTCCTAAGTTTGAAAATCTCTTCTTCGTCAGGTGTGCATCCATATAATTTCGCGAGTGCACGAGCTGCACAATGATAAAGAAGCTGATGTTCTATGTCTTTCGGATGTTCTAGCATCGTAAAACTTCTTAATGGGTTGGCATCTTTAGCATCTGGGCCAAACATATGAGCATGGTCGTCAATTACTGGGAACTCCGATAAATCTAACATTAAATTACCTCCTCTTTCTTATACGAATCGTGAAAAGAACATTAGGATTAATTATCATCTCTATAAAGTTTTTATATTTAATTGTATGTTCTTAGAAATCTGTAGCATTCAAAAGGAATATTCTTTAAACACAAGTTTTTTTTAAACACAGGTATGGGTTATATTTTTCTATGAAAACCTCTTCTTTTTCCGTTAATAAAAAGGATGATATTTCAATTGTAATCTGTGGTGCGGCTGGACAGGGGATTGCTACTATTGAACAACTCTTAACGCGTATAAATGGTTTCAAGAGAACACCTATTATCTTAACGGTTCACATGACCCTTATGATAGAGTAGAGGCTTTTAGAAGAGCAACAGAAAAAGGAAAGTATCCTTTAGGTATTTTCTATATCAATCCGAAAAAAACTTTTGAGGAAAACCTAGCAGCTTACCGTGAAAATGATGTACCTGTCTATAGGAGAAAAAGAGATTTAAATATGGTAGAACAGAAATTGGTTAGTTTTATCTGAGATTTTATTTTCTCGTGTTTGGACTACTACGCTTTGCTGAATATGATTATTTTAGTTTTAATAAAACTTGTTCGGCAAATGTTTTTAACAGGGTTGGTGACCCCATGAGTGTGAAAACTGTTATTCCGTCCTCAATTGCTTTCTGAATTGTTTCTATATGTGCTTCTGGTGTCGAGGGGGCATTTGCAACAATTTGTCTTGCTGTTTCTTCTGGTATGTTCATCCTTACTTGCAGTCTTTTGACTCGCTGATTGGTCTCTTCTTCAGTTGGATCCAACCAGATGGTATATCCTGATCCTATTCGAATCTCCTAGGGATTTCTTCCTGTTTTTTCACATCCAGTTATTATCTTTTGCTTTTGTTGGGCTAAATATTCTGGGCTTGGATCAAACATGCAATGAATAATGTCGGCGTACTGTGTCGCTAATCTAATCATTTTCTCCCCAAAAGCACCTATCATCAATGGTATATGTTCTTGAATTGGTCGTGGACTGTTCAATGTATTTTCTGTAGAGAACGCTTTGCCCCTGTATGTCGTGTGTTTATTTTTAAACATTGAATAAACGATGGCAAGAGTGTCTTCGAAGCCTTGTAGGCGTTCTTTCGTAGGAGGAAATCTTCCATAAAACCCTTTGAATTCGGGTTCGTTCCATCCTGCCCCTAGTCCCATTACGAGTCTTCCATTGCTGATAACGTCGACAGTAGTGGCAATTTTCCCTAACAATGTTGGTGCTCTATAACTATAACAGGATACTAAGGGGCCTAATCTAATCTTATTAGTTATCGCGGCAAGTGCTCCGAGCAGAGTCCAACACTCAAGAGGATGGTTCTCTTCTCCCATTGGGTTTGCCATATTCATAAAGTGATCTGTAATTGTGAAGAGATCAAGTCCTATCTTTTCTGCTGTTAGGCAGGCATTTTTCATTCCCTCAAAACCAGTCCCCTCAGGTGGTAGATGATATCCAAACCATATTTCTTCGGTCATGCTTATACCTCCTAAGCTCCCATGTGTTAAAATGATTAGTTAAACTCTTAAATAATAAAAAGGAGTGTGTGGCTACATATCTCTTGATTATGTCATATAAAGTTGTTGTTTGCGACACATGTAGTCTATTTATCTACTCTAGACTTGCCCCGCAGTTTGCGCAGAAAACCGAATTAGGTTGGATACTTGCGCCACAATTTGGACAAAACTGGGCGCCAGTTGTCTGAGTAGCCTGTACTGCCTGGGGGGGTGGAGGTACTTTTGTAGTCGGTTCTGATGAAATCACTGGCTTATCACCTCGAACAATCAACCAAATTATCAAGCCGATTATCCCAGTGATTAATACAATGATTAACCACAATATACCGCTCTCTCCTCTCTTTTCAGCATCTCTGTACACCCATACAGCTAAAAGGATGACCACGATGAAAATTGCTGCCATGAAGGGGATAAAGAAAAACGGAAACCAATAAGGTTGGAACATTATTTCATCACCAATTTACTTATTTTATGATTTTTATATGGACATCTTTATTTTTATAACTAATTTATTTCATCTTAGATATTAGTTTATACTCCTAGAAAAAACCCCCATAACGATGGTGCTGTAAACACAACAAATAAATAAACACTCCATACTCTTCCCTTAAGAATGTTATAATCTGCAAATAAATAGCTCCAGGGATGCCCCATTACATAATGACCGAAACTAAGCTCAAATAGAATTGTTATAATCAGCCAAAAAGCACCAATCAACAAAAGATCGATCCTTGTTACGTCTGCTCTTAAATATACAACGAATAGATATGTAATGATCAGAGTATACAATATTGCTATTATTGTAGAAATCACATGTCCCCCATATGAGCCAACTATAGGCGCATAAACTGATTCTCTAATTAACGCGTTACTAATTGCAAGAAAAAGTAACAATACCCAGATTCCTAAAGCATAGAAGAATATCTTTATCTGCATTTATACCACCTTTTCAGTTGTTTCTAGTATAGATCATCCTTAACCCTTACGCCTTATCGGTAATTTAGTACGAACATTATGAATTCAATACCTTTTCTCAACATCTCTTCTTCAGTAAAAAGCACGATGAAGGATTGCAGTTTTGATAACTTTACTTATTCGTTCATTTAATCTCGATTGCATTAAATAACTCCTTCTAATGGATTTACTACTACTCTTTGAAAATATATTTTTTTCAGACATCTAGAAAATCAATCTTGCACTGTAAATAATTGAAGCGTTTTTCTAATCTCGTCGATGATCCAAATACTAGAGCCAATAAGTGCAATAATAACCCACTCCATGATTCCAAGCGGTACTATGTCAAATGCAAGTGTTAATGGAGGTACGATGAATAAAATAGCGACAAGAAGTATGTCAATAACCAGAAAAACCCACAGCGTCTTGTTCTTAAAGACTCCTACTGAGAATACCGATTTATTATGCGATCGACAATTGAAAGCATTAAACCACTGGAAAATAATCAAAACTACAAAAATTGCGGTTCTTATTTTCGCTGCAGGAGTATCTTGGAATATAAGATAAAAATAAACCATTAGACTACCCACTACCATTATTAATGCGTAGAAAATTCCCAATTTGACAGTATCCCGTGATAATATCCGCTGATCAAGCGATCTTGGCGGTCTATCTAGAAGTCCTTCCTCCTTTGGCTCCATAGCAAGTGAAATATCCAGAAATCCGTCAGTCGCAAGGTTGATCCAAAGAATTTGAATGGGCAGAAGTAAAACAGGATGGAGAAAGATCGCTAAAGTTAAAATGAGGAGCAAAAGTTCTCCTATATTAGTCGAAAGTAGATAGAGCGCAACACGCCTGAAATTATTAAAAATATGCCGCCCTTGGTCTATGCCGTCAACAACAGCCTCAAATTTTTCATCTTGCAAAACGACATCAGCAGCTTCTTTAGCAATATCGGTACCTGTAATCCCCATTGCAATTCCTATGTCAGCTTGTTTTAGCGCTGGACTGTCATTTATTCCATCTCCTGTCATTGCAACGATAGAACCCTGTTCCTGAAGTGCTTTAACAATTCGTAATTTGTGTATCGGATTCGTTCGAGAAAACACCTTGGCTTCAGTAACAACTTGTTTCAATTCTTCATCATTCATTTGATCTAAACTATCGCCTCTGAATGAAGCTTTACCACCAGAATCTGGATTTATTAGACCAATCTCTTCAGCGATAGCGTTTGCCGTTAGTTCGTTATCACCAGTAATCATCTTAACAGAAATTCCTGCTAGCTTACTTCTTTCGATGTAATCACGAACCTCTTCTCGTGGTGGGTCATTTATACCGACCAACCCAACAAACTCTATCCCTTCAAGATCATCTTTTGTAATTTGACGCACGTTGGTTGGTACATATTTAGCTGCGCAAGCCAGTATTCGTAGACCTTGTGAGGCATATTCATCTACAATAGCTTGGCATTTAGCTGGCATTTCTTTAGCGAAATTTTGTAGGGCTTCAGGTGCACCTTTAACGATTACTAGGTTCTTGTTTTCAAATTCTCTCCCATTTTCTCTCCCATCATACATCATAGGGCCAAGCTCATGGAGAGTTGACATGTATTTCCTTGCGCTAGAAAACGGAATTTCAGCAATGCGTGGCCACATTTCGTCGAGTATATGCTTATGTAAACCAATTTTTTCGAGTGCTACAATCAATGCTGCCTCAGTAGGTGAGCCTTTAACTCGCCAAAAGTGTGGTGCATCATGTTTCTCCACCACAGTACAGCGTCCTCCTCCTTCACATTCGGCATATACTTCAGCATCGTTAGCTAAAGCCATGTATATCAACAATCTTTCTAAGTCAGGATATTGTTTCAAAGTATCTTTATTAATTGGCTCGTATGCCCCTGGAGGCGCTGCTTCTTCAGGGTAACAAAAACCTGGAGAACGTAGGCATCCTTCTGGTCCATAGCCCTCAAGATAAATTCCACCACTAAGTGGGTCATATCCGCTTCCGTTTGCCTCATAGATTTGTCCTTTCGTATAAATTCGACGAACCATCATCTCGTTTTTAGTGAGTGTACCAGTCTTGTCTGAGCAAATTACATTCGTGATGCCGAGTGTTTCAACTGTTCCTAAGTTTCTTACAATTACATTTTGTCGTGCGAGTCTAGTTATGCCTATAGCTAAAACGATGGTGAGAACCGCTAATAATCCTTCAGGGATCGCTGACACGAGACTAGCGAGTGCTAAGAGTGCAAGTTCTGCCCCCTCAAGTCCCCGATAGAGTCCTAATCCAATTACTAAACCGACAAATGACAATGCAAGACCGAGGAAAAATAAACTAAGGCGTTTTGTACGAATTGCCATCGGAGATGGTTTCTCCTGAATTCCCTGAAGTTCTTTGTGAATCTTCCCTAATTCTGTATTATCGCCTGTGGCGGTAACGATGACTCTAGCTCGACCTTCGGTAACAAAAGAGCCCGAAAATACCATGTTGACTTGCTCATAGTAGTATGGATCCTCGATTAGACATACAGTATCTTTCTTTATGGGGACGCTTTCCCCAGTCAGCAAACTCTCGTCTACATGCAGATTTCTTTCGAATAGAATTCTTGCATCAGCAGGAACTTTTTGGCCCGCGGAAAGTAGCATTATATCTCCTGGAACAACATTTTCTGCAGGAATTTCTATTTCATCACCATCTCGAATTACTATCGCTTTATCCTCAATCAATGAATGGATCGCGCGTATGGTTTTTTCACTTTTCCATTCCTGTGTAAATCCAATTACCGCATTTGCGAACAAAATAGCCAAAATTACAAAAAAATCAATTAATTCTTCCATAAAAAGCGATAATACGGCTGCAAAGATTAATACGTAAACGAGGGGCGACTTAAACTGCGCAATAAACATGAAGATCGGATTTTTTTCCTCTTCCTCTGTTAATTTATTAAATCCGTATTGTGCAAGCCGGGAGCCTGCTTCAGTTTCTGTGAGTCCATTTATATCTTCACCCAATACCTCTAGACATTCTTCATATGATAACTGTCCCTTTGAATCGCCTGAAACAGCACTCATTCGGATTCCGCCTACTTTTAATTATAATATTTTAATCGTTCTCTATGGGAGGGATCTTAAGTTATATAGTTAATTTCAATGTTACTATTGAGGAGAACACAATGAAATTAACAGTTCTTGTGGATAATAATACTTTAATAGATCGATATTTCTACGGCGAGCCTGCTGTATCATATTTTATTGAAGATGGAAACAAAAAAATTCTGTTTGATGTAGGATATTCAGATGCGTTTATTAAGAATGCACAAAAAATGAAAATCGATCTGTTGGACATCGATTTCATAGTTCTTTCTCATGGGCATATGGATCATACCTGGGGTTTAGTTCCTCTCGTGCAACTTTACACAGAGGCGGAGATCGAAAATATTAGTTACGTAAAGCCAATGCTTGTTGCTCATCCTTTGACATTTTCAACGAGAACAATAAACGGTTTGAAAGAAATTGGATCTATTATTTCTGAAGAAAAATTAGCTAACCATTTTAATCTTGAATTAAGTAAAAGTCCTGTATGGTTAACAGACAACATAGTTTTTCTTGGACAGATAGAACGAACAAATGATTTTGAAGCGAAAAGCCCAATTGGTAGAATTCTAGGATCTTCCCTAGAAGACGATTATTTAATGGATGATTCCGCCATAGTTTATAAATCACGAGAAGGTTTAGTGATTATTACAGGTTGCTCTCATGCCGGAATCTGCAATATTATTGAGTATGCTAGAAAGATTTGTGAAGAAGATAGAGTAATTGATATAATAGGTGGATTTCATCTACTTAATCCTTCAGAAGAACAATTAAAAGGAACATTAGAATACCTAAAAGAATTGAAACCTGAAAAAGTACATGCCTGTCATTGTACGGATTTAAACTCAAAAATAGCAATGTCTAAAGTCATAGAACTTAATGAAGTAGGAGTTGGAATAAGGCTTGAATATTAGCTAAATCGTCTTTATACAGTTGCATAGACTTTCCCCATTCAAAAATCTTAAAAACTAGAGCTTAACTCCATTGTCATTTGAATTTACTCAAAAAAAAGGTGAAAAAATGCATGTCATTTGAATGGACTCACGAAGCCGGTGAAAAAAAAGGTTGTAAAATTACTGTTTATGCTCTCTCGACTTGTGGATTTTGTAAACGTGCCTTAGCGTTTTTACGAGATAATTCTGTTGATTTTGAATTCGTTTACGTTGACAAGTTAGATAAAGAAACACGAAATAATGTTACTAAGGAATTAAAAGAAAGATTTAACCGAAGAGTGGCGTTTCCTTTCTTAATCGTCGATGATAAGGAATGTATGGTTGGATTCAATACAGAGAAATACGAGGACTTATTAGATACAATGGAAACGCATCAACACGATGTATAAGCAGATAGACCTCAAAATCTGACGTTTGCACAATTTAATTTTTAGAATTCATAATTAGGGCTTATATTATGCCATATGAAATAGAATTCAATCGCGTTCTTGGTAAAAATAAGACTTGGAAAATTAAGCTCTATGCGTTGTCGACGTGCGCTCACTGTCATCACGTTATGTCATATTTGAAGGAACATTTCATTGAGTATTCGTATGTTTTTGTAGACTCTTTAGACAGAAAAATTGTAAAAAAACTACGAGCCGATTTACAAGAGAAATTCGGACGTGTCGTATCTTACCCATTCTTAGTAGTTGATGACAAAAAGTATATACAAGGCTTTATTGAAGCCAAATACAGAGAAATGTTCAATATCGAATGAATCAAAAGCATGAGAATTTTAGTTCACAATTTTCACGATGCTTCTGTTATTAATTAAAATGATCTTTGGAAAATTTTAAGAATGAAGGAAATTGAATTCATTCATGTGTCTGGGAATAATACACGTCATCAAGTGACCTTGTACGCGTTATCAACATGCGGATTTTGTAAACGCGCTCTTGTTTTTTTGAAGGAGAATTTAATCGACTTCAAATATGTATTTGTAGACAAATTGGAAAAGAAAGTTGTAGGCGACCTGCGTGAAGAATTAATGAAAAAATCTGATAGTCAACATGTAGCTTATCCGTTTCTTATTTCAGATGATAAGAAGTTTCTCGTTGGCTTTGATGTGGAGGAATACAAGGCATTTTTCAACATTGAGTAGCAAGTCCCACACTCAAAAATATCAAAAAAACCGTATTTTGAAGGTGCTTGGAAAATGTGCTGAAACATACTAAACTAGGTAACTAAAGAGTGGGTTTAAATTTCCTTAAGTAGTTTTAAGTTTTCTAAAGTATTTGCAAACCTAGGATCAATTTCCCCAGCTTTTTGATAACACTCAACAGCTTTCTCAATTTCTCCTACAGCAACATAAGCTGCACCCAGGTTGCTGAGCGCTGCTATAAATTCAGGATATATTTTCAGGGCAGTTTGATAGCAATGTATCGCCTTATTATGCTCGCCCAATTTATCGTATACGCAACCCATGTTATACCATATGGCTTCATCTGTAGGATTAATAATCACTGCTTTCTTATAGCCATTAATAGATTTGTTATACTGACCTAGCTCTCTATATGCTTCTCCAAGATTAATCAATGCATCTTCGAGCTCAGGGTCTATTTTTAGAGCTTCCTTATATGATCTAATTGCATTGCCAAGATCGTTAAGTTTTTCGTAACTTACACCCATATTATACCACGTAGCTGAATCATTAGGATCTAAATCCAAAGAAGTTTGATAGCATTTAAAAGCCATTCTGTAATTTCCTAGCTCTGCGAAAGACACCCCCATAAGTCTCCATGCTAATATTGATTCAGGTGATTTGGGATCAACTTGGACAACTTCTTGCAAAGTTTCAATAACTGAATCGTATTCTTTTGTCCGGAATAACTCTTTCGCTATTTCTAGATACTCATCCAATGACATATTTTTGATCACTATTCAAATCAATTTGACTCAAATGTATGTTGGTTCGAGTAAATAAGTTTTAGTGATTTTTTTGGGATGCGCAAAACTCATTTTTGCTCTTCATCTATAATTATGTTTGATTTGAGTAATTTCCTACTTATAAAATTGGCAAATAATAGATGATAGAGTTTCTAAAAAACGAATATAAACCAAATAAGTCGATAAGATCAAAATAAAATTATGTCGTCTCGAACAATCAACTATTTGTTTTTCAACTCAGTATATCTGAAACAATCAATTGTGTGATCATTAACCATCCCAATTGCTTGCATAAACGCGTAAACAATTGTTGGACCAATAAATTTGAACCCTCGTTTCTTTAAATCTTTACTTATTGTTTCAGAAATCTCAGTTTTAGCTGGAATCTCTTCTAAAGATTTCCAAGCATTTTGAATTGGCTTATCAATGAACCCCCAGATGTATCCATCAAACGAACCAAACTCCTTTTGCATTTCCACAAACGCTTTAGCATTTGTAATAGTAGCTTGTATTTTTCTTCTGTTTCGAATAATACCTTTATTTTGCAGTAATTCCTCGATCTTTTCTTCCCCATAGTTAGCAATATTAGTGTAGTCGAAATTATCAAACGCTTTTCTATAATTCTCTCTTTTTTGCAAAACGATGTTCCAACTTAGTCCCGCCTGAATACCTTCCAATATTAAAAATTCAAACAGCAGTCTATCATTGTGTACGGGTGTTCCCCATTCTTTATCATGATATCCTTTCATTAACGAATTGCTTACTGCCCAAGAACACCTTTTTTTAGTTTTTTTAGCCATGGTATCAACTATTGTCTCAATTCTATTCTTTCTAGAAACTTTGTATGAAACATTAGACAAATAACAACTCAACAAACTTTTAATTCCACCAAATTGAATTTATATATTATTTGAAAATGAACCCTGTTTAGTTCCCGGAGGGATGGAGAACTATGATTTTCAATAATGAAAGCAGAATGATGGAAGAAATGAAAAAAATCTATCCCAATAAATTCATGCCAGAAGATAGAGTATTTAGTCATATTCATAGAGGAGACCGAATATTTATTGGTACGGCTTGTGGTGAACCTCAATATCTTGTTCGTTCTCTTGTAAATTATGTCCAATCGCATCCAAAAGCCTTTTTTGATGCTGAAGTTCTTCACGTATGGACACTTGGAGTAGCGCCTTACGCTGATGAAAAACTCAAATACAATTTTCGACATAATTCGTTTTTCATTGGTGCCAATACTAGAGATGCAATCAATAAAGGCTTGGCAGATTATTCTCCTATTTTTTTGTCCGAGATTCCGGAGTTATTCTATAGCGGAGTTGTACCGATTGATGTCGCTCTTGTGCAGACTTCACCACCAGATAGTCACGGCTACATGAGCTTAGGCGTCAGTGTTGATATTGTCAAAGCGGCAACGGAAAATGCTTCGTTAGTGATTGCCCAGGTCAATTCTAACAGTCCTCGGGTGCACGGGGACGGTTTTATCCATATCGAGGATGTTGATTTTATTATCCCGTATGATGAACCTGTTCTACAATATAAGGAAGAAGCAGAGACTGAAGTTGTTCAAAAAATCGGGAATTATGTCTCACAACTAATTGAAAATGGGGATACGATCCAAGTTGGATATGGTAGCATCCCAAATGCAATTTTATCGAATCTTTATAACAAAAAAAATCTTGGTGTGCATACAGAACTTATAGGTGATGGACTCGTTGAACTGATGAAAAAAGGAGTGATTGATAATTCAAAAAAAAGTATAAACCGGGGTAAGACTATCGCAACATTCTGTATGGGGAATAAAGAAACCTATGAATACATTCATGATAATCCTGCTATCGAATTTCGAACGGTCGACTATACAAATAATCCACTGACTATCGCTCAACATGATAATATGACCGCGATAAACAGTGCATTAGAGATAGATCTGACCGGTCAAGCAAGTGCAGAATCGATTGGAAAGACATTCTATAGTGGTATTGGTGGACAAGCTGATTTTATGCGTGGTTCAGTTTTAGCAAAGAACGGGAAAACAATTCTTGCTCTACAATCGACTGCTGAAAATGAAACTGTTTCAAGGATAATGCCATTTATTAAGGAAGGTGCTGGCGTAACTCTAAATAGAGGAGATATACATTATGTGGTGACAGAATATGGCATTGCCTATTTACATGGCAAAAACATTAGAGAACGTGCAATGGAACTAATTTCAATAGCGCATCCGAAATTTAGATCATGGTTAATTGAAGAAGCGAAAAAGCAGAATTTGATCTATAAGGATCAGGAATTTATCCCTGGAGTTAGGGGAGAATATCCTGAAGAACTTGAAACCTATAGAACCACAAAAGCAGGGTTAGAAGTGCTCTTGAGACCTGTAAAAATAAGTGATGAACCTTTAGTGAAGGATTTCTTTTACTCGCTCTCAGATAAAAGTCTTTATCGGCGATTTAGCTCCGCTCGAACAGATATGCCACATGAAAGGCTACAGGATTTTGTAATCATTGATTATACTAAGGAAATGGTCATCCTTGCCGTGAAAGAGCATGAAGGAAAGGAAGAAATTCTTGGTTTAGGACAATATGGAATTAACGAAGGAACTCGTACAGCAGAAGTTGCTTTAGTTGTTAGGGATGATTATCAGCGTCAAGGCCTGGGCACGGAGTTATTAACTTATTTAACTCAATTGGCAAAAAAACAAGGTCTTCTTGGATTTACAGCCGAGGTGTTAGTAGAAAATCGTCCAATGTTTCGACTTTTCGAAAAAATGGGATTTTACACCGAGAAGAGAAGCGAAGCAGGAATGTCTGAGCTTAAAATGACATTCAGGCGTAAATAGTGAAACTAACTTAAAACTTAAGCAGTTTAAATTAATTAAAAAAGAAAAAAGGAAATTGTAAATCAAAAATTTATTTCTCTATACGTTGTCTTTGCTCTATTAAGGTCTGTACTACCGATGGGTCTGCTAATGTTGTGACATTTCCGATTTCGGATCCACAAGCAATCGCTTTCAGGATTCTACGCATTATTTTTCCACTTCTTGTTTTGGGCAAAGCATCAGCGAATTGAATGACATCTGGTTGAAAGACTGGTCCAATTTCCCGTCTAACATGCATTCTAATGTCCTTCTTAAGTTCGTCCGATTTTTCAGTTCCTGCCATCAGGGTGACATACGCCCAAATGGCTTGGCCTTTGATAGAGTGAGGAAATGGTGCGACTGCTGCTTCAGCTATTTTTGGATGGCTAACAAGTGCTGATTCAACTTCCATCGTTCCGATTCTATGTCCTGATACTTTCATGACATCATCTAATCTTCCTAATATCCAGTAATAGCCATCTTCATCTTTTCTTGCTCCATCACCTGTGTAATAAAATCCTGGAAACCTCTCTAGATATGTAGATTTGAACCGTTCAGTATCACCCCACACATCGCGAAGCATTCCCGGCCATGACATTTCGAATGCAAGGTATCCTCCGACATTAGGTTCTGTTACTTCACTTCCAGCTTCGTCAAAGATTACTGGTTTAATTCCGAAGAAAGGCAAACAACAAGATCCTGGTTTTGTGGGAGTTGCTGTAGCAAATGGCGTCATAACAAAGCCACCCGTTTCCGTCTGCCAATAAGTGTCAACGATTGGGCATTTTTCTTTTCCAACAACTCTATGATACCATGTCCAGGCCTCTGGATTAATTGGTTCACCAACTGTCCCTAATACTTTAAGGGAACTTAGATCATGTCGATTTACGAAGCTCTCGCCGTATCCCATCAGCGCTCTAATCGCGGTAGGCGCGGTATAGAAATGTGTAACTTTATGTCTTTCGCAAATATCCCAGTATCTGTCTCTATCTGGATACGTTGGCACACCTTCAAACATCAGTGTAGTAGCACCGTTAGCTAGAGGACCATAGACAATGTAACTGTGTCCAGTTATCCAGCCAATATCTGCACTACAGAACCAAATATCTCCTTCCTGGTAGTTAAAGACATATTTATGTGTAAGACCAGTATATAGGAGGTATCCTGCGGTAGTATGCTTCACACCTTTTGGCTTACCAGTTGTACCGCTCGTGTAAAGGATAAACAGGGTGTCTTCAGCATCCATTTCTTCACATTCACAGTTATCACTGACATCACTGATGAAATCGTGATACCAAATATCCTTGTCTGTGTGAGGTACATCATTTCCACTTCGTTTCACAACAATTACTTGTTCAATTGTTGGACATTCGGGCAGGATTTGCACGACATCACTCATTTTAGGATATGCTTTGCCAGCTCGCAATGTCTCATCCGAAGTAAACAAGAGACGACTATCAGAATCCTCAATTCTTTCTTTCACAGCCTCTTTGGAGAATCCTCCGAAGACGATTGAGTGGATTACGCCAAGTCGTGCGCATGCTAACATTATAATCGCTAATTCAGGAATCATGGGTAACCACAATGTCACACGGTCCCCTTTCTTAATCCCTAACTTTTTCATGGCATTAGCGACTTTAGAGACTTCCTTCAAGAGTTCTTCATAAGTAATGAGTCTTACATGACCTGGCTCATCGCCTTCCCAAATTATAGCTATTTTTTCTCCTTTACCGTTCTTCACGTGACGATCAATACAATTGTAGCTAACATTTAGTTTTCCCCCATCAAACCATTTACCAGGGAACAAATTAGTTTTTGTCCAAACTCTATCGTAAGGTTTAAACCAATCGAGCAATTGAGCTTGCTCACTCCAAAATGCATCGGGATCTTCAATGCTTTTTCTATAGAGTTTTTTGTATTCGTTCATTGAGATGCCTGTTTTTGCGAATTCTTCGTTCAGGACTTCAGGATCGAACACACGCGATTCTGTAAGTATACTTTCCATTCGTTCTTCGAAAGGAACGCTTATTCCTCCATCAATAGATGGTTTCTCGATTTGTTCTTTTGTCAATTATTTCACCTTTTATAATTCTAAATATAATGATCATTCATTACATTTACGCATAGTAAGAAATCTACACGTAGTAAATATAATATTACTTTAAAAAAGTTTAGAATATTTATAAAAGTTACAAATTAGGCAATAAATATGAATCAATACCCATCTTACTAAAAAATCGATTAAAAGAGCCCTTAACGAATTAACAAAGAATAAATTGGTTGAGTACAACGCAGGAATCATTAAGGATCAGCAAATCAACAAAGAATTTTAAAACAAGAGAGAAGAAGGGAAAATGCAAAATATCCTTCATTATAATCGTCAGTTACAAATTGAAACTTTATTGGGAATATTACAGTATAACCTTTGTACATATACATATTTAGATTATATTCACTTGAGTTGGCAACAAATTGAAAGTATTGGCAAACTAGAGAGGAGGGGGCTTTACTTATTGAATGGAAAGTCTATATTTTAGGATTAGTTGCAGGGATTTTGACGGTAGCACAAATCATATTGAGTTTCTTTTTTTTCAACTCTACTGGTTTGGTGACACTTCAAGTTGTCGGAGGAATACTCTGGGCTCTCAGCATAGTCTTTGGTTGCCTGCCTATCTATTTTCTTCAAAAAGAAGGTGGAATTCCTGAAGGAAAAAGTCACATAAATACTACAAAACTTGTTGACAGCGGACTCTATGGAATTGTTCGACATCCACAATATCTAGCTGGGATTTTCTTCAACCTTGCATTGATTTTCATTGCTCAAAACTGGATAATCGTAATTATTGGTATTATATCAGCCATTTTATTCTATATAGATACACATAACGCGGATAAGGATTGCATCGAGAAGTTTGGGGACGATTATGAATGCTATATGGAATCTGTGCCACGAATAAACCTTTTAATGGGTATAATACGGTTGCAAAGGCGAAGAAAAAAAGAAAAGCATTTAACTGAAGACTTGAAGACAAATTCCAGAACTCAGATTAGGTAAACTGATCCCTCTTATATCTCTTCTCATAATCAATTACAAGACGTTCGTATTCTTCAGACAAAAGATGTGAAGAGATCAGGAAATCCGCTGTTGCCCTATTACAGGCGATCGGAATATTCCAAACTACAGCTATCCGTAGAAGAGCTTTGACATCAGGGTCGTGAGGATGGGATTCGAGAGGATCCCAAAAGAAGATGAGAAAATCAATTTCTCCTTCAGCAATTTTCGCACCGACCTGTTGATCGCCACCCAAAGGACCACTTCTGAATCTTGTCACATTTAGTCCTACGTTCTGTGCGATAAGCGATCCAGTGGTTCCAGTTCCAAATAAATTATGCTGACTTAGGGTACCTTTGTTGAATTTCACCCAGTCTAGGAGATCCTGTTTTCGTTCATCGTGAGCAATTAGTGCAATATTTTTTTTCTGCTTAATTAAAATCTTTTGGTGCATCATAGAGTTTCCTCGCTTTTACAGATATGACTTCAAAAACACTTCTTCTATTTTAAATTTTGTCACTCCTCCTTTGCAATCTGAAATTAAATTTTCTTATGGAGAATCTTGAGATTTTAATTGTAATTAACAGAGTAAAAGATTCTAATATTTTACAGCATCTGCAGCGCAGAAAGAGAGAATAAACCAATGATTTAACAATTCTCTACAGAATTCAAATAACATTGATTTCTAAAAAATAGGTCGGAAAAATTATATGCGAGTTTTCAAAATCTTAACATAAGGAGGTTGTCAATGACACCATTTAAGGAAGAAAAAAGCATTTTTACTATATCCAAAATAACAGTAGAACTCATTGGACTAATTGCAGTTGTTATTGGTAGCTTATTATTTGTAACTATTGTATATTTAACTCAATTTATTCCCGAGTTCGAGGGCGGAATATTTTTTACAGATATAGTGCCCGTATTATTTGGCATAGGTGCGACGATAGGATCATTGTTTGCGAGCTTTAAGATCTACGGCTATAAGACTTTGAATAGCAAGATTTGGCTTCTGATTGCGTTAGGCAATCTATTTTGGGCTCTTGGCGAGTTTGGATGGTTTTATTTTGAAGTACTCTTAGGTATTGATACTCCTTATCCTAGTTTCGCCGATATTCTATGGCTTGCTGGCTTCTTTCCTTTATACGTAGCGCTTTTCAAAACAAATCAGCTAATTAAGCCTAAGTTAACAAAAAAACTTCTCGTTTCCTATTGTATTATTTCTGTAGTATGTATTCTTGCCATTATACTTCTTGTAATATGGCCTATTGCTACATATCCTGTCGGTGAAGACTTCGCCTTTTCAGAAAAAGTTACTAGTATTATTTACCCAGTAACGGATATAATACTCTTCTTATTTGCAATGCTTGTTCTCTTGAGATTTAGAGTGGCAAAGATATCTTGGGCGTGGTTTATTCTTGCTCTGTCTTTTCTAATAGACGTTTTTGCAGATTCGTGGTTCAGTATTATCCTATGGGAAGAAACCTATGTTACTTATCATCCTGTTGATCTCCTATGGCTTTTAAGTTATTCCCTTGTCATTGTTGCAGTTATTTATCTTAGATATGCACGTAGCCGGAAATTCTTACTGCGTATTTAGAATTTGACATACTTGTTTAATAATTTGATTTATTTTGCGACTATTTTTGAAGTTTTACAAACTTGTTCGAAAATTTTTTATTTCATGTAAGAATTATTTCTCTGGGAGACTAGGGGGCATTACTTTGACTGACATGAATGATTCTAAAACCTGTTCGATAATTAATAATTCTGTAAATGATTGTTTAATACAAATACTAAAAATTTCTATTGAGTGAAGTTGAATCCACATGATACGCGCTGTTTATTTGATTAAGAATGGTGTTTGCATTTTCAATTTCAAAATCAGCACAGTTGAAGTTGACCCGATTTTATTTTCAAGTTTTCTCGATGCGATACAATCATTAAGCCAAAAACTTTTAGACTCGATGGATTCTATCAATTTCCACAATTTAAAATTAATCTATACACCCCTAAACGAATCCACTTTCATTGCTACACTTGTTGATGGAGATGAACCAAAAGAATTTATCCAGCAATTTCTAGAAACAATTAAACAAATGTTAATTCAATACAAAGAGATTATTAACCAGGAAAAACTAGATGTAACTATGTACAAAGAACTCACACCACAGTTTACTGAACTTCTCTTACGTCTACCATGTCTGTATTTAAAAAAAACATTATTTAGTTTTAAGTGTATAACCGATTATAAGAAGATTACTGACGATTATCGGGAGTCTTTTTGTAATTGTTATAAAATGGTGCTATGTAGTCGCTTCTCAGAATTTTTGAAAAAAAAGGAAGAAGAAAAAAGATACAACATTGTTTTCAAAATAAATACATTGGATGGATTTAACACAGAAAATATCCTTGATAAGATCAAAAACATGAATTTAAATATCAGCTTAACGACGGAAGTTCAAGCAATCCTACTCAATTTAGATCAAGGTTACACAGTAAATGATTTTGCAGATACTATAAAGGAAAATATAGTTTCAGATATTACCCCTAAACAAGTTTTAGAAATTCTTGAAGAATTAGAGCATCATAATGTTGTTTTTCGGGCTTAAAACTCAATTAACTCTCCGCCGAAAGAATTTAAGTTGAATCTAATTTCGATTTTGAACAGGCGGAAAATAAAAAAATTTTCCTTTTACGTGGCCTTATCAACTGTTTTTTTCGTTTTCTCTGATGTCTTGACTTTCCTCTCCGAAAGAATCAATTTAGCGAGTTCTTCCATGACATCAATCACATTTTCGCCGGTCTTTGCTGAAGTTTCAAAAAACTTTACGCCTTTTTGCAATGCGTATTGTTCTCCCTCTTCTGTAGAGATAACTCGGTCCGCTTCTAAATCAATTTTATTACCAATAACGATGATAGTTATCCCACTGCATTGGTTATTAAGGTCATTAAACCATTTGTCAAGATGGTCAAAACTATCTTTGTTGGTGACGTCAAAGATAACAAATCCTCCGCTGGCTCCCCTGTAATACTGTGGTCTCACACAATCAAATAATTCTTGCCCTCCAGTGTCCCATATAGTAAGGGTTACATCGTTATCTCCGATAAAAAGTCTCTTTAAAGCATGAGATACGCCGATAGTCTTAACATATTTTGGATTGAATTCTTCGTGAACGAATCGTCTAATAATACTCGTCTTACCTACTGTTCCATCGCCGATTGCAATGATTTTAAATATAAATTGAGACATTAAGATCCCTTTCAATCAAGAGGACATAGTTTAGAACATTCTTAAAGTTTTAAAAAACACGCATAAGATTTCCTTACTGTAAAATTACTATATATTTTTGTTGATTTAAGTATTCTAGTAAAATTCTCCGCAATATAATGAATAGATTAGTTATTACAGCCTACTGATGATTGATAGATCTAAAACGTAATAAAAAATGTCTAACTTCTGGAATTAATGCTTATAGAAATTCTTTAGATGCTATTGATTCTTCTTAGCCTCTAACTTTTTGGCCACTTTGAGCATTAGTCTAGCGAGTTCTTTTAAAACATCAACAACCATTTTACCCGTTTTTGCGGAAGTTTCATAAAATGTTAAGCTCTTCTTAAGCGCATAACGTTCTCCCTCTTCTCGAGGAATGATATTTTTATTTGTCAGGTCGATTTTATTGGCAACAAGTATTATTGGAATCTCTTCACATTGATCAGATATGTCATTAAGCCATTTATCAAGATGATCAAAACTCTCTTTATTTGTGACATCATAGACAACCAACACGCCATTTGCCCCTCTATAATACTGTGGTCTCACACAATCGAATAGTTCTTGCCCACCAGTATCCCATAAAGTTAGTGTTACCTGTGTATCCTTAATATTAATTCTCTTTACAGCGTGTGCGACGCCAATAGTTTTTTTATAGTATGGATCGAATTTTTCGTGAACGTATCTCCTTATAATGCTTGTTTTGCCAACTGAACCGTCACCTACGACAATTACCTTAAAGATATAATGAGCCATCAAATATCACTCAATTAAAAAATGTGTTAATTATCAATGAAAGTAATGGTATTTCGTCCTTCTTATTATAAATATTTTAGTAGTTTTCTCCGCAATAAAAAACAAAATCGATCTGTGGGAAATGTAAAGAGATCGAAATGTTATTTTGGTCTTTTTGTAAAATAATACGGAAATTAAAATTATGAATTTGATTCAGAAACATAATTTCGTCGATATCGGTTGTATTTCGGAAATATACAATAGGAAGATTTAATCAAATCTATTTCTTTGCACGGGCTGCTCTAAACTTATTGCTTCTTGAGATAATCAATTTAGCGAGTTCTTCCATAACCTCTGCAATATTTTCACCAGTTTTTGCAGAGGTTTCAGAATGACTTACAAAGTTTTGACGCGCATATTTCTCTCCTGCTTCAGGAGGAATGACCCTTTCACCTGTTAAGTCAATTTTATTACCAACAATGATTTTTGGGACATTTCCGCAGTTAAAATCTAATTCAGCTATCCATTTATCAAGATGGTCAAAGCTTTCTTGGCTAGTCACGTCGTAGACGATAAGCACTCCATGAGCACCTCTATAGTATTGGGGTCTTATACAGTCGAATAATTCTTGTCCACCTGTATCCCAAATCGTTATAGTTATTTCAGCATCGTTTAGACAAAGTCTCTTTAAAGCATGAGACACGCCGATAGTTTTAATGTATTTCGAATCGAATTCTTCATGAACGTATCGTCTAATAATACTCGTCTTACCAGCTGTCCCATCCCCAACTGCAATGATCTTAAAAATAAATTGTCTGACTTTACGAACGTCTCTGCCCACAAGGCTATTTATTATTGATGATGTCATCATTTTTCTCACATCTCTCTTTAGTTTTTCTGTTTCTTTCTTGTCGAAAAGCGTCCCTTGACTAATATGTTTCATCTTAGCTTATCAACGAAGCATAGGATTTAAAAAACCTATATAGCAAAAGATTGAGCCACTAAGATCAAAATATTGCTTATTTTTTTAACTGGCGCGCGAGGATTCTAATATTATATATTTGCTTAGTTGTCTATTATTAACGTTATGAGAAAACTCTCCGCAAATTTAGCCATTTTTTTTAAAACGAGATATTTAAAAAACGGTAATTTTCATCGATTCACAGTTTTGAGTGCTAGACTTTATCTCGAATCTTAACAGAATTTATTGTTAGTCTTATCTCTCCATCTAGTAGTCTTATCGCTGAGATCAAGGATACGTCTCTTGGGAGATCTAATGTGCTTCCTAATGTTTCAATAAAGCCTTGAGGAATAGTCTCAGACCAGCTTTTTATTATAATTGCGAGTTTATTTGCGTGCATCTCGTCATAAATTGGTTCCAAGGTGAATCTTGGAGTTTTTTTAAGTAATTCTGGGCTGGCCATTCCTTTTATTTCGTCACGAAAGAAATCCCTCCCCATCGGTATCGATGCTTTTGAACCTTCTTTTTTATAGGTTTCAAATGAAAACTTGTAGATTCCTTCTCCGTGTCCAACTTGTAAATTCTCATTTATCATATAAACCGTTTCATCATAAGATTGCAGCTTTTGAGCAACGTCCTTTAATCTCTTAACTAATTCGTTTAATTTCAAATTGCTTGGCCCTCTTATTTTTGATTCTAAATAAACCACTTTTACATTGTTTTTATTTAAATAAAAAATTTTAACGTTTATAGATAATTTTGGAAGGAATTTTGATTAACTCCAATGATAGAAAAGTACTTTGGCATCAGTTATTGTGTACCCTCAATGGTGTCAAAATATCTAAGTATTTTAAGGAAAAAGCACCATAGTGGTGTTGAGGGAAGCGATTTGGTGAACTACCATCCAACAAGTTGAATGGCTTCCTGCTTTATAGACGACCTACGGCGTCTCCAACCATACCTTTAACGGGTATCGGCTTAACACAGGCTTTAAATCGGACAGTTCCTGCCCTACTGTGTCCCCTTCCAGACCCACTTGGCTTTATGGCATACAGGGTTCAGAAGGGTACTCACATGCCGACCTCGTGCCTGCAGGTAGACACATATCATATGTATGCGAACATTATTTAACAATTACAGAGACCTGGGTGAAAGTGAAACACGTAAAAGACGCAATTCATTTATCACCCCAACAAGCTGAGGGGTTTTCTTACGATGATGATAAAACTAATAACATTTTCATTGGTAATCATTCTTTTTAATTTAATGCTCTATACACAAATTTCACGAAAAGTTGCAGAAAATGAATTAAAAACATCAAAAACGCCAAGATTTACAACGAATGGCGTAGCTTGTGACCTGAAAAACTATTGTTTTGCGTGCGTTGTTAATTCAGCCCCTAAAGACTCTTCAGGACGAAATTTAGGTTATCGTTGCAAACCGTGCAATATGGAGATACTATGCCCTGCTGGTATCGCACGTCAATATGACGAAAAAAGTGGCGAGATCATAGATGTGTGTATAAAATGCGGAAGAAAATTAGAGAAGTTTTCTTATTATCTTAACAAGAAAATGTTAAAAGGATATAAATCTTTTCCAGCGGATGCCATAGCTGGTCGTTCTTTAAACATGAATGCTACAATGGACGTACCTGAATGGGTTTTTTGGGCTAAACCAGGTGATATAGCAGAAGTCAAAGCTAATGTATCGCCATGTATAGGTAACAAAGAATTAAACTGTCTTGTAGTGGTCTTAAATTCTAAGAGTTGTATCTCTCGCTAAAGTAACACTTTCAGTAACATTACTTTTTAGACGATATTGAGCGTTTCCTAGTTTACTCAGGGGACTTCCCGCCGCATAAGTTAAAATCTTATTTAACTTGTCTCATGAATTATTTCATTTCATTTCCAACCGACAAAAACTCTCTCTGAGAGGTTTTATTTCTTTAGAGTAGTCATGTAGGCCCACTAGAATTCATGAAATTCAAGTTAACCATTAGTCTCTTAAACTAAGAGTTCATTACATTATTTGGGAAATGATCAAAAGGGGTATTCGAGCGAAAGATGAAATTGCCAACCATGGGTATAACATGTGACCTGAAAGATTATTGTTTTTCATGCGTTGTTGAGTCAACTCCTAGAGATTCTGCAGGAAAAAACATGGGATATCATTGCAAAATATGTAACATAGATATTCTATGCCCAGCAGGTGTCGGACGTCAATATGACAAAAATACTGGAGAAATCATAGCTGTATGTCCAAAATGCAGAACCAAGTTAGAGAAGGATTCTTATTCACTCAGTACTAAAATAAAGAAAGGTTATATATCATTTCCTGAAGATACTACATTAAATTCTCCATTGGAGATGAATGCAGTAATAGAAGTGCCTGATTGGGTATTATGGGCTAAACCAGGCGATATAGCACAAATAAATGCTAAAGTATCTCCCTGCATTGGGAATAAGCAGTTAAACTGCCTTGTTGTTATCTTAGATTGTAAGAGTTTTTTCGCCGAAGACTCTAAATTAAAAGAGGCTGCTGATTCTGATCCAGAAGATGCTCTATTAAGTCCTCCATTACAGATGAACGTTTCATTGGAAGTATCAGATTGGATTTTTTGGGCACGACCAGGTGATATCGCCGATGTCAAAGCAAAAGTATCCCCTACCATCAACAATAAGGAACTAGACTGCCTTGTCGTTGTCTTGGGTTCAAAGAGTTGTTTTTCTAGGTAAACTACCTCACGCTAAAGTTGTGAGGTTTTTAGCTGTGCTAGGTCTCAGTCCTCTACATACCTCAGTCCTCTACATACCCATGATTCTACCTAAGAGAGAAAATTTCGCTAGTGTGTTTTAAACAGACTGATATATGAATTAAATGAAATAAAGCATTACAAGTGAGTATTTAACTTTGAAGAAAACCATGAAGGCATTAAATTGCGTCTATTGAGGTTCCATACATGCTGGAGGTTTAGAAGAAATAGCATAGGTAACCCACGTGACATTTTTGACTTCATTAGTTATCCGATTTGAGATCTTTTCAAGCACTTCATAAGGCAATTTCATCCAGTCTGCAGTCATGATATCATCGCTTTGAATAACTCTCACTGTGACAATATGTCCAATATTACGTGCGTCGCCCATCACACCCGTAGCTAGATCATCTCCAACAACTGCAAAACACATAAAACATAGATCATAGATTCCTGCATTCTTCAACTCTTCTTCTACAATATAGCTAGCATCTCTACATATACGTATTTTGTCTTTTGTTATCTCCCCTATGATTCTTGCAGCTAATCCCGGTCCAGGGAATGGATGGCGCTTCCAAGGCAAGTTTAATTGACGTGCAACTTCACGAACTTCATCCTTATACAGTTCTTTTAATGGCTCTAATAATTCAAATTCCATGTCTGGAAGGACAACATTATGATGTGATTTAATGCGAGAAGCTTCTTCTGATGGATCTGCACTTTCAATTCGATCGGAATAGATCGTTCCCTGTCCTAAAAAGCGAATGTTTCCATATTTTTGTTCAAGTCCTTTTGCTGCTTTTTCAAAAACCTCGATGAAGGTACTAGCTATGATGTGCCTCTTTTCTTCGGGATCTTTAATCCCTTTAAGTCGTTGCAGAAACAATTCGCTGGCTTCAATCTGTTCTAAGTTTTCAAATTTTAAGTAAGAAAGTGCATCTTCAACTTCATTTTTTCTTAGAAGGCCGTGATCCACAAAAATGCAGTGCAGTTTATCTCCAATAGCGTGATTAACAAGTGTAGCTGCAACTGTTGAGTCGATTCCACCAGAAACTCCCATGAGAACATGATCTTCTTTGACAATTTCTCGAATTTCTTGCACTGATTTTTCGATGAAATCACCCATAGACCACTCTTTTTTGCATTGGCAGATTTCAAATACGAAGTTTGACAAAATCTGCATTCCATGTAAGGTATGTTGAACTTCAGGGTGAAATTGAAGTCCATAGAAATTTTTGTAGCTGTATGCTGCCATTGGAGTATTTTCTGTATGTGCGTAGACCTTAGCTTCATTAAAGTCTGTTACTTTATCTCCATGACTCATCCATACAATCTCTTTGTCAGAAAGGTCTTTGAAAAGAGTATTATTATTTTCAACAGAGAGTACGGTTTTTCCATATTCTCTCGTTGTACTTGGATCGACTTTACCGCCCAGTTCGTGAGCAATTAGCTGGTGACCATAACAAATCCCAAGCACAGGAATCTTGAATTTACTAACATCAAGTTTTGGAGCGTTTGATGCATAAACACTGCCTGGTCCACCCGAGAGAATAATTCCTTTATATTCGTTTTCATCAAATTCTACTTTATATGGGTTTATTTCGGAATATACGCCTAATTGCCTGATTCTACGTGCGATTAGGTGAGTGTATTGTCCACCAAAGTCTATAACGACAATTTTATCCATGAACTTCACTTACTTGAAATAATTTAAAGACTTGAATTATAAATTATTTAACAATCATGTGTATATATTCCTTGTTTTATAAATCTGATTTAACATGTAAATGTGAAATAATTAACACCCCATCGATTTAAGGTGTGTTTGAACATAAGTTCTAAGATTCTTGATATAATATGAACACTTTTCAAAGGATCAACTTAACTTTACGCGAGCTGAAAATCATTGACTTTAGATAAAACATTGAAAATAAATATTCTTGGTTTTGGCGACAGCCTTACTGCAGGTTTTCCAGGATACGATCCTAGTTATCGGATGGGAAATGAAAAATCCCAATACAGTTACTGGTTAATCGATTCCGCCAATCAAGAAGGCTGGCAAAACATAGAATTTGATAACAAAGGCGTTCCAGGAGAACTTGCTCAATATATGTTCAGTCGGTTGGTAACCCTACTCGGGAAAAAGAGTTATGATCTAATCATCATTCTTGGTGGGACCAATGATATTGGTTGGAATATAGATCCACTCCAGATTTTTGAGAATTTGAGAAGACTGTGGATGACAGCCAAAGAAAGTGGGGCTAATGTGATCGCCTGCACGGTGCCTCCGATTGGCTCAGTTTATTTGCCGGTTCAAAAAGTCCAAGAGGAACTTAATCAAAAAATACTAAAAGAAATATCACCTAATGATAAAATTTTCCGAATAGATCTTTTTAACGCTCTAGTTAATGAAGAAGGATTGCTTAAACCTGAATATGATGCAGGTGATGGCGTTCATTTAAGTATAGAAGGTTATAAGCGAATGGGCGAATTCATCTGGACTGAAGGAATTCACCCGCTCTTAAAAAGAGAATTTCAAGAAAAATAAGGATAAAACCTTTAGTTAAAAAAGAAAAGAGGATAGCAGTTATTCATAAAAGCATTATAGAAACTTTTTAAGAATCTCTGCTCCTTTTTCAGCTGGAATCGCCACTAATGTTTCTGTACTAATCACCCCGCCACGTCCAAGCATAAACAACAACTGCATCATTGCTTCATTGTTTGGAGCTTCGATTAATGAAATAAAATCATATCTACCCAAGGTATAGTGAAGCGACTTGATTTCTCCTCCAACTGCCTGCGCTGCTTTTTTTGCTTTCTCATACCGATCTGGTGCATCCTTGATCTTTGTGATCCCTTCTTTGGTATATTTGCCAAGAATGAAATAAAAAGGCATAAATCTTCCCCCCCATACATTATGTATGACACTAGTATTAATAATTGTATTATTGAATACTTATTGCTTGTAAAAAGGTTGACTCTTAATGAACACTGAAAGAGTGTTTAAAGAATGAATATAGCAAGAAATATTACAACAATCCGATTACCACATGCTTCATATGAAGCCATTCCTGACAATTCAGTAGATGCCGTAGTTATTAGCACAGAATTCGACCCAAATGAGAAGTCTTACCAAGATATCGGTAATGAATATAGAAAACGTCTTAAGAAAACAATGAATACAATCCAGAAAGGCTTTCAAATTCTTAAAAATGGTGGTTTATTATTCATATATGGTCTACCGAGATGGCTACCATTTTTTGGAGTTTTCCTAGATTCACTGCAGAACGGAAAATCCAAGATGATTTTTAAATACTGGATCGCACTCGATATAGATGCAAGATCTCCACAAGAAACCTTTCCACCTACTCATACAGGCTTACTTCTGTATTTGAAGAGTAGAAAAACCAAGACTCCTTCCCCATTCCATTTAAACACCAAAACAGTACGAATACCTTACCAAGAATGTCATGCCTGCGGAAAGATCACAAAGGATTGGGGCGGAAAAAAGCATCTATTAAATCCGTTAGGTGCTGCCGTTTCAGATGTGTGGAGAGATTTGCCAAAGACATTTCTAGAAACAAACGAAATTCCAGATTTTGTGTTAAATCGAATATATGACCTTGTGGAAAAACCTTCTTTATCTTTCATAAATATTATCGAACAGCAATCTCTAGCGCCAACAGAACAGCAACTTAAACCCTTTACGGCAAAGGCTATGGAAGTTTCTCAAAATAATAAAGGTGTTCTTAAAAAGTTACCTTTAGATCAAGTACTTTTTGTTGATGCGATTGAGTTTATGAAAACGATTGCAACCAAATACCCCAAGGGGATATTTGATCTGGCATTTGCAGACCCTCCTTACAATCTCGAAAAGGATTATGGAGAATATGCTGATTTACAATCCGATCAGAGATATTTGGAGTGGTGTAAAGACTGGCTTAAACTAATGTGTGAAGTTTTACGCCCTGGTGGAGCATTGATGATAGTAAATTTACCAAAGTGGTGTATTCATCATGCTGCATTCTTAAATGAGTTGGATAATATGATCTTCCGACATTGGATTGTGTGGGATGCCTTATCAGAACCCGCAGGAAAAATCATGCCCGCTCATTATGCGCTTCTTTATTATACAAAGCGTGGAGGTTCAATTACCTTTAATTCTCCTTCTCCTACTGATTCCGATTCTCTAGGTCCTATAGATGCTCACTATTACTGCCTTCGTAAAAGTTGCATCAAGAAAAGAAAGACTGCTGGAGACGATGATAAGGTTGATTTAACCGATATTTGGTGGGATATTCACAGAATTAAGCACAAAAAGGATAGAGATCAACATCCCTGTCAATTACCCATAAAACTCATGGAACGCATAATCAACTTAACAACAATTCCGGATAATCTTGTTTTTGATCCTTTTTGTGGTGCGGGAACAACCGCTATTGTATCAAAGATGTTTAAACGCCACTTTATTACTACAGACATTGATGAGAAATATGTTGAGATAGTGAAACAAAATCTTAAGATGTTACAACCTACTTTAAATGGAGAATATCGTCTTATTAGAGAAAGTGTGTCGCGTTCTCGAAAAAACACAGTGCCAAGAAAAGAAATTGAAATTGACTTCATAAACCTATGTAAGAAAGAAGAAAGAGTCTTATCAGTTGAAGAGGTTGCAGTCATTAATGAAGAACTTGCGAATAAAATCCGAAATTACTATCCGAACATTAAAAAACTACGAAAAATTACTCAAAGGAGACTAAAATGGCGAGAGTAAAGTAATATGTCACGGCGCGTAATGTGATGTTAAGGTCTTGCTAGATTGGGACAGTTTTTTAACTGATGAATGGTTCTTTGTATTAAGACTGTCACAAGTTTTATCACAACATTTACCGTGAATATAGACAACTGATTTGGAGTGTTGACAAATAATGAGTGCGGAAGATTATTTCAAAATGGGAAATAAGTATTTCTTACGAGGTCAATTTCAAAAAGCAATAGAAGAGTATAAGAAGGCACTTGAGATTGATCCTAATTTTTATCAAGCATGGAACAAAATGGGAGATGCATATAACGTTTTAGGCAATTCTGAACAGGCATTAGAATGCTATGAGAGATCTTTAAAAATAAAATCAGATCAGCCTGTTATTGAAGACCATTCAAAAAAAGTTAAAGAGAAGCGTGCACTAGCTGGTGCGGAATTACGTAGATCAGAGCGTATAAAAGAATCTGAGGATGAAGCTCCTGGAGCGCCTGCTGCTCCAACACATGGTCCAGAACTTCTATCGATCGATGAAGTACGTATTTTTGATGATGAGAGTGAACTAGTTCCCGAAAAGACTATTCCTTTGAAAGCGAAGGCAGTATATTATCCTCGAATGCAGCAAGGAAAAATCTATCCCTTATCAGTCTTGATTTCTAGTGAAAAAATCAAGCTTTTGATCCCCGAAGAGCAACAAGAAAAAGAAATTGAGCTTGCTGCTAAGATTGGAGATATAATTGAGATTCGTCCAACCTGCCCTGCTCTCAGCATTTCTCCCTCAAACAAAAGGATTAGAGTTGTTGAAGGCGTGCATGAATATCAATTTGCGGTTGTGCCGCTCGTAGAGGGCAAATATGATATCCAAATTGAGTTTTATAGAGATATCGAACTTCTTGGCAGAATTTCACTTGAATACTACTCTCCTAAAAAGAAGATATGGATTCCTGGAGTTATAATACAGAAGAGAGCTAAGCAAATCAATCTTGGAAAGGTTAAAATTGGTATCTCTCCACAATTGACAGCATTCTATTCGGCTTTTGCAGCGGTTTTTGGAGTTAGTACAAGAGCTCTGGATCAAATCGGAATCGATTGGCAATCTGAACTGCTGAGGATCTTTACGCAGACCGTATTTGGAATGATAGCAGTGATTTTAGCCGTGATTGTTGTGTTGGGATTTCTAATAGGCGCAAAACCGTTTCAAATCGAAAAAGATGACATGAAATTTAAACCAGTACAATATGAAATGGAGTAGCCTATGAAAACTTGATGAAATCTTCTTTAAATGATTTCTCAGAGATCCATTCAACAACTGTAACGTTTGGCTTCTCGTCTCTTATTTTTCTTAACTCTGCAACCGTCATTCCTCTGGTTATTTCACCTTTTGTTTCAATTGCGACATGGTAATCCATTTTTTTACACGCAGATGGATTCATAAGTGAATACACAGTTAAGGGATCATACATCAGTGCTGCATCGAATCCTTCTTTTTCAGAAATCATTTTAATGCATACTGTCATCATAGAAACAATGGGTTCTCTCAATAATGGATCCTTAATTCTCTCAAAATCAGATACTCTCATTTTCACATTCATACATGCATCAAGAGGGATTAATGTTTTTTTTACGGGAAATCTGAACACAATATCTGCGGCCTCAGGATCTACAAAGATATTAAATTCAGCAACTCTATTTGCATTTCCTGGAACTCGTATTGCCCCACCCATGATCACGATTTCCTGCATATGGGACATTATTTCCGAATCCTGCTTAATTGCTTGTGCAATATTAGTGAGAGGGCCTAGGGTAACAAGTTTCAATTTATTAGGACTCTTTTCAATAAGCGATAATAATTTCTCAATTGCATTGTATGTTAAATTCGCTTCATTCTGAGGACGCAAATCTCCTAATCCACTTTCTCCATGTACTTTAGATTCTAACAACTCTCTTACAAGTGGTTTTTCGGCACCTGAATAGACAGGAATATCTTCTCTCTTCAGTAAACTCAAAATATATCGAGCATTTCTTGTCGTATTTTCAATAGTTGTATTTCCTGCAACAGTCGTGATTGCATGGATTTTAAACATTCCTGATTTAATAGCAAGCATTAAAGCTAAAAAATCGTCATATCCTGGGTCAGTGTCAATTATAATTTCTTGAATTTTATCACCTTCTTAAATAGCGGTTATTTCTTGAAAAAATGAAAAATCCGGAACATTATTCCAATAAGATAACAGAAGTAAATAGTTTAAAAACAGGTAAGGATATCTATTTAGATTGTACTTTATATCCCAATTGCTTCAAATATATGCCAATAATGGTTTTATAAAGACATTCTGGACACACACATTCCGTTTCCAGATTTCCATTATAGAGATTTTTTACATTGTCAATCGCTTCTAAATAGTCTTTAATAGAAATGTGACTATTTCTGACTTTAATGAGTTTTTTACTTGTTCCGCATCTGATGAAACCATCACTATCTGCATAAACCATATTTAAACAAAGTGACGCGTCTGAAGCTTTATCTGAACTTTTAAAGCAAGGTATGAAGCCGAAATCTACATAGTTGACATCTTGAATCGAAGTTCCATTGATGCAATACTGCTCTTCGGATTCAAGTTTGAGGCACGGACAGGGCATATAGCATTGAATTTGACGTGAACCTTCTTTCAGCGTTCTTTGTATCATGGAAAAGATCCCCTAGTTACTAAATCAATTCTCTTGCGCGATATTAAAATATAAGTAGTCTGCTTTATCTAACTGCATCTTCTATTAAATAGATTGTGAGTTTTTTCTCCACAATTCTTTTAGCGTTGAAAAATCTGTATGAATTCGATGCTATACTAATAGCAAAGACTTCAAACTATAGAACGAAGGCAAGTTGATTCAAAATGGAGATATCATATCATCAAGAGATTAGGGAAAGGTTTCCCGATTTAAGGGTCAGTTTTTTGACCGTTAAAGACCTTAAAATAGAGAAGGAAGCACTTCATTTAGAGAAATTCAAAGAAGTTATTATTCATGAAATTAAATCATCTTATCTCTTAGAAACTCTCAAGGATAATGAGACTTTCAGGAAATATCGAGATTTCTTCTGGAAAATCAATATAGACCCAACGAAGATAAGGCCCGCTTCTGAAGCTTTAATCAGGAGAATTCTTCAGGGAAAGCCATTACCGAAAATTAATACTGGTGTGGATGCCTATAATCTTGCATCCATTAAAAGTGGAATTCCCCTCGCCGCTTTTAATGCTGATCTGATTCCAGGAGAACTAACTATGAGATTTGCGACTGCAAATGAAGAATTCTTAGGAATAGGTATGAAAACACCTAAAATTTTAACTGGAAAGGAAATAGTCGTTTCTGATGAGGAAAGGTTAATTGCCATATATCCCTACAGGGATGCTGATTTTTCAAAGATCATGCCTACAACAAAAAATATTCTGATCATGTCATGCGGAGTACCTGGAATACCCTGGGAAACTGTTAAGGAAGCGGGAGAACTAGCCAGGGAATATTTAGAAAGATTTTGCACGACCCAAGCGACTGGTTAGTGTATAGTCCTTTTCTTATTAAATCACTTTAGCCTCACTAAGGAGTTCATTCACCGCGAAATGCCGTTGCTACATCAACTGTGCGTAGTATTGCTAGCATCTCGAAATTTTGCCTTCTTTCAGAGTGAAAAACATTACCCAATCATGTTCATAGGCTTGACCGGTGGCCTTGACGACTCCTCGATTACGTCCCTCAACGATCATCCTATCATCTTGAGCAGTAAAACCCAGAATTTCAAATGGTTCGGATTGTACCTTCTCTCCGAGTTCTTTGAAGAACTGTGCCCCTTGTTCGCGAGTAACAAAATCGGTAGAGTCGCGTCAAATTTTTTTTTTGATTCTAAAAGTTTTTATAGATTTATGCCACAATCTTTAGGCGTAAGAGGTGTAAATTTATGGGGAAAAAAGGTCGAAAGCAAGCTAAAAAGAAAAAACAGAAAAAGGAATAAGTCTGTGCGAATAGAAGTGCATTGAGAGAAAAACACTTGATTTTTGAAGCGTATCTCTCAAAATAATAGGTTTTAATCCCCTCGCAAGAAGACCCCTCACCTTATTGGGTGGTAGTTCACTGAATCGTTTCTTCAATAAAAAAAACCACCCTTATACTCAAAGTTTAGGCGGTAGAAGAATTTTTAAACACTTCTTTTCACTACTTTCTCGATAAATATGTTTGACGAAGTTGAGGCAGCACGTGAAAGACTCAGGCTAATAGCCAATCGCACACCAGTAATGACTAGCCGTAACCTTAATGCTATAACTGGGGGACAGATTTTTCTTAAATGCGAGAATTTTCAGCGAATTGGTGCCTTCAAATTTCGTGGGGCTTATAATGCTATCAGTCAATTACCTCTTGAAGAAAAGCGAAAAGGAGTGATTACCCATTCTTCTGGTAATCATGCTCAAGCTGTTGCCCTAGCAGCCAATTTACTGGATGTTAATGCGGTTATAGTTATGCCAGAGAATTCCTCCCACGTGAAAATCGCTGCAACACGTGGTTATGGTGCAAAAATTGTGTTTTGCGGAATTAAACCTACAGATCGTGCAGAAAAGACAGCAGAATTAATTAAACAACATGAATATACGTTAATTCATCCTTACAACGATTTAAATGTCATTTATGGAGCGGGTACCGCTGCTTATGAATTAATTGAGGAAGTAGGTTCGCTTGATATGGTTTTAGCACCAGTGGGTGGTGGAGGATTGATAAGTGGCACGTCAATTGCAGTTAAAGGTCTTTGTTCAGAGGCGAAGGTAATAGGAGTAGAGCCCAAAAATGCCGACGATGCTTACAGATCCTTTAAAACAGGTAAAATTGTTCCTTCAGTCAACCCTAATACTATTGCAGATGGACTTAGGACATCATTGGGTAACATCACATTCAAGATTATCCAAGAAAATGTTGCTGATATCTTGACTGTAACCGAGAAACAAATTCTAAAGGCCATGAAGTTTCTATGGGAACGAATGAAACTTGTAGTAGAACCATCAGGAGCAGTTCCGTTAGCTGGTTTACGTTTTGGAGACCTAAAAGTTAAGAACAAAAGAGTTGGAATGATAATAAGCGGCGGAAACATAGATCTAACGGCATTCTTTAAACTCCTAAGGCAACAAATACAGAGCTAAAAGTCGTTTCGATCATCAATTAAGCTATGGAATGATAGAGATCTTATTTGCCTAAGAAGTGAGGTTTTTAATAAAGATAATTTATTTTTTCTATGCAGACTCGTAATTGCTTAGTTATTTTATAGGGGGCAGCATGGCAAAATGGAGTCAGCAAAGGGTCATTTCGATAAAGGAACAGTATATTTGGCACAAGGCCAATATAGAGAAGCAATAAAAGAGTACGATCAAGCTGTAAAACTAGATCCTAATTTCGTCAAGCAATGGAGTAATATGGGATATGCCTTTTTCAAATTGCATGAGTATGAAAAAGCAATTTATTGTTTTCAAAAAGCATTAAGCATCGATTCTGAACTAGCAGATACTTGGAATAACTTGGGAGCTACTCATTACGAGCTAGGTGACAACAAGAAGGCATATGAGTGTTTTCAAAATGCAGTAAGAATAAACCCTGACCATGCATTAACATGGTATAACATGGGCCTTCTTTACATAAGCTCACATAATCCTATTCAGGCTCTTGAATGTTATCGAAAAGCGATTAGCTTAAAACCTAAATTAGCAGAGCACTGATTATCCAAAGAAAGAATCTGTTGTTTTCCATCATTCCCCTAAGTCTTTGTAACTCTCCCAACAAATCGCTGTATAGGTCTTCGCGTCATCGAATTTGCCCATGCCGCTGCCTCCGTATATCTTATAAGCTCCATCATAATATGCTTGTACTCCATCCACTTCGCCAAGTTGAAGTTGTGTCCATGTTTCCGTATCTGTTTCGAAAATTACATCCGTTTTTTGTTCGCAAGTACCTTCGACGACATTTACCTTGTCTTGTTCAAAAACACAATAAAAGGGACCAGGTTCTCCGTCTAGAATGAATTGAACAATTTTTGGCTTCTTTTTAGCCCATTTTTTCATTTTTTCTTTGGCTTTTTCACTCCGATTTATCTTTTCCATTCTAGCAATTACTTCAGCCTTTCCCGATCTTTTTACCTCGCTGGGTGGTTTTGGAACGGCTTTCGGAGCGGATGGTTTACTTTTGGATTGCCAGCCCTCAAAAGCATCTTGCCATTCAGCAAATATAGCATCTTGGATGAATGTAGCACCTTCTTCAAAAGATATAGATTTGGCAGCTAACTCCTCTCGCAACTCCTTTACTTGTTTTCTGTATCCCTCTACAACATTTTCAGGCGGTTTCTTAAACGACGTTGGCTTAACATCAGTTATTGAATTGCCTTTAAGTTCAATGGTTTCCATGCTGAGTGAACCAATATTTTTTTGTTCAGCTAATTGAAAATGTGTAATGCTTGTAGGATCATATCCAGCGATGGTAGCCGCGACAGTATCTACTGCTAAAAGATTATCACCTGCTAAAACAAAACCTAATTCCTTAGGATCACCTTTGAGCGGACCCCATCCATCCATACCGATGATACCGTCAACGACAATTAAGTCGGAAGGAAATGCAGAATTTATATCTACAATGATTTCATTGAGTCCTTTAAAATGAAGTCGTCCTTTCTTACGTTCTGGGAGTAAACCAAACATATTCTTTAAACTAACAGTTATATCGCAAAAAACATGAGATTTTAATACTGGAACGTTGACTATTTTATCTGCTTTTGTTAAAACTTTAGAAACAGTTAACTTTTTTGCGATGTAGGCATCTGGATGATCAATAGTCACCATTTCTCCTTCGCTTAAATTGACGACCTGTACATCAATTCCATTTGTTGATTTTAGTTCTTCTATGGCTTCTTTCGAGCCTGAAGACATATACATAAGGTTAAAGTGTTGACTTGTAGCTTCTGATTCACCAACAATAATTTTTGCAGGATTACAAGAATCAATTAATTTGATCAACGTAGTGAGTACTTTTGGATTAGTATATGACCCTTGTTTGCCTGGCACGCCTCCACACCAATTGGGGTGTATAAAGACGGTCTCTCCTTTATTTATAAAACTTCTTATTCCACCTAACAGATTAATTGCCTTTTCAACAGCGATTTCAGGATCAGTTTCCTTAATGATCGATACCATTGGCATGCAGTTCTTACCTCCTTGAATTAAGCTTTTGATAACCTTTTGAAATAAAAGCGTTCGCTTCTTAATGAAATAATTCTTTTAATTTTGTAATTCTGAACTTCACTTGATTTTGAAATTAATATAAGAGAGTTTGCTAGAATTTCATAAAAACTTGTTTAAAGCCAGGGTATCTTAGTATGACTGAGGGAAACAGCTTGCAAAATGTTACAAAAGAAATCTTCTTGAATACTCTAGTATGTCCTACGTTAGGCTGGTTGATGAGGACAGAACAAATCTCTTTGAAACAAACATTCAGCAAAATAATGGAAGAAGAGATGGGGATTGGAAGGAGGGCAAGGGAGCTTTATCCAGAGGGAATATTAATTGATGACGAGAATATGGAATCTGCTTCACAGAAAACAAAGAGTTTGATGGATGGTCCCAGTACTTCAATACTCTTTGAAGCAACTTTCCTCATTGACAGATTGGTAGCTAGAGCAGATATATTAAAGCGAAATGACGAAGGTTGGCATTTGTTTGAAGTAAAATCCAGTGTGAATGATAAGAAGGACTTTATTGATGATATGGCCTATACAACTATGGTCATTGAGTATTCAGAGATCAATATCTCTCAATCCTCATTAATATTGATCTCTAAGGATTTCCGATTAGGAATGGAAAATGACAAACTTTTTTTGGAAATCGATCACACAGACGAGGTTAGGGATCGAGTTGAAGAATTTAAAACTAAGAGTCATCAGATCGAAGAAATAACAAGAAATAAAACAAAACCTCCTCCTAAACTTGAATTAGACTGCCGCAAATGTGAAATTTTCAAGGATTGTTTAGGGAAAGACATTGAAAATCATATATTCGATCTTCAACGATTAAGTCGATCCAAATTTGATAAACTTAAAGAATTGGGCATTTTTCGCATTGAAGATATCCCTAATGGATTTCCTTTGACTGAAATTCAAGCTAAAGTGAAAAAGAGTGTACAATTAAAGCAACCAATCGTTGGCAATCAACTCAAAGTAAAATTAGAATCCATATTATGGCCTACCTTTTATCTGGATTTCGAGACGTTCTTGACGCCAGTCCCATTATTTCCCAAGATTGCTCCTTATACACAAAGTCCTACACAATATTCTATACACAAATGTTCTGAGCCAGGTCAAATTATTGATCACTTCGAATACTTAGCAGATCATCATAGGGATTTTAGAAAGGAATTTGCTGAGCATTTAATCAAAGATCTAAGGGGAAAGGGCAGTATCGTCGTGTATTCCAATTTTGAAAAGACCATCATTACTAATCTTGTAGAAGTATATCCTGACCTATCGAAAGATTTGAATTCATTAATTGATCGTTTGGTAAATCTTGAGCACATGATAAAAAAGAATTTTTATCATCCAAATTTTCATGGTAGCACATCAGTGAAGACCGTACTACCTGCCTTAGTGCCTGGCATGTCATATGATTCACTAGAAATTGCAGACGGCGATACAGCAATGTTATCTTTTGCCTTTTTAGCGCTTGAAAAATATGAAGATAAGGATATTGAAAAAGTAAGAAGAAACCTTTTAGCCTATTGCGAACAAGATACACTAGCGATGGTTAAGTTACATAAATACTTGCTTGCTTATGTATGATCTGCCAGCAGATGATTATGGGTATTCTACATATATTGGACCTACAATGAGAGGAAGTTTAGTATGCTAAGTAAAGCAATAATCGAGCTTTTCTATCAGGCAGCACACATCCAGCGATGGAATGATCATATTAGACCAAGAGTCGGTTTTACAGAACTTGATAAACAAGCACATAAAATGATCATAGCGTATGTACTGGCAAAATTTGAGGAAACTGAAAGAAAGGTGGAAATAAATTGGAAAGGCTTAATTGAAGGTGGACTTTTTGAATTCCTGCATCGAATCATTCTTACTGATATCAAACCTCCTATTTTTCACAAACTTATGCGTCGTAAAGGAAAAGAACTCAACGAATGGGTTTTAGACCAACTCAAAAATAAGATAGATATTCAAGAGAAATTCTTTAAGGAGTTTAGAGAATATTTATTCTTACCAATTTCCCCCTTGGAGAAGAAAATATTAAGAGCTGCCCATTATCTGGCAACTAATTGGGAATTTCGGATTATATATAATTTAAACAAGGATATGTATGGACTTGAAAGTACCAAAGCAGCGATCGAAAACGAGCTTAAAGAACACATCGACCTCATTGGTGTACAAAGATTAGTATCGGGTAAAATAAACGCGTTTATAGATTATGTTGGGCAACTGAGGTTTCAGCAACGATGGGCTCAAACACCAAGACTCCCAGAGACATCGGTTATGGGACACATGCTAGTAGTTGCTATGCTCTCAAACCTGTTTTCAATAGAATTAAACGCTTGCTCAAAAAGGATTGTTAATAATTATTTTACAGGTCTTTTCCATGATCTTCCCGAAGTTTTGACCAGAGATATTGTTTCTCCTGTGAAAAAATCTGTTGAGGGTCTCAGAGCTATAATTGAAGAGATTGAGAAAGAACAACTCGAAGAAAAACTTCTACCACTTCTTCCCTCTGCTTGGCACAAAGATTTCAGATATTTCATAGAAGATGAATTTGAAAGCAAGATCAAAACTGAAAATAATGAAATAAAACTTGTTAGTTCGGAAAAGATCAATGAGTCGTTTAATAGCGATTCTTATTCTCCAGTAGATGGCAAAATAATCAAGATATGCGATGATCTTGCAGCTTATGTTGAAACGTACTTTTCAATTTCGCATGGGATAACTTCAGAAATTCTCATTAATGCTCATAATGCTCTTTATAATCAGTATAAAACGAAAAAGGTTGCTGGAATAGATTTTGGTGAATTATTTGAGCAGTTCAACATAGATATTGAATGATTAAGTTAAAAAAAAATTCAAATTCACAATAATTGATGTGGTTGACTAAGCCTCAACACCATATAGTAGCCAAACGCGATGGCGATGGCAATTATGATAAGGATAATAAGGACTTTAACTTTAACACTCATTTTTTACTAACTCCATTGTTGTTATTAGAATTAAATGCACTTTAACCAATATAAGGTATCACTCTAAAGATTAGATAAAATATTTGAAACCATCTATGTGACATCCTCCCCTCCCTCTCGGAAGGAGACTTCCCGCCGACAAAGTTAAATGAAAACTAAGGATAACTATGTTTTTTCAAGTTCTACGAAAGTGGAATTGAAAGTAGACCCATAGCTTGACCTTTGAAAATCATCATTAGTAAGAACATTTACATTTTTTTTATCATGTGATAATGACACCCATGGAGATCTAAAAGTCCAAATCACCCCTTCTGGTACGTTTTCACTGATTTTTACTGGCAAAACTAATGATCCTCTTTCATTAAAGATTCGAGTAGCATCCTTGTTTTTTATCATTCTCTTTATTGCGTCAGTTGGATTTACAAGAATATATGGTTTTATTGATTGAATGTTAAAATACTGAGAATGTAGGATCAAGGGATGTGCAGAAGAAATAAGCCGTAGAGGAAATTGGGGGTGTTCATCCAGTACTATTGGGAAACTTGAGAGTCCAAGTTCCTGTGCTCTTGATGAACTAAATTCTATTTTTCCAGATTTCGTTTGGAATTCCATTAAGGGCAGTTGTTTCATTCGCAAGAAGCCTTTTTGCAGTAAATCCTCATATCGTCCTTCAATTGTTTTAGAAGTTGAAATTAACTTTTTGATTACGTCTTCATCAGGTTCAAAAAGTTCCGGCTGTGAGAGCCCCATCTTTTTTGCAAGAAGCCGGAATACTTCAGAATTGCTTTTTGCCTCATCTATCGGTTCAATTGCTTTTTGATTTAATGAGAGATAGTAATGCCAATAAGAGATGTTAATATCCATCGTTTCAAAGAATGAAGCCGCGGGTAAAACTATATCCGCATACAGTGTGGTATCTGTTAAAAACAAATCATGTACTACAACAAACAAATCTTCATGTAGAAGCCCTTTTTTGACAAGAGTTTGGTTGGGGGATGTAGCTGCCGGATTCGCGTTGTAAACAAAAAGAAAATTGATTTCTTTTGATATCAAATCTCTACCAAGCTGTGAACTCACATATTTTACTGGATTATTAGGTCTCAAGTGTGTAGCCTTCAAATATGCTTTATCAAAATCTCTTTCGCTATTACAATAGTAAAAACCACGAGGAACTCCAATTAATGCAGGTAGAAGGCATATAGCACGAACAATCTCGCCGCCGTTAATTTGTTTTTGCAATCCATAACCGATATTTATAAAGTTAGGTTTTAGAGCAGCATAATCTACTGCAAAAGACTTTATGTCTTGAGTAGAGATTCCAGTATGTTTAGAGACGTATTCGGTGGTATATTTTGATAAATATCCTTTAAAATCTTCAAAACCGTGTGTATGCTCGTTTATAAAATCGGAATCAATTAGCTCATTATCGATAAGATATTTTGCGATACCAAAGGCAAAAATTACATCAGTTGCTGGACGTATCCTAAGATGTGTACCAAGCCTTGTTGTTTCATTTGCGATAGGGTCAATCACATATATTTTAGTTCCTTTTTCTTTAGCTTGTTTTGCCAAACCAAAATTATGAAGGTTACTTACGGCGGCATTAAATCCCCAATAGACGATTAACTTTGACTTAAGCATCTCTTCGGGTTTTCTGCCATATCTCTTACCATAGTGTAATTCTACAGCAAGTTCTCCTGCAGTATCACAGATCGAGTATGTCGTTTCTGCGCTCCCAATAGCATTGAAAAACCTTTTTGGAAAATTTAAACTTATTAATCCGCTATGACCGCCATAATCGTAGTGTAACACAGTTTTCGATCCGTTTTCGTTGATCACTTTAGTCAGTCTGGATGCAATCTCATTGAGGGCATCATCCCAAGAGATTTTCTTGAATTTACCCTCACCTTTTGAACCAGTCCTCCTAAGTGGATAAAGCACGCGATCTTTATGATAGACATACTTAATCAAGTTCTGACCTTTTGGACACAAATAACCTTGTGTGATAGGATGATTAGAGTTTGCTTTTACTTCGATTAGTTTGCCTTCATCCACAGCGGTCACAATACTACAAGTATCATAACAATCTCGTGGACAGGTATTAAAAAATAACTTCATACGCAAGCATGCTTGGATTTATTAAATAAAGCTTTGTACAGTTGCATTCTACCTAAAATGAAATTCTCTCTTGTCTTTCTGAAAAAAGGTTAGTCCTTTGTTTTGTGGCTGTTTCTTGTTTCCCTTATTTGTTTCCTGAATTTTCAATTTGAATATTTGATTACTCTATGCAGTTGCGCGCACCCGAATCACTTTTATAATCAAATTGCAGGTTATTATTTGGAGCATATCAGAAAAAGTGGGGCGTTTGTTAAGATAAGTGCATTTCAGGATCCCAGAAAGGATAATAATGAACAAGACTCAAAGTCAGATCTACTGTTTTTTACATCCCCATATTCTTCACATGGAGTTAAAGTTGAAACATTCCTTTCAGCAATTATTGCAAATAAAGGATTACCTATCAAAGTCACTAAAATAGATGTTACTTTATACCCAGAGGTTGCGGAAAAATATGATATTGTAGCAACTCCGACGTTAATTTTTCAAGAATTGAAAGCGTGTGGCCATTATGAACTAGACGCTTTAGAAGAACTTTTAATCTCGCATTGTTTCCTTGAAAATTAGAATCACAAAAGTGTATTGCTGCTTATTGGACTTCATTATTTGTGCCTCATAGCCGTTCCCACATTACTTGATTCGACCAAAACACACATCCCGTATATAACTTCAATATCATGGTCATAGCAAAAATCAACCACTTCATCTGACTCGGCTCCGGGTTGCAACCATACTTTTTGAATTCCAAGTGCATTGCATTCTTTTACAACATAAAAAGCCACATTTGGTGGAACTACTATATCAACAACATCTGGTTGAATAGGTAATTCTGAAAGAGAAGCATAAGCCTTATCGCCATTAATTATTTTGGCATTTGGGTTAATAGGGAGCACTTTGTAACCCTTTCGTTTTAAATCTTGATAGATAATGTAACCAAATTTGCTAGGGTTTCTTGAGACTCCAACAACAGCAAAAACATTGTTCTTATTTAAGAAGGCATCTATCTGATTCATCATTGTCTTGCACCCGACCACTTAATCTGTTAGTTAATAGCAATTATAGTTTCTGCATGATAAAAAAACGAATTCCTGTTTAAAGCATTATTCTTAGAATTAAATAAAAAGAACTGGGGGCTTATGCAATCCCGACATTTCTTAAAAACTGAACTGTTTATCGTGCACGACAGAAATTCTTCTTTTATCCTTCACCAATATGTAATACTTATCTCGGGAATACATTCGAATCCGGTACCGAAGCAAATTCAACGCTAGATAACTAGTCGCTTCATGGCTAAGTCCCATGATGACTACTTCATGTACTGGATTGTCACGAGCCCAATATATCTCTATAGTATAGGGTTTATATTTAAGACTTACGGATTCTGCCAAAAAATGTTATGAACAATTAAATATCTATCTATTGAAACAGTGATATATGCAATTCATCACCACGCTAACGCATTGGTGCTTTCTTGCTTAGTTATCAGTAAAGAAATGATAAATTTTAAAACATTTGTTGGATAACTAAGAATAATTAGTGGTGTCTTAAATGAATGATTATCCCCCTGGAAGTACTAAAGATCGTGAAAAATTGGCTGAAATGCCTATTGAAGAATTGCTTGATTTCTTATTTCTTCAAGTAAGAAATTTATGGCGTGTTGATGGCTTATATTTCCTAGGAATAGAGGAAAAATTTGGTACGCAAGCTGCGACCGAAATAGACAGTCAGGTTTGGCAAATTATGGCTAAAATCGAAGCCAAAAGCTTAAGAAGAATGTTTAAAGTAAATGAAAATGCTGATGTCCCAACAATTATGAATTGTTTGAAAAAGTCAAGCTGGGCTTTAGATCAACCCTTTAAAGTTATTGAGGTAAATGATCAGCGTGCAATCCTGCGTGTTGAAAGATGTAGGACACAAGAAGCACGCTTGAACAAGGATTTAGAAGAATTTCCATGTAAACAAGTTCGATTTGGCTATTTGAAAAATTTTGCAAAAACATTGAATTCAAGTGTTGAAGTTAACTGCTTAGTATGTCCTCCAGATGAGCATCCATCGGATCTATGGTGCAAATGGGAATTCGTTCTACCTTAAATGGATTTTTAATCATAGAAAAATTCTTTACATTCGCTAATGTATTTGTTTAGGAGATTGTGGCGATCTAAATGAAAAATGAATTATTAGAATTACAAGAGCAAGTAGAAAACTGTAAAAAATGTGAATTATGGAAAGGAAGAAAAAACGCGGTGTTTGGGGAAGGACCTGAAGATGCAAAAATCATGTTAATAGGACTAGGACCTGGGTATAATGAAGATCAACAAGGACGTCCCTTCGTGGGTGCTGCAGGAAAACTACTTAACAAACTACTTAGTTATGCAGGATTAAAACGAGAAGAGGTCTACATTGCAAACATCATAAAATCCTACTTACCTGAGAACAAAGTTACCAAAGATCAAATAGCAGCATGTACACCTTATTTGGAAAAACAAATTGAGTTAATCAAACCAAAAACAATAATTTTGCTCGGTAATGTTGCGGTCAAATTTATTTTTGAGAAATTCAAACTCCCGAAAGCCCTTATGAGAGACATACATACAAAGCCCTTTTCGTTATCAACCTTGTTCTTGAAAGCCAAACTAATTCCCATGTATCATCCCGCAGCAGCATTAAGAAATCCAGGCTTAAGAAGCGCTATCGAGGAAGATTGGAAAAAATTAAAGACTATATTGTAGAAGTTGAATTACAATCTTAATTCATATCGCTCTTCCGTAAGTGTTTGGCCCCAAATTTCGTGGGTTATCTCTTCTGTTTTTTCGAAACCAGCAGATTTATACAAATAATTTGCTGCGTCTAAGCCCCTGAATGTCCACAGAAAAACATTCTTGAATCCACACTTTTTGCAGAACAAAATAGATTCCTCAAAAAGCAATTTCCCAAGCCCAAGACCACGGAAATTCGGAATGACAAGAAACCATCTAAGTTGTGCTTCTGATTCAGAACGTCCAAAAACAGCGATTGAACCAATAATTTTTCCTTTAATTTCTGCAACCCAAAGTCGATCTTTGTTCGAATTGAATGATTGAGCGAATTCAGCAAGACCTGATGCAACGTATCCTTCAAATGTATGATCAAATCCGTATTCCTCAGCATAAATTATAGCGTGAAGATAAACAACGTTACCCATATCTCCCGGTTGAAGATTATAACGTACACTTATGTCCTTTAGAGTTCGTTGCTTAGCGTTAGTAGGCATAGAAGTCCTCCAGCTTAATATATGATATTAGCACTAATATATATTTATTGAAGACAACGTGAGAATTGGATTAAGACAGTAGAAAAGTGATGATATGGATAAATTGGATAGGTTAATGACAACTTTCTCAGGCGGTTCTTTAGATCGTTGGGCGTATGCGTTATGGAAACATTTTCCTAGCGATGATAGGACGCCACAGGGCTTTGCAGATGCACATGTGAGGTTTCAAAAGACGTATGATTCTGACGTATTGAAACTTACTCCACATGGAAGTTATTGCATAGTTGACTGGGGCTGCGAAGTAGGACCGATTCATCCAATCTATGGTTCACCGTCAGTGTTAAACTCTCCAATCAAGAATGCTTCGGACTTTGAGATCATCGAAGAAGTGGATCCGACGGATGGTGAATTTGGCAGGCAATTAGATGGTGTTCGGATGGTATCGAAAATACTAAGTGGAAATGTTCCGTTAATGATGACGGTTTTCAGCCCCTTTATGGTAGCAAGTCAGCTAGCTCCTAATATCGTGAATCATGTTTATGAAGCTCCTTCCCAGATTGAAGAAGGCCTTAAAGTAATAACAAGGGTTATGACCGAATTCGGACATGCAGTCCTAGATGCAGGTACAAATGGCCTCTTTATTGCTTCTCTACATAGTGTAGAAGGAAAACTTAAGAACCAACAGTTCTTGGATTTTGAGGCTAAGTATACACTTAAATTATTGAATGATCTCAGGTCCCATGCTGACTTTATAGTGTTTCATGTTCATGGAAATAAGCCTTTGTTCAATTATATCGCTGATAATTATCCCATAGACGCCATTAACTGGCATAGTCAACATACATCTCCAACAATAAGAGAAGCCCTTAAAATCTTCAATAAAGGCCTCTTTGGTGGAATTGACGAAACTGAAACAATTAGAAAAGGAACATCGCTCGCTATAGCTAAGCAACTGCAAGAAGTTATGCAGATTTCCAATCCACACTTGTTACTTGCACCTGGTTGTGTCATCCCTATTGATACACCTGAAGAAAACTTACGTATGATAGTAGAAGTCATTAAGAATTCCCCTCCGCCAATTATGCGCTAAATACTTAATCTGAATTAAAGCCTAATAAGTAAAGAAACGTTCATAGTTTTTAAGGAAAAATCAATATACAAACGGGATAAACTTCTTGGTTTTGCTGGCCCATTTACGATATTGTTCTTTGTAACGTTCTTCTAAATACTTGGAGAGCATTGGAATTAAAAATAACACGAAGTTTAATGTGCAGAATATCGGCATGATGGCGGACCACCAGTTGCGAGTCATTATCGCCCAGCCAATTAACCAGACAGTATCACCAAAATAGTTAATATGTCTTGCGAAACCAAATAGACCGCCAGTGTAGAGTTGTCCATTATTTTCTGGTCGGTCTTTGAATCGTTTTCGCTGAAACTCGGATCCTGTATTGAGGAAACTTCCTATAAAGAAAATAATGATAGCAATATAATCTACGACATCGATGGGTGCAGATTGGGCACCACCGCTTAACGCGAATCCGAGTTGATAGAAAACAATTGCGCCAATGATTGCACCTGTTTCTTTCCAATCTACTTTGCGCCGAAGCAAATAAAATGATGTTAGATTAAGTCTGAGGAAAAAAACAATGCTAAAAATTAGAAGGATAATTCTACGGGTCACATCACCTGATTGCCAAGTGATACCGAACAAATTACCGATTAACTCTATTCCACCGCCAAAATAAACCCAAGTAACAAAATTTATAATAAAAACGTGGACTATCAGCATGAAATAACGTGTTATCATAGAAGTTTCGACTTCGCCGTGCATTTTCGGGACCTTCATTTATAGTAACAAGATATGTAGTTCAAGAAAGTCAAGAGCCTGACAGAAACTCTGTAAAAAACCGTGTTTATAAATCTTTTATTATCATCAAATAAAAAATAAAAAAAAGAGAAGCTTTTTTGGGGCATTTAAACTGCTACTGCAATCTGCAAGTTTTTAACTAACTCTTTGTAGCGGTTTCTGACTGTAACTTCTGTGACTCGTGCAACACGTGCGATTTCACGTTGTGTTCGTCGTTCATCTTCTAATATTCCAGAGATATAGAGAGCTGCTGCGGCCAATCCGGTTGGATCCTTTCCAGCAGTGATCCCTGCTTTTTTAGCTGTTTCAAGGATCTTTATAGCGCGTCCTGATGCTTTTCCAGTAAGTGAAAGTTCGTTAGAAAACCGGGATATGAAATCAATTGGTGTACTAATGGGGATTGCTACATCAACCAGCCTTACAAGCTGTCTGAAACACTGTCCTAGTTGTTTTTTATTAGTACGTGAGTGTTCTGCAGTTTCATCTAAGGTTCTAGGAATTTTTCTGATACGACAGGCCGCATACAAGGTAGCGGCAACCATAACTTCAATGGTAGTACCACGGCTCATGCGTTTTTCTAATGCTTTTCGATAGATAATCGCAGCTTCTTCTTTAATTGATCGGGGAATACCCATTTGACTCGCTAAGCGGTCTAACTCACTTAACGCTTGAATAAGGTTTCGCTCGCGAGAACTATGCGTCCGAGTACGTCGTTGCCACTTTCGCATTCTGTAAATTTCAGCACGTCGGCTGGGTGCAAGTTTTTTTCCATAAATGTCTTTATTTTCACGGCCAATCATAGTTGATAAGCCTTTATCATGGATTGAATAATTAATGGGGCTTCCTACACGACTTCGTTTCTTTCGTTCTTCTGCCGTGTAACTGCGCCATTCAGGCCCCAGATCCATCATATGTTCTTCAATAACTAACCCACAGTCATTGCAAATAATCTCACCACGAGTATCGTCACAGACAACATTCGCAGATCCACAATCTGCACAAAAAGCCTCTCGACAAAAAGCTTTATCTATATCTTTATAAAGAGTTTTCTTTAGATCAATGGATTCATTCATTTAAAGTGTTTCTCCTTGAATTTCTCAAAGACACGGGTGGTTTACGGTGTACGGTATCGATTTAAGATAATACTTTCAAAAACGAAGTTTAATGAGTATTATTTTAACGGTATTCAGAAAACCTGAAACTCGCATCTCATCTTATGGTTTACCTTTGCAAACAGAAAGGTTAAGTTAAACTTATATATAAATTTTACTATTACAGATATTCTACATGATTTATCATCACAAAAAAATAAGTAATCTAATTGATTAAAACCAAGAATTATTTGCTCGTATAAGTTTTTTCAGTGAAAAATCTATTCTTACCAATTCGTATAGAGTTTAAATTCTTGATCTGGCTCTTCTAAGACAATAAAAGAAATATACATTAGCTTGTTTGTTATCAAGTATTTTATAGGGCCATATTAACATGAACATATAAACTAGTAATTATCCTGATGAGATTTCTTGTTTCTTGTAGTGAGAGAACTCTCAGAAAGTCGAGAATCAAAAATCGTATGTAAAGCAAGTGTGATTACTATTATTACACCACTGATTAATGCGATTGTCGTAGGTTGTTCACCGATAAAAATCCATACCCAAAGAGAACCGAGAATGGTTTCAAGTAGTGTTAAAAGTCCTGATTGGGCAGGTTGCAAATTACGAGATCCTATTACAAACAAGCATGAACCAAGTCCTACTTGAATTGCACCAAGAGTGACCAAAATGCTGAGATCATGTGCTGAGATCATATAGGTTGTCATCAATGGCAAAGCTACAATCGCTGAAATAAACCCAGCAAGACATATTGCCGGAATTAAATTGATTTCGCGAGTTCTTCTAACAACTATAATATAACTTGCAAGCGATACAGCGTTTCCCAACGCGAAGACATCTCCTAGCAATGTTCCTGTTACCAGGGAGTCAGATACCATAGCAAACATGCTTATCATCACAATAACAACTGCTAGACCTGTTCTGACTCCAACCCGTTCACGAAGTAAGAACCAACCAAATAGCGCGGCAAATAATGGTGCAGTCCCTTGTAGTACAAGTGCGTTTGCCACTGTGGTATATGCAAGAGAATTCACATAAAATATCATGGACATTGCAAGAAAAACTCCAGTCGCCACACCTGGGATTCCGCTTCTTTTAAAGGATTTAAAAAAACTCCTTTGGTCTCTTAAGATTAAAAATACTAGTACCGTTAATCCCATGAAAAAAGCACGCCAAAAAACAGTTTCCCATATATTGGTGGTTACAATCCTTATGCCAAGACCACCTATGCTCCAACATAGAGGCGCCGCTGCTGTTATGAGAAGAGAACGTCTATAGTTGGGATCAGTCCACATTTTCGTGCTTCCATAAAGATGATTTTTGAATTTTTGGAACTATTTGTTTATTTACTTATGCCCTATTTACCAAAGGATTGAACAAGAAAGCACCACCGCTTCAGCGGGGTGATGAATGGCGGTAATTTGTGTTCACTTTCATCCCCCCATCAAGTTGAGGGGTCTTCTTGCGGTGAAATGATAAAGTAGTTAAGCAGAAAAATTGAAACTAACAGTTAATTTTCAAACATTTTAGCAGCTGGAAGTTTAGCGCACCTTGGATAGATTTAATTTATTGGGAGTCCAAAAACACTGTTGACAATCACAAAAACAACGAGAATTAAAAGAAACAATATCCCCATCCTTCTTGATAATTTATTTTTAATCGAGATTCCTGTGAACATTAAAATTACTATCACTAGAATTGCTAGGTTAATTGGATAAATTGGCGTAGGTGTTAAATCCTGAAGAATAATTCCGCTTATTCCAAAAGTGACGCCTAAATTCCATACAACTTTTCCGATTTCTGCTCCAATACCCAGTTCCTGGTTGTGTTTTCTGATAGCTGAAACGATTAAAAATAATTCTTCTGCGTTTGTTGTCCAAGCTATTATTAAAAACCCAAACAACGATTCAGTCAAACCGGTAATGATAATAATGTTCTCAGTAGCAAATATGAGAAAGAAGCCACCGATAATGATGAGAATGAATCCTAATAGCGATTTTCCGATGATAATAGCATCAGAATCTTCTTTTAGTTCTTTTGTCTCTTGATGTGCTTCATCTTCATCACTTTGGTTATTATTTTCATCACCATCATCATCATCAGAAATGATTATTTCAGTAATATGACGCACTTTGTATGCGCGAATATTACGCAGTAGGTACCACCCAAACAATGCTAAATTGACCGAACCAAAAATTAGCAAACCTTTTGGCAAATAAACTCCTAGAATCACAGTTGTTGTAAGAAGACATAGCAAAAGAGGGTAAAATCTCGGGATCCTTTCGAAATCTAGAGAGAAAAATAACGCAGGAAGTCCAAATGCTATTGTGATTGCAATGATAGTATTTCCAATGACATTCCCAATTGCCACGTGTTGAAGACCTTCTATGGAGGCAAAAATTGAGGCAACAGATTCTTCTGGATCTACGCCTAGAATCAGTAATCCGATGATTAAAGGGGACAAATGATGTTTTTCACTAAAATCCTTTAATCCGTCAATAAAAACGTCAGCTCCGAAATAAACTACAACATATGCCCCAATAAATAGAAATACAAAAGCGAGCAAATTCATTGAATCAGCTTCAGTTTATGATTGTCTTAAAGAGATTTTCTTCAATGTTGCCTCCACTTATTACTGAAACAACAGTTTTTTCTTTGAATTCATCTTTATTTTCCAATATGGGCGCAATAGCAATTGCACCAGCGCCCTCTGTAACTTGCTTGTCCTTCTCCCATAGTATTTTTATGGCATTTTTTATTGTCTCTTCTTTAACGACCACAAGATTATCTATATATTTTTTAATCAATTCAAAGGTAATGGCACCCTGTTCAATGCCTCCCAGTAATCCCTCTGCAATCGATTCTTCCTCTTTTATCCAAATGATTTTTCCCGCTTTCAAAGATTCGTGAACAGTTGCTGCTGCTTCTGATTGCACACCGATAACTTTGATGTTTGGATTAATACTTTTTGCTGCAATTGCTATACCCGAAATTAAACCTCCACCCCCAACTGCTACAATGATGATATCAACGTTAGGTAGATCTTCAAGAATCTCTAAACCTACTGTTCCTTGGCCAGCGATGATACTTTCATCGTTATATGGACTAATATATGTTAACCCTTCCTTTATCGCTACTTCTCTTGCTTTTGTCTCGACTTCGTCATAATCGCCGTGAAGTACTATTTCGGCATTATATTTCTTAATTTTATCCAGCTTTGACTTAGATGTATTCTTTGGAACAAAAATCCTTGCAGAAATATTCATCAGCTCAGCTACTCGGGCAACGGCCTGAGCATGATTACCCGATGATGCCGTAACGACTCCTCGTCTTTTTTCAGGAGGGTTTAACTTTGACATTCGGTTTAGTGCCCCCCTGATTTTAAAGGAGTTTGTAATTTGTTGGTTTTCGAGCTTAAGGTAAACTGTCCCACCGCAATAACTGCTTAAAAATTTTGAATGAATTAGAGGGGTTTTTTTAACACCTGTTCTTATGACTTCCCTCGCTGCTTTAATATCTTGGAGTGTTACCATGCGATTCGTGGACTCCTTTATAAGATCAAATATTTTCAATCAAAGTAACTTAACGCGTTTCCCCATATCCTTCTGTTTTGCGAGTTGATACACGACATTCGCAGCCGCAATATCTTGAACGGCTAACCCTGTACTGTCAAAAACCGTTATTTCTTCCTCGGTCTCTCTTCCTTTTTTGTTTCCAAGTAAAATCTCTCCAATCTCAGCGTAGATATCACTTTCTTGGATCAAGCCTTGTTTAAGAGCATGTTGGGTTTCACCGATCACGCGACACTGCTTAAGGCTGTCAACCACGATCTTTGCTTGTGCTCGTTTCATAATATTAGGATCTAGTTCTTGTTTGCCAGGACCATCTGCTCCAAATGCATTTATATGCATGCCATCTTCAATCCATTCATCCATTACCATAGCTTTTTTGGATGGAACTGCCGTAATAACGATATCTACATTACTCACAGCATTTTGAGCAGTATCAACAGCCTGAACATCGATGCCAAGTCGCTCACTCATCTCAACTGCATATTTCTCACTGTTAACCTTGTTAATATTGAATACCTTTACTTGCTCCAAAGGAAAAATTTCATTTAGAGCCAAAACCTGCATTCGCCCTTGTGTTCCTGAGCCAATAACACCCACTCGTTTAGCATCTTTTCTTGCAAGAACACTGGCAGCTACAGCACCCGCAGCACCAGTTCTGACCGCAGTAACATATGATCCATCCATGATCGCGAGAGGCATGCTTGTCTTTAGATCTAGTAAGATGATGACTGCAAATCCTGGTGGTAGACCTAGTTTTGGATTATCATAATAACCAGATGCAATCTTGGTTCCAATTAGTCCAAAGTTCTCTGCAGCTCCCGATTTAATATCAACTTCGCCTCTGTATTTTGCCACATCCAAGTGTTGAACCTGAGGCATTTCAACTTGTCCTAGTGCGAAAGCCTTGTAAGCATCAGTAACCGCTTTAATAGCGTCACTCATCGGAAGACATGATCTTACATCATCTTGAGATAAAATGATTATTTCAGACACTTCAAACACCTTTCAAAACTTAATAAAGAAATGTATAATAAGATTTCTGCCTGTTAAACCAAGCTATAAAAGGATGAAAATGACTATGGTATAAATTGAATTAAAAGCGTTTAAAAAATTGAAAGGGTGAAAGAAAAATGTCTGAAGAAAAGGAAAAATCGTTTTTAAGATATGAAATTACTGGACGTCCCGCATTTTCGGTAGTTCGCATTTATCTAGACCAACCAGGACAACAAGTAGTAGCAGAGGGCGGAGCAATGGTTTATATGGATGGGCATGTCGATATGAAAACGAAATCAGCAGGAGGCATCTTACGAGGTTTGAAAAGAAAATTTTCTGGAGAATCAATGTTTCTGAACTTCTTCGAACTTGAAGAAGGTTCAACTAAGTCTGGCATGATAGCTTTTGCTCATGGAGCACCAGGAGACATTATTCACATACATCTTAATCAAGGAGAAGAATGGACTTTAAGTAAAGATGCATATATTGCAAGCACTCCCTCGGTTCAAGTCACCACTCAAGTGGGCAAAATTGCAAGCCTGTTAGGTGGTGAAGGGTTATTTTTAACAAAAGTTTTTGCTGAAGCCGAAGGTGATGTCTGGCTCGGTGGATATGGTTACATTGAACGACACGAGATTGGCCCAGGCGAAGAATTTGTCATTGACACTGGAGTGATGATGGCGTTCCCGGCAAACATGCAATATCGTACATCAAAAGTTGGAGGCAAGAAAAGTTTCTTACTTGGAGGCGAAGGCATAGTTATGCGATTTACAGGTCCTGGAATTATATATACACAGAACCGTGAAATGCGTCTGCTGGCCACGTTACTGATGCCCTATTTGCCAAAGGGCTAACTGAGTGAACTACCACCCTACAAGTAGGCTGGCTTCCTGAATCATCCATTCCCCAACGGGACATGTCAAACAGGCTCTACGGGCAGTCCCTGTCCTGAACGCGATGTGAAGTTAAGGTGAGAACTGGCGAGTGTTACCTCAGCTCAATTCTACTTACGATCTATGCGAATCAGTACTTAAAGGTTAGGGAGTATCGTGAAAGTGAAACAATTAAAACACACAATTACAAGTTGAGGGGTCTTCTTGCGGCGGAGTGATAAACAGTCACTTTCTCTTTTTTTCATAATTTAGGCATTCTAGTCATCATTAATAGTTCTACGCCTCAGAATTTGGAATAGGTGAGGTTAAAGACAAGATATGTCAGTAGTTTTAATGCAGTTTTGATAGCACGCCCTTATATACCTTGTAAATCTTTTCAAGCGAGGGGATATCGCACCATTCATCAGCCGAATGTGATTTTTTCCCTGACGGCCCTAAATCAATAGTAGGAATCCCCAACATTCCAACGAAATTGCTATCAGCCACAGTTCTACCTAATAAAAACCGAGGTTCAATATCTGTTTGTAATTTGACTTCTTCTGCAGTTATTTGTACTAATGGATTATCTAGCGGAGTATAAAAGGGTAATGGTTGACGTGTAGGGCGTGGGTGTATACTTACTTCAACTTTTGTCTCTGGATCTAATTCAGTATTGTGAATAATGTCAAGAACTGCGTCCAATACCATTTCAGAAGTTTCTATAGGAAGATAATGACGGTCTAATACTAGTTTGACTGTTTCCGGTACTGATAGACTATTAACACCACCATTAATAGCTAAGAAGCATTGACTACCTTCAATATTGAATTGAGGGAACCATCCCACATCTAGAGCTTCTAAACTTTGAACGATACGAGCAACCTCATTTATTGCATTGACTCCTCTCTTTGGAGTTGCACCGTGAGCAGCTTTTCCATGTACAACAATATCCAAAATAAGTCTTCCACGCCTCCCAACAAGAAAATTTCCTAAATAATGGGGTTCGCCAACAATTGCATAAGCGACTTTGTCGGGCGAAATGATATTTTTATCAATTAGAGTAATAGTACCCCGTGACCAAAGTTCTTCATCAGTAACCGCCGTAAACAAAACATTAAGGTTAGGTTTGAATTCTCCTTTAAGTAAGCCTTCCATAATTCCAAGTTGGACAGCTAAACCAGATTTCATATCACAAGCGCCGATACCATAGAATTTTTCACCAACAATTTCTCCATATGGATCCCGAGTCCAACCGCGCATTTCCTCAACTGTATCCGAATGTGAATTCAAGAGAATCCACGGTTTGTTTGAATCTACATGGAATTCCGCAATGACATCAGGTCCACTATCCGGAACTTCAACTTTGTATGGTTCATAACCTAGATCTGCAAGAAAATCAAAAATCCACGAACTAATCTTTTGTTCATTACCGTATTGGGAAGGAATCTTTACTAATTCTTGAAGTATCTTGAAAATTCGATTATTCTGCATAATTTTGTCCTCGAATACTTAATAGAGCGAAATAGTATCTTAAGCAGTCTTCCTTTGTTTTAGTATTTAAAATCATGTAATCATCAAAAAGTGTTTTGAAAAACCTTTTTAGTAAAAAGGCGCGCTCTAAATGTGCGATTAACTTGTCAGAAACTTTATATTAAATTATTGAGAGTCATTTTATAGTGAATGTAAATGAGGTGTAATAACTCAAAAGCAATTTAGTTCTCATAAACCTTCTATTGTTTCGGGGTCTTTAAAAAGATGGTGTGAGTCTGACAATGAACGAGTTCGCTCTATTCTCTCTACTAAGTGCCGTTGTGTCAATCTTTTTAGGGAGTTTTGTATTGTCAAAAGATTCAAAGAACTGGATTAACAGACTTTTCATGATCTTCTGTCTTTCTCAAGCCTACTGGGCAATGACAGAATTTGGTTATCGAAGTGCAACAGAATTTCATATTGCAGCTTTTTGGTTAAAAATGAACAGTTTATGGCCTCTCACGATAGTTTTCTTGCTTCATTTTGTACTTGTTTTTACTGAACACGTAAAAATACTTAGAAATAAACTTACATACCCACTAATGTATGCTCCAGCTTTGATTATTGTTTATCTTGACTTGACAGCATTCTCGGGAGAACCAATATGGACATATTGGGGCTGGACCTATGATATTCCTGAAAATTTTCTGTTATTCATTGTTTCAAGGACATGGGGTGCAGGATTAGGCATTTTTGCTTTTTGTCTTTGCCTACAATATTACATGAAATCAATTGATCTAAGAAAGAAAAAACAAGCAAAGTATGTATCGATTGGAATTTCTTTTCCAGTACTTCTTGGTATTGTTACTGAATGGTTATTACCTTCAATTCAAATAAGAATTCCAGAATTTACCGCATCTTCAGCAGTCCTAGGAAGTTTTTTCATTGGGTATGCAATTCTAAGACATGAGTTGTTCATTCTATCACCATCAACAGCAGCAGACAGTGTTATTGCTACCATGTCTGATGCCCTTTTTTTGGTTAGTCCAGAAGGAAAAATAATTTCAGCTAATCTAGCTTCGTTACAACTTCTTGAATATAAAGAACATGAAATGATTCAGATGCCTTTAGAGAACATTTTGATTAATAAAAATGATAATCCAGGTTCCGTAGGTTGTGTATTTGATAATCTAATAAAAGCAGGAAATGTCAACGATGTTGAGATGAACATTAAAACGAAGAATGGATATCTTATCCCTATTTCATTCTCGTCATCAATAATGCAAGACAACGAGGATAATTTAGCAGGGATTATTCTTATTGGAAGAGATATAACAGAACGTAAACAGATGGAGAAAAAAATAACAAGCTATACTGAAAACCTTGAAAAACTCGTCGAAGAAAGAACAAAGGCCTTTAAAGAATCAGAAGAAAGATTAACAGCAATATTAACTGGAATAGGAGATCTTGTTGGAATTCATAACAAAGATTTGGACGTCATCTGGATAAATCAAGCAGTGAGAGATCGTTATGGAGATATTGTTGGAAGAAAGTGTTATAGGGCATATAAGGGCTTAACTAAACCTTGCCCCGAATGTACTGTTGAAGCAGTATTCAATGAAGGGAAAACAGTAGTAACAGAGCAATCTCATATGAATACAAATGGAACAATTAGCAACGTTTTAGTTACCAGTTCTCCTGTACGAAATGCTGAGGGAAATATTTTTGCGGTTGTAGAGGTCGCTAAGGATATAACTGAATTAAAGAATTTGGAAAAGCAACTTAAAGATTATACAGAAAACCTCGAAAATCTTGTCGAGGAAAGGACAAAAGCCTTAAGTGACTCTGAAGAAAAACAAAAAGCAATTTTAGCGGGTATAGGAGATCTTATCACGATCCAAAATGAGGAATTAGACATAATCTGGGCAAATGAATCTACACAAGATATATGGGGAGACGTCATAGGTAAAAAATGCTATAAAACGTATAAAGGTTTTGATAAACCATGCCCTGAATGTACCGTCGAAACAGTGTTTACTGAAGGACAAAGATTTGCTTCGGAACAAACAGTCAGACGCTTAGACGGAAGTTGGATGAATACTTTGGTTACAAGTTCTCCAATGAAAGACGCTGAAGGAAACGTAGTAGCAGTTGTAGAAACTATTAAGGATATCACAGGACGAAAAGAACTAGAAAATGCTCTAAAAGATTCAGAAGAGCGTTATCGTGGACTATATGACTCATCTATTGATGGTATAGTCTCATTGGACTCAGAAGGACATATAATTGAATGCAATCAGGCATTTGCAGAAATGCTCGGTTATCGCAAGGAAGAACTACGTGACATTAACATCTTCAACATCACGCCTAAAAGATGGTATAAGGCCAGTAAAGAAAATCATCGCCAATTACTTGAATTAGGCTATGCAGAAGAATTCGAAAAAGAATATATCCAAAAAGATGGGACAACTGTCCCAGTTGCTATCAGAGGATGGCCCATAAAAAATCAGGAAGGCGAAATAATTGGAATTTGGGGTATTATTCGAGATATTACTGCTCAGAAGCAAGCAGAGGAAAAGATTAAGGAATATACAGAAAATCTTGAACGAATAGTTGAACAGAGGACCTCAGATCTCAAGGACTCAAAGGAGCGCTATAGAGGTTTGTATGAATCTTCAATAGATGGCATCGTTTCCATTGACCTAGAAGGAAACATTATAGACTGTAATCAAGCTTTAGTAGATATGATTGGATACACTAAGCAAGATCTCAATAAAATGAACTTCTTTGAACTCACACCTAAAAAATGGAATGCTAAGATTTCAAAGATTATTACAAATCAAATAATTCAACGAGGCTATTCAGATGAATTTGAAGCAGAAGGGATTAGGAATGATGGAAAAATCTTCCCGGTCTCAACAAGGAGCTGGGTCATAAAAGACCAAGAAGGTAAAGCAACGGGAATGTGGGGTATTGTTCGTGATATCACTGAAAAGAAGAAAGTGGAAAAAATAAAATCTCAGTTCATTAATTTAGCAGCACATGAACTTCGAACCCCTTTAAGCGCGATGAAAGCACATGTAGAGCTTCTTAAAATAAAAAGTGAACATGGATATTGGGAACTGCCTAATGAAGTCCACGATAAGATAAAGATTATAACACGTAATGCAGATAGATTGGCGGCTCTTATTAATAACCTTCTTGATTATACACGGCTCGAAGCAGGTACAAGAAAAATAAAGCAGGAATCAGGCTCACTTGACACAATCATCGGTCAGGTTATTAATGAAGTCTTACCAATTGCAAAAATTCATGGTCATAAACTTGAACTTCATTCTCCAAATCAATTACCTCAGATCCAAATCGATGAAGACATGATCCGGAGTGTATTCACAAATTTACTTTCAAATGCTATAAAGTATACGCCTGATGGCGGTATGATTGAAGTTAAGATTCTAGAAGAAGAATTCAATCTCCATGTTTCTGTGAAAGATACTGGAATTGGCATTCCAGAAAATGAGTTTGAAAAGATTTTCCAACCTTTCCATGTAACTGATTTCTCTGAATCTTCTCGTTTTCAATCTGAATTCGCACGCACTGGATTAGGGCTTGCGATTTCAAAAGAATATGTGAAATTGCATGGTGGCAGTATATGGGTAGAAAGTAAGGTTGGAGAGGGAAGTACATTTCACGTGATTCTTCCTAAAACAAATTAAATTGAAACTAAATTTTCATCGAACTTTCGAACTCAATAATAAGGAACAGAAATAGTTTTTTTGGTCCAACGAACGTTATTACTTTATATTCGAGTTCTCCTTCTATTATTATTTGTTCTTTGCTCGATATTTTCATTTAGCCTAAAAACGTATCAAAACAGAATAGGAAAAAGTAAGGTGGGTGAATCAAAATCACAGAAAAAATTGATGGAAAAACAGCAGCTGAGTGGGCAAAAATAGGATTTGATAAAGCTAGTACAGGAAATTCATTTGACTATCTGGAGGCAGTAGATTGCTTTGAAAAAGCTATTAAGATAGACGGTAGTTATGTTAATGGTTGGTTTTATCTTGGTGCTGCCAAAGAAAAATTAGGAGACAACCCACCAGGTATAATGGCAAGACAAGATTTTTATAAAGATGCTATTCAAGCCTTTAAAGAAGTGACAAAACTTGATCCATTACATAAAGTGGCATGGATTCATTGTGGGTATTGTGCTGAACGATTAGCACATTGGACAAGAGAAGAGGATAGAAGAGTTGATCTTTTTAAAAAATCATTACAATGCTATAAAGAGGCAATCAATATTGATCAAGAGGACGGAGACGCTTGGTTTGACCTTGGTAATGCGTATAGATACCTGAATCAGTTTGAAAACGCAATAAAAGCGTATGAGAGGGCAATTAGCATCAATCCACAGGACTTTGACGCATATCATAATATGAGTATTTGTTATGAAAACCTAACTTCTTACCGAGAAGCAATAGATTGCATAAAGAAAGCTTTGGAAATTAATCCAAGTAATGAGCGGATTCAATCTCGTCTTCGACAGCTAGAGGTCGATAAAGAAATTGCGGAAATAGGTGTAGAATCTGCTGGTAAGGGCAAGATTGCTAATGAAGCAATTCACTTAGGTATCTCTTGCTTAAACGAGAGGGATTACAATAATGCAACGGAACATTTTAAAAAAGCACTTGAAATATACAAAGAAATAAATAGTCTTACAGGACAGGCATATGCCTTACGTTATTTAGGATTGATTTTTAAAAATCAAGGGGACTGGGCAGAATCCTTGAAATATAATCAAGATGCACATGAGATATATTCTCAGATTGATCATAGACCTGGTATGGCTGAAACATCTCATAATTCAGGGTTTCTTTATTTTCGATTAAATAAAGTTAACGAAGCTATTTTCGAATTTCACGAAGCTACTAAATTATTTAAAGAACTAAACGATATATCAAAACTATCAGATGGTCTCGCGAATCTAGGTTTGTTGTACAAAAAGAATGGCGACTTATCAAAGGCACTAGGAATTTTTCAAGAAGTCTATAAAATTGATTTAGAAACCAATGATAAAAAACATCAAGCGCAAGATTTGCAGGATATAGGTCTACTAACTCAGGAATTAGGTGATTATAATAAGTCTTTAGACTGTTTTAAAAAATCTTATGAACTTTATACAGGACTAGACATCCAGACAGGTCAGACTCAACAAGTAGAGAACATTAAAAACTTACTTCGTGTTATCAAAAAAGAACAGGAAATTACACCCCAATTAAGAAAAAAAATTAACGAAACTAAGCGATTGCTTAAAATAGATTGAAGTTAGCCGACTGGTGTCAGCCAGAAGGCAATAACTGCACCAAGCATACTGAACGCCAGTTTTTCTGCATTATCCGAGAACGATCCAATAAAAATGATGTAAAGACTCACAAAGAAAACTACAATTGATAAGATTAGCTGTAATATCGCCCTGATATCCCTTTTAGGGGAAATAGTTTCTTTTCCTCTCCCATGTCGAAACTCAGATCCTTTTCGTGATCTTCTTGCTAATTTTAGTACATTTATCGTCATTTTTTCTACCTCCGAATGTGACAATTCGCTATCTCAACAATCCCGTTTATAAAACTTTGTTAGCAATAAAGCTATTTTGCCGTACCATTTATTCACAAAATTTATGAAACATCATTGGAAAGATTTGATAACGAGCAACCAAGTATAAGATTTCAGTTTATTGCAACACTGGTGTTGATGCTATTTTGCTTGTTCGAGATAAAGCTCTTATGCAAGTTCTTTCAGAAATAGATGAATCCTCTGAAATTGCAATCAGTGTTTTATGCACCAAAGAGGGATTTGCTATAGCATATTCAATCAATGCGGAAAAGGCACCTGATATCGATCTACTTACTCCTCTAGCTGCTGTTATTCATGCGACAGCGAATAAAGCAATAGAAGAACTACATGCAGGTTATCATCAAACCTCAATAATTGAAAGTAGCAAAGGAACGGTGCTTATCCGGGATATTATTGATGAAATAATGCTTTGTTGTTACATTCCAAAACCGAAACAAGAACGTCAAGTCAGAATTCGTACTTATATGCTTGGTGTGGCTCTAGATACGATGGAAAGAATCGCTACAAAGATCCGTAGATATTTGATTTCTTTAAGAAAACCTTACGATGAATAATAAGGTATGAAAGTCTATTTTTTTTGGAATTTGAGTTTTTCAAATCTAGTAAGAAAAGTAGAAATTAGGCAAAAAACGCCTGAGATTTTTCTGAGGTTGCAAAAATCACCTAAATGAAAGCCCAGATTAATATGTACAAGTATAGTATTTTTAGGTGATGCAAATGCAAGATGAATTAAATTCGATAGAAGAAAATGAAGTTTTGGATAAAACAATTTCACTAAAAATAAATAATAAAATTGTTTGCGCGTTTGCAAGTAATACTCCTTTAAGTATTTCAGAAGCGATCCAATATACTGTTGACGAAGATTATCAGGAAAAGAGACTTTATCTCGATTTTATGACCCATGAATTAGGAAAAGAAGTGCTAATCAAGCGATATGAGTTTTTCCTCCAAAATATGGATGATTTAGCTGGCAAAACCTTAAGCATTTATCTTGATATCAATCTATATCGGATCTTATTCCTAACTATTATAGAAGGTGAATTAAACCAGGAAGTTGAATACTCAACAATCATGTATCGATTTGATCACTTCCAGATACCCTCTGAAAAGAATGATCACGTCATAGAGGTAGAGAAAGGTGCTACAGTTTTTGAACGTGGTTTTGTGACATCGGGAAGGGTAACACCAGGAAACAATCGATTTATCAGTTCATGTGATTTCTGTGGCAAATTCTTCATGTTTCGGATGTTTCATGTCGGCTTTTCAGATGTCGATTATTACTACTGTGATCGCTGTACTAATTATCTGGCTGTGTCCTTATTCGATCAAAAGTATGATAGATTGTTAGATAAGTTATCTGCGAAGCGAATTTCACCTTTCAGTCAACCCTATGATTTTTCAGATTATGATATTCAGCTCAATCTTGAGAATTATCAGCTAATTGAAGATCACTTCGTTCCATGTACTTGTGGAGGTCAATTCAAGTATTTGGCAAACTGCCTTTGTCCATACTGCAAAAGTCCCTATGTAGACTTCTTTAACGATATATTTAGAAAGGCTGACCATTATTATGTTGTTGAAATGGTCGTTCCAAAAGCAGAATCCTTTTATGGTGAAAAGTATTGGAAAGATTATGAAGAGGATGATTAAATAGGGTGAACCGTCCATAACTTAGGTGAGTGGATTTCTTGAGGTGATTCTATGAACTACCACTCTTCAAGAAGAGTGGCTCCCCCTGTTATAGACGACATGCAGCGTCTCGAAGATATAAAAAAAGTAAAACTAGTGATTAAACAGAATTATCCAGAATTAGAGAAAGTGTATCAGCTATTTGATGTAGTGGATACAAATGCTGATATTTGTATCTCAGTTGGTGGTGATGGTACACTTCTAAAAGCGGTGAATGAATTCGATGGACCTGTTCTTCCAATTGGAGGGAGATCAGAAAAAAGTTTAGGATTTTACGCTGATTTTAGAGTGCAGGACTTGGATATCGCATTAGAACAACTTCTTCAAGATCATACCATCGAAGAATATCGAAAAATAGGATTTGAATTTAAAGGCGAAACATATCACGCTCTGAATGAAGTTCGACTCTTTAGGGGAGATAGTCCCTCCAGCATACATTTCGGTCTCTATGTAAAGAACGAAGGTACAACTGAAAGATTCTATCCTCGCGATGTAAAAGCTGATGGATTAATTTTCGCAACACCAGTGGGATCTACTGCATATAACTTCAATGTTTATGGTCCTATCATACACAAAGGAGACGTAATGGTAATATCCCCCATCTCAGCTCGTGTACCACCGATAGTTACAAGTGATAGGTTTTTTGTAAAAATAACAAAAAATAGGGGCTATTTAGAGTACGATCATATGGTACATCTTGAAATAAAGGCAGGAGATAGTTTGTCTGTCGCTCTTTCTGATAAATATGCTCAAATTATCAGATTAAAAGAACGAGAACCCTTCTATCAAAAATTAGAAAGACTAAGTCGATTTGTTATGTTTTAAAATAGATTATTTCCAGTCCTTTGTTTTTTAAATGAATAGAGTGAGAATTTAACTCGAAGTGAAGAATTTTGAAGACAAGGTTCACTCTTCTATTTTCCAAATGAATTCACAATAAGGATCTCCAGCACACATCCCTTTAGGTCGTTCAGTGGTAGCCTTTGGATTTATGGTCTTATTAACAATATTACCGAATATTGTGCACCAATCGCTGATATCTTTGGGCTCTGTTTTGTACGGACACTTAGTGTATTTAGTTCTATTGATGGTTTTAGACCGCTCAAGTATAATAATTTCCTGCCCAACAAGTTCAGCCCAGATTTCCCACCATTTCCTAATAGTTTCAATATCGTTTCCCTCTAGATTGAAGATCTGTTGAAGTGTTTTTGTACCATTCTTTACTCTGTCATCCATAGTGCTAATTCTTTCATACATTTCAAGTGCTGCTTTTGGACCATATTTCTCGCGGATAGCATAATGATAGGCTTTTAGGTAGGATGCCCAACCTCCCATAGCAAATTTGTATTTTAGTTCCCAAGGTATCACTACTTTCTTAGCCATAATCTCCTCAGCGCCCTTAATCGGGGTACTTTCTTCTATTTTCCAAACATATTCGCAATATGAATCTCCTGCACACATTGCTTTAGGTCGTTCAAAGACAGCTTTTGGATTTATGGCGTTAGTAATATGATTTGCACGTATTATCGACCAACCGCTGATATCTTTGGTCTCTGTTTTAGTCGGACACTTAGTGACTTTAAATCTATAGGCTGTTTTAGACCACTCAATTATAGTACCTCTCGTCCCCGTGAGTTCATGCCAGATGTTCCACCACGTCCCTATTGTTTCAGCATCGTTTCCCTCCAGTTTAAAGACCTTTAGAACTGTTTCCGTCATATTCTTTATTCTATCATCCATTTTGCAAGTTCTTTCATAGATTTCAAGTGCTGCTTCTGGACCATATTTCTCGCGGATAGCATAATGGTATGCTTTGAGCCAGGTTGTCCAACCTCCCATGGTCCATTTATATTTGAATTCCCAAGGTATCACCAATTCCTTAGCCACAGTCTCCTCCTCCAAAATTTGGGCAAGATACCCTAAAGTTACCCTTCCTAAAACTCTATATTTTGAATTTTGAGTATTACTCATCAACTGTTTATTTATAAATGAGTTACATGAAACCAGAATTTCACGCAACTATTACTTTGGATATTTATTTTATCATAAATATCCAAACAATTTTCAAGTTTATCTTCAAGGAGAAATAATTATATTTTATTGGTGTTCAAAGTTTAGAATTAAATTTCTTTTTTATAGTACTGCTTTTTGATTTTACATCGAAATAAATATATAGAAACCTATGATAGATAAAGAAAAACTACTAAACATATTGTTGAGATTTATTGCTTTTCAGCACTCAAAACATAGTCAATAAGCCATTGCTTGCAATACAGATTATTTTGTAACTTCTTCACTATACTCTCAAGTCGTTCTCTTGAAATTACACAATTTATATATGCTTTTCGAACAAGTTCAAATATTCCAAAGTATTCAACGTTAGTTTCTTCACATAAATTTCTAACTGCGCCGTCATCGGTAACAAAAGGAACACCGAAATCTTTTGCTAGAATTATTCCTTCGTTTTCTCCAAGGCCGAGTCCCAGAATGTTTGCTCGTTCTTTTTGATCATTGTCCAATTCAATTACTTCAATGAAGTCTGGCACTTCAGTAAACTTTCTTGAAAACTCTCTCAAGACACCATTTGGTATAACAATCTTTTCAAATGACTTATACAAGATATCAAAAGCATCTATTTTCTTGGCTGCTGATAAAGAGGAATTATTTAAGACAATAATAATTATCCCTCTTTGCGCTTTCTCATGTATTTATCAATAACTTCTTCACCTTTCTTTGCCTCTTCCAAAGTTCTCGGACCAAAAAAGAAGTTTAATTCTCTTTTTTTTATCTCTGCAAGCATTTCGTCATAATATAAACCACATAGTTCTGCGGCTTTACCTAAAGAAATCCTTTCTTGTTTATATAACTCAAATGCCTTATCAAATTCTTCGATATCCTTTTTAGAAGCACTTTGAGCTACTATTACGTTCAGAATTTCCTTAGTAAATAATGGTTCTTTTAAGACCTTTTGAGTTATAAGAATGTTCAGGAATTGCTGAGTTAATAGTGGTTTTTCTAATTCTGGTTCCATTAATTCCAAAATACTTTTCATGAAAAAAGTCCAAAGTTGTTCTTCAGATTGTGATATAGCTTGTGAAGTCCAATAAATTTTTCCAATAAGAGTTTTACCATCTGGATTTGCACTTTCTTCTATCCAAGGTAAAATCTGTGAATCGGATGAGGCTTTATACAATCATCTTCCTTCCTTTGTATTATTCTATTTTAATTTCTGAAGATTTATCTTCGGCAGCTTTTTTAAACTCTTCTACTTTATCTAACATCCACCTTCCAATACTAAATGCTTCCTCAATGGTTAAAACAATTCCAACTTTTAGTTCTCTTGTCATTTCAATCTCTTCAGGAATATCTTTTCTTATTGGTGTAGGTGAACCGTCTTCTCCTATTGCCATTACCTCTGTTTCTGGAGTTTCCTTATATTCGTGAAAGAAATGAAACATTAATTCTTTTCTTGGAGTAAATCCTCCATATGCTCCATTCGCAAAGATTATTCGATAATCGTCTGCTTTTTTGTAATTAAACCTAACTTTTTGTGGAGGGATTTTATCCTCCATTTAAATCACCTTCTATTGGTTTTGATCGCTATATCACTATGATTCAAATTTCATATAATATATACCGTATGAGTATAAAAAAGCCATTCGATAGGACTATTGCTATCTATCTCTTTTTTTGATTTTCCTTAGAGTGACAACTTGATATGAAAAATAAAAGAAGGATCAACTGTAGGAAAAAAAGAAATAGTTTGAAACATTTTAATCACTCAATGTGATATGTCTGTAATTCTCTGCTTTATTAGATTTTATTATTTGAAATTTCTCGATATTATCTTGGAATTCAAAAATTTGAATAAAAAAAGATCAAAAAAGAAATGAATAACAGAATATTAGAACGGTAGCGAATCGATAAAATCATCAAGGAAGTTACGGTTGAGTTTTGTTGTGATTGTTTGTTCTGTTGCCTGATACTCAAACACTGCAGATTTGCCATTGCCATTTATTTCATAAATGATTGTTATATCATTCCATGGTTGTTTCTTATCGTACTGCACTACTTGGATGTCGACTACAAGATTTGGTCTTCTTAAATAGATTGTAAATGCTATTCTTGTTCCATCTTCAAATTTAAATCTATAATGAAGCCATTCCTCATCGATATTCGTTTGAGGTTCATGTCTTTGTTTTCTTTCTAAAGTGTCTCCACTAAATCTGTATGTAGCCTCGATTAATTCATTATCTTGAAACTTGTGATCTTCGTTTTCATCATCAAATTCGTAAAAACTCCAAATGACTAGTTCATTATTATTATTGCCTTTGCCGTATTCGATACGAAATCCTGAGCCATCTGCATTAACATTTACAAAGTAATCCTCATCTGTTAGACTTTCTACAGCGAATACTGGGGTAACTATTGTAAGAAGCAGAGTTATCATCACTAAACTCATAGCAATTCTCCTCAGTTCTTTCACCTCCAGCAGTTATTTCTAAATTAAACATGCATTTTCAACTATATAAACCATTAATTGCGAAGTCTCTTTAATATAAAGAACTAACACATATGGAGGATTTCCTAATATACCTCAAAGGATTTGAAACTAGATAGTATGACCTAGTCTTCTCTCATTTTTGTTTTTTCTGCGCTCCTAAATACCTTTCTTTTTGTCCAGGACCTCTTGCAGTTTCCCATGGCCAATCATCTTTTGAATAGAAGTTTATTTTTGGTGGATCTGCTAATCCTTCAGATAAAATAATACCCAAATCTTCATTAGAATTTAAAATATCTGAATGTAAACTGTCGATCTGCTCAGAACTTGGCTTGGATGAAACGCAAACGTCAACAACAAGTTGTGGTTTCTGGTTTTCAGAGTATTCACTTGAGATATGGAAGTGTTGACAAAACTCTTCAGCGAGGTTCCTAAAAATAGCTGCTTGTATTTGTTGAGGATAGACGTAGGCACTAAAAACAGCAATAGATCCATCGCTTCTACCATAAACATAAACGATTGGCAAGCTATATTCAAGCTCTATCTGTGTGAGATTCAGTAAATCAGTTAATTCACTTTTCGAGCTTTTCGGGTTGTAAAAAACACCACCTTCATCATGTATATTATATCTGATAAGGGGTTGCCGCCTCTCGTACAATGGAGTTAAAATCAGTTCATTTATTCCAGTTTCCGCTGGCACTACTTCAATATAAACGTGTGTAGGATCGTAATAGAATAGCATTGGTGGATGGTCCTTGCCAAAGAATTGTCTACATAACTCAGGATTCTTATCAAGATAGCCTCTAAGCTGTATCAAATCAGGGGCTTCAATACCCAATTGAATGCCTGTATCCGCAGAGCCGTATGCGGAAAATAGCGTTCCTCCTGTTTTATTTTTGATGTATTCTCTATAAGATTCAGGAAATCCGTCTCCTCCGGAGACAAAGATTGTTTCTTCCATATTATCCCATTCGTTGAATTTCATTTCATCAAGGATATCTAATATGGTTTTTATTGTGGGAGGATAACTCATTATTAGTGCTTTTTTGAAGCCGCCTGGCGTAAATTTAATCGAATATCTTTTGTAAAAATCAGCAATAGTCTGAGCAATCTCAGGAGGGTTTAGACCAATATTAATAGTTGCTGTTTTTCTTCTTGATGCATTCCCAGCTTGAATTCCAGTAACCCAACTACTTAAAGCAAAACCATTTATCGCAAATGCTTCGTCATCGCTTACATCATAAAAAATGGACAATAAAACGGGAATCTGGCGCTCCTCTCTAAGCACCTCTTTTAGATCCCTTAACCAGTAGGTGTGTTTCCCAGAATAACCAGAACTGGTTTCAATCATTTTTGCGGGGCTCATCTCTCCATCCATACAAAGGTCTGCAGGATGTTTTTCATTAGGACGAATATAACTTGCCTTATCGGAAATTGGCGCATCTTTTATCGACTTAGCGTTTTCAATATCGTTTTGAGAATAACCTTTTTCTTTCAAGAAATTTTCATAAGCTGGGACTCTTTTAGCGGTCTCTTTAAGAATATAAAGTGCTCTTTGTTCTCCTCTTTTTACTAGAAAATCAGTTATACCTAAAGTGATGATTTTTTTTGTGTTCTTTTCACTTCGCGTTATATTTTTTCTCATCCGGTAAAAAAGTCCTAGTGGTGTGATTTTGAGAAGTGGTTTTAGTAAAAAATTGGGAATAAAACTAATGTTCACATATCATCCCTCAAACAACTCATTGTCTTTATTCTCTTCAATGAATTGAAACTAAAATATAGTAAAGATTATATTTAACTTAATCGGCGGGAAGTCCTCTTCCGACAGGTGGAGGTAGTTCACTTCAACTTTCTAAAAAAGATATACCCTAATTCCCTGTTAATACTGAAGGAAATTAAGAAAAGAAGTAAGTTTTTAGTTCAAAATATCTCAATCGAATCGTATTCCACAGTGAGGACAGAACGCTGAATTTGGAGGGATAGGTTTGCCACAATTTTTGCAAAACTTCTTTCCTGGTGGAGGTGTCTTAGTCTTAGGTGTTGGAGGTATATATTCTGGACTCTGAGCCCTGTATTTAGAAGCTGTAATACGTGGATTGACAATTGGTTTGTCACTACGTACAACAAGCCATACGATCAGTCCAATGAGGCCAGATATAAGTAGGATAATCACCCAAAGTGCCCCATTTTCTCCACGAGCATCTGCATCTCGATATATCCAAATGCACAGCCAAATTCCTATTAAACTCGCTACTATTACGATAAAAAATATGATACCCATTAAAATGGGAAAGAATCCCCACTGCATTTTGGTTCCCTAGTCTAGATAAAGCACATTCTTCTTTATTTAACTTTTCAGTACTGTTTTGGCACGATTATAATCAAGACACATGAATGTGCTGAATTTATGCTCTAAATTCTAGGTTAAGGTTCAGAGAACTCCATTAATGCGTTCAAGTTACTTTTATAAGGATTTCATTTAGAATATTTCGTATGAACATTTCAGATGTCATCAAAGAATTTGTAGAAACCTACAAACCCCAAAATAAAACTAAAACTGATTGGGAAGAACCACTTATTGCGTTTGCAAGTGCTCATGATCCCTTATTTTTGAAATTAAAGACAGTAATAAGTGAGACACACAGTTTACCAACAGAATTACTTAAAGACGCAGAAACTGTGATTTCATATTTCATTCCATTCAAAAAAGAAATTCCTTTAAGCAATGTAAATGGACAGAATTGTTCGGAAGAATGGGCTATCGCTTATATTGAAACCAATAAGCTAATATCAGATCTAAATGAATTTTTATCTGAAGAATTAGAAAAACAAAAATTCAAATCAGTGATTCTTCCTCCTACCCACAATTTCGACGAACAAGAATTAATTAGTGATTGGTCACATAAGCACGTTGCGTTTGTTGCAGGACTTGGCAATTTTGGCGTACATCACATGCTTATTACAGAAAGAGGATGTTGTGGAAGATTGGGCTCTTTAATAACAAATGCAAAAATAACACCTACAAAGAGACCACAAAAGGAATTCTGTTTATACAAGCACAACGAAACCTGTAAGCAATGTGTTGAGAACTGCATCTTTAATGCCTTGAAAATTGATTCCTTTGATAGACATCGGTGTTATGAAGTTTGTTTGTCAAACGCGGATTTATATTCAAAATTTGGATTAGCAGATGTTTGTGGGAAATGCGTTTGTGTAGTTCCTTGTTCCTTTAACGACCCTGTAAAATAAATCCATTAGAATACCATTCCAAAAAAATTTGGAATTCTACTTGGATGAAATAAATTTTAGAAAAAGAATCTCAAATATTATTCTAAAAATAGATCTAATGAGCCTTTTTCCATTATTATGCTATAGCAGGATTATTAGGCATATCTTTCATTCTGTCATGCTCAAATATATCCTCTATTGTCTCAGGCTCATTAAACATATCGTACATTTTCTCTAATGCGCTACCTCTAAAGATATTGATTTTATATTCGCGTTTATTACCTTGAATAACCAAGTCTCTATACGGACGATTAGATCTTCTCCTTGATCTACCAAATCCACCAAGTCCACCGAATCCACCCATTAGACCACCAAATAATGCTCCTTTCGGTTCTTGTAATCTGATTTCTTCTATCTCATCTTTAAATACTTCGAAATCCCTTTTTTCTTCTAGTTCTTCTATCGTTTTTTTAGAGAAATCATCTGGTTTGTAAATTGTTCGTCTTAGAATAAATCTAATCAAGAAAAAGCCACCAATCAGTAATGGAACAAATAATGCACCTAAACCAATGAGAGTACCCACTAACACAATACCTAGAACAATAACGAACCACCACGTAGGATTGATTTTCTGAAGTTTATTTGGCTTTATACCAATTATTCGCTTGGTCGTTATGTAGATGCCATATGGTCTATATGTATCCCTTTGTAAGTCACTGCTAGTAATTCCATCTAGGACTTCTTCTGTCAGCATTTTAGTTGGAACCTTTGGTGGTAGATTGTTTTCCTGTGTCATCTTTTCACCTCCATATGGTCATATTTATTCGGCAAAGCTTACAAAGTAGGTATGTTAAAATGATCTGCTACTTTATTTTAAGACGATCGAATTGACTTAGATGTCCGCTTGATCTCAGTATAACTAAAGTAGTTCGATATAATAGAAAACTAACCTACATTCATAGCTCTATTCTAATTAAGAAAAATGTTTTCGGAGTATATTAAGATATGTTTTTCTGCAAACTCTTTAACGGACATTTAATTGATGAACGCGATTATCGGACAATTATTTCAATAAAACGTGAAGATTATAAGTTAATAAGAAACTACTAAAGGAAATTGATCAGCATATAAAGAAAACAGAAGAATGTTTAGCGCAAAAATAAAAAAATAATCAATAAACTACTTCGTGTGAAATTTCCATTCTTCAAGAATAATTTTTACCTTTTCTTTTTTATAACTGCCACAAGGATTTAAATCACCTATGAAAGGTTCTTGTTCAACAAACATGAAATTGATTGTTTTCTCAGCCAGTAAACATCTTCGTACAGTTGAACAGGTACACGCATATTTTTTAACCATCTGTGACTGATCCTCCGATAATCTCAACGTTTTCATAAGTACCTTGTTTCCAAAGCTTGTTTGCTTCATAGTAACTACAACAACGTCTCCACGAGTTATTAGATACTTAGATCCCTCAATATTTTCTGTTCTAATCTTAACGGACTCTAAGTTCCCGATACGATGCTTTAATGTTGCAAAAAGAAAATCTTCAGACATATCTTCGCTTCTGGCTTGTATCAAAACTCTCATAAGACATTTACTAGGCTCTTTAGTGATTTGTTGTTGTTTAATCAATTTTTCTCGCTTTAATTGAACCGCTATTTTTCTTCCTTCGTTTGTGAGATCATATTTAGGTATAATAAATTTATCGCCCTTGGTACGTTTATAGTCTACTCTTTCAACAAATCCCATCTTAGTAAATTTTCGAATGATTTTGAACACTCTCTTAATGCCTACGCCAAGTTGGGAGGCGTGCCAGTGAACTAGCTTTCCAGGGGGATTAGCAAAACACATATCCCAAATCTGGACGATAACTCCATCATTGTCCAGTATTGATATTAGTAGCGCTTTTTCACACTCTGATAAATCTTCAAGGATGGTAGTCATCTCAGAACACTCTTCGATTGTCTTACGGACTAAGACTATAAAAATCAATTGCTATAACCGTTAAAGAATTATAGCTAAAACTTGATACTTCCAAAAAAAAAGATGCGATTACTTTGACCTCTGCAAAAGACGATTTCAAGAGATCATTCTTAACAATTAACACACTTTTCGCCGGAATCGTGGCAGAATTTTTGGGTTTATGTATTATGTTTATGATCCTCGCTATCTTACCAATTATTGGATCATTAATTGTCTTGCTGAAAGTACAAGAAACCGTTATCTCGCTTAATTCTTAAGGAAAGGTTCTAGTATTTCTTAATATGAGTATTTTATAACAATTGCAGTAACAAAATCAGAGGCATCTTCCGCTACGTTTGCCACGTTAACGAGATTAAGGATAATTTCTTTAGTAAGCAAAGCAATGCTAATATCATTCTTTTCTTCTTTAAACAATTGTTCTATTAGATCGAAGCTTTTATGACGGATATCTCTTCTCATCGTTTCAACCATCTTGGCTTCTTTAAATGCGCCTTCAAAATCATCAGCTAATAATTCAAGCGAGTTTGCAAGATGTTCTGCAAGTTCTGTCATCTTTCGAGACAATTGCCATATTTGATACTTCATATCCTTGTCAATTCTTCGCAATGCTGGAAAATACGCTTTCAAAACACGAGCCGTCTTTTCTGCGGCATCAGCGACATTATCATTCATTATAACTAAATTTAAGCGATCTTCAGCTGTTAATGGAAGGAATGTTCCTCTGAACAATAGTTCTAAGAGATGTTCTTTCACCCGGTCCGCTTCTGCCTCAGTTTCAATAAGTTCGTCGCAGGCCTCACCGCAATCCTCGTTTTTATAAAATTCTTCGAAAGCGTCTTCCAAATCGTCAATACACTCTTTAACTTTTTCTATTTGCTCAGCAAATAAGTCTAATGCTTTCTTCTTAGCGTCTCGATCAGATATTGTGCCTCTCAATGCCATTTCTTATATCCATCCTGAAATATCGTTTGATTTAAATAATATGAGCCATTTCCAGAAATGTGAGTTGAGATGGTTACTCTACCTATATTTCTATTACTCATTTTAAGTATTTGCGGTGCATCTACAATTAGCTTCGGCATTGGTAGTAATGATGAAACATTTGCTCCAGCGGTAGGTTCGGGATATATTAAGTTGAAATTCGCTTTAGTTTTAGCATGTGTATTGAACATCGCTGGGATTCTAGTACTAGGAGACAGAGTGGCAGAAACCTTAGGAAAAGGAATTATTACAAAGCCTTTAACAATGATTGAGATTATATCTATAGTTTTCGCTGTTGGAGCATGGTTAACGATAGCTAGTTACTTTAAATCTCCCATTTCTACAACACAAGCTATGATAGGTTCAATAATAGGACTAGGCGTAATTATTGGTTTTTCATATATTAATTGGAATGCTATTGTGCTAGTATTCGTAGGTTTGGCTATCTCTCCGATTCTGGGTTTTGTTATCGCATACCTTACCTACACCGCTTTGCAGAGAGGTGTTCTCTCAAAGGTCAAAGGATTAAATGATGTAGAAAAAAGAGAAAGACTATTCGCACAGATGCTTCTGGTCGCTGTAATGATCACACAATTTAGCAGGGGTGCAAATGATATAGCTAATGCGATTGCACCTTTAATTCACGCAGTTGAACTTACTGTTTTATTGATTATTGGAGGTATTGGGGCAACTATTGGACTTCTGATCCTTGGTAGAAGAGTGCTTTTAGAACTAGGAACTTCAGTGGTAAAATTAACTCCTTCATCAGCATTTGCCGCGCAAGTTGCAACGGCTCTTGTTATGTTTCTCGGCACATGGTTTGGATTGCCTCTCTCCGGAACTGCAGTTTTGGTAGCGGCACTCATAGGCGTAGGATACGCCAAAAAAATTAAAGTAAATACACGTACCGTTAAAGGAATTGCCTTTGCTTGGGGTGTCACCTTTCCAGCGGCGGCGTTATTCTCAATAGCGATTTATAGTGGACTACAGTTTTTCTAGTTCAATGATACAATCGATAAGTTATATTAAGTCCCAAATCCATTTTTTAATTGAGAGTTTAAAAAAAATGCCACGTAAAAAAAAAGTTAAAGCTAAAGACAAAGCTAGAGAACGAGTTTGGAAGATAAGAGACTCAATACAAAAACTTGAAGATGTAAAAGACAAAATAATTGAATTTTTGAATACTACAGATGAATCTATTGATGAAGCGTGGATTACAGATGTTAAAGAAGTTTATTTTAGTATCGTCTCAGCATGGGAACTGCTTAAAGGAATCAGCGATGATAGGACTCATTACGATAAGTCGGCTTGGTCTTACTTGATATTGGCAAAAAGTCGATTAGAACAGTCTTCGAGTGAATTAAAGATCACGGGTAAAGATGGAATAAAATTAGAGTCAGAACTAAGAGCTACATTTGAAGTTTGTTGGGAACAGATTTCTACTGAATTAGAAAATTTAGTGGGTAAAGAGGAACACAAAGCACCAACTCAACGTGTAATTAAGTACAGCGATGAAGAATATCATCTACCGTGCGCTATTTGTGGAGAAGTTGGGGCAGGCTTTAAAATTGGGGTTTCCAGTATAGATGGCAAAAAATACCTGTATTATATTGGACTCACTACAACAGCATCTTTTAGTTTGAAGGATGCTAAAAAGGTTTTCAGTTTATTAGAAGAAGACAAACTTGCTGAAGTCCACGATTTTGCGCATGAATCCCCAGCTCTTGAAGAGGGCATGGATGCATATTGTCCAAAGTGTGATAAGATATATTGCTATAACCATTATAACGTCGAGGAAAAGTGGGACGAAGGTTGGTATGACTGTCATTATGGAACATGCCCTTTGGGACATAGAAGAATCATACTTGACTAAAATGCTTTCTGATATTTTTTATATATCTGCAATATAATAGTTCATTGAATAAAACGAAATTGGATGCGAAACTAACTTGATTTCATTTTATTTTTACTTTTTCACTTTTTTGCTACTATTTTTCGCGTTTTTGCTTTTTTACTTTTATTACGCTTCTATTTCTAATTTAACTTGTGCAGTAATCACCTTAATCGGAGTGGCAGGTTGGGCGCTTATATCCGTCGTGATCGCTAGTATGATGAACCTACAGTCACCCTCTGCACTGATTGTCTTCTCGATAATGACCCTTATAGCATGGATATTAATTCCACTTTATATTAAGAAAATCAAGCCGGCTTTTATATTAGGAATACTTCTCTTGATTATTGGTTTAACTGCACTAATTGTTACTCCAGGTAATCCAGCATGGTATACGTTCACGAATCCAATAAGCATTGTAAAGCAGTTTTCATTCATCTTGGATGGGCTAGCCTGCATATATTTCAGTTACAAGTCCTACAGAGAACTTTAAACAATTTTCATTCGTGATTGTTCACACCCAAAAGTGGGCAACTATTTGTGCTTATATTTTAGGCAGAAGAATAGCAATCACAGCTCCAGCCAAACTAAAGAAATCTTAACCTTATTTGGAGTTGAATTGAGGGGTTTTTATAGAAACTTTGATCCATGTATAGCGAAGTGAATCGACCTAAATCATTGTGCAACAAAAACTGCATTATCAAATGGTTTCATTCAAATACTGAAGACATCATAGATGAACATAATTTTGTAAAGGTGGGATTGCGTGGGTCGAAAAGGATATACACAAGAAGAGATCAAACAAAAAGCACTTAGGTTCAAGAAGTACATAGACGAAACAAATAAAATTCCCACCAAAGACGAATTTTTAAAGTTAAGATCAGAATTGGATTTACCAAGTTTTAATACATTTGTTAAGTATTATGGAAGTTATAATAAGCTTATTGAATCTTTAGGCTTTGAATCAATTACGAAGCGACGTGGAAAACAGGGATATACAAAGGAAGAGATGGATCATAAAGCATTCACGCTTAAGAAATACATAGAAGAAACAAATAAAGTTCCTACCAGTGAAGAGTTTTCAAACCTAAGATTGAAATTAGATCTGCCAAGTGTAAATACTCTTGTTAGGCATTTTGGAAGTTATAACAAGTTTATTGAATTTTTGGGATATAATCCAAAAGTAAAGCGATATAAAAAAGAACAGATAGAAAAAAAGGCACTTGAGTTTAAGAAATACATAGAAGAGACAGGAAGAGTGCCTACCAAACGAGAATTTCCAAAGTTAAGATTAGGATTAGATTTACCAAGCTTAAATACATTTGTAAATTATTATGGAACTTATAACAAGTTTATTGAATCATTAGGCTTTGATCCAAATACAAAGCGATATACGAAAGAAGAACTCCTAAAAATATTGAAGAATTATAAAAAAGAAACTAGAAAAACTCCTGCTAATCGTGAATTTTCAAAGGATCCTTTATTACCTTCACCTTTAACTTATGCAATTCATTTTGGCTCGTGGAACAATGCACTTCTGGAAGCCGGAATGCAGCTTAGTCATACTTTCCATGAGTACGATAATCTACTCATCGCATACAGAAATGACAAAAAAGGTAAAATAAGCGATAAAACAATCGCTAAATACACATCAACTATAGCAGATCTTTGTAATTTCCTAAAATCAAAGGAAAAAACTTGGAAGAACCTTGACTCAGAGATCATTATCGAATATTTTAAATATCTCAAGAAATATGGCAGTTTCTCCAACTGTACCAGACAAACAAAACCTAATTCTCCCGTATCTATTAAAGATAAAGCAATATCAATATCAGCTTTTCTAACATGGGTAGAAAAATGGCATATAAGGAAAAAAGGAATGGAATGGTGTAAGAAGAATAAAATACATTCACCAATAATAGATACTGCAATTGTATTAGAAATCAAAGAAACTTTGAAACTCCCACAAGTTGTTCCCCAATTACCAGAGACAAAACCAAGAGCCTTGACAAGAGAAGAAATTAAACAAATTCGAAAAGTGATAAATAATCCAATAGAGAAAAATATTTTTGATTTAGGACTAAACCTTGGCTTAAGGGTTTCAGAATACAAGAAAATTACAATGGACATGGTGCTTGGCAAACCAGACGAAATGGAAAATAAACAAAATGGAAATGAACCTATCCCTCGATTCGATAGAGAACATTACATAGAAGTTAAAGGTAAACGTGACAAAATTAGATTTGTCGTATTAACAAATGAGATGAAAGCTTTAGTAAGACAACAATTGTTACTTAGAAAAATCCATAGAGTTGAACATGATGGTTTTTTTTTCGCTCTTGGAAAAGTAAAAAAAGTGAAACTTCATCCGTGGATAATTCATCAGATATATTCAAAGTTAAGAGAGAATAGTGGTGTTTATTTCACTGCACATTGTTTAAGACATTCAATGTCTGAGTTTTTTCAAGAATTAGGAGTCAAACAGAATTTAGTGGCACAACGAATGGGACATTTAGGCACCTTAACTCAGAGATATTCAAGGGCAAAAATAATTAAAAGATATAAGATCTTTCAAGAAAAAATAGGACTCCTTTAATCTTCTTACTCTTTCTCTCAACATCATATCATTTTTTTTGTTACCGATCAATTTTTCAGTCCTAAATTGTATTTTGTCCTCATATAATTAAGTTTTAGTCTTTTTTGACCCCTCTTGTTATGAATCAAATGCATACACCCTATTTTTTTGGAAGAAAAAAAGATATCATCCCACCCAAAAGGCTAAAGCCGGCCAAAACGCCAAATGCCTCAAAGAAACCAAAGATGTCGATAATATAACCAATTATTGGCGGGATCATGGCTGCAAAACCCATAGAGATCCCCGAAACGATACCAACAGTAATAGCGACGTTATTTTCTCCAAGTTCCGCGGAAAAAGCTAATCCTACAGGAAACGTTGCAAAAATACAAAATCCAATTAGAAATAAAACGATAATTAAAAGTAATTCCGAAATAGATACTAAAAATGCAAAAACAAAGACAAGCGGTGAAAGTGCTAGCATTGTGGTTACAACAACTATTTTCCTGCCAATGCGATCTGAAATAAGTCCAAATAACGGTTGGGCTAGTATTCCAGCGCTTAACAGTACTCCTGTGAACGCTCCTGCATAAAGCAATGAAATACCTTCTGATACAAAAAATGCAGGTAAGAAAGTAGTAATACCCCTGTAAACCGAGGTTCTTAGTGCCATTACAATACTAAGGATGATAACCGGGATTGTTAATGCTTTCTTGATACTATAAGGTGCATGTTTAACACTTGAATTCGAAGATAAATCAGAAGTGTGAAGAATTACCCAGCACGCAACTGCTACTAAAATCGTTGGAATGACTAGTAGAACTAAGCCTAATTGCCATCCGATAACTGTGGAAGCCAAGATTGTAATTAACGTTGGACCAGAGAAATGACCTAAACTTCCTCCAGCCCCATGAATACCCAATGCCTTCCCCTTTCCTCCTCCAAAGTCAGTTGAAAGAAATAAAGTTGCTTGTGGATGATATGCAGCAAGACCGACACCTGCAATTCCAGAAAGAAGAAGAAAAATGATATAGTTTGGAGCCGCGCCAAAAAATGCCGTACTGATACTGACGAGTATTAATCCTCCAATCAAAACTTGTTTGGCTTTCCCTGCATCACCAAAATGTCCTAACAATGGCTGTAGAACTGCAGGGATCGCTACTAGAAGCATGGCAGCCAATCCTGCTTGAAAGTAACTAAGTCCAAATAGAGGAATAAGAATTGGTATCAATCCAGGGAGAATCATTGAATAGGTATCATTGAAATAGTGAGCGAAACTAAGAGTTGTCAAGCTTTGAGTACTGCTTTTCAAGAAAAATCAAGCCTCATATTAGATTGAATGTTTTTATTTATTGGAGTTTTTTAAATCAGATAACGCTAATAGGAGCAAAAATTTGCACAGGTGGTCTTCAATGCGGTTGATTTATAAGGCTTGTGATGAGTTCAATTTTCAACTTGCGCAATGGACTAAATTGAAATATGGTCTCTCTTACGAACAGATGTGTGCACATTGAACTCAACAAAAGATAACTCTAATCCTTCCTTATTATCAATAAACACAGTAAACTGGTTCTACGCATTTTCGATAATAATTCCAGTTGTTATAATTCCTCTTTATGCAAAATCACTTGGAGCTACATTATTTCAGGCTAGTATAATGGTGGGGATATTCTATGGAGTGAATACAGTAGCTGGTATTATTGCTGAGATGTTTGGTATACGCATAATGTTTCTGATCCTTGCTATCTTCCCCGTTTTTGGAACGTTAGTCGTTTTATTCAGAATGCAAGAAACTATTTTTTTACGAGTAACTGAGCAAGAAAGCACCACTGTTTCAACGTGGTGATGAGTTGCAATAATGTGTGTTCAATTTTATCACTTAGATCGAGGGGTCTCCCTAAGAGTTATATAGTTGGTATAACGAGATATCAACGGCAATTGGAGGGATAATACGCACACTTGTAGACAAGGTGCATACTTCGATTGCATCACGATGGTTAACCGTACCTACGGGGCGTAGGGATGTTAAGCCTGTGGAGATATGACCTCCGTAACCCGACAAGGGGATCGAGTCTGTCGTAGAAGCAGGAAGCCTCGATGCTTTAGTACGAGGTAGCTCACATCAACACACAATTTAGTAGAGCATACACTTTAAAAAAATAGAAAATCACAAAAGAAACAGTTTTTTATCGCGCTTTGTAATGACAAAAAGACTAAAAACACTTAGAAGAATTTTTTCAATTAATATAAACTGCAATTGATATCCTGATAAGCTTTTATGGCTCTAAATAATGATTTAACCTTTTTCAGTGAAATCGGTAAAGGAAACAGATTGTTTTTTGTAATAGTGATCTAAGCATTTTTTTATCCAAAAAAACAAAATTTATGTTAAATTCTACAGGTAATATGTGCATATGGTTATCCAAATGAGTATCAATGAATCAAGTTTTTTGTGATGTTTATAGTTTCTGATTGACTCCGATTGCGCGCTCGTAGTATGGAATACCAAAACTTTCGATGAGTACTTAGTTCATGATGGTCTTATTATGAGGAGTTGGATTGAGGCAACCAGAAGCTTTATATATTGGCTTAGGACTGAATACCTTTCAGAAAGAATGAAATCAATTCATTCTTGCAAGTGGAGTTGATTTTATGGCTCGATTAGCAATTGCCCCAGTTAGAGATCTTATGAAAGAATCTGGCGCAAAATTGGTAGCTAAGGATGCTGTATCCAAACTCGTTGAATTTCTTGAGGCAGAAGTTGAAGAACTCACGAGGAAAGCGATCGGATTTGCCAAACACGCCGGACGAAAGAAAGTTATGATGACCGACATTAACCTAGCAATCAAAGGTTAAATGTGTGCGTCGAATCTTTCTTAACTACCCTTTTTTCTTTTTTTTAGTGTCTGCAATTCATTAAGTTAGTTATTTATCTTCGCGTAGCTTTCGCTAGATATTTAAACCAAAGTTTTGTGCAAATTTTAGTCTTATTCTGAGGTAGAGCTTTCATTGTTAGACGGATTTGAGTTATTTGTTGAGTGATACTCTCTATGATGAAAAATAATAGAAATGGGAATCATGGTTAAATCGTGCCATAAGTTGGTATATTTTGTCATCCAAATATGTAGCTATGAGGTAATATTTCAGTAATATCTATTGTCTCTGATTGACTCCGAGTACGCGCTCGCGGTATGGACTGCCCACATTTTCGATAAGCACCAAGTTCATGAGTATCTTGATTTGGGGAACTTGGTTGAGGCAACCAGAAGCTTTATATAGTCATTATAGTACAAAGATCTTTCAGAAAGAATGAAATCAATTCATTCTTCGAAGTGGAGTTGATTTTATGGCTCGATTAGCAATTGCCCCAGTTCGAGATCTTATGAAAGACTCAGGCGCAAAATTGGTAGCTAAAGACGCAGTTTTGAAACTCGTTGACTACCTTGAAGAGCAATGTGAAACGCTCACAAGGAAAGCGGTCGGATTTGCCAAACACGCCGGACGAAAGAAAGTTATGATGTCCGACATCTCTCTAGCAATCAAAAGTTAAATGTGTGTGTCTAGTCTTTCTTTATACCCCTTTTTCTTTTTTTTTATATTTTAGAATCCGCTATGCTAATCACGTATCTTCCTATAGCTAATCTAGCAATTTTTTACACATATTATGAAAAGTTGATTCTATTGTGATTGACTTAAAGAGTGGATTCTGATTGAACTATATGTTTGTGCGCGTGTAGCACATCACCCAAATAAGTCGCCTTCGAATTATACTTATATTATAGCTATAGTCTCTGATTACCTCCAATAGCGCGCGCACTATAATGATCATTAAGATTTTCGTTGAGTATCGAGTTCATGATGAGTTTTAAATGGGGAACTTGGTTGAGGCAACCAGAAGCTTTATATATTGGTTTAAGACTGAAATACTTTTCAGAAAGAATGAAACCAGTTCATTCTTTGAAGTGGAGTTGATTTTATGGCTCGATTAGCAATTGCCCCAGTTAGAGATCTTATGAAAGAATCTGGCGCAAAATTGGTAGCTAAGGGCGCTGTAATGAAACTCGTTGACTATCTTGAAGAACAATGTGAGATACTCACGAGGAAAGCGGTCGGATTTGCCAAACACGCCGGACGAAAGAAAGTTATGATGTCTGACATTAACCTAGCAATCAAAGGTTAAATGTGTGCATGAAATCTTTCTTAATTACTCTTTTTTCTTTTTTGCTTTTCTTAAAATCAGATTAGCAACTTAATTCTTCAACTTTAAGAGTTTTTTTGAGCTCTTAGCTTTCCTTTTTCTATTTAGAACTAAAAAGTAATTTAAACTAACCTGCTCCCTTCAATGCAGGGCAGTTATGGTTTTCTGGCAATCTATGGTCATAACAGAAGAACCCATCGCATCGCCAACACCTAAAAGGAAGAAATACTGCTTTTCCACATTGTTCACACTCACTAACAAGCATAGATTTTATCTTAGTCTCTGGTTTTTCCTCTGATGCACTCTCTGATGAACTTCTAATGAATCGTGGAATAAATGGCATTTCTGAAGCATCAATTATTTCAATCTCTTTTCCTTTTTTTTCCCTGAAGAAGTTCCAATAGATTAACGCAGCAACACTTAACACCCCAACTCCCATTAAAACCCAGATGAACGGCGATACGCTTAAAAAAAGAAGAACTACCCAAAAGAATGCAGATAGAGCAATAGAGACTAACCATGCAGTCTTATTCCATTTGTAAATCTTCTTTCCATCCAAGAGTGAGACTGGTAATAAATTAAATACAGCAATAATAGCATTAAGCTGGGCAAGTATTACAAGAAATGGTTGACCAACAATCTCGAATGGTAAAAATGGAACGAAAAGAAGGCAGACCCCAATCAATATGAAATTTGTTATTGGTCCTGCCAAAGAAATCCTTCCATTTTTTTCTCGTGTGATATTTGCCCCAGAGATCATCACAGCTCCAGGTCCGACTAACTTAAACGGAGAAACTATTGAGATTATAGTAAGGACGACGCCAAAAGGAATAAGTCTGAATTCTCCCCAAAAACCATATTTTTGAGCCACGAATTTATGTGCTAACTCGTGCAGGATGAAAGCAGGTGCTGCTAGGAACGAAACTAACACAAATAAGAATATTTGATCCTGGTTCATTGCAATGTCCGCAAACAAATTTAGCGGATCGAAAAAGAACGATCCTATCACCAGTGACACAAGAACGGTTCCTACTAATATATGAATTATTTCTGTAGATGAAGTGCGTTTTTGTGGAGGTGCACCATAGGGAGGCGGCCAGACCATGTTTACATCAACTTCTTGACATTAATAATTTCTATTTAGTATCGAAGTTTAGTGAGCTTATAACACTTTTTTAAAAAGGATTTTAGCTTTATAATTACTTCCTATTGGTATAATTCTATTTTCGATAGAAAGATATGAAATGCTGCATTGAAATTCAAGTAATCTCTTAAAAAAGTATAGAAAGCGGCTATGAGCCGAACATGGGTGTCTTTTCTAGATAACTCATTAATATAGGCATAATATCTATGCCTCGAATTCTATTAAGCCCTCCCAGTGCACAGGCTCTCTCTGAAAATGACTTAACAGAATCACTACGGACTTCTGGACCCGCTATAACGACTGGCACATCGTCACCGACATGGTTTTTTGCTTTCACTGAAGTAGTATGATCAGCAGTTACACAGATATACGCTTCTTTGCTTTCAACTTTTGGGAACAAATAACTAATCATTTCATCAATGCGTTCAATCACTTTTACCTTTTCTTCAGCATTTCCATCGTGAGAGGCATTATCTGTGTCTTTAACATGAATAAAGAACAAATCATAGTTATCGAAACGCTCAAGTGCTTTTTTTGCCAGTACGATATAGTCTCCTTTTGTTTCAGAGACTGGAAGGTGTTCCATTCCAATACTTAGAGCAACTCCCCGATAAAGCGCATTTGTTGATATCACTGCACTTTTAATTCCATATAACTGAGTTAATGATTTTACATTGGGTACTTGCCCTGCACCTCTAAGAATAATGATGTTTCCAGGCAAATCTCCACGTTCTTGACGTTGTTTATTCAATGGATGGTCTTTGAGAAGTTCATGGGATTTTCCTGATAATGAATTAATGATATTTGCCGTTTTTTGTGCTTCTTCACTATCATCTAAAGGTTTAGCAATTTTTACTTTTGCATTAGTCTCATGAGGGTCAGTATCTGTAACCTTGTGACTTAATCCCGGTCCACGGAGAATAACAGCGCATCTGTGCTGAGTAGCATGTTTTGCTATCACTTCGACATCAGGAGCCTCCGGTAATTTTAATCCATTGACTACTGCTGCGAGTTGATCACCTTCAGGAACATATCGTCCAGCACGTCTGTCTAATACGTTTAAATTCTCATCAACCGTTGCAAAATTACCTCGTAGCGCTACATCGCCTTCCTTTACTTCCAATCCTACACCTAAAGCCTCGAATGCTCCACGGCCCGAATAATAGATATGTGGATCATATCCAAAAAGCGCTAAATGTGCCGTATCGCTCCCAGGAACTATGCCTGGTGTACCAAGTGTATGCATAATTCCATTAATTCCAACTTCTGATAATTTATCTAACCATGGAGTATTTGCAAATTCTACAGGGGTTTTTCCATCTAATTCTTCAATCGGACGGTCCCCCATTCCATCACATACTATAAGAAATACATGTGCACACATTTTCATCCCTTTAGTCAACTAACAACACGTATTAAGTTAAAAATGTAATTGCTTTGGTAGATTTCCAAAACTTTAAATCAAACTCACAAAGTAAACCAAAGATATTATATTAATTACTTTAAGTGTGGTTTGAAAATGGATGAACAAAATATTAGGCTAATGATTCCTGGCCCAGTGGAAATACATCCTAAGGTATATCAGGCTATGAATCGCCTTCTCTATGGTCATAGGACAAACGAATTTCGGGAAATCCTTAAGGAATCCATAGAGATGTTAAAAGAAATCTGTCGAACTCAGAACGACATGTTTATTTTTTCTGGATCTGGGACATCAGCCATGGACTCAGCTATTGCAAATCTGGTTTCTAAAGGTGATGAGGTTCTTAACATCATGGGTGGAAAATTTGCTGAACGCTGGATTGAAATCACTCAAACCTATGGTGGGAAATCAATTCCAGTTAATGTTGAATGGGGTAAAGCAGTAAATCTTGATGAAATGATAGCTGTACTTGAAAACAATCCCAATATCAAATTTATTACGTTTACTCATAATGAAACCTCTACAGGCGTTTTACAACCCGGAGAGGAAATCGCAAAAATTGCCCAAGAATATGATAAACTTCTTATTGTCGATGCTATAACATCCGTTGGTGGAGATTATTGTGAAACTGATAAATGGGGTTTTGATGTTTTAGTTACTGGCTCTCAAAAATGCTTAGGGATTCCACCAGGATTAGGTATGATAGCTGTCAATCAGAGAGCTTGGGAAGTTATTGAGAACAGATCTGATATTCCTTCCTATTATTTAAACCTCAAAAAACATCGAAATAGTTTCAAAAAATACGATACACCGTATACACCCGCACTACCATTGTTTTATGCAGCGCATAAAGCGTTTCAAATGATTCTAGAAGAAGGATACGAAAACCGTGTAAAGCGACATAGACTTTGTGCACAAGCTATGCGGGAAGGTATGAAAACTATTGGCTTTGATTTATTTGCTGATCAACAATACGCCTCGAATACAGTTACCGCAGTAAAATATTTGGACGGATTAGATGACGCCGAATTTAGAAAAACTATGTTAAAGCACAAAGTGTTAATTGCCGGTGGGCAAGGAAAAGTAAAAGGAAAAATATTTCGTGCAGCGCATATGAATCTTTGTACAGATAGAGAGGTTCTCTTAATGTTAGAAATGACAGAATTGGTATTAAAAGAACTTGGATTTGATATTGAATTAGGAGCAGGAGTATCAGCAGCAGAAAAGGTCTTCTTATGAGTTTTATTTTGAGTGATTTATGAATCATCTCTTCTTTTTATTCAAAACCATGTTTAAGTTATTTTGATGTGCTTTCGACAATTGAGAACAATCGTTATGGAGTAATTAAGAATGTCTGAACCTGATTATAATGCCAGAGGAAATGAGTATTGGGAGCAGGGACAATATCATGAAGCCATCACAGAATACAGGAAAGCATTAAAGGTAGAACCAAGAGACTATGGCGCATGGAGTAACATAGGAATTGCATATTACATGTTAGGCGAGTTAAAAACTGCGCTAAAGTCTTTTAAAAAAGCAGTTGACATCAATCCTAGATTTGCTAAAGCGTGGCAAATGATGGGATTAATGTATGGGAAGCTAGGCAAATTTAAAGAAGCATTAAAAAGTCATCAAAAAGCGGTGGAAATTGCACCTGATTATACCTATGCATGGGTTGTCATGGCAGATGTGTATATTATTCTTGGAGAGCCTAATAAAGCCATGAACTGTTATAAAAAAGTCGTGAATATCCAAGCAACGGATGCCTTAACCTGGACGCATAAAGGGACAGCTTATAATCAACTAGGCAAGTTCAAAAAGGCGATAGCTTGTTATAAAGCAGCGGTAGAACTTGATCCTGAGCATGCTTCTGCATGGCTCAATATAGCAATAATATACTCCAAGATGGGCGATTTTAATAGTGCTCTAAATGCTGCTCAAAAGGCATTGGACATCAGTCCTGAGTATGCTGAGGCATTGACAGGTAAGGGATTGATCTACAAGGAGTTAGGTGAACATAAGAAAGCACTTGATTATCTCTATAGTGCATTAAAAATTGATCCTGAAGATGTAGATACCTGGAATAATCTAGGTGCCGTCTATAACGATTTAAGTGAGTTTAAAAAAGCTATTGGATGTTATAAAAAAGCACTAGAAATCGACTCAGAATACGTAGATGCATGGATCGATCTGGGGCAAACTTATGATAAATTAGGCTACACTGAGAAAGCTGATGAGTGCTACAAAAAGGCGATTAAAATCAATCCAAATTTGGTAAAAAAATGACCTTTCCGTGATACGTTTTAAACGAAGAATTCTTCCTAACTATGTTTCTGATAAGAGGAACGAAAAATGGACTTGGAAGTGGTAGAAAATGTCAGCAGAGGAATATAATGAGAGAGGAAATGAATATTCCGAACAGGGTCAATATCAGCAAGCAATAGAACAGTATACGAAGGCATTAGAGGTCGATCCTACTTATTTTAAAGCATGGTACAACATGGGTGTTACTTACAGAGAGTTAGGTGAGTTTCACAAGGAGATTGATTGCTATAACAAAGCAATAGAGATTATTCCTGAGGATGCAGATGCGTGGTATAATATGGGCGTCGCATATGGTGAATTAGGTGAATATAGTAAGGAGATTGACTGCTATAAGAGAGTAATCAAAATTGGTCCTCAATATCAAGATGCCTGGTATAATATGGGAATCGCCTTTAGAGAGTTAGGTGAATACGAAAAGGCTCGTGGTTGCTTTAAACAACTGATTAAAATCGATCCTGAGTTTGCAGAAGCATGGTATAATATGGGTTGGATCTATAACAATCTAGGCGAATACGATAAAGCGCTTGAATGCTATCAAGAAGCTGTAAAGATTATTCCCGAGTATCCTGACGCTTGGCACAATATGGGTCGGATTTATGAAGAGTTGGAAGAGTTTAATAGAGCTATCGAGTGTTACAAGAAAGTTGTAGATACTAATCCTAAGGATGCCGAAGTTTGGTACGACATGGGACTGGTTTATGCGGAATTGGATAATTTTGAGACAGAGACTGAATCGTATCAAAAAGCAGTAGAAATTAACCCAGACTTTTTATGGGCTTGGTATAACCTGGGAATCGCTTACATAGAGTTAGATGAAAACGAAAATGCACTTAACTGTTTTTTAAAAGTTATAGAACTTGATCCTGAACATGAATTTGCATGGAATAACATAGGAAATGTTTATACCGAGTTAGAAGATCATGACAAAGCTCTTGAGTGCTATAAGAAAGCAGTGGAACTTGAACCGGAATTTGTGAATGCATGGTATAATTTGGGTTGGGTTTACGGAGAACAAAGTAAATTCAAGAAAGCAATTGACTGCTATCAAAAAGTTGTGGAAATAGACCCAGAGGATGTAACTGCTTGGTTGAACATGGGAGTCAATTATGGTAACTTAGGTGAACACTCTAAAGCCCTCGAATGTTTTCAACAAACTGTGGAACTTGATTCTGAACTTGCAGATGCATGGTACAACATGGGATTAGCTTTCTATAATTTAGGCGAACGTGATAGAGCTAATGAATGTTATGACAAGGCACTAGAAATTGATCCTGGACTTGTGAATGTATAGTTTTGCATCATTCACTATAATCTCATTTTTTATCAAACAGAAAAGTCAATTTCAGTTAGAAATATATCACTCGAAATCCATTTCTACATAAAATGGACATTCTTTTTTCATTAATGTCAGCAATTGTAAATTTAATAGAAATAAGAGGGAAAAAAATGAGTGACGTTACCGAAAAACTTGGACAACTAGATCTGTGCTTCATGGTTGACGAAACGGGTAGCATGGGACCCTACATCGAAACCGTGAAACAAAAAATCCTGGAAATCATACATACCATCAGGGTGAAAGAACTCTGTTCTTCTTTGAGAATTGGCCTAGTAGGTTATAGAGACCATCCACCAGAAGATACGAGCTTTATAACCAAGATATTTGCTTTTAATGATGATTCAGACAAAATACAAGAGGCAATTGTTTCTATGTACGCTGATGGCGGCGGTGATGGTCCTGAAGCGGTGTGTGATGCGTTATTTGACATTACTCGTCTGAGTTGGCGTGAAAAAGCATCAAAGATTGTTATATGGATGGGTGATGCACCACCACATGGAGTAGAACCTAGTGGAGACAATTTTCCAAAAGGTTGTCCTGAAGGAAAAAACTGGAAAACTGAAGCACAGCGAGCTTACGATAAAGGTATTCTAATCTACTCTGTTGGATGTTTTCCTGAAATTGCGGCCTATAAAAAGGCGGTAGATGTGTACAAAGAAGTGGCAGAAATTACTAAGGGGTCATTTATTCCCTTGGAAAAAGCTAATCTGCTTGTGTCTTTGATTACTGGAGTGGCCGAAAGCGAACTTGAAAAACTGAAAATCGAAGAATTTGTAGCACAAGAATTACAGAAAATCCAAGCTGAGTCACCAGGGGTTACGCTAAGTGAAAGCGATATCGAGATGAGAGTTTCAAGTGCATTGAAAGAAAAAGGGATGAAACGAAAACGCATGCGTGCTGAAACAGTAGCAACTTCTGCTCCAGTAGAGGAAGCTGATCTTGAACTTGAGGAACAAGAGATACAGCAAGACGATGTTAAAGAAGCACTACGACAGGTAAGATTGAAGAAATTAGTTGAAGACGACGAGAAATAACTTTTGTCTTCATTTTTTCATTTTTTAACTTTTTTTAATTCTTTTTAATGGAGTATGAGTTTTTCTGAGTAATTTAATGATTTTGCAACTCTCTTCTCTTTTTTAAAGCATTTTATCAATTTGCGGCTCATTTTAAGACAGTGATATATGAAAACAAACATCTACTTGTTACAATTTGTAACTTCTATATTTGTCCTAAAGTATATAAGTAGGTTTCGTAATAATGCAAAGTTAAAAAGTAAGAATAAGGAGGATGTGGTGAGATGTCTGCACAAATTGTAACCCCTGATACAGTAAGGATTAGCGATAAGAAACTTAAAGATTCTTGGGATATAAAAATGTCAAGCGTACAAGAACTAGTGGAACTCGCCAATACATTAGGTGTAAAAATAGTTTTCCATGTCGGCAAGAACGAGTATTTCTTCCTACATGATCAACTGATGTATTATGCCAAAGACTAAGCTGTCCTTAATGTATATCGAGGTGTAAAGATGTCTGATAGTGAACTGATAGTTGATCTCAGAATTGAGGGTCTAGCAGATCAGGTCAACAGCTTCGTGAACATGTACAAAAGCCAACTTATAATGCGAGGATATTCTATCAAAGGTGAGTGGGATGTAACGGAAAGCGTAGGAGGTAAAATCATCGGTAAAAAGAAAATTGACCTAGGAGGAGGGCTTGAGGTCGAAAAAAAGGTAGAAAAGAAGCATAAAGTCCGTCTTGAATTTAGAACTGTTGACGATGATATTCGCTTTATTGCGTGGCCATCAAAAAGTGGAAAAGAAATCTCCCCAGTAATAATTGATGAATTACAAAAGTTCTCAGGCAGTATAGAATCGAAAATGAAAGAATGAAACTATATTTCTCCCATTTTTAACCTCATTTCTTTTTTATTTAAACAGTGAAAAAGGAAGTTTAGAAGTGTACATGGATTGGAATGACTTTTTTATTGGTCGTAAACTGCCTGATTGTTGGAATGCAGTTCTCGCGTGGGTTAAAGAATTTGAAATGGAGCAAGTCTATTCTTTGGAATCAAAGTATATTCTGACTGAATTTAAAAGCAAACTGGGAAAAACATTTGGGGAAGTATATTTAGAGGATACCGCAAACGGAATCGCCGTTGTTGTGAGATTAAGGAGCAAAGATGATGAAAGAAGTTTAGCTACCTTCACTGATAGCAATTTTGAACAAATAAACCTTGAAAAACTAGACATGGAAGATGAAACACCCGAAGAAGCCTATCTAAGAGATTCTTTGAACGTTATCATTAAATCTTTGTGGCTTAGAATGGAAAATGCTCAAAAGTTCTGCACTAACTGTGATAAAGGACTTAAACCCGGATGGCTTACATGTCCTTACTGCAATACACCTCAGGGAGAGTTGACATGCCCCAATTGTGGTGAAGCTGTAGACTTCAGATGGATAAGTTGCCCTAACTGTGGCGCTCAACTGAAAAAACCTGTCTCCCAATAATTCCTCTGAGTCTTCTTTTCCTTTTTTGTGATCTGTTCTTGCATTTAAAGTTCGGTATTAGGAACTAAACTCATCAACTCTTTGAACTATCCCAGCTCGCCTATAGATGCAGATTCTCACTTTTATAAACAAAGTTTATCTATCAGAAGTTGAAGATGTGTTTCTATCAGTCTGCATAGGGTTAGAAATGTCTGCGGAAGATCATTTTGAAAGAGGAACTGAGCACTTAGATCAAGGTCACCACCAAAAAGCGATAGATGAATTCAAGAAAGCATTAAAGGTCGATCAAAACCACACAATGGCATGGTACAACATGGGTATAGCGTATGGCGAAGTAGGCGAGCATGATGCTGCACTTGTTTGTTATAGAAAAACTGTAAAAATCGCTCCTGAGTTCGCATGGGCTTGGACTAACCTAGGTGAGACCTATAGAAGACTCAGTGATTATAAAAATGCCATCAAATACCATAAAAAGGCAGTAAAACTTGACCCTGAGTTCGAAGATGCATGGTACAATCTAGGAGGCACCTACGGAGAATTAGGAAACCATGAAAAAGCGGTAGAGTGTTTTAAAAAAGTGGTAGAAATTGACCCTGAAGATGTGGATGCCTGGTATAACTTAGGGGTGGCTTATGGACAATTAGATGAACATAAGAAGGCACTTAAGAGTTTTCAGAAGATTGTTGAGATCGATCCGCTGGCTGCAACTGCCTGGGTATGCATAGGATTAGCTTATTCTGAGTTGGGTGAGCATAAAAACGCGATCAGGAATTTTAAGAAAGCAGTTGAAATTGACCCCGAGTTTGCAGATGCATGGAGTAACCTTGCAGTCGCTTATAAAGAATTAGACGATATTAAGAAAGCTGATGAATGCTTTAAAAGGGCGGTAAAAATCAACCCTAAGCTGGCTATTGAATAATTTCTGCATTTAATTTCTGTGTTTTTTTGAATCATTAATGGTCAAAACAACGCATTATAGCACTGGATAAGAATTAATGTCAATTACCCCACCCTAAAGGGTAGGGGCTTGGGTCGTGAGACCTGAGAGCAATTAGTTGATTAGCCTAAGAGAGGTCATATAGTGTATGACGGTATCTACGTTATCAGGAGAGTTAAAGAACACACCAAGGGATGCTTCTCTAGTCCCTTGCTCTGTAAACGGTGGTTTAAACAGAGAGGAAACGCTCAGTGATCATCGTAGAGTACTGACTGATAACCTTGGCGAAGAGAACCAACCGACTTTAACATCAGTTAAAGGAGGAGATAGGACTTGAGAGTACCTATCTATGTGGTAAACATGAGGGGGCAACCGCTCATGCCTACCACACAACATAACGGAAAGAGGTTGTTAAAAGAAGGAAAGGCTACAGTTGTAAAACGGTGTCCTTTCACCATTCAGTTGAACTATGCCACTGGAGAGGCGACACAACTGATTAAATTAGGAGTGGATATCGGATTTACGAATATTGGATTTAGTGCCAAGACCGATACGTTAGAAGTCATCAGTGGGACGTTAAACTTGCGCAAGGATGTGTCTAACAAGCTTGAAGAAAAGCGGAGGTATCGTAGAACGCGTAGAGGCAGATTAGGGTATCGCCCACCTCGATTTGATAATCGTAAACGTCCTGAAGGATGGTTAGCCCCTAGTACTCAGCATAGGCATGACTCACATATTCGATTAGTTGAAACACTTGCAACGCTACTTCCTATAACTTACAAAAGGATAGAGACTGCGAATTTCGACACACAGAAAATGCGACATCCAGAAATTACAGGCGTAGCATATCAGCAGGGCGAGCTACAGGGCTACGAAGTCAAAGAATATCTATTGGATAAGTGGGGACGAAAGTGCGCCTATTGTGGTAACACAAACGTGCCCTTAGAAGTCGAGCATATCGTCCCGAAAAGTAGAGGTGGCACAGACCGAGTGTCGAATTTGACGATATCATGTAGGAACTGTAATCTAAAGAAGGGAGATAAGACCGCAGAGGAGTTTGGCTATCCACACATACAAAAGCAGGCAAAGACGCCACTTAAAGCACCAGCATGTATTAATAACATTCGTTGGAGGCTAGTAGAACAGTTAGGTGCAGAGCATACTTACGGATACGTCACCAAATACCAGCGTAACAATTTAGGACTGGAAAAGTCGCATGTTAATGATGCGTTTGTCATTGCGGGAGGCACAACACAACCACGGTGTAGACCGTATGAGGTTATTCAGGTGCGGCGCAATAATCGTTCACTCCAATTGAATAGAAAAGGTTTCAAACCGTCTATTAGAAGACAGAGATACCCGTTACAACCGTATGATCTTGTAAAGTTTGAGGGTAGAACGTATAGAGTAAAAGGGACTCATTGTCTTGGAAAGCGAGTTATTTTAAAAAATGTTAATGGAAAAGACAAAAGCGTAGCTATCAAAAAAGTAGAGTTGGTTAAATATGGGAAAGGATTATTTTTTAACTTAAGTTAGTCTAAACGCCTCTTTCCTCCCCACCCTAAAGGGTAGGGGCTTCCAGAGGCGGGAGATGTGAGGTAGTTTACAAAATCACAAATTCACTATAATGAAATTACGGCGTAATACAAGATCTACTTGTCTTTTTTGAAGTGTATGTACAAATATCCTGTTTTTTTGTCTTTGTCTAATACACTATAGCCTCTAGCATTGAAAAATGCTGCTAAATAATCGGTCCAGAAATCGACATACTTATCCTTAGCTTTGGAAGTACAAAACACTTGAAATTCGTTTTTGCCCCCTAAGAAGTTAAAATCGAACACGTTGCAGATATTATCTACGTGAACAATAACTCTTTTTAGGTAGGGAACTATCTCTCTCTGTAAATCCATAGTGTCAATTTTTTTCCCTAAAGCAGTTTCTAAGCAAGCTTCAAGCGACGGAATGAGTTCATTAATCTTTTCTTTGGGATAATTTTCAATTAATTTGGTGAAGGCATCTTTTGAAATGCCAATACGGTCGAAGTCAGCCAATTGACTTCTTTCTAGAAATAATGCAAAGACTCGATGACAGAAATGAGAGAAAAGCTCGTTATCATTCCTGAAAGTTATTAATTTCTCATAGACTTCATTAGGAATTGTGACTACCTTCTTAACATAGTTAGGCGCACTCATAACTTACATCCCCCTATATCTTTGTGACTATTTGTAATTTATTTGTATTCTTTTGTATGAATGTGAACTTATTACTCTTACGCTCTTTTTAAATTGTAATCAGACAATATTTCAAATTGTAAAAAAACAACGTTTCAAATTGTAATCAGACAAGGCATTTTCACGATCTGAAATGAATGTGCGCAACACTCAGAGGGTAAAAATAATTCTGGTAATCCCTAAACTCATACCTAAGATTTAATTTTGATTATCTAAGTTTTTCGAGGCAAGAATGGTTGAGCTTGCCTTTGATAATAACTACATCTAGTTTCTATAGTTTCAAATATCATCTATGGCCTGAAGTATTCAAAATAGCATTGAGTTAAATCAAAATAAAACAAAAAATAATGAAAAATGTAAAATATTGCAGATGTAATTGCATTAAGAAATACTATTCTTGATAAGCCTCATAATACACGAGTTTACATTTTGTGCATTCTCTGACATTAACGCGTGCTTGTCGAGTTTTTCCAACAGGTATGGTTGGGTTTCCTAAGTCAACAGAACTTGTACTCCCACATCGGGGACATGTTCCTTTGAATTCATTCATTAACATCAACTCCAATAGTTGCATAACTGAATTTTTCGTGTTTAAAATACTTTTCCTGAAGGCAAGAACCGTTGTTATTCTAATATATTCATTTAAAAACGATTTTTGGGTTAAATCTACGAAGGCATACCCCCCATCATTAAAGAAAGTATTGCTTTTTGAACATGCAACCTATTCTCAGCTTGATCATAGATTACAGAATATGGGGCATCTACTACTTCAGATGTAGCCTCTTCTTCTCTAAACACAGGCATAGAGTGCAAGAATAACGCTTTTTCAGTCGACGCCATTAACTCTGAGGTGCATATCCAGTCGCTGTATCTCTTATACAACTCTAGTTCTCGTTCTATCCCAATTTCAAAGGCCTCAGCAGTCATCCAATTACGTGGAAATACCACATGAGCTGAATTATAGGCATCCTGCAAATCATTACTGATTTCAAATGTGCCTCCAGATTCGTCTGCGTTTTGTTTGCACCAGTTAATTACAGTGGGCTCTAAAGCAAAATGTTCAGAGGGATATGCCAGCGTTACGTCCATTCCAAAACGAGTGGCAATTAGAATCGCGCTTTGGACACTACACCAGGATCGAGGGTTGTTAGAATTAGCCCAGGTAACCAGAAATTTTTTGTTTCTTATCTCTTTCATCTTTTCTATAATGGTAAATATATCGCCAAGTCCTTGACAGGGGTGAAAACGGTCATCAGCCATATTAATGACTGGTATTTTTACGTGGCTAGCGTATTCTCGGATCACTTTGTTTCCAACACTTGGCTCTAATAGGCGTATTCCAATGCCTTGTGCATACCTTGCCATCGCTTTTGCCGTGTCCTTGATAGACTCGCCTGCGTCTAGTAGGGTCGTTTTAGACTCCACGAATTGGGCGTGTCCCCCCAGTTCGGTCATCGCTGTCTCGAAGGAAATGCGCGTTCGCGTTGATATAGAATAAAAAAGCATCAGAAATGTTTTGTCAGGTAGAAGTTTTGGTTTATCACCCTTGTAATAACTTTCCTTTAAATAGCGAGTCCACTCAAGAACTGCGTTGATGTCGTTCATGGACCATTCCTGGGTCGTGATTAGGTCTTTCTTAGATAATCGGAAGAAATCCATATGGTTCCCTCAATACTCAATATCAGGGTATTTTCATTCCATAGAGAAAATCTATACAAAGAGTCACTTAATAAATATTGATTAAATTATAAATAACGACGAGGTAATATAGACAATAGACAAAGATGAATTACCAATCCTCAAGATACTAGGTGAGACTTTGATGAACAAGCGTGAAGTTCCATTTGAATATGTACGCCTAGCGGGAAAAGCACCTATTCAAGTTTCGCAACATGAGAAGGATGGGGTTTCAGAGGGATATATCAAAAGACGAGTACTATATTCCTCAATAAAGGAAAGAGAATATCTTCCAGATGGATCATTTAGGTTAATCTTAAAATTCAAAAAAGGACATAGAAAACCATTCTTGGTGGAGATATTCGTAAGAGAGAAAACATATAATAACTTAATAAGAGAATTTATTGTATATGGAGTCCATGTGACCAAGGAGTAGTTCAAATGACACGAATTATCGAGATGGAAATAAATGAAATAGAAGTACCAAAAGACATGTTCAAAGAAATTCCAATGATGACTTCTGCGTATCTTTACATGCTTTCCAAAGAGACAATAGCGATTAGTCTTGAAAAGTCACAAGATATGGCTCAAAAAAGCATTTGGAATGATAAAATTGATGTAAAAGAGACTAAGAATGCATTTATCTTTTGTTTACCACAACTCGTCACGAATTTCTACCACATTACGCCAAACAATTTCTCAGTGTCCGTGTCTCAAAAAACTGACATAATTTATGTAGATATCGACTGATTTTCTTCACTATATTTCAGTTAAACCATTCTGCATTTTAAAGTTCTCAAAAAAGCAAGAGACTGGTATGGAACAGAATAGAGAACTGAAAAAACGAAGGTCTTTTGAAATTATTTGCTGGCATAGTTATGTCTTTCTCTTAATATAGTTAGTGATTTCCTCAACAGTGAGATTCTTAAGTTTCCGTTCATCCTCAGTGATTACCGTAATTTCAACCTTTGTTGCATCAAGTTCAGACTCAATCACCTGTTCTAACGCTCTTAATGACAACAATATCATCCCATCCAAATCTAAATCCGGTTGATAGTCTTTCTCTAGCAATTCTAAAGCCTGTTGTTCACCTGCACCAATTACTGCCGCTAGATTTCCAAAATAGGTACCACTTGGATCGGTCGAAAATAATTGAGTTCCATTATCATCTACTCCCATAATCAATAGTTTAACACCAAAAGGTCTTACACCTGCATATTGGGTATATACCTGCATTAAATCTCCAATTTCCCGTGTTAAGACTTCTACGTTAATTGGTTCATCATACGTTAGCCTGTGCATTTGTGCATTGATCCTCGCTTGGTTGATTAGGACACGCGCATCTGCAGTCAGCCCCGCAATCGCGACACCAATATGCTCATCAATTTTGAATATTTTTTCGACGCTCTCTGGGACCACAAGTCTGCTGAGAACTCGCTTTTCAACCGTTAAGACCGCACCCACTCCTTTGACTTTCATTCCAATGGCAGTAGTTCCACGTCTTATTGCCTCGATCGCATATTCAACTTGAAACAATCTCCCATCTGGAGAGAAGATAGTTATCGCACTATCATATCCCATACCTGGCTCCATTCCCATGTTCATTAACCTCCAAATTGGAATGCCTAACTGGAATGCTGATCATGTCTTTAAAAACATTTAGTTATTACCTTAGTCAAAGTTATCTGATAGTGTCATACAATCAATTTAAACTTATAGCATTAGAATTCAAACCTATACTACGCAATTGCTCAATGGAAATACATGGAATAGAGCTCGTGTAAAACTATTACGTCTCTGTAAATGATAAATGCACTATACTCAAATGAGCTTCAAATTTCTTTGAACATATGTTCTAATTTATCCTATTTAAAATCCACTTTATTTCGTATAATTGAGTTGAGGGAAAAAAGAATTAGAAAAAGAAAATACAATGGCCGCACTAAAGTATTCTATGAAACCGGTGAAACTGAAAAAGGAACCTTCTGGACCGACTGGCACAGAAATACTCTTTCTCAGTGTGCACCTCTTCAATAGAGCTACCAATTAATGCGGTTAGTACGATGTGAATTAATTTTCAGAAAAATGAACGTCAGAATATCCTTCCTTCCATTCTATTAATCTTCGACATATTCACATTGCGGAAGGCTTTACAATGTTTTTAAAGCCAGCTTCACTCAATTATTCTGAGATTGGTGGCTTTCGGACCCTTATATGAGTCTTCTACGTCGAATTCGACTTTTTGTCCTTCTTTCAGATCATGTGCACCTTTTATTTCTGAATTGTGGATAAAAATGTCATCTCCACCTGTATCTGGTTTTATAAATCCGAATCCTTTGAAATCTAGCCATTTTTTGACAGTACCCTGCAAAACAAATTCACCTCCACTTAACGAACTAAATCAACAAAAAAAGTCAACTAAAATGTCAATAAAAAAACTCTTTTTCGTTCATATGCGAGGCAGCTCTTTTAAATCCTTTGGTTGTAACGAGAAATTTTAGTTCTTATTTGAAACTAGAATCCTAACGCGAAACTCAGAAAGATGGGGATCCAAAGGAAAGTAGGACAAAGTCAAAGGAATAAAAGTGGTGCGTCTTTTCTCCTTTTCTTTTCTTTCAAAATATTTAGAATTGAAAAGAAGAAAATTATTTGTTTGATCTGAAACAAATCTCCCTCATGTATGAGAAGCTGAACTGATAGCCTATGCAAACGTTGTAGGGGCTTATAGCTTTCCAATTGACGATCACATTCTGGTTGAGATTCATTAATTGTTACAATATCGCAAGTTCCAAATCTTTTTAATAGACGAAAGACAATTGTGTATAAAAACGTCTTCTCCGCCTGTGTCTGGTTGTATAAATCCGTATCCTTAAAATTCTAGCCATTTTTTGACAGTACTCTGCAAAATAAGTTCACCTGGTCACGATACCTTGCCATATCTTCATATACGTTACCATATGTTGATAGTCAGACAGGGGAAGGGCGCTTTTAATTTGTCCAGCAAGGACAACCCCTCCCTACCAGGAATCGGGAGGTAGCCTCCATCCTCTATTATTGAGGACTTCATCGCCATCCAGAATTTCATACTTTTGAGAAACATTCGGTACTGGATGGGGGCAGTTAGCCCGCTTTTTCTCCTTCGTCCACGTCTCCGCCTTCCATAGGCCTCATATAACGGAACTCCGAAGAAAAATGTCTTCAACTGCTTGAATAAGTCATAGTTGATGACCTTAAGGGCGAACATCATCGCCGCGCATTTGTGGATGTCATAACCTACTATTTGAGAGATCACATCCCCTAACTTGCTGGTATAGGCCTCCGACCTCTCATTCACCTTTATACCCTGCAATTCCAACCGCTTCAACAGCTGTCGAAACTTGTACTGCGGCATTTGGCGAATTTTTCTCGTCGCTTTCTTGCTGTAACTCCAAAACTTGCCCGTATTGAGTTGCCCGACCACCACCTCGGCGTCGTAGTGTCTCGCAAGGTTGCCGATCTTTTCCACCAGTTTATTCAACAAATGTTCACGCTTTCCTTGCTTGGTGTGCTGTGTTTCGTAGTGATTAAACCTCCCTATCGACATAACCCTGCCATCGTCCTTGTTCATCACTGCGAAATCGGTGTGCCCGGCATTTATGTCTAGTGTCATCGCTCGCGAGGCCTTCCGTATCACACTAGGTAGTTTAATGGATATACGTAGGTCATAACCCTGATCAAAGTTCCGCCGCTTAATTTGTACGGTGTAAGGCTGCGACCCGTCCAGATATCTACCGTATTTGTCGAGATATTTTTGCGGGATGAATATCTTAGCAAAAATCCACTTGTTATCCTTATCGTTGCGACAGGTATTGATGCGCAATTGCATTGTGCCAAGATAGAGTCTGAGATTGAGATTGCCCTGCTTGGTACGGTCTCCGTGAGAAAGCAGGAGCGCATTTCGGCGCTTCTTGTATTCTTCCTTGGTAATAGTGCCTTTCTCACGCAGCCGCTGGTTCTTCAACCCGCCAAAGGTGGTGTTGTAAGGCAAATTCTTTATGGAGTAATGCGCATCTTTAATATAGCGAGAATTAAGCCCGATTTCTTGCTGAAGGATGGTTTCGATAGTACAGGTCTGCACACCTTGGCGTTTCAGAGAGAAGGCACGCCTTCGAGCGGTATTGAATCGTCTCATAAGGTCTTTCAGAGCCTGTGTGTCTGCGAGTGAGATGATAACCCCAGAAAGTGTTATAGCAGCCATAATAGGTCACTTACACTAAGCAGTATGTCACACCATCTTTATAAGCAGGCAGACACCAACATATAACTATAAAAGTGTACCCGCAGTCTGAAAGCTTCAGAAGTATGAAGTTATGTGAAGTTAAACTACATTAACGGGAACTGTTAATCCTCCTAACTGTAAAGGAGTCTCTAAACTTATCAAAGTTTTATTTAATTTTCTGGAATATATTTTAACGATTGATGCGAGCAGCGGCCATATGTATACAGGCAATAACTCAATTTGAATTAGGCAAAGTAAGAAGCTCCATCCAAAAAATTGTGAGTAGTCACCCATCCAGAACACACCTCTATCAATAGAAATATAATCGCTCAAACTATGAACCCTTGACTTGCGTTATAGATGCTAACGAAGGTATTCACGTGTCACGCCATATTATTGAGTTGCTAGAGTTTCAGGATCCCTACTGCACGTGGTGTTGGGGAACTGAGCCTATCCTTAGGAAGATCAAAGAAGTCTACGGAGACCAAGTTAAGATACTTTTCAAAGCAGGTGGGCTCGTTGAAGACCTCGATGAAGAAATTACAACACAGTGGTTAGAACAGGTTCCACAACACTGGTTAGATGCTTCTGAGAGACATGGCATGCCTGTGGATGTTCAAGTTTGGCAAGATCTGCAAGGAGAATTCCACTCCACATACCCCGCCAACATAGCTTATAAGGCTGCGCAAATGCAGGACCCAGAATTAGCCGATAGATTTCTAAGGAGAATGAGGGAAGCAGCATCAGCTGAACGTAGATTTATACATAAGAGAGAGGTACAGGTTGAGTTGGCAAAAAAAGTAGGCTTAGATTCAGAGAAGTTCATCAATGCTCTTGAAAACAGCTCAGCTGAACAGGCCTTTTACGAAGATCTTGAGGAGTTTAGAGCCTCAGGTAGCAAAGCGTACCCAACTTTTATCATTACGAACAGACAGGGAAAACGAGTGCTTCTGAGCGGATATAGGAGCTTTGAATTTTTTGAAAGAATTTTTAACGATCTGGCAGGAGACGAGTTAGTCAAGAAGATGCCTGAAGCGACCAGTGAAAACATTTTAGTTTTCGTTCATAAATATAACAAAGTGGCTACCAAAGAAGTAGCTGAAGCCTTCGATTTAACGAGCCAACAAGCCGAAGAGATGTTGAAAATTCTTGAGTCTGAGGGTAGCGTGGTGAGAAAAAAAGCTGGGAATGGTTATTTCTGGCTGTTAAGTATTAGAACTTAAGAAAGTGTGATTGTTATCCGCTGCCTTCAATTCATTATAGCTTTTCTAGAAATGAAGAGATAAGGCTGTTTCAAAGCTAAAATCCCCCCCAACTTGTTGGGTGGTCTTCTCGCCAACAAATCTATAAAAAAGCTTATATCTCATGGTTGAAAGTTACAGAGCTCCTTAATTATTGAAACACATAAGTTGTTCCCACAGTATTAAGAAAGAATTCGCCAGGCATCTCCTTGGCGAACTGGTTGATAGCTTTCCATCCGGTGCAATGCATAGGAACTACAAAATCAGGACCTATACTCTTCATTTCCTTAATCGTTGGCGCAATGACTGACTCAAACGCCGGTCCTGTAAGATGAAATCCGCCTAAAACTGCATGAATACTATCCGTCTGAGAAATTTTCTTGAGATACTTGACTGTATTTATGATTCCAGCGTGAGAGCACCCACCGATAACTACCAGTCCACGATCCTTGATGTTAACTGCTATCCCTTGATCATCATTGAAAGGGTCTACAATCCAGCTATCTTCAATTTTCGCTTCAGCCCAAGGAAAACCTTTCTCAAAATCCGTCACTCGTTCCACTTCTCCCGATATTAAGATAAGATCTGATGCTACTGTGGAAGGTTTCTTCGATTTGTTAAGTGATGCTCCAGCCTCCTTCAAAGTTTGTTCGCTTAATGTTGGCATGTTCACCGGTTTTTCTCTACGGGGGATATTAAGACGGCGCTGGAGGAAAGCCTCTGGATGAAGAACAAGCGGTATTTCCTGCTTAGTCCTCTTTAGAACTCCCACCAGACCTCCAAAATGGTCAAAATGACCATGACTTAAAACTATGGCCTCAATTTTTGTTGGATCTATACCTAAAATGGCCATATTGTGGAGGAGACTAGTTTCTGATATGCCTGCGTCCATTAAAACGGTATGTATCTCCGAATCCGCATAGACTTTGATGAGACATGACAAACCATGTGCGGCTAGAAGTGAATTCGGAGGTGGAATTCGAGGTCGTTTGAGTACATCTGTGCTCTGAAGCAAGAGAAGATCTGTATAATTATCCTCTAAAATCGTGACTTCCAGTTTGTCTGCTTCTCGGAGTTTCAATTTTTGCATAGGAAGAACTTCCTTTGTTTTTTTTTGATTCCTCAACTTCGTGATGATTTTTTGTCAAATACCTATTAATTCGATTAATTTAGTATGACTATTTGCGCATTTCACATATAAAAACAACGGAAAATAGGAATAACTAAACCCATTATACCAATCAAAAACCAATTGTTGTAGTGTCAATAGTTTTTTCCGTACGAAATTTAGAACATATGTTCAAATAACATCCTGATTTCATTTTGGTGTCTTAAATTTGTCAAAAGAGCAGAACTAACGGTAATAATAATATATTATGTATTACGGAGTGTCCATAATCTGGCTTGAGAAATCTCAGTTAGAATCGTTTTTAAAAAGAAATAAGTTTTTCGATGGTTATAGAAGATCTAGAAAGCTAAAATCTTTCGAATTTCTCTTTCGTCAGTTAATCGTAAACGATAACATCTTACGACGGCATTAATATCCTTTTCAGAGATAAATGGACTATAAATGAAATGATCATAACCCTTCCTAACCAGTCTATCATTTATTTTTAGTTTATTTGCAACGCATTGGATCGCCATATCACGCTTTTTGGCAATCTGTTCGAAGGCTTCAAAATACCCATTCATGAATTTGTCAATCAACCATGCATTACCTTCCAGAAAATTAGCATTAGCCGCAAGTGTGCAACATGGAAGTTCAGGAAAAGATTCGGAGTACCACAATAAGACTTTACCTAGGTTTTCTAATTCTAATTTAGTGATGTAAGGCTCCCAGATAGAGACCGCATCTATTTTTCCAGTTTTAAGAGCATGATACATGACGTCAGGCGAATTATAAAAGATTATTTTACAGTCTGCATAAGAATCTAGTCCATTGTTTTCTAAAATCGTTCTTAGATTCATTTCCATTGCAGATAGTTTAGATGAGCCTATTCTTTTATCTTTCAAATCATCTACATTGCAAATACTTTTGCAAAACAAATCATTTCTTATCACAATAGCACTGCCTTCTCGACCAGCGCCAGCGATGATTTTTAAAGAGCCAGTTCGTAGCGCTACCGCGATTTGCGTGATAACTGGCGTCACACACAGATCCAAGATGCCTTTACCCAGAGCTAAGGTAGCATCTTCGACATTTTGAAACTGAATTAGCTTTAAATTGATGTTATATTTCTTAAAAATAGTTTTTTCTGCAAAAAATAGGGCTGCATATTCTGCTGCAGGAACAAATCCTAAGTAAACTGGATAAAGATGTGTTTTCTTATCTAGCTCTCTTACAGATTCCTCTTTTGGTGCGTTATTAAAAAGCCATATTCGGTTAACTTTCCCGATTTCTTTTCTTTTTATAATTCTGCTCTCTTTTTCTAATTCTTTAAGAAGCATAGAGATATAAGTAGTTGACAAGGTGAGTTTTGTTGGGAGTTCTGCTTGAAAAATGCCCTCTTCTCCTACAGCAGTTAAAAGGTCTAGAATTTCTTTCTTAGCATCTCTTTTGCCTGCAGATTTGTATTGACGCTTGTTATGGATATTGGGATCCATCTGGTTGACTCCAATATTTTATATCAGTTAATTTATTTAAATAACAGTATAACTATTCAGTTTTTTAAATTTTATTCTTTTGATATATATTTTTAAGTTATCCATAAAATATATATACATGTCTTTAAGTAAATTTCCTCACCTTTACTTCAGATGGTTGTTTGCGAAATGAATCAAACGAACTGATTGCAATTTTAGCATCGATTTTAGCCGATTAATCACTAACGGGAATGTAAGGGAGATCATCAATGAGTCTTAATGTTGCAATAATTGGATGTGGAGCTATTGGACAAGTAATAACTCAATCTATAGAGAGGGGTTCAGCTGGCGAAGGTATTCGCATAGTAGGTGTCTTTGATATAATACAAGAAAAAGCCAATTATTTCGCTAAAATTCTCAAAACTCCATTTAAAATATACAATACTTTTTCTGAACTTATTCACGATCCGGAGGTCACTCTTGTTGTGGAAGCAGCATCACAAGAGGCTGTTAGAGAATATGCTGTAGAAGTTATTCGTTTCAAAAAGGATTTAATGGTATTGAGTGTAGGAGCTTTCTCTGACGATTTGTTATTCTCAAAAATTCAAAAATTAGCTAATATGAATCATAGGAAGATCTATATTCCTTCTGGCGCAATACTCGGTCTTGATGGTGTTAAAAGTGCTGCAATTGGCACTCTGACTTCTGTTAATTTGATTACCAGAAAACCTGTTCGTACATTAGAAACCTCAAAGTATGTTCTCGATAACAAAATTTCACTCAATGAACTTAGTGAACCTATTACTCTTTACGAAGGTACTGCAAGAGATGCTGCCAAGAATTTTCCCAAATCTGTCAATGTTTCAATGATATTAAGTTTAGCTGGCATTGGTGCTGATAGAACTATTGTCAAGGTCATTGCTGATCCGACAATTGCAGAAAATATACATGAAATACATATCAAAGGCGATTTTGGTGAAGCTATAACGAGATCTGAGAATATTCCTTGTCCTGAGAATCCAAAAACGAGTTATCTTGCAGCTTTGAGTGCGGTTAGAACTCTGAAAAATATCTCCACACATGTTTGTATTGGCGCATAGAGGTGAATTTATGAAACAACTTCAAGAAGAGATTCTAAAATTAAAAGAGAAAGAAAATGCAATTCTGTTAGTGCATAATTATCAAAGGCCAGAAGTCCAAGAAGTAGCGGATTACTTAGGGGATTCTTTAGCCTTGTGCAGAAAAGCTCAAAGTGAAACAGATGCAGATATTATTGTATTTTGTGGAGTTGATTTTATGGTAGAATCAGCAGCTATCTTAAGTCCAGATAAGATGGTATTAATTCCGGATCCCTCTTCGAGGTGTCCTATGGCTGCTCAATGCCCGAAGAACACAGTAATCGAAGCAAAGCGGAAACATCCAGGAGTTCCGGTGGTCTTGTACGTGAATACACTCGCTGAAGCTAAGGCTGAAGCTGATGTGATGTGCACTTCTTCGAATGCAGATACGATTGTAAGAAGGCTTGGAACTGATAAGGTAGTTTTTGGTCCAGATTGGAATCTTGGATGGCATGTTGCTCGTCAAGTGGATTCTGGACTTGAACTTATTCCTATTCCTGAGCATGGATACTGTTATGTCCATAAAATGTTTGATCCTACAACACTTCATTCCCTAAAAACCAAATATCCTAATGCTGAACTTGTTGTTCATCCCGAATGCGATCCAGAAGTGCAAAAAATAGCAGATCATGTAGGAAGCACGCAACAAATGCTCGAATGGAGTAAAAAGACATCGTCTGATGTTATCATCGTAGGGACGGAGATAGGCCTAGTCGAACGAATGAGACGAGAAATTCCAGGAAAAACCTTCATTCCAGCTCTCAATGATGCTATCTGTCATAATATGAAAAAAATCACGCTTGAAAAGATAAGAGATGTGCTCGTAAAGAAGAATTATGTTTGTATGGTTCCTGATGAAATTGCAGAAAGGGCTAGAAGTGGAATCAAAAAAATGGTCCAACTTTCATAATGGCAATTTACTTTTGCCTTTAATACATTTAAAGGCCTTTCAATTTTTAACGAATTTTTAATGCGCCTATTAGGGAGATGCATTTGATGGACGAAGTTCTCACGAGAGATTTCATAAAAGAGATAATGAAAAGTGATCTAGGTTATGGTGATATCACCACTAACTCATTGATTAATGAAAATATGGTAGTGGAGGCGAAAGTATCCACAAAAGAGGAAGGCATCTTTGCCGGTGCCAAAATTGCAAAAGTTATCTTAGAACTCTTTGATTTACACCCTCTTTATATTCGACAAGATGGTGAACAAATTGGCCGGGGAGATACGTTACTAGCATTTATAGGACAAGCACAATCTATTCTAAACTGTGAGCGTACCTTGTTAAATTTCTTAATGAGGATGAGTGGAATAGCTACATTAACTTCTTTGGCACTTAACATCGCAAGGAAATTGAACAACTCTATTAGAATTGCCTCTACAAGAAAAACAACGCCTGGGTTTAGTTATTTTGAAAAGAAAGCTGTTGAGATTGGTGGCGGTGATACGCATCGGTTCAGACTGGATGATCTGATACTCATTAAGGACAATCATATTGCTTTGGTTGGGGATGTTGAACAGGCTGTTAGACTTGCAAAACAAAAGACCAGTTTTTCGAAGAAAATAGAGGTTGAAATTACTACACCTGCTGATATCGTAAAGATCGTTGAAGCTGGGGCCGACATAGTCATGCTAGATAACATGAGTGTTTCGGAAGTAAAGCAAGCTATTGAATTATTAATTAAGAAAGGATTTCGGAAGAATGTCATTTTGGAAGTTTCAGGAGGAATAACGCTAGAAAATCTCGATGAATATGCTGAAACTGGGGTTGACATAATTTCGATGGGTGTACTTACGCATTCCTACACATCACTTAATATGAGTTTAGAAGTTATATCTTAGTAAAGAGGCTCTGACATACTCATACAGCTCAAGCAGCTTTATCTAGGGTCAATAATTGAATTATTCTTCCCTTAACTGTTAAGACAAGACGCCGATCATGCATCGAATCCCATTCCCTTTATTTTTTAATATGTTTTTAAGGATTAAATGACATAAGCCAATATTTCCTACATCGACGCATTCATTTGCTTTAGTGCATTTAACATAGCCTTACCTCGATCTGTGATAGTATAATACTTTCTTTCCGGCTTCCCAAAAATCGTTGCTATTCTTGTATGTCTAATCAGAACGAGTTTTTCCAAATCTGCCAAATGCTGATATACCGTTGGGATTTTGATTTTGATATCAAATTTTTGGGTGAGTTCTCGCCAGATAAAATAGCCATATTGTTCGCTCTGTGATAAGATTTCAAGTATTAATTGTTTTGTTTCACCTATCTTTGTTGAGAAGGTTCTTTCTGCACTTGGATGGATTAATCCTTTTAAATTTTTGGCCCGCTTGACGAATCTTTGCATGGCAATTGGATCCTTGAGTCCCATTCCTGTAATTACACAAACAACGACGTCGCTAGGATCAATTTTTCCCAGCTCCACCAGTCGTTTGGCACAGGCAATGGTTGAAGAGGCAGCAAGTTCCGCGAAGATTCCTTCTGTTTTAGCAAGAAGGTGTGCAGCATCCAGCATTTGTTCGTCAGTAACCGCCAAGGCAGTCCCTTCTGACTCTTGCAGTGTTTTGACTGCTAAATCGCCCATCAAGGGATTTTTAAAGCATATATCTCTGACTATCGTGTTGATTTTGTCGGATGGTGATACCTCCATTGACCCCTTCTGAAAGGCCTGCACTATTGGAGCACATCCAGCAGCTTGTACACCGATCATGGTCGTAGAGAGGTCTTCTAGGATTCCCAAAGAGACAAACTCTTTAAGTCCCTTCCAAATCATAGAGAGATGTCCACCATTGCCCATCGGCACAATAATTCGATCTGGTGCTTTCCATTCGAGCTGTTCACAGATTTCAAAACCTGTTGTTTTTTCTCCTTCAAGAAAGAGAGGATCTGCTGGTGTGACCGTCATTGTGTTTGACCCTATGCTTTGTGCTTTTGCTAAGGCTTCTTCAGATGTCTTGGTAGGTCTAATGGTTGCTCCAAAGGCAATCATTTGATAAAGTTTGCCTTGATCAATAGGTCCTGACAGATAAACGAGACAGCGCATCGCGGCTTTGGCGGCATAGGCTGCAAGAGAAGCACCTAGGTTGCCCGTGACGCCACAGACTAAGGCACGAACGCCAAATTCTTTAGCTTTGGAAACCGCAACTGCAGTGCCTCGATCAATGAAGGAGCCCGTAGGATTTGTGGTTTCATTTTTAATGAAGAGATTGGTTAGGCCAAGCTTTTTGCCTAATCTTTCGCACCTATGGAGAAAAGTGCCTCCTTCTCCGAGAGAAACTATGTTTGATCGGCTTGTGATGGGGAGGATTTCTGAATATTTCCAGATGCCTAGGCCACGCTTCTGAAGGTCCTGTGGAGTAAGTTTTTTTCTAATTGAATCGTAATCGTAGTTAACGTACAATATGCCCTTGCATTTTTGACATAGTTGAAGGGATCTATCTTGCTTGTAGTTTTCTCCACAGCGGGTGCACTTGAGCATGCTTTCTAGGACCATGGGCGCGCCTTCCTTTAATCTATATATAGGTTCTATCCTATATTTAGAGGTTAACTTATATATATCTTCTTCAAGTCCTCTTAATCGGGGTTAATATGATCTCGTTTGTTAGCACAGTTTCCGAGCAATTGGGAATACGATGTGAGACTTTTGAGGAATTTGAAATTATTCGTGGTACGACCTTAGTAAAACGTGGTTTTGCCTGTATGTTGAAGCATGGTGTCATCATGGATGTCACGAATGTGGAACAAGCGCAGATCGCGGAAGATGCTGGTGCAGTTGCGGTTATGGTCTTGGATCGGCTTCCATATGATGTCCGAAAAACTGGCGGAATTGCACGAACTGCTAGTCTTAAGGCGATCGAAGAGATATTAGATCATGTAACCATTCCTGTTATGGCTAAATGTCGAATTGGGCATTCAGGTGAAGCAAAGATTCTAGAAACTGTTGGCATCGACATGATTGACGAATCTGAGGTTTTGACACCTGCTGATGAGACCCGTCACATCTGGAAGTGGGACTTTACAACTCCCTTCGTCGATGGCGCCAGAAGCCTCGGAGAAGCGCTGCGACGGGTTGAAGAAGGTGCAGCAATGATAAGAACTAAGGGAGAACCAGGTACAGGTGACGTAGCAGAAGCAGTAAAGCATCTTAGACTCGTCAATAACGAAATAAGAGCAATAAAAGCAAGTTATGAGTCTGAAGACCATCAGGAACTGATCCGAATGGCTCGGGATCTAAAGGCCTGCTATGAGCTAGTAGCTGAGACTGGGCGATTGGGCAGACTGCCAGTTGTGAATTTTGCCGCTGGAGGCATAGCAACTCCGGCGGATGCCGCGCTAATGATCAATCTAGGATGTGACGGCATTTTCGTTGGTTCGGGCATTTTCAAATCGGAAGATCCATCAAGCAGAGCGGAAGCAATCGTTCTGGCAACGACCTTCTTTGACGATCCATCTACTGTTGCTGAGGCTCAAAAAATGATAGATGAAAAGAAATCCATGGTTGGATTGGAAAGCCAGCACCTGAAAGTTTGGATGCAGGAACGTGGGGCAACATGAATAGGTTATCTATTGGCATCCTTGGTTTCCAAGGTGCTATCGAAGAACATGTTTTCATGACCAAACGTGCTTCAAAACGAATAGGGCTTAACTGCAAACTCACATGGGTTAAGACGGTTGAAGATGTGAAATGCATTGATGGGCTTATTATCCCAGGCGGAGAGAGTACAACTATCGGAAAACTGGCAACTTTTCATAAAACCTTGCAAGCAATCAAAGTTCGAGTAGAACAGGGTATGCCCATATTTGGAACATGTGCAGGGCTTATAATGATGGCCCGAAAAGTTTATGATCGTGTTGTGGACACAATTGACGCTACTACTCTTGATTTGATGGATATTACAGTTGAAAGAAACTCCTTTGGAAGACAGAAGGAATCCTTTGGCGCTAATTTAGAAATCCCCTGCTTGGGTCGTGAACCATTTCAGGTTATATTCATACGAGCGCCTACTATTCTAGAGGTGGGTCCCGATGTTGAGGTTCTTGGAAAACTGGGTACAATAATTGCCGCAGTTCAAAAAGGTGATATGATTGGTACGGTTTTCCACCCAGAACTAACAACTGATACCCGGTTCCACGAATATTTCCTGAGAAAACTGTGATTCTCATAGAACTATATCGGGTTAAAATGAAAGTTAGAATTGTGCAAGAAAAGAGTTCCTTGAAAAGAGAAATATTCCACCGGAGTAAGTGCGTCTCCACAATGTTTCAGATCGCATCTTCTCTTTTGTGATATAATTTAAATATGACATATAGTATTGATGGTTCGAGATCATTATTCGTTTAGTTAGGCCTCTTAAGTGGACGCAAATAAAAAACTGGATAATATCAAGAGTCAGCTACTCCACCTTAAAAGGTAAGGGCATCCAGAGAAGGTTATTTCAATGAAGATAGACAAATTTCCGCTTTATGATACCCTCCGACAAAAAATCCAACTGGGGGTTCATATCTGTTACATTTATGAAACTAAAGAGCAACAATTTGCCCTTGTCATACCCTTTATTAAAGAAGGGCTGGAATGCAACCATAAGTGCATCTACATAATCGATGAAAGTGGTGTCGAAGAAATACAAACCCAACTTAAGAATATTAGTGTCGATGTCGATTTGGTGATCGAGAAAGGACAATTAGTGTTTACTACCAGTGAAGATACCTATACAAAAGAGGACGCATTTGATCCAGATGTAATGATTGCCTTAATCAAGGCACATCTCGATACAGCACTAGCGGACGGCTACGATGCTCTACGAGTTACCGGGGAGATGACATGGGCACTAAAATCGCGGGAAAACATTGAACTACTCGTAGAATACGAGGCAAAACTTAATTACTTTTTCCCGGGAAATCGCGTACTAGCTATATGCCAATATGACGAAAACAAGTTTACAGAAGGCATACTTGTAGGTATTCTTCAAACACATCCACTCGCTATTTACGGTGATAAAATATTTGGAGACCGATATTACGTTCAGCCGGACGTAATGCTTCGCGCTCTAGGGCGAAATGATTTAAAGTATTTTGATAATAGTTGACAGGGATTTTTAACAACAGAAGAATTAATATTACACGATTTCTACACATAGATTCTCTTAAAAATGAATTATTAAAATATTCAGTCTTCCTGAACCTTATCCCAATATTGCAGAATTTGGTCGAGTTCGACACATACATATTATTAATTCTGAAAGCAATTCAGAATTGTTCGTCTTTAAGTTCACGATTAGTTTTAAGCATTTATTTCTTCAATCTTTAGCATTTTCTGTTGGTTTTCCGATAAACTCACTCTCTATTAATGAAAGAACTCCATCTGTCCAGATGAATTCCCCAATTCACCTGTAGCCTTCTACATTGAATTAAACACCAAATCCCTGATCGAAATGCGTCTTAAATAACCCAGTAGAATCTGCAAGAGCAGCGAAGAGATCTATTACATATAAAACAATTTTTACTTTGAAAAATTCAAGAATAGCCTTTTGGTTTAGAAAGCAATCCAAATCTGTTGTCCAAGCAAAAATCAAAGTAACACTCCGATGAAACGTTCCTCTCATTTACATTAATTTAGCTGGATTAAATACCGTCATTCTGTTTAACTAATTCATAACAATGATTACAGTGATCATCACCTTGCATTAACGTTTTAGTACGTGTGAATGTGATTTCTGGCCAGAAGGCCTTAGCTTCGCCAAAATCTAGAGAGCAATGTAACGCATAGCCTATCTCTGGATGACCATGACCTCGATAAAAGTCAGCATAGCGACAACGCTTGATTTTGACAGCAAAACGGCTCTCTGAATCTTCTAACACGTCATACTCCATGGTACCTGGATCAGCAGCTGAGACGCTGTACGCTGAGTGACCAAATACTTCAGCAGGGTGTTTAGGTGGATTCTGTGTCGATAATTCTCGCATTCGCTTCTGGTGGACGGCGAGACGCGCGCGTCGCGCAATTTCTATGACATCTTCGCCAAATTGGTTTCGCAACCTGACTAGAATTTCGAGTTGTTCTTCGAGAAATTTTTCTTCATCAGCCCATTTCAAAGTTTTACCCACCTCATTCTTTTTCTTAATATGAATACAAGTACAACGGCTTCATTTTCTAATTTAGTGCAACTCGTACGTTTCACTCATGTGGCACTATGGCGGAATAACTGGTAATTTAGGGCATCATTACATCTTTGAGTTTTTCTGATGCAGGTTCACCACCAACGCCCCAATGCGACTTTTCTATTTCATGCACAATTACTTCCACTGCTTCCGCAGGGATACCCATATCCACAAAGACTTTAGTTATATTTTGGATTACGATTTTGGCGTTTTCCGTTCCGAAACCTTTCCAGACGTTTACATGCACAATCGGCATTTTTCTACCTCCTAACTTTGTAGGTATTCTTGAATTGGTTATACACATCCACTATTACTTACACAAGATATCAATTTTTATTATTAAACCTCAATAGTTAATACCGATTTTATTGGGATTTTAACTCAGCGTAATGGTCACCAGTTGATTTAATGATCGGAAGACGCGCCACCTTGATTTATTGTCAAGATGTGACGTCACAAGGAGAGGGAACTTCCCACTGCTAGCATGCTTTCTCCAATTGCATAAGTTAAATTAATTCTATATAACCTGTAAGGGCTTTAGAATTAAAATATAGCTCGCATTGGTCCATTATATCTTTAAAACCAATTATAACGGGGACTTCGTCTGTTGGCGCTAAAAATGCTCTGTATCGCAATTCTGTGGTGCGATTACCAAGTTTATCGATTATCATTCCACTGATCCAGCCGATTTTTATTGGAAATATACATTCTTCTTTTGGTACTAATCCACGAACAAAATAGTCACCAATAATTTCAACATCAGTCTCTCTCCAAACAGTCAGTGGAAAGATTGATGTATGAGCACCCGTATCAATGATTGCGAATCTTGGTTTTGACCAACCCAATTTTGTTCTTAAAATGATTGTTGAGACAATTCTGAGCAGTCCATTATACTTAGGCTGTTTTCGCAAAAGTTCTGAATCATATTGCTTGATGAAATAGATGTTAACCTTAATAGATAGCCGCCCCTGATTCTACGTATATTGTAAGAATATCCTTTCTTCCGCTCAGTTTTTCCGCTTCCTCCTCTACCTCCTTTAAATTCTTACCATAACCCACGACCTTTTTGTCAGCAATAGCAACCCACATGTCTTTATACTTTTTTTGTAATGCGCCGTAGTGTTCCCTTACCCAATCAAAATCTTCCCAAAACTCTTCTGAAATTTCGGCTGCAGCCATTAATTTCACCCACAATATTACCTTCACGATTAAGAATATTAACATTTCCTTTTATTGATGGTGAAGAAGCGATAAACTTGAGATCTTTAATTTTAATTTTGTCTTTATGTCATTATTTGATGCTAAACGAGAGCAGCGTGAAAGAAAGTTATTGAACTAAAAATATGTCAAAAAATGTACGCGAACTGATGCTACTGCATTTCTCTCTCTTAAAAATTCAAGAAATCATTTTCCTCTTCATTTCAATAAATTATTTTGGAGTTATCTAATCGCGAATTCTATCTTCTCGAAGTTCAATCACGGCTTTTCTTGAACGAACTTCGGCCATCAAGTCTGTGAAGTAGAGTTTTGCATTTTGGACTACTTTTTTATCATGTCTCCGCAAGAAGACCCCACAACTTATAGGAATATCCAATCGTATTAAGCTTTATGTACTAATCAGACTTATGTTTATACGATTGAACTAATCGGAAGAATTCCATCCGTTTCTCTCTTCATAAAGGAAATCTATTATGCTAAAGAACTTAAAAAATGTTGCATAAAAGAAATCGAAAAAAGAGACAATAATTAATCACATATGCCCTGAAGATTCCAGAATTTTAGTGAACTACCTCACGCTGAAGCGGTGAGGCTTCCTGCTTCGCCGACCGAACTTGCTGTCACATAGGGAATATGGTTTAAGTATTCCAACGATGCCACAGTAGAGGATTCAGTCTCCACAGGCTTAACATCCCTACGTCCTGTAGGTACCACTTGTGTTAACCCTTCGTTCTCTAGGTTAACACTTGAATTATGATCTCGGTCCATCACCAACCCACAGACTGGACAGACATAGATTCGCTCATCTAATCTTACGTCACGGATATTCCCACAACGCGAACAGGTCTTGGTGGAAGGAAACCACTTATCGACTTGGATCGGAGTATGTATCTTTTCCTTAAGTGTGCGTATGATCCCTCCGATGGCCGTGGATAAGATTTTACTTCCCCAGAGGCGTTGCCAGGCCTTGACACGCTCATCCTGGTAACAGACTACCCCATACCTGGTGTGGAGGTAATGGACCAGTTTGTTCTTAACGTCCTGCTTGATATTGGTCACCTTAACATAGGCTTTCTCCAATTTGCGCAGCGTTTTATACCAGTTCTGGCTGCGATAGTGATAGCGACTCAACTTCTGATGCAGGCTTCCCACCAACGCCCCAATGCGACTTTTCTATTTCATGCACGATTACTTCCACTGCATTCGCCGGGATGCCCATATCTACAAAGACTTTGGTTATCTTTTGGATTACGAATTTAGCGTTTTCCTTTCCGAAACCTTTCCAGACGTTTACATGAATAATGGGCATTTTTCTATCTCCTAAGTAATAAAAATTATTTTCGTTTTCTAATTTAGAAGGATTTATCATATCAACTTTCCTCTAATTGTGAAAGAAGTGTTTTAGCCGCTTCTTTTTCTCCTTCCTTCTTTTTTGAGAAAGTACCTACCCAAGGTCCCTCGATTTCAATGATATCATTAAATTTTCGTTTAACAGTAGCACGGACCTTGAATTGAGGTGCATTGCTTGTTCCTTCATTAACACTTATGTAATCAATATTAACTTCATTACTGTATTTCTTGCTAACCCATTCCTGGAGGTAAGATTTTGGATCTTTTGATTCCCATGGAGCTTTTCGAAGTTCTTTGAGCCTCTTTTCAAAATGAGTAATTCCCTTCACAAGAGCAATCATATTTTCGATATTTCCTTTATCTACATAAATTGCGCCGATTAAAGCCTCGAAGAAGTCAGCAGCCTGATTTGTACTCAATTCTCTCATTTCTAATAATAATCCGATTTCATTAAACTTTAACTCTTCCGCAAGTAGCGCAAGTTTTTCATTACTCTCTAGATTTTGCCTAAAGGCACTTAATTTATCTGGTTGAAATTCTTCGCCTCTTTTATACAATAGGATTCCAAGAATCGTTTTTAAAATCGAATCCCCGAGAAATTCTAATCTCTCAAATTCCTCAGAAGACAATGCAGAACCGCGTATGGACATAGCGTTCCATAAAATCTCTTCGTTTACAAAATCATAGTCAATGATGTTTTGGATTTTTCTTCCGATTTTTTGGAACTCAGTCCAATGACTAGGATAATGTTGTTCAAAGATTTCCTTAAAATGAATCATGATATCCACTAACTTTCATAGTGCTTTTTTTTGACTCTATGATGCCAGTTATTATATTTCGAAAGAAGTATACTATAAAATCACCGCATAATAGCAACTTCTTTGAAAAATTTTGATTCTTTTGTACTTAAAATGTATTTTACGCCTCTACATGCTTTGGGAGGCATTCCAGACATGTTTGTGATACACTTCCCAACTTTGAATATATTCTTCAAAATAATTTGACCAATTAGCCTCTATTGAGGGAAACACTAGATTTGCCATCGTTTCATTCACTATAATGTCAAAATAAGTTGTAAACCATATCACTAAATTAGAAATCATCTTGTATTTTTGTTCAATTTCCCCGAGATCAAATGTTTTTCTTATGTATAGTTTTTGAATCTTTTCTTTCTTTTCAATTTTGTTAACATCTTTAGGGAAAAAAATGGGGAGTTTATAGTGTATGAAAGAATAATTCTCGGGATTTATCAGGTAATTGTTGTGTGCTGTCTGATTTCTTAGCTTATAGTCGAAAATAAAGGAATATCTTTTGGTCTTAAAGAACGAAGGAAATAGATATTGATACAAATCGCTAGACTTATAGTTAAATCTAGCCCTTATTTTTTGCGATTTTCTTTTTTCCCCCCATAATTTTGCCAGAGATGGTTTCAGAAATAAAGCAAAAGACTCATAATAATCTAAAAATAGATTTAGATGTATATAGCATTTAAAAATTGGTTTCTTATCCAAGTAGTCATTTAAATCCCCTTCAAAGTATCCTCTGAAATGGTTCAATTGATAGACTCTTTTTCTATAGAGTTGATTTATCAGTGTAAACAAATATTGAAACGAATCTTCCTTTTTTTTGAAGCAATTAAAAAATCGTTTTAAAAACAGCTCAATTTCGCCATTAATTTCTTCAATTTCGTTTTGGTTAAATTCTAAATACTTCTTTTTCTGATCGAATTGCAAAGATTTTAATTCTTCTTGCGAATGCCAAATTACTGAATAAATATACTTATTCAGTTCGGAAATTTTTTCCTCCCTTATTTCCTCGTAATTACCGTTTTTGTTCAAATCTTTTATTTCTTTTAAAAAGAACATGAATCGATCAAAGATTTTATCCCTATAAATGTCATAGTCTTTATCATAGTCCATCAAGACAGGATCCCCCTTTTTTGTATGATACTTTATTATTGCCTTTTCTGTCAAATCTAAGAAGAACTCCTCGTTATTTTATTCATTTATTGAATTATAGTTTTCTTAACAAGATTCTTATTTTTGTGCGTGTATCTATTGTAATTAAGATAAACAATTAAGATCTGTCCGATTAAAAATCTTCTTCTTGTCGTGTATAGCTGCCATATAACACTGTGCCTTCAACTTCGTTGAACTTCCTCAATTCTTCTTTAACCCTTTTTAATATTGCATCTATATCTTAAAATTTATTTCTCACTACCTCTTCATATTTTTTCTTTACATAGTTAGCATAGATGTCATTCCAAAAACTATAGTGCCCATAAGAACAGCCACAAAAATGACCACCAACACATTTTGAGATAAGTTCTTCAGGATCTAACATGTTTACATTTAGTTGCTCAATCTCAGAGAGTGGTATTAAATACTTCAATTTGTCATATTTTGCGAATTTTAATGCTGTAAATCCCTGTTCAGAATGAAAATGGTCTTGTGGGAGATTTTCAAGAATTTCGGAAGGGTCGATAGCAAAATTCGGCGGTAGGCCAATAAGTCCCGCGTTAAGTTTAAGTTCATTATTGAGTTCCTCTATTTTTTCTTTATAGTCCCCATAGTATTTTCCTGCAGCATCAGTTAAGGCGACAAGAGCATTTTTTTCGATAGAATTCTTTAGAGTTTCTGGAATGCCCCAGATTATCACATCATTGTCCATTATTATTTCATAAGCCTCTTCATCAATTCTTGGAGGTGCATATTTCCACCAAGAGTTTTTTGAATCCTCATTTCCCAATTCATTGGGAAGCAGGTCTGAAACATCCATAGAGAAAATACCGTTAACTGCTGATATTTTTTGAACCTCATCTAGCACATAATCGTTCAAATTGTTATAGCAAATTATGAATTTGATATTTCTAGAAGTTGCTTTGAATAGTAAGATAGCAAATTTCACGGATAGATCTAATAAATCTAAAGCTTGAGAACTTAACATTCTTGATTTAGTTGCACCAAAAGTCCATCTGACAACGATCTTCTTCATTAAATCAGCCCTAGAGATTCTCAACTGCGATTATGATATGTAAAAATAATTTTCTTGTGGTGTCCGTTCTTTTTCTGTTAATTTGACCTCAACCCTAGCAACATATAAAACTTTCTTGCCTATGTGCATGCCTAATCTGAATTACACACGGGATATCTTTAGGGAAGACTGAAAACCTCTTTAAAATAGAATTGATTGAAGTATGAGGCATTAACAGTCAAGTCTAAGGTCATTTGTTTTTTTCGCAACGATAAGGGAAACTATCGAAGGTGTAGGAATCACATTGACCCATTCAAATCCTCCCTTCGTTACTAGGTCTTTGTATTCTTGTTCAGTTCTTTCCTTACCTCCTGTTATAACGAGCATATTAAGATTCAACAGTACACCGAAATCTGTTTCTGGGTTATCAGGAGTTATAAGTTCTACAAGATATAAATACCCCTCTTGAGGAAGTGCAGCATAACAGTTTTTCAATATCTTAAGAGCATAATCATCGTTCCAATCATGTATGACTCTGCTCATAATGATAGCATCACTTCCGTTCGGCAATTCTTCAAAGAAATTTCTTTCTATAAGTTGACACCTATCAAGGACACCTTCATTTCTTAAAAACTCGTAAGCGCCCTTTAAGGCAGCACTGGTATCTAAGAGAATACCTCTAAGTTTTGAATTCGTCTTCAAAATATTTGTTAGGAGAATCCCATATCCTCCGCCCACATCCATCAATATTTTATGTTTTGAGAAATCGTGGATTTGAGTCAAATGCTTATAATCATACTTAGCATAACTAGACATAGCACTGTGGTAAATATCAGCTTTATCGGGATTATCAACAAGCCAATCGAAAAATGGTTTTCCATAGATTCGGTCAAAAACCACTTTTCCAGTTTTGATGGATTCTGGCAATCCTTGCCAAGCATTATAATGTTCGCTGCCCCAGATCAGAGCAGCGGAACCAAGCGCTTCAGGGTGACCTGTTTTTAACCAGTCTCCCATTTTTGATAGTCTTATGACATCATCTTTGTCCCATTTTAATACACCTAACACTGCTAACCCTCTAACCAATTTTCTAGTTGCATTTACATCAAGTTGACATTTTCTTGCGATATCGTCGACATATTTTGGTTCTTGTTCCAATAGATCGATAATTCCCAGTTTAACACCTGAGTAGATTGTTTGAGATTTCCAATAATCAACTAGTAATCCAGATAGTTTCGTTCTTAACTCATTATCATTTGGTTCTTGAACTGTATGAATCCAATTTCCAGTCTCATCTATGATGCCAATTCTTCCTGAAAACTCAATTACACGGGCGAAGCCATTGTAGAAAGGCTCTACCATCTTGAATCTTTTCTCATAGGCGGGATTACCATTCTTGTCGACGTGAAACCAGCCTTGAAAAGCCCTAGCCCTTGCATATCCCTTGTGAAATACATCCAAGTCCAAAAATCTGTGATCATTGATTGGTTTCCCTTTTTTGTCTATGTGAATAGTGTATCCATCATTGCATTGCACTACAGCAATGCCATTGCGATAATCGCCAGCGTATCGATAACGTTCAGGATAGGCAGGTTTACCATTTGAACAGATATGAAAATAGAGTCCATCTTTATCTCTGACCGTGCAGAAACGATCTTGAAAGTTCCCTGTCCAAGCATATCTCTCCACATAGACTAATTCACCAGAGGGATTGATATGTCCCCAGCCCTCTCTTGTTACAACTGTAGCCAATCCATAATAGAAGCTAAAAGTTCGTAAGAATCTGTTCTCGTACGTAGGTACGCCATTCAGATCAATATGGAATGCCCCACTTTCATCCCTTGCAGCAGCAAGCCCTGGTGGACGATATTTTAGCACCCAGTTATAACGATTGGAATATAGAGGATTATCATCAAGTAGATGATGTGTCTCCTCGGGTGATACACAAATACGACTTAAATCCATCAGCATGATCTCCTTTGTAATGGTGGTCGGCGCATATTACAGCTTTTACAGACTTGATAGTTGAGATAATTTTTACACAGATACTCGTAAGCAGGACTGTTCCAAATTTCCATTAAATTCCGTTCATACAGATTTCCAAAGTCTCCTAATGTGCGACGTAAATTATCTGGTGCACAACATGGATTGAAGCGCCCATCTGTGGCTATCCATGCTTCTTGATCTAAAAATGGGCAGACAGCATCTGGCATTAATTCCTTAGTTCCAAACGTCAGGGGAAAGATATTATCCAATATAACCTTCTCTCCCGATGGAAGACGATATCTTTCTGCCGTCTCCTCTAATAGCTTAACCATTTCATTCCATTTCTTGATAGACTTCTCGTTACGGCGCATAGATTGATCTTCCATCTCTTTGCAATGTACCCATACGTGATGCCCCTTTACACGATCAATTCCGAGTTCTGCAGCTAACTTGATAATATCGGGTAACTCTTCGAAGTTGTATTCCATAAACGTTACCTGAACGGTTATTCGACATCTATTGAGCCCCTTTGAAGCGATTTCGTCGCGAACAGCTATGAACTCACGCACATTTTGAAATTTTGAATTAAATTTAGATCCTTGCATAATAAAATCAGAAGTTTCTGCAGTTGAACCATTCCATGATATTTTTACATCGCTTGCAACTGGCGCGATCAATAAGGACCATTCTCTGGCTGACCTTCGAGGAAAGGTGCCATTTGTTGTAAGATTTAATTTAAAGCTATATTTGTGGCAGAGTTCGATTATTTTTTCGAAGTTTTGGTATAAAAGGGGTTCTCCCATTGTGGATGGGATGATTTCCCGTAGCCCATAATGGTTTGCTTCCTTAATTATTCGCTTGATCAAGGCGAAATCCATTCTACGTGGAGAATCCTCGCTTGTCCTATCAGAAGTGGACTTCTTAAATGGACTATGTTCCTCACACATGATACAATGAAGATTGCAGTCGTCAGGGTTTGTATCGAAAGTGATACGCCATGGTCCTTTCAATTTATGTGGCATAAATTGACCTCGATAATTTTGATGTCAAGAGCTGCTTGTAAATAGACATAATTGCCGCGGCGTCATCTTGAATTGTCCGAACTTGAGTCGGATCTGGGGATAGTTTTTTAATTAATTCAGGTTCGTTGATAAAAGCCTCTATCTTGTTTCGAAGGTCGTCCACATCTCTAGGTCGGAATAATAGTCCGTTCTTACCATGTTGTACTAGCTCTGCCATGCCTCCAAGATTAGAAGTGATAACTGGAATTCTAGCAAGAAATGCTTCGTGAATCACTAATGGAGAATTCTCATACCAAATCGACGGAACAACTAAAACGTCTATCTCCGCTAATATCTCTGCAATATTCCAATTCTTATATGGTCCCCGAAAATGGATATGCAAATTCTGAACTTTACGTTCAAGATATCTCGTAGAAGGATCGACTTCTCCGTAAATGTTGAGTTCCGCATTTTTTGCATTAATATCATTAAATGCATCAATAAGAAGATCAACGCCTTTAACTGGGATGATACGTCCCATAAACCCGAATCTAATTCTCTTGGAAATCTTTTTTTCAAAGAATTCAAAGGCTGAAACGTTGAATCCATAATTTAAATATATAATTTTTTCTTTAGGAACGCCCATTTTCACATACATATTCTGCAAAAATTGAGAAGGTGCGATATACACATCAATTTCGTTTCTTACATTCGAGAGTTGTTTTTCCCATATCTTGATCTCCCGAATTGAATCATTTTTTGACAGAAAATATGATTCAAAACATCTTGCGCAATTTTCAGCTCTTGGACCCCCACAAAGATGCGTATTATTCTGGATAAGTTGCCCCCGTGCACAAATCATCCAATAATCGTGTAAAGTGAAAACTATTGGGACACCATGATCCTTTATTATATCAACAATGGTTGTACTTAAATGACTTAAGTGTCCAATATGAACGATTTCGGGCTTAATTCTTTGTAAATAACCTTCAAATATTCTTTCTATATGCTTATCAATATATTTACTTCTAAAAGTATAATCACGACTCGGTTTATTCACACGTACGACATTCATTCTATCAAGACTGTTATATTCAACTTGGTAATGAGGAAGATAAGAGTCTTCAATACGAGTGAATATCCATATATCGTTTGACTTTGCTAATTCTTTGCAGAGATTAAAGGTGTACACTTCAGAGCCTGCCATATAATATGGAGGAAATCTGTGGATAATGTGGAGAATTTTCATTTCCTACCCCCATTACGAAGAATAAATACTCACAGAATTTGAATATCTACTATTCTTTCTTTTCATCATTGTTTCAAGATCTATCAATAAATAATAATGATCAATAAGAAGCCTTTTTGGATATATTTGCTCAAATTTCTGAGTTTCATTTAGCATTTCCATACACACGATTGGATTACTTCTTATTCCGGCTAGCTGCTCTTTGTGCTCTTGTTTTGAATCTTAGATTTTTTCCTGTCTTATCTGCATGTGATTGAATACGACTCGCACTTTTTAAAGTCATTTTTTTATTTTTTCCCATTATTTCACCTTCTAAAAGTTTCATGATTTGACAATTACTGTCATAATTAATAAAACTTTCCCTAAAAATAGGAAAGTATATATAGATTCATGATACTATTTTTAACTATGGAACTCTGTCAAATTTTTCTCTATGGTGGAGAAGATCTCTGGATAAAACTTGCATTAAGAGAGTTTCCCAATACTAAATGGTTAATAATCATATCTAACAAACCAAAAGAGCGTCCAAAACCAAAGTATAAAGAAGTTTCAGAAAAAAAGAGACCTAAACTTATAGATTATTTTGAAGAAGCAAAACTATTAATGGAAGAGCTTAATGAAAATGAAGAGCAGATGCCTACTGAAAAGAGAAGAAATTTCAGTCTATTAGAACCAACGAGTACAGATGATTTTTATGAACTTCTTCGCTATTTTCGTGCATTACTTGACTATATTAAGACGCAAGGGTATAGGATTGCAATTAATCTTAATTCTGGTCTAATGTTATGGCGCATGGCGTTATATCAAGCCGCAGCAGAATTCAAACCTTTTATTTTTTCAATTTATTTATTTGAAAAAGATACAGGAAACATGCAAAACCTTTGGCTCTACCGAGACTTGTCAAAGCAAGAAAAACTTGTGTTAACGATTTTATCTGAAAATCCGCGACTTAGCATATCCACAATTCAAGAGGTTTACAAAAAGAAAACTGGGACGGGTTCTCTATCATACATTCTAAAGATTGTCAGTAGATTGGTAGATGATGGTTTAATCTTAGAGGTAAAAAAGGGAAGAACTAAATGGGTGGAATTATCTTCGTTAGGAAAAGCATTAAGCCCTGTAAATGATATAAAGAACAAGATCGAAGAAGAATTGAAATTAAAGCACAAATAGGGCATACTTTGAAGCAATCGATATATGAACGATTTAATTAAGTAATGCAAATAACTTGGAAGTGAAATATTTGGCAGAAAATAACACTGAAGAACAGAGTAAAGGCTTATTGGAGAAAAATCGAGAAGAATTGCATAAAACTTGGAAATGTACATTTATTGAGAATCTTGGAAAGTATGAACAACAATATGATACTGTTTTTGAAAAGAAATGGGATGATCTTAAAAGGGACTTGATTAATGAATCTCATAACAAAGCACTAAGAATTGCTGAGGATGAGATAATAAACCATATGAATAAAATGATAGAAAACTTACCAGAGATGAGAAAACTTAGAATAGAAGAAGTAAAAGAATTAAATAGAATGAGAGAAACTGCAATAAAAAAAGACAGTTCGTCTAGACTATCACCACCGAGAAATACAAGGTTCTATAATACTAGCAAGGACTTCGTCATTTCAGCACTGGAATTATTTAATAGAGATGAAGAATTTATTCAAGGAATCCAAGAAGCAGCGGAAAATTACTTTTTCTACATCAACGATATGACTACAACTATGCCGCCTGTTTTCCATTGGGACTTAATTGGTAAAATAAAAAGTTTGAAAGAATTCAAAACTTGCTCAAAAATTATGCATTCAGATCCTGTAATATCCACACACCTGGATCGCTCAGTTGGCACTGGATTAAGACATTTTAGACGATTCGTAGGTGATTATTTAACATACCTTTTAAGAACACAATTTCTTTCATATAAAACTTTTTTTAAAAGTCAAACAACCTATAAAATTGAATTTGATCCTGAAATGTTTGAAGTGGCATATGAAGAGTTAGAAAAGTTCTTTTTCAGCGATGAGATATCTTTCAGAGCATTTTCTAAGCTCTTTTCCTTTCACAGTGAAGTTGATGAAATAGACTTGGGCGACGGTCTATTGATAAGAAAGGCAAGCATTCCAGAAGCCTGCTGCATAGGTATGAAGAACTTGTCAAATCAAACTTATTCGTTAAATGTTCTTTATGACGGTTCGGTTATAGAAATTGATGGGAAAATCTTTCCAACAAATTGTCGCTTAAAACCTGATATAAAGGGTAAAAAATGGGAACATAAGAGACTCCGTGCTACTGTTCATTTAATCGAATTCAAATACAAATTAAAGAAGGCTTTAGGAGACGGAACAACGCCAGTTGACATAGATTCTAAAGAATTAAATGAAAGGTTCAACAAATTAGTTACAGCTTTAAGACTATTCAAATCAGGTCTAGTAAGTTTCAATATGATCCTGATAATGCCTTGCTTAGAAGCTTATTTTCTAGCTCATTTAAGGGATACTTACACGCCTCTTCATTCACAAAATAGGTTTTTGGGAGAACTATATTACTTGAAAAAAACTGAAGTTAACGAATTCAAGATTTTTTGGAAAGATTTCAATGAATTGGATTTAAGTCAATTTCCTCGGTTAAACAAAGCCTTGAAACGTTTAAACTCTGCATATGAGTACGAGAGGTTGGAGGATAAGTTCTTGTTTTATATAAGATCATTTGAATCACTATTTAAAAAGTCTTATATGAAAAAAAGCATTGGAAAAAAAATTGCTGAGAAAACAGCTCAACTTTTAGCGCAAAATCTTGATGAAGGAAGAAAAATTAAAAGGGAAATACAAGAATTTTATAAAAAACGTAACTCTTTAATCCATGAAGAAGATGTTTCCATTAATTTTGATGATATAAGCAAATTTGAAGAATATATACGGACTACAATTCGCAAACTGATAGAGAAAGAGTTAAGAAATAAAGATCATTGACGACCATTGAATAGACAAGAAATTGTTTAGAATAATAACTCCTTTGTTGGCGAAATCTATGTTTTTTCAGCCTTCTCGTTTGGAATGTCTTAATTTAAGGATCTATAGATGATTTTAAATTAATTAAAAAATGAATTACAAATTTATTAGAATAACTTATAATGGAAAGGGATTCTATGACATGTGGTATACTGACCGAGCCAACCAGTCGAAAATTTTTCGAAAAGGTCAACATGCGGTCTTACTGCGAAAGCTGTTATTTAGATAGGACTCAATTCGCTCATTATGACAAAAAGCATAATGAATGTTATAGCAACATGCTTCTGGGTTTTTCCTCGGAAATTGTGAAATTACCAGTTGATTTACTTGTTATCGCTGAAGCCCATGGTGGAGGGAGAGCGCAAAATTTTCGCCCACAACTAGATTTAGATTCCGAAGTTACTCAATTTGCGGAGTATTACCTAAATGAACCTCTCCAAAAATTCAATCAAAAAGAAATGAGAATCTTGTTTCAGGCACTAAACGATAAAGGAAAAACTTGGATTTTTACAGATCTTATTAAATGTTTTGTGTGGCAAGGTCGCGATAGGGAAAATAACCTTAGAGGTTCTGATAATAGATTAATAGCCATTCAACATTGTCGTAGCTATCTTGATGAGCAAATTGAAATTCTTCAACCAAAAAAAGTCTTATGTTTGGGAAATACAGTTGCTAAAAACTATTTCAAACTAAAAAAGCCTGAATTTAAACATGGTAGCGTTCATAAAATTCATATAAAGAAACACAAATTCGATTTAATATTTTCCATTTTCCCAAGTCGTAATACAGCTGATTTGTGGGTTGCAAATAAAGAATGGGATGTGATCTTACCAAAACTTGTATGATATCAATTCTCGTGAAAACAAATCTGAGAAGAATGAGAGCAAAGTTTCTTAATCGTGATATGAGAAGTTAGAAAAAAGATTACATGAATTAGTTTGTATTTTGCTGGCATTCAACTTGTATAATAGAGGTAAAAAATATATTTTAAGGATTCTTAGCAGTTATCTATTATCTCCATTACACCGATTTGTTTGAGGGCTTCGATTGCCTCATCTGGTTGGAGTGAAGCCCCTCGCTGTATTCCCATAACGTTGCTGACGTATAAGAGCAATGTAAGTTTTGGTTCGTCCAGAAAGACCAAAGAAACTTTTTCAGAACGCTTCTGCAATTCATTTGCCGCTTCAATGCTTAATGTTGATGTTGAAACAATAACAAGATGGTTTACGAGATTTTCATCCGCAATTAGAAAAGTCGCTTCTAATTCCTTTTTAGCAACTTCATTTTTAATTTCGTATGCTTTAACCTCAAAACCAATGGGTTTTGGCCCCTTATAAGCTAATACGTCTATCTCACGACGACCTTGGCTTGTTAATGGTCTTTTCTTTTTTGAATGAACTTTCATTATTCCTCCTTGTGGAACGGCTTTTTGAAGAACTTCTCTCAACGCTTTTTCAACTTTAAAAGATCTTTCACTGTTTCTTCTAATTCCCCAGAAATCATCAAGAATTTGATTTGAAAGAGCTGGTGGAGGGCTTATAGAAGGCGTTTGTAATGGAAGACCTGTTGCGGCAATAACTCGTTCCAAGGCTTCGTTAGAAATCGCAAGATCCACTGATTTTTTGTTCTGATCTGTTGCTAGTTCGATAGAAACATAACAAGAGATAAGAAGGTCTCCCAGGAGCGCACCAACTTCTCTCCAAATCATTTCAACAGATTCTTCAGAAAAAGGGCTAATTTCACTTCTTTTTCTAATTCCAAGGGCGGGTTCCGCTTCTTTAAGATATGCTGCAACGATTTCGTTCGCATCACTAATTTCAATGTTTTCAAGTGGTACTAATTCTGTAAAGCGCCTCTTTAATGCAGGGCCAACATCAGAGGCTGGTTCTTCTCCAATACCAAGAATCTTACCCCATATTTTTGGAGTACAAGCAACAACTACACATGTATTAGGAGGACCATATTCTAATAAAAGGCAAAGAGTTTGCAGAAAGATATCTCGTTTGCTTTCCTCTACCCTTTCTAGTTCGTCTACAAGCAGAGTGAATAGATCATATCCTGTAATGCGCATTAAATTAACTATAGTTTTTAATGTCATCAAAGCATTTTCTGTATTATTATAGAAGAAGTTAGTCAGATTTTCCCAATTATCAGATTCTAGTTCAGAATTAAGAATATGTGTTGTGACTTCTGGTGAAATAAATGATGATTCATAGATATCTTTCATTTCATGACGTTCGATATCATCCTTAACCATTTTTTGCAAAACTTCAAGGTCAATTTCATCGATAATTTCATCGATATAAAGCGGATCTTCATTTAAATTATTTATTAAGTATTGCACATATTTCTTATCATGTTTCTTTCTTCTAAAAGGAAACCTTCTTTTGCTTTTTAAACCTTTAAACGATCCAGTTTGTAAGCTTTTGGCTAAAGAGACTCCATATAATCCCCAAGCAAGTTTTTCTAAGAAATCTTCTCTGCCTAATCTATCCAAGATTAATTTCGTTAAGTGACATAAGTCTGGTGTAACTCTAGGGTCTGAAGGGCAATGTATATAAACAGCTGATTTCATGCCGGGCTCTTTGCTCAGATGATATTCTGCATGACGCATTAAATGACTTTTTCCTTGACCATTTCCACCTGAAATCCTTACTCCTAAAATATTACCTCTGGATGCTCCCTCAAGAGCCGCTTTTAATTGCCTAAAGGCTCTTATTCTACTTTGCCCAGCTAAAATCCAGTGTCTCGTAGGTGTACCTGTTGGAGGAAAAGGATTCTCAGCTAAACCCAGAGAAGAGTAACGTTGCATATTCTCACCTGATAATCACAAAATAGCAGATTCCTCGCGATGTAGCAATTCCAAGCCCAGATTTTCCAGTACCTGGATCAAGTTGAACTCTGGCAGGATTTTGAGTGTTGAGTTTTGTTAGAAGAGTATTAAATTCGTTTGATGATATACCCAATCTTTGTGTTACTCTATTTCTAAGTTTTTCAATCTCTACATAAGGTGTTACTGCAGATGCAAGAACAAGTCTGTTGTATTCCTCTCGTGAAATATTTAAGAAATCCTTTTCATTTATAACTTGCCGAACAGATGTAGTCCTGCTTCCTTTTTGAATGATCGTATCGCCAATTGGTTTTCCACTTTTTCCTAGGGTGCTTTCATCTACAGTAAGTGTTCCCTCTTTTATTAGAACTTCAATGATAGGTTTAATTTCTTTAAGTGCACTAGCTTTAATTCCTGTTTTAATATCATTCAATGTCATGCTACTCTGTTTCTCGAAAAGTTTGCCTATGGCTAGTTTTTTATCAATTGTAGAGGGAGGCTCAGCTGCGGTCTCTAAAGATGATAGGGCTTTTAAAAAATCTTGGCTAAAACGTTCAAAAGACTTTTTTAGAGTGCTAATAGCCTTTTTAATATCAGACATTTTATTCCCCCTTGAAAAGTCATTCTTAAGATAACAACTAGTAAAACTAATTCAAACTTGAAAATTGGATATGTGATATCCCATTATAAGTTCAGCATTAATATATTTTTAGAGATCGAGAGATTTTTAGAGAAATAAAATTCCTTCTAAATTCAGCTCTTGAATTGACCGATATTAAAGGAAGAAAGGCTTTTATTACAGAAGAAGCTAAAGAGTATCTTTGAAGTAGGATTAAGATGATTTGATTATTCGTCAACAAAATAAATTCATTGAGATAAATCGAAGAATTTAATTTCTTTTATAAGAGGGTAAGAATCCTAGAGAAGGATAAGAGGGGTTGAAAAAAATTTCGAAAGCTAGTTCGATTATTGAACGATTAGCTGAGGCTCAATATAAGAGTGACTCTCCAACCGAATTTGAAGAAGCAATCAGAGATGCTTTTAACTTCTTAGGTTTCGATACAGAACTTATGGGAGTTAGTGGAGAGACTGATGTACTACTTACGGCAAGAATTGGGCAAGAGGCATTTAGAGTAAATGTTGATGCCAAAACAACTAAAAGGGAAAAAATTTCGGATCGTTCAATAGATTGGCTCTCTTTGGACGATCACAAAGAAAAGACAACAGCTAATTTTGTAGTCGTAGTAGCGCCTGATTTTGCCAGAGGAAATCTTGAAAGGCGAGCAAAAGACCATAACGTTTCTCTTCTGAAAACTGATGATTTAATACGTCTTGTCAAAAGTCATTCAAATATTCCTCTTACACTAATTGACTTAAAGGATTTGTTTACTAAAAAGGGTGGCATCAGATCACAAGTAGAGGATTTATTAACTAAGATTCAAAATAAAAGAGTGTTCTGGGATCATTTTAGAATTATACTCGAAGAAATGCAATCTGTACAAGATAGATTGGGTTTCTTTACAGCAAATAGTTTAGCAGTAAGAGAAAAGCTTGAAAAACTTGAAATAAAACGTAAGAGCATTGAAGAATTCATTCATCTATTAACTCACCCATTCATTGAAGGTATTGAAAAACTTCCTGAAGGTAAGTATATCCTTAAGATTAAGACAAAAGATTTAGCAAATATTTTCCGTCAGGTTTTTAACCTTCTTGTTGAAAAGCAAGAAGAAGTTGAAGTTAAGCCTTCTCCTAAGGTCAAAGAAAGGCCTAAACATGAAATCAAACCGTTCAAGCAGGAAGTAAAGGAAACTCATTTAATGGAAGAAAATGAGATCACTGAGGAAGTTCCAGAAGATGAGATTCGTTATGATTTCATTTTCGAGTTTATTGAAGATCCTAAATGGGATAAACAGCAATTCTTTGATGAATATGGAATAAAGTTTGTACAGGCATATGTGTATACAAAAAGGGAAGGAAAAATTACAGGAATCGTATTTCAAGGATATAAATCACGAATTGAAAACGCTTTGGAGAAGGGTACGGCGTCCTCTTGGGACACGACGAAATCTGTAGGCATAGAAAATCTTTTTGTAGGGATGGATGTTTACGTTACAGAAACGAATTATGATGGAGATACAAACAAAAGAACGGATGATCCTAAAGTAAGAATCCGCGGAAAACTGAAAGAAGTCAATAAAATGAAAAGCGGGCGAAAGGTTGAGAAATTATTTCCAAAAGAAGTATAACTTCAGTGAGAACTAATGACTCCCTCATTCTTAAGCGAAGCGTTGAAAAGGGTTGGCGAAATACTAAGAAAGGAAGCTGCTGAACAGATTACTGAATATGAGTCAATCTTCAAAACCTCTGAAAACATTTATGAACAATTTCTTCATCGATTCATGGTTGATGAATTTTCAGTAGAAGACGCGCTAGTTACAGCAAGATCATTTTTTGGAGAAAACAAAATAAAATATGCTGCGGTTGATGGCACGGAGTACACAAAATCTTTTTTTGACCTTGCCATTTTCTATGGAGGTGCCTTCGCAGCTATTGGCGAAATTGAATTCAAAAGCGATGCCCCACCTTCTGTGACCTATCCAAAAGAATTTCTCAAGCAAGGAGTTGGGTGTTCTAGTTGTATCCCTGTATATATTTGTGAGGTTCCAGAGATAGATCAAACGTTTTTCGATGAAACAACACCTGGCGAACTGTCATTAAGGAGACCGCTTGACGATCAGACTATTGTAGACAATTCACAAATTGCAAATCAAATAATGACGTTTGCCGAGTATTATCTGGCGTATAAATTAATCACAGAACCTAAAGAAAAGCCTATCCAGCTTCTATTGATGGATAGAAGTCTCTCAACAGATCAAGCGCATCTTGCAGTTGATACTAGAAAGAAATCTCATTGGGAGAAAAATGGGGCTCTCATCGGAGTAGAAGTTGATGGCGTCAAAATAGATGAAAATGATTTATGGCTTGGTCGATACTGGATTCACAATCCTGAATTGGGTGTTCTTCCACCACGAGCAGATTATCTTAAATATTATCTTGTCTTTTCTTTGAGGAATAATGGTCCTCAAAGTATTGATGAAGTTTGCATTAACCTTGATATAGACGATGAGCAAACTACAGAGCGTATAGAACGCTATATGAAAAGTTTAATCAGATATGGTATCATTCACAAACAAGGGGAACGTTATCAGTTAGAAGGCCGCTATCAAAATACTTGGGAACGCATTAAGAAGCTTGTAAAAATGGTTGGTGACGCTCTATTCTTAGAAGAACCACAAATTGACCCGCAATTTGATAAACTGATGAAAGTGAAGAAAGACGGTGAATATCATTGGTTTACCACACTTGATATGAACTTTCTCACTTTATTTTGCCTTTACATGATACTCGAAAAATGTTGGAGAGACAATATCTTATTAGTTGGAGTAACAAAAGATACTGCGGCACGTGACTTCAAGCGACAAGTTATACCCATTACAACCCGTGCTGGGCTGATTCTCGAGAATTTAGCTCACGCAGAATTTGCAAACTTACCCAACACCGACAGGATGTTACTTCAGTCAGCTTCACTTCTCAATTGGCAGAAAGTAAAGGTGCCTTGGGCGCTTGTTGAGTACGATTCCTGCTTTAGAACATTAATTCCAGACTTAGACAGAGGTATACAACACGTTCGCGGGGCAATTCAAAACAAGATTGCTCCTGAACGGTTATTTGTCAAAACCTATATTCAACTGTCAGTTGCTGATTATGATCCACAATTAAGAAGTAACGTATTGTTAATCGATCGACTGGTCTATCCGCAATTTGATCTAAACGAAAATATAGTTACGTTCTCAAATCATTTTTCTGGTGTGGATGAGGTTGTCGATGTTATTCACTATCAAACAAAAGACCATAAAAATGAAATACAGAATTTAGTAATGACCATTCTCAGCGCTATGACAGATCCAAGCATTCCTGAAGCCTTTGGGCATAATATTCCTCTTTTTATTGCAGATAATATTGCTAAATGGCAAAATAGATACTTTCAGGACGTGATTAATTCGACCAGGCACTGGATAACTTCAAATCCAGCTTTGCGCAAATTTGTATTTTATATGAGCACGTTTCGTGATAGGAGGTCACAAATTGAGCGAACCAGAAGCCAACAATAAATTTAGTTTCGATATTCAAGACTATTTTACTGATTTTGGAGGGAAATTTAAAGCACGTTTAGCTGCTGTAATTCCAACTCAATTTAGGGAGGAATCTGCACTTGCTCCGACATCAGCTAAGTATAATTGTAGGGCTAAAGTGGAATATGATAAGGAACTGATGCGTCTTGTTGAAGAGGGCATGCTGTTAGCCGTTCGTAACTTCAAAAGTCGAGATGACGTAGCTCGATTTACCTTATTAGAAATTACTCGAATCTGGCCGGAACATTTTGGATTACGTGGCTTATCTGATGGTAGTTATTATCCTTTACAATTCGAGATTATTGATCAGTCTGTGTCGGATTGGGAGTCTGATGATAAAGCTACAATGCTGGTACAAATCAATAGTATTCCGATAAACTATGATCTCGTCATTAAAAATGGCGAAATATCATATGAGAAGGGGTTTACGTATCCCATAATCGCAGAGAAGGCTCATATTTTGAACAGAGATTTAATCAACATGATGTATAACGGAAAAATTCTGGAAAAAATACCCGCTATTGCAGAAACAAGTGCTGAGGCAAGGAAAGATCCACGTCTTGGCACAATAAAAATGTTTGAGTCGGACGAAGACAAAATCCCTATTTACGTGAGTTTTGAGGATTTAATTCGCTATCATTTTGGTATCTTCGCTTTTACGGGCGGCGGAAAGAGTAATCTCCTCTCGAACGTTCTGCGAAGGATTCTTCTGCATACGAAGGATACAAAAGTTATAATTTTTGATATTTCATGTGAATATTCTTTTCTTTTGATGGATCTTTTCACAGACCCTGAGATTCCGTCAAAGATTCTTTTGGAGTCGAGAGTTGCCGATGTTGGACAATTTTATGCTTCAGTCGTCAAACCGAGAGAATTTGAAAAGGACCAACGAGTTCTTAATGCGTTTCGAAAAATAATGAATTTGGACAGGGTTGCATTCTACAGTAAGGTTAGAGTTCGAGTTCCGACTTATAGTCAATGTCTTGGAGAAATCGAAGTCTTGCGAAAAGATAGCCTTGGAAAACCCCATTACGTAAACGCTTTAGATGATATAACCGCTTTCATTATTAGTTATGTAGAGGAGAATAATTTATATGATACTATGCCTGCAAATCGAGAATTTATCGATGAACTTGATCAAATAGCTCGACGGGCTGTTCAAGAATACAATGTTCACGATAAATCGGGCGTTTACGCCTGGGCTACCACTCGCCAGAACATCCTTAGACAACTTGAGGCATGTGAAGACGATGATTCACCTCAAACCGACTGTATAACGGATGATGCGCTTATACAACTCCTTGAGGGGGATACAAGGCTTATTTGCATTTCAATATCGGATGCTGCTGATATCAAAGATCTGGTGATCTATCTCACAGGTGCTGTACTGCAAAGGCGAAAAAGGAGATTTAAAGTGAAGCCAGAGATTTTATTTGTGTTTGACGAGGCGCAGGAATTTATTCCCGATTTCGCTGGCTCTTCTGGAATAGATAAAGTGTGTTCGAGAGCAGTTGAAAGATTATTGCGGCAGGGAAGGAAATATGGTTTAGGTGGGTGCATTGCTACGCAAAGGATTGCACATCTAAATACAAATGCATTACAGCAACTTCATACGTACTTTGTGGGGACGTTGCCTCGTCCTTATGACAGAAGCTTAATTAGTAATACGTTTATGATTGATCGGAGTATTCTTGAAAAAACACTGGAGTTTGCGCCTGGAGAGTGGCTATTGTCGAGTTACATAGCTACGGGAATCGAAAACGTGCCGATCTTTGTATCTGCGGATAACTCAGAAGATGAATTGAAACGATATCTTTTATCAAGTGTTTGAAACACATATTAAGTGAAATAAAAGAATTTAAATGAATGGTTTTTCTGAGAAACTTATTATCACAGATGAAGATAAAGTTATAGATTCTAAGAAATTCGAACAAATAATCCAAAAATATTTTCGATGAGAAAAACAAAAATTCTAAGATTTAAAAGAATATTTCGGTGAATACCATAAACTATGAAATTTAGGTAGGTTATCTGAAAATGTAATTCTTGGTCGGTTTTAATTGGGTACGATAGGCTACAGTCCATATCGAAAGTATCGAGTGAGTTAGATAGTGAGAGCGGTATTTGATAAAGTGTCGTTTAAAATCGCTTTTGATTTAACTAGAGATCTCTATTAAACAGAATTAGGGAAAGAGAGGTTTTTGTTACAAAAGAAGCTAAAGAGTATCTTTAGATTTGCAGTGCTCCGATTTGAAGGTATAAATTCCACTCAAAAGTATCTATTGGATGTTTCATAAAACCTCATATTTTATTACGAAAGGAAATTGAGTAAGCGCTAGTTCAAAGCAGATAAAATGTTTTTCCGTACACATGGCAACTATACGGCCTATAATTTAGCGTTTTAAGCCATTATCTCTCCAAGTGTATTATTTAGTTTCTCTAATATTGTTGATGGGGATTGAGATGGATGAAGATTGATACACACTATCCTCTTTGGATTTTGACATCCGAAATCTGTTAAGTTTTCCCAGACGTCCTTCAGAGAATGATCTTTAGGTTGTGATCCCACAAATAAAACGCTTCGTTCCTCGACTTCTGCGACCTTTGAAAGGTGTGCATATACCAATAACTGGTTCATAATGCCCGAATTTATCTTCCATTTACCTGATTCGGTTTTTTTCCAGAAATGGCGGTTTTTAACTTCTATTAAAAACCTTTTTGAGTCATATGCAACTGAGATATCAGGTCTTCGGAATAGTATTTTATTATGTCGCTTGCTTATCCAGTTCGTTTTGTACTTGTGTTCATGTTTAATTATCAACTTTCCACCTAGGGCTACAAATACGGAATGAGCATGTTCTAACTGATAGATTTGAGTTTTAAACTTATTTGCTAGGGCTTCTAAGACTTTATAAAAGATCCATATTTGGTATAATCGATCTTCATTTTTCGATTCAAAATAGAGGAGAAGTTCATCTCTTAAAGTTGCACTTGGAAACGCACTAAACGAATAACTTCTTTGCCATTTTTTAAAAAATGTAATGAGGGCCTTATAATATCTATGTGAATGTGTTGATATTTCTTGTTGCTGTAATCGTTGTAAAACGGATTTAAAAAGCATATTTAAACCTGTTCTTGTCGTTGGAATCTTTTGAAGTGCTTCTCTGATCCAACGACTCATTATCATTTCATTTGACATACTTTTTATGTCGTGAACGTAGTCTTCTAATTTCTTTAAGAACGTCTCATCTGCTTCCGATTTTAATTTATCAAAGAAACGACTTACGAGAAGTTCTGAGCAATATAGAATAATTGATCTTAGTATAACTGCAGTCAATACATTTTCTGGAGTGATATTGGTTCTCCTAAGAGTATGACAAACGACGAGTTTAGTTCTTTCTTTTTGATTTCTGATTTCGTTCCTAGTTTCTTTTCTGTCTATGTCTCCAAAAATAGAATTTTTTCTGACTGATAGAAGATGTTCTGTGCCAGAAGAGTGTCTCTTATCCAGGCAGAGTATGATTGAAAACACATGGGAAAAACTCTGAATCAACCGTTTTAGTGCACTTAGGTCATGTTCCCAGTAGCGAATTTGATGGCCTGTACATAAACGAAGTACTTTTGCGATTTCAAGGCCTGTAATTTTCGAGAAACGCGGAATAAGGTTTTGAAGATCTATAAACATCGTTTTTTTATCGCAGTCTTCAAATTTTTTCATCATTCTTCTCCTTTAAAATCAATTAAGCCTTTCTTAAGAGTGTCTCTTAGTCGTTTGAGTTCATCTAGGAATTTGGGAACCTTAAAACTGAAGCTTTCTTCTCCTTTCTGAAGCGAGTGATTATAGATTTCAAGATCTAAGCGGTCAAACTGTAGAAGAATTAGATCTACAAGTGCATTATCTAAAGCTTCAAAGGGTGATTCAATATGTTCATCAATCCATATCTCGTAGAACAAAAATTTCGCAATATCAATACTCGTAGCAGTCCCAACTACTCTTACAGATCTTATACTGTTAATGAACTCAAGATATGATTTTAGAGCATTTTGGAACTCTAAATCATTCCAATGTGCGTCAAAAGATTTAATATCATACAGCTCACATTCTTTGGTTAAAAATAACTGAGTTCTTTCCTTCATGATTCTAATTTCTTGTTCCTTCTCAGGACAAGGAAGTTCTACAAAGGCAAAACGTCGTCGTAATCCATAAGAAAGTTCTGTGAGAAGCGATCTATCATAATCATTCATTGTTCCAATTATCCGAAATTCTTTTGGGATGGGCACTACAGACCCATCATCAATGCCTTCAGGTTGTTCTCCTGGTCTAAGAGGAATTTCTCCATGATCGATCGCCATAAATAATTCTCCAAAGGCTTTATTCATATCTGCCCTGTTGAATTCATCAATCAGAAGCCACTTTTTATACTTGATGGCCTCTAAAACATAGCCATTTCGGAATTTTTCGTTTAAATCTATTCCCCCAATTACCTCGAACCTTCCCCAATCATAAGTCGCTACAGCGGTAATGAAATCCTCATTTCCGCATATTTCTTTGCCTTTATAACGTAAAATACGTTTTGCTAATTCAGTTTTTCCCGTTCCTGGCGGTCCATGAATTATAACATGTTTTCCAAGGCTTAAGTGAGTCAAAATTCGCGACACAATTTCTTCATCGATAGCAAGAGTTTTTCCATCCTCTTTTCCCAATATTCTCTCAACCAGAGATATTTCCTCAATTTCAACTTCTATAGCACTATCTATGACTGTATCACTCAATTCGTCTTCTAACAACTTGTTTTTTGCCAAAGAATTCAATTCTTCAATAAATTCTTCGGTTGAATTAGGTTGAAGACCAACTTTTTTTATATCGTCATATTTCTCTTCAAGAATCTTCTGAAGATAATTGCGAAGTACGTTTTCTCCAGCAGTATCTTCTTGATCTTTTAGTTTGAAATAAGATAGATTAAGATGAGGTTGATTCTTAAGACCAGGAACCTTCTTGCTTTGTGATCCACCTAGAGAGCCATCTGATCTTCTAACGCGATACATATCTTCCCAAAATGGTTTTTCAAATTTAATAAGTGGTTTAATATAAACGTAATTTTCCCAATTCCCCGGCCATAGTAATTTACCATTTTCATCTAACGTCGCTTCATCAATTCTAGTAATCACAAAAATCCCCTCAACGCCATATGGAGGATCCCTGGATTCATCTTTCCCTCGTCTCAGCAAAAGAATTGATCCACGTTTAATCCCTGAAGTAAATCGACCTCCTGTTGAAGTGGTACCCCCTGGCTTATCACCTAGACACATATTTCTCATACATATTTCCCAATTGCTAGGCCTAACATTTGCAATTACGAAATCGTATTCATTCATATATTTCACCAAACATTTCCTTTACTTTTTACGAGAAATTGTTTTTGGAAGTTTGTATTTTACCTTACTATCTATACAAAAGTTGTTTACCTTCACTATCTATACAAAAGTTGAAAAGAAGTGAAGAAAGTATTTTCAAGCGCGGCTTTTAATAAAGCCTATATAGTCGTAATGAATAAGTAGTAGATAAATCTAGCTGTTTATGATCAAATACACTCGAAGAGAGGTTGATTGTTTGAAAAAATTCTTTATTTTTGTCACAGGAAGGGATAATGCAGAAATCGTCGATAAAAAAGGTATCTATGGTGTCTCAGATCGACATAAGAAAGCCATCAATAAAGTAAATGTGGGTGACAGTGTTTTATTGTATATCACTGGCGAAAGTGTCTTTTATGGGGTTTACGAAATCAAATCAGAGTTATATAAAGATAATAAAAGGGTTTTTAAATCTAGTATAAGGATTATCTTTCCCTTTAGGGTCAAATTAAAAAGAATAATGAAATTTACAAATTCAATTCAAATTAAACCGCTTGTTAACAAGTTAAATTTCATCAAAAATAAGGAAAAATGGTATAGTAATTTTTTTGGTCAAGCAGTAATTGAAATCTCAAGAAGTGATTTTGAAATCATCCATCCTTAAATAAGAAACATTATTCAATTATTTCTGTCTGCCTTACCATCTCAGGATTTAAATATAATGGATCAAACCTAGTACATAATTCAGCTTTTAAACCACTTCTAACGTCTTCTCCTAGAATACCAATGTGTTTAAGTATTGCTGTTGTTTTGTTGATATTTGTATGTAACAGACATTTAATGAAACATGGAGCCAATATTTCAACTTCATTCTCATTTTGATATTTGAAAATCTTAACATATTTATTTCTTAGATCATTTCTAGAAAAGATTTCAATAGGGATTGTCTTCGTCCAAACATCAAAAAACTCATTATATCTTTCTTGAAACGGTTCTCTTTGTTCGTGACTCGTATAAACATCTTCAAACATTCTGCTTTCGTCTCCTCCACAAAAACAAAAGTCAATTTTATCTTCACGTGGGCAAGTTGCACATGCATTAGGTCGTGGTCTTGCCAAGTTAAGTTGAAACCTGGGAATTGTAGCTGTCCTTTTGAAAAGCAGCATTTCGGTTAATAGAAGTGGGTTTTGTTTTAGACCAATTGTGATAACATGGGCAAAAACTGGTGTGTCACTACCTGCTTCTTGGGATGCTTGAGATATCCATCCAATAAACTCCTGAATGCTTTTATTTGAAGAAAGGAAAATCTTCAGTAAATTGGCGACAAAAAAACCGAATTCACTTTGTTGATAAAGAATTCCTTGTTGAATAGAAGGTAACATTTCTCTAAAATGATTAATTTTTTCAATATCGTTGTTCCCAACAAGCTCTCTGTCTAAAATATGGAAGAAACTCTTCGCCCTGTCAGAAACCTCATAATTATCATTGATCAATTCCATATCAATTAAATCAGCGATATGCTGTTCAATATTACTTATCCCCGCTGCCATTTGACCAGCTTCTAATATTTGAGAAAAAATACGAGCTTCTTCTATTCCATTTTCTTTATATTTCTCTTGATTATAAAAAATATGAAGAGCAATAGATAAATTTGTTAGTAAAGCGATTCTTCTTTGCATAAAAGGTTTCCCGTAAAGAAAAGGTAAGACCCTTTTCTTCAAATGAAGATCTCTTAAGTATTTATTGAAGTAATTAAGAAGCTTAGGATCGGCCTTTGTTTGAATTGAATCTTCAAAAATGATTTCTCTATTATTGGAATTATATGGTAGGATACCGTAACCATTGTTTTTGAGGTCAATTACCATACTCTTAAACTCTTCTGGTAATGCTATAAATGATTTGTTTACGACCTTGCCATGACCTATTACTTGAAGGAAACCACGTTTTATGCTGTCAACGGCATCTCCTTTACACTCAATTGCCCATGTTTCTGAGTACGCATCAGAAAGATGATAAACATGAGACATAATATCAGGTGTTAAGCTATGATTATCCCATGGTATGGAAAAATCTTGTACTCCTAACCAATGTTTTTCCAAATACTCGCTACTAATTCCAAATTCATTCTCAAGACTTTGAACAAGATCGTTTTCATTCTGATTTGTTTCCAAAAAGTCGCATGCAGCATTGAAGGTAAGCCGATCGATCCAGAAACCAATATCCATTCTGTGCTTTTCTTGATTCCAATCTATTTGTTGGTCTATAAGCCATTTTATAACACCACAAGAAACTTCACCTTCCGCCGTCATAGGGACAACCTCCAAGAAAGCATTTATTCAGGCTTTCTAAATATTAATATAAATTGGTGATGTACATTTGGAACATAGTCAAAAGGATAACCATAAGGATAAAGTGTTTTGCTATCTTGAACTAATATATTTGCTGCTTTTAAAATAAACCCAAGTTCACAAATTCTTTGAGCCAAATCAGCATGATACATGATAAATCTTTGACGTATTCTGAAATCAGTAATTATGACACACATATACTTCTTTTTCTTTAGAACTCGATAACACTGCGCGAAAATCCTTTTTAGTTCATTTAAGAATTCGCTGTATTCTGTAATATTCCCTAAATCTGCTTCATGTTCACTGTATTTAGTTGGTAGCCCCTTGTTAATTCTCTCTTGTTTGCTTTTATGATCAACTGCTTTTCTAAGTATTTTCCAATAAGGTGGACTAGTTACAATAAAATCAAATTCATTGTCATTAAAGTCTTTCATCTTTTCCCTCGCGTCGCCATGAATAATGGTTTGCGTTATTCTCTCCTCCTTATTTATTTGATCTAGCTTGAGTTGTGAAGTAACTAATTTCACCCTTTTTCTAGCAATTTCAACCCATTTATTAATTAATTCTATCCCGATCCCATGTCTATCTTTATTATAACAAGCTATAAGGGTACTACCAACACCTAGAAATGGATCTAAAACTTTATTTCCCCTTTTTGTAAAAAATAAAAGCAATTCTTCAATATCAGATTCAGCAAAAGTTGCGGGATGTTGAATTTTTAGCTTATCTCTTTGTGGTGGTTGACTATACCAAATACTTTTTGTTCTTTTAACCCATTCTTTACTTGTTAAATCGTTTAAATCATTTCTTGGATCGATTTCATTTCTTGGCTCACTATCATTTTTCTTTTTTAAAGTCAATGAATTTCCGTCCTTTATATCTATAATCTTTGGAAAAAATTATGTCAAAGACTATTTAAATTATTTGGACTGAATAAAAAGCTTTATATGATTTTATATTTTCAAGAAAAATCAGTATGCCCTTTTTTTAGACTTGGTCATTAGGTTTTTGCTATTAAAAACATCTAAAAAGTCTGTTATTTTGAATTATGTCACTTTTTTAACAGAAAATTTGTAGTCCAGACATGGGGTTGTCCAGTAATTTCATAAGTTGGTGGGTTAGTCCATTCTTGCGGGTTTTTAAGAAGCCATATAAAAATGGGAGACTTTTTTTCTTTGTGAGAAGTATGCCATGGGTAAGCATTCAAGAATTTTTCTTTAAGCATAATTTCTTTTCCTTCACGTGTTTTGAATTTTTTTAATCTCTTAATTTCTGATTGTGTCGTTTTTAATACATCAACGAGTTCAACTGTTCCTACAGCGACGCCTAAAGGATATTTTGCAGTATTGATATTTCCCTTTGGGTACAATTTCTTATCTGGTGTCTTTGTCGAAAGAATAATAATTTCACCCCTATTTGCAGTCTTTCTTTTTCTAAAAAGAACCGGGAAATCACCTTGAACAATTTTTGATGCGAAGGGTTGTCTTATTAATAATCCTTTCCTATTTAAGTCATTTCTCATTTTTTTCCCTGCAATTTTTTTGAGGATATTCTTCTAGTGTTAAATCTAGAAACTTAGCTAATTTGCAGCAATTTATGTAATTATAAAATCTAAGATTTAATGCTTTCTAATTTAATAATTTTTATTTATTATTTACTATAACTAGATACAAAGATTTCATTAGGGAGAAGGTAATGCCCATCTCTGAAAACACTATAACAAAATACCATGGTGTAAAAATCACTTATGAAATGAAAAACAGAGCAAAAACTGAAGCTGAAAAACGTGAAGCTTTCATCAAGCATCATTTTATACAAACGGATCATCTCTATAGCTTTCAGGAAATTATGATGATAGGATTCTTTGGTGAATTTGCAGCGAGGATTTTATTAGACTTGGACTGGAGAACGGGTATTAGACCAAATTATGAGACTATTGATTCAAATGATATCTTGATAAACAAATTAGTTATTGACATAAAGACTGAATCTATTCCTGAACGTTATGTGTGGGATGTAATCACTAAGAAGATAAAATACAATGAGTATTATGGCAATCGATTATATCACGCTGGTCAAAAGGATCTTATTGCAAAATATGACATAATCTTCATGGGAACCGTAATTCGTGAGGACAATTTCAATGACATAAATGCTTGGTTTCCTATTGGCTGGATATATGCGGAGAATATTCAGAAATATCCTTGTGGAAAAAAAGGACCAATACACTGGATGACACGTCACCGTATTCAATATCCATTTGCTGCTTTTCAGATACCAACATACCACCTAAGAGGACTTGATGAGTTGAGAGAGTTTATCCAAACTCCAAAATCTTGATTCAAAGCAAATTATCTTTGATCCACAAAACTTGCATCACAAAAATACACTATTGATTAATATTTTTGACATAGGCTATTTGAAAACAACTTGCTAGAATTTGTAATTGTTTTCAAAGATTCTTTAAATAATACTTAATAAACTAATAATCAATAAAAAAAGCGTTATAATTAAATTCTAAAAATAATTTGAAGTCTAATCTTTAATTGTAAATTTAGCTGTTTTTCAACGCCTTAACTAAACATAATTCGTCTAAGACCACAAAATAATCATACTCTCTCGTATAATTATTATGAATAAAAAAGATTTGTACTGATAACATCAATTACGTGAAATCAATAATTCACGCAAATCAATAATTTCATTAAATCTTCTCATCAGAGACGAACTGCAAATTAAATGACATTGAAAAAGTCTCAAAAACAATAGACGAAAAAAGTGCATTTAGTGTTGTAGACGTTTTGAAAAACTCAATACAGACAATCCTATGACTTTATTTTCTTTATAACGAATAATAATGTCTTTATCTGTCAATTCAGAGTCATCAGCTGGCTGTGGATGCCCAAAACTGATGTAAAGAACGTCTCTTTCCTTATCATATGAAACATCTACCTTCTCGATATTTTCTATGATCGTTTCCATTTTACTCCTCTCTGAAGGATTTTTTCTGACTTTGAGGTAAAAAAGGATGTCAAAATCTCCCCATTTTCGATATAAGCAACAACGAGATACTTGTCTCCTAATGGTGAATCTGGGTAATGTTTTAATGCGATATCTTCATTATGTTGCCCCTCAACAATGAAATCAGGATCAGTAATAGTTTTTATTATTTCTGTCTCAAATCCACCCATTTCTGGATGTCTTGAGACAATGTGATGAAGAGCTTCTTTGGTAAATATAACATCCTTTCCAAATATGCTTTTTGTTTTGAAGAGGATAGTCACTTTTTTGAACCTCTTATTAATTTCTCGTTTAACTTAATCACAGCAGGTTGTTTAGCTCATCCATAGTTCAGATAGTAATTAAAAAGGCTATTTAAAGGTAGGGGGACTCTTGTGAAAATGAAAAACAACACAATCATCCTCTTCCTGAAGGAAGAGTTCTTCTTGCGAAGAATGATAAGATAGGCATACCATATTGTTTAGACCATTTCTATGGGTTTTTATCTCAAAAAACGGAGTAATTCAAAAGAAGTCGTCAGGGAGAGATTTTAATTATTTTTTCGGGGGTTACACGTAACAATTCTGTAAAATAATTTAATTGATATGGTGGCAAATTAAGTAGAACATTCTTTTCTCAAGAAGCGAGATGTATTTTGAACAACAAAAAATTGTATAAATAAAAGGGAGTTATAATTAACTGGAAGGTGTGTAAATTGGTGGCAAAAGATGATGTGGCTATGATACTTAAAGAACTAAGAGAGATACGGAAAGAATTGGAGTATATAAAAAGTCACATGCTTGACAGAGATAGTATTTTAACAGATGAGGAAGTAGTATTTTTGAAAGAGGCAGAAAAAGAATTTGAAGAAGGAAAAACGATTAAACTTGAAGATTTAAAGAGGGAAATAAGTGAGCTATGAGCTGCATTTCAGCACTAGAGCCCGTAAATATATTAAAAAACTTAATAAGAACACGCAAGGTCGAATAATAAGAGGGCTTGAATCTTTAGCTGAAAACCCTTACCCTTCAGGCACTCGAAAAATAATGGGTAGAAAAGAGAAATTATTTAGGATGCGAGTAGGAGATCACAGAATTTTATATGAAATTTATGAGGACATCAAAACAATATTAATCGTCAATATTGATAAAAGATCAAGGGTGTACAAGTGAAAATATCTTAATTATATTCAGATTTTCGATTTTTTCTTAGATAGGCTTCTTTTCTTTAATTCGTTTGTCGTTCTAAGGTTCACTCTTCCTTAAACTCGATGATATCCTCGCAGTAGGGGTCTCCCCATGGCATTGCCTTGGTTAGTTTGCTATTTAGCTTAGGATTAATTTTCTTGATTCTCTCTTCAGCATATATTTTATGGCTAGCACCGCAAGGGATAAACGCAGGATCTACCTCCCACTCTTTATACCTTTCCATATACGGACACTTAGTCCATCTGACTACGACTCTTTCTGGAGTTTTTTCGACATATTCAAACTCTAACTCAGGACCTCCGCATAATGTTAAATTAACGACGGTTAAATTGCAGTACTCGATTGCATTCTCTACTGGTAAATTAAACGTTTCTTTGACCCAGAGAGCACTCTGCAAAATGCCCTCACCATATATCTTCACGTTCATCTCTATCCACTTTTCTGCGCCTAATACAGGCGCGATAATCCCCTCATCCTTAATCATTTCAGGTGCAGTCTTCTTCTCACCTTGCAACACTGCGATACCGAGGAGATATTTAGCGGTTATTGCCCATCGCCTCTCAGGAGGTATCTTTTCCAATAACTCCTCTATTCCCTTTTTCTTCTCCGATAATTCCACCATTCCTATTCACCATTTTTCGAACTTCTATTTATAATCTGAAGAATATAGTATGTCCTTTGTATTTTTTATATTTTCAATTTAAATTGAATTGACAAAACTAAAGCACTATTGGTGCAGCGTAAGACAACAACTAACTAACAGAATGCCAATTAAACGCTTTATGGTAGAATATCAACTATTAATCAATAATTCACGCAAATCAATAATTTCATTAAATCTTCTTATCAGAGACGAACTGCAAATTAAATGACATTGAAAAGGTCTCAAAAACAATAGACGAAAGAAAGTGCATTTAATGTTGTAGACGTTTTGAAAAACTCAATACAGACAATCCTATGACTTTATTGTCTTTATAACGAATAATAATGTCTTTATCTGTCAATTCAGAGTCATCAGCTGGCTGTGGATGCCCAAAACTGATGTAAAGAACGTCTCTTTCCTTATCATATGAAACATCTACCTTCTCGATATTTTCTATGATCGTTTCCATTTTACTCCTCTCTGAAGGATCTTTTCTGACTCTGTTTCAATAAGAGTTGTGACGGAAACTATATTCCACTTTCAATTATTCCCTCACTCTTTTTCTGCATAGCGATTTTGGTTGTTTGAGCTAGAAAATCACTTGCGTCAAGAATCTCTAAGACTACGGGTTTTCCTTCTTTTGTAAAGTGTACTATTATTCCACCTACTTCTTCGGCGTAATCAATTCCTTCGCCAGAAACCTCTATGGTAAGAATATCTACTTCTGAATCATATTTTATTTTCATATCTTGTTCTCCTTGCAGTAATCAGACACTTACATGTTCAAAAAAAGAAACGAATTTGATATTCGTTAATTCTTCTTTTCAAAATCTTTTGCTTTTTTAACAACATCGTCTAGACTTAAATCTTTTGTTTTCTCTCTGAGTTCCTTTACTGCATCTCCCATTCTTGGAGTTATTGCTTGCAGATAAATTAAGTATTCTTCGGCACTGAGTTCCTTCCTCAAAATTTTAAAAGCCTTTGTTACGACATCTTCAACATTCATTTGAAGACCTCAGTTGGATTTTTAATAGAAATATAATTTGATAAGCGTTTGTTTTTATTCTTATTATGCGTTTGAAATCAAATGGATTATAATACTAACTTACGCCGTTATCACAATAGAATTAAAAAGCAAGACTATAAAATATAGGGCAAGGTGAAAAGCGTGAGACAAATCAAGATAATTGTTGAGAAACATCCAGAAGGTTATGTAGCATATCCTCTCGGGTTAAAGGGTGTCGTTGTAGGTGAAGGCGATACTTATGAGGAAGCATTAGCTGATATCAAATCTGCAGTCAAGTTTCATATAGAAACCTTTGGAGAGGATGCTTTTGAAACAGAAGAGATCATTGAGACTTTTATAGCTGAAGTGATCGTATAATGAAGTTTCCAAGAGATGCTCCCAAGCGAAAAGTCGTTAAAGCCCTGAAAGCTCTTGGATTTAGTATTATCCGGGAAGGAAAACATATATCTATGGTTAGAGAGAATCCGAATGGCACAAGGACGCCTCTCACCATGCCAAATCACAATAAAATAAAAGGATCTACTTTGAGGATAATTTGTAGGCAGTCAGGAATCAAAAGAGAAGAATTTCTGGAAGCATATGAAAAAGCGTGAATTGATTATATTTTAGTCCTAAAGTCATCAATAATTCAGGCATTCATTTTAGAAGTAATAAAAGATATGACAAAAATACATAAAGTGTGCTGAACTTAACTTAATTGAAAAAATATTCGTATAATCATTTTATAAGTTTAGATTACTCTTTAATGAAGCGTTTTGCATTCATTATCGTTATTCCAACGATTTCTTCTTTCGAATTCAATGCTAGTAGAATATAGCCCAACTCATCTATTGGCTCATTATCTACTGCATCAGATGAAAGATCAAATTGTGCGTACAAAACATCGGCTTCAGGGTCATAAGAGACACTAACAATTTCTTTTTGACGTATATTGGCAGGGAGTAGTTCTGAAACAGAATCTAATACTTTGAAAGGGTCAATAGCCATTCTTAACTTTGATATACTATCTGCCATTTTCGAAACCTCCTTTTCAATCGTTTATCACTCATTACGAATGCTGTAATTATAAATCCATCCTTTTTAGAAAGTTCTTTATAATGAACAATGAGATTTTCAGCAAGGCCTTTTTCGCGCAATTCTGGAAAGACCTTCAGTGCTGCGAACTCAAATTCCTTTTCTGGTGCAGAATATATTCTGTAAGGCCGCTCTACAGTTAATAAGATTTGATCTTGAAAATCTTTTAATTTTGGATGTCTTTTGAGAATATGTTGCCATTGAATGGCTGTAAGCCTTATGGGAACACGTTTAATAGATTTAACAATACGAATTATTGATGTCATTAAATAACTCTCAGCGATATTATTGATAAATGTAAGGGAGCCCTGTGTGAAAGTGAAAAAAACATTTAAAGAGAAGTTAAGGACGCTACAGATATGGCCATAACTACGATTAATCCACAAAAAATCATTCAAAAGATCGAAAAGACTTTTGAAATTAAATTACCACATACTATATTTGATTTAAGATATGATTTCACTTCCGATGTTCTGGGTATTCGATTCCGCGAGTATTCGGATAGTATAAGTGATGCTATAGACGAAGAAGGAACAATTATTGGTATATATGATGTTAAAACTGATGAAATCGTAGGATTAGAAATTCTAACCCTCCGTATGCATCTAAAAGAATGGAAAATTGATAAAGTAACTCCTTCAAAAGGAATTTGAAGTTTTTACTGTAATTTATCTAAATCGCCCACTGCTTAGGTTACTTTTTGAATAAATCAATATTATGTGCAATTCGAAAGAAGTCATCATCTTACGAACATGCTTAGGATTTTTGTCTATATCAGTTTAAGAAATTAGAGTATCGGCGGAACAAAAACGTCATACGCCAGAAAGTCCTCTTCGATGTCATAAATACGATGCTTTGTGTTCTTTGGAACTCTAACAAAAACCCCAGGTACAAGATCAAATTCACCGTCTCCCTCGATGAATATCTTCGCTTTTCCCTTCAAAACGTATATGATATCATCGGACTTCTCATGTACATGTTCAACAATATCTCCGCCTTTTGGAACTAATACAAGATAGCACGTGACATCAGCATTATCCTTTTTCTTGGATAACAGAGGTTTTATTTTGACACCTTTCAACATTGGATGTGGTTCCCATTCAAGATCTTCTAATTTGGTATAGGGCACTATGATCACCACCATTTCCTAAATCTTAATTTGTTAAAGTTAATTTAATGTGCCGCTATTATTTATAAAAGTCTGAGAAAAAATGAAAAGAAAATTAAGAGTCTGATTTAAGATTGAACCGAGAGCTAAACTTCTAGTTTTGCTTTGACGTCATAATGTTGAGATTTTGCATCAAATCTAGAAAGAAGAGATCTTGCTTTTGGTGGTACAACTGCGACTTCATAATCTTCGCCAGCGAAAGACCGAACTGCATCGATTGAGTCAAACCACATAATTGTTACGAACTCTATTTCTTTGCCGAGATTACGACGTAGTAGATGAATGCCCCTATAGCCTGCAATTTCACGATTGCTAATCCAGGTAAAGATTTCATTTTTCAAAAGTGACTCATAGTCATCGGCGTTTTCCGGTGTTGTCCATCCATGCCAAATTCGGCTTATCATTTGTAATTAACCTCTTTTCTTTTATCAGTACATATAACTTATAAGCTACACATTTATGTAAAGTTCTTTTATTTGAACTTATTAAAGAGGTATGTTTTCTAAAAAAGAATTTCTCAAAATATATCGAGGATAAATTGATGAAACGAAAGGAAAGGATAATAATAGATCCCAAAATTCTCGCAGGGAAAGCAATAATAAAGGACACTAGCATAAGCGTTGACATTATTCTGGAACTTCTTGTAAATAGAACGACTTATGAACAGATTCTGGAAAAGTACCCACAATTAGAACAAGAAGATATATTGTCTGCAATTGAGTATTCAATGGAACAGCTAAAACTTAATCCTCCTGAGCTAACGACTAAAGGTTTTTATTATACTTTAGAAGACGAGAAAATCAAAGAATATATGAAACTTACTACTGAAGAAAAATTAAAATGGTTAGAGGAAATCAACGAGTTTACGGAAATGGTTTTGAATGAAAAAGAAAAACAGTTCCGCAACAAATTACCTGCAGCTGAAATATAATTTTAAGAAATATACCGAAATAGAGTAAATTATTGAATCACTCGGAATCGGGTTGGTTTTACTTTTTCCTTTTCATCGCTATGGTATTCATTGAGTGAGAGTATCGTTCCGTCTTTTAACATCAACTCGTTTAACGCATCGACAAAGGCTTCAGATAACTCGACAGTTGTTAATATGGGAATACCAAATTCTACAGCTTTTCTTCGCATCGCATATTCGTCTTCCAACATCAAGGAATACTTTTCTAGGGTTGTTGACTGTGGGATGTTAATAACCAAATCAATCCTTTGATTTATTAGGTAATCAAGAATGTTGGGTTTTCTATGTTGTTCACTGATTTTGTAAAGAGTTTCCACGTCCGAAAGCCCCTCATTTTCAAAAAACTCTGCTGTATCTTCGGTAGCGAGAATATTATATCCCATGTGCTTCAATTTTTTAGCTATCGGAGCTAATTTCTGTTTTAATTCAAGACCACCAACTGTAATGAATACGTTTCCATTCTGCTTGGGAAGTTTAAATTCAGCACCTTCAAGACTTTTAATTAATGCATCACCAAAAGTTTCTCCAAAACAAGCAACTTCTCCAGTGGAACGCATTTCAACACCAAGTATCGGATCAGCGTCTGTCAAGCGTGTAAAGCTAAATTGTGGAGTTTTAACCACATAAAAGTCAATAGGTGGTGTATCAAGAGCGCCTAATTCTTTTAATGTCTTCCTTTGGAGCACACCAGCGCTCAATTCCATAAGATTTACGCCTCTAGCCTTTGAAACGAACGGCATTGAGCGAGAAGAGCGCAAATTGCATTCAATAACTAATAAATCGCCATTTTTCACAAGATATTGAATATTGAATGGTCCGAGAATCTTCAGAGCTCTAGCTACTCGTATTGTATACTCCTTTATCTTTTCAGTTATTTCTGTCGTTAGAGTAAGCGGTGGAATGGACATTGTAGCATCGCCTGAATGAACTCCCGCCCTTTCAATATGCTCGATAATTGCCCCAATAAACACATCGATGCTATCTGAGACAGCATCAACTTCTACTTCTTTAGCGTTTTGAACAAATTTCGAGATTACAACTGGATATTCTTGAGAGACTGATGATGCCTGCTTCAAAAATGAAATCAATTCTTTTTCTGTAAATGCAACTCTCATTGCAGCGCCTGATAAGACATAAGAAGGTCTCACTAATACAGGATATCCAACATCTTTTGCAAATTCCTTGGCATCATCGAGAGTTATCAAAGTTTTCCAAGCTGGTTGATTTATACCTATTGAGTCTAATAATGCACTGAATTTCGATCTATCTTCTGCACGATCTATATCTTCTGCAGCAGTACCAAGAATAGTTACTCCTTCTTGCCAAAGTTTATGAGCTAGGGTATTAGGAATTTGACCACCAACACTAACCACTAACCCAGTTGGTTTCTCTTTTTCATTAATTTCCAACACATTTTCAAGAGTAATTTCATCGAAGTAAAGACGATCACTCATATCAAAATCAGTACTAACCGTTTCAGGATTATAATTTACTACGACTGATTCATCGAATCCTTGTTTCTTGAGTCCCCAGACCATGTTCATTGTGGTCCAGTCGAACTCTACACTTGATCCAATCCTGTAACTACCACATCCAAGTACAACAACATTTTTCTTTGTTGGATCAGCTGCAATGATATCATCCTCTGACCCCCCATACGTTAGATACAGATAGTTTGTGTGTGCAGGCCATTCTGCAGCTAATGTGTCAATTTGGTTAATTACAGGAATTATATTTTGTTTCTTTCTAAGTGAACGCACTGCTTTCTCGGATATATCTAAACAAATGCTAAGCTGTTTATCGGAAAAGCCAAGACGTTTTGCTTCTTGTAGTAATTCTCTGATTGTATCCTCATCTTCATTTTCGAGATCTATATGCTTCAGATATACCTCTAAATCAATGATATTCTTAATCTTATAGAGAAACCAGGGATCAATACCAGATAGTCTATAGATTTGTTCAATAGAATAACCACGTTTAAACGCATCAACCAGTGCATAAAGCCTCTCATCAGTGGGGCGAATAAGTGCGTCTTCCAGAATTTCATCAGATGAATATGAGCCGCTACCGTTTCCAATAACACCAAGTTTACCGATATCAAGCATTCTAACAGCTTTTTGCAGTGCTTCCTCAAAACATCTGCCAATAGCCATAACCTCTCCAACAGATTTCATTTGAGTTCCTATATGTCGATCTACACGATCAAACTTAGGCAGATCCCAGCGTGGAATCTTAACCACAAGATAATCTAATGCCGGTTCGAAACAAGCAGTTGTGATACCTGTGACTACGTTCTTTAACTCTGGTAGAGTATATCCTACAGCTAATTTAGCAGCTATATACGCAAGAGGATAGCCTGTAGCTTTTGATGCTAAAGCAGATGAACGTGAAAGCCGGGCATTAACTTCAATGACTCTGTATTCTTCTGATTTAGAATCTAGGCCAAATTGAACATTACATTCTCCAACTACACCTAAAGACCGAATAACTCTAATTGATGCAGATCTTAAGATGTTATATTCCCGATTGGTTAGAGTTTGTGAGGGTGCAATTACAATTGATTCGCCAGTATGGACTCCCAAAGGATCAAAATTTTCCATATTGCAGATAGTAATGCAGTTATCATCATAATCGCGCATTACTTCGTATTCTACTTCTTTCCAATGTTCCAGATATTCTTCAATTAGTACTTGATTGATACGAGAAAGGCTTATGCCGCGTTGTACAATTTGTTCTAATTCGTACTCATTTCTGGCAACTCCAGACCCTTTTCCTCCAAGTGTATATGCTGGACGGACGATAATCGGTAGCCCTATCTTCTCAGCTATAGTACGTGCTTCAGCAACTGAATTCACAGCACGACTTTTCGGAACTGGCGCGTTAGCTCTTTCCATAGCTAGCCTAAAGAGTTCTCTGTCCTCGCTTTCCTGGATACCCCTTATCGGTGTTCCTAAGACTTCAACATCAAACTTTTCAAAAATTCCTTGCTCTGCGAGTTGAACTCCGCAGTTAAGAGAGGTTTGTCCTCCAAACGCTAAAAGTATGCCATCAGGTCTTTCCTTTTTTATTATTTCAGTCACATATTTTGGCAAAACAGGAAGTAAGTACACTTTACCAGCTAGACTTGGATCAGTCTGAATAGTTGCCACATTAGGATTATGCAAGACTGTTTCTATATCTTCTTCTCTCATAGCTTTAAGCGCTTGAGATCCACTATAATCGAATTCACCAGCTTCACCGATTTTTAAAGCTCCAGAACCTAGTAACAGGACTTTCTTAATATGGTCAAATTTTGGCATTAGCTCTTAACCTCCATCATCTTTATAAAGCGTTGAAAGAGCCATTCTGCATCATAAGGTCCTGGCTTAGCTTCTGGATGTGCTTGAAATGAACATACGGGAAGCGTTTCGTGTTTTAATCCTTCAACAGTGTGATCATCAGCGTTAATGAACCACAGTTTTAATCCAGTTCCCTCTAAAGAGTCTGGGTCGACGGCAAAACCGTGATTTTGAGTAGTAATATAGCATTTCTTTGTTTCGAGATTAATAACGGGTTTGTTGACACCTCTGTGACCGTACTTAAGTTTGAATGTGGATGCATCAAGGGCTAATGCTAAGAGTTGATTTCCAAAACAAATACCAAATGTAGGTATCTCTTCATCAATAACATGACGTATAGTTTTGATAGTTTCTGTCATAATAGTTGGATCGCCAGGTCCATTGCTTATGAGTACGCCATCAGGTTGATAGGACCAGATTTTTTCAAAAGGTGTATTCCACGGTACTTGAATTACAGAGACACCAAGTTGTAAAAGACATTGAATAATGCCTAATTTAGTGCCAACATCTATCAAAACAATCCTTTTTTTACCCGAAGGGTTGTATATAATCGGTTCACTTGTACTTACTTCAGAAGCTAGATTTCTTTTATTTGGATCAGGAACCTTTTGTGCTGCACCAATTAAGGCATCAAAATCAATTTCATCTGAGCGATCGTATGTCTTAAGAATGCCTAACATTACACCTGTTTTACGTAATTTCCTTGTTAACAGACGTGTATCGATTCCATATATTCCAGGAATGCTTTCTTCTGTTAACCACTGATCTAATGATTTCACAGATGCCCAATGGTGTGGATTATGGCATAACTCATGGATAATTAACCCTTTGACCTTAATTCCTATTGATTCAAAATGAATGGGCAGACCAAACTCATCTACTGTTGAATAAGGAGCAACACCATAATTTCCAACTAGCGGATAAGTCAGGCAGAGAATTTGTCCGTTATAACTAGGATCTGTAAGTGTTTCCGTATATCCTGTCATTCCAGTTGCAAAAACACATTCTCCAGACGTTTCTTTCGATAAAGCACCGAAACCATAGCCCGAAAAAACAGATCCATCTTCTAAAACTAAAACTGCCCTATTAGATTTAATCGAAAAAGTATACTCAGAGGTTTTCACCAATGAATCTCTTCTGTTTAAATCTTTAGTCGCAAAAAGCAATCCCACCAGTAATACTTAGTCTTTGCGAGAGTATCATTATTTCACATATAAATTTTTCGTTAATATTTCTTCTCAATGTTCGACAAAAATTGGTGGCGCTTTGAAGGAGAATATCACATTTTATTGTGTAAAATTGACGAAAGGCGACTAATTTTCAATTTATGCGTCGATTAATCATCTTGCGTAATGAGCAAAATTCTTATAAGCTTCATGGATTCTGGGTAATAAAACTCCTCTCTTTATTTCTTTGAATTAACAAAGAAAAAAGTGGAAGTACTATTATGGCTCTAGATCCCCTCTTGATTTTAATTCAATTTGGGCTCGGATTTGTTATCTGCCTTACAGGAGCCATGATTCCAGGTCCAATGTTTGTCGTATTAATCAAAACAGCACTGCAAGAGGGAGAAAAAAGCGGAGCGGAGATGGCATCGTCTCACTTTCTAACTGAAGTCGTACTTATGACTCTTGTTATTATTGGCTTAGGAAGTATCTCATATTTCACATCCTCATCGATTCTAAACATAATTGGTTTTGTTAGCAGTTTTTCGCTCTTTGCATTTGGGATTCTAACATTCCAAGAAACGCGAAAACTTAAACAGATTGAGCAAGAACTTGCTTCTCCATCAGAAGGTGGCCTAGGCGGTTTTAAAACTGGAATTATTTATACTATATCGAACCCTGCTGTTATTATTTGGTGGCTTACAATTGGTATATCTACATTAATTTATACCTACTTAACATGGTCTTTAGTAGGAGTCGTTTTTTGGGGCATCGGACACTTTTTCGGTGATTTTATTTATTACGGTGCGTTAGGCTATGTTATTGCAAGACAAAAGAATAGAATCAATATTGAAAAATACAAGATTATAATAATTGTGTGTGGAATTACACTAATCGCATTTGGTGTAGTTTTTCTATGGCTATATGGATCACAGATAGACTTCAGTGGGTTCCTTATCACATAGTTTAATTTTGCAATGAATTCTTATCTTATACAACTATCTCAGTATTGAATTAAATCCTAAAAAAAGAATTACTGCATGATGGCATGTGATAAGTGAAGAAATTGATCAGATTCCATTCAAACAAAAGAGTAATACTCGAAATAATTCTAAAAAAGTATGTTAAATAGAACCTACCTTTTTTTGAAGAATTTTATAGCGTTCTAGGGGTGTCATTCTGGAATATCGCTGTGTTGAACTACCTTTATGACCCAACCTTTGACTAATAATATGCTGTCGGACACCCTTATTTTGAAACAGTACCGCCATAGTATAGCGTAGTTCATGCTGTCGGAAGAATATTCCTGTTGATTCTGATAACCTTTGATAAATTTCATTAACTCTTTTTTTTGTTAATCTTATGGCTCCTTTCTTTCCGACATCAAAGAAGAAATAATTATGTTCTACTCGGTACAATTTTCTCAGCAGTAATTGTTTTCTAATCATAGTTTTTATATTCTCAGTAACAACTACATTCCTTCTTTTGTTCCGTTTTCCAGTAACAACAATAAAATGATCAGTTTCAAAGCCATCGATCATGTCCAAAGTGATTTTTTCGTATTCGTTTACTCTAAGACCTAGATTTAATCCTAGGTCAAAAATATTTCTGTCAATTGATACATCAATTGACTGTCGAATAATTTCTAGCTGTTCTTCTGACAAAGCGCGTCTTGTTGATTCTTCTGTTTTTGGAACTATATTGGGACGTTTTAATAAGGCTTTAATCTCTTCAATCTCACTAGGATCTATTATATATGGATCTATCTTTTTTCTCTTACACCATTTTTCAATCCACGTTAAAAATGCGGATATATGAATTGCTCGAGACTTCAGGGCTTGCGCACGATTCGGTCGAGCTCTATTATTTCTTTTAGAGTAACTACCATTCTTCTTTAAATAAAAAAAATACTCGGCGATAATAATTGTGTCTAAATCATCCCAACTTTTAGCCTTTGATCTTAAGAATGCATAGAGATCTGAAAGTGTGGCATAATAACATCGGATAGTACTATCTGTCAAAAGATCTTTCCTATCATTGATATATTGTTCAATTAATTCATCGCTAACATGATATTCAAGGTTTGTTTCAAGCCCCGCTTCTCTTAAGGCGGCATTCCACGATCCAAATTCCCTTCTATATATTGTTGGAGAAGGATAATCTTTGTTTGAATGAAATACTAAAGTTAAAGGTATGTTTCCTGTTCTTTCTTTGTAATTCCTTAAGAATTGCAGTAAATCTTTCTTTGTATATGATCTTTTATTTGGTTGGAATCCAAGTTTTTCGATTAATTTATTATAGCTACCATAATAGCGTACTAAACCTTTTCTTGAGAATCCAAGTTTTCCAAGTTCTCTTGCTGTTGGAACTTTTCCTGTTTTTTCTATGTGTTTCTTAAGTTCTTCTGCTTGTTGCTTAATATATTCATCAGAAAGTTTTTTAGTCATTTCTATTCATCGGTAGCGCATTTTGTTTAGGTTCCCCATACCAAGCCAAACAATTCGGCATACTCCACGCTTAAGTAATGTGTTACGTAATTTAAGTGTAGGGAGACCTGTGTGAAAGTGAAACACTATACTTCAGTTCATCTTCCCATTAAGTTGACGGAGTCTTCTTGTGAATTGATTATAAAAAAAGGAATAGGAAACAATAATGAAGTTCAAAAACACTAAACTTATAAGATAACTGATTATAACTTAAAATAGTAATACTCCTCAGTTAGAAATTCGCTATACTTTTTAAGGAATTAATATTGGATGTATTTACAGAAATATAGATAGTTAAATTCTATTTAATTAACAGAAAAGCAGAATTTTTTCGTCTACGTTAGCTGTTCTGGGGTGATAAAGATATCAACAAAAAACATGTGGAACGCAATTCCGTTACGAAATCTAATCCTAAATGCAGTTTCTAAGAGACAGGGCGTTATATTAGATACGGATCTAGTTACTTTAGTTCAAAGAGCTGATAAGAATTCATCATTAGATCGGATAAACAAGGAACTAATGCGATTAGAAATCGAAGGAATCATTCATGTGAGCCAAATAACAAAAACAAAGAGACGAGTTGAAATAATAAAAGATAAACAGTTGGTAACAATAGCAGAAGACTGATTTATCTGTTAATGCTAGAAGACCTCCCAAGATGTTGAGGTTTCTTCTTGCGGAGGATTGATAACCTTAATTTGGAGGTGCATGAGTCTTTGAAAAAGATAAAGATATTGATTATGGGCGCAGCTGGACGTGATAGGTTTTATTAGTTTTAATAACCCACGAATTCCACAATTTTAACGCCTATTTCAAAGATAATGAAGTCTATAAGGTCTTTGCATTTACTGCAGCACAAATACCTGGTATTGAAGAAAGAAGGTATCCTCCTGAACTTGCAGGGCATCTGTATCCTCAAGGCATTCCAATATATTCTGAAGAACGGCTAATAGAACTTATTAAAGAATATAATATAGATCAAGTTATACTTGCATATTCTGATCTCGCGTTTGAAGATGTTATGCACAAAGCAAGTCTAGTCTTAGCTGGAGGCGCTGATTTTCGCCTAATGGGACCAAAGACGACCATGTTGAAGTCAAGTAAGCCAGTCATTTCTATAGTAGCAGTAAGAACAGGCGCTGGCAAATCTCCTTGTACTAGACGGGTAACAAAGATTCTTAGAGATTTTAATATAAAAGTTAGTATTATTCGACATCCCATGCCATATGGCAATTTAATAAAAGAAAAATGCCAAAAATTCGAAACTTTCGAAGATTTGGATAAATATGAGACAACGATAGAAGAAAGAGAGGAATATGAACCACATATTGCGAACGGATTTACGGTTTTTGCAGGAGTAGATTATCAATGTATCCTCGAAGAGGCTGAAAAATCTGGTGATCTGATTGTATGGGATGGAGGAAACAATGATTTTTCTTTTTACCACTCAGATCTTAGTATTTGCGTTGCTGATGCTCACAGACCTGGTCATGAATTGAGTTATTATCCAGGAGAAACTAATTTTCGGATGGCGGATGTTATTATCATAAATAAGGTTAATACTGCCCCGAAAGATGGAGTTAAGATAATCAAAGAGAATATAAAACGTGTTAATCCATCGGCTAAAGTAATAGAAGCAGCTTCCCCTATTACCGTTGATCAACCTTCTTTGATTCAAGGAAAACGAGTTTTAGTGATAGAAGATGGGCCAACACTAACTCATGGTCAAATGTCATACGGAGCCGGAGCGATAGCAGCGAAAAACCTCAACGCTGAAATCATAGATCCACGTCCGTTTGCCGTTGGTTCAATTAAAGAAGTGTATAAAAAATACACACATCTTGATCAAATTTTGCCTGCGATGGGATATGGAGAGCACCAAATTCAGGAATTAGAAGTAACTATATGTAATGCAGAATGTGATGCTGTTGTGATTGGCACACCAATTGATTTAACAAGGCTCATCAGTTGTAAAAAACCCATGACTCGCGTTAGATACGAACTGGAAGAGATCAGAGGACCAACACTTAGAGAAATTCTATCCGGATTTATAATCAAAATGGACTTACGCTAACTTTATATGTTTTCCCTTATGTAGAGGGGATAATTTTGAAAAAAGCAGTTCTAGCTATAGGAGGAAATGCGTTAATTGAAGAAGGCCAGAAAGGGACAGTTGAGGAGCAATTTGAAGTAGCAAAAAGAACTTGTACTCACATAGTAGGAATGATTACTGAGGGTTGGAACATTGCTTTAACTCATGGTAACGGACCACAAATCGGTCATATTCTGCGTCGTGTCGAATTATCAAGTCCTGAAGTGTATCCACTTCCTCTTGATGTATGTGGAGCTGAAAGCCAAGGTTTGATTGGTTATATTCTTCAACAAACATTAAACAGTTGTATGATCACATGCTCTTGTCCACACAAAAAGATAGTTACAGTTTTAACACAAGTTGTAGTAAATGAAAACGATCCTGCTTTTGAGAATCCCTCTAAGCCAATTGGTAGTCGCTATGATAAAGAAACAGCTCAAAAGTTAATGGAACGAGAGAAATGGATAATGAAAGAGGATGCGAAGGGAACTTGGAGACGTGTTGTTGCCTCACCTGAACCTATAGAAATTGTTGAAATAGATATTATTACAAAACTTTTCGAAGACAAAGAAGGAGTGATAACGATTTGCGTTGGGGGTGGAGGAATTCCTGTCACAAGGGATAAGGAAACTGGACTCTTACGAGGTGTCGATCACGCAGTAATTGACAAAGATCTAGCTTCAGGTCTACTAGCACAAAAAATGAAAGCCGATCTTTTTCTTATTGCGACCAATGTAGAAAAAGTTGCATTAAACTTTGGAAAATCGAATCAACAATGGTTAGATTCTATGAATGTTAAAGAGGCAGAGAAGTATTTAGCAGAGGGTCATTTCTTGCCTGGTTCAATGGCACCAAAAGTCACGGCAGCAATTCGTTATTTATTAACAGGAGGTAAACAAGTAATTATTACTTCTGTTGAAAAAATAGGCGAAGCAATTAAAGGAGAAACAGGGACTAACATCACGATTTGAATTCGTTTCTGTTTGAATTGAACTGATTATTGCCTTTTTTAATTAAAATAATCGCTTCGAGTAATTTTTGCATTAGAAATACAGAAATAGAAATAATCCTTCAGTTATATCATTCTTCAAATTAATTAAATAGGTAAAAGTCCATGTTTTGAGGGATAAATTTAAAAAAACTTAGCTTAGCAACTTCAAATACGGAGTTGAATAAACAAGTAACACTTTCCATTTTATTTCTTTAAATCACACTAAATTGCTTAATTTTATATCAATCATTATTTTTGAGGTGGAATTGTTTTGGATGATACAGATGTACATTTGATAGGTATAGAACTAGGTACTTCTGGTTTACGAGTTGCAGTTTATGATCTAGATGGAAATATTATAGCTGCTAAGGAAACAGAGATTAAAGAACAAACAACAAATAATTGGCTTACTTCTCTAATTAGCATTTTCCCAACTGAATTACTGAAGAACGTTCCCTCTGAAAAGAAAATTCTTACCGTTGATGGAACCTCAGGTTCAGTAATTTTTGTTGATAAATATGGTGAACCACTCTTCCCGCCACTTATGTATTTCGAAAAAGCGAAAAAGGAAACAGTAGCTAGATTGTATGAAAGTGAATCTATAAAGGAACTCATAAATGGTGGAAGTAAAATCTCAACCACTTCTCCCCTTCCAAAGATCATGGAATTGAAACAGGAAAATCCCCAAGTATTTCAAAACGTTTATTGGATAATACCATCAACAACATGGCTTCTATATACACTTTTAATGAAAAAGAACAAGACATGGACAGATAATATTCAAACAGATTGGACAAATAGTTTGAAGTTAGGTGCAGATATTACAAAATCCCGCCCTGAATGGATTCACTCAATATTTGAAGAGGCAAAAATTGCTTCTGACTTTTTACTGCCACAAATTGTCGCTCCAGGAACTCCCATGGGTGTTGCAGAAAGTGAACTTGCAGAAAAATTGGGTATTTCAAATGCGACAATCTGTCAGGGTATGACTGACGGGACTGCAGGATCTTTAACAATGGGTTTATTGCATCCCAATGATACAGGAATTAATGTTGGAAGCACAACCGTTCCAAAAATCGTTGTCGAAGAAAAAGAGGATTTACCAATACATCCCGCCATATACTATCATCGTCATCCAATTAAAGGATATCTAGCAGGATCAGCTACAGGTGCTGCAGGTACTTTCTTTCGTTGGTTTATAGAACAAATTATTGGATTACCTTTAGAAGAAGCTATTCCTTTAGCCGAAAAATATGATTCACCGGAAAATGAATGCTTATTCTTTCCTCAAGGTGATCGAAGTCCTTTTGATGATCCGCAAATGGGTGCTGCGTTTCTAAATATGTGGCCAGCTGATTCAGAATCTCAACAAGCACGAGGCAATCTTATAAGAGGTCTAATCGCTGGTATGACACTTACGGAATCCATATACATTAAAATCTTTGAAGAACTCTTTGAACCTATCTCTGAAGTAAAGATACTAGCTAAATCAACCAAATGGCCATTCTGGAATAAACTTAGAGCCTCTATATACGAAAAGCCAATACGTATTGTTAAAGAAAAAACACCAAATATTGGTGCTCTAATGCCTGCCCTTCTTCAATTAAAACTGTATAAATCTCCGCAAGATTTAGAAAAATTAATACGTTATCAGGAAAAAGTTGATCCAGATCCAAACCTAGCGGATCTCTACAAAGATAAAAAACAGCGATATTATGGACAATGGCAAACACTCAAAAAGGTGTATCATGCCACATAAAAAAAGAATAGAACCTCTCAAGAGGTCTTAAAAGACTTTTTTGGGGCTCAGTTTTTCTTATTCTACCAAAGCTTCATCTATCTTTTCTTTAAATTCAACTGACTCAGTTAATGATGATTCTTCTTCGGTATCAGTTTCTACTTTTTCTGTTATTTCTTCCTTAACCTTTTTTGCAGCTTCTTCTTCTCTTCTTCTTCTTGCCTCTTCTGCTCTTCTTCTTCTCCATCTCGCCTCTTCTTCTTCCATATTTCGCCTTACTTCTGTTACCTCTGTCTCTTCCTCTTTTTCTGTTACTTCTGTCTCTTCTTCTTCTTTTTCTTCCTCTTCTTCCTCTTC
>JAHQJS010000007.1:0-587584 GCA_019057385.1 Candidatus Borrarchaeum weybense | reverse complement strand
TTCTTCTTTTACTAGAAGTGAAGTTGGGGCTGCGATTATAACTTCTTCCTCTTCTCCTTCCTCTTCTTCTTCTTCTTTTTCTTCTTCCTCTTCTTCCTCTTCTTCTTCTTTTACTAGAAGTGAAGTTGGGGCTGCGATTATAACTTCTTCCTCTTCTTCTTCTTCCTCTTTTTCTTCCTCTTCTTCCTCTTCTTCTTCTTCTTCCTCATCATCTTTTTTCTTTTTCTTCTTCTTCTTTTTCTTTTCTTTCTTTTTTTCTTCCTCTTCTTCCTCTTCTTCTTCCTCTTCTTCCTCTTCTTCTTCCTCTTCTTCCTCTTCAAACTCATATAAAATATCTGGCTCTAAGTCATCAATATCCATATCGAATTTTTCGATAATCATATCAATTATTGCTACGCGGAACATCTCAGAACGAGAAGCGTAATAACCTCTATCAACTAATTCGTCCATGAAGCCAACCAAGTTTTTCGGAAGTTTTACTTTGACCTTTACTTTTTTCGCCATACATCATTCATCCTATGTAGTAGGTACGTTTCCAATAATTTGATTAAGTAATCTACTGTACACAACTATAAAAAATTAATTTCATTCAAATCATATCGCACTAATATTAAAGCGGTTTAAAATTAATAAAAAGATTTCACTGAGGATTTCATAAACGGGGGTAATACAATGTCTACGTTTTGGCGTACATCAATATCAAAAGTAGAACCTAGTAAGATTTTAATCAGAGGTTATCGGATCGAGGATTTAATTGGCAGGTATTCTTTTGCAGAAACAGTGTACCTTCTTTTCGCAGGTAAGTTACCTACTGAAGGAGAAGGACGTATAATGGACGCAATGCTAACATCATGTGTAGATCATTCGCTAGCATCACCATCAACTGATGTATTACGTTTTGTTGCCGCATCAGGAACTACAATACAAGCAGCAATCGCTGCAGGTATACTAACATTTGGTAAATATCATGCAGCTTCTATTGAGCCATGTGCTCAAATGCTACAAGAAGGAATAACAAAATTAGATCATGATCCACAATTGAATATAGAAAAGGTAGCACAGCAAATAGTCCAAGAGCATCGCAATGACAAGAAGAGAATTATTGGATATGGACATGCTTATCATAAAGAGGATCCTCGCACTAAGAAGTTATTGCAGTTCGCAAAGGAATTAGGCGTAGCTAAAGATCATGTGGCACTTGCTGAAGCAATTGAAGTAGAACTCGAACGACAAGTAGGTAAAAAATTGATTCTGAACGTTGATGGATCAATAGCAGCTATAATTTCTGATATAGGCATTGATTGGAGATTAGCCACTGCATTTTTCATTATGTCTAGAATTCCAGGTCTCGCGGCTCATTATTTTGAACAAATTACGAAAGAAAGACCATATAAATCAATCCCACTTAAAGAAATCTCTTATGAAGGTCCTGAGGAAAGAGATTTGCCTAAAAAATAATGAATAATGATATGATGCTGATTTAATATTTTCTTATAGGAAAGCATTTTCACGAAGAAAAAGAAACTCATTGATACGAAGGATAAGCAATTGCGAAATATTGACGCTGAAAATAATGTAATATCATTTACTGCTCGTCTTATTGCCTATTATCGTGCTCAAGAATCTAAATGTGATTCTCCTCTTATTGTTGATCCATTTGCAGAACGTTTAGCAGGTGATATGACTGCTTACTTTGATAAACATAGACATTTTTCACAAAACGATTATGCAATTGTACGAGCGTATTACATCGAGGAAAACTTACTCAGATCTTGGTGTAATACACAAGCCAAATCGCAAATAGTTCTTTTAGGAGCAGGTTTAGATACACGGGCGTATAGATATAAGCCTCTCCAAAAAGGCTTGCATACTATCTTTGAGATTGATTTTCCGATCATGAATCAATACAAAGAGAAGATCTTAGAAGATGAACAACCTCTTTGTAGTCTTATACGAATATCTGCTGATATTTCGAAACAAGACTGGGCATCCAAACTTATAACAAGTGAATTTTCTTCTGAAATTCCTACATTCTGGGTTTTAGAAGGCCTTGTTTACTATTTGGAACAGAAAGTTGTGGTCTGTTTGCTAAAAGAAATTGCACAGATGTGTACCGAAAAGAGTCAAATATTCGCAGATATCTGTGTTCCTATCCTTGCAGAACTTAATTTTGGTCCATTTGCTAAACATTTCAAGTGGGGTCTTAACAAAATTGATGTATCATCATTCTTCTCAAAAGCTGGTTGGAATGTATCGTGTTCATTTGCTGATGATTTTGATCAAGGACGAGATGTTGGGCAGCGAGGATTAATTTTTGTTCATGGAGAGAGAGCCAATACTAAATAAGTAGTTGTCTTTAATTCTTATATTTTCAAGAAAGTTCAGAAAATTATATAAGTTAAAAAAGATGCAGGCAGTCCGATTGCTATCTATCATTGGAATTTATTAAAGAAATTAGGTGATTTCTTGAGCGATTCATCCGGCTATCGAAATGTCATACTATCTTTAGCATTTCTTGTTACATTTAGCGTACATCTGCTGATGTTTTCTTATGGACCTTTAGTTTCAAGTATTATCTCTGAAATGTCATTAAATTTTACACAAGCTAGTCTTATTTTTTCGATTTCAATTATTGCAATTACTGTCATTCGAATACCATGGGGCATTTGTTGTGATCATATCGGATTTAAAAAATCTTTAGGGATTGGACTCTTTATCATGGGGATTTTTGGATTTCTTAGAAGTTTTAGTGGATCATTTATTGAATTATTAATCTATCAGTTATTCTTGGGGGTTGGTGTATCAGTTGTTATTCCTGCTATGCCTCATATGGTTTCAAATTGGTTTCCAAAAGAAAAAATAGGAAATGCAACAGGAATATATGTTGCGGGTTTCGCTTTCGGTAATATGATAGGTTTAGCTCTTACACCATTTCTCCTATCACTATTTGGTGGATGGCGTGAAGTATTTCGTGCTTATGGGATTTTTGAAATCGTCTTAACAATTGTTTGGTGGGCATTGGTAAAAGAATACCCAAATTCGTCAATAAGATCTCAGAAAGAAGAAAAAAATTCATCTTTACCTTTCAGAGATAATTTCTTTATGATACTAAAACAAAAAGAGACGTGGATTCTAAGCGGACTTATATTTATTTGCATGGGATGCTTTGATTCATTAAGCCTATGGCTGCCTTCAATCTTGGAATCAAAGGGTTTTCCCCTTATTACTGCGGGAATAATCGCTTCTTTATTAGCTCTAGGATTTCTCATAACAAGTCCAGTTAGTGGAACATTAGCCGATAGATTTCCAAGAAAAAGGATTATGCTGATTTTAGGACTTCTTAGTGGACCAGCAATCTTTCTCATTGGACTGGATTTTTCAATATCTATATGGGTCGCTCCTTTCTTAGCAGGCTTTTTTTTAATGGGAATCATGACAATAGCCTTTATGATCCCTGTAGATCATCCTAAGTTATCTCCATATGTTGCTAGCGCGGCCGCTATTATTTCGTCGCTTGGAAATTTAGGTTCGTTTATTTTGCCAGTTATGGTCGGATATACAAGAGATCTCACAGGATCCTTTTTTGTTGCACTTCTTTTACTCGCAATTATGGGTGAGATTACTGTTCTATTAGCTTTAGCTTTGAAAGAATCAAATGAAAATGGAAAAAGAAATTAAATACTAAAATAGTATATTAATAGTCTCTTTAGATAATAAAAGAAAACAATAGAATTCTTGAAAGTCTGGTCCTTTATGGATAAGGTGATCTATATGAGTGTAAGGAGTCTTATGATCAAAGATGTAATATATATCTCTAGTGATGCATCTATTAAAGAAGTTGCAGATTTAATGCTTAACAAAAGTGTAGGTTCTGTAATTATTCTCGAGAATAGTGAACCAATAGGTATCGTGACAGAAGGTGATTTAGTTCGTCAAATAATTGCTCAGAACAAAGATCCAAATATAACGAAAGTAAGGGAAGTGATGTCTCAACCGCTTGTTATAATAGGCCCAAATGCTTCTGTTGATGAGGCTGGAGAAATAATGGCTCGTCATGGAATCGAACGATTACCCGTGATTGAGGATGGAAAACTTGTGGGCATTATAGCTGAGCAAGAATTAACCGAATGGCATGCCAAAGAATTTGAAAAAGTAAAACGAAAACTAAAATTACTCAGCGGCAAATAGTGAACTACCTCACGCTAAAGCAGTGAGGCTTCCTGTTTCTGCGACCATACTTGCCTTAACGTAGGCTATCTGGTTCAGATATTCCAACGTTAAGGTAGAGGTATTAGTCTCCGCAGGCGTAACTTCGGTAGGTCCCCTACCTAGTATTCTATTTCCTTCGTGTTCTAGCACACGACTGCTGTTAACATCGCGATCTATTATCAGACCGCAATGATAACATATATAGGTGCGTTCAGCTAAACTCATGGGGCGCTGATGACCGCAACGCGAACAAGTCTTTGTGGAGGGGAAGAAACGGTCAATTTCCACCGGTGTATGCACCTTTATTTCAAGCATGCGAATGATTCCACCGAGGCTGGTTGACAGCATTCTTCTACCCCACAGGCGTTGCCAGGCGCCTAAATTCTCATTTTGATAACATACTACTTGAAAATTGGTGTAGAGGTAATGAACGAGTTTATTGCGGATGTCTCGTTTAATATTGGTGGTTTTGGCGTAGGCTTTGAGCAACTTATATAACGTTTTCCACCAATTCTTACTGCGGTACTGTTTACGACTAAATTGCTTACATAACTGCTTTATACGGTGTGTTACTGGTACCTTGTATCGTATTCGTATCCCGTTCGACAGCGTTAACTGATTCTTTATACCAAAATCAATACCAATTGATTTAGTTGGCGCTACCATCGCCGTCGTGTGTTCTCGCGGCGCATAGGTAGTTATTGCCACGTAATACTCGCCATGCTGGTGAAGGAGTGTAGCATTGGCACATTCACAATTGTGCGGCAGTTGTTCCAAGCCGTTGACACGCAATTTTTGTTTAATCTTTTGAATGTGTAAATATTTCTCGTTGATGATCTTGTAGGTATTACCGTACTGCTTGAGCGGGATGGAATTAACATACGACTTAAACTTCAACCGTCCCACTTTGTAACCCTTTACTTTTACACGCGCTAAGCCACGAATATTCTGCTGGGTACGCGTAACGATGCTCTGGCGCATGTGTGACGATAACTGCCTCAAATGACGAAGTTCAAACCGGTCTTTCACCTTCACCGGTACGGCTGTTATTGTATCATCGATAGAGAACACGTGAGGATGGCCAACACAATAATTGTACAGCCATTTCGCCTCCAAAAATAAGAGCCTTAAGCGAGCTAACGAGTCGTGGTTTACATGCGAGCGGTCAAGCTTCACCGTATACACCCGGCATATCATGTGTTTACGACGCTCCTTAGTGTCCTTCAAGGTAGCTTTGATCCGCTGGTTCTTTGTTGACATGGCACACGTGCTCCACACAACTTATAATAGCTCGTTAATAATGTACAACACAAATTCTCACTGTTTGTACTCCATCCTTGTTTATAAACTCAGCAAAAAGTAGTACAAAGTTAAAAAATGTACTATTCCGACACCATTCATCCCCAAGCTCAAGCAATGGGGCTTTCTTGTGTCGTTACATGTAAAGTTATATCACTTTTCAAAATAGTCACTAAAAATAATTTTTACAAGTTTTTTTAGTTCTATCTCAGGTAATCTAAATTCTTGGGAGTTTTTATAGACTTCATTGCTTGCAAGGAGTTCAGGACGTGATCTTGTTAGGTAAAAGTTAATAATATCTCTCAGTAATTCTTTTACATCAGTGTATATACCCTGCTGCACAAATATTTCTAATTTGTCAAGCACTTCCTCAGAAAAATGTGCAATAATATCTGGCATGAGTCTATGTTTCACATTTCACTTTAAATGATTATAGAATGGGACAAAGTTTGACTCATAAGCCACCCAGTGCATCTTTTATGATTTTAGCATGGTCAAAAGCAAGATTTTTTGGAATTTCTGTAATCTTAAACACTTTAACTGCTTTGGCGTCGTCATTGGCAACTAAACTTCCTCCTACTTCTTTGGCTAAAAAGGCAATAGCTATTACATGTCCCCTAGGATCTCTCTTTGGTTCAGAATAAACTCCTATTAGTTTCAGTATCTCAACATCGAGTCCAGTTTCTTCTTTGGTTTCTCTAATTGCTGCATGTTCCGCGGTTTCTCCATATTCAACAAATCCTCCGGGAAGTGCCCAATGTTCTGCGAAGGGTGCCTTCTTTCGCTTGATTAGTATAATGGAATTATCTTTTCGTTGGATTATTATATCAACTGTTAATGATGGAATTTTACGTTCGATTGAGGGCATCTCCTTTATGTGATGATTAAAAACAATGTCTTATACACTTAGTTCGAATAAATAACCGTTCATATTTGGATGATCAACGTTATATGCTGTATACAAGAGTTTAACTTTCAGAGAATGTGAAACTTGAGGACTTTCAAAATATGATATTAGATAAAACTTATTTATTGAACTTCTAATAATACGGCCAATATCATCTTTAGATCTGATTTCCATCTCTGGATTTAGATAAAATTCTGCAAGCCAAAATATATCGGAATTATCCGCTACAATTATTGAGCCCTGTGGCAAATGGATCTCTATATACTTGCAAGTCATCTCAATTACTTCTTGTCTGTCCCCAATATGTTCTGTTCCATTGAAATAAACTTGACCGATTATGAGCAGGCGATAATAACGAGTTACTAGAAAGAGACAGCAGAAAATTAAAGCGGTATACCCAAACAAACTAAGTTTATTTTTTCCTAGCATAAGTATCCTATATCTTTTTAACTTCTGGAGCAAAGGCTGTAATGAATTTGGAAAATACCTATACATATTAAAGCTTAAATCGTGAATAAAGTCAATCCCTTTGCTTATTAATATACACATTGGAGGGATTGTCATTAAATTATATCTTGGAAAATTCCAAAAAGCATGGAGGATTCTTAAATTATATGCTAACACTGTGTACCCCGCAAAAGGTACAAAGATTAACATGAAAAGCAATAAGCCTTTTCCATCTTTATTATAAAATACCTTTATGATTCCCAGAAATAGGACGATTAACATAAATTTCAGTTCTATCGCAAGAAAATTGATGCTGTATAAAGGTGATATCTTAATTGATGGATCTAACAGTGTAACTATTGCCTCATGAGTTGCAAGTTTCAAAATACCTACATTGAGCAGCCATGGAAAAAGCATCATAAATGACAAAATCGAACCTAAAAGAAACCAAACTAGATTAACTCTAAAGGAAGAAGCAATTATTTTCCCTCGTTCTCTCAAACTGAAATAATGTAAGATCAAATAAAGAAAGAAAATTGGAAAAAGCATAAATGAATAAATCTTTGTTAGGAATGACAACCCCATTACAAATCCAAATATGATGTAATCACTCCATTTTTCGGTTTTTAATGCTCTTAAGAAGGTAATGACTGAAATAGTTATAAAAAATGTAGCTACAGGGTCAATAAGAACGATACCAGAATAGACAATATGCCAGGGAAGGATAGAAATAACTAAAGCACTGATTAAGCCCTCACGTTGTCCATATATGTTGTTAGCCAGCCAATATGTAGCTGGAACTGTTAACACGCCGAATATAAACGTGACAGCACATCCATGTAGATACGTGACACCAAACAAATGATAGAAAAGCGCAACTATGAAATAGTAAAGTGGTGCATAATTTTCCTTTTGCGCCATAGCGTAACCTGAGTATCTATAACGGATTACAAGACTCCTTTCGTAAACACTTCTTGAATATATTGAAACAAAACCTGAATCACCAATATACCATCCAAGCATGGGTAATCTTACCAATATCGCAAGGATTACAATACCAATCAATAACAAAATTTTAGGCTGTTTGATACTTGTTAGAATCGTATTCTTCAAAATACATCCCCGAAAGTCAGAATTCCATGTAAGACTCTATCTATCTTACGCACATCTCTATAAACAATATAATTTAATTTAATTCAGCGTATTACTCGATTTTCGTGCCTTTTCTATAGCACATTTTAACCAGATGTTTTTATTCATTTAAAAAAATATTGTCTAATTATAATTTCCAGTTAGGGCCTTATAAATCGCTTTTAACATACTCTAACATCACAATCTTGATCGTAATCAAATTCTAGAAAACCAATTAACCAGTTTTAGTCTGAATAACTATGCGAAACTCTAAAAGGGGCTTACATAAAAACATTAATAAATTGAATATTGATTATGATTCAACAAGCTGATCAAAAATTGCAAATTGAAGAAGGGATCAAATTCTCGGAACTCTCTCGCAAAACAATGACTTTGTCTAAACTGCGCACATTTTTTAGTGCGAAATATGTTGGGATATTTTTATTCAGCATATCCATGATTCTTTGTCTTCTTCTCATTACTGATGGAACTTATGATTTCTCAGTTGATGGAACTGACCATCTTTTCTTGACTTTACAAGTAGTAGAAAATCAGTCTATTAGCTTTCGTTATTACCATCTAGGTGCAACTTTTTATGATGGTCGATATTATAGTCTTCGTGCACCTGGGTATTCTTTTTTTGCCGTCCCATTTTATATGCTCTTTAAGTTATTTGGAGGGTCAATTAGATTCAGTATGAAGTTCGTTAGTGCACTTAGTTTTTCTCTCACAACTTTGGTAGTTTTTGAATTAGGAAAACTGATCTACAATAGGCGTATAGGTTTAATAGGTTCTCTTCTATTTATTTTTGGCACCTTTGCTCTTGAATACGGTATACGGATATGGGCACATGCTCCATCCGCTTTATTTGTCACATTAACCCTATATTGCCTCTTTCGTTTTCGATCAAGTGAAAAAATTATATTTCTCTTCTCTGCAGCTCTTTCAACCGGGCTGGTTTTCGCAATGAGATACGCTGATTCTATTATCCTTATTCCAGTGATTGTATATTTGCTTATTAGTGAAAAAGAAAACATATTTAGAGGCTCTATAAAGACTTTCGGGCTCTATTTTTTAATTTTAATCTTGTCAGTGACACCGGTTTTATTTTATCACTGGGTTGCTTTTGATAATCCATTTGCAACCGGATATTCTTTCCCCAGGTTTGAATTTGAAAAACCAGGGAAGTTATATCCTGAAAATATACCAATGGCACTTCTGACTAGTTTCTTTATTTATCGAAATATCGATGACCCGATATGGAATATTGCATATCATTCTTCGTTAATAGAATCCTCACCGTTCTTCATCCTATCCTTCTTTGGGTTCTTTTATTCTTATAAAAAGAAGAAAACGGAAACTCTTACCTTCATAATAACAGTATTTGCACTTGCGTTATACTACGGAATGAGGTTACGTTGGTGGGGCGGATTTTGTTTCAATATGAGATATCTTACGCCTTTATTGCCAATTTTCTGTCTTACAAGCGCACTTGCGATATCAAAGATATCAAAGAACTTCTTCAAAGAATTTAATACTGAATTTCTGCTAGGAATCATGCTTACGGTTTTGCCTTTAGTCGCACTGATATTTCTGCTCCCAAAACAATTCTATTTTGTTTTTGTAGAATCTCTGTTGCTTTTTTACGATAAGAAATTCACCAGATATCCTCCAAACCAAATAAACTTCGCAATCGCTTTAATACTCTTGTTAAGTTTTGTCTTCTATCTTTTACTGATTCAAAAAGACTTCCATGAAAAATACATTTCTTTGGCAAGAGGATTTTTCTTTGGCATGTTCTCTCTATCTTTGATTTTCTCTGCAATACTTAACATTTATTTAAATATTATACTTTATCCTAATAAAAATGGAAGAGTATTACCCTTTCTTGACGCATTAGGAAGACTGGTTGGTATTGAAGTTCCAGGATATTCCTTCTATAACTCGTTTACGGCTGTTCCTCTTTTGTATTATATAATTTTTGGCTTATTTTTTACTTACGCTTTAGTCTTTCTTTTCAACTATTTTTATCATTTCTCAGCAAGAAGACCCCCCAACGTGTTGGGGGAATAAATGAGGTGCGCGTTTTACTTTTTCACGTTCACCGTTGGCATGGCCTCATGCTATGTTCTTGATAGCCATCTCTTTCTTGGAAATCAATACATAAGAGAACTACCCACCAATGAAGCAGTAGGCTTCGTGAAAAGAGTTGGTTTTCTTGCATCGTTTAGATAATGACCGCTACCGGGGAAGTAAGAGACCGATGAGTTTTATTTGAAAATTTAGAGTTTTTTAGTAACTTTTTTTGGATTATAAGACTTTGATAGACTAATCTAGTCATCGCGCGCGACCAAATCCTTAATAAATGATATCAACGTTTCGAGGTCCACCACAAAGTACAATGCTTATGGTAATAAAACGGAGGAAGCCAATATGCGAGCGATAAAACCTACACTAAAAGAGAATCTGAAAGACTTATGGGAAAAAAAGTTTTTCGTCATTGGTTTAGCAGTTATTTATGCGGTTAACGCATTAATTCAGGGCAATGTTAAACTTTTTGGCGGCCATGGAGAACTGCGTGTATTCATATTTATTCCTGCTTTAGCGGCATTATGGTTCGGAGGTCCAATAGGAGCACTTACAGCTGGACTTGGAACTCTTTTACTGGATATAATTAATAATGTTATCATTAACGGAGAGCCTCTCGATGTGGGGAACCTAATTAGCTTTTTAGGAAACGTTATTGGGGCTTTCTTCGTTGGTATGGCAGGAGAATCGCTAGATGTTGATGCAGAAACAAATATATTGAAAGACAAATTTACACCGGTAGTGTGGAATACGATCGTTTCAGTTCTTGGCATGGGGATCTTCTTAGGTAGTTTTATCGGTCTTGGCCTTTTCGTTGTGGGTGTAGTTCCAACAGTAGAACTAGGACTAGGAATTGCAGGTAGCATTGTATTCTGGAATTCATTGTTCATAGTAGTAGCCATGATCCCTATTCAATTTTTAGTCCTCTTCTGGGAAAGACGGCGAGCAAGAAAAAGATTGGAAGTGATTAAAGCAAGTTCAACATTCAAAGTAATGGCAAAACCTGACAGACCCTTGCTAGAAATGTCTCAGATCGAAGTACTAGGAGAGGATGGACTGATCAATGACGACCACGAGATATTAAGGCTGACGTTAAGAAACAAGTTACCAGTAAAGATGAGTTGGAGAATAGAAGTAAACGCTGAAGATCAGATCGACTTAATAGAAGTCGATGATCTTGCGCCTGAACAAGAAGTCAAAAAGGACGTTTCAATCTATCTCTTTAACGATGGAGCAAAAATCGTGACATTTTATCCAAAACCGATAACAAAACTGGATGAAGCGATAAAATATTATGATCCTACCAATCCACCGCGCTATAAGTTTGCATATAAAGTTTTACCGGAACCGGGTGAATCATTTCAAGTATTTGGCTCATTTATTTTGGTGTTAACGCTTCTTTCTGCGGTAATCGGTGCACTAAAACTCTTTTTCGGTCAAGTCCCAGTTGATATATGGAATGATTATTTCTTCGTCTTTCTAATTATCATCGTTGAAATGATAGTGCTTACTTTAGTTTTCTATATAATCAGAAATTACAGATTACAAGAAATTGAGCGTTTAGAAGCGAAGGTGTAGGAGGAAAACAAGTATGAAAACAATTGCAAAGGTAATGAATACGTTAGCGATGATCGCGGTTTTGGCGCTTATGATCTATGAGTTCAATGCTTTTATAACGGGAACAGCAGATCCGTATCTATTAGGGCTGAGTGCAGTCATTTGTACCTTAGTATTTGTAATATTTCTTTCAGCAGATGCGCTATTAGCAGACGACGAAGAAGATGTTGCAATAGGAAAATTGCGGGAAATTGAAAGTGATTTCATAACAGAGCGAGCAATACTAGATATAGATACTGATAAACCCTTTGTTGTCAAAACTGCAACAAAAGCACGGATGTTAATTAAAAACATCGCAGAGACTTCTGGAATTCGGCTTAAGTTTGCATCCGTGTTAACCGTTCTTTCCCCTGATGATATAGAACTTAATATAACTCCTGGCGAAACAGCACAAGTTTCAGTGAACATTATCCCTCTAAGTAAAGGTAAACATGAAGTTTTCGTTGATTTCTGCAATTTAGACGATGATGGAATTTGCCTCAGTGTCAAAAAATTTGAATTTTCTGCGAGGGAACAATTAGTTGCAGGATTAACTACAACACAAATGAACATTGTGAAAAATCTATTGAAACTGGGCGTATTTGTAGCTCTGGGTACAGGCTTACTTTTCACATTCGTACCAGAATTACAAGATTTTCATGATATTGTAACGGCATTTATTCCGCTTCTTTTAATAGGTCAAGCACTGGCGGTATATTATTTCTCCGCACTCTTAAATCGATTGCCACAAGTATAACTCAATATCTATTTTTTCTTTTTCGTTTTTTGTCTTCACCATTAAATATAAGAATATACGTAATGAAAATGATAACAAATTATGGAGGGCTATAAATGCAGAAATACCAATGTTCGGTCTGTGGCTATATATATGATCCCGAAGCAGGAGATCCAGATTCTGGTGTAGCACCTGGGACATCCTTTGAGGATCTTCCAGATGACTGGTTATGTCCTGTGTGCGGGGCCGATAAAGATGCCTTCGAACCAACTGATTAATATTGGGAAGAAGAACTGAAGAACAATAGACATTTTTCATTATTTTTTCTTACTTTTTCTTACTATAAAGCTTAAATTAGTTTCTTCGATTCTCAGAATTCAAAAGCGTTAATAATTCCATGACAAATACACGCTGTACCCACAATTATTTGTTTATTCATCAAATCTAGAAAACTAAATAATTCTTCAACCGAAGTTCCTGGAATGCCTCCTAAATCTGCCTGTAATTGCTTACTGACCAATATCTTTGCTGAAAATCCATTACAAGCATCTTTAAGTATTTCATGTAGGGGTTTTAATTTTTCAATTCCAGTAACTGGACATACCATCGATTCACAGCAGTTTGGAGCACATTCTAGACCATGAGGCATGAAACTAGCAACTATTATTCCTTCTTTTTGATCATAATTGTGAATTAAACTAGGATCAATTCTTGTCTTTATTAATTGAATCAAATTGGGTGATGGATTTACATCTATACCCTTTTGCTTTAAGTAAACATATGTTAATTTCGCCATTGCATGTATTGGGATCGCTGGAATGATATATTCAAACTCGAATCTTTGAAGTAGACTGAGTAATTCATTTAAGCTTTCATCAATGACAAATAAAATTGACTTACCTGCTTGAATTCGTTTAATTTGATCAAAATCATGGTTTATTACAAAAAAATCTACTTCTGAGCGAACTCTGCAATTTGGATTACTATCAACTATTAAAACTGAAAAATTATTCCTCTTGCAAAACGTGAGTGCGTTATATCCGACCTCTCCACCACCAATAATTAATATTTGACCTTCTGAAAGATTCATAACTTGATGTTAACATAATTGTCTTTAAATTTGTTCATACTTCTCAAATATGATGTAATAGAACCAATATTTTTCTTAGATTGTAGCTGAGGCATCTCTTTGAAGAAGCAGTCATTGGAAAAAATACTAAAGAAAACGATCGAAGAGTATAACAAATATCGAACTCCTGAAGTTATAGCTAGATTAATCTCAATTGATAATAGTAAATTTAGAATTGAGTTTACTGGGCATTGCCACACTTGTGGATTTTATGATTATTTTGATGATTTTCGTTTTTTATTAGAAGATTTTGGCCTTACGAGCAAAATTATCGGTATTAAGGAAACGGATGAAGGTGGCATAGCTAAATTTAGTTTAAAATGAAGTAGAAAAATCTGCTTATTCTTTATGAAGAAAGTCTCGATTTCTTTATGGTGTCAATGCCTTTTATTCTCAATGTTTTTAAAGAATACCAATTTTTTCTTCCATGATTTCTTGGCGTTCTTCTATAGAGTATCTTTGATATAGTTGAGTTCCATCTTTTGGTATATGTCCCATCCGCATACGAATTAGCGCATGTGGAACTCCACGTTTTTCTAACATTGTAGACATTGTACGTCGCACTTTGTGAGATGTTACTTTTATGCCTGTTATTGTCGATATTTCCTTATAATAAGTAAATATATTGTCTTTTTGTAATGGATAGCCTCTTTTAGAAAAGAAAAAATATTCATGTTCGATTCCATGCAGTTTACGTAATAATAATTGTTTTTCTACCACTCCTTTCATTTCTTTAGTAAGTGAAACTAGGTGAGGTCTTCTAGTTTTACTCCGATAAATCATCATAATCCCTCGGTTGAGGTCAATCCAAATATCCCCTTTGCTAGCCTGTTTTGTATTTTTAATAAAACCCTTTGTAACCTTTATCTTTGCAAATTCACTTGCCCTCAGCCCTAAGTTAAGATCAAGAATAAATAGATTATGCAACATTGGATAATCTTTTAACTTCTCTTTTATTATTATCACGTCTTTTTCTGTTAAAGCACAATCTTCAATTCTATCATCATCTATAGTTCTTATTAATCTCTTGAAAAAGATTCTTGCAAGTTCTATTGTTTTAATGTCAATAAGTGGTTCAGTCTCTTCAATGATCGCCTTGCGAAGAATGAAATCAAAGAAATTTCGAAAAGCGGTGAATTTTATTCTCAGAGTATACCTTGTATACATATCTTTAATCTTTAAAAAGTAGTCTTCAATATCATCAATTTTTAAATCTTGTATTTCTTTACCTCTTTCATTCAGAAATTCTTCAAACGGTTGTAGTGTTTTCAAGTAATTTATTATAGAATTCTCTAAAAGTTCCCCCTTTCTCTCATTTCTCCATTCTTTGAGGAGTTCTCCTGTATGATTCAATTTTGAATCAAATGTGAAAATTGGCAAATTTGCAAGTTTCTTTGCATTATTAACGCTGCCAAAAATTCGCCAATATGTGTTTGAGGAGGGCATTGTCTTATCTTTATCCAAATCATCGGATTCTGGACTTCTTCCATGTTTTTCTGCCCATTCTTTCAATTTATCAATAAGTTCTTCATTTGTATATTGTCTTCGAGAATTATTTACTTTTAGTCCCAACATTTTTTTTGCATTATTAAAACATCCGAATGCTCTTATGTACGTCACATAGCTAGGCATACTTGAATCTTTTTCTATTTCTCGTTGAGTTGGTGATTTCCCATGTTTATCAGCCCAATTTCTCAGTTTTTCAAGTAGTTCTTCTTTAGTATAAAGTCTTCTAGTCTTTCTATGTTTTCCCAAATTAAGTTCTCCTTAATTTAAAATTCCATATATATTAAAAAAAATATCTATATAAACTTGCGGGTTTTACGACTACTTTGATGACTTTAGGTTCTTGCTAGAAGAACTTAAAGTAAAAGCTGAGATCACAGAAATTGAAGAAATTGATGAAGGTGCCGTTGTTACATTTACGCTCGAATCATAAAGGTTATTGAAGATCTAATTATATTCAAAAGCTATACAGAGTTTTTTAGACTAGAAATATATCCCATGTTAATAGCACGTGTTTAGAAAAATGCCGCATTTGTTATAGTCTATAAAATGAAGGATGACTTTACCAGAATCTTTAAATATCAAGATTGATACGGCATACTTATCCTGAGATCCAAGAAAGAGCAATTACATCTTAGCTTAATAGTCCAACAATAGTATCTATGAAAGCAATGTGTTTACGCGAATTTTTTGGAGAACGAATAAAGCGTGAATTAAAGCCTAAATTCGCGCATTCTGGTGGAAATTAAAATGATAGAGGACATTATTTACAGTGGTAAGAACGTAGGCTATTATACCTTCAGAAATGGTGGTAAATTACTTATAGATGACATCCAAATCGAACCAGCATTTCAAGGACAGGGTATCTGCACCCAATTTCTACTAGATTTGTTAGAACTCCACGACAAAATCACTCTTAAAAACATAAAGAATCACAAGGCGTTTGAGAGAATAATTGAAAAAATTACCTCAACAAATGGTTATAGCGCTAGTGTTAATCCCCTTAGCAAAGACATTATTGTTTATCACGCCAATTCGTAGTTTTGTCCGATCTATAATCAAAAAGATCGTTTTTTTTGTTTTTTGGAAGAATAAGAAATACAGAACGCCTGATATACGACGTGAGCAATATGATAAACTGAAATGAGGCCTCTAGAAAATGTTGTGGAAACATTTTCCAGAAACTAAAAATAAGTTGACGCAGTAATTCTCATAATTTAACTGGCTTTCTGTAGGTTTTTTACAATGTATACAAAGCATACGCCTGAGGAGTATTTTGAAACAGGAGACAACTATTTGGCACAAGGTCAGTACAAAAAAGCAATAAAAGAGTATCAAAAGGCAGTAAAGATCGATTCAAACTACCATGCTGCATGGAATGGCTTAGGTGTTGCTTACCATAATTTACGTGAATACAAAAAGGCGATAGCCTCATATGAATTAACAGTGGAGCTCAATCCAGAATATACATTAGCTTGGAATAACTTGGGAGATGCTTACATTCAGATAGAAGATTATGAAAAAGCTCTTGAATGCTGTCAAAAAGCATTACAAATCAATCCAGATCTAGTAGATGCATGGAATCGAATGGGCATTTCCTATCACAGATTAGGCAAATATGAGCAAGCAGTTGCTGTCTATAAAAAAGCCGTAAAAATCGATTCTAAGAATGCATTAGCATGGAGCAATATGGGTGCAGCGAATATAGAATTGGGCAGGTACGAGCAAGCAATTGATTCTTATAAGAAAGCAGTGGAAATTAATCGTGAGTATGCAAGTGCATGGTACAATATGGGGGTAGCTTACGGAGAGTTAGGAGATCTTTTCTTAGAAATTGAATGTTACGAAAATGCCTTGAAAATCAATCCCAACTATGAGATTGTAAAAAAGAAGTTGGAAGAAGCTATTGAAAAGCAATCAGAATATCAAGATGAAATAATGAAGGAAGAGCAAGAAAGTGAAAAAAAGACGGACAAAGAGGAAGACACAGTAGAAAAGAAAGTCGTTTTACCAGAAGAGGGAGTAACTCAAAGGAAAAATTCAGTAGAGATTTCGGTAGAGGACTATTTAGAGAGAGGAAATGCATATTTTGAGAAAAAAATGTACCAAAATGCAATTGAAGAGTACAAGAAAGCAGTAGATGCATCCCCAGGAGAATATAGAATCTGGCATAATATAGGAGAGGCTTACTACGCACTCGGCGATTACAACAATGCTATCAACTACTATGAGAAGGCAATTGAGCATAATAATGAATATGTTGGTGCATGGCATAGCATGGGACTTGCATATGGGAGTTTAGGAGATTATTTTCAAGAAATAAGATGTTATAATCAAGCATTAAAGATCAATCCAGGTTATGACCCATCAAAAAGAAAGCTAAACGAAACAATTCGGAGGTATTCACAATATCAAAAATTTTTAAGCTCAGAGAACAGTTTTATGAACATGATATCTATAGAAGATCATCTGGAGATGGGGAATTCATATTTCAAGCAAGAAAATTACCAAAAAGCTATTGAAGAATATGAAAAAGCACTGAAAATCTCCCCTGAACTATATAAGATATGGCATAACATGGGAAACGCTTATTTTAAAATGACAAAACTCAAGAAAACACTTGAATCTTATCAGAAAGCTGTGGAACTAAATCCTAGATACGTCTTAGCGTGGTACAACATGGGGGTAGTATATAGCGGTCTTGGTAAGCATGAGAAAGCAGTTAAACATTATCAAAAGGTTGTAGAAATTACCCCTAAGAATGCAGAAGCATGGTTTAAATTGGGCTTTGCATATTTCTCAATAAAAGATTACAAAAAAACCCTTGAATGTTATAGTAGGGCGTTGAGAATCAATCCAGATCATAAACTTGCCAAAAAGCATATAAAATTTGTAGTAAAAAAGTATAAGACCGATTGATCTCGTTAAGTTCACTGATTTTTGAATTAGAAGTCATCAAAGGACAGATTATTCACAAAATCTATTAATTCTTTCGGTTTGTACGAAATAATTCCCCAAGAAGCTGGGTTTGGCGTCATTCCAGACTTACTGCAATGACTCTTATATAGCCAATAATTTTTTAGTATTGTAAGAATGACTTTAATCCATTCCTCTTCCGTTTCTTCTCTTTTGGTAAACCAAGGAATAAGTGTGATGCTATTTTCAAAGATTTGATATTCTTGTTTAAAGTATTTGTGAAAATATTTGTAAAGCCAACTTGGATGTGGATTGAAACTCCACCAGACCTTTTTATTGAAATTATCCCAAAACCATGTTTTTTCGTCGTCGTTCAAAGCTGCCTTTATTTTACCTTTTACTATTTTTTCCACATCAACTTCTCTGGTCACAATTGTCAATTTGGGGCAATATTCGGAATCCAACATCAATGAATTTTCATTATTGCATAGCCACATCACAAAATGACGTGTTGTGTCTCGAAATACTGCTTGAAGAGCATCTCGCCCCGTGTAGATCATTAGAGGCGTGCCAGTAGGGATTATATTGTTTTTATATTTATTATTGAGATAATCCATTAGTTTATTCACACCTTCTCCGTTAAGGTGTTCTTTAAGATCTAAAAATAAGCCAGGTTTCTTAGGGCTTGAACTTATTTCATCCGCAACGGCATTGAATTCGTCTAAAAACTGATCGATGGAGATCCCGTCCTCCCTATCTTCACCACCGAAAATCCCTTCGTGAAAATACCACCATTTTTTTTCTCCATTAATTTGTTTTAATATTAAATCAATCTCTAAGTAATCACATTCTTGATAAGCCTTCCTAGTAGCCTCTAACGAATAGCATTCTTCCTTATAGCCAATATAACCACAATTATGCGCTATAACCAATGGATGTAGTTTCATTAATCATCTACTCCTTATGAATGCTTAGGTCGTGCTTTCTTTTCTACGACGACTATTTTCTCATCGTTAAGATCCGGAAATTCCTCGAAAAGCACACCATAGGCTCTATGAGTAAGACTTGCCATGCTCTTGAAAGGAATAGGGCTTAAAAACAATCCTCCCTGACGCATATCTTCTAGATATTGAGGAGTTCGGTCGAGGTCATACATCCAAATTCCAATTTTCGAGAGATCTGATTCGCCTAATTGTTGTTTTTGAGCAAAAGAGATAGGATAGAACTCAAAAAGTTCATTTTCTAGCGTTTTAAATGCTACAGAGTCTTTTGGCAGATTGTTTCGTTCAAAAAATGCAGTTGCATGATGTTTCAAACGTTCTTGATAAGTATCTGAGGGTGAGATATCTGAAAACATAAGTTCTGCTGCTACTGTATCAATTGCTAATGGGTTGTTATATGTTGCCAGTACTATGTTTTCACGGCGTTCATGCCCATGCCATAAAGGTCCATCTCCTTCAAGTGCCCAATATCCACCTTCAATGATATCTAGTTGACCTATTTTTCTTCTTTCGAAAAAAGAAGTCAGTGCTCTGTCTAAATTGCAAATAAGTGTTGTTAAATATTCAAAACTCATTGCAAGTTCGTAGCGAGTTTGATTCCGCCATAATGGATCTATGCGTAAATGGGCTGCATGTCTTCTTGAAGGTGGTTCCAAAAGTCCGAATCTGTTTTTAATCGCACCTGAGAAAAGCATCTGAGTATGAGTCTTTAATTTAGCTACGCTAATGAACAGGTCAATGTCTTCAATTGTTCTATTTAACGTAAAACTGAGATTATTGTCAATAAGTTGATCCAATTTATTTTCGAACTTTGTATTCTTTAGACATTGAATAACCGAATTTCGAGCAGTAACTGCAAAATCCCCTTCTAATGGAATAGTTAATTGAGCCTCTGGTTTATCAATTTCATTAACAGCTCCATACATGCCGACTTCAACGTCTTCCTCAGTTGTTCTCAGATCGATTAAATCTACCGCATCGCCATAATCCATAAATAATTCTGTATATCCACACTCGTCAAAAGTATCGTGTGTTGATGGGGTCCACACGACAGATTCACCAATATAGCAATTTGGTACATCGTTTTCAAATAGAAAATCGACTACAGCTTGACAGGCGAAAACACTTGTATTCACTCCGTTGGAAAATGGCCGATCTAGTTTTTCATCGTCTTCAAAAAAAGATGGGGGTTGAGTTAAATTTGGCTTGATAAATACGCATTCACAATTTTCAACTTTGGTCTTAAATGCGTCGTCAATTTTATAGAGTTCTTCTAATGTTTTGTAAGTTAGAACATAACAAGATATATCTGCATTACTGATTGGACCCTTTCCACTGGCCAACACAACTCTATTCGATTGTTCAGGCCTTAAATTATTTTCAAACCACTCAAATTTAGAATCTTTTAACATAATTACCCACCTTTAGCTCTCTTAATTTGAAATTAAAAATTTTGCATTATAATAGATTTTCAAATTACAATTAGCAATCTTGTTTAATTATATGCTTTAGTTGTAGTATTGAAAGTTCTAAACTTTCCTAAGACTAATTTGATCTTAATATCTTAAATATCTTGAGCTGAATAACAATCCTTACTTATTTGGAAAAAAAGGATTCAGATATTGAAAGTCAACTACCCCACCCGAAAGGGTAGAGCTTGGGAAACCAAGTCTCTTAGTTGATTAGAGGGCTTCCCTTAGTGGGGAGCAGCAGTTGTTTAGGTCATGACACCCTGGGGTGCTCCACTAGCCCCCTGCTCTGTCGTCGGTGGTTAAAAGTTCTGAGGGGTAGGAACGGTGCTGCCGATCAAACAAGCCTTTACAACAGCCTCGAAGTGGACCTACTCCCTTGGTGTTGGGAGTGGCGGGACTTGAGAGTACCCGTCAATAAAACACCGCTAGGTTGGGTACACCAACCCCTGTCTCCGCAGAAAGGGTTGTGTGAACAACACCCGACCTTAATTCCTCTCCGCCCTGAAGGGCTGGAGTCTCCTTGAGGTAATCTTATGAGGGGTTTAATATGAGTGAAGAAAAATATGTTGCAGCTATAGATCAAGGAACAACCGGCACTAGATTTATGGTATTTGACCATTCAGGAAGCGTGATAACTTCAGCCTACGAGGAGCACGAACAGATCTTTCCAAAACCGGGATGGGTCGAGCATGACCCACTAGAAATCTGGTCGAAGACTCAAAAGGTAATGAGAAAAGCATTGGAAGTTAAAAATATTGACCCAAAGTTGATTCAAGCTATTGGTGTGACAAATCAGAGAGAAACGACTGTTATCTGGTCCAAAAAAACTGGAATGCCCGTATATAATGCAATTGTATGGCAATGCCGTCGTACAGCCCCAATTTGTGACGATATGAAACAAAAGGGCCTTTCAGAAATGGTTAAAGAAAAAACAGGACTCGTAATTGATGCATATTTTAGTGGAACCAAGATCAAGTGGATACTTGATAATGATCCTGGTGTACGAAAAAGAGCTGAAACAGGTGAAGTCCTATTTGGAAATATAGATACATGGATTATATGGAACCTAACACGAGCACATGTTACTGATTATTCCAATGCGTCTAGGACTCTGATTTTTAATATAAATACGCTTGATTGGGATGACGAAATATTAGAAGAATTAGGTATTCCACGTGCAATGTTGCCAGAACCAAGACCAAGTTCTGATAAAGATCTGTACGGGCATACTACTCAAGACACATTTTTTAATCAGGAAATCCCCGTCTGTGGAGACTTAGGAGATCAACAAGCAGCAATATTTGGTCAAACTTGTTATTCTCCAGGAGAAGCAAAGAATACGTATGGCACAGGTTGTTTTATGTTGTTGAATACTGGTACAAAAGCCGTATCCAGTAAGAGTGGTCTACTAACTACAGTTGCATATGGATTATCAGGAGAGCCCACGGTTTATGCACTTGAAGGATCAATTTTCATTACAGGAGCTGCAATTCAGTGGTTAAGAGATGGCTTAAGGGTTATTCAAAATGCCGCAGAAACAGAAGAAGCCGCGTCATCTGTGCCAGATACTGGCGGTGTCTATTTCGTGCCAGCTTTTGTGGGCTTGGGGGCACCTTATTGGGATATGTATGCACGTGGTACAATCGTAGGATTGACGAGGGGTACTTCAAGAGAACATTTGATTCGTGCAACGCTAGAGTCAATCTGCTATCAAACAAGGGATGTTTTAGAAGCAATGATGAAAGATTCAGGTATCAGACTATCAGAACTAAAAGTTGATGGTGGAGCAGTTAAAAACAATTTTCTGATGCAACTTCAATCAGATATTCTTGGAGTCCCTTGTGTGCGTCCCACAGTAGATGAAACGACTGCTTTAGGTGCTGCGTATGCTGCTGGTTTAGCTGTTGGGTATTGGAAGGATCTAGAAGATCTCAAGAAAAACTGGGGTGTAGATCGACGTTTTGAACCAGAAATCAGCGAAGATAAAAGGCGAGAGTTGTATGAAGGTTGGAATAGAGCAGTAAAGCGTGCAACTGGTTGGATCGAAACATAGAAGAACTGCTGCCTACTTACTTTTTTTTAACTTGTTTTTTATTGTAGAGGAGATATTTATGGAACGTTTTGATGCTATAATAATAGGAGGAGGAGCAACTGGGGCAGAAGTGGCAAGAGATCTTACACTAAGAGGACTAAAAACTGTTTTACTTGAAAGACATGATCTGAGCAGTGGAACAAGTGGACGATCTCATGGTCTTCTTCATAGCGGTGGCAGATATGTTGTTAAAGATAAAGAATCGGCAAGAGAATGTGCCGAGGAAAGCAAAATTCTTCTAGAAATAGCGTCAAACTCAGTTCACCTAACAGGAGGACTTTTTGTAGGAATTTCTGGAATTGATGATCCCGAATTTAAAGATCAATTCATTCAAGGTTGTCGAGAATGCAATGTTGAATTCAAAGAATTATCGCAAAAAGAAACTCTTCAAATGGAACCATTTATTAACGAAGATGTTGAGACGGCATTTCACGTTAATGATGGAAGTGTTTACCCATTTCGCCTTATTGTAGAAACAGCACTCCAGGCGGCACAGCTAGGTGCTTCTATTCGAACATATTCAGAGGTAATAGCGTTCCATAAAGATAATATGGCAATTACCGGCGTCAGAGTTAAAGATCATAGAAAAGGAAATATCTATGATTTATATGCAGATTTTGTGATAAACGCGACTGGTGTTTGGGCTAGAAAAATTGCTGAATTAGCTGATATTCACATTCCAATAACACCATCTAAAGGCGTCATGGTTATTATTGATCGAAGACTTTTCACACGAGTAGTTAACAGACTTCGTTTTCCAGCAAATGGTGATATTATAGTTCCCCATATTAGTACAGCTATTATCGGAACAACTTCAGTTTCTATGGATAGTCCTGATGAATGTCCAGTTACAGCAGCTGAAGTTGACGAAATGATTCGTGAAGGCGCAATTCTTTCTCCATTTGTTAAGGAAGCCCGAATGGTACGAGCATATGCAGGTAATAGACCATTATTAGGAGCTGAGCCGGGAGAAGAAGGAAGGGAAATTAGTAGGACATTTAAAGTACTTGATCATGAGACGAGAGATGGTGTTTCTGGTCTAATTACAATTACGGGGGGTAAGCTTACAACTTATAGACTTATGGCAGAAAAGACCTCAGATCTTGTTGCAAAAAAACTTGGAATACGAGCAGATTGTGTGACACATAAAACTAAACTTCCTGGTGCAGAAGAACATGATCTTAACTTTGTGGAAATTGCTAAAAAATTAAAAATCCCTTGGCTTCTTACAGAGCGTACAATTGGGAGATGGGAAGCCGCAGCTAAAACAATTTTTGCTACTATGGAAGAAAATCCTGCCACAAGATTAACAGCATGTTCGTGTGAATATGTGTCAAATGCAGAAGTGAAATATATTATCGATAAAATGTGGGCTTACAGTCTTGAGGATATTTGTAAAAGAACGCAAGCTGGATTTGGGATTTGTCAAGGTGGTTTATGTACGCTCAAACTTGCGCATCAATTGTTTGAGTATTCAAAAGATAACGAAATAGCCGATATACAAAAAGCAATCATTGATTTTATTGAGGAAAGGTGGAAAGGCACTAAATTTGTTCTTTGGATGAACCAGCTTCGACAAGAACTGTTAAGTCAATCAGTATTTAGTTGTGTTGGAAATTATGACCAATTACACAAAAAACTGCTGGAGAGTCAAGAATAATGGATATACAATACGATGCAATTGTTATTGGCGCAGGTATGGCAGGTTTAACTGCAGCAAGAAAGATTGCAGAAACAGGAAAGAAAGTTGCAGTTCTTAGTAGGGGTTTAGGAACAACAAACATGAGTACTGGCGTAATTGATTTACTTGGGTATTTCAAAAACGAATTGGTTATTAATCCAGAAGAACATATTAAGGAACTTGTTAATACCTCACCATATCATCCTTACGCAAAAATTGGCAATGGAGACGCTAAAAAAACCTTAGAGATTTTGAAAATTTCGATTCAAGATTTTTTAGAGATCACAAATATGACTTATGCCGGCAAAACTTCTCAAAATGTTGTATTATCTAACTATTTCGGCACATTCAGACCAAGTTGCATTGTCCCGATATCAATGCTGCATGGTAACCTTCTCGAATTCGAAGATTCAAAACTCATGACTGTTGGAGTGCCGTGTTATTCAGAGTTCAACGCTAAATTCTTTTCAAAATCTTTACAATATGTTGTGAATTCCTTTTTTGAACAAACTACAATCAAAGAAATCGTTTCGAAAGACATAATGATACCCAGTTTAGGAAAAGATAAAGAAATTACATCAATAGAGATTGCTGAAGCATTAGATAATGAAGAATTATTTTCAGGGTTTCTGAAACAACTGCAAAAGTTTGTAAATGAAACAGATGCGTATACAGTTGTTTTTCCAGCAATATTAGGATACAAAAATTGGTTTCAAAACCATCAGCATCTTGAAAAGGAACTTGGTGTTCAAGTGTTTGAATGTTTATCTCTCCCCCCATCAGTACCTGGACAGAGACTTCAACAGATTTTAGAGAATGCAGCTAATGACGTTGGTGTCGAGATTCACAGAGGAATTCAGGTTTTAAGTGCACATGTCGAAAATAATGAATGTAAAACTTTGGAAACAGTAGCAGATATTTATAGGCGGACATTTACGGCAGATGTTTTTGTGCTTGCGACTGGTAGCTTTATCGCAGAAGGACTATATTTCGATGGAACAAAGTTCTATGAGCCAATTTTTGATTTACCAGTACGTAGTGATAGTAAAACCGATTATTTTGCAGGAAAACGTCTTGAATCTGGAAAACATAATATAGGCTTTACGGGAATTATAACAGATGAAACCTTAAGACCCTTCGATCTAGATGGAAAGGTACTAGCAGATAATCTTTTTGGAGCAGGATCTATTCTCGCTGGTTATGACTATATTAGTGAAAAATCAGGTCTAGGCATCGCACTTACCACTGGATACATTGCTGGATTAAATGCTGTCGAAAACTTATGAGTTTGTGCCTCCTCTCTATGTTTCGTTACACCATTTTATGACAATGGAATATCTATAGTTTAGAAAAGTGAGAATATATCTTTTTGTTTTATCGCAACGGTCTCATGTAGCTCTAAAAAAGCAATCTAAAAGAAAAAGATAGCTAAGTCTTTAGAATTTCTTTCAAAGGTGTTCTTTAATCACTCTATTAGTAAAATCCTCTGTAGATACAAAAAAATATAAGAAGCTTTTTAAATCAATAAGATTTAGGTATTCCTAAAATTTATTTATATAGTATAAATTATTAGCATGTCAAAAAAGAAAAATTCGTATAGCAAATTAGATTAGGTGACTGCATGTCTATCCAGAAATTGGAAGAACTCATCCCATGTTTTCTTGAACTAATAAATGTCAATGGTGGAGAGTCATTTCCTCTTCAAAAGATTGCTGATGAGTTAGGAGTTCCTGTTTCGGATATTGAAAATGTTATAGCGATTGCTCAGTCTAATGATTTGATTTCTAAAGATAAAGGTATTTTTAAGGTCACAAAGAAAGGAAAAGAGGTCTTAAGAATCCACAGAGAAAAATATTTACATGATCGGTTTATACATCCGAGAAAAGGCCTTCGAAATATGATTAGGAGAGGTAGAGGTGGTAAAAGACACCACCATGGAAAAATGAACGATGAGTTCATTGATTGGGATAGACATGGACTTAATAATTCAAATATAAGTTATTTTTATCGCAATCTTGAGGAAATTGAAGGACGGATAGAAGACATACTACCTCTTGCATATCTCCATACTGGAGAAAAGGGTATTATTCAGTTTATGTTTGGAGGTAGAGGGCAAGTACAAAGACTTGCTGACCTAGGGTTGACTCCCGGGGCCGAAATAACAATCAATAACAAAGCGCCGTTTCATGGACCAATTGAAATCTGTATCCGCAACACATGTCTTGCGATTGGCAACAAGATAGCTAAAAGAATTTTTGTTAAACCTGTAGGAGAATTAAGTATACGAACCCGTTTGGCAATGCAAAAAAGCCGGTGATTTTCTTGGAAGAGAAGAAAGTCTTACGCATCGCCTTAGCTGGGAATGCAAATGTCGGGAAGAGCGTTGTATTTAACCAGTTAACTGGCCTAAATCAAGTTACGGGTAATTGGCCTGGAAAGACGGTAGAACGAGCTGAAGGGACACTTTATTTTGAAGGGTACACTATTCATGTAATTGATTTGCCAGGAATTTACAGTTTGAGTGCATATAGCCTTGAAGAAGTTGTATCTCGCGAATATATAGCCTTAGAACAGCCAGATATTATTATCAATGTCGTAGATGCCTCTAATTTAGAAAGAAATTTGTATTTTACTGTTCAATTACTTGAGCTTGAAGTCCCAGTTATTATTGCATGTAATCAAATGGATTTTTGCGCAAAGAAAGGTATTTGTTTAGACTGTGAAAAGCTATCAAAGTTATTAAATGACATCCCGGTCGTTCCAACTACAGCTATTTCGGGTATAGGGATAAGTGAATTAATTTCAAAAGTAGTTTCTGTTGCAGAAGGGAAAACAAAAGTAGATCTTAAGCCAGCAAAATATGGGACTGAAATTGAGAAATATATAGGACTATTAAAAGAAAAAATCGAGAATAATCTTCCAAAACTTTCTAAACTTTATGCTACACGATGGTTAAGTATTAAACTGCTAGAAAAAGATGAAATTATTGTGAAGAAAGTACAAGAAGAAGAAAATGGATCATCTGTACTCGAATTAGCGCGTGAATTTATTGTGAAGATTGAAGATTTGCATGGACATATCGCTCCAGTAGCAATAGCTGCTGAAAGATATAATATTGCAAATCGTATCGCTCATGAATCTCAAGAGTTCGTTTCTCCACCGCAACTTTCTCTTGAGGAAAAACTAGACAGTCTTACCTCTCATCGAATCCTCGGATATCCTATTTTAATTGGAATAATGGCTCTAATGTTTGCTATCGTTTTTGGTGTTGGAGATTTCTTAATCAGTCTTTTAGAAAGTTTATTTTATGATTTAATGCTGCCACAACTTGAAATAATACTATTAAATGCTGGTTTGCCTCCAGTAGCAGTTAGTTTGATATCTCGTGGTTTAGTAGAAGGAATAATTGCAGGAATAACCATTGCGTTACCTTTTATCGTTCCATTTTACATTATTCTATCGTTTTTAGAGGACACAGGATATCTACCTCGAGCTGCATTTTTAATGGACAATATTATGCATAAGATTGGTCTCCATGGAAAGGCATTCATTCCATTAATTCTTGGATATGGTTGCAGTGTCCCTGCCTGCGTTGGCTGTCGTATAATGGAAACAGATAGAGAACGGCTACTTGCAGGGTTTGTGGTAGTCTTAATTCCATGTGCTGCTCGTACTGTAGTAATAATCGGATTAGTGGGTCGATATCTTGGTTTTGGGTGGGCAATGGGGTTATATGTTTTTAATTTGATTTTGATTTTTATTTTAGGACGAATTGCATTTAAAACAGTCCCTGGTGAACCTATGGGTCTAATTATGGAGATGCCGCCTTATAAGATGCCCTCGATAAAAGTAGTGGTTACTAAGACTTGGCATAGAAGCAAGGATTTTGTGTATATCGCATTTCCTTTAATTATTTCAGGAAGTTTACTAATAGAAGTATTTCGAATATTTGGGCTTCTCAATTTAATTGGTATTGTGATGGCACCTGTCGTTACGGGATGGCTGGGACTTCCAGATATCACTTCGATTCCTTTAGTGTTTGGAATCTTAAGAAGGGAATTAACATTAATATTATTGGCAGACATAGCGGGTACAGTTAATTTTGATCTGGTTCTCACTCCAGTGCAAATGATTGTTTTTGCTCTTGTCACGATGATTTACATACCCTGCATAGCCACTATAGGAGCATTGTTACGTGAATTTGGCTGGAAAAGAACTCTAATAATAGTTTTTGTTGATATCGCGTTAGCACTTATTCTAGGTGGAATTGCTTTTCGACTTCTTTCGCTTTTTATGTAAATTAATCCGTCGTAAAGGATATAGAGTTCTTATAGAAAAAGATGCCTTTTTTAGGGAAAACCTAAAAGCGGTAGCAAAAGAACAAGTATCATAAAACTTTTTAATTTATATTAACCCATTGTCATAATTACAGAAGGCGAAAGAAATGAGTCATTCAGAGGATTTGAAACCATCGGAACTGGAACGATATGATCGACAAATGATGATCAAAGGTTGGGGAGTTGAAGGCCAAAAAATTCTTAAGAAATCTAAAATTGTAGTAATGGGCGTTGGGGGGCTCGGGTGTCCTGTTTCAATATATCTTGCAGTGGGTGGTGTCGGCCATCTTGTACTAATTGACAAAGATAAACCTGATCTCTCAAATCTGAATAGACAAATTCTACATTGGGAAAAGGATATAGGTAAAGATAAAGCAATCTCTGCAAAAGAAAAATTAATACAAATGAATTCTGATATAGTTATTGAGGCCTTACCTCTTGAAATTACCGAGGAAAACATATTTGACTTGGTAAAAGGTGCTACTGTTGTAATTGACGCAATGGACAATTTTAATACAAGATATCTCATAAATGATGCCTGTACTCATTATAAAATTCCCTTTGTTCATGCCGGCATCTATGGACTTGAAGGTCAATTAACTACGATCGTGCCAGGAAAAGGCCCATGCTTAAAATGTATATTCCCTAATCCACCTATGGAACAAAAGAAATTTCCCGTTCTTGGTGCAACTCCAGCTGTCCTTGCTACACTTCAAGCAATGGAAGCATTTAAACTGGTTCTTGGAATAGGAACTCCCCTAACAGGTCGCTTGCTGATTTTTGATGGAGAAGCTATGTCTTTTGACATAATGCAAATCAAAAGACAAGACGATTGCGAGGCATGTTCGCACATCTAAGCACCATTATATTATTAAAAAAAAAGACCAGGGAAAGTTTTAGACTTCCCTATGCGTGTTCATACTCCATTTCATGTTCTGAAACGCCAAGGTTGAATGCTAATTGTGCAACGATCCCATCTAGAACATTAGCTGTAGAGTATTCAAATGCCGGTAAAAACAACTCAGCTGAACCATTGATTCTCTTATTATAAGCCGATTCGCGTGAATCTCTGCCATGAACTACAAGTGTATGTGTACACATTTTGCTAAGTGAAGAAGGCATATACGCTGTTATCCCAAGCACATTCATACCGATTTCTCGTGCATCATTTGCATAATGTAGAATTGATGGTGTTTCACCACTTCCACTTATCAGAACTAGCAAATGATTTTTTTCACGGAATCTCCAATCATAGGTGAGTTCAACATCTGACTTAAGATGTTGGAATCTCATGGCGTGCATCCCAGCAACGATATCTGTCAACCCGCTGCCAATCCAGTATGATGGATGTCTATTCATGATCGCATTTTCAAATAGATGGATCACATCAATAAGCTGCGCTCGATTATTTTGATAACTTAGCAGGTCTGATAATGTCCAGTCGAGGTCGGATAACATTTTGGTTGAAATCGTTTTGAAACCTTCTATATAGTCTGAAGTAGAATAAAGCCCCCCTATTAGTCCCGCTCCGAATAGAATCACACATAATTCGAATGTTGTACCCATTGGTGCTAAAGGTGTTTTAATAATCTGTTCCATCTGCTTTGTAACATATCTAGACCCTTCAGGAATGTCCGTCTTACCAGGAAGTCTAAGTACAACGTCTGAAATCCTTCCAATTTTTGATCTTAGGTCAGCTGTGATACCAATTATTGTAGCACCCTTTTGTATGGCATAATCTATATCTGCACAAGTTTCTCTAGTCCAGCCGCTCCCCGAGAAGGCGATCGCTATATCTCCCTCTCTGATTGGACGCGCAAGTGTCTTTCCAATATAACTCACATGAAAACCAATATTTTTTAGTAGCTCTCCAGTTAGCATTCCTGATTTTCCAGACCTTCCCATCCCTGTAATATGAATGGTTTTCCCGTCTTCTTTAGCCTTTTTCATCATTTTACAGATGTCAATAAAGTCGTCTGAACGACTGAGTACAGAATCCACTGAGGCTTTTCCCTGGTCCACTAAAAGTCGAACGGATGATTCAAATACATCCACATCGTTTTCCAGCAATGGTTTCACAACAGAATCCATTCTCACACACACACCCAGTTGGTGTGTTACATTTACAATAGATAGATAGATATTCCACATCGAACTAGGGCTTTTAATACTTAAATCTATTGGTATCTTCATCATCTTCGTTATGATCAACTAGAATTCTTATCTTGCTTGTATAGTATCAAAGCAAACTCTAATAATATGATTTCATCAGAATATCATTTTAGTCGGTTTCTTTGTAATTAATTGTGAGTTTCTGCAAATAATTTTTTAGCTTTTTATAGTTTTTTTAAAAAAATAGCGGGCTTTATAAAGTAGATCGAGAAGAAGGAGAATGTTGAGGATTTACATAAATCCGAAGAAAACATCAATATACCTCTATAATCGGAAAATACAAGTATTCAAGATTACATAATTTGTCAGTCCATCATTTAGCAAGTTATGTAATAGCTCGAAGAGGGCTTGGATTTAAGGAAGCAATTCCAGCCATCTATGATTGGGTGCTCTCACAAGTCGGGGAGTTTATCGAGCCCCGTGTGAAACAGGGCAGTCCTTACCGTATATGGTCGATGATCCATGATCTCTTCAAGCAAAGCAGGATAACCTCCTTCAAGACTCTCGAAATATTGAAAAAAACGATATTGATGAAACATGTCTTGAACTCGGTGACGAGTGCACAGCCTGATAACCTTAAGGCTGGTCTATCCACTAACGGAATGATTGAGAATTATTATAAAATGTGGGATATTGTTAATAATTCCACAGTTTTATAAATGATTGTAAGGTTGGTACGATCTCTAAGCGCTCAATATATTTCATAATTGAAAAATATATAAAAATCGGCAGAAAGTCAAAATGCGTGCTTTCGTCGGAATCCCTTCACTTTTGATTGCGTGAAAAACTAAAAATAAGAAGATAACTCAAGCTATGCACTGGGAAATCAGTGTAGATAGATCCATTAATTTTACACGGGAATCAGAGAGGTCGAAATCCTCCTCATCCTCGTCATCCATGTCTTCCCAAGCGAGATAACGAATTGCCTTTTCTAAAATAGATTCACATGCTGGACACATCGTTAAGATTATGTTAGCGCCAATATTTACAGCTTCACTAACGCGCCGTTTCGCTAACTTTATTGAGACATCTGCTCTTGATGCGAGTACCGCACCACCTGCGCCACAGCAAAAACTGTCATATTTTGTATTTGGCATTTCCTTGAATGTTAAACCTGGAATTGATTCAATAATTTGTCTTGGTTCGTCAAAAATTCGCATTTTTCGTGATAAATGACATGGATCATGCCAAGTGACCGTAGCATTATAGTCTTTTAATTTTAGCTTACCTTGATTAATCAGCTCTATTAGAAATTCAGTGAAATGTTGTACACGAAAATTATAATCAGCAAACTTCGAGTACTCTCGTTTAATCATTCCATAACAGCCGGGGCAGGGTGTTACAAGCAAATCTATACCTGCTTCTTCAAATCTCTTTATGTTTGTCTTAACTTGAGCTTGAAACTCCTCAAGGTAACCACCATCGTACAGCATGATACCACAGCATTCTTCTTTCTCCTGCAGATACTGCACTTCTATATCGGCTCTTTGAAGAATATCGATCGTTGATTTTAACACCTCAGGGTAATTGAAAGAGTAAGTGCAACCTGCATAAAACAGAATATTTGAGGTTTTAGAAAATTGAAATCCTTTTGACCATTCGCACCTCTCTATTTGCTCTTTCGTGTAGGGGTTCTTAAATTTCATGGTAGATTTTGCTGCTGCCTGAATGTAGAAGTCCTCATAGCCTTTCTTGGCTACTGCTTCTCTTAAGAGGCTCATTGCTTGTGGGGTATTTATTCCAGAAGGACAAACTTCTCTACAGTGTCCACATGTTGTACAGAGGTGAAACAGATCACGTGTTGCATCAATTTCTTCAAATGGTCTTGGAGCTTCTCCCATCACGTTTCGAGGACCAGGGAAGGCACTAAATCCCGCAGTTGTTAATACTGGGCAACTTGCCAAACAATTTGCGCAGCGCATACATTTATCAGCGTCAATCCATATTTCACTAATTTTTGTCATTAAGAATCTCCTCAAATTGTTCCTGTCTTCTAATAACATTGAATCTCTTTAAAAAACTTAGATGTATACACAAATTAAGCAATTTAATTAATGTTAAAACCAGTACAGTTCATTTAAAAATTAAAATGCTAATAAAAAAATAGTAGAAATAAGGTATTGCGATATTCAGCATTTTACAGGCTAGAGTTTACTAGACCATTAATGCTTTTTCACTTTGCCAAAGGCCGTGAATGTTGCAATGAGAGGTAGCAATAAGTTTTCCCCGTTTTTCTGTCTTGAAAGCAAACGTTGTCCAGTGATGTGTATATACTGTGCTTGTATCAGGACCCTGAGTTGATTCACCATGAGCAAGAAATTCTGTTTTGCCTATTTGGTATGGAAATTTTTCGCCTTCTGGCCAGAAAATCAGGTCTATCCATCGGATATGATGCTGAGTAGTATTCGGATGGGCTATCTCTTTGCCAACACTAACGGTTACCTTGAAAAGATCTCCTTCTTTTACAGGATCGTCAATTACTGGGACATGTTTCTCTGCTTTCCAATCTGCAGTTTGATATAGGGTTGCCATTCTTAATTCACCTATCCACTTTTTATGTCCTTTCATTTGTAAATTATGCCTTATTAATTATCCTAATGTGACAATAATTTCAGCGCTATTTTCCAAGTAATTCTTCAATTTCCCCTTTTCCTTCAGCGAGCTCCTTTACTTGTTGAGGATCTAATCTTAGTAGAAGTTCTAGGAATTCTCCCATATGTGTTTTTTCCTCATTCGCTATATCCATAAGAACAATTTTGAGATCAGTATTTTTACTCCTTGCTGCCATTTGTTCATAAACATTTATTGCATCCAATTCCGCAATTATTGCAGTTCTTAAAATCTCTTTGTCAATGTTCTCTTCTTTTACTTGACTTAGGTCGATTGGCACTTGCCCAAACAATTGATCACCTCCACCGCGTTAAATTATGCAAAATATGATTTTCATAGTAATGTGAAATACTTGTCAATTTCTACTTTAATATAAATTTTCCATTCCTCATAGAAATTCAAAAACAAATGAAAGAAATTTCAAAGTGATTAAATCAAGCGAAGTGCCCTTAGAAAATATTTATAAGCGCGCGCAGTCTTATTCTGTAATTGAATTGTCAAAATATAACTGGAGGAACTACAACTGGAGGAAACAGAACTCTTAAGCACCCTATCTTCACGACTAAACCAGGAAATTCTAGATTTAATTAAGATAGAAAAGGGTCTCTCAGTGGAAAAAGCCGCAAAAATTCTTGGAAGACCTATCCATTCACTCAGAGAAAGACTCAATAACTTGGCAAATAATTTTATTCTGGAAAAGTTTTTTGTTCAGCTATTCTTCAAAAACAAAGAAATAATTGTTTTAATAACCGATCTTGATAGTGGCAATACAATTTCCTCAGAAGATATCAATCTAAGTACTTCTGTTGAATTTAATCACTTAGTAAATACTTTAAAGGATACAAAAACCTTTTTAATCTACGAATATATGCGAAATGAATATCTGAATACAAAGAAGCGAAAATTTACTTTATATGAAGTTCTAAAAAAAACAGAAAAGTCAATTTCTTATGATAAGGCTAGTTTAAATTTATTAAAGCTGGTAAATCTTGATTTGATCGATATTGATTCTCCAATACCCCCACATCAATTACGAACAATCCAAAAAAAACAGTCCACAACAGCTAAGAAAATTATACTATATCTTAAGAAACTTGTAGAGATTCGCCTCATTCCAGCTTCTGAAACTATTTGGACTGCATTACAATCCTATCTACGCATTATCGAAGATGAAGACGAAAAGGAAAAAAAATATCTTTGTCCTCAATGCGAAACTGAACCTTTAGCATTTATAGAACATGAAGATAGCTCTTGGACTGTCTATTGCCAAAGTAGTGTATGTTTGTACTCATGGTATATTGAAAATGAAGCGAAAAGATCTCTTTCAAAAGATGATGTATTTAATGTGATCATCGGAAAGACTAGCATCTCGGATGTTCATCTAATTACTCCTTCGGATGATGTGATTCAAAATGCACAGGAATCTCTACAGAAAAAGGGAGTAGTCAAATTTCCATATGATATTCGAATTTTAAAGGTTAATAAACACTTTAATATCGACGTAAATATAGTGTATCCCAACATAGAGTTTCCAAAACTTATAGATGAAGATCAACTTAAGCAAATTGAAGATAAAGTGGCAGAATTTAGCGAAAATAGTATTTATACGGTTCAAAAAATTCGCCTTCTTGACTCAATGGAATTTAGTCAAAAAGTTCAAAAAAATAAAGACAAATTATTGTTTACAAGAAATTTACGAACACAAAGTGAAGCGCTGTCTATTGTGAAAACACTTATCGAAAAATATGAACTATTAAACGTCAGTGGGGGCATTTTCGAAACAAAAGTTCGTGAATTCAGAAAAGGATATCCAAATCACCGATTTGAAATAACAATACCAAAAAGGGCAGCAATAAGTATTGGGCTAAAGGAAGGCATGAAAGCAAAAGTACAACTGCAAATAATCCCAGAGTGGAGGTAGCACACTCGTGAGCTTGACTGATATTATTGAATTACTTAATAAAATTAAGGTTTCAAAGGATTTTCCTATAGATATTGAACTTCTAAGGAAAGGATTTATTGAAACCATAAAAGAACTACAATCTGGCAAAGTGCCTGAGGAGAATATTACGGAGGTAGCAAGAATTGTCAACGAACTCCTCAGTTCCTAAAATAATCGTTAATGGATATGCAATTCAAGGAATTGGTAGTTTTCATAATCGAACAGAAGTGCTATTTCCAACCAAGAATGATGATGTAATAGTTTTTGGCAGAAATGCTTCGGGAAAAACGACATCTCTTCTAGCATTAAACTCCGTGTTTGGTGGTAATCCACCTATCGAGCGTCTAATAAAGATTATTGATCCAAAAAGTTCTAAGACAAAAACACAAGATGGAAAAGTTGAGGTCTTTTTAGAAATTGATGGGAGGAAATACACACTTCAGCATATCATTGAGCCGGGAGGCATTACTCACTCGGGTCTATTCGAAAATGGAGATGAAGTAATTGCAGGTACTCCTGAAGAGGTATTGAATTACCTTGCTCAAGAATCTGGTGCGGAACAGGGTAGCTATTTCGATAATTCCGTAATTTTTCTAGAGAAGATTGAAGATAATTTAAAAAACTACCAAGAACGGATTGAGGAAAGTTCGCTTGTCCCCACACTGCTTCGCACACGCAAAATTTTCGAGAGGCTTATCCAAATCGAAAATGATCGTTTATTGAACATAAAATCAAGAATTGATTCACAAGAAAACGAACAAGAAAAACTTGTTCAAGTAGAAGGATCTCGTGAAGAGAAAACAGGAAGAATAACAACCCTAAATCTAGAAATTGAAGAATATGAAGATAAGATAAGTCAAATACAACAAGATCTTGAAAAGTTCAATCGCCAAAATTATGAATTACAAACAATGAAAAAAGAACAGAGAAATACGCAAGCGTTATTGAAAGAAAAGGAAAAACGGTTACAATATTTAAAAGAGCAATTAGAAGGCAGAAAAGAAGATATCCAAGAGAAAGTTGAAAAACAGGAAGAATGCAGGAAATCAATTGAGAAATTAGATAATGAGATTAAAAAGTTAACTAAAAAATATAAGATGGAAGATGAACTTACTTCGGGTATTCTATTAAAAGAATTAGATTCACAAAAACAAAAGATTTTTGATCTAGAGAAGAAAGAAAAAAATAGTGAATTAAAACTTAAAAAGTACCAAGATATGCTTATAAAAACAATGAAAGAACAAGGAATTTCAAAATTATCAGATAAAGAGCTTGAAAATGAAAAGAAAACACTAGAAAAAGAATTAAAGAGCCTAAGCGAGAAAATCAACAAATTTGAAGCAAGTATAAAAAGCGATAAAAACATGATTAAAGCGTTGGATGTTATACTGCCTACTCTTAAGGAGAAAAAGACTAAAAATTGTCCGGTTTGTACTACTTCTTTTGAATCAAAAGCGTTGCTAAATTATGCAGAAGAAAATATAACACACTATAAGGAGGCTATTTCTCAAACTAAGAAAAATATTTCCGATCTGAAAACGGACGCTAAAGCAGTAAGTGATCGTAGCGGTAAATTGTCCCAAATTGTCTCAATCAATAAAGAAGTACAATTAGAAAAGAAGTTCTTAAAGACATTGAAGGATAATATCAAAGACGCTAACAAGAAATTATCAGAATTAAAAGAAGTACTTGAAAAGATAAGACAATTAGAAAACCTTTCAGTGGTTGAAGAAGCAAAAGAGGACAAAAAGCAAGATATAGACATCAAGAAACTCGAAAAAGAAGCAAAAAGTCTTCAAAGTGAAATCAATAAATTGAATAAAAAACTTGAACAAATAAAAGTAAAAGTAAAAACGCTACAAGATGGATCGAGTCAAAAAAGGATAAATGAGCTAGTAAATGAAGAAAAAACACTTAAAGAAGATTTAAGACGTACTAGATCTGAAAAAGAACGCTTACTTAAGTTGGAGACTAAATTAGAAAGTGAAAGCCAACTTCTAAAATCACGTGTCGTAGATATTGAAAAAGAAAAGAAAGAATACAATCAGGGATTACTTCGTAGAAAGATTTTGTATTTATATGTTCAATGGCTAGATTCAATAATTCCAGAATTACGTACGCAAATGATTTCGAGAATTAATCAATCGCTACCAGAAGTTGCTGAAAAGTATGGACTAGACGTGGTCAACTGGTCTGTTGAAGATAAATCTATTATTCGAAGAGTACTAGATAATTCTGAAAAAACAGAACTCCTTGAATATCAATCACTGGAGAGTTTAAGTTCAGCAGAAGCAGTTGGAACGATCATTGGGACTTTAGGACGTATGGGGGCCTTTTTAGGTAAAACCGTCTTTGTTGAAGCAGAAATGATGGACTCAAAGAGTATAAAAGCTACAAGAGATATTTTCAGGAATTTTGGTGCAGTTAAAGTAGTCTTCTTCAAAGAAGATGCTTCTTATGATGAATTAACACCCGAAAAATTATAAAAAGAGCAAATCTCTCTATTTGATTTTTGCATTTAACTCGTCGATTTTTTTCCTGATTGTTCGACGAGTACTTTTTGGCAATTCTTGAATTAATGAATCTGTTCTAGCGATAAATTCTTCTGCTAAATCAGGTAGACTACACGCAATAAACTGTTCTGCAGCTTTCAAGAAATTGAATCCGGCGTTTCTGTAATCTTCTTTAATCTCATGAAGTTCTGCAATATTTACAAACGTTGAAGCCATTCCTTCAATATCATCCAATTTTTTGTATAAATCTAACGCCTTCTTGAAGTGTGTCATAGCTTCTTCAAGTTTATCATAGGTCAAATGTATGTTGCCTAACTCATTATGAATCGCTGAAATGGCTTCTTTATTATTTAGTTTTTTATTTATTTCTAATGCTTTGTTAAAATAATCAAAAGCCTCTTCTTGAGTTTCATTGCTTTCAGTTTTGGCAAGTGCTAAAGCATAATACGCTTCAGCCATACCAGCCATACCCTCTTCATTATTCATTTTTTCATAGATCTTAAGGCTTTGTAAACCATAATTTATAGCTTCTGAGTGATCTCCTAAATTTGTAAGCGTCACACATAGATAAACAGCCACAAGAGCTGTACGTTCATCTTTATGTTCTTGAAAAGAAGTAAACGCTTTCTTATGCCATTCTAATGCTTTTTCATCCTCACCATTTTCATTTAACAGCAATCCCATCTCAAGATACGCATTGGCAGCATTTAATATATCACCTTCTTCTTCTAGAAGTTTAGCAATCTTATGATATGCTTCTAAGGCTTCCTCAACGTTTCCTTGTTCTCTTAAACTGATTGCCTTTTCTATTGCAATTTCAATTTCTTTCTTGATGTCCATTCAAATCCCTCAGTAGGACACACAATTCTGTATCTTCCCTTAAACATTGAACGGCTTATATAACTGATTACACTGCTCAACTGCTAACTAATAACTTAAACAGATGTACCTATTTAATTCTTTTTTGTAAAGCAGTTAACAATTATTTAGCAAATGTCTAAGCATTTAGACCCGTGAAGCAATTAACTGCTAATTAATAATTTTTACAGGTAGCTAAGCAAGATGCCCACTCCTTAAGGGGTGGAATGAATTGCGGTTAGTGTTCACTTTTCATTACTTTCATCATGGGGTCCCCTATACATAAATAGTTTGGTGGCTATGGTATCCTGATTAATATCGGGACGAAGGCAGGGATACAAGACCCCCAGGTAGTATCAAAGAAGTGATGGAAGTCCTTGCAGTTGTTATGGCTAATCAGATGGTATAATGGTATCAATCGCATTCGGAGGGATAATAAGCACGCTTGTAGACAAGGTGCATACTCTAATTCGATTGCATCAGGATCGTTCGCACTACCTACGGAACGTAGGGATGCTAAGCCAGTGGAGACTGAACCCTCTACTGTGATAGGAGGATACAGCTATAGTATTCCTTTAGGTGATAGAAAGTTCGGTCGTCGAAGCAGGAAGCCCATTTCATTAGCTGTGAGTAGTTCACGACCGTACCTATTTAACTTATGCGGCAGGAAGTACCCTTCCGACAGGGAGGGAGTGAAAGCCGCGGTCTTCATATATAGTTTTGGGATATAAGTACTGATATCAGAGTCTGCGTGACGCCTATGAATCTGACACAGCAAATCAGGATTTTTCCCACTCTTGAACAGGAGGAGGTGCTCTGGAAACTCTCGGAGAAATGCAGGCTCATTTATAACTTTGCCCTTGCCGAACGACAGCATGCCTATCGATACGGTATTACGGGTGTCAACTATCGTAAACAGCAAAATGACCTGCCAGCCATCAAACAGCGCTACCCGGAATATTGCTGGGTGTATTCAAAGGTGTTACAGTACGTTCTCAGGGCTTTAGCCGCCGATTATGCGTCTTTTTTTGCTTTGAACAAACATGGACGCGCCAATGCTCGCCCGCCACGCTTTAAAGGCAAGAACTACTTTACTACCATGATTTACAACCAGTCGGGCTTCAAGCTGGAACAGGACAGCATCTCTTTTTCTCATAAATGTAACAACATACCGTTGGAGTTTGTCATACCTGAAAAGTTTTCGTTCCTTAACGATACACAAATTACCCAAGTGGCTATTTTCAAGAAACATGCGCAGTATTTTATCGCCATAACCTATGAAGTCAAAGAACCAGCCTATGTGGACAATGGGAGGTACCAAGCGATAGACTTGGGGATCACCAACATCGTGACGGCGGTCAATACCTCGGGAAAATTTTTGGTGGTTAAAAACCAACGCCCCGATAAATATTGGAATCCAAAAATCGCCAAGATACAGGCACGACGGGACCATTGCAAGAAGTATAGCCAACGCTGGAACTATCTCAACGCCATCAAGCGCAAGTACGAACGAAAACGTGATCATCAGCTCAAAGATTTCCAGCACAAACTCAGCAAGAAGTTAGTAGAGAATACCAGGGCAAATACCATTATCGTAGGCGACTTGAACGTCAAGGGTATGGCACAGTCAAGGAAGGTGCCCACCCATATACGAAAGGGGTTACACCGCGCTACACAGAACACAGGTTCACTGGGGCGGTTCGTGCAGTTTCTAACCTACAAATCCAATCGGGTAGGTAAAAGACTAATAGAATTTGACGAACGTAATAGCTCCCGGGAGTGTTATATGTGCGGTAAACTCCATGAGATGCCGATCTGGCAAAGAGTTATGATTTGTGAGTGTGGTAACGTGATCGCCAGAGACAAAAATAGTTGCGTGGTGATCATGAAACGCTACCTATCACAGAATGCCAAGTGGACAGGCTATCAAGATTTTCTTGATAATCTGCGACACACAGCCAATGGTAAAACGAAAGTCCCCAGTCCAATTATTGGACATGGTTCGGAGGACTCGCAGGAAGCGCCATCCGTCAGGGTGGAGTAGTTCACTTCTTTTTTGATGAATTCCAGAGCATGGAACTAACACATAGTCTAATTTCTTAAGATCTGCAATGAATTTGAAGGACAAATCATCAAAAAAAACAAAAATCAAAAAAGGAAATTTGCGGTTACAGAGGTATATTTTTAGAAGTTTTAGTTTTAACTACGCTTTACTAGAAAGTTTATGGTGCTTACATTACGTTCTCTACCGCCGCCATCCTCTTTTATAATCTCTGATCCAATTTCGATGTTTTTCACGTCCGCTTGATCCTTCATGAATCGCTGTTTTATAATTTCAGCCACGTCAACTGCTTTGCTGATATTTCTACATCTTGCACGTATTAAAGCGTCCTCGGCTTTGTTTAGCTGTGTGATCACGGCTAAGACGTAACTCATTACAGGTTTTCTTCCGATGTAGATACAATTATCGTCTACCGTTAAGCAACCTCCTTTTCCGTGCAGGTCTTTGCAATAGTAGGCGGGTAGTATATACCATATGTATTTTTAGGTTTCGGATGAATTTACAAAAAAATTAAAAAAAATAAGATCAAAAGGTACTAGCTGTTGGTGTAGCTGGGATGAAGAAAATAGTCTTAATAATTCCCTCAATTCACGTATTCGAGTATTGGAAAAAATATATCGAGAATTTTAAGAAATATAATCATAGTTTAGAGCGGATAAAAGCACTTGTTATTGATGAAGAAGCAAATAAAATTCGAGAAAAGAACCAAGAACTTTTTTCGGATATTGAAACCGAATTTTGGGGTAAGAAAGAGCGCGAAAAGTATTTTCAAGATCGATTTGGTCAACAATGGGAAAAATACGAACAACTTATTCCTCTACGTGCCCACTCTGAAACCAGTTTTGGTCTCATTCTTGCATATGAAGAAGAACCGAACTTAGTTATAATGATTGATGATGATACGCACCCTTCCATGGACTATGACTATTTAGGGTTACACGAGCAAGTTATTGAAAATTCTATTTCCGTTGATAAAGCTATTAGTACAAAAAACAAATGGTATAATGTTCTTACCAATCTAGAACTTGAAATGGAAGGCCTATTCCCACGCGGCTATCCTTATGCTCAGGATACGCGAGAAAATTTTGGTTATTATGAGGAACAGATCGATGGAAAAATTGTTCTCAATCAGGGTCTATGGATTAATGATCCTGATTTAGATGCAGTCACCATCCTTTTGCAGGGCGGCTTAAATGGAAGACCACAGTCAAAATCAATTAGACTTAAGGATCAACATACTGTTGTTGCAAAGAAAACATATTTGACAGTCTGTACCATGAATCTCGCGTTTTCTCCAGAGGTTATCCCTGCTTTCTATCAGCTACCTATGGGTCCTGAAGAAAAAATTGACCGTTTTGATGATATCTGGTCTGGTTTGTTCCTTAAAAAAGTTTGTGATCACATAGGAACATATCTCGCTCATGGAGCACCTATATGTGTTCATGAAAAGACTCCAAGGAGTGTATTTAAAGATATACGAGCAGAGTTACCTGGTATTGAACTTGGCGAAACTTTATGGAAGATGGTAGATTCTGTCGAATTTATTGATACTACGGATTATTGCAGTGCATATCAATCATTAATAGAGGGACTTAAACAAAAATTAAACTACGTACAAGGTACACAGCAGGACTATTTGCAATATATGCTAACTCGAATGGAATTATGGACAAAATTATTCGAATAATGCGAATGTTGGAGTTATATCTTTCTAAAACCACTTTCCTCATTTTTCTATTTTTGTGATGAATTCGCAATAGGGATCTCCAGCACACATTCCTTTAACTCGATTAAGGATAGTCTTTGGATTAATAGTCTTAATAATAATATTGTTGAAGTTTACACACCATTCGCTGATATCTTTGTAGCCTGTTTTAAACGGACACTTAGTGATTCTATTCCTACCGAATGTTTTGGATTGCTCAAGTCTAGTACCTTCAATCCCGGTGAGCTCCCAATAGATATTATACCACCTCTCAATTGTTTCGATATCATTGCCTTCTATGCTGAAGACTTCTCTAAGTGTATATGTCATATTCTTTATTCTATCATCTCTCTTATTGAGCCTTTCATGTATTTTGAGTGCAGTTGCTGCGCCACATTCCTCGCGAATCTCATACATGAACCCTTTGAACAGGGTTGTCATCATTCCCCTAACAAATTTGTATTTGAGTTCCCAAGGTATCACCACTTCCTTAGACATAGTTTCATCTTCCTCCTTAATTTGATTACAACTTTAAAGTATATTTTAAAATAATTGTAATAGAATCATTCTTCTATTTTTGCGATGAATTCACAATAAGGATCCCCAGCGCACATTCCCTTAGGTCGTTCAACGATAGCCTTGGGATTTATAGTGTTAAAGATAATATTGGTGAAGATTAAGCAATGACCGTCTATATCTTTGAATTCTGTTTTAACATTACATTTTGTAATTTTAGCTTTGCTGAATGTCTTTGTCTCCTCAAGTATGATTCTTTCCATCCCCATGAGCTCAGCCCAGATGTCAAACCACTTATCTATAGCCTCAACATCGTTGCCCTCAATTTTAAAGACGGTTAGAACAAAATTTGCAAGATTCTTTATTCTATCACCCATTTTGCAGAGCCTTTCATAAACTTTAAATGCTGTAGCAGCATCGCATTCCTCGCGGATTGCATAAAAGAATCCTTTGTAGATACTTGTGTATGCTCTTAAAGCAAAATCATATTTTAGTTCCATAGGAATAATTACTTTTCTAGCCACAGTCTATTCCTCTCCCTTAAGCTAGATGTCTATATGTCCCCTCCTTAGTGCATTGAAAGAAAGCCCTAAAAACATGGAGTGAAATAGAACATTCCATCTCCTCCGTCCCTAAGGCGATAATCATGTTCTCAAGAACTTTGTTTTCACTAATGAAGCTAGATATATCTAACGTGTTATTCATGCTCTTATATTTTTCATTTTTTTGTTCCGCTTCTCTTTTTCTTATTATATTAGAACAAAAAGAGCTAATATTCCAAATCGAATTCTCGTTCTTCTAGACGGTCGTATTCTTCACTTGTAATTTTATCTTTGTTTTCAAAGAATTCGAACACAATTAATGGGAGCGTTAACAGTAAAGCAAGAGAAAAACCAAAGAGAGTAAATGCCAAAATCTGATTTGTGAAGTATATGATGTATGCTGCATAAAGGAAAACGAAGCCGAGAAGAACAAGTAAAACACGCGATATTTCAGAACTAAAACTGCGATTGAGTTTCACATTTTCTCTTTTTTCTGAAAGGAAAGATGGTGGTTTTCCACCAAACAACACGAGAAGAAACTGTAAAAATACAAGAAAAGGTATTAAGATAAGAAGGAAAGGAGCAAAAGCATCTATTCGAATGCAGTCTAGGGAACTTGTGTTACCAGGGATCATTGTGGTAGGATGTGCTGGAAAAAAGCGTTTAAAGAGTCTAGGCAGCATTATTCCTCGTCTGAGATACATTACATAAACTCCAAATGAATTCATAAAACCATTTACAATAAAAACTGCCATAAATAGTGTAAAAGAGGAGAAACTAAAGATCCAAAAAGAGAGATTACCACGAATTAATGGGATATTAAACAAAACTAACAGAAGTAATCCTATTGCCCATAAAACAACGAATAAATTCATGAACATCGCAGAAAAACCAATAAATAAGTTAATTTTCTGACGAAATTGCATTTTCTTTGATCTTAGAATAGTCCAAAAATTTGTGCGTAAAACTGACAGACCACCAAGAAGCCACTTAAAATACATATTCAGAAAGGCCCTAATTGTAGTAGGTGCTACAACTGATGAACAATGAAAATTAGCACGCTTTCCTTCGAAGCCATTTGCAAAGAAAACGGTAGACGTCTCATAGTCATCTTGAAAGGTTTTACCCTGTATACCTCCAATCTCAAGTAAAGCAGACTTCTTAATGCAGCATGAATGTCCTGATAGGACGCATAATCCCTTTTCATTTAGTCTTGCGATGACTGTTGTGAAATAGGCATATTCTACCAGATAACTAAGTCGTGCGGCGATAGTATTGTTGTTTGTTATATCAAAAATTCCCTGTACAAAGGCTAATTTATCGTTATTTGTGTTATCAAATTCATAAAGTAGTTTTTGAATAGCATCTTCTTTTGGTAAGTTATCAGCATCAAACATTACGATATACTCGCCTCTTGTGTGATTGTAAATAACGTCATTTAGAGCCCCCACTCGACGATTGGTACGATCTTTACGATGGATATAGTTTATGCCGAGTTTTTCGCAGTTTTTTTGACACCAGTGTACAAAGTAATCTCTTGTTGAATCATCGGCAATGAATATTTCGAGTTTTTCTTTCGGGTAAGTCAGTTGGCTAAGTGCAACTAAAGTATTTTTTACAACCCTGATCGGTTCATTGAATATTGAGACGATTACAGAAACAACTGGGTATTTTTTTAGGAATGGCGTTTCAGTATCCAATAGTTTTTCACTAAACGATGATCGTGTTCCTAAATTGCTGAAAAACAAAATAATAACAAATGCAAACTCGAATATTAGCAGAATGCTGTTGTACAGTTTCGTTACGACACTTATCGGGCTATTTACTATCTGAAAACCAGATAATATGAAATAAACTCCGAAAAAGCACACTAAGAAAGCAATGTAAATTGTATAAAGGTTCTTGCCTTTCATTGAAATCTCCTCTGGAGACTCCTATCTTTTAAGATGGAGAGGAAAGAGGCGTGTAGACTAGCATAAACTGAATAATAACCCTTTGCCATATGTTATCAACTTCACGTTGTTAATTGCGACACTGGGATTTTTTCCTTTAGGATTGTCCAATACAACTCATTTTCCGTAACAATGGACGCCTTTTACTCTATATATTCTATTATTATACATGACAAGGTCGTACGGTTGCAGCGGGTATTTTTGTCTCCTAATAGATGGTTTGAATCCCTTTCGGTTCGTCTGTAGCGAACGATTATTACGCCTCACTTGGATGATCTCATACGGTCTACAGCGTTCTTGGTTGGTTCCGCCGGCAATGACGAACGCGTCATTCACATGAGACTTTTCTAAACCTAACTTATTGCGGTGGTATTTGGTGACGTATCCGTAGGTATACTCTGCGTCTAACTGCTCTACTAACTTCCAACGAATATTATTTAGACAGGCTGGTGCTTTAAGCGGTTGTGTAGCCTGTTGCTGGAGGTGGGGGGAGCCGAACTCCTCGGCGGTTTTATCTCCTTTCTTTAGATTGCATTTCCTGCATGAGATCGTCAAATTCGACACTCGGTCAGTTCCACCTCTGCTTTTCGGGATAATATGCTCGACTTCTAAGGGAACGTTTGTTTTGCCATAATAGGCGCATGTACGCCCCCACTTATCTAACAGATATTCTTTGACTTCGTAACCCTGAAGTTCGCCCTGCTGATACTCTACGCCTGTAATTTCAGGATTCTGCATTTTGTGTGTATCAAAATTGTCCACCTCTATCCTTTTGTAGCTGAACGGTAGCAGGGTTGCCAGTGTTTCAACTAATCGAATATGTGACTCTTGTTTATGCTGAATACTGGGGGCTAACCAGCCTTCAGGTTGTGTTCGGTTATTAAATCGAGGTGGCCTATACCCTAAGCTAGCTCGACGCGTTCTACGATAGCTGCGTCGTGCTTGTAGTTTGGTAGACACATCTTTGCGCAGCGTCAATGTGCCACTGATGACTTCTAATGTGTCGGTCTTGGCGCTAAACCCGATTTTCATATATCCCGGGTCCATTCCAAGTTTAATCGGTTGCTTACTTTCTCCAGTGGCATAGTTCAACTGAATGGTAAAAGGGCATCGCTGAACAGCGTGTGCCTTGCCTTCCTTTAATAATTTCTTTCCGGTATGTTGTGTGGTAGGCATGAGCGGTTGCCCTCTCAAGTTCAACACATAGATAGGTACTCTCAAGTCCTATCTCCTCCTTTAAATTGCTTTAAAGTCGGTTGGTTCTCTTCGCCAAGGTTATCAGTCAGTACTCTACGATGATCACTGAGAGTTTCCTCTCTGTTTAAACCACCGTTTACAGAGCAAGGGACTAGAGAAGCATCCCTTGGTGTGTTCTTTAACTCCCCTGATAACGTAAATGTCGCCATGTGTGTTTCACCATGACCTCTCTTAGGCTAATCAACTAATTACTCTCGTCCCTCAAGGAACAAGCCCCTACCCTTCAGAGTGGGGGTAATTGACTCACAACTCCTGCTCTGGAAGCCATTCTACTTGTAGGGTGGTAGTTCACATTTCCTAAATTTAAATTTTGCTAGTAGTTCTAATGCCTTTTTTAAATACTTAGGCCCTCGTCTTATTACACTCCGTTTACTAGTACGTTTTTTTGCTTGCCACGACACTGATATTTCTTTGAAGCGATAGCCTAGTAGATATGCTGTCAAAGGTAGTTCTACTAAAATCTGAAAGCCATCTGATTTTGGATTAACTCGCTTAATTACATATCTCCTATAAGCTTTAAAGGCATTACAAATGTCACTCATTGAAACTCCTAAGAAGTTACTAAACACAGTAAAACCTTGACTAGAAATTCTTTTTAATATTGACATACCACTAATATTTCCTCTGTTATATCGTGTACCTACTATAAAGTCAAAGCCCTTTTCTATTTCTTCAAGCATCTTCAGTGCATCTGCTGGATCATCACAATTATCACCCATCATCGGAATTATAACATCTTTTCGTGCACTTCTGAGCCCTGTCTTTATTGCACGTCCAAATCCTGGATCTTTTGTCCTATGAATAACTTGGATATTCCCATAAACATTGCTTAACTGTTCTGCGATTTCTCCTGTCCTGTCATTGCTATTATCGTTAACTAAAACTATTTCAAAACTGCCTTTGGGACGACTAGAAGAAAATATCTTTTCAATCCTCGAAATCAGCTGAGCTATGTTTGTTTCTTCATTTCTTGCAGGGATGACAATCGAAACACTTAACGATTTAGGAGTGGAATTTTCGATTCTTTTGCTTCTAGATTCAGTTTCTATTTCAGATTGTTTCGACTGTTTCATTTTCGGTTCGCCATTTTCATTGAAATTTGAAAAGAAATATCCTCTGAATGTGAAAGACTGTATAGCCAAGTTCTAATTATATGTTTTATAAATGAATTAGTATGAAAGGTGTGAATTTGAAATGATATTAGACAAGATCAAAGTTACAGACAACTAAGCAAGAAAGCACCACAGCTTCAGCGTGAGGTAGTTCACATAAATTATGTCTTGCTTAACATTGCACAAGTTATTAACGGAAAAGAAAAGTCAACACTCAGGTCATTAAATATCATTTGATCAATTCTAGAGTTAACTTGTCAGAGGACGTTCTTTTAACAAAAACTCTGCAAGAGAAATTAATTCTTTAACCTCTGCAATGAAGTCTTGTACGGAACGTTTATTTACCTGCTTAGATCCTTTCAATTTCTGTCTAGAGCGTTTTATCCTCATTCGAATATTTATGAAAATATGATATGCTAAATGAAATTCTAATGGCATGTGTGGATATAATTCATTAAGTGATAGATTAAAGTCCCTGAGAACTTGGTTATATCCTAAAAGAAAAAAATGCAGCGCAGATCGTGTCTCATCTATTGAATGTGTATTTTTATACTCTTCAATGAGTTGAAAAACAAAAAAGTTAGCAATATCTTCACATCGGCAATTATCTGCAAACATCATGTATTCAGGGTCGATAACATAGATTTTTTGCAAATGAGTATTTTGTTTTTCTCTACTAAGTATTACATTTCTTTGGTGGTAATCACCAAAAATATTGCCTCCACCTATTGAGTCTTTCATTTCCTCAAAATATATCGAACTTGCCTTACCAATAACTTCTCTTCGCAAAGCAGAGATCGGCAAGTCTAACAACATTAAGGCCATGAGGTTTTCATAACTTTCAGCATCAACTGAACGCGTAGGTGACCCATGAATTGCAGCTAATAGTCGCCCTGCAAGCACTGCCTTCTTTCTTGGTGCTACATCAGCTTGAAAATATGTATCACCATGAATTCCTTCGTATATCAAAATTTTCTCTTCCGGAAAGGCAAAAAGTAGTTTTGGAGTACGTAGGTTACCATAATTTAAATATTCTAATTGTTTAAATAACCAGCGCGAGTTAGATGCTTCTGAGAAGACTTTTTCTCCACTAGAAGAGAATTTTATAGCCCACATTGTTTGATGTGCGCCAAATTCACTACTAAAATCGATAGTTACCAGATGAACCTGTCCAGTTGCTCCAAATCTAGTGACTTCATCTACATCGCGCACATCAATTACCTGAGGTGTTTGAGCAGTTGTTTCATAGACATTTTCTCTCAGAACGTCTTCAAAGTTTGAAATAACTGTCATCAAGGCTTGCCGTAAAACAATACGATCAACAATATCTTCATCATTTCTATTACTCATTACAGCACCTTTCCTGAGAAATTACACACCTTAAATTGCATCTTCACCTGCGAGAGCTAATAGTGCATTCCAATCATCTTGGGTTTTAGCAAAAACTCCTATATTTCCAAGTCGAATATTCTTCACTCCTGTATCTTTAACAGAAAAATATGATTTTAACATTTGGCATTTCATTGTATCCCTTCATGATTAGAAAGATCAACAACTATTTTATAGCTTAGCTGGCGAGAAGACCACCCAACTTGTTGGGTGGATGAATCGCCTGTGTTTTACGGGTTTCACTTTCAGCATAGTGTCTCTCAGTTTAAATAGTAGTGTGCGGATACTACCTACTATGAACCGCACTTATAAATTTCGCCTGTATCCCACCAAATCACAGCAGGCTATCCTAAGGCAATGGCTGACTACCTGCCGTATGTTGTATAATACCTCACTTGCTGAGCGCAGAAATGCATGGACAACCGAACAACGGTCGGTTACCTATACCGAGCAAGCCAACCAACTCACAGACACCAAACAGACCACTCCGTTTTTGCAAGCGCTGCACTCACAGGTACTGCAAGACGTGCTGAGACGCCTGGATAAAACCTTCCAGCACTTTTTTCGACGCCTTAACAACGGTGAAAAAGCAGGTTACCCACGCTTTAAAGGGAACTACAGGTATGACTCCTTCACCTATCCTCAAAGCGGTTTTGTTCTTGAAGAGAACAACAAGAAACTTCGCCTCTCGAAAATCGGGAATATTTCCATTAAACTCCACCGAGCTATCCCATCTGAAGGCGAGATCAAGACCTGTACTATCAAACGCGATGTTGACCACTGATATGCCTGTTTTTCAGTCGAACTGCCTGATCCTGCGCCTCCTGACTCTTCTCAGAGAGCCATACAGAAGGCAATAGGTGTGGATGTGGGGTTGACGAATTTACTGACATTCAATAATGGCGACACCATAGACAACCCCCGTTGGTTGAGACACTCGGAGAATCAACTTGCTAAAGTGCAGCGAAGAAAAGACAGGAAGCTGAAGGGCTCACGTAACCGCCACAAGCAGAACAGGAAGGTAGCACAGGTACACAGAAAGATACGTAATCAGCGGAAGGACTTTCATCATAAACTCAGTCGGAAACTGGTCGATACGTATGACCTGATTGTGTATGAGCAGCTTAGGATCACCAACATGGTGAAGAACCATCATTTAGCAAAGTCGATTAGTGACGCCAGTTGGGGGCAACTCATGCGTTTTACCGAGTACAAAGCGGAGGAAGCTGGTACGCTGGTAGAGTATGTGAGTGCTTATCACACCACACAATTGTGCAGTAGGTGTGGCAAACTGGTGCCGAAAACACTGGCAACCCGTATCCACAGCTGTCCGTACTGTGGGTTGGTGTTAGTCAAAGATCAAAATTCTGCCATCACGGTGTTACAGCGATCCACTCACTATGACACATCACTCTCATCATCATCATCACCATCAGGGCAGGAACTGCCCGTAGAGCCTGTTTGACATGTCCCGCTGGGGAATGGATGATTCAGGAAGCCACCCTACTTGTAGGGTGGTAGTTCACGTAGTCTCATTTGTATTATACCAAGAAATCCCTTAGAAACCTTGTTTAAAGGAGCGAAAAACTCTCTAGTTTTTAAAAAAATAATGCGAAGACTTTTACTAGATGTACGAAAGTTTTTCCCAGAAATTATTTATTATATTGGCGTCTTAAAAGCATATGTTGTATCTAGTCGAAGGATTGGGTTTCTTATTACTTGCCTACCACCTTGCAAAATATAGCGGATGGAAGTCCGCTCTAATGACTTTTTCTGCTATTTTAATTGTTGCCAGTGTTTTTGATCCATTCCTTTATAGTGCAGGATTTATATGGACTGCAAATAACCTCACGCAAAGTGTATTCATAAATGGGGTAGTCTATATATTTGCCCTTTCAGGAGTCGTTCTTGAAAAAGGATACTCCCGTTAATTAATTTAGCTCGAAATAGAAAGCACTTAACTAGATTAGCGGATATTGTTAATCTTTATCTTAAAGAGCTACACGCTTTTGTGTGAGCACTTCTAAGAAAAATATTGTTTATAAACGTAAAAGTAAAAAGTAAATCTAAGAAGGAAATAAACTAACCTATTAAAAGACGATGTGTAATATCCTGATAAAAGTTCAACTTAAAAAGAGTTAACTGCAATATACTTTGTCTAAAATAGCTATTATACTTCTGAAGAAAAACGGCACGCTTCATATTTTACATCGTCTATTTCACTTTTAATGACTTGAATACATAGCATAATTTCCTCTAGTTTCTTGTTGTCTGGTTTTGGATTGCTGAGCAGTTGTTTTTTCGTATGAAGAAGCGTATCTAGCCGCTTCTCTAATACGCTTAATTTAACATCAGAGTAGTACTTCTTTGATGAATCAACTAAGGGATCAACACGCTCGGTTTCAGTTTCTGGAATATCTTCCATTTCAATAATACCTACGTCAACAACGTCTTGTTCTTCAGGTACTGACATATGTACTTCTTTCTTAACTTCCTTCGCTACTGTTACTTCTACATTTTCTTCTTTTAATTCTTCTTCCTGTTGCTCAACTATCTCAGTGGTCTCAATCGGTACAGTCTCACCTTCTTTCTCTTCTTCTAGATGTTCTGCATTAGCGTCAGAGATGGTTGTTTCAACGTCTTTTTCTTCCACAATTTCTTCTATTTCATGCTCTTGTTCCATTTCAGGAGGAATTTCTGGAGAATTGGTGTCTATAACTTCTTCCTTTTGCATTTCTGGGTTTTCTTCTTCGTTATTTCTCTTAACTCGGTTAAAAAGCCCCATAATTAACTTCCTCCTTCATAAAGCGCTTCAAAGCACATATAGTCTACAAATTTGGATGAAGTCATATAATAGGCAAATACAATATCCTTGTGTGTTTATACCATACACGGTCTAAAAAAGATTGTGGACAGGTTCGCAGTTTTTCTGTTAATAATTGTAATATTCGCAAATACCTAGTCATAATATATATCTTAATTATAATCTTTTCAAATGATATGTTGAAAAAGCGTATACATTTTTGATACTATCACAATATCTTATAGCAAAATAGGGATATGCTGTAGTCTTTTTCAATGTATTGAAGATTTGTTTTGGCATGTCAAAAATCAGTATTCGTTACTCACAATCATTAATCTCTAATCAAGTACAATCATTTTTCCGTATTCATCAATTTTGAACATTATACCGCTAGCGATTAACTCTTTGACTTTCTCATCAAAACTGTTATCTAGCTCTTTGTTAAAAAAATTGTACCCTATTACTTTTTCAAATGGTTTTTCTAATTCTGCTAAAATAGATGGTTTTTTCAGGAAAGACTTAATCGCCGCATTAATCTCATCAAAGTTTTCTGTGGAAGTATTTGAGTTTTTTTCAAGTTTACTGAACGGGGTTACAATATATGATTTCATGGTTATCTATCATTGACATCGAAATTCGTAGTTCTTATGATTTTTGGTAAAAACCTTCACGTACAAAATGTAAAACCACGATTTAGGCCTTCCAAAACTATTTTAAGAAATCCATTTGACTTACAAACACATCTTTATTCGCAATTAGCCAAAAATCCCGTTAATTTGTCACCACATCTATTGAACTTTCACTATCTTGATTCTTGGAATACTAAGATAATTTACTACAAAATATTTATTTTCGATTAGTGCAGTAATGAAGTTAGTGATTAACCCACCACTTGTGGACTTATTTCTAATTTTTAAATTTTTACTAAAAGCTGTATAAATTTCTAAAGGATCTCCCACTAGCATCTTAGTTGTAATTTTGTTGTATCTGAAATTTAAGGGGTCAATATCAATACCTGGACAAAGTTCTAAGCAAAGCCCACACTTTGTACATTTTCATCATCAACTTTTGGAAGAAATTGACCAAAATCATACTCCATTATAATTGAATTTTCAGGACATACAGCAGAACAAATCTCGCAAGAAACACATAAATCTAATTTCCTTGTCTTCTTCACGTTTAGTTTTTCCATAATAAGACCAATCTTATGATTTAAGTAACTTTGAATTAAAAGATTTATTGATAATTTACTAAAGATGTTTATCGCTTCATTTGAACCCAATTACCTTGACCATAGTGCTTTCGTAGATATATGTTTTTTATTTAAAGAAAATACTAACGTTCCTACTTCTTTTAAGAATCATATAACTTGATATGATTTTTGATTTTCGATAAATTAACACATGCGGTTTCAGGATCGAAAATTCAACAGTTTGTTGACTGATTTGACTGTTTTAAGTAAGATATTGCGGAAGATTTTACTAGACTTGCGGAGAGTTTTACTACAACATTTAAAAAAATGCGTAGAATTTACCCTTTTGTTCGTAAACTTTTTAAAACAAGCAAATATCTGGCTAAAAAAAATTCTCTAAATGATTCTGATGGGTAGGATCCAATTCTTAGCGGAGAGTCAGTATTTTGAATTTTTCCAACTATTTTTATTGCAGGTTGAATATTATATTTCTGAGTCCAGAATAGCTTTGTAGGTTTAAAAAGAATGAATAAAAGAATTTTGTTAATTATAGTCTTGTTAATGTTCTCAACGTTTATCTTTCCAGTTCAGCATGCATTTTCAAACGATAATGCAACACAAATAGATGAAGAACTATTAAAAAGTGAAAATACTGTTGATGAAATAGAGACCCCCCAATATGTTTTAACTTTAGATGATTTCGAAGAGATTTATGAGCAATCTTCCGAAACGGTTGAAGAATGGGCACCTTTTGACATTCCTCCACATATAATTTCCTATAATGGATCTGGAATTAACCATCTGGCATTAGATTCAAACACAACTAACAACGAAGAGTTGAACATAACAATCACACATCCTTTAAATGGTACGATTTTAGCAACAAAATATGTCAACGCAACTTGGAATGCTACAGGAGATTTCGATTATTTTGAAATAGAACTGGATAATGTCACTAAAGGGAATACTACTGATACCTTTTACTATTTGGAGATACCAGAGGGTTGGCATACACTCAAAATTACTGGATATAGTGGAAATTTGAGTGTATTTGATTCTGTTATTTTTGATCCTATCTTTGGAGGAGGATCCTATGAGTTACGACTTCATATAATTGAAGATGTAACGAAAGAAGATTATAGCTATTGTTGGGTAAAATTGGCGAATGAACATTGGAACAAAACTGCTTATGGTCAAGCCGATATAAATGGTGAAATAACCTTTACCGAAATAGCCGCTGGTAATTATTACGTTGAAATTTATCCTCCCACGCCAAGTGAGGTTTATGGGATGAGAATGTACTGTAAAAACATAACTATTTCTGGAGATTTGTCATTGGGAATAGAAGTCTATGATTATCGCGGCACTATCGCTATGGCATGGGATCTAAAATACGATGAAACAAATATGACACAGTATATTTTGGATCGAATGGAAGGCTGTGGAGCACAAGAAGGTGATATAATTCAAATCAATGTTGCTTGGAAGTATCCCTTAAGTCCAATTAACAGTAAGTGGGGTAAAGATAATTTTAGGGATTTAATTATCTCGTTAAAGAAAGAAGGATATAGAATTTGGATAGAACCTCGATTAATTTATTGTGGATCAACTATGGGCTATTCTTTTTGGACACAGTTAGATAATTACACTGATTCCGGATACGCTGATGGAGATTATTATAACGAAGATAGTGGACGGGCTGACTTCAGGGCTCATAATGCCTTTATGCAATTCGAAGCACGTATGAAATCCTTAGAGAATGAAGGGCCTACTGGAGATATTTCAGTATTTCTTGGAGATGTTTCTATTTGCCTTAAACAAAAAGACTATTGGGACGTTTACGATGTTAACGATGCCCAATATTTGACCTATGGAAATGGCCATGAACAATGGAGTTTTGATAACGAAACTTGTATTCTTACTATACACGATGCTACACATAATCATTTGTATGAAATCTATTATATGGAAGGTTATCACAGAATAGGCGCTCCAATCGGCAATTATGATGATGATCCCTATTTTGTAAGAGATAAATTACTCGAATTGATGAACTGGTATTATGAAAATTGCACTTTGCCAAATGGAGAGTGTGCGATTGACGGTATTCATCCTAATTATGGTGATACTAGAGCTCTCGGCGTATGGAATGCGTGGAATCAGGGTTGGAGCGGTATGGTAACAAAGAAAGTTATTGACTGGTTTTTAGGAAATTATACACAATATAAAGATGATTTTAAACTCTCATGGGTTACTTTTGAAGAAAACAGTGCATTCCCACGTGGTAGGAATGATTCACTTCCTTTTATGAACGATTGGTTATACTTTAGACAAAAGCTTATCCATAATGAATGGTATAAACTCTTAATTAATCAAGCAAAAAATCATAATGTTAGCGTAATTTTGTACGATGGTGATGATAATCGACTACAATCTTCAGACTTGGCAATTCGGCTTGGTGCAGATATTTTTGAACATCAGAAAGGAACTAATATTGATGATGAGTATTTCATCAACTATGTGGACTATTGGAGTACTAGAGTGCCTTTTATGAATGATTGGGAAGAAACATGGCAAGATGATCTTGATCATGAAGGATTAAGAGCCACTTTACAAAGGACAAGTGCTCAAGGTACCTTACCAGCAATTATGTATAATCACCAAAGCCCGTATGGATATAATATTCCTGAAGATAGGTATGATGATTACAGGCAAGCACATGAAGATTTCAGAGAAGTATGGAAAACATACAAGCAATTTTCCGATCGCAAAATAGCAAAGGTTTATTTTATGGTCGGTGTATCCGCGCGACAAATTTCAGATTTTTATGGTGCAGCAGATGGGACGAGAATGACACCACGACTTTATCATAAATCCTTATTTTTCCGATTGCCTGCTCAGCTTGATTTTATCTCAACTTATTATATTGAAGAAAATGGCATTCCAGATGATTGTGATTTACTAGTAATTGCAGGGCAAAATACTGGAAGCCCAGATACAACTTATCATTCATTATATTCAGACAAGTTAAATTCGAGTGTTACAAGCTATGTGATGGATGGAGGGGCTGTATGGTTTATGGGTGATGTTGGACGATATAGCACAAATGGAACTAGTTTAGGAACAGGATATTGGGAGCAATTATTGGGTTTGCAATGCGTTAACGCTAGTTGGGATGAAATAAATGATAATTTCTTTGTTGATGAGAGTCATTGGATCATAAATGACGAAGAGTATCGTGGATTAGTAGATAATTCTGAAGGTTATCAGCCTGATTTGCCTAATATGCTTGGAGAACCCGAATGGGAAGGATTAAGAGTTAACAATTTTGCAGATGGCATGTATAATGTAACTAATGAGGCAAATGCTGAATATGTTATCATTTGGTATGGAGACAATTCGTGGAAAATGCCTTATCTTTACATAAGAGATGATATTGGGAGCGGATATATTGCTTATACGCCATATGAATCTTCAGGTACTTACCCATTAGATTACCCGATGGGTGGTAGACTTTTTGAAACATTTATGAGAACATTTTATTATCTTACAGATAATACCGATAAAGTTTGTCATGTAAACGTTACCTTAGATGCAGGATGGGTCAATGGTTTCACAAGAGACAAGTATATGTACTATACAGTCTATAACAACTCTTACGCAACACTTGTTTCGATTTATTATGATTCTTTCTCAAGCACTGATTTTGAAGTTCGGACTATCCCTTACCATACAACGCAGGTGGACTTTTCCGATTTTATGGAAGCAAACAAAGACTATTTGATCTATGTCTTTGACCGTCCGACCTCGAATTTGGGATATAATTCACATATTTTAGATTCCGTTGAACTAAGCGAAACTAATAAGACTTTAGTAACCGATGATAATGGAGATGTACTTTTCCAGAAAGGTGAACGATTTGAGTTTACATTTGAACGAGAAATTGCTCATTGGTTTATTATTAAAGAAGCCAAATATGAATATATCTCATTGGTCTATGCAAAAGCAAGTGATAATATAGTGTCAGTTACAAATGAAGGTGCTATTGGAAATATCTATATAATAAACGCTACTGCTCATTCAGGCACAGATGCTGAATTTTTAGTTTATTGTAATCTCCCAGTTGCTTCCATTACAATCAATGGAGCACCAGTATTATTTAATCACGATTTTTTAACAAAGATCTTATCTTTCAATCATACTTTTGCGAGCAGTGCTAATATTGAAATTGAAACTGGACCGGACACCACCGCCCCCTCAATTTCTTCACCCGCAGATTTCTCATATGAGGCTGGACAATCTGGAAATTCCATTTCATGGACGATTTATGAACCCTATTCGGATAAATATAATGTCACAAGAAATGGTACTGTGGTACAAAGCGGAGCATACTACGGAAGTGTTTTAGTTAATGTAGATGGATTAGGTGTTGGAATTTATACGTTTATACTATATGCAAATGACAGCTCTGGTAATTCGGCAAGTGATATTATCAATATAACGGTTACTCCTGATGTTACTCCTCCTACTTTCAATTCTCCAGGTGATATATCATACGAGATAGGAACTACAGGGAATATCATTAGTTGGATAATAAATGAACCACATCCAGACTACTACAATGTTACAAGAAATGGTATTTTGGTTCAGAGTGGATCTTACTCAAGTGGCGCTCAAATTATCATCAATATAGACGGATTAAGCATTGGAGAGTACACTTATATAATAAATGCAAATGACACCTTTGGAAATTTTGCAAGCGACTTTTTGATCGTAACAGTTGAATCATCACAAGAAGAGGACACTGGGGGTGGAGGAAGAGGCAGTGGAGATCAGGATAATTTGGATTTAATTGCCATAATAAACTTTAGCGAAACAACTGTTTTCCAAGGTGATAAAATCTTTGTTAAAATAAAGGTATTTGATGATGAGAACAAAATAATTTCCGATGCTTCAGTAGAATTAGAAATTCTTGAAAAAATATTTTATGCAATTTTCGATGATGTCGATACATATACATGTGTAATAGATACAACTGATCTAAATCTGGGAATGCATGAAATTACTATAACAGTAAAAAAAGACGGCTATTCAACCTATGAAGAAATAAAAGTCATAGAAATTAAAGAGATGATCATTCCGACAGCTATTAATAATTACATCTCTAGTCTATTTCTGCCAATTCGGATTGGTATGATGTCAATAATTCTTGGGGCTATATTTGTGATCATCCGGGATCAAGTTCTTAGGCTACGCCATCGAAGATGATTTCAATATAGAGGTTCATTATTAGACTATAAGACATTTTTAAAAGCTTTTTTGTAATGTTTTGTTAAATTGAGACTGTAGATTTTGTATTGTGACTTTTTAGAATTTTGAAAGAAATAAATAATTATTCAATAAAGTAAAACACCATTAGAGACGAAAATTTGACAGGACACAGGTTTTATTCGCTTTTATTAATTCATCATTTCCGTATCTGTAGTCATATCTGCATTCCTTGTTAATAATTTGTAAATAAGGAAAATTATAGGCATTATAATCTCAAATGAAGCCATAAACAAAAAGAAATTGCCAGGAATTACATGCAGCGTGAATGCTAATATTAAGTAAGTTTGTGATCCGACTAGTAAATCACCGAAAAACTGACTTCCAAGAGCTATAAATAATAAAAAGATTCCTTTCCTGTGAAATTTTTCTGTTTTAAAATATAGAATTGAAACGATAACAAATGATATTGTAAGAGGAAAGAACTGGAATCCATGAAAATGAGTCCCATATATCAAGTCAATCCCATAATCTATATCTGGAAAAATTGAAAGAAATGCAACAAGGAGCTTATTCATATTAGAAATATCAATCCTTTCTCTTCGACTAAAAATATCAAGTAATATTAAAGCAAAGAAGATATGACCAAATGGATATATATTAATCCCTACCAGTTGTTTTTTCTAATGGATTGATTTCTTGTTTGTTTAAGCATAAGAGATTTGATTTTGTTTTTTTAGAGTTCTAAATTTTCTCTTTTAATTATTACTATCATTACAGTTACTTTTCTAATTATTATTCTGCATATTCATTTTCATAATTGCTTAATCCCAACTCCTAGTCTTCATTGCATTATCAGTCTTAGGAAATATTTGTGATTGCTTCTTCTATTCTCAAAAAAGGATAAAAAGATGATGTTAGGTATTCTTATCAAGAAATCCTTTCTGATACATCTCTTCCATAAATTCCATGACGTCTCCTCTGATATCTGCTTCATCTTTGTTAAATTCTTTGGCTAAAATTGAAATTATGTCGTCTTCTGTTTTTTGTCCATCACATAATTCCCATATGTATGCGGCTGTTTCACTGAGTTCAAACAATTTTCCACTTTTAGCATCAAATATAACGATTTTGTCATTATTCTTTTTCCATACTATATCTTCACTAGTTTTCGGGAGAATTTTTTATACCCCAATTTTGCTTTTTCTAGGTCATTTGATGAATTTTCTGGTAATATGAAGCTAATTTTTTTGAAAAAATTATACCAGCGTTTTTTAAGACCAGAATTATACCAAGAACTGCACATGCTGCAATTACGCCTCCTGCTCCTACTAAAATCAACGGAACTTGTTGAGTTACTGTAAGAGTGAAAGTAGTAGTTTTTGACTCATAGCCTTCACTGCTTGCTGAGATTGATACAGTATAGTCGCTTGGAGATAGACCAGAAGTGTCAATCATAGTGGTATATATTCCATCTCCTAAATCAGTGCAAACTATTGATTCATTGGCTATCGTTAAGGAAACAATTGCACCTTCTATGCCATTCTCAGATTCATCTGTTAAACTAAATTTCACAGTGACTCTTGTACCTTGAGTAACAGCAGAAGGAATTTCAGTTAGTAATGTTAATATCATTGTTTTTGCAGTTGTCTTGCTTCCTCCATTACCACTGCTACTGTCGCCGTCACCATTGCTACTGCTACCGTCTCCGCCACCTCCTCCACCGCCAGAACTGCTTACTGTGTATGTATAGTTCAAACCACCATTATTTTCAATTAAATCATTACCAGCGCTATCAAAAATATGAAAGAAGTATGCTACTGTTGTACCTGCAGGCTGGGCAGGTATTGTACCGCTATATGAACTACCATATTGCATAAGTATTGAAGGTTGTGGGTTTCCATTCGTTGTGTAGTTAAGATATACCTCACTAATCGAAAGATCGAGAGGATCTTGTATTATAATGGTGACAGCTTCCTGATCATCTGGATCAATAACTGATTGTTGTGGCTCAAAATCAGGAGGAAGTGTAGGTGGGTCATCGTCAACAATCAATGTTTCACCGTTCTCTGTCTCTCCTGAATTGCCTAGGCTATCATCAGCAACAATGTCAATGTAATATATCTCTGATGATTGACCTGTGGAGTCCCATGTGTTTCCATAGGTACCATCTCCAGCTAATCCATCACTATGTGCTCCATCATCAAATAATTGTAATGTTGCTATGTTTGTTTCATCAGGCATTTGGATATAGGCAGTCACGCTGCTGACTCCAGACAGGGCATCCGAAACATCCGCTGTGATGGTATAAATTGTACCAGATTGACCGGCAGAGGGAGTTACCTGAATATTGGAAACATTTGGAGGATTATCATCAATTATAAACGTGTCTCCATTTTCCTCCTCTACTGAATTGCCAATACCATCACTTGCAACGATATCAATATAATAAGTACCATCAACTTGTCCTGTGGAGTCCCAGGTGTTTCCGTAGGTGCCATCTCCGGCAATACCATCATTATGCAAGCCATCATCATACAGCGTTACTGTAGCAATGGTTGTCTCATCGGGTATTTGGATATAGGCAGTCACACTGCTGACTCCAGACAGGGCATCCGAAACATCCGCCGTGATGGTATAAATTGTACCAGATTGACCTGCAGAGGGAGATACTTGAATGTTTGAGACTGCAGGCGGCGTATCATCAGTCGCAAAAATAGCTCCATTCTCAGTCTCACCAGAATTACCGAGAGTATCTACCGCTTCAATATCTATATAGAAGGTACCGATAGATTGTCCTGTGGAGTCCCAGGTATTTCCGTAAGTGTCATCTCCAGTAGTTCCATCATTATGCAAGCCATCATCATACAGCGTTACTGTAGCAATGGTAGTTTCATCAGGCATTTGGATATAAGCAGTTACACTAATGACATCAGAAAGTGTATCAGTGACATCGGCGGTTATGGTGAAAATAGTGCCAGGTTGACCTGTAGAGGGCGTAACTTGAACGTTCGAAACCTGAGGAGGATCGTCATCAATGATAAAAGTGTTTCCATTCTCCAGTTCGCCTGAGTTGCTGGCATTATCATCAGCAACGATATCAATGAAATATATCTCGGATGATTGTCCTGTGGAGTCCCAGGTGTTTCCGTAGGTGCCATCTTCAGCAGCACCATCATTGTGCAAACCATCGTCATACAGCGTTACTGTAGCAATGGTTGTTTCATCAGGTATTTGGATATAGGCAGTCACACTGCTGACTCCTGAGAGCAGGTCTGACACATCAGCCGTTATGACGAAAACAGTCCCCGATTGACCACTAGAGGGTGTAACTTGAACATTTGAGATCTCAGGTGGGGCACCGTCGACAATATATGCATAAGCCGAACTAGAATTAACCAGATCATTTCCAGCACTATCAAAAATATGAAAGAAGTATGTTACTGTTGTACCTGCAGGCTGGGCAGGTATTGTACCGCTATATGAACTACCATATTGCATAAGTATTGAAGATTGCGGGTTTCCATTTATTGTATAATTAAGGTAGACAGCAATGGGTGAAAGGTCAATTGGATCTGGAATTGTTATAGTGACATCATCTTGGTCATTAGGATATTCAACTGATTGTTGTGGTACAAAAGGATCGGGAAGTGTAGGTGGGTCATCGTCAACAATAAATGTGTCAACGTTCTCAGTTTCTCCTGAATTGCCTAGGTTATCATCAGCAACGATATCAATGAAATATATCTCGGATGATTGTCCTGTGGAGTCCCAGGTGTTTCCGTAGGTGCCATCTCCGGCAGTGCCATCATTATGCAAGCCATCATCAAATAATTGTAAGGTAGCAATGGTAGTTTCGTCAGGCATTTGGATATAGGCAGTCACACTGTTGACTCCTGAGAGCAGGTCTGACACGTCAGCCGTTATGACGAAAACAGTCCCTGATTGACCGGCAGAAGGAGTTACCTGTATATTGGAAACATTTGGAGGACTATCATCAATTATAAACGTGTCCCCATTTTCCTCCTCTACTGAATTGCCAACACCATCACTTGCAACAATGTCAATATAATAGGTGCCTTCAGCGTGTCCTGTGGAGTCCCAGGTGTTTCCGTAGGTGCCATCTCCGGCAGTGCCATCATTATGCAAGCCATCATCATACAGCGTTACAGTAGCAATGGTAGTTTCATCAGGCATTTGGATATAGGCCGTCACACTGCTGACTAAAGACAAGGCATCCGAGACATCCGCTGTGATGATGAAAGTTGTACCAGATTGACCCGCAGAAGGAGATACTTGAATATTTGAGACTACAGGCGGCGTGTTATCAATTATAAACGTGTCCCCATCTTCAGCCTCTTCTAAATTACTGGCATTATCTGTTGCGACAACGTCAATATAATAGGTACCTTCAGGTTGCCCTGTGGAGTCCCAAGTATTTCCGTAAGTGTCATCTCCAGTAGCTCCATCATTATGCAAGCCATCATCATACAGCGTTACAGTAGCAATGGTAGTTTCATCAGGCATTTGGATATAAGCGATCACACTATTAACACCTGAAAGTGTATCAGTGACATCGGTGGTTATGGTGAAAATAGTGCCAGACTGGCCTTCAGAAGGTGTCACTTGGACATTAGATACACTAGGAGCAGTGTTATCAATAATAAACGTGTCTCCGTTCTCTAACTCTCCTGAGTTTGTAGCAGTGTCCGTTGCAACGATATCAACGTAATAAGTACCTTCTGCTTGTCCTGTGGAGTCCCAAGTATTTCCATAGGTGCCATCATCATCAGCACCATCATTGTGCAAACCATCGTCATATAGAGTTACTGTAGCAATATCAGTTTCATCAGGAGTTTGAATATGTGCAATCACGCTACTAACACCAGAAGGATCCGTAACATCAGCATTTATAGTGAAACTATCGCCGGATTGACCTACAGAAGGAGTTATTTGAACATTAGAGATTTCAGGCGGTAGAATATCTGACGTTATTATCTCAACTAAAGTCATATTATTTACTGTTGTTAAATCAAGTTGAATGTCTTCTGCGTCAACTGATAAATAATAATCTCCAACTGAATTCCCCGTAGAATCCCACTGGCCTGTCCAGATATCATCTCCAGCAACAAGATCACCGCTACTAGTTCCGTCATCATATAAAGTAATAGACGCTACTGGTGTTTTATCAGGCTCTGTAATATCTATTGTTACACTGGTAATCGTTTCAGACGCTGTCGTATTAACAGTTGCTGTAAACGTGAAAAGAGTTCCTTCTATCGCTTGTTGAGGACTTACTGTAACGTTCCACACTATTGGACCATCAATATCCAAATAGGCATCACCATAACTGGCAGTGTCATCTTCTGCATCCAAATCACCTACAGGTTCACCTGGATCTCCGCCACCAGGTGGCCATGCGAATTCCGTTTCAGTTGCACTCTCACCGTATAGACATTTAATACCGATTACATCTTGAGAAGTTACTCCAAGTTCAGAAAAAGGAATTGCTAATTCAATTGACCAATAAGTATCGTCATCAAAGAAGCCAGATTTCCAAGCTGCAGAAGGAGGATCAATAATATCCCAATATCGCCATTTGCCTGAATCATCCCAACCTTCCCTTCCTGTGCTGGTACCTATTCCCTGACGTTCTTCACGAAGTCCTCCAGTTGGAGTTCTCACTATACCATAACCATGGTCATCTATCGCTGGATCACCAACAATTTGTGGAGGTGGAGCATCATTATTTACATCAAAATAAACTACTGCATAATCTCCATAGGGATCGCTCACGATAATGGCATCTGAAATATTAAAAGCAACAAGAACATGTGTGGAGTTCTGCATTATATATGCAGCGATATCAAATGTTGGAGATGCTCCTCCATTTTCAGCTTTCCAATCTGATGCCATAACATAAGCGCCATCCCACTCTCCAGAAGTTAATGTTCCGTCTATAGTAGGATCGTTTTGTGCTTCATAGACTAAGACAACAGTTGTACCAGTTCCAACTTTGATTTTACCGTTAAATTCATTGTCATTCTCAAAATAAAGTTCGAAAAGATAGGTTTCTTGTTCGTTTATCGCGTTTCCGTCTATTTTAATAATGAGTGGCGGTTCTTCATTCTCAGTTATTTGCAATATAGCATCTTCTGGAATTTCTGGGTTAAATTTATAGTTTAATAACTGTCCTGTATCTCCTGTTACATTAAACCAAAAAGCATCTGGAAGTGGCCCGTTAAATGACAAAACTCCTGATATTAGGACCCTATCTTCCTCTCTTTCTGTTTTTTCAACAATTACATTGAATGTTTCTTCTATTTCTTCAGTTTCCACTATGAAACCAGTTTCCGATATCTGATCAAAAGACAAATAGTGGTATTGGTTTGAATCCGTTACCAATTCATTAGAAGAATCCTTTGCTGAACTACTGAAAGTACTAATAAAAACGTTCTTTACATATACTGTAATTTGTTTTTGTGTTGTATGTCCGAAAGTGTCAATCAATTGAACATTAAGTTCATATGTTCCATCGGGAATCTCCTGCGTATTCCAAACATAAACATACTTGCCTTGCTGGCTATTTCCATTAATTTTATCCATCTGTGAAGATGTACCCTCATTTATGCTTAATGTTACTCTATAAATCTCGTGATAAGCCTCTGCATTTACCTCAATCTTAACGTTTCCAAAAACAGTAGAATTGTCCAGTGGAGAAATAATCTCCAATTGAGGTGAACGACTATCAAAAAGAAAAGTATAAGATATTATGCTTAAAGTGAAGATAAGTATAAAAGCGAAGCAAAAAACTTTTTTTGGATTTTTAAATTTTGAAATATAATAATAAGGCTTCTTATTAATTATGCAAGTTATTCCCAATGAAAAACCGCTCCTAAGAAAGATTCTAAATTTTTATAAGAACTGGTTATCGTGTCCGAAAGGGTATTTAAGAATTACTAAAAAAAGCAATATAGGTCATACAAATAGGTAATAATGATCTGTTTAGAGTGATTGAAGTCTTAAACATATAAGTTATTTAATTCAAGCGATTAATATAAAAAAAATGCAATTATCACTGTTTTGAGATTTATATGTCCTGAGTTGGGTGTTTTTGTGAAAAAAAGTAGTGAACAAAATACAGAAGAACAAAGTGAAGAAAAGATTAGCTTAGAGTTAATATTGAGGGCATTGAAAAATCAAAAGAAGGTAAAACTACCCTTTCGTGGACAAAGTATGGAACCTTCAATTAAAGATGGAGAAGAAGTTTTTTTTCAAAAAGTGACTGTTGAACAAATTAAAATTGGAGATATCATTCTGTTTAAAAAAGCAGGAACATTGATTGGACACAGAGTTTTATGGAAAGTCAAATTAAAGACAACTTATTTCTTAACCAAAGGAGATAATTCTTATTTTGCTGATCGTCCAATTCAAGCTAGATCTGTTTTTGCTAAAGTAATCGAATTAAATAGTAAAAATAAGTACAGCAATGTTAATTTCAAGACTAAGATTGGCTTTCTACTTGAAATATTTGTTTCAAAATTGAGGCCAAAACAGCTAAAGAAGTATAAGATATTTAGAAGTAATATATCACGAAAACTCAGAGGAAATTTTTTTCATATTTTTAATTGAAGATAACAAAAACATGAGTTCGATTTCATGTTCAGGATTACAAAGATATCAGTACATGGTGTAAGACTGAATTTCATATCTAATTCAGATTTCTATCACGATGAAATATTGGAAGACTATAAACATTTCGAGTTAAACTCAATAAAGGATTCAAATTTAGATGCAAACGTATTTTTCCAAATTATGAATGATTTAAAGTCGTTTCCTATTAATTTTTATGGTTTAAAAGAAGCCAAACTGATAAAGGAAATTCTTACCGACGATTTAGCGGAATTTAGTATTAGTGTGTTAGATGATAGTTGGATAATTATAAACGGTATGTCTGGCAATGTTATCTTTCTAGCTAATCCAGATCAGGAAATTTATCACGGATACTCAACAGTTGAAAATCTTTCAGTGTACCATATGCTCACAGACATGATTATGAATATCTTAACAAAGAAACTAATTAAAAAAAAGATATTTAGTGTTCATGCTGCAGCAGCTTCAAAGAATAACGCGGGAATTCTATTTCCAGGTAAAGCAGGTAGCGGAAAAACCACACTCTCAATTATATTGACAAGATTGGGCTATAATTTTCTGTCTGATGATTATCCACTAATTTTAAGTAAAAATTCTACTTTTGAGATCTTTGCTTTTCCTCTTAGATTGAAAGTCCGGCCAGATATAATTGAACAATTTTCAGAATTTCAAATTTATACGAGGAGAAAAGGAACACGAGTTAAGCGTCCTTACATTGACATTACTGAGATATATGCAAATTGTTTAACAAGAAAAGCTAAGCTTAAATTTATTGCATTTCCGATTTTAACTTCTGGAAAGTCTAATTATAAACAATTGTCATCAGAGGAAGCACTTCAAAGATTACTACCTTGCGTTTTTGATCCATTTCCATCTGTACAAAAGGACACATCAATTCGCAAAAGTATATTTGAAATAGCATACAGTTTAGTTCGCAACATAAAATGTTATGATTTATTTTTAGGAAAGAATCACTCTCAAGTTTTAAAAACTGTAGATGATATTTTCGATAATAACGATTAGTACTAAAACTAGCCAGTATTTTAGATTTTTTTATTCAATCTTAAAAAAGATTATATTGAAAACTAGCTTAATATGAGTTGACTAAGCCCAAAATATACTAAAAAATAGCAGGAATTAAATAAAAAAATATTTTAGAATCCCCAAGATCCCTTGACGACTCCAATTTCGACATCAAGTTCCTTAATTTCTGGTTTTTCCCATTTCATGTATAACACCAATTGATACGTTAATCTTTTTCTAATATCTTTACTCCTTATATTTAAAATTAACGGTTTCCTCAATTGGATTTCGTATTTTTGAGATATTCTTAGCCATTTTTAGAATTCTTTTCTCTTAATGAAAGTCTTTTGTACATATAATTCCTGTAAATCTGCTGCAAAGTCTGAGATGTATCCTTTCGTTTTTTTCCAGGAACCATAAAGTCACCCAATGTTTTTTTTCTCCAAGAAGCGCATTTTGACTTAAAGCCAGAACTTTAATTTCTAGACGTTTCTATTTTTTTTCATTGTGAATCACTCAAATACAATACAATAAATTATTGGGGGTTTCTATTTACTTCTGAAAGATGTTCTTCTTAATGTAAATAATCCTTTGGTATCCTAGAGAGTTCTTAATTTATTATTTAGGGAAAAACTCTTTAAAATGAGATTTTATACATTAATTTACTATTTCTTTAATTCTAAAACTGACGCATTATTCTTAAGAGAAATCAGTTTATAACGAAAAAGCCGTTGAAATATGGGAAGTAGCTCAAAGGATGAGGCACTCAAGATCGTTGATAGTTCTGCTATAGTAGCATCGCCATCTATTAGATGTGAGATAATCGCATCTCCCAAATCCAGATTGACATAAGGGTAGTAATCTAAAAATCCTTGAGGATCTGAAATGTAAATTGGTTTCTTAATCGCTTGGGACGAAAAAATTCGTGAATTTTTAAGGTCTTCATCTCGACGATACACCGTGTTAAGAAATTTGTACAATTCTTTGAATTCTTCTATTAGAATTTCTCCAGAATCTCTGATTCTTCTTACTATTAGAGCAATGCGGCGTACTAAAGGTTTAATCTCTTTAAAGAAAAACCAATCGTATTTTGATTCTATTAACAAAGATATAGTTGCAGGGGTTTGTTTTTCTGTTTCATTCTCTTCAAGTGAAAAAAGAAAATAGTAGACTAAAATAGTAATCCCTTTGTCGGGAAATTGAAATAATGAAGCGCCTTCAAAATCTATGGAGAGATCTATGGTGGTCATAACGAGGGTGGCTGCTTTGATTGCAATTTGGTGAACTAATGTCTCATCTAAAGTTGCGGGGTGAAAATAAAGAGGTTCTGATATTTCAGTCATATCTGAATGTGCAAAAATAATTCCACGTGTCATTTCTGTATATTCCTCTTGTCGATATTTCGCTGATACCTTTATTTCGACGAAAACCCTTTTCCAGTTACCAAATTATCAAAAGTCTATGCTTTTAATATATATAATCTAACCCGAAATTCATTGACTTATAAGGAATAACTTTCGAAAAACGTCACCTTTAATTATTATTCATCATAATCTGAATTCACTTTAGTAAATGAGATAAGTCTTCATTTTCGTATAAGCATTTCTTTAATATAATGGAAAGCAATTGGCTGTTTAATGCGTTGAGCCAAAAGAAATCGTAATTCATGACTCAGTCCAGATCTTTGGACATCTAAAATAAATTGTTTCAAATTTCTTTTAGATTTAAGGAGATTTCCGTATAATAGACCTATCTTACTTACTGAAGAGTTCCAGAATAATGGAAATTCTATTTTAGTTTTTTTCAATAACGCCCAAATCAGTTTTAAAAAGAAATTTCTTGACAATTGTTTAAAAACGCTTCTGGGAATTAAATCTGGATGATAAAAGAAGTGAACAAGATAAAGGAGACATAGAAGTGGAAATAACAGATTATTCTTCTGCGCACTATATAAAATGTGATCCCATTTTAGTTGGTCTTTGGAATAAGAAATTATTCTTATAACGTCGAAGATATCTCTAATCAGAAAATACCCTGATTCAAATAATCTTGAGCAAATAAACAAAATGTTGGCTTCTGGAGAAACTGTAAAGAGATTTGATCCATCAATTTTCATTATATTTTTGTTTCGAAAAAGTTCTTCTTTGCAGTTTTTATGATTTCCCCAAATTAATTCTTTGTGGAGATCAATACTTATTCTATCCTTTTTAGCAAAATTTAAGGCGAACAGATGTTTTTCTTTAAGTTGTCTTTTTGGGAAAACCCTGTATCCAAAATCTCTTAATTTTTTGCAAGCCATTTTGAATTTTTTCACTGAGGAGACTAAAACATCAATCTCTAAAAACTGTCTGTAATGAGAATGAGGATAGAATTGGTCAATGGAATGTCCTTTTATTAATAGAAATCGAATATTGTTTTTATTAAACAACTTTATGATTTCTTTTATCGTATAATTTGCTGTAAGATAATAAGATAAGTATTTATAATATAAACGCCTTAATTGTTCAAGAATCTCCTTTGGTACTTGAATATCTTTAGCAATATCAAAAAAAATGTAAACTTGAGGAATAATAGAATTCCTTTTAGCACACTCTATGATGTAAAGCCAGTCAATTGAATTTTTTTTCTTCCTCATCGTTTCCAGTTCTTTAACGAATAATTTACTATCATCCATGATAGTCTGGAACAGAAGCATGTCTTCAATTCGCTGAAATTTCATTAAAGTTCCTCAAACATAACAATTTTTATTTTGCATGTATCTAAATTTCGAATCTAACATAAGTTTGACAATCTAGAGATATCGAGTACACTTATTTTCCCTCAATGTTTTTTAAAACGGATAAAAAGCCTGGGAAATTCGATTTTTCAGGTGTTTTATATTTCAAAATACGGTCCAAGTTTATAAAATAAATCAACTAGTTTGCTATTCTAGTTAATTTCTATCATCATTTTTTCAAAAAATTTACTTTACATGCCTAAGATGAAGGTGATTTAAGTTTGCATCGCTACGAAGACACACCTATTCTAGTAACTGGGGGAGCTGGTTTTATTGGCTCAGAATTAGTGAGGCAGTTACATGAACTTGGAGCTGTGGTTACGGTTTTGGATAATTTTTCCTCAGGTGCGGACGCTAATCTTGCCGAATTACAAAGAGTAAATGTTGTCCGAGGCGATATACGTGACCAAGAATTAGTTAAGGAATTAGTTAAGGATCAAGAGGTGATTTTTAATTTAGCCGCTTTTCCCTTTATTCCTGCTTCTTATGCTTACCCTAGAATGACCTTTGAAGTCAATGTGACAGGTACTTTAAATGTGCTCTTAGCTGCTACTTCCGAAATAGCAGATATCAAGATGATTTGCCACGTTTCAACCTCAGAAGTTTATGGAACTGCCCAATACATTCCAATGGACGAGAAACATCCTCTAAATCCTCATTCAACTTATGCAGCCTCAAAATTGGCCGCAGATAGATTATGTTTTACACTATATCATGAACAGGACCTTCCAATCGTGATAATCCGTCCTTTTAATGCTTATGGGCCGCGCGAGACACATCCATATATTATCCCTATACTGATTAGTCAGTTGTCAAGATCAGATATACTCAATTTAGGTAATATCGAAAGTAGCCGCGATTTTACTTATGTTTCAGATACAGTTAGAGGTTTGCTACTTGCTGGGCAAACTTTAACTGCGAGGGGAGAAACAATAAACCTAGGTAGTAATAATGATATTAAGATCAAAGATTTGACCTATCTTATTGCACGTTTAAAAGGTAAGACGGACATTGAAATCAATACAGATCCTATGAGATTACGTCCACTTGATGTAGATCGCCTGTGCTGCAGTAATGAAAAGGCAAAGAAAATTTTAAAATGGTCACCTCAGGTTAGCCTTGAAGAAGGATTAAGGCATACAATAACTTGGTTTGAAAATAATGGTCGAAAATGGCCATGGGAAAAGCGTGTTGGCAAATACAATTTACCCATTTAAGAGTTAGTCTCCCAACAATTTTGATCAAGAATATTTGACAGAAAAACTTTTTTCCAAAATTCTATTTATACGAAAAATTGTCGAAAGTATATAAAGACAAACAAGGAATTAGAACTCATATTACGCGAATACCTAAATAGAATAAATTAGAATAAAAGGAAGGCAGAATTATTGAATCTCTTGATTACCGGTGGTTGTGGATATATTGGTTCTCTTTTAATCAGAAAACTTCCATTTGCATTTACTGATAAAATCAATATTACTGTTTTCGATAATCTTTCTTCTGGAAGAGAATACATGCTCGCAAATTTGCCCTCAAAGGCTAAATATCGATTTTTTAGAGGCGATGTTCTAAAAAAACAAGATCTTCTAAAAGCAATGGAGAATAAAGATATCGTTATTCATTTAGCTGCGATAACTGGAGCCTGTGATTCATTTAATATGCCAGATCTTTTTATGAAAGTAAATTACGAGGGAACCAAAAACGTTGTTGAAACTTGCTTAGAACAAGGTATCAATCGATTAATATATGCATCTACTTGTAATGTGTATGGAGGAAAGCGAGAAAACAAATTATTAAATGAAAAATCTTCAATAACACCCCCAAATCCATATGCAGATGCAAAATACAAAGGAGAATTGGAATGTCTTAAGTATCACAAAGATTATAAACTACCTGTAACTTGCTTACGATTTGCTACAAACTATGGTTGGTCTCCTGGAATACGATTCAATCTTGCAATTAACCTTTTTACATTTAAAGCAGTAATAGGCGAGAAAATAACAATCTTTGATACTGGAGAAGACTGGAGACCTTATATTCATGTCCAAGATACTGTAAGGGCAATAACTACAGCAATCAGAGCACCGGAAGATGTCGCAATCGGGGAAGTGTTTAATGTTGGATCAACTGAGGAGAATTACAAAGTAAACCAAGTTGCACAACTTGTGAAGGAGAATGTAGAAAACGACGTAGAAATAGTTCATATCAAAAAAGACGGGCTTCATTTTTCATATAACGTTGACTTTTCGAAAATCAAACAGAAACTTGGTTTTCATACTAGATTTTCAGTTGTTGATGGAATCAGAGAACTTGCTGAAAATTTTAAAGTATTATTTAACAATTCTAAGATGCTTGTTCCTAATTTGACGAGTGAAAGTCGTCACTATAAGAAAGAACAAAACCAACATATCATATCCTGATGAAATGACAAAAAATAATAGAGAAATTCGTCAGTTTGTTGGCAACAATTTTCTTAATGTGTTTACTATATTTTGCATATCTAACTCTGTTAAACCTGGGTGTACTGGTAACTGAATTAATTGCTGACATAGTTTTTCCGTAATGGGGCATCTAGTTTTGGAATAATCTGGATATTCACAAATGTTAGCGGCCCAGTTTACTTTTGGATCATTGATTTTCTTGTACACAGGTTGTTTATAAATGGGAATTGGATATACCTCTGCAGCTCCGATTCCTTCAGTATCTAAAGCTTTAATAAGATCATCCTTTGTCCAATCCGAGTCTTCAAGAATTTTTGCAACATACAAATGATAAACATGATCCACATAATCAGGTTTATGCGGCATACTTATTCCTTTCACCAGCTTCAATGTTTCATCCAATATTTTTGCATGTTCTTTTCTTTTCTTGTTAAAATACTCCAATCGATCAAATTGTGCCAATGCTATAGCTGCTGAAATTTCAGGCATTCGATAATTGAACCCTAATAAACTATGTTCATATCTTGCACCTTGTCCATGTGCAACCATCATTTTACATCTCACTGCAATTTCTTTATTATTAGTGATAATTAACCCTCCCTCTCCACCTGAATGAATATTTTTGGTTGCATAAAAAGAATAGCAGCCAATATCACCAAATGAACCAACCATTTTACCTTTATAACGTGCTCCATGTGCTTGGGCAATATCTTCAATGATATACAATCCATGTTGGTCAGCAATTTTTTCTATTGAGTCCATCTCTGCAGGACATCCGAATAAATGCACAGGAATAATTGCCTTGGTTTTTGAAGTGATTACGTTTTTTATTTTATCCGGATCTATTGTATATGTGAGAGGATCTATATCTGCAAAGATAGGAATTGCACCTACTAGTAGGGCAGCATTTGCTGATGCAATAAAACTAAATGGAGTAGTAATGATTTCATCACCTGGTTTAATCCCAAGTGAAGTTAATGCAACATGTAATGCTGCCGTGCCGTTACAACAGGCGATCGCATGTCTTACACCATTATATTGAGCATATTTTTGCTCTAACTCTATGACTTTCGGCCCTCTTCCTGTTGCACTTGTCAAGATCCCAGAACGTAAGACACTTGAAGCCGCATCAATCTCTTCTTGACCCACAAATGGGTTTGCTAAGGGTATTTTTTTGTTTTTTCGAATAGGGTTTCTTCCTTGAGTTGAAGATTTTTTTTTCAATGTTTCTTCACCTAGAAAATTTGTGAATTCAATTGTTCTGAATTAAGAAATCACTTTTAGGGAATATTCCGATTCTTAAATGCTTGGATAATCGCTTCCTCCCGCTACGGCTTGAACTAAGGAAATGGTATCTCCTGGTTTTAAGGATGTTTTTAATCTCTTGAGTTTTCTTATATCTGTGCCATTTAAAGAAAAAATTAGATTGCGTTTTAGTATTCCAGTTGAATCAATCAAAAGATCTTCCATTTCACTTCCAAATTCTTCCACTAAAGCTTCAATCGCATCTTTTACAGTCGGTCCAACTTCTCTTGAGATTTTTTTTTCACCCGCTATTCTCTTAAATGTTGAGTAAAAAACAAATTCAATGACTGGCATCTAAGCACCTATTTTGTAATTTTCGCCTTATCTCGTAGAATCCTAGGGAGAAATTTGTCTTTCTTAGCTTTGATTCTTTCCTTTACTCTTGCCAAATCTATAAGAATGGTTTCAAGATTTGAATCTATTGTATCTTTAGGTTGAAATCCTATCGAAGTCAGTCCTGTATCTTCTGGAGTATAACATTCTTCAATTTCCATTCTTGGATTAGGAACCGTCATTATAGCGATATCCATACCAAGATTCTTACCAGCCTGTTGTATCATTTCTGCAATCTCTCTAACACTCGCACAGTCTACATATGCATTAATGACGTTATATTGACATTCTGCTTTTCTTTCAATTGCATAACTTAACATTTCAACCGCATCATCTAGGGAGATGTATGCTCTTGTTTGTCCTCCTTTTCCATAAACAGTTAAGGGATAATCTACACTAGCTTGAGCGCAAAATCGGTTTAAAAGCGTTCCAAACCAAAAATCGAAATAGAAAGAAGTTGCAAGTTTCTCGTTTTTGCTTATTTCCTCAGTATGTGTACCATGGACAATTCCTATTCTAAAATCTGTTATGCTTAGATTGTAAACAAGTTGACCGAAGCGTAAATTATTCGAATCAAATACTTTTGATAAATGATACCAATCAATTGCATCAATTTCTGGAAACCCGTAAAACCCTGCTGTAGTGAGTTCCATATAGAACTCAGGGATCTCAAGTCCATATAAGGCCATCCCCGTTAACTCAATCAGATGTGCATCTGGTATAACATCTTTGATACTATGAAGCAATGATAGCGTTGAACCAATATTATTCATTTGTGTAGAAATTGAATGTTCGGCGTCTAACATGCTATAAGGCCCACTTGGCTGTGCAGCTAAATGAACTATAGAGTGAGGTTCCGTTTGTATAAATAAATCTAATAATTTTCTTCGATTTCTGAGATCAAATTTTCTATATATAATATTATTTTGACCAAAAACTCTCTCAAACGTGTCTATTCGCTTTTCCATTGAATATGTTGGTATTGCGCTCCATATTCCTATTTCTTGCGACCATAGCTTTTTTGCTTCATTGTCAATGCCAATAATTTTTTCGTCAGGGTACTTAACGGCAAGCCTTAACATTGCAGGCCAACCTACGTACCCATCTGCACCAGTTACAATAATTGTCAAGGAAACTCACCTTAGAGTATAGATATTCTATAATCACTGATTTATTTAAGAATGATGCATTCTAAGTTAATAAATTTAAGAAATGTTATTCAATAAATGCCTCAGAAGATCAAGAAATTAAAGCAATAAAAAAAACAAATATATTAAGTATATTTTTGCAGAATATATTTGTGAAATTACTTCAAAATTGAAGCGAAAAAGAAGATTCACCTTTTGTGAAACCTAAGAACAAAATATGTAAGAATTACTAATATTTTAAGTGAGAAAAACCTTTATAAAAATATAAAAAGAAATATATGCCTCTTATCATGTAAAAGAAATAATAATAAAAGAAATATATTATTCTAGAATGAATTGGCAGTCTAGCGCGCAGCGCTTCTTTTGCACCACGGATTAACATTAGAATTGACTTCTTAAATAGAAAAATTGGACTTATCTGAGTTTCTTTTTCATGTCCAAAGAATATTTGTAGGTCGCCTAATCCGTAAAATTTAGTTTTTTTTATTAACCTAAAGGGATTATTAGTCCAAAAGTGGAATACAATTGCATTTGATCTAAATCCAATTTTGAATCCCTTTTTTAAAAATCGAAGGCATAAATCGGCATCTCCACTAAAAAGATATCTCTCATCAAATCCTCCTAAATTCAGAAAAAGTTCTTTACGTATGGCAAAATTCTTTGTATCAACAAAAGGTCCTTTTGGGGCACCTCTTGTAGTTTCTAATGTAATCCAGAAGCCATTATATAGGGGAATATTGCTAGCTCCTTGAACTGCACTGTACTTTTTTGAAAATATTGGGCACGTTATATTGTTCATCCAATTTTCATCTGCTACACAATCACAATCGGTAAAAACAAGAATATCTGCGGATGATTGTTTAGCTCCAATATTTCGAGCGTAATACGAACCTCTGCTTTTATTTAATAAGCATAGAGTAAGATTTGGATATTTTTTATTCAAGAATTTTAAAAATCTACGCATGCTATCTGTGGAATTATCGTCAACAACAATAATTTCGAATTTCTTGTCTATCTTTTGTTCTTGGATACTTTTTATATTTGGGGCGATCCATCGTTTACAATTCTTAGTCGGAATTATCACAGAAATATCAAACTTTGTTTCTAATGATTTACTATTCAGTAATCACTCCTCCAAAAAAAATATTCAAAAATTATAATTGATCTGACTATTTTTAATCTTTTTGAGCTTGAATAAAGATGAAACAAAAGAAAATTAATAGTTTATTGATCTATAAATCCGATATGCAAATTTCTTTAATTTTCTGGATATTCTTCCACTTTGATTTTTCGGAATCTTATTTGAAAAATAAGTGATTGGAGTTCCAATAGGTTCGACTTGGGTATTTCCAGCAAGTTTGGAATACAAATGAATGCATTTGATCTTTTTAGGATTAAGTCTTAACACTTTTGCCGCTATTATGTCAGTAGCAAGCGAATTTGTTCCCGCTATGATCAAATTTAGTGGAATAATCTTTGAATTATACTTAACAACTCGGCCATCAACGACACAAAGATTAGGAGATATAACACTATTCACATCTGAAATAACTTCGGATAAAACTGGATGATATTGCGATTTTTTCTGAATAGGGATACACCCAAACTGATTCTTAAGAGCACAAGTTAGTGGGGTTAGAGAAGGATCCTGTAATTTTAATTTTGGGACTGAAATGAAATAGTCAGCATTTAATAAAGTCTCAGGAATTTTCACTTCTTGGAGATGATAGCCGTCTATCTTTTTTATTTTATACTCATCTTGACTTAAATTTACTAATTTAACATCTTTTTCTCTTGCTAGATCTTCATAACCCAAAAATTTGAAACTATATTTTGTCCTCATTGCAGTAGCATCTGATTCAACAATTGAAATATCTGAATCATGTCCAATATTGTCTCTAATAAAATCAATCAATGTGGATACAATCTGAGGATCAGTAGTTTCTCCAGTTGAAGAATGCCAATAATAACATAAATTAGGCTTTATGACTATCTTATTTGCTTTATTGATTTTTATGTCTATTAAACCGAGCGCCTGATTTAGTGCGTCACGCAAGTTATCATTTTTTATTTCAACCAGGCTAACTAGATCTCTCTTTGTCAATTTTATCCCTAAAAAAGAACAATTTTATTGAGTTTTATAAACTTAGATCTACAAAAAGATATCTTGAATTAAATTCTTATGTGTATATGCAAAAATAAATTGCGATAGGAGTGTTTTTGCTTATTTGACTAATCATCAATATGAGTGTATGTTTTATGAGAAAGTTAAGAGTAGGTGTCATTGGTGGGGGCTGGATTGGAACTCAACACTTAATAAACTATCAAAAATCTGAAGAAGTTGACATAATATCCTTTGCTGATAAATCACAACCCATTAGAAAACGTATTGAAAGAATATTTGGGATTAAGGAAGTTTATGAAGATTTTTTGGATTTGATTCAAAAATCAAGCATTGATGCTTTATCAATTTGTTTACCTAATTTTTTGCATGAAAAAGCAGCTATACTAGCATCAGAGCAAAATCTTCACACTTTAATCGAAAAACCAATGGGTCGCAATACTAAAGAAGCCGTAAATATTATGAATAGTGCGAAGAAAGCTGGAATAAAGTTTATGGTAGGGTATCATTTCAGATTTTCAAAAAAATACAATGCTGTTAAAGAATTATTAGATAGGAGGGAACTAGGAGAAATCAGAAGTTGTAATGCCCAATATTTTTATGGTGGCCCGTTTTCATCGCCTACGGCAGCACCTGCAGAGTGGAAATTCGATAGAAAATTAGCGGGAGGGGGAGTCCTGATCGACAGTGGGTGTCATATGATTGACCTGTTAAATTGGTTTTTTGGTGAAATGAAATCACTAGAATTCACTCATCTCGACTTCCAGTACTCAGATTCCATAGAAGATTATGCTTTATTAGTGTTAAAATACAACAAATGTATGGCTATACTACAAGTTGCATTTTATCCTTTTGTGTACTCAGATCGTGTTGAAATATATAGTGACGTTAATAGTGTATCATCAGAGGATCTTGAGTATCCTAGAAAGACGAGTCATTACCTAAAGCACTCTTTAAGAAATCTATCTAGACGTTGTATTAGAAAAAAACCAATATCTTTAGATCCTTATTATTTTGAGATAAAACATTTTGTTAGATGTATTTTAGATGATACACCTCCATTGATCTCGTATAACGACGGTTTGAATGTATTAAAAGTAATTGAGAAGGCATATGATTTTAGTAGAACTTCGCAAATAATTAAATAATCATTTTATTCCAATGAAGTTTGTGCAGTTATGAAGTCCTTTTATGCAAATATACTAGGGGCAAAGTTTAGTTAACAATATTGATAATACAGACGTAAAGATGTTGACGTGATTAAATCAATCAAGTAGGCTTTTCAAAAGAGTTCTTGTGAAAGGAATTGAAATTGATTTACTATATAACAAAATCAAGTTTTTAAACCAATCTTATTGGCCCATTTACTTAAAAATTTTAGTAATTTGGCTTTCATGGTAATATAGAGTTTATAATGATATATATCTTCTTCAATTTTTACGAGATTATATCCTGATTTTTCCAATAATCTCTGAGCGATTATGTTATTTTTGTGTGTAGTTGCATATAGAATTCCAATTCTATTTTTCTTTACAATTTTATTCCTTTCCTTTATCAGTTTGGTTCCAATTCCTTTTCCTTGAAATTGCTTTTCTATACATGTAAAGGCAAAATAGTTGTCGCGAATTCCAGAAATCCCAATAATCCTTCCCTTATCTTCTTCAACTACAACAATAATAGCCTTCTCAAGGAGAGTCCAAGGAAGTGTAAATGTTTTTTTTTCCTCATCTAAGGAATCATAAAATGCTTTAAGTTTGTCCAGTTCTTTGCTTAAGTCAAGTACTCTCATACTTTGCCCTTCTAAAAGGAGATTCACTTATGTTAAGGTCATTGTATCTTTTTATATGTTCTTTTAGCGATTTAAGTTGCTTAGAAATACCTTCTTAAGAATATTTAGCATCTTGACAGCCTCTTTTTCAGCAGAGAATTGATTAAAAGCCCATTCTCTTGCTTTTCTTCCCATTTTATTAGCACGTACCTCATCTGTAAGAATATAAATTACTGATTCATATAATTTATTTAAATCTCTCCTAGGAACTATAAATCCTGACTCTCTATCTAAAACTGCTTCTGCAGCACCTCCCGAATCAAATGTAATCACAGGGGTTCCATTTGCTTGCGCTTCTTTTAGAGACATTCCCATGCATTCTCTATCAGTAAGTGATGGAAAAACTAAAACATTGGCTACTCTCATATAGTCCTGTAATACTTCTTCAGAAACTGTTCCAATAAATTTTACGTATTTAATTACATCAAGAGATATTGCAAGCCCTTTTAGTTTTTTAAGCATTCCTGTATCGGGACCTATAAATACAAAAAGGACATTAGGGATCTTTTCAATTATTAAAGGGGCGATTTTGATCACATAATCTGGCCCTTTTCGCCAATTTAATTGTCCGACAAAAAGAACAATCTTTTTATTAGAAAATCCAATATTATTTCGCAATTGATTTTTGTTTGAAATTGTTTCAGGTATGTGAGTAAGATCAATAGGCGAGTAAATTACACTAGTCGGTTTCTTTTCCTTTAAAAATCTGTTTACTGCTTTCATACAATGTTTACTTGGAGCAATAATCCAATCTGCTTTGTTAAAGACTTTCTTAAAAAGCGGGGAGTAGTAAGGCGAAATATTCTTTCCATCTTTATTGAGCTTCCAAAACAAACCTTCAGAGTATGTTGTTATTATAATAGGAGTTTTTGCTAATTGAGAAACTTTAAGTGAAAGCATTGAGTACTCAAAAGCATAATTTGAAGTGATTATATTGATCTTATATTTCTTAACTATCTGATAAATCTCTTTGACCCAAATTAATGAATAAAATAAAGAGCCACGAAAACTACAGTTTATAAATGGCTGCCAGCCTGACATTCCAAAACTTTTTTTGAGATGATATTCAAGAACTTCAATGATGAATTTTACTGTGAAAACTGGATTTTTTACAATTAAAAATAGAAGGGCAAAAATCATTTTGAAATATTTGTTTTTGTAATCGAATGTATGGACTTTTATATTTACTCCTGAGAGGATAAAGTCATTTCTAGAGGGATTTATGTCTATTAGGTGGACCTGGTTCCCTTTTGAAATCCACACATTAGCAAGATTTAGAGTTCTTTTAGCTAAGCCTCCATAAGGGGGAGGTAACATAATTCCGGTAATAAGGATATTAATATGTTTTTGAAACACTTATTGCACCGCATGAATTTCTCGTTAACTTCGATTTAAAATTTAGTTTATTTAAAAATAAGTTATCTTATAGATTTTAATAAATCTGATTACTAAAAGTCATGGATTAGATATATATTGATGGTATTGCAAAAGATCATTTAAAAGATCGAAGCTCTTTTCCTGTGTTTCATCAGAAAGTTGAGGAAAAAAATAGAATCAAAGAAATAATAAGAATGTTGAAAAAGATTGGTAAAATATAAATATTCTACTAGGCGCTCGTGATTTATTTTTCATCGCGTAAAATAGAATAAAAACGCGAACCAATTTTTCTCATAAATAAAGAAAGCCTATAGGGAAAGAAATCTAATACGGGGGCTAGCATGATTAGATCCTGTTTTGTAAATCCACGAAGAATTATTGATAAAAATATAAAGAGAAATAGGAAAAGAGCAAATGCTCCAAAATATGTAATTGAACTTGTTAATAAGTAACTAACTAAAAATGAAGAAGTAAAAATTGAATATATCTTTATCAAATACCTATAGTCAATACTAACCTGTTTTGTCCTACTTTTTAGAAATAAAAGTAAAAATATCACTGCTGGTAATGGACTAAGTACTTTTGCTATACTTGCACCTATCAAGCCAAAAGTTGATATTAACAATATTTCAAGAAAAATTGTTGTTCCCAGTGTAATCATGCTACGTATTGTAATAATTTTTGGTTTACCTTTTGCTAATAGAAAAGTTTCGATAGGCATGCCGATAAATCGAAATAAATTACCAATTACCATTATTTGTGTTAATAATATCGCAGTCGAATAACGTTGGGTATAGAGTAAAATTATGAATGGATCGGCAAGAATTAAGATGCTTCCGACGAGAAAGGCAATTAAAATTGCTAAATAGTTGATAATCATTCGAAAAGTCTTTGCCAAGTAATTAATTTCTTTTTCACTCTCTAGTTCAGACATGGTCGGAAACAAAGCAACTCTGGCGGTAGCTGCTGCTCTCATAGGAAGCTGAAATATGTTGTATGCAACTGAATAATAAGCAATCCATTCAGGTGGGCCAAATGATCCTAAAATGAGCTTTCCCGAGTTTGTTGATATCGAAGAAAAAACATTGTCTACAGCTAATGGCAATCCATAGGCTAATAGTTTTTTAGATGTACCTTTAAAATTAGAACTTGAACTATCTTTCGGAAAAAACTTTCTCCACACGAATAAAGTAGCAATTGTTAAAATAGTCCCTGCTATTAATTCACCAATCGCAGCACCTATAACACCAAAGCCAAGAGTGATTAATGAGGGTACTATAACCAGAGATAAAAGCAGAGTCGACACTGAAATATAGACAGGATATTCGTATTTGTGATACGCATTGAAAGTTGCACATGGAATGATTTCTAAAGAGACAATAAAAAAATGAATTGCTTTTATTCTCAATAAAGTTTCAATAAGCGGATCTCCGTAGAAAATTGCCAAACTCTCTGAAAAAAGAAGAATAGCTAAAGCACTAATAGTGACGATGATGAACCGCAGAGAAAAAGCTGAAATCATAGTATTTTTAGTAGTCGAAGAATCTGTATTTTTTTTGGATTTTGAAAGGAAAAAAATTACACTACTATCTAGCCCAAGATTTGTACTAACAAACAATATCCCAAATGGAGCACCAGCTAGCTCTAGAAGACCTACTTCTCTAGGTGGAAGTAAACGCAATAAAATAACTGAATATATTATATTGATAAGGATCGTCGATATTTGAAGGATTTGTGAAGATGCGGTTCCCTTAAAAATATGTTTTACAATGCGGTCTGATTTTTGGGTTTTTGAATCCATGATATCAGCGAAATAAAATCATAGACTTAAATATTTTTAGATCGTGATGAGTTTTTCTCTTTATTACGACTATTTCAAAGTTCAATATTTACACGATTGAAAACATAAGAATTAAACTCAATAAAGAGATTTTTAAATGTAATGCTATCTCTAGATTGGCGTTTTGCATCTAAGGCACATTTCTTTCAATTTTCGCTAAAATGTGAAACTTTTTCATTTCTTAGAATGTATTTAGCAATTTTATTAAACAAGTTTTCATACTTTAGTGCATTTGTGGTGAAACTAAACTTTTCAGCTTTTTCTCGTGCTTTTGCAGATATTTTTTTGACCAAATTATAGTTATCAAAACTAAATTCAATTTTATTGACTAATTCTGCAACATCTTCGCCATTAAATAAAAAACCATTCTTAAGATCTTCAATGATTTTATGATCTGGTTTATAATAGGATTTTATGCATGCTCTGCCACAAGCCATTGCTTCTAATGTGGCTATGTGTATCCCTCTTACTCTTGCAGCGTTTACGACAATGTATGCATCTCTATAATAGTCTATAAGTTCCTCATTCGGAATTTTCCCCATAAATTCCACATTATCGCTAATTTTTAGATTTTTAACAATTTTTTTATATATTTGCAGATCTCCCCACCCAATAAGTTGAACCTTAATATCAGGAAACCTCTTAACTAAATTAGGAATCGCATTCAACAGAAGATCGGTTCCTCTATCATGACAAAGTCTGCCTACTGATAATATCTTATGAGAATATTGAAGGGGACTTGGAGAAAAAAGATTAGTGTCTACACCATTAGGTATCCAAATTTTTGGAATATTTTTCAAATAGGGTTCCATCCACTTATCGACGTAAACTAAAATATCCGCTTCACGAAAATCACTCAAATCTTGTTCTAGAAAACTTCCATAGGGCCTTGTGAGAGCATGGCAGATTACAACGGTAAAAGGTGAAAAGATTCTTTTAATAAGTTTCCATGCTTTTATTTTAGAAGAGATCGGCAAAATAGAGGGAAGAACCGTTATAGTAGGTCCGTTAATGAAGAAAATATGTGGTTTATAATTAAGAAATTGAATAAAGAAAACGAAAAATTTGAGTATTTCACGGATTAATTTTTTAATTTGAAAAAAGGCCTTCTTTAGAAGTGATTTGGGAATATAGAATGATTCAGGAGGTACACGTAAAATCGTTAGACCATTATCTCGTTCACTACGTTTTACATTCTGTTCTAGTTTGTTAGTAATTAAAAGAAAATCAAAACCTCTTTTTACTAATTCTTTAGTCAATTTATCCAAAAAAATTTCTCCTCCCCCTACATAAGTAGGGAAATACGTATCTGCGTAAATCAGTATTTTCAAAATGAAACCACCAATTGAAGTCTCTAAGGATTTAAATCTCATTATTACATTATGATCTTAATTCAAGATAATTCTTATAATTTCTCAGGAATCATTAAAGTTTTAATAACTGAGGATACTCTTTTTTTTAAAGAAAATTCAAATCTTTTAAGATAAATCAAGTGGATTTAGATTGTTATATTGAGGTTTTATTGAATGAAAAAGCGGCTAAATATCCTTATGTACTCGGATTCTTCATTTCCGTTTAATGTTGGCGGAATCTCCCATCTCACATATTTTCTTCCAAGGTTTTTAGCAAAGAAAGGTCATCATGTTGAAATTATTTTTAAGATTGACCCATCTATTTCTTTAAAAAAAGTTCAGAAACATATAGAAGAAAATAAGATCAAGAAACTTAAAATAAATCCCATAATAGACACGTCATTAGATAAATGGAGAAATCCAATTAGATTGGCAATATTTAGGACTATAAAGCTCTTTTTTAAACAAATTAAGCCTATTTTATCTAGAAATTATGACATTCTTCATTTTAAAACAACGGGATTAAGTGAATTCTTTTTTTTATATCCACTTCTTGCAAAACTTCGAGGAAGGAAGACGGTACTTTCTTGCTACGATTATAATTTGATAGGGTGCAAAAATTTTCTAAAAGGAGGTCCTTTTTATAATGCTACGGATGCTGAACGCAACAAATTATTTAAATTTCTAATATATTTGAGTATTATTGCTTTCAAAGTTTCTTGGAAATTTTACAATTTAAAGACAATATATTCTAGTACTTTACAAAAAATAATCAAGAAAGAAAAACTTTCAGAAAAAAATGTTAAAGTTATTCCTTTTGGTATAGATCTAAGTTTGTTCAAAGACGTTCCAAAAATTAATTTAGAAGGAGATCCCTCTATATTATTTGTAGGACTTTATTCTAAGATAAAAGGGACAGATATCGCATTAAAAGCATTTAAAAGAATTGAACAAAAAATTCCAACAGCTAAAATGTACCTTATTGGGTCAGAATCTGATGTTGACGTTTCTAATCTAATAAAGAGACTAAAGATCAAAAATTTAAAAGATTTTGGTGAGCTAAGTCACGAAAAAACATTGTCATATATCAAAGGCGCAGATTTCTGCATACTTCCATACCGTTCAAAATCTTTTGGAGTTACCTTATTTGAGGCATTAGCAGCAGGAAAACCCGTTATAGCACCAGATGTAGGTGACTTTAAAGAAGTAATAAAAGACAACATAAATGGTGTCTTAGTGTCTTTGAATCCTGATGAAATTGGGAAAAGAATCGTTGAACTTTGGGAAAATGAAGAGTTACGAACGCGTATCGCAGTAAATTCGAAAGAAGTAATTAAGAAGTACGAATGGTCAGCGATCGCAGATGAATATATCCGTTGTTATTACCAAATCTTGAATTTAAAAAACGAAGCCCGAACTAATTCGATTCAATGAAATATTATTTTGGATTATTAACATTATCATTCAACTTAATTGAAAAACTAGTTTTCTTTAGATCTAACTTAATGATTTCGTCAGTTGTTTCGATAACAATTGGTAAAGGAGAAGAAATATTCCCTTTTATTGTGTTTTTAAGAAAAAAGGCACTTAACTCTGTCTTCTCTCTTTTTAGCCACCATGAAGTACATTCTCCAGCAGTAGTGATCCAATAATTCTTCTTAGTTACATGATCCAATAATTGAGAATAAAGCCTTTCAATTAAGGGGAAATTCTGATTTTGATATGAATTGTGAAAATTAACCACAAAACACCCATGAAGTTTTTCAATAGTATCATCTAACTTCATTAGGATGCTCCAGATCTCATCGTAGTTTATATCTTTGTAAAGGGCTGTCCAATCCATAAAAGATGTTGGTATTTCTATTAGATTAAATCTTTTTTTCTCAATAATGTCAATTGGATGGTAAGGAAAGCATATGTCACTTCTAAAACCAAAATCAATGTTATGTGAAAATGATAAATCGTAATTAAAACCAATCTTTTCTTGATATCTCCAAGTAAATGGTGGAAGAAAGTTTAATTGATGTTGTCTAATGCCTTTAAGATCAGAATCAACAAGTTCTTCTAGTTGTTTCTTTTCGTTCTCGAGTATGTTTTGGTTGCAATAAGAGAACTCAGAAGCATGTAAGCCTATTTCAAAGTTCATCCGTTTTAAGAGATCAAGAATAGCTAAAAATTTGTTATGATCTTTTCCATAATCTGGAAAAAAAAGGAAAGTTGATTTGATCTGTCTTCTATTCTCTTCACGTACAAGTTTGAATATTTCCTGACCTGTTCTTTTTCGTATGAAATTAAAAATAAATTTTAACCAATTGAGACCAATTTTCCCTTTTAATTCTGAAAATCGAAGAATTGGATCTAAAGAATCAATATCATGGGTAACCACAAAGCAAGCGTCTGTAAAACTTGGCCAATACCATTTTCTGATTAAAGGAAGATCCAGTCTAAAAAAGCAATCTTTAATATTCTCTAGCAATTTAAATTCAATAACACTTAATTTGGGTTCAATAGATCTATTTGCAATTTGACCTTGATCTAAAAAGCCCCCCAATGCCAAACAAAAACTCTTAATTGAACATATGTTGTCAAATACTAAAATATTTTCCTCGTTTTGACATAATTTGGAGGCAATCGAAAAATCTTCTTCTTTCTGAACCGGTAAAATGACGCAAGGGAAATTAACTGGAGTCTTGTTGTCTATTTCCTCAAAGGATATACCTAGGTGGTGTAAAATTTCTTTTACGATATTAGTAAGAAATTTATTTGTGCTGACAATTCCCACAGTTAATTTTTGACCTCTCATAAGTACCCCATTTAATCTTTGATTTCCATAAACTAAGTGATTTCATAGTATATTAAAAAGAGAAATTCGTGCTTAAATAATAAGTAAAAGAGCAAGTCTATGATCAATATTTTATATATTTCATACAGACTGGAATGAACTGATAACATAATTTACGAATGTGGTAGATTATATGAAGACTACAGATTTTGAAGAGGAAATTTTGAAGGAAATTAGTGCCACAGAAAAGAATAAGACCAAAAAAATTCCATTAATTCGACCATTCATTGATAAGGAAGAACTTGAAGCAGTTTGGAAAGTTTTCCAGAGTGGATATCTCGCAAAAGGACCTACAGCCAAATTATTTGAGAGTGAATTTACAGAATATCTAGGAATTAAACATGCTTCTGCTGTTTCATCATGTACCACAGCTTTACATCTTGCCTTAGTTTGTCTTGGAATAGGCCCCGGCGATGAGGTTATTGTGCCTGACTTCACATATCCTGCAACAGGTCATGTAGTATTTCATGTGGGAGCAAAACCAATCTTAGTTGATATTGATCTTAAGACATTCAATCTAGATCCAGCTAAATTAGAAGATGCGATTACTGAAAATACAAAATCCATTATTGTTGTCCATTTATTTGGTTATCCAGCTGAAATGTCAACAATTTTGGAAATTGCAGAGAAATATGACTTATCCATAATCGAAGATGCAGCATGTGCAATTGGAACGCTTTACAAGGGAAAGAAAGCAGGAACTTTCGGTGATATTGGCTGTTTCAGTTTTCATGCCAGAAAACTTCTGACTACCGGGGAAGGTGGCATGCTCGTTACTGATAATGATGAATATGTAAAGATCGCACATTCAATGAAAGATTTTGGTATCCGCATTGTATCTAACAAAGTATATTTTACTCATCCTGGCTTCAATTACAGATTAAGTGATGTTCTTGCGGCAATCGGTCGTATACAGCTTAAGAAAATTGATAAAATCCTTGAAAAGAGAAAAGAGATATCTAAAGTCTATACAGAATTGCTTTCAGATGTAGAAGGGATAATTCCTCCCCATATTGAACCTCATGTAACACATACATATCAATCCTATGTTATACTATTAGATGAAAAATTTGGAGTTAATAGAGATAAAGTGATTGAATTAATGGCTCAAAGGGGTATTGAATCACAAATTGGTACATATTCTCTCCACTTACAACCATGCTACAAACGTTTAAATTTCAATCCGAAAAACCTAATAAACTCTTCTATAGCTTTCAGAAACAGTTTGACTCTTCCTCTCTTTCACCATATGACATTAGACCAAGTTGAATTCGTTGCAAATGCTTTAAAGAATATACAAAAGAATCAATAATATTGAAGGGAATGAAAAACCTATGAGTTCGTCATCGAAGAAAGTTGTCGTTACAGGTGGAGCAGGATTTATCGGCTCTCATTTAGTTGAAGAACTTGTTAATAGAGGTTATGATGTATTTGTTTATGATAATTTCTCACGTGGCCGAAGAGAAAATTTAAAAAACGTAGAGGATAAAATTACAATTGTCAATGGAGATATTCTTGAATTTGATCTTCTAAAGGATGTAATTAAAGATAGTCAATATGTCTTTCACGAAGTTGCGGTTTGTGCAAACTACTGTAATGCTTTTCCAGATGCAAGTGTTTCATGCAATCTTCAAGGTACACTAAACGTTATAAAAGCATCATTAGAAGCCACCGTTGAAAAAGTGATGTTTTCATCTTCGGCTACAGTTTATGGTATCCCTATTTATCAACCAATAGATGAACAACATCCTCTTAATCCAATTACGCTTTACAGCATAAGCAAACTTGCTAGTGAATATTATTTCAGATTTTTTTCTCAATCTGGTCTGAAATATATCATTTTCCGAAATTTTACCGTGTATGGAATCCGACAAACGTCAGATGAGTACTATAAGCCAGTAATCGTTGAGTTTTTCAAGAAATTGTTAACAAGGACAAAGCCTGTTCTATTTGGAGATGGTTCACAATCAATTGATTTTGTACATGTATTTGATGTGGTGCAGGCAAATATTTTGGGAATGGAAAGTGATATCTATAATGAGGTATTCAATGTGGGAAGTCAAACTTCACTTTCAATCAAAGAACTATTGAACCTTCTTAAGGACATCACTGGAATAGACATTCAGCCAGAGTATAGAAAAGCCCAAAATATTGTGCAACAGAGAATAGCAAATATTTCTAAGATTAGAGAAATGCTTGGATATAACCCCACTGTCCATATAAAAGATGGAATTAAGGATGAAGTTAATTATCTATCTAAAAGATTCTAATTTTGGTTTTTTATTAGATCCAACTCCTTATTGTATTAAAATAACCTAGACGATCTACAATTTATCAAGAAAGTAAAACTGGAGGAAGGGCTCTGAAGGTTAAGACTGCAGTAGTAGGCGTAGGTAGCATGGGTAAGAATCATGTTAGGCTATATAGTGAACTTAAAGACTCAGAATTAGTTGCAATAGCAGATATAGATTCTCAAAAGGCAAAAGAAATTGGCAAAAAGTTCAATATAAATTGGTATTCAAACTATCTACAGTTGCTACAAGAAGAAGAGGTTGATGCTATAAGTGTCTCAGCACCGACATCAACTCATTATGAGATCTGTAAGAACATATTGAATTCGAAAAAACACGTTCTTGTAGAAAAACCCATTTCATCAAATCTAGAACAAGCAAAAAATATGATTGAGTTAAGTAAAAGAAATGGCATACTCTTGATGGTAGGACATATTGAACGTTTCAATCCAGCAGTTCTTAAACTAAAAGAGTTATTAACAGAGGATTTTTTAGGTGAAATAGTATCTCTTTCTTCAAAAAGAGTTGGCTACTATAAGCCTGGACAGAGGGCTATTTTTGATGTTGTGGTAGACTTTTCTATTCATGATATAGACGTTATGAGATTCTTAGTAGAACATGAAGTCAAATCAGTCTACTCTAAGACTAAATCAATACTTTCAGAACTTGAGGATTATGTGTCCGCTATATTAGAGTTTGAGAATGGAGTATCAGGCATCATTGAATCTAATTTATTTACTCCAACTCAAATACGCACAATGCACATTACAGGAACAAAAGGATATGCAGAAATTGACTTCATTAATCAAGACATCACGATATATGGGAATCTTGAAAAAGAAGGTCATAAGGCATCTAAGAATCAGATTCTTAAATATAGCAACACAATCATTGGAAGACCGTTCGTTGCAAAAAATGAACCGCTCAAACTTGAACTAGAGCATTTTCTAAATTGCATTATATCAAATAAAACTCCGCTTACTGATGGAAATGAGGGACTGAAGAACCTGGAAGTTGCTAAGATGATTATGTTATCTTCCGAAAAGAATATGCCAGTTAATAAAGTGTCCTAGTTTGAATGGTAATGTCTATTATTCAATATAATTTCTTTTATTCAGTAATGAGTTTAAAGGGTTTATAATTTGAAATGGATGAATTTCTTTGAAAGTCATGCTAATTAATCCTCCACACACACTTGTCTATCCTCAACTGCCACAAATCGGTTGGCCGATAGGTTTAGCATACATCGGAGGTGTTTTACAAAAAAATGGCTACGATATTAAGATATATGATGCTCTGGCTTCGAATTTCTTACATTCCAATTATTTAGGCGATAATTTAATTCATTTTGGCGAATCATGGGAAAAAATCACAAAGATTATTTTGAAATACTCACCCGATATTGTAGGAATCTCTGATCCTTTTGTTACTCAATCCCCAAATGCTCATAAAGTAGCACAATTAGTCAAATCAGTTGATCCCAATATAAAAACGATCTTGGGAGGATCTTTTGCCGCTAGCATGCCTAAAGAATCAATAATTGATCCAAATGTTGATTTCGTTATAATGGGTGAAGGGGAATTTCGATTTCTTGATTTAATTAAATCTTTAAAGAAAGATAATAGATTCCTCAATATTGATGGATTAGTTTACAAAGATGTGAATGGACAGATACGTGTTAATGAAATAAAAGGATATATAGAGAATTTAGATACACTACCTTTTCCAGCGATTGATCTTTTAAATCTGGAAAACTATTTTAATGCAACAAGTAAAGGAAAAACTAAACTTCGTAACATTAATGGAAAACCAGTAAATCTCTCCTCAAGAAAAGCTATTAAATACAAATGGATGAGTGTAGTTACTAGTCGAGGATGTCCATTTAATTGTTTCTTTTGTGCTATCCCGTCATTCTGGGGTAGAAAATGGAGGGCCAGAAGTCCTGAAAACGTTCTAGAAGAATTAAGAATTCTAATAAAAAATTATGGAATTGAAGAAATTCAATTTGAAGATGACAATCTTACGTTCAATAAGAGAAGAATTCACAGAATTCTTGATGGAATTATTTCTGAAAGAATGGACATTATTTGGACAACTCCAAACGGAGTAAGGGCAGATACTTTAGATAGAGAAATCTTGAGAAAGATGAAACTAGCTGGATGCAAAGAACTTATCATCGGTGTTGAATCTGGAGATCAAAATGTTTTAAATAATGTAATTGGAAAGAAACTGAACCTGCAGCAAGTAATTAAAGTGGCAAAGATTTGTAATGAATTAAACATGAAACTTTCTGCCTTTTATGTCACAGGGTTGCCTGGGGAGACAGAGAAAACTATGAAAAGAACCTTTGATTTTGCCTCTTATCTAAAAAGAAAATATAACGTTTCAATATACATGAACTATGCAATACCCTTACATGGTACCCGTTTATTCACAGAGTGTAAAGAAAATAACCTCTTTGCCTTTGATCCAACACCAAAAAACTATTTACTTGCTGATAATTTCTATAATCCAAAGCCAATGATTAAGACAACAGAGTTTAAGTCCAAACAATTAGCAGATCGTGTTAGTTTATTTTTAAATCAAATACGACTTGAAGGTATTAGCAGAATAAAAAAGGCCGGTATTATTTCATTTGAAAAAATGGGGGATATTATAAGTACAATACTTCAAAAGGGTAATCTCAATTTATTATTACGCTTGTTGAAAGTAAAAGGGACGATTAAACGTATCTTTCCTAATAACTCAATAATTTAGACGGATTTGTTTTATAATAAATCAGAAAAGTTTCAATACTTTAATTATTAATCTCATGGCAATCCTAGAACTTCAAGGTATCGTCAAATGCTAGTATCAAAAAATTCGAGGAATCTAGATGGATTACTCTGACATATTGACCAGCAATTTAGCATGGCTTGAAACAATGTATCAAAAAGGCGGTTATGGTGGGCCAGTAGTCCATTATTGGAAAGATAGTTTGGAATACATTGGACCTGGAATAGATTGGAGATATGAAGGATTGTTGACAGGGCTCATTACATTTTTTAAAAAATCAGATACGACGATCTGGTTAAGAAAGGCTGAAAATGTTGCTCAAGACATCATTGTAAGTCAACTTAGGAATTCATCTTTTCGAAATTCAAAATTTGAGGCAAATCCAGGCTGCGGAGGGACACCTCACGAAGCTGCAGTAGATATTGGTTTACTTGAGTTGGCAAAAATCTTGAAAACAGAGAGGAAAAAGTGGAAGAAGTATTTCTTTGTTGCTGATAGAAATTTGAAAACATTTCACTTAAGTCGATTATTTGACAAAAGCGTTAAGGCGTTTAAAAATTCTACAAGAACAGACTTCTTTGTGCCTAATAAAATCGCAACAACGATTGAAGCATTGATTAAACATTATGAGCTTTCCAGTAATGCAAATTTACTTCGAAGATTTGTCATCCCCGCAGGGGATTTTATACTAACTCAACAAATTCTTAATGAAAATGAACCGATTTTTGGTGGGATCTACCAAAGTGCAAATAGCAAGACGCCATTTGTTATGAGTTTCTATAATGCAAGATGTATTCCTGCCTTGATATTGCTTTACCGATCAATAACCGATGAACGTTACTTAGATGCCGCAATGTTGGTAGGGAAGTTCTTAGAAAAAATGGCACTTCGAGAAGGCGGCTTTGCTCACGATTTTTCATTTGTAGAAAATAAATGGATTAAGTCAAAATATCCTATTTGGATTGCAGGCTCAGCAGAAGTTGTTAGAGCATTATTATTATTAAACGAATTTGGTGGAAAGTTTAGTGTTTCAAAACACATTGAATTTATTAAACGTGGTCTGGATTACAATGGAGGATTTAGAACATCTATCGGAATAAACTTTAAGAATAAAGAAAAAAGTACTACAGAATATGAAACGAACTGGAAAGATAACCTTCATGTCGCAGGTTGGAATACAATGGTTTTCAGATTATTTTCTATGCTGTCTAGAAAAATCCCTGAGTTTGAAAAAATAACTGAGAAATCATTTCCCACTCTTATATCGAGGTGTAAGAATAACTTTATTCTAATTGAAACGCAAGAAAACATTTCAGTCATTCAAGAAAAGGAAAACAAGTTTAAACTGAATTTTTTATTTCCTAAGAAGTCAAAATATTCCCTTGGAAGGCCTAAAATCTTTCCTAGAAAAATTATTGCCCGAGTAAGAGAAATTATTCAATCATTTCGCTGCTAGTTGCTTGAATTACTACTCAATTGAGTTCAAACTTGAAGCAACTAAGAAGATTTTATCATTCTAAATAATGTCTTAGTAATAAATTTAATCTCAATAATTTCAACAGCTTTTGAAAATATTATGAGAATGACATAGAGAGTCAAAGAAATGATAATATTTAATATAGAATTAAATATGAAAAGATATTCTAATATTAAATAACATCCTACACATAAAAGACCGGAAAAGATTGTCCAAAGAATCTTGGCTGTTTCATATTTTATTTGAAAAAGTTCTTTTGTATTCTTATAGGACAATCCTAAGTATATTATGCTAAATGCTACAGCAGCGATACCAGCGCCAACTAATTCCAAGAAAGGAATTAATACGAAAAAAACCATCGAAGAAAGATGTGCAATTATGTATGACTTAGCAACGATTTCCATTCTTTCCCTAACATAACAGGAAGTATTAATTATAGTTGTTATAAGTCCAAAAAAAAGCGCAGGGAGATAAAATGGGATAATAATCAAAGCTGGTAAGTAGTTTACGTTGCTTACAAATACAATTAAGAAAGGTGATACTGCATAAAGGAGTATAACAACGAGGAAACCCAATGCAATTAACAATCGAACCAATTTTGCAGTAAAAACTTTTAACTGCTCTTCTTTCTTTTGTTCCCACATTTGAGTAACTATCACTGGAAATGCAGCCTGTAATCCAATAAAGGGAAGATTGAAAAGACCAGCAACTGTACTCCCAATTGCAAAAAAGGCAACTGATTCTGCAGAAACAAACAAGAGAATTATATAATTCATTATAAAATCATGAATGGATCCAACAATTAACATGCTCACGCTTGGAATTCCAAATTTTGTAATTTTTCTTAATTGGTCTATAGAAATACTGCCTGACCCAGATTTTAACAAAAAATAAATAAGAAAAGCAAGGAATGAACAAAAATTACCAATTATCAACCCAATAAAAATTCCTAGCTCTCTCATTGCAAACATGAACACAAAAACAAGTCCCACAATAAGACCTAAAAATACTGATAAAAGTTCAAAGGCAATATACCATCTTAACATTTGACGAGCTTTAATAACATTAGAAAAAATTGCGTTTAATGAACTTATTAGTCCAAAGAGAGATATAGCAATTAAAAGAGCAAGATATTGAGGATGATTAAATACTCTAATGTTGAGAAAGTTCAAAACAATAACTATCGACCAAGCAGCTAATTCAAGAAAAAAAAGAAAAATTAAACCAGTAAATATAATGTCACGGGTTTTCTTGTACTCGTTACTTTCCTCATAACTTATCACATATCTAGAAATACCATCAGTAAAAAAAGAAGTAAATATGAGAACAAATGTGTTAGCAAAAACTATACTAAATGAATAAAAACCATATTCAGTTGTTGATAGTACATTAGAAAAGATTTTAAGTGCAATAAAAGACTCAACGTATATAAAAAATCTGGTTATTAAAATTATTGAAGAAAAGCGAGATATTTTAGTCCCAAATTTATTTAAATCGTCTAAAATATCAACTGCTGATTCTTCTGTCATTAAAAATCTTACTTCCTTTTTGAAAATCAGAAGAAGCCATCATATTTAAAATCATATTGCTTTTAAGAAAAAGAACAAACCATTTTTAGTCGATATTTTTTAACTAAGTTCCATGAAGAATATTTGTTAATTCTTTAAAGAGGATAAACATGAAAATTCTAGTATGCAATACAACCGTTGCTCCTTTCGCAATTGGAGGTATTGCAACTGTTACATATAATCTTGTTAAGCAGTTGGGCGAATTAGGGCATAAAATAACAGTCCTAATGAACATCCCTACAAACACAAGAAAAAAGTTGAAACCAATTCTAGAAAAAACAAAATTGAAAAATGTTGAACTAATACCAATTTATACAAAATCAATGTATGCTCTCTGCCCTACCGATATCAAAAACTTAATTTTAAAAACATTAAGAAACATCCCGAAAAATCTTAAACTTATTTTGTCGAAAGATTACGAAATTATTCATTTTCATGCTTTTGGTTTTTCAGATCTATCTTTTTTATATCCTGTCTTAGCTAAGATTTTTCGTTCAGTATACATAATCTATACCTGCCACGATACGCCTGTATTAAGCACAAATTTTGCCTTAAAAAGAAAAAAATTCTCATCCATTTTAAAAAGATTGAGATTATTCGCTTTTCGTGTTGCATGGAGATATTTAGATGCTGTTGTGGCTCCCAGTAAATTCCTATTAGATAATTTAAAAAGAGAAGGGTTTATATCGAAAAAAATGGTTACTATTCCAAATGGTGTTGATATTAGAAGTTTTAAAGAATCTAAAACTATATTATTGAATGGAAAACCATCAATCGTAAATGTTGGCTATTTTGAAAAGAGAAAAGGCATAGATATATTACTAATCGCATTTCAAAAAATCAAAATGAAATTTCCTGAAGCTGAATTACATCTTGTGGGTCATCATTGTCTTAGTAGGCAAAAAGTAAGTAAACTCAGAAAATTAGACATATTTCTATACGGAAAACTGCCTTTGCATGATATTATTCCTTTATATAAAGGTGGAGATATTTGCATATTTCCTTCAAGAAAAGAAACATTTGGATTGCCAATCCTTGAGGCAATGGCTGCTGGAAAGCCGGTAATTGCGTCAGAACTGCCTGCCTTCGAAGAATTAATTAAAAATTCTGAAAATGGATTTTTAACTGACTTAAATCCTATTTCTATTTTAAAAATCGTAGAAGATTTATGGAAGGATGAGAATTTAAAATATAAAATTGCCCAGAATGCTTTGGAATTCGTTCAAAAATATGATTGGAGAAATATTTCACGAAAATATGAAGCACTTTTTATTTCACTTCTAAAATAACAAAATTGTTGTCTATTTTTAATTAATAATCTTCTGCGTCCCTTAAATAATCAGAATCCGCTTAAGTGAACTTCTGAACTTATTTATTGGATATTTCTTTATAGATTTCAAGATATTGTTCAGAAACAAAATCCCAATTATATATTTTCTCAACTTTAGCCCTTCCCGCCATTCCCTTCTTTTTAGCTAATTTGGGTTCATTTAGTAGATATATAATTGATTTTGATAATTGATCATAGTCATCGGGATTAATCAATATGCCACTCGCATCATCAATAAGAGTGTTCATCGGAGGAAGATTACTTGTAACAACGGGTTTACCTGAAGACATTGCTTCAATAAAAACAACTCCGAATGCTTCCATTTTTGAAGGCAACACAAAAATGTCTGAAGCTGCAAAATAATAGGGAAGTTCTTGTCTCGGAACAACACCAGTAAAAATAATACTATCCGATAGTTTATTCTTGGAAATTAATTTGGATAAATAGATATAGAACTTTGAATGTTTGCATTCGAAAGTATGATGAAAACTCTCCAATTTTGGTCCAACAAACATTAAAATCGCATCAGGAATAACTTTCTTAACAGATTTAAATGCCATAATGATATTTTTCGCTCCTTTATGTGGGTCAAGTCTTCCAACAGAAAGTATTAGAGGTTTATCGTTTATTTTAAATCGTTCTCTTATAATATTTCCATTAATCGTCGGATTAAACTTCATAGTATCGATAGCATGGGGAATCATTTTGACCGTATTTGGATTAATCCCTTTTACATTCTCGATGATTTTCTGCCGAATGATCTCGCTTGGCGTTATGACCGCTGCAGCAGATTTTGAAATCATTGAAGCTATTTTGATATGTAGTTTTGCGGCATCTCCTAATTGCAGCCATGGATAATGATTAAATTCTGAAAAAACATAAGGTTTTGATCTCATTTTGGCTGTTAATTTCATACACAAAGGAGACCATCCATGAAAAATATGAAATAAATCGAAATTATATTTTGCATCCAAAAGTAAAAAACTTGGAAATGTAATTGGATATTGTAAACAAGCCTTAGGAAAATGAAAAGTATCTTTATTATAAGGAATTCCATGATATGAGAAAATTTGCTTATCTTGTATGATCTTTTTATTTTTCTGACTTACAACTATATGAATTTCAAGGTCTTTTTGAGAAAGATACTTTGCTAAATCGTATATCATTTGCTCAGTTCCTCCACCAAATTTTGGAGGAATCGGCAGTGATATCATTCCATTCATGCAAATTCTCAACATTTTTACAAATTTCCTCTCCTTATTTTCACAACATTAGACATCTATATAATTTTAGAGTTTTTTCAGCAATTTTACTCCATTGAAAAATTCTCTTGGCTCGTTTCCGGCCTGAAATACCAATTTTTTTTCTAGTTTTTTCATCAGCATTCAGTTTTTGTATTGTATCAGCTAAAACCTCCGCATTATTAGGTGGAATCAAGATACCTGCGTTTCCAAGATATTCAGGAATACCTCCAATGTTGGTGGCTATAATAGGTGTTTCACAAGCCATTGCTTTTATTATAGTACTACTAGCATGTGCTTCAAGACGGGGCACGATCAAAATTTTACTTTTCTGTAATTTTTGAAAAAATATATTCTCAGATAATTCTCCACCAAATACAATATTTTCAGTAATCTTGTTCTTTTCAGCATAATTCATTATTTCTTTCCTTTCAAAATTGAGCACAGGGCCATAAATATGAAGAGTAATAGGCGTGTTTTTTTCATTTAAAATTGTCATAGCATTTAAAAGAATATAAATGCCTCTAGATTCAACAGGCGGACCAAAAAAGGTTATTTTGTCCCTTAGGTAATGTTTAAGTTCGGGGATCTTAACTCCATGATAGATTATTCTAATCTTACTTTCTAAATAAGGGAAAATCTGAATTAATTTTTTCTTAGAAAAATCCGTATGTACGATGACTGCATCAATTTTCTCAATTATAGGTTTTAGTATTTTAGAAAATCTATTGCTAAATACAATTTCATGTAGAGTAACAACTTTTTTTGCTTTTTTCGGAAGAAGAAGAAAAGATAAAAGACTAATAAATCCAAAACTACCTGCACATAGTTGATAGTGGACAATATCACTATTTAAAGTTTTGAAATTCGTCCAAATTGCCCGCAAAATACTATTTGGCAGATTATAATACTTTCTAAAGAAGAATTTGAATATTTTCTCCCATGCTGATGGATACCAAGAATTGCATCCCTGCTTTGAAGCTTTATTCACTCTAGCTTCACACCAACAACTACCTGAAACAATTTTAATCTTTTCAATCTCTTTTAGTTCCTGAAGTGCGCTCATAAGTTCGCAAGTGTAATCAGAAACTCCAATATTAGGATACCAACAGCTAATAAAAGACACATTCAATTTTTTCAAAGAATTCCTCTCTATTTTTATCAATCTCATTTTTTATCATTTATACTACATCTTAAGAATCACATATGGGATTTTTTCATAGACTTAAGGTGCTCTAAAACTTGTAAGAAGAGTTTATGAGTTTCTTCCGCTACCACATTTATGCTATAGTAGCGTGTTACTCTTTCAATTGCATTCAAACTCATTTTAGTGGCTAAATCTTTATTGTTGAGAATTTTTTTAATTGCTCCCGCTAGATTTTTTGTTTTAGATGGCTCGATAAAAATGCCAACCTTTTCGCCAACAACTTGGGTCATCGGTTCAATTTTACATGTAATTATGGGTAGGCCTGAGGCCATTGCTTCTATAAAAACTGTTCCAAAACCCTCTTTCCTTGTGGGAAGAACAAAAATATCGGAAGAGGAATAATAAAGTGATAAATCCTCTCTAGGAACAGTGCCTAAGAAAAAAACATTTTTCTCTAAACCATATTCTTTAATTAATGAAATTAATTGAAAATAATAACTAGAGGGAGAATCATTAATGCTAAAAGCAGATTTTTCTTCTCTTGGACCAATTAATAATGCTTTAATATTAGGAATATCTTCCCTAACCATTGCAACTGCTTCAATTAAATCTTTATGTCCTTTATGGGGCACAATGCGTGCAACCGATAACAAAATAGGATCGTCTTCATTAAAGCCGTGCTTTTCCTTTGCGAAATTAGATTTCTTTATTTGAAAACTTGTTAAGTCCATTCCCATTGGAATAGTTTTAATTCTTGATTCGGAAATCTTAATTTCGTCTAAAATCTTCTTTCTTAAGACATTACTTGCTGCTGTTACAACTTTAGATCGTTTTAAAGTTAATTTAATCAACAACCAATAAATTCGAGGATTGATCTTACACTTATCTTCCAGCCAAGGATAATGATTCCATTCTGAATAGATAATTGGTACATGTTCCATTTTTGCGAAAAGGAGAATCGGCATAGCAAAATTTGCATTCAAAAGATTTAGAATATTAAAATTATATTTCTTATTTAGTCCATAAAGAAAATTAAATATCTTAAGATTTCTCCAAAGAGCATTTTTTCCTATTGGAATATTATGAAAATAAATTCCATCTTTAACGTAATTTTCGTTCTCTAGTAGATTGGCGATTATATGAACGTTTATTCCCTTTTTTGCTAAGTTTTTTGCAAGAAAATATAATCCATATTCACTTCCTCCCCCAAACTTCGTATCAATCAAACAAGGATTTTTTGACAAAAAAACAAAGCAAACTCTCATAATTCTCCCTATTATAGCATTTATTTAATCAGGTTTTTCTTTTTTTTAAGTGTTCATTATTGGTATAAAAAATTTCTAATACTGCTAATTAAAACAACGATGTTTCTTGTGCGACGTTCTGAGATTTTAAAAAAGCCTAAAACGAGGTAGTTATTCGAAATAATGAAGATACTCTTAATTTCATTCTATGAATAAACTACATAAAAAGAGGTTTAAAGAACTTCATTTTTAATAAGAAACTAGACTTAAATTGCTCTTTGAAAAGTAGTAGATTTCCAAATTTGGAGTTATGGAATTGTCATCCTATCAATTAATGAGTGTAATAATTCCAACATTTAATTCAGAGAAATTCATCCGAGATTGTCTCTCTGCTTTAATTGCACAGAAATCACCTATTTCCTATGAAATAGTAGTCGTAGATAGTGGAACTGATAACACAAAAAATATTTGCATGGAATATGGGGTAAGATATTTTTATTGTAAACAATGTAATTCAGCGGGTTTAGCAAGAAATTTTGGCATCAAACAAGCTAGGGGTGAAATTATAGCATTTTTAGACGTCGATTGCATCATTCCTGAGAATTGGTTTCAAAGAATTATCGATACGTTTAATGAGCATCCAGAGATTGTTGGAATATTAGGTTATTATTCGGGAGGGAAAGACCTTATTCAAAAAGTCCTAAATGAAGAATTTAGTAATAAAAAAATAATAGGATTTCACGAGGGATTCAGAGAAGGTAATGCCGTCTTTAAGAAGAGAGTATTTGATCAAGGATGTAAGTTTGGTGAATTTAAATGGTCTGAGGGTAATGTCTTAATTCGGCAAATTAATGAACTCGGATATGAAACATTATTAGATCCATCGTTTAGAGTCACTCATTTGAGCTCAGTTACTCTGCGTAAATACTTTGCTGGAGGCAAGAGTTATGTTCATAATAGTAGAAGATATTTTGGTAATTTTAAACGATCCTTAGTTATCCCGCTAGCTATTATTGCAAGTATAGTAACTATCATTTTCTTTTTTTTCACAGGAATTGTCTTTTTTTTATCTCCTTTCATTTTTCTTAATCTATTTTTCTTATTTCATATTCTAAAACAACAAAGTACTCCAAGAAAGTATCTCTTGTTGTGTGCTCCGTACTTACTGCTTACAAAATGGATCTTTTGGTCTGGTTTTTTGTTTGAAACGCTAAGATATTTTATAAAAGGAAATATCGCTTAATTTTAACCATCTAAGGCTCATTGAATTATTTTGTCATCATAGCAAATACCGTTTGCAAAATCACAAATTTTAGCGAAACTTAAATTTTCGGACTGTTTTAATGAATGGTTTTGAATAAGAAAATTCTAATTTAATAGGCACACAAGAACACAGATTGCAGAAATCATTACTTTTTAAAATATTTAGTTCTTAAATACCTAAAAACACCTGCGAGCATTGAAGGCGGAAAATTAATAGAAAAAAAATCCGTCTATTTTCCACTATGACTTAGGATAGGTTTAATCATGTTGTTTCGAAAGAACTTAAGTAGGCTAGTAGCAAAATTATCGACTCTCCGAAAACAGCAGGTTATTTGGCTTTTTCTTTTGCCTTGGTTTATCTATACTGTTTTAGCATTTTTAGAAATCTTCATGGCCATGTCAGTTATACCTCCTTTCGCAGATTATACCGCATCGGATGAAATTGACTCTTATTTTTTAACAAAGACAATTGTTGAAAACTATAGCTTTGCTATTACTCCCTATGCTGAAAATGTACTATTAGTAGAGCCATTGGATCTTATAGTACTTAATGGAAACGTGTATATTCGCTACCTACCAGGTCTCGCCTTCTTTGGCATTCCATTTTATATTCTTGGTACATTAATTGCACGATTATTAAATTTAGAAGGTGTCCTCCTCGAACGGGTTTTATTCTTTTTTGTATGCCAAGTGAATGTATTATCTGCTTCGTATACTGTTTTATTAATTTACAAACTATGCAAATTTCTTGGTGCAAGTGAGAAAGCTAGTTTTTTATCGTCTTATGTATTTGCCTTCGCAACAGTCAATTTAGTTTATGCAAGATCGTTTTTCGACCATTCATTGGGTACAATGTTAGTTTTTTATAGTTTTTATGAAGTTTTGAAGATTATTAAAGGAAGAAAAAATACAAACAGACAATTTATCTTTCCCGGATTGTTATTGGGTTATTCTACAATTGTAAGATATTCAAACACTTTCATCCTCTTTCCAATGTTACTTGTATTCTTGTTAAATAAAAAACTCAGCAAATTCTCGCTTTTTTTGGCTGGATTTTGTACAATGATTCCTGTTCATATGTTGTATAATTTTATTTTGTTTGGAAATCCATTTACTACGATATATACCTACGCAGGTCCATGGATCACTACATTTTCAGTGGCTATGTCTACGGGAGAACCCACTTATCCTTCGTATGTGTACTTATGGTGGCAATTAAAGCAATCTTATTCTGGATTACATATTTTCGTAGGATTATTTATCTTACTTTTTAGTCCTTTTAGAGGGCTCTTCTTCTATTCTCCAGTGCTTATTTTCTCATTATTGGGTATTTACCGAACAATTAAACAAAAAGGATTCGACATCTCATTTTTTTCTCTAACTTCTTTTATTCTAGTCGCGGTAATTTATGCGTATATATTGCCAATTGGAGAATGGGAATGGTCGACAAGATACTTGAATGAGATGATTCCGTTGCTAGTTATTCATATATCGATTGTAATCGATACCAATAAAACCAGGATATCAAAGATAATCTTTAATATCCTATTCTTTTGGAGTACATTTGTTATGGTATTAGGTATTTATCCCAAATTTTGGCTAAACGCTGTTCCATTGTTTAGAGCAATTGAATTTTTATTTGAAAACGGATTCTATCGAATATTAGTGATAGCCATTTTTTCCATTATTTTGGTATGTTTTGTGTATACTCGTGCATATATTTCATTAAAAGAAAAAACAAGGTTGACGAGTTTTTAGTGAGCAAAAAACTCATTAAAAAAAGTCAATTGACAACTTAACTTTTTAATTTTCTCATTCACAATATTTTAAAAACAATCTTGGTGAAAATATCAATTCAATTGAATTCTGAAATCAATAATTTATTTTTGGAGTGGGTGGTTAATCTATTGACTAATATTCTGAAGGCAAATAGGCTCATACAATTAACAATTTTTTCAGTGATCGTGAGACTAGTTTATCTTATCATACTAAATTTTTTTGTTAGACCGAACTTTCCGATATATCCTGGTTTAGAAGGAGGCAATCTTTTTAGTGTTGATGTACCTGAGTGGTATTCTAGATATAGTCTATCCCAATACGGCTTAATACCCTATAGGGATTATGAATGCTCATTTCCACCGTTAGGAGTAACCTATATTCTGTTTTTATGCTATTTATCAAATTGGAACTTTTACAATTTTGTTTATGTATTTGTTCCTCTTTTTAATTTTGGTTTTGGGACGTTATTATGTGTCTTAATATATAAAACTGTTTTAATGATGTGGAAGAACGAAAATCTCGCGTTTTATCTATCGCTACTTTATACGATTTCGCCAATAGTAGTTTATGCTGAAGCACAACATCACGATCATATTGCTATGTTGTTCTCGGTTCTTTCATTGTATTTTTTCTTGAATAAAAAGCTTAATCTCTCTGCAATTTGTTTAGGTTGTGGAATTATGCTCAAGTATTTTCCTGTTTTTCTTCTTCCTCTTTTTATTAAGTATCTATACGATAATAAATCTAAGAGTTATGAAATTCTCCAATATCCTATTTTCACATTACTGGTATGTCTTTTTGCTTATTTGCCATACTTTATTTTAAGTCCTGAGGGAGTTTTGTATTCTTATGTTTTATTAACTAGAGGTGGGGCAGTACTGGTAGAAACAAAACTTCCCATAAGCGGTGCTTCGCCTTGGGTTGCCTTATTGAAATTAGGTGTGCCCTCAATATTATTAATTTTTATGCCTTTCTTAGTTCAGTTAGGGCTTGTTTTGTTTCTTGCAATTCAGAAATATAATTCTCAAGAAATATTAGTGCGTTTAACAACTTTATCTTTATTTTCAATTACTTATTTCAATAGATTGTATTATTTACACTATAGTATGTGGTTTATGGCGCTACTTTTTGTTAGTTATTCTAAAGAATTCAAAATACCTACTATTATATTACATTTAGCATGGTTTTTGGAGATAATAGCATGGGGGCTTCCAATCTCCTTACTTAGAACAATTTTGACTTATACATACTATTTAATGATTCAAGTTGTTTCGCCTATTCTCATCTATCTACTATATGCTGAAAAGCCATACAACTTACTTACTAAATTAAAACTCTCAAAATTATTATTAATCAAATGAATTTTGAGCAGTTCATTAAAAAATATCTAGACAAGCAGTTAAAGGTATTAGTCTCTTTATTATTAACAGATGGTATAAAAACTTTAATTAAAGAACCTACAAAGAAGAAAAAGCAAAACTTAATTTAAAATGCGGTCTTTGAGGATGCATAGTGAAAATTCGTAATTCCATGAAATCAATTAAGTAATTTTTCTATATAATTTGTCATACATCACAGCAATGTTTCTCCAATCATATTGGAGCGCTGTTGTCCTTGATTTTTTTTCAAGTTCAGTCTTGTATTCCTCATTTTCAGTTATTCCTTTAATGTGGCGATAATAATATTGCAGATTGTCTTCAATTATTACACTTTTCTCCACAATTTGTTTGATACCTTTTGCGCCTATATTTGTAGAAATTATTGCTTTTCCAGCTGCCATTGCCTCTAACATCTTTAATTTTGTTCCAGTTCCGAAGTTAAGAGGCAAGATAACAACGTCTGAAATGCTATAATAGGGCAGAATTTCTTTTACATAGCCAATACTTATAAGATATTTTGATATTGATGGAACTTTTTGGAGTAATTTGTTGAGATATTTCCCAATTGTCCCAATAATCAGAATTTTGGCATCTTTACTTGTCTTTATTAGATTTGGGAGTATCTTGGTAATTATTTCATTTACAGCAATCCTGTTTTGATACATATCGCTTCCTGCAAATAAAATGATAGGATTTGCATCCAATAACTTTAGCTTCCTTAATAAATCATGGTTCTTATACATGGGACGAAAGAGTTTGGTATCAACTCCATTTGGGATAACAATAAACTTTTGTGGATCACATCCAAGACTGGTAAATGTTTTGATATCTTCTTCTGAAACACATGCATTCATATCGGTTTGATTGATAGCTTTCAATTCGAAATCTTTTGTTTTAGAAATTAGCTTCTTAGCTATGATTTGGGGTGTATTGAGACTCTTACATAGCTGTGGCACTCTTTCACTTAAAACATCGTGAAGGGTTGCTATCACGGGAATGCCTTTATTTCTTGCAGGTGTAATTGAATTTGAGACAGTCCAAGCATTTTCGCACTGTAGAATATCAATATTATTCTTTTCTAATATTTTATTCAAAGTAGATTTGAATTTATAAGAAGGTGGAAAAGTAGAGGACAATAAATCAAAAGATGATGCTTTTAAAAAATTTTTAGAAAAAAAAGAGGCGAATGTAATCCATAAATCAACAGATAGAAAATAAGAATCAATTTTTTGTGATTTTAGTCCCCTTCGTTTATTGAAAAGGTCATACATGAGCACTGTTAATTTATGTCTTCTTGAGAGAAATTGTATCAAATTCATTACTCTGATGGCGTTCCCATGATGACTTTCTACGACATTATACGGAATAACTATACAAATTCTCAAGAATGTTCTCCGCCTATTTTGAGTTAAATAGTGAAATATTTAACGTAATAGTATTAGTCTTTGTTCTATCATAAAAAAGAACATTGAATAATATAACAGATTCTAAGAATGTGTTCAGTACAAAAAATGTGAGAAGAGATGAAACTGAGATCAAGACAAATCAAACTAGTATTCGCGTTTTTCTTTATATTGCTCTCATCTTTTGTCATCGCTGAATTAACTGTTGATTTTAAGTATATAGAATATTCCAGCGAACAACAAATTTATCTTGATTCGAGGCGAACGGAATTAACGGGAGAAAGATCAGTTAGTGAAATATTAATCCTGGATCAAAAAATGTCAGTCGAATTGCGAGTAAAGGATGGAAGTATTGTTGAAGTTGCAACTGAGCCAATTTCTGGGGATTTGGACGTAGATATTTTTCTTTTTGTAAGGGAAAATCTATCTTCAAGCGTACTATATGCCCTTTCAATGAATTCTGAATCATCAATAGAACATATTACAGTTGAAGTATCAATCAATCCGCCTTCTCTTGATAAACTAATATTTACTGATTATCCACTTGCTGAGTTTATAATCGTCCCTGTTACAGGAAGTGGAATCGTTTCAATTTACTATAAGACTTTAAATCCTGTCCCAGAACTAATCTACCTTTGCATAATAATAATGTTTGTGGGTACAAGTTTTTTCATTAAAAACATGATTAATCTAATTAGATTTCAAAGATAAAATTTCTACCTTGTGGTGCTTTCGTGGACCATCAAAAAGATAATCAATTAATGCAAACTGCTTTAAAGGATATAAATCCACTATTTGATACACAAATTCAAAGAAATAATCAATATCTCTTGATTTCAATCATTTCTTTGATATTCTTATTTCTATTCTATTTCTTAATTCAAAAATCGTTTAATTATTTATATTACACGTTTGTTCAAATCACGTTGTTTAGTTGTATACTACTAGCGATTATTCCGCGACTAAAGACGATTGAGTATGTGCTGAACCAAAGAAGGAACGTTGAGTCAATATTAGCATATAGAAGGAGTGTTTATATTTCCCTACTAATAATTGCCTCCCTAATTTTATTATTAACGACTAGTCTAACAATCTCATTATTAATTATCATCTTCTTTTTGATTTTCTTCACGAATGAACTAAAAATTGTGTTAAAACAAGGAAAGCTAAGTAGGCTATTTTTAAAGTTCCCTGTTGTTTTGTTTTCAATTCTATTAATTCTTGTTGCAATTGGTATTGAATTCAACATAATTTCTTACGTTTTTCCAATTCTAATTGAGATTTCAATTTTTTTCATTTTTACCGTATTCCTCTTTGAATACATTGCAAAAATGGAAGTATTGACAGAAAGCAGGCATGACGACGATGAAATAATTAAAGAAAAAGTTAAAGAAATTTTTGATAAAAAAACCTGCGAAATTCATCCTTCGCAAATACCTCAAATGACCTGTTTAAGATGTACAAGATCTATCTGTGAATTATGCAGCTTAAACTACCAAAATCTTTGTATATATTGTTACAAAGAAAGAATTGAGTCGAGGCTATTATTTTTCACTTCCTTAACTTATCTCAGTGTGGCATTGCTTATGATTTTTGTGATTTCATATATATGGGGAATATATGCGCCACTACCACTAATTTTGAGATTTATTGAATGGTTAGGACTTTCTTATGGTCGTTTTACAATTTTGTTTTACTATGTTATAGCGAATTTAATTATATTAATATCAATTGGTGGCGGAGGAGTATTTGCATCCAGACAACTAAAGATTAAGATAAATCAATTAGAAAGCAGAATACTACAATTGAAGGAATGAAATTCCAAAGAATGAATATTTTGATTCGTCAAATAATTTTTTCGTAGAAAAATACTCAGTTAGAATTCATAAAAACATATTTTAATTTGTATTTTGAATTAAAAATTAAAGAAAGATATTGATGAGAATCGTTTTTAGTGTGGGTTGCTACCGTGGAAGCAAAAAGAGTTAAAAGCAATTCTAGTGGCGAATTATTAGAATTTGGTTCTTTAAACAAAAGAGGGCAAAAAGGAAATATAATCACAGTAATAGCAGCCTATAATGAGGAAAATCGTATCTCGCCTATAGTCAAAAACTGTTTAAGATTCTCAAAAAAAGTTATTGTAATTGATGATGGTAGTATAGATTCAACTGCTGACGTGGCTCGTTCTTTAGGAGCATTAGTAGTAAAACACAAAAAGAACTTAGGTAAGGGTAATGCTATTAGAACAGCAATTGAAACACTAAAAAATAATAAAACTGAAGTTATTGTTTTTATTGACGCAGATGGCCAAGATAATCCAGATTTCATTCCTAAGTTGGCTGAACCTATTTTGCACGGAAAAGCGGATTTGGCAATTGGAAGTCGATTCATCCAAGACGGCAAATCTGCTATACCTGAATACAAAGTATTTGGAAATCAAATATTGACTTTTATAACCAATCTATTTACTGGTTTTAGTAACCCAGTTAAGGAATCACAATGCGGTTTTAGAGCTATTAGACGTGACAAATTGCTTGATCTTAATTTGCGAAGCAATAGATTTGAAATAGAGAGTGAAATGATAATCGAGGCTGCTAAATCGCAGTTGAAGATTGTTGAGGTTCCAATCAAAGATAATTTGGTACAAGAAGCAATCGAAAAGGGAACAACAATCTTAGATGGTTTGAAAATTGTTTTTGCCTTATTACGTATTACATTTCAAAAATTCTTGAGTTAATATGAGATATTTAGCATTTCTAGAATTATGCGGAAAATATCCACAATTTTTACAGTATTCTTGCTTAAATCATTGGAACAAATGAGTATTCCTAACATATCTTTGAATTTTGGGTCATATCCGTGCATTCCTCTAGGCGGGAAGGGTAAAACCTCATAAAAATTTGGAAAAATGATGTATCCAGGGTCAAGAAGAAAGATCAATTCACCATATCTTTTATCTGGAAAATAGACTCCAAATTCTTTCAGTTCTGTTTCATCTAAGATTTTTCCAATTTTAAGACTGTTAAGATAATTAGACACTTTATCTTTGGCATAAGCATTCTTGAACCAAAAGCGAGCAAGAGTAGCGTCATAAAATGCAATAAAATCTTTTTCTTCCTTACAAAAACGCCTGAGAACATTTGCTAGATCAATATATTGTTTTACTTGAACCATACCATGGTCAGACATTATAATCGTGTTAAACTCCTCATTCCATACCTCTGATTTGAAAGAGTTTAAAATGCGTTTAATATGTTTATCAACACTAACAATTCGTTTTATTGTGGATGACGAATTAACTCCCCATATATGACCTTGAAGATCTAAATCGGGAATTTTAAGAAAAACAACATCGATATCCGTACTTTCAATCTTTTTTATAACTCCTCGCTCAAGAATTTTAAGATTTCTCTCTTCGTAATCAAAGTAAGAAATGGAATGTTTATTAAAAAGATCAAAAAGAGTTACCATATGCTTATGTTCTTTTGCGGGCTCAAAATATTTCAAAAGATTCAGAGGAATGTTTCTTAAATTTAAATTTAAAAAACTGGAAAAAAGCAATTTTATAGGTGCGCTAATCAAATGTGGGAAATAATCTAAAGGTAAATATTCAAGGCGAGTTGGAGATGTTTTTTGCTTTAAAATAAATTCTGCCCAGATACCAGTTTCTTCAGGATACGCTCCTGTGATCATGGAAAATTTAGCAGTATCAGAATAACCCAAAACGCTTTCTAACTTAGCAAAGGATCCTGCTTCAGCCAATTCAAACAGATTAGGAGTCAGTTTTTTATTCAAGTAAGAATATCGGAATGCATCAATCACTATAACCAATAGTTTTTCAGACAATTTAATCTCCTAATCCATCGAATAATCAGGTGCAATATTCCATGCATGGACAATTACATTTTTTATTGAATTCCAATCTTTTATAGAGCGTTTATTGATCGGATAAAACTTCTTTATCTTTTCACGAGCCTTATTCAATAGTTCTTCATTAATAGATCCATCCTCATTTATGGATTTTATCAAATACACACCAGCAGTTTGTATTTCAAGCATTGATGTAATAAAAAATGCCCTAATTGGTGGTATTTTCTTTTTAAAAAGCAAACTTAACGCATAAGCGATATTAAGGAATGGTTTTGGTGGTAAAACTTCTAAATTTTTTAATAAGTTGAAAAGGTTTGTATTTGAGGCTCTAAAATATTTTGATAAAACATACTTAAGTGTACTTAAAAGATAATCTCGTGCTTCAAACCATTCTTGTGGGAATTCGCTCAATTCAGTGGATTTTGTGTTCAATTTAAACTTCAACGCCAAACGGACTTTGATTGGGAAAGAAGGGTATTTTCTATGCAATTCTTTAAAGTATGATTTAAATAACTTAGAGAATAATTGATTACGCTCTTGGTATGTAGGTAGATATTTTCCTACTAATGTGAGTAAAGCTGTGCAACACGCTAAATAAGACTTCGCTATTGAATATTTAATCTTTACAGTGAGATTAGAGCGTTTTGAAGAGTTAAGATATTCACAACTTCCGATTGCTTCATTCATCTCCATAACGCTGTTTAATAAACGACGAATCGCTTCATATTTTGGAATGTCTGAAGGAACTTCCATTGGTATACTATCTAACAATTCTTTATTGCCAATTATGAAAACGCCTTTCATTTTCATATCATATGTTTGAATCATTTTTAATTTACTAAGTTGGCTAATCGGCATTATTCCGATTGAAATTTTTAAATTGGATTGACTAGCAATAAAATTGGCTTTTTTTAGAAGAAAAGGGTCATAAAATTTCACAAGAATTTCAAGATCATAGTCACTAAGTGACTTTTTTTCATCTTTATGAATTTGGAAAAAGGTACCTTCTGCTGTAGAAAAGGATCCAATAAGAACTATTGCTAAGATGTTCCAAGGACAAATTGTAGCAATATTATTACAAACTTCACTTAATTCTCCTGGAATTTTCATTCGTAAACACTTTTTATATTAATTAAAACGATTCTCAGCAGTTTTTATAAAATAGGTTATAATTTCAAAGTGTCTTTATTACAACTAAATTATCGATTCTTTAGTAATTCTTCAAATAATTCTGTGAATTTTGACCCAATATGTTTGTAAGAATGATTTTTCTCAACAGTAGTAAAACCATTTTTTGTCAGAGCATCAAAAAGCTGCCTGTCTTCTAAAAGTCTAATTATTTCGATTGCAAGTGATTCTATGTCATTTTTTGGGACTAAAAGCCCATTTTCTTCGTGTTTTATGATTTCATCGATTCCTTCAATATTCGTTGCGATGACTGGAATTTGAGAAGCCATTGCTTCTAGAATTGTAATCGGTTGGTTTTCTCTAAAAGAAGAGACAACAAAGATATCACATGATTTTAAGTATCGAGGAAGATCATCATCAGACACGAAACCTAGAAAATTAACTGATTTCTCAATGTCTAACTTTTGAGCTAGTCGTTCTAAATAATGTCTATATTCGCCTTTTCCTAGAATATATAGTATTGATTCTGGATATTTGGGAAGTAATTTATTAAACGCCTTCAAAAGGACATCAATACCTTTAATCTTAGCAAGTCGTCCAACAAATAATATTTTTGGTTTTCCTTTTAGATTAAAAGGATCTGCTTTTTGAAATCTTGATATATCTACTCCAACACGAATTCGACATGTCTGAGCCTTAGAGACCCCATTTTTGATTGCTAAATTAAGAGCATAATTATTTGGAACAATAACACGAGTAAAGAACTTCATTTTTGCAAGAAATCTAAAAAGATTTTGGAAAACTATCTCAAATTGAGCTGGCATTCCATAATTTGAAAGAATGTCGCCCATTTCAGCGAAGAGTCCATGATGCAAAAAATATGTTTGAATTTTTGAATGCCGCTTTGCAAATAATGCGAAAATAAATGCTATATCAACAGGAGGTGCATTATAGTGGATCACATCTAGTTTTTTTACAGTTTTTTTAAACATCTGTGTTATTTGTTTAAATTGACGTAGAAATACGGGCAGATTCAATAAATTTGAAATATTATACTTCATAACCAAAGGATAGATTTGAACATTAGGGATTTCTTCAGAAATGTGTTTTAACTTGTTTAAATCATTCCGATTTTCTACCCTAGTAAATATATGTAGTTCATTATTTTGAGATGCCAACTCTCGTGATAAATAATAAATATAGACTTCAGGTCCACCGATGCTTGCAGGATATATTCCGCTCATTGCAACGATTCCTATTCTCATATTATTTTTTTCTCCAGGCTCTGTTTTAATAAATTAAAGGAAATTTTTAATATTACTCTTAGATTCTATTTGCAATTTTATATCGAAGTGACCTATATAATGCAATAGTTTTAGTAGTCACACTAGGCCAGCTAAATTCTTTCTCAACCAATGAAGCACCTAATCTCCCCAATTTATGAGCCAAGCTTTGATCTTTTAGAATTGAAATAATTTCACTCGCTAATGCTTCAAAATCTTTTGTTGGAGCAAATTTTAAAACCTTGTCAAATGATTTAGGATAACTCTTGATTTTGGTTGCTACTACAGGCTTAGAAAAAGCCATTGCTTCTAATATTACTGTTGGCAAACCTTCTGCAAGAGATGGTAAAACAAAGACCGTTGCTGCTGCATAAGCTTCTAATAATTCATCCTTTGTAACAAAACCAAAAAATCTAACATATTTTTCAATGCCTAGTTTTTTCGAGATATTTTCTAACTCAGATTGAAAGGGACCTTTTCCAATAATGATTAAAATTGAGTTTAGATCATGTTTTTTGATATTTCTCATCGCTTTTAATAAATATTGAATACCTTTCCTTTGAAGAAGTTGTCCTACAAATAATATTATTTTTTTTCCTTGTAAGCGATGTTTTTTAATGAATTTTGATCCCTTTATAGTATCAAGATTCGGAGAAATTACAGCATTAGGTATCACAGAGATTTTTTTTGCAGACACATTAAATCTTTGTAGGCTGATCTTATGCGCATTCGAAAGAGCAATTATTGAATCAGCGTTTTTAAAAGTAAAAGAAAGCAATGTTTTTTCATACGTAGTTATTATGATGTTCTCAAAAAAGGTCTCAGGGACAAGATCTCCATGACATGTGACAACTAAAGGAATCCTGCAAATTTTTCGTATGAAAGCTGTTAAATTTGTAAGAAAGCCATGTTCATCATGGGCATGGACTACATCGTACTTTTTTATGGTTTCAAGTTTGGATAGAATTTTTAAAGAGATAGGATTCTTAAATAAAACAAGCAGAGGATCAAATCGAAAAATCTCGATTCCGTTTCTTCTTTCATATTGTAAAGCAGAATGAGTATTTGAAGTAAAGATAGTGACTTCATGTCCGTTTTTAACAAGATGTTTCGCCAAATTTTCTACATGATTCTCTATGCCTCCCACACTAGGGAAAAAATAAGGAGTAACTTGTAAGATTTTCATGAAGTGACCTCAAAAGAAACCATGTAATTTTTTTCGGATCATAATATTCCAATGATCAAAAGACACATAATAATAAATATATTTTAAATAGATTTTACAGGAGATCTTTTAAGATTATATAATGTTAAAAAATGTTCATTTTCGAATATTACTATAAGTTTCAAATGATTTCAAGGAGTAGATTAAGTTAGAAAAACAAAATCTATTCATTGGTTTGATAATTAGCTATATAATCGCAGTTCTCCTTAGATTAATTCCTTTCCTACTTTTAGGCAGTTTACCATTTTACGATCCATGGGAGTATTATGATGGGATTTTAGATTATACAACTGGAGAGTTATATCTAAGTAACGAAGTATTCAGACGTGGCCATCCAGGTTTTTATTCACTTTTAATTGTAGTATATACATTAACAGGATTGCCCCTTCTGCAATATTCTTTGCTATTTCCACCATTGTTTAACTCACTGTCGATTTTACCTATGTATTTGCTTGTGCGAGAGTTTTTTAAAAATGAAAAAGCCGCATTCATTTCAACAATTTTCTTTTCAGCGATGGAAATCATAGTCTTACGGCAGTCATATCTTGTTCCAGAGGGTTTTGCTGTATACTTAATGCTACTAACTTTTTTCTACCTCTTTAAAGACCCTTATCCAAAAAGAGAATGGAGTCAAGCCTCTATTTGCTTTATCCTGTTTTACTGCTTATGTTCGATGCATAATCTCACTTCAACAATGACATTGATTCCGCTTCTTTTTACATTACTAGCATTTGGACTTCCACGAACATTCAAAACGAGGATAAGAGAAATACTACCAGTTTCACGATCTCTTCGTTTCATAATATTAAGCATTGGTTTATCTTTTATCTGGATTTTCTGGGGAAAAGAAGTTGATTATGCAGGCTTTATAGGCAATTTTCTTGCATTAAATATTGAAGCATTATTAATCTCTTTGAGTGGCACATCAACACCAACACCCGAAGGATTTACCGAGCATTATACCACAACCCAAGGATCTTCTTCATTACTGAATTTAGTTGCAATGAATGCAGGCTCTCTAATAATCACACTTGTTGGGATCATAAGTTTCATTCCATTTCTTAGAAAATATCAAAAAGAAACTTCCCACATTTTTCTTATTTTTTGGATAATCTCAATGTTCATCAATTTTGTACTCAATATAGTTATCGACAGTCTATTTTCTGGAAGAACCTATGCCCAACAAGCTTATCGTGCGTGGATTTTTTTCATCATTCCTGTTATCATCATTGCAAGTTTAAAAATCGCTGAAATACAAAATGAAAGAAATTTATATATTTTTATGACTGTTTCCCTTGTGTTTTGTTTAATTGGATCGTTATGGTTTAATATGTTTTTGATTAATTCGTATCCTCATATTAGAAATGTATAAAAATGATTTAGGAAATTTATATTAAATTTATTTACAATATTGCATTGTTACTTTTTTGGTAGCATTCACAATATCAATTAAATCTTGTTTTTCAAGATTTGGATGGACAGGAATTGACAAAATAGACTTTGAGATTAAGTCAGCATTTTCAAATTGTTTGTCATTGAAATTGTATTTTTTATGATAATATGGGTAACGATGTGCTGGAGGCGTGTACAGTATACCATTCTTAATACCTTCAGCTTCAAGTGCACTAGCTAGTTCATCTCTTGATCCTTTGAATCTTTGCGGTTCGAAAAATAATGTGTATCTATGAAATACGTGTTTGACATAATTTGAAATAAAAGGAATCTTGACACCATCTATATCTTTAAGATGAGATGAAAGAAGCATAGCATTGCTAATTCTTTGCGCATTAAGTTTATCCAACTTATTTAATTGAGCTAATCCGATTGCGGCTTCTATATCAGTTATCTTGTAATTATAAGCAAGAATTGGAATATTTGATGATTTATCCTGATCTCTTAGAAATCTAACCTTTTTTGCAATCTCTCGTCTATTAGTCACAAGAATGCCTCCCTCACCAGTTGTCATATTTTTTGTTGCATACGTACTAAAAATTCCAATATCTCCAAATGATCCCACCTTTTTGCCTTTATATTCCGCTCCATGAGCTTGAGCACAGTCTTCAATCACAAAGAATCCATATTTATTTGAAAGGTCTAGAATCTCATCTAAACTGGCAGGATGACCATAAAGGTGAATAGGAATAACAGCACTAGTCTTGTTTGAAATGTTTCTTTCTAACGCTTCCAATGAAATGTTATAAGTGTTCATATTAACATCTACAAACCTAGGAAATGCTCCAACGTAAGATACTGCGTTGGGTACTGATATGCAGGTTATATCCGGAATAAGAACTTCAGTATTAGGTTTCACACCTATAGAAAGTAATGCTAGATGCAATGCTGCTGATCCTGAACTAACAGCAATAGCATACTCTGTTCCCACATATTCTGCAAAATTATTCTCAAATTCTTCAACTCTTGGACCTTGTACGATCCAATTTGATCTAAGTACTTCTATTACATTGTCTATCTCTTCTTGAGTTATGAAAGGTTTAGAAAGTGAAATAGGTGTTTTTCTTACTGGTTCACCTCCAAAAAGTGCTAAATCCTCAATATCCACAAAAATTCACCTTTGTAGGTAGTTCATTTACATATGTAATTTAAGCAGAATTGTAGTATTTTCTCTGCTCTTCGTCATTCGTTATTTAAAGTATTAAGAATAGATAATTTTTGCTCTTTTAAAATGAAGAACAGCATTTCTGACTGGTTTTATACATTTTAGTTCAAAACTTACACCATATAGCGTTTGACAAGTAATCTATATACTGTTTCAATTTTTCTTTCTCTATAATTAATTTCGCAGTTTTCAATCGAAACATATCTATCTGTGATATTAGCAAGGATGCTCGCTGTAGCACCACTTAGTGGACATCCAAGTTTCGTGCAAAGCTCAGGCATTTCAATATGGATTTTTTTACAAAGATTCAAATAAATTGATCCAAGAAAGATACAATAAACTTTGTTTTCTAAAATCTCTACATAGACATCATTCACTAAGCCCAATTCATTCACAAAAAGTTCAGAAAGAGTCTCTTTTAGTGATTCTAAATCCAACATTGAAAAATTGACATCGTATTTCTTTTCTAAGGAATTTATGATGGGAGAACCTGTTGAGCGTAACAAAATCCCTTCTTTGAAAAGTATGCTTTTTTTTCTATTGTTTTCTATTGATGATAATTTGCCTAAAGGATCATACTTGTCATATGGAACAAAGACATAATTGTCTGGTTCATTTGCTTTAGGAGGAAGATAAATCCCGGTCCCTTTGATGTTGAGAGATTCAAGAAAGTTGTTCAAGTTTAATAAATTTGTCAAAAATAGGTTTTCAAATAATTCATCTATAGAATATTGTTGAGGTTTTATTAGTAGAAAAGGAATGCTTATTGCAAATATAACAATCGCAATGATTCCCACAAATGGTGTTTGAGTAATGAAACTAAATATAAATAAGGCTGCGCCAAATAAGCACGATAAGAGAAATAAATTTTGTAAAAAATCTGTTAATTTCAATAAAAACCCGACCTTCGTTTATTTAGTAGCTCTTTTTACGAAATAATTTCAGATACTTAACTCAAAAATCATTTTTGAGTTTTATAAATTGTGTAAATTCATAGCGGATATACATACAGAAGTATCTCTACATATTCTATATGTATTAAAAATGGATATACTTTATTTCAGTTCTAATAAAATCTCAACCCCTTCTTCTACGCAAGGTAGTGGTAGAAGCATAGTTGCAATTATAATAGATACTATGGGTAAAAAATACTTTACGTAAAATCAACAAAAGTTTCTTAACGGTTGTAGGAAGAATGCGAAGAATAAATATAGCTGAACCTATCATTGAAGCTGAAGAGATTGCCGCTGTAACTCAAGTATTGAAAGAAAAAAGATTGAGTCAGGGTGAATATGTTGAAAAGTTTGAAAAATCCTTTGCAGAATATGTTGGAACAAATCATGCAATTGCATTTAATTCAGGCACAGCAGCACTACAGGTAGGTTTAGCAGCTAAGGGTATTAAACCAAAGGATGAAATTATAACCTCTCCCTTTACTTTCGCCGCAACCGCGAATGTTATAGTTTTACTTGGCGCAAAACCAGTTTTTGTTGATATTGATCCTGAAACATTAAACATCAATCCTCTGCTTATTGAAGAAGCTATAACCTCAAATACACGGGCTATAATACCAGTTCATTATGCTGGACAATGTGCTGAAATGGATGAAATAATCCGCATTGCAAAAGAATACGATTTGTTTGTCTTAGAAGACGCTGCGGAAGCTCACGGTTCATTATACAAGAAGAAACTAGCAGGAAATTTGGGCGATGCAGGGACATTTTCATTCTATCCAAATAAAAATATTGTAACAGGCGAGGGTGGAATGTTAACAACAAATGATGATGAACTCGCAAAAAAAGCACGAATTTTACTCAATCACGGACAAGATGGGAGATATCATCATGTAGAAATCGGTTGGAACTATAAAATGATGGATCTTGTTGCAGCAATAGGATTAGTTCAAATAAAACGAATTCATCATATATTAAAACACAAAAAAGAGTTAGCTGAATATTACATCGATATCTTTCGCGAATTTGACTTTATTCGCCCACAAACTGTAAGATCATATAATTTGCATTCCTATATGCTCTTTTCAGTTCTTACAAGTAATCAAGCACAACGAGACGCTTTACAATCCATTCTTGAAAATGCAGGAGTAGAAACTAGGATCGCCTTTCCTTCACTTCACCTTCAGCCTATTTTTCGAAGACTTTATGGGTTTAAGTATGGACAATTCCCAGTTGCAGAAAAAGCATCTGAAACGGTGCTATGCATACCGATCCATGCCTATCTACAACGCGAAGATCAAGAATATATTGTTAATGTAATTCAAGAAAGCCAAAAGGAACTCGAAGGATTAAAATGAAACGTCTCTATTTGAAATCGTGACAAAAAAAGTATAAACTAACAGTTTTCTTACTAATTAACTATTTTAAGAAAATGGAAGGGTATCTACACAAATGTAATATGTATTTAAAAGTAAGAAATAATATATTTCATTCTTAATAAGCGCTAGAAACTCTTCTCATGGTAGATACTCATGGATATTAACGAAATGAACTTTGAGAGAGATCTGTTGACAAAAACTAATTACAAGAATTTCTCGAATACAAAAGTAAAGACAAACTCAAATAGGCAACAAAAAGTAGTTCTAGCTATTGGGGCGCATCCTGATGATATTGAAATTGGATGTGGAGCTACTTTAGCTAAGCATAAAGCGAGGGGAGATATTATCCATGGTTTAATTCTAACGGGTGGAGGACAACATGGTAATCCACTTATAAGAGAGTCCGAAGTTAGAAGAGCGGCAAGTATAGTTGGCATAAAGTCTTTAAGTTTTGCAGATTTAGAGGATACTTATATTTTCGAGAATTTAAGGGCTACTATACTAGCTATTGAAGCACTTGTTAAACAAATTAATCCAGATATAGTATATTCGCATTCTGAACATGAAAGACATCAAGATCATTTAGGAGCGTTTCTTGCAACTAGAGTCGCCTGTAGAAAGACTCCCCAAGTTCTTCTTTACGAGACTCCGAGCATACTTCCTTCTTTCACTCCCCAAGTTTATGTCAATGTTGAGGATACGATTGAAACAAAATTGGATGCAATTCGAGTTTACGCATCACAAAGTTCAAGTTATTATATGGAATGCGATTTGGTCGAAGGACTTGCGAAGATTAGAGGTTATTCTCAGAATGTACGTTTCTGTGAAGCATTTGAATTACTATGGATTGTCCGATGGTAGGTTTTGGTTGCCTAACCAAACAGATTGTATGATTTAAATCAAGGATCTCGTTATTTCCGCAAAAATTTGTTTTAATTAGAATTAATAAACAACAAGTCATAAATTACTTTTAGGGGATCAATGAGTATATTTCTTAAATATTTTAATTCTTTTAAATCATTTTAGCAGGGATTTTATCAAAAACTCTCTTATTTAGTAATCAATCTAAGTTTTAACAAAGCCATTCGGCAATATATGTGTCTTGAAATTCTGCGAATATCTTCCCCAAAATTTATAATCTGTGCACTTTTTGATGCAACTAGTGATATTAGGTTTCAATTATAGACTATTTCGAAAGAAAGATGTTTGATTTATCTAAAACATGCCATTAAAATTTAAAATTAGTAAGAATGAAATAGCATAACTGAGGTTAGTCCTTGGAAACGATTAAGGTGGGAGTTATTGGCGCTGGGTATATGGGCAAAAATCATATGCGTGTTTATTCAAAAATGAAAGGAGTAGAATTAATTGCATTCTCGGATGTTAACGAAAAACTCGTGAAACAACTTAGTAAACAATTCAATGTAAATGGCTATGTTGGCTATAGTGAATTGCTAAAAAATGAGGATATTGATGCAGCAAGTATAGCAGTACCAACTCCACTTCATAAGAAAGTAATCATGGATGTATTTTCTTACAAGAAACATGTTCTTGTTGAAAAACCAATAACAATTAGTGTAGCTGAGGCTAAATCTTTAATCAAAAGTGCTGAACAAAAAGAATTAATTCTTATGGTAGGACATATTGAACGCTTTAATCCTGCAATTCTTAAGATGAAAGAGCTTATAGAAGAAGAATATTTAGGAGAAATTATTTCCCTTTCGGCAAGGCGAATCGGTCCATATATACATAGGGCACGCGATACTGGCGTTCTAATAGATCTAGCAATTCACGATATTGATGTCATGCGTTTTTTAACTGAAAAGAAAGTAAAGAACGTTTATGCAAAGATAGGTCCAAAAACAACAAAATATGAAGATTATGCATCTATCCTTCTCGAATTTGAAACAGGTATACTTGGTAGCATTGAAGTAAACAGATTGACACCCACAAAAATTAGAAATCTTAGTTTGACATTTTCTGATGGATTCGCAACTGTAGACTATATTACGCAAGATATTCTAGTGTATGGTAAAATGCTCGAAACCGACTATAAAGATTATTTAGACCTTATTTCAAAATCTGGTGATCCAAAGATAGAAAAACCAGAGATAGAGACGCAAGAACCATTAAAACTTGAGTTAGAACATTTTATAAAATGTGTAAGAGAAAATAAGACTCCAATAGTTAACGGAATTGAAGGTTTAAAAAACTTAGAAATTGCCTTGAATGCTTTAAAATCAGCAAATGCCAAATTTTAGCATGAATTAAAGAATAAGCGTTAAGTATAAGGAAAAGAGGCGGTTTATGTTGGTTAAGATCTTTTCTCAATCAAAAGAGAATATCTTGAATTCTGTAAAAAATGGTGATGTTACAATAACAGTTTTCGGTCTTGGAAATATTGGTTTTCCTATTGCATCAATATTTGCAAATGTGGGTGCGAAAGTTATTGGAGTAGATAAAGACGAAGAACGCGTAGACTTAATTAATAGTGGTATTTGTTATATCGAAAATGAGCCAGAACTAATGGAGATGTTCAAGAAGAGTTATGAAGAAGGAAGGATAACGGCCACTACCGATACTCTCAAGGGTGCAATTAATAGTGATGTGAAGATAATAGCTGTTCCTACTATTCTTACCCAATATAAAACCCCTGATTTATCAGCTATAATAAATGTCACTGAATACATCGGTAAAGGTCTTTCGCAAAATGATGTGGTTATTCTTGAAAGTTCTGTACCACCAGGAACGACAGAAGGGCTTGTCAAAGAAATCTTAGAAAGACGTTCAGGATTAAAAGCGGGCGTTGATTTTGGTCTAGCATTCAGTCCTGAAAGAGTCATGTCAGGCAGCATTATAGCAGACTTTACAGTAAAATACCCCAAAATAGTTGGCGGAATAAATGAAAAAAGTGCAAATGCTGTAATTGCTCTTTATAAGAGCGTAATTAAAAATGAATTGATTAAAGTGAGAGATGCAAAAACAGCAGAAGCTGTTAAGCTCTTTAAAGGCGTATATCGTGATGTAAACATCGCATTGGCAAATGAACTTGCGCTAATTGCAGAAAATTTAGGATTAGATATCTTTGAAATTATTGCAACAGCAAATACAGAACCGTTTTCACATATACACATTCCAGGAGCAGGAGTTGGAGGACACTGTATTCCCTATTATCCCTATTTTGTCATGGATGCCGCTACTAAGGTAGGAATAACTTCTCCGCTGATGGAAACTGCAAGAAGAATTAATGAAAGGATGCCTTTGCACCTTATTGACCTAGTCACTGATGGATTAAAAGAGGCTGGAAAAAACCCTGAGACGGCGAGAATAGCTATATTTGGCTTAACTTTCAGAAGCGATTCTAAATCTTGTGTAAATACTCCAGCAAGTGTAATTATTGAAAAATTGAGGAGTATAGGTGCTGAATTAGTTGCATACGATCCTCTATTAAACAGAGATGAAGTGTTGAAGTTTTTTAATCTTGATTTCGCAAAAACTCTGGAAGAAGCGATCACAAAAGCGGATTGTGTTGTGATGATCACGGCTCATACTGTTTTTAAAAATCTAAATCTTGATGATTTTAGTAAAAGAATGAAGATGCCTGGCGTGATTGTTGACGCAAGAAATGTTTTTGATCCGATTGATGTATTAAAGGCAAAGTTAGTCTATAGAGGTGTTGGAAGGAATCCGAAGGATTTTTAGTCGTGAAATGATTTAATTTATTTCACGTAAAAATATATGAGGAGTTGTATGACAGAGTTTCTGAACAAATTAGTCTCAAAGATAATTGAGTTTTCCGAACAAAACCCTCGAACAATAAAGAATGTAAATGTAAGCAAAGAACTTACAAGACACATTGCGAAATTTCATCAGAACACAAGAACACTACAAAATTCTCTCCAAGACGTCCTTAAGAAACTTGTTAAAAAAAATACGATTTTACTCGAAACTGCTCATCAGCCCAACTTTTTGCCTTATAGTGGAATTTTTAAGAAAACAATATTGCTTGAACATATTGCACAACATTTAGAGAAGCAGGGACATTCAGTTGTATGCCTTTTTAGTGTAGTAGATACTGATTTTGCCGATGATGAGTGGTTTGCGTCCAATCGCTTTCCGCATCTTTCTAAGAGTGGCTACTTAAAGGTAGGTTTAAAAATAGCAAAAAAAGACAGAAAAAAATGCATGTACGCAATCCAAAAACCCTCTCAAGAGACCTGGGAAAATATTGTTAAGTATATTCAGACTCATTATGAAACTTGCCTTAGAGAACTGGAACGGGAATTTTCCAGTCAGAACATTTCAGATTTTAAACAAAACATTGAGATACCCTTCCAAAAGAAATGGGGTGATCTTGTAGATCTTTTAGAAGAAGCTTATCAAAATGCAGAAAATTTCGCGGATATGAATGCGATTATTCTCTCAAAAATCATTAATGATTTAATGAATTGCTCAATAGTTTTCTTTAAATACTCAGATGGGTTAAGCGCCTTTGAAGAATCATTTAGTCGTCTCTTGTCCTGTAGTACTGACTATATAACACTTTACAATCGCTTTGCTGATCAATATAATCTAGATAAAATCCTGAAAGATTATGCTCCTTTTTGGTATCATTGTAAATCATGTGAAGGAAAAGTTCCCCTTCAACAAAGAGGAAATCAATTAGAGGAAAAATGTCTTTCATGTAAGACATTATATAGTTATGACTTTGAGAACCAAGAAAACCCCAATTTAAGTGGAATTGCTAAAAGAATCAGTCCAAGAGCAATACCCCGACACTACATAACTTTCGATGGACTTGGTGTCTCCTTTTACGCTGGAGGTCAAGCAGGGTCTCTTTATACGTCAATAGCAGAAAAGATTGCAGAGATTATTGATTTTCGGTTTCCACCTATTTTTACATGGTTTAACAAAGATTATTACACTGGAGTTTTGCAATTTAATGCTTACAATCAAATTCATAGAGTTCTCAAACTAAATTCCTACAATCAATTTTTACTCAAGTATGATGAATTAAATACTCAGATAATTCGTGAAGTAGAAGAATTAAATCATCAAATTGAATCTTGGGAAAGTAAAAAGTCTTCTTTGAAAAATGACCTAGGTAAATCAGAAAATGAGTCAATTAGAAATCAAATTATTTCTAATTTAAGAGAAATTAGTAATAATGAGAAGAAATTAAAAACCAAAATACAGCAGACTGAACATAAAATAACAGTTTTGAATAATTCTGCAAGATCTTTTAGAATATATCCTTCAATAATAGATTATCTCGTAAACATGGACGCTCTAAGTATAGCAGAACAATGGTACCATTTCTTAAATAATATTGAGTCACCTTTCACCCAACCACAGTTTCTAGAAACAGTTTTTTCTAAATTTCTTCGTTCTAAGTTTTCATGGTTAATTGATATTAAGAATAAAATAGAACATATCACAAGTTTAATGTAGGTGAAATTAACAGGATAATTCATAAATACAAAAATTCTTTTGAAACAAATTAACAAAAGAGGGGCAAGAGACACAAGTTACTGGTGGAAAAGTATCCGATGAGCTATATTTTCAAAGTAATCATTGTAGGCGATGGAAGCGTTGGAAAAACTGCACTTAGTTTAAGATGTACTACAAAAGTCTTTGTTGAAAATTATAAAGTTACAATCGGAGTTGATTTTAGGATCAAGAGGTACACTATTGAAGATATCCAGACGAGGTTATTTATTTGGGATACTGGGGGACAAGAACGTTTTACAAATATACGTTCTCATTATTTTCAAGGAGCTCGAGGTGCGTTAATAGTCTATGATATTACAAATGAGGGATCATTCAAGAATGTCAAAAAATGGTATCAAGAAGTGAAAAAGCACAGCGCAGGGATACCTATCATACTGGTTGGAAATAAATCGGATTTAGAGGAAGCAAGGATAATTTCTTCGAAAGAAGGAGAAAAGATAGCAAAGGAAATAGACTGTCCATTTTTCGAAGCATCAGCAAAAACAGGGGAAAATGTAGAATTTATTTTTAGAACACTAAATAATATGCTAGTAGAACAAGCACAAAAGAATAAAGCTAAAATTAGGGAAAGTAAAGTGAGAGACTCGCTGATGATTGATAGATAAATTTCACGAAGAATTAAATCAAAAAACTGAGCTATTTCTAAGAAAAAGCCGAGTTAAGCTAACACAACTTTGGAATTAAGGTAAGATCAAAATACAAAATCAAAACAAGATTGATTTTTAGTAGATTATAAGAAATTTTTATTTTGGTGCAGAAAAATTAGCGATTTTCTAAATTCAGTATTTAGAAGTCCTTACGAAAATCGTAAGATTATAATACTATGGGGATATTGATTATATTGATACGCGATATACTTAGATAATACCTTGACAAACGTAAAGACGGGTAATTGTTAAAAAATTACGGGGGGTCAATTCATTAATCCCTACAAAATATTTTATCTAAATGAAAATCCTTTTCCTATTCTTCCCAGTGGATTATCAAATATTTTTACTTTGACGACAGCCCAAAAAGGGGCAATGTCTGCTTTAAAGGATCTTGCAATAAATGTTTCTTTACATGGAAAACCAGGAGCCTTAGCACTTCATGGAGATTTTGGTGTTGGTAAGACAACATTACTAATGAAATTTAATCAAGAATTACGAGAAGGCAATTTAAACTACGATGCTGAGGGTTTTCCTGCTGAAATCAAAGGACTTGGACTACGGCATGTATTTAAAGGATCTTTCAAAGATCAGCTAACTCAAATTTTAGAAAACTTACCAAATATTGTAGACCCCTCGGATAAAGAAATCACTGAAAAAATAATCAAAGAAGTAACAAAATCAGGCTTTATTTCTAATATTAATAACGAACTTCTTAGAAAAACAATGATTCTGAATTTAGTTGGTAAGAATCTAGTCGAGCGTCTAAAATATAACTTCATTCATTTAGCATTTGATGAAGTTGAACAAGAACTGCTTGTTATAGGGTTAGAGAAGCGTGAGGCACGATTACACGACTTTCGTGAGTTCTTGGATAATATAGGGCGCATCTATCACAAAGGAACTGAAATTCACCACATTCCGTTTATGATTACTTTGTCAGTTTCTCCTCAAGCCTGGCAATATGCAGTATCTAGATTTCAAAAAGCGTTGCCTGAGCGGTTCTTATATCATATAGAAGTCCCGCCTCTTATTTCTGCAGATGATACTCAACAATTGATTCTTTCCTATTTATCAAGCACACGAACTGCAGAAATTGAAGGATGTTATCCATTTTCAGATGATGCAATTCATTTCATTCATGAGAGTTTGAAAGGCAACTCAAGACGAGTACTCAAAGCTTGTCAAATTCTAATTTACAAAGCCGCTTTAGAGAAGATTCAGGAGATAACAGAAGGAGTAGTGAAACGTCAATTCATACGAAGTGGGATAAAATTTGAAGAAGTATCAAAAAGAAAGAAACAACCAATATTAACTACTGTAGAGCTCCAGAAGGATGAATCTTCAGTCATACTTGAACCAGAAGTATCTATTGAAGCTGCAATATCAAGTTTTAAGAATTATTTCCAGACTATATTTGGATCAGTTAATTTTGGCAAAGTTTCTACTCTTGATGATAGCAAAGCAGTGTTCTCTCTCGAATTTAGTACAAAAGAGAATCCAAGTATTAGCTCAAAGGTATTGATTTGTGTTAATCTTTCAAAGGAAAGCATAAAATCAACGATGCTTTCTTTAAAATTTAATAAACTTAAAATACTTGACGCTATGACGGAAAGGAAATCAGACTTCACATTTATTCTTTCTAGAGGGCCGGTTATTTCAGATCAATACAGAAAAACATATCGAGAAGTTCCGATTAGTCGTTTGCTATTAGTAAGAGAACTAGATGATCAAACATTTCATCATATAATGAAACTTAATAGTAAAGGCTTAACAGCAGATGTAAAGAAAGAAGTCGTACAAGAATTAGAGGATCGTCTTAAAATTGCCATGTCTTCTGCAAGAATGATTGAAGATTTGAAAAAGATTGGTCTAATCCTTCCAAACTTATGGATTGGAAAAAAAATGGGCCAAGAAATTGGCAAACTAGCAAATAACTTTCTGACTGATTTGTTTGAATTAGAAGATGCCAAAAAAATAACGGTTGATAAGAAGGCATGCAAACAATGGATTGAAAACCTTGTTCAAATGGGTCTCTTGGAGAACATTAATGAAAAGTTTCGATTTAAAACAAGCACAGTGTGGGAAGACAAGCTTTATAATCTATTAGCTGAAAGCGAAGGAGCGCTAGGCATCTCTGAACTCAGTCGTAATTTCTTTTGTGTCCCTTCACGTTCTACAAACGTAGCATATTTGCTTCAACTCATGGAAGGAAAAGGAGTAATAATTAGAGATGAACAGATCCCGAGACCTTATTACCATGATGTTCAACCTGAAGCGAAAAAGACTATGCTTCTTGAAGAAATTGAAAGAATAAAAAAAGATTTGCCAGGCCAGTTGTTGAATTTGTTTCAAGATAAATTGTTAAGTTTACAGACACATATTGAACAAATAAACTATTCACCAGTCATTGAGAAACTCATACGCTATAAATCAATAGAAAAAAGGTTAACAAATCTAGAAAACAGAATTAAACTCATTTCTGAGAAAAGAAATAACTTAATGGATTCAGTAATCAAAGAGATTGAAGAAATCCAAGCAATTGAGGATGAATACTTATCAAAAATTGCACTTAATGATCCTTTGAAAGAAAAGATATTATCACAGATCAATGAAATTTCTAAAAATTTAGATTTAGCGAGCGATTATGCTACAATTTTCGCAATACAAAAGGCTGAGAAATACTATAATAATGCGACAAAACAATTTGAAATGTTAAAAGACGAAAAAGAATTCGTCGAGGGCTACAAGGAAATACAGAAAAGACTTATGATTCAGAAGGACGCAAAAGAGACAATAAAAGCGATACAAAAATCAGTGGAGTATATTAAAAGATTTATCGAAAAGTCACCTACGTTGTCACAAACTCTTGATTTAGAAACACAATTAGAAGCTCAAGAGTCACTGTTTTCTGAATTAGAAAATGCTCTTGTGAAGGAACAGTATGAAGAGATCATTAATCAAAGAAAAAGTGCGGATGGTAAAGAAGAAATTGATGAACACGCATTACTCTTCTTAAAAGATCTCTATAAAAATTCCCAGCAAACAACTGCTCGTATACAGGAAATCCTAAAAGATTTTGACATTCTGAAATTTAATATCTCTAAAGAGTATTCTGGAGAAATTGAGAAAGCTCTATTAAAAGGAAGAGCTCTAATAGATGCAGAAAAATTTGAAGAAGCTTTTGTTGCGCTTTGTGATTGTTTGAATCTTAACAAAACTGCCTTAAACACTGTTGTAAACTCTACTGAAAGTCTTTTGAAAGAATTGAATTGTAACGGTGTACAATCAACAGTTGAAATACTTACTAGTAAGTATAATTTCTCAAGAGAATCCATACTGAAGTTGATTTTTCGCTTAGTACTACTTCAGAGACTAGAAATCGATGGAACATTTATTTGGAGTAAAGAAGAAAAACATTTGCAACTAACATTCTTTAAAAGCGACTAGAATGAAGAAATAATCTATCTTAACCCCTTATTTTTGTTTTACATTTAGGGCAATATCCTTTTGTAGCTACCCATTGAATGTAATGATCTTCGTGAGAAAAAACTCCACAATAAGAACATTTGATTATCGTCTCACCAAAAATAATAGGTCTTAAGCAAATAGGGCATGAAATCTGATCCGACTGGCATGCGGGACAGATTGACGTACCTTCAGGCATTAAATTACCACAATTTGCACATAGAATTTCTTTCTTCAGAATTTCTTTTTCTATTTTAGGGAGCTTGATACCTTCTGCTTCCTTCTTATGCTTAATTAATGATTTAACAAGTTTCTTATGTGTGTCCTTTGCTGTTGTATCTAACTCAAAATATTTTTTTGTATTAGAATCTTCATATTGATGATCTATAGGAGACTTTGAGAGCATTTCTCTGTTAAGTAATATCGTTTCAGTAGGTGAAGGTTCTGTAATTTCTTTAGAAATATCTCTCGGTAGAATGTCATCTTTTATGACATCTTGTTCATCAGATTCGTCTATAGACGAGATAACACTACTTTTCATCTCAGTAATTTGAATCTGTGGCTTCGATCTTTTAAAGAAGAAGATTAAAATGATTCCAATAATAGCTGCAATTGGAATTGCATATATGTACCCAACGGTAACTGAAATGGAGTAATCCTCATATGAAATCACATTTTCTTTAAACAGAATTTCAACACGAAGGGTTTTTATTCCAAAACTATTTGGAATAACAGTGAAATAAATATCACGGCGCTCATTGGGTCCCAATGTGATGGCTCTTGCATTGCCATCAGGAAAACCAAAAGCAGAACCTGACAGACGAACAGTTATAGTAGACGTTCCAACGAAGCTCGGATCCAAGTTATAGAGATTAACTTTTATTCTCTGATAAGTACCTATGCCCATTTGCACAGGAAGATCTTCCATAGTTATTGCAATTAAAGGTGCAGCATCACGAACAAAAAAGGATCCTGTTTCAATGAAGTTTTGGTTTTTAGTTCTGTCAGTAACTTGAATTTGTACTCGATATTCCCCATTAAAGTCAAAGCTATCAATTTCTTTTTCCCACCACTTTGCATAAGTATAAAAAAGTGGACTTTCTTTTTCTGTTTCCTCAAGATAGATTGAACCATCTGGGGCTGTTACAGTAATAGTAGTTGTAATTTGATGTCGAAAAGCATCATAGATTTCAAAGTAAATAAACAACCGACCATTTGGTGTAAAGATAGCATCGTCAACCTCTGTATAACTACCAGTTCCCTTAACATAAGAACAGAATTTAATTGATGACACAGTTGTGGAGCTTTTAGGGTGATCGCTTACGTCATTTGAAATTATCGATGTAGAATTGGATTGCGAACCATCTATTGAGAACACAGCATGGACTGTGCATGAACATAGCATCAATCCAATGATAATAAATAGGCAAGATATCCTGTAAATTATACGACTGTGTTTCATTATAATCACAAATAGGAACTACAAAAATTTCTACATCAAGTTAACGAATTGGATATTATATTGATCTGTCTATTTAGTTTTTAAAGGTTAGACTCAGTAGAAATAGATCTTAGCAAGTAAATAGTTATGTGAATTTCTGTTCTATCAAAAAATCCAAAATAGAATACAAAAAATTATAGTAAAATACTCAAAGTTAAGTTTAATTTGAATTGGTGAGATACTTGTCGTCGAAAGAAAAACAAGGCGAAGATGACCTAATCGAAAGTAAAATGGTTGATATCATTAAACGGATAGAAAAGGTAGAAAAAGATGTTAGTAAGAACGGAACAACTCTTGATAAAATAAATAAGACGTTAAATGAAATAATGAAAACGATGGAGAAATATAATAAGAGTCGCGCCGTAAAAACTGGCAGACTTCGTAAAGATATACTAAGTCAGACTGATCAATTAGAAAAAAAGATTGGCCAAACAGTTGAATTATTGAAATCCCAATTTACTGAATTGAGCTCTCATAATGAGGATACTCAAAACCAAATTTCGCTTATCAAGAAAGAGACTTCTCAAGGGATTGACAAGCTGAAGATAGATTTAGTTGCTAAACTTGATGATGTTAGGAATAACACCGGCACTCAACTAGAAAAAATGATTTCTATGACTGAAAACCTTTCTACAGTCTTTGAAGAACATACTAAAGGATATGGTATAGACAAAACAGAACTAACTGCAAATTTAGTAGCACTTGACCAAAGGATTTCCAAAGAAGTGTCAAATTTAGATACCAGCATGTTAAATCGCTTTAAAGCAACAGAAGATACTGTTCTTGAGAATTTAAGACAGATGATAATTGAATCTACTGAATCAAGAGATAAAATTATTGAGAACTTGAAGTCAGCGAATCAAAACATTCAAAATATGAGAGACACATATACGGCAGAATTTTCAAGTCAATTAGATGAATTCGAAAAAACATACACTATCTTAAGTGAATTAGTAGCTGATTTTAATAAAGCCCAGGAAAATCAATTAGAATCAGGTAAAAAGATCTCTGAGATTTATGACACGATCCACTGGAAATTTGAAACATTAAGAGATGAACTTTCAAGTCGATTTGAGGTTCTAGAAGGCCGAGTAAATGATTCATTGGATCAATTAATAAAAAGCTTTAGTACAGTAAGTAGCGATTCCGAAGAAAGTCTCAAAACATTACATTCAACGATTGATAGCTTAAAAATTGCATATGTTGATAGGTTAACAAAAAATCTAGAAGCAATATCTTTAGATATAGACAATACAAAAAAGACGATTATTTCAGCTTTACCAACACAAAGTACTTCATTAGACTCAAGTACATTAGTTGGTGTTAAGAAGATGTTGGAGAACTCTTCCAAAGATTTAGGTGATAAACTCAGAACACTAAAGGAAGAACAAGTTTCACTTGTAAATATCCAAGCGAATTTAGTTTCTACTCTTAGAGAGTATAGAACGATGCTACAAGAACTTCGGATTACTTTGTTAGATAAAATGGAAGAATTCGAAAAATTGATGATTAGATAATTTCGCAATCAAACTTGTATCAACTTATATCGATTTCAAGCAATATAAACAATGAAGGTGATGAAAAGTGATATCTTTGCCTCCAGCGCCATATATTAAATGGTTTGAGGATGATGATATTTCATTTAAACTCGAAATGAAATATTTCATTAGAGAAATGATCGATTGGAATCTGATAATGTATGAATTTAAGCCACTCTACGTGCATAAAGAATTTATCAGAATATTTGGAGTAAATAAACCCCCTGAACATCTTTACACATGAAATAGGCTTTTAGTAGGTACTTGAACAATCTAGAGAAATATTTCAAAACCTCTCTTTTTTTATGATACAGAACAAAAAACACTTAAATTAAGAGGACTAGTCCACTAGTCTATTTTAAAGGTCCGAATCTGAGTTTTAGTCTCTAATAACACCTTATTTTCAAAAGCCATTACGTCTAGCATATTTTCACTAGCTTTAAGCATGATATCTGTATTTCCTAACCTTCTACCATATTTGATCGTCTCATCAAATTTTTGTAAGGCATTTGAACAATAATTGCTTTGTATTCTAGGATCGTTTTCTAGCTTAGTATAAGCGAACCAGCATTTCCCTGCTGCAAATGAATAAATAGGCAATGAAACGAAATCATTCAATTTTAATGCTATTTCTAATGCCTTATCCCAGTAGCCTAAAGCTTCTTCCATTATTTCGATTTTATCTTGAGCCTCAGACACTTTGCTGAAACTCATTGACAACCTACCGAGAACTTGATAGCATTTTTGCGATTGTTTTTCATCATTCATTGAAAAAGATAGTTTTAATGACTCATAGAGACAGTTTTTTGCCTTAATGTAAAGATTTTCTTTTTGTAGTTGATCAGTGTAAGATAATACGTTAGTTAAAATCGTTCCCATGACATAATAATTGCGAGCAATTCCTTGTGCATTTTTGTTTTCTATCGCTCTCTTCAATCCTTCAGAGGAAAAGTTCAAAGCGCTAGTTAATTTAGAGTTTTTTTCTTCAGAATCTGGTTCATTTACAGCAAATACGCTTTGGAGCAATGCTAAAGTACAATAACTAACTTCTTCCACAGTTTTATCATTTAAAGTGTTAATTATGCTCAGCAGATTTTTAAATGTTTGAATAGCACTCATTAAAAGGTCTTGCATTACTGAAATATTAGATTCTACAGTTATCAACCACTCTATTTGATTTGAAAGAATATTGCTTCTCTCTCTAACCTCAGCTATGTCTTTCAAAACAAGAGCATATTCTAACGATTTTGACTGAAATTCTACTGCCTTTCTTAGTGTCATACTCTTAGCACTAAGGTTTAAGTACATATTAGTCAGTTTTTCGTACATTTCACTAATTGTCTTAGTTTCTTGCAGTAATTCTCTTTTGTTACTTGATTTTAACTCTGAATTGACTTGATACGTGTTTTCTCGGATTCGAATGAGTTTTTCGAGTAAAATTTTCTTTCCTTCGATAGTAGGCTCAGTTTCGACTATTTCTAAAAACAAAGAATAGCCAAACTCTTCCAGGCCTTTGAGATAATCTTGAAGTCCTTCAAGATGTTTATTCTTCTGAGCAATTTCGGTAACTCTCTGAAAATACAACTCAGCTTCGGATATATACCCAGTTCTTTTCTTTATATCGTTTTCAATACCTGCTAAATAGAGAAAAATTGATCCTATTGAATATTCATATTCTATTTGATCACTTACTTTGTTTTTTTCTTGTGCAATTTCAAGAGCTTTGTGATAATACTTAATCATTGCCTGATAAGCGTCTTTTTTTATTCTGAGACTCACATCGAGGGCAATAAGTTTTGAATAAGCATGGGCGACTGAAATTGAGAAATCTTCGATTTTTTCTATATCGGAAAGTAATAATACTGCATCTAGCGCTTCTTTCATACTATTAATTGCGTCCTGTACAAGTTCTCTTTTTTTGGTTTTATCCATCTCTATTTCGCTTAATTGAAGAAAAATGATTCCAAGGCTATTAGAGTTCAGTGCATAGGCTTCGTCAATATCTTCAGATAGACTTATAGCAAGTTTATGATAGTGAGTTGCTTCTTCTAAAAAGTTCTTTTTGGTAATATCATCATTGACTAGAGATGAAAACTGAAGAAAAGAAACTCCAGTTGTATAACAGAAACTTTTCAAAAGATCCTTTTCAAAAAATTCTTCTGCAATTTCTGCACATCGAGCTAAGCGGAATGGAGTATTTTTTTGGAGTGTTAGAACTTCAATAACATTTGCTGTGAGATGTTTGAACATTTCTGCTATTTTTGCTTCTTTATGCATTCCTTTATTATCCAAGTCATATGAAAGTAAATCCCATGATTGACTAAGTTGAAAAAGAATATCTAAAATTTCCTCTTGCTCAACTTCGCCGCTAATAACTTTCAAGTGTAATTTTAGATTCTCGACAATTGAATCTTTAATTGGATCAGGGTGACTCTCATCCACTAAAGATAATGTCCTGACGTAGACAAACTCATCTTCAGGATTCGAAAGGACGGTTAATAGATTATTAAACAAATCTTTGGTGGATTTGTCCTTAGATTGTTGAATAAATCTCTTGAATTTACTGAGAATCCCCATAGAATTCACTACTACCGTATTGTCGAATACTCATCCTAAAATACTAAATTTTAATATGAAATTATCTCCCTCTTTCTATAGCGCCATTTAATTTATTATATCTTATCTTTTGATTATGGCTAATTTTTATTTATCTAAAGTAACTCAACATGAAAAACAAAGCAGACGTAGTTAGGAAAAGAGACAATGTTCTATTTTCGATTGTTCAATTTGTACAATTGTTTCTTAAGCCCTCTGAAAATCCCCTTCATGCGATAAGATCTTTTTTTTTGGCTCAGATATTTGGTGTAGTTCTATAAAAAACATAATTATATAAATAAAGTCTTTGAGAAGAGAGAAAAGTCAAACTGAAAGAAATTACAGCGCTTTAGTTAATATTGGGGGCATGCCTTGATAACTCTTTTACAGATGGATCCCTCACATTTAGAGAAGGGATCATATTGGTTAACAAAGTATTTGTTAATTTATCTTTTGCCTTCATCATTTAGTTTAAGCCCTTCAATAATGAAAATGTTAACTTATTTCCCAATTCTCTCATTAGCTTGTTGGATTATTGCCCCCTTTGTCGTCATAGGTTTTTTACATTCATTTAATCATTCATTCCAACGTTTTCGTCTAATACAAACGAAAAAAATGAGATTTACAAAACTTAGAATTTTAACTCTTTCATTAGTGTTGCTTCTAAGTGGAATGGCAATTTTTGTTGTTGTTAGCGGAATGCCCCCCCAAGTAAATGTGTACAATCCACAAAACAACCAATCGGTCTCTGGAACCGTAGAAATTGAAGCAGAAGTAGAATCTAGACACCCGCTTTGCTACGTCAAGGTTAGTTTTGACGAAGGCGTTTCATGGAGTTTGATGGAACAAGAAGGTGGTGACGACTATTTCGGGAAATATACTTTCACCTGGAATACAAAAAGCCTTTCTGACGGTGAGCAAACAATTCTAGTGAAGACGTTAGACACTTTCGGTCGCTCTGATTTGTGCGATGTAAATGTAAAAATAAAAAATTCAGATAATTCTTATCTTCTGTATTCTGGTCTTCTAGATGTTTCATCTTCTATCTCTCAAAGTTCAGTAGATACTCAAGATACGCAATCTTCTACAACAAATCCAGCTGATGAAAATGATGAAACAGGAATTGAACTTGAGTGGGCAGAGCCGTTAAACAACTCATTCCATTATAGTACTGTATGGGTTGATATTGAGTGCATTGATCCTGATTCTGTTATGGATACGGTTTGGTATCGCGTAATAAACGAAACATCAGGGGCACAAGGATCGATCGTAATAGACAATACGATTCTTGCTAGCCCTACATATGCGACTGAACTAAATGTAAGCAGTTGGAAAGAAGGTTCGTTATATCGAATTGAGGCATTTGGAAACACCACTTCAGGAATCACATATGCTTTAAACGATGAAAAAGCCATCTTATTCTCTATAGATATTTTGCAAGCGAGTTTTAGTCATAATCCTGATACACAAAGAATTCCCAAAATACCAATCCTAAATGAAGATGTCCAAATTAATGCGACGATTTCTAATGACCTAGAAATTGATACGCTTATTCTTTTCTATTCAATTAATGGAGACTGGACAACTCACAACGATTCGATAGTTATGAATAGTTATTGTGAAGATTTCATTTATACTGGAACAATTCCAGGGCAAGCAGCTAAAGCTACTATCGAATATTATTTCTATTATAATACCACGCTCGGAGCTCATGCAATAAACGATAATTTTGGTCTGTATTATTCTTTTATTGTTGATCCAGTTAACATTGACTATATTTCGCCACCATTAAATCTTAGTTGGATTTCAGGAATACAAACGTTTGATTGGGATATTACATCAACAACTCCTTTTGATTTGGATCATTATATCGTCTACAGGAATGGGACAATTATTGCGGAGGCTGATTTCACTGGAGGTTTGCAGAGCGATTCTATAAGCATACCAGATGATACAACACTGCTTTTAGATGGTTACTGCTATAACTACACAATCTGGGCAAACAATACAAACACAACCCCTGTTTCGAATTCCTCCAGTGTTTTCGTGTATGTAGACAATCAACAACCAGTCTTGAACTGGGACACCAATAATTTCGCCAATGATACTTGGTGGACCGATCAAGTCATAATTGATATTGACACATCAGATTCGGAACAATCAATAGACACAGTTTGGTATAGAATCTACAACGTTTCCTCAAGTGAGTATGTTTCAGGATACAACAATGAAACTTTAGTGGGTCCTGATTATTCCGCGATAATAGATACGTCAGGGTGGCATTCTGCAGATATCTATTACAGGGTCGAAGTTTTTGCTAACGATACATTAGGAAATGAAGCCCAACTGATCGGATTCGATGCCCGATTCTATAGAGTTGATAATGCGGCACCCTCATTAAATTGGGACGTAGGCAATTTTGTCAACGATACCTGGTGGACTGATCAAGTCGTTATTGATGTAGATGCACTTGATTCGGAACAAACAATAGACACAGTCTGGTATAGAATCTATAATGTTTCTGCTAGTGAGTACGTTCTAGGACAAAATAACGAGACTTTGCTAGGCCCTGGCTATACTACTATCATTGACATCTCTGGATGGCATTCTGCTGACATCTATTATAGAGTAGACGTTTTTGCCAACGATACATTAGGCAATGAAGCACAATTGGTTGGATTAGATGCACGATTCTTTGGAGTTGATCGAGATCCACCTACTTTGAATTGGGACACCAATAATTTTGTTAATGATACCTGGTGGAACGATCAAGTTACTATCGATATAGACGCGTCTGATTCACAACATGATGTTCATACAGTTTGGTATCGAATCTACAATGTATCCTCAAGTAACTACGTGTTGGGTCACAATAATCAGACTTTGATAGGCCCTGATTTCACTCTTAATGTTGATATATCAGGCTGGCATTCTGCAGATGTATATTACCGAGTAGAAGTTTTTGCCAACGATACCGCTGGTAATGAAGCCCAATTAATTGGAATTGATGCTCGATTCTTTAGAGTTGATAATGCGGCACCTATATTAGATTGGGATACGAACAACTTTGCTAATGATACCTGGTGGACCGACCAGGTTACAATAGATGTGGATGTCTCTGACTCAGAAAATACCGTACACAAGGTTTGGTATAGAATCTACAATGTTTCCTCAAGCCAGTATATTCCCGTGTATAATAATCAGACCCTGGTAGGTCCTGATTATTCGACAATTATAGATACTTCAGGGTGGCATTCTGCTGACATCTATTACAGGGTTGAAGTTTTTGCCAACGATACATTAGGAAATGAAGCCCAACTGATCGGATTCGATGCCCGATTCTATAGAGTTGATAATTCGCCCCCTATTTTGAGTTGGGATACGAACAACTTTGAAAATGATACATGGCAGACAAATCAGGTTGTTATTGATGTGGATGCCATTGATTCTGTGCAATTAGTCGACACAGTCTGGTATAGAATCTACAATGTCTCTTCGAGTGACTATGTTCCTGGCCACAATAATCAAACTCTATCTGGCCCTGATTACACTCTGAATGTTGATATATCGAGCTGGTATTCTGCAGACATTTATTACATAGTAGAAATCTTTGCAAACGATTCATTAGGCAATGAGGCGCAATTATTAGGCGCAGACGCTCGATTCTTTAGAGTTGATAATACGCCTCCTACATTAAACTGGGACACTAACAATTTTGCAAATGATACATGGTGGATCGACCAAGTTGTAATAGATGTGGATGCAGCTGATTTGCTACAATTAAGTACAGTGTGGTATCGAATCTATAATGTTTCTTCAAGTCAATTTGTTCAGGGTCACAATAATGTAAGTTTGTTGAGCCCTGAGTTTACAACTGTTATTGATATCTCTGGATGGCATTCCGTAGATATCTATTATAGGGTTGAAGTTTTTGCTAACGATACGGCTGGAAATGAAGTTCAGTTAACAGATGCTAATGCACGCTTCTTTAGGATCGATCATGAGCCTCCAAACCTTGTTTGGGATACAAATAATTTTGTTAATGATACTTGGTGGATCGATCAAGTCACAATCGATGTTGACGTTTCTGATTTAGTAAACACAGTTGACACAGTCTGGTATAGAATCTATAATGTTTCTGCTAGTGAGTACGTTCTAGGACAAAATAACGAGACTTTGCTAGGCCCTGGCTATACTACTATCATTGACATCTCTGGATGGCATTCTGCTGACATCTATTATAGAGTAGACGTTTTTGCCAACGATACATTAGGCAATGAAGCACAATTGGTTGGATTAGATGCACGATTCTTTGGAGTTGATCGAGATCCACCTACTTTGAATTGGGACACCAATAATTTTGTTAATGATACCTGGTGGATCGATCAAGTAACCATTGATGTAGATGCAACCGATTCTGAACATCTTATTCATACCGTCTGGTATCGAATCTACAATGTTTCCTCAAGCGACTATGTTCCTAATCACAATAATCAAACTCTCTCTGGACCTGAGTTCACAACCATTATTGACACCTCAGGGTGGCATTCAGCTGATATCTATTATAGGGTTGAAGTTTTTGCAAATGATACGGCTGGTAATGAAGTTCAACTTATCGGAAATGATGCTCGATTCTTTAGGGTAGATAATACTCCACCTCTATTAACATGGGATACCAACAACTTTGCTAATGATACCTGGTGGACCGATCAAGTCACAATTGATATAGCTGCCATTGAGTCTCTACAATCAGTCGACACAGTCTGGTATCGAATCTATAATGTTTCCTCAAGTGACTATGTTCCTAACTATAATAATCAAACCCTAACAGGCCCTGATTTCACTATTGATATCGATACCTCTGGATGGCGTTCCGCTGCCATCTATTATAGAGTAGAAATATTTGCAAATGACACATTAGGTAATGAAGCGCAATTAATCGGCTTAGATGCACGTTTCTTCAGAATCGATCAAGACCCTCCAAACCTTGTTTGGGATACAAATAATTTTGTTAACGATACCTGGTGGATTGATCAAGTCACAATTGATGTAGCTGCCATTGAGTCTCTACAATCAGTCGACACAGTCTGGTATCGAATCTATAATGTGTCCTCAAGTGACTATGTTCCTAACTATAATAATCAAACCCTAGTAGGCCCTGATTTCACTATTGATATTGATACGTCTGGGTGGCATTCTGCTGACATCTATTATAGGGTTGAAGTTTTTGCCAACGATACGTTAGGCAATGAGGCACAGTTGATAGGGCTTGCTGCACGTTTCTTTAGAATCGATCAAGACCCTCCAAGCCTTGTTTGGGACACGAATAATTTTATTAATGATACCTGGTGGACCGATCAAGTCACAATCGATGTGGACGTCTCTGATTTATTAGAATTAAGTACGGTTTGGTATCGAATCTACAATGTTTCCTCAAGTGACTATGTTCCCAATCACAATAATCAAACTCTAACAGGTCCTGATTTCAGTATTGATATCGATACCTCTGGATGGCGTTCTGCTGACATCTATTATAGTGTAGAAGTCTTTGCTAATGATACTGCTGGTAATGAAGCCCAACTTATCGGAAATGATGCTCGATTCTTTAGGGTTGATAATGCACCTCCTACATTAAATTGGGATACCAATAATTTTGCTAATGATTCCTGGTGGATAGATCAAGTCACAATCGATGTAGCTGCCATTGATTCTCTACAATTAGTCGACACAGTCTGGTATCGAATCTACAATGTGTCCTCAAGTGACTATGTTCCAAATCACAATAATCAAACCCTAACAGGCCCTGATTACACGACTATTATTGATACCTCAGGGTGGCATTCTGCTGACATCTATTACATAGTAGAAATCTTCGCCAATGATACATTAGGAAATGAAGCACAACTGATCGGGATCAATGCACGGTTCTTTGGTATCGATCGAGATCCGCCTACGCTTAATTGGGATACCAACAATTTTGCTAACGATACCTGGTGGATTGACCCGGTTACAATCGACGTGGGTGCTTTCGACTCAGAATCTAGTATTCACACAATATGGTATCGAATCTACAATGTGTCCTCAAGTGACTATGTTCCTAATCACAATAATCAAACGCTAACAGGCCCTGATTACACTATTGATATCGATACCTCAGGGTGGCATTCTGCTGACATCTATTATAAAGTAGAAGTTTTTGCAAATGATACAGCTGGTAATGAAGCACAATTACTTGGAAACGATGCTCGGTTCTATAGGATTGATAATGTGGCGCCCTCATTGGATTGGGATGTAGGTAACTTTGCCAATGATACCTGGTGGACCGATCAAGTCGTTATTGATATAGACGCATTTGATTCTGAACAAACGGTTCATTCTGTATGGTATCGGATCTATAATTTCACTTCGAGTGAATATCTTGCCGCACATAATAATCAAACATTAACTGGCCCTGATTATAGTCTAAATCTTGACACATCTACGTGGCACTCTGCAAATATCTACTATCGAGTAGAAGTTTTTGCTAATGATACAATAGGAAATGAAGCACAACTAACTGGAACGGAAGCTAGGTTCTTTGGAATAGATCGAAATCCACCTACCCTGAATTGGGACACCAATAATTTTGTTAATGATACTTGGCAGAATAGTCAGGTTGTCATTGATGTAGATGCAGTAGATTTGGAACAAACTGTCGAATTCGTTTGGTATCGAATCTATAATGTTTCCTCAAGTGACTATGTTCCCGGACACAATAATGCCAGCCTTTCAAGTCCTGATTTCAATACAACTATCGATACTTCCAGCTGGCATTCTGCAGATATATATTACAGAGTAGAGGTCTTTGCTAACGATACCTCAGGTTATGAAACGCAACTGATCGGAATCGATGCACGATTCTTTAGAATTGATCTTGATCTGCCTACTCTAAATTGGGATACTGAAAATTTTGCAAATGATACCTGGTGGAATGGTGAAGTCGTTATCGATGTGGATGCAATCGATTTATTACAATTGAACACAGTCTGGTATAGAATTTTCAATATCTCTGCTAGTGAATACGTTCCAGGCCACAATAACGCTAGTTTGTTAGGTCCTCATTTTAATACTACAATAGACACCTCTTGGTGGAATTCTGCTTCTACCTACTACAGAGTAGAAGTTTTTGCGAACGATTCTGCCGGTAATGAAATGCAACTAGCAGGGATCGATGCCCGATTCTTTAGAGTTGATAATGCGCCACCTGTTTTAACCTGGGACACGAATAATTTTGCCAATGATACCTGGTGGATCGATCAGGTCGTTATTGATGTGGACGCAACTGATTTGCAGAATGTTGTTGATACGGTTTGGTTTAGAATTTATAATATCTCTTCAAGTGTTTATGTCCCTGCATATAATAATCAAACTCTGCTTGGTCCTGATTATACTCTTAATATAGACACTTCAGGGTGGCGTTCAATTGTCAATTATTATAGGGTAGAAATTTTCGCAAATGATTCACTCGGAAACGAAATTCAGCTTTCAGGAACAAATGCTAGATTCTTTGGCATCGATAAGACTCCTCCTGAAGCATTATCGCAAAATATCCAAGTAACGCCGTCACAGGGAGAAACTGGAACTATTTTTGTAATAACTGCAATTGTAACAGATGTGCAATCAGGAGTAAAAAATGTGACAGCTTATATTCAACGTCCAAATGAGATTAATATTGTTATCTTACAGTTATTTGATGATGGAAACCATAATGATGGAGCCGCCGGAGATGGCACCTATGGAAACAATTGGGACTCCTCTGGACAACCTGAAGGAACATATTTCGTTGATATAATTGCTTTCGATAATGTAGAAAATCAAAGATCAGTAGAAGATGGGGATATTTTCATAATAAACAATCCTCCAAGTGTAACTAACATACAAGTAATTCCTGCTATAGGACAATCTGGAACACTTTTCAATATAACTGCCACTGTTACCGACGTTTCTGGTGTCAGAGATGTTTTCGCCTACATTCAGCTGCCAGATGAAACAAATATTGCAATATTACAGTTATATGATGATGGTAATCATAATGATGGACTGGCAGGAGATGATATCTACGGAAACAGCTGGAATTCTGCTGGTGAATCAGAAGGATTGTATTATATCGATATAGTCGCAACTGATAATGATAACAATCAAGGTGAAATTGAAAATGCAGAAACTCTGATTGTTGATGATACACCTCCAGTAATTCCCTCAATCAATGTTGTGGTAAATCCAAATATTGGAACTTCAGGAACTACTTTTAATGTAACTGCTTTTGTAACAGACACACTCTCGGGTGTCAAGAACGTAACAGCATACATTCAACATCCAAATGAGATTAATATTGTTATCTTACAGTTATTCGATGATGGAAACCATAATGATGGAGCCGCCGGAGATGGCACCTATGGAAACAATTGGGACTCCTCTGGACAACCTGAAGGAACATATTTCGTTGATATAATTGCCTTTGACAATGCAAATAACCAATGGGAAGAAGAAAACGGTGATATTTTCTTAATAGACAATACAGCACCAACTATTTCCAATGCCTTAGTTGATCCAACTGCAGAAAAATCTGGCACACTTTTCAATATTACTGCTGATGTTTTTGATGGTGACTCTGGAATCAAGAACGTAACTGCTTATATCCAACTACCGGATGAAACTACAATAGATAGTGTGCGTCTTTATGACGATGGGAATCATAATGATGGGATAGCTGGAGATGGTACCTATGGAGGTACCTGGGACTCATTTGGGCAACTTTCGGGAGAATATTATATAGATATCATCGCTTTTGATAATGTTGAGAACCAAGGAGAAACAGAGAACGTAGCAACATTTATAATTGACGATGATCCTCCTGTAGTTTCTAATGTTCAAACTAATCCTTCTGCAGGTACTTCAGGCACAGAGTTTCTCATAACCGCATATGTTATAGACTTTCCTTCAGGTGTCAAAAACGTAACTGCTTATATTCAATTCCCAAATGAAATAGATATTGCTATAATACGGTTATATGATGACGGGACGCACAGTGATGCCACATCTGGAGATGACATCTATACCAATACTTGGGATTCTACAGGTAGATCATCAGAGATATATTTCATTGATATAATTGCCTTTGATAACCTCGAAATTTCGGGAGAAACTGAAAACGGGAATACTCTGATAGTCGATGATATTCCTCCTGAACTTCCAGATCCTTTTGTTCCACAACAATCAGTTGCGAATCCTGATGATAATGATGACGTTACTATCACAATACCTAACCCTGATGATTTACCATTCGTAGATCCGCCCGTCTTAAATGTATACTTAAATTATACAGTAAACGGCTCACCAAGGCCCTCAATTCTTATGCAATACGGTAATTCATATAGCGGAACGATCCCCGCCCAATCTGCGGGAACTGTTGTAGTTTACTTCTTCCAAGTTTTCGATAGTGCAGGAAATAGTAATACCAGTTCAGCTTACACTTACACTGTGACCGAGTCCGGTGGTGGTGGTGGTGACCGTGGCGGTGGAGATGGTGGAAGTAGTGATGGCGGTGGAAGCAGCGGTGGTGGCGGTGATGGTGATACGACTCCTTCACACCGTTTATACCTATTACATTCATTGGCTAGCAATACTTTCAGACAGGGTACAATAATGACGATTTCGGTGAATGTAACAGATGAATTCGAAAAAGGCGTTGAAGGCGCTAATGTTGTATTGAATATTGGCAATAGAACCTGGATTACATTTGACGAACTTGGTGGAGGGCTTTATACAGCAGATATTGATACTAGTAGCATTGCTACAGCGACGTACTTGTGCATTCTAACTGCTGAGAAAAACGATTATGTAAGTGCAACAAAAAGTTTTGTGGTAACTATACAGCCAGCCCTTCCAGATATGGAAATAATGGTTGGAATGGGTGGATTACTTGCCGTTATTGGCTTAGCAGCTCTTGTGTATTCACGTAAGAGACGAAGATACAAGAGTGCCGTAGGGGCTAGAGAAGGAAGAGATTATGAGACTGCAGTACGAGACTTTATTAAAGTAGGTAAAATAGAAGAGGCTGCTGAAACATGTCTTGTTGCAGAGTCTATGTATATCGACCTTGCCAAACTAGTTGAAGAAAAAATAAGTTTGGAAAAAGCTATTGAACTATGGTTCAACTTAGGGGAAAAATATCGACGTCTAAAATCTTATGTTCTTGCAGAAAGGGCCTATAGACTTGCCGAAACATATGAAACAGCTGGTAAAATGTATTTTGATTATGCTGTCGAATTGTTAATGAAAAAGAACTTCAAAGAAGCCTTGAACAATGTTCGTAAAGCTGTTACGCTTTTCACAAAGGCAAAAGATAGGGAAAAACAAAACGTAGCAGAAAGATATTTAACTGCAATTACTTCATTACTTACTGCAGATGAGTCAATGGAAGCAGGCAAATATGCTGATGCGTCAATAGTGTTTTCGACACTTGCTAAAGATTATAAAGATATTTTACCGATTGAATATCTTCGATCAAGAGAAGCTGAGGCGAAAATGTATGAGAGACAAACATTATGTGTGAAATGCGGTTTTGTTATTCCCGAAGAAGCTGACGAGTGTCCAAATTGTGGTCAAAAGAGAGTGAAATGCGTCATTTGTGGGCTCGACATCCAGTCTGGTGAGGAATATATCAGATGTCCCTATTGCAAGGTGTATGGCCATAAAGATCTCTATTTAGGGTACGTTCGAGCAAATGAACGTTGTCCTAACTGTAAAATAGAACTCAATGAAAACAATTTGATTAAAGACCAACTAGATTATCAGATCTTAGATTATATAGGCGAAGAAGACAAGAAACGAGTTAAGTTTAGTGATATCGCTGCAGAATTCGGAACTTCAGCAGAGGAAGCAGAGAGTATAATTCAAATTCTAGTTGATAAGAATTATCTCAACGGCATCTTTTCAAAAGACAAAGGAGAGTTCGTTGTAGTAAAAATAAGAACATACAGCTTCGAAGAATGAACTACCTCACGCTTAAGCCGTGAATCAAAAATTCAATGATCAATTATTCTTTAGTGATCTGAGAAAATCGCGATAATAACTGCGATATTCGAAGATCAATCTTGTTATAAAACAATTTTCTCAAGTTTTTACTTTAAATATATTTTTTTTAAAAAAACTCGTACTCTAAGGACAAAGATACTGAAATTATTACAGACAATTAAGCAAGAAAGCACCAATGCTTTGGCCTAATGATGAATTGTATGGTGTTTATATAGTTTTTTTTGTAATATCCCCTATGAGTACCTACGGGGCGTAGGGGATTTACGCCTGTGGAGATAACCCCTCTGTAACCCGCAAGGGGATCGAGTCTGTCGTAGAAGCAGGAAGCCTCGATGCTTTAGCACGAGGTAGCTCACATATTGCCGGAAGTGGTCATAGAGTGCTCATGCAACACTATTTCTAAAAGCATACGGCTATAGAAATGTGAAAAGCCTCAAACATAGGATACATGAGTGGGAAGAAGAAGGTTGTCAATCACCCCTTAACTTGTTAAGGGGCTTGTTCCGTGAGGATCAAGGGCAATTGGTTGATTAGCCTAAGAGAGGTCGTGGTGAAACAACCATGGCGGTATCTACGTTACCAGGAGAGTTAAAGAACACACCAAGGGATGCTTCTCTAGTCCCTTGCTCTGTAAACGGTGGTTTAAACAGAGAGGAAACTCTCAGTGATCACCGTATAATACTGACTGATAACCTTGGCGAAGAGAACCAACTCCCTGGTGTTGGGAGCGACGGAACTTGAGAGTACCCGTCATTAAAACACCACCCGAGATCGGGTACACCAACCCCTGTCCCCGCAGAAAGGGTTGTATGGTCAAATACCTGACCTCAATTTCTCTCCCCAACACGTTGGGGGGTCTCCTTGAGGTAATCTTATGAAGTGGAAAAATAGCACACAACTAACTCCTTTTTTAATTTGATGAGAATGCAGTTGTCCCATTGTTCCCTTCTTCTTAAAAAAAGATAAAACAGAAAAAACAGAAACACGCTAGATCGTTTTATTCCAATTAAAAAAGACTGAGGATACCTAAATCTATCATATTTTCAGAATCCAAACGATCCATTTGATGTACCAGATATCCCTGATGGTCAGACCATCCTACCAAGACTGTATTTATGAACTTCCACACAAAATTCTCATTACATCCTTTCTTTGCAATTACTATGATCAGGTTTGGAGCTACTGTTTCGCCAGAAACTGTCATATCTGCTTCATTGATTATCAATGTTGTTGCAGATTTTACAAAAATGTGTTCATTCTTTTCTTCAAGTTTAAACTGCTCTTTTGTTGCACTCATTGAATAAAAGAGTGTAAGCTTTGAAGGATCCTTAAGGTCGTTGAAAAACTCAACTTGAAAATCAAAAAATCGACTTTCTTTAATCATAGGGCCTATAACTGGATCAAACACAATCATAAATACCGCTTTTATTCCGAAACGAGTTGGATCAAGTAGATCTTGTGATAGTATAACAGTCTCTTCTATTTTCTCCCGTTGGATAATAACTGAAAGGAGATCCGTTTTCTTCACTACAATTAAGCCTATCACTAAGACTGTTGCCAATATTCCTCCGAAAAGATACAACATTTCACTTGACATTAAAATAAAAGGCCCTGTTTCGCCTTCCACATATGTTACAATTGATGGACCTAAGTTCTCTCCGCCTTCGCCTTCAATTTTGCCTGCGTATTCTGCTACGATCTGTACATCCTGATCAGTAGAAATCGTCAACTCAATAGTCGCTTTGCCATTCTCATCGGTTGTAATCTCATATGTTGCGATTAAATCCCAATATCGTGTATCTACCGAAAACACTCTTACACCTGAAGACGTCAAGAGCGTACTAGTTGAGACGGAATTTGTTCGCTCATAGATATAGATGGTGATCTTCTCACCAGGCATTAGATCTCCATTTTCTGTTGTCAAGGTAGTTTGGATCGTAATTTGCTCGCCAATAGCTAGGTTACCATCGATATCAATAGTCATTTGTGTTTCTTTTTCTACAACAAGGAGTTGACAAGTCGTACTCGTACTTTCCCAGCTTGAATCGCCTGCAAATTTTGCAGTAACAGTGTAACTGCCATAGGTATTTGGTGCCGTGAGCGTAACTTCGAATTCACCATTATTGAATGTATACGCCGTGTACGTTTCACCCTCAAAGGTGATCGTTAGAAGTTTTCCATTTTCATTTGAACTGATAGTTCCTGATAATGTTACTGTTTGGCCAGGCTTAGTGCCGTAAAAATTGTTCAGGAAATTGAGAAGGAAGGTATTCGTGCTTGTTCCATCGCTACCACCTCCATCACTAGAACCATCTCCGCCACCATTGCCTCCACCATTGCTGGTATCAGTTGTTTTTGTGAAACTGATGGAAGGGGGGCTTGTCCCCGTATGTCCCCACGAATCTTCAAAATCGCATTGAACATAATAATCGCCATCAGGCAGACTAGAGATGTCAACATCGAAAGCTTGCCACATCTCTTGATAAGGATATAAAAATCCAGTAATACCTGTTGATAATTCTCCAATAGTATAAATTGTGTAGTTATGAACGTCTGGTGCGGTGTTGCTGATAGTTAACGGTCCATGTGCTGCATAACTACAGCTAACGTTTGCAACAGAAATGTCTAGTTCTTGTATTGAACCCCCCGAGTAAGTTACCGTTGGTTGACTCACGTCAATGCCGTGTACAATCGTGAAGTACCTGTATTCATCTCCAGTGATATTTTGAGTAGTATTTTCATTTTTCAGGGCTGAGTTGTCAGTCGCAAACGCCTCTACATAGTACTCAGTTGAGGGATGCCAAGTTGAAACATTGATATCGATCTCATAACCAGAAGACAAGGATAAAGAAACATTATTATGATCAGGAACCCATTCGATTCCAGATGAAACGTTCCAAATGCGATACCAAACCGTATCAATACCAGATCCGAAATATATATCTTCTGCGTCAACATCTATATGAACCTGGTGAGTTCCTATATCATTTGTAAATTGATTTGATCCCCAAGAAATGTTTGGGGGCGCATCATCAAATGGAGTGTAAGTATGTAGTAAAACAGCATCTATTTGCCATGTATCCGGTACATCGTCTGAAGTCTCAGAACCTCCCCTATACCGAATTGTGAAGTTCTCCGTACTGCTTATTAGATATGATGCGACACTCGCATTATTCCAAACATTTGGATTTAATGGATTTAAATCAGGAACCTCCTGCCATTGTGAACCATCCCATACATCAACTAAAAGATCCTCTATTCCTGAGAATGCTCCTGTTTTTATACATAATTTTTCAAAATATTCATCAGCAAATAGCGGTTCTTCAAATTGAACCTCTAGGTCTAATTTGTAAACCTCGTCTTCGTTCCAAATGTGAATTAGTGCAACATCGATTTCCCATGTATCATGAATGCTGCTATCTTCTGTGGTGTTGTCATCCCTAAATCTTATGGTAAAAGTGGAACTAGTCAGGTAATCAGCAATTGAAACATTATTCCAGTTAGCGTCCAAATCGTCAAAGAGGTTTTCCCAGTCAGTTCCATTCCAGGCATCAACCAATATCTTCTCCGTTCCTGAAAACGTTCCCGTTTTTATACATAGATACTCATTTAGCAAATTCGAGGGAATATTAGTCCATTGAACTTCTTGGTCTAAAATAAAATTAGTACCACCACTACCAACCTCCCATGAGGGTACATCGGTTGAGAAAGCACCAGAGCCAGAAAGAGTCCCATCATCATTTCCAGCAGCAGAATCGGTATAATCATTCTCTAATTTATAATAATTCACGAGATCTGTTTCAGTTCCTGTTAGAGTCTGGTTATAATCACTACGGATTTCGCTCAAGGTTCTTACTGTATCGTAAAAACGTATATCATCCATGTGCCCATTTACTGGTTCAGAAAAACCATATCCATTTCCCCAATAGACTGCAGCTTGAGGAATAGTTGATGTCGTTCCTGTCCAACTTCCCGCAGCGGAACTACCTGCATCTAAAGAAGGTGTTGTTGTTTCTGTTCCAACATATAGAAAAAGATCGTTTGCTGTTTCATCCCATGTGACTGCCACGAAATACCATGTACCTATTGTAAAGGTAGTATCAGAAGTAAAACTTGGTCCGCTTTCTCCCCAATCAGCATATAAAATGCTATTACTAAGTCTTAATTCTTCATTGCCATTCATTCCAACGGGTCTGCCTGAAGTTGTCGAATCAAATTGAATCCAGAATGAAATAGTTCCAGCTGCTACACCTATATCAGCAGTAGCGCAACTAATATATCCGCCAGTCAAATCAATAGAATATTCGTTGGGATCGCCGCCAGTTTCAATTGTCTCGTTCAAAAGGGTCATATTAGTGTCGGAAGCAGTCATATTGGAGAAATCAATAATTTCTCCTGCATCCCCAGTTCCATCAACATCCGAATCTTGATTTTGAACAACAAATTCGTTATGGCCATCACCCTCAAGTCTCAAAATAACACAATCTATCAGATAATAATCCTGCGTGGTATCACCTGATTCTATAGTGCCATTAAATCTAATGGTAAAATTAGAATTCGTTACTGAGACTGATGCGTTATTCCAAGAACTGTTATTTAAATACGTGAAAACATTCTCCCAGCCAGTTCCATTCCAATAATCTACCCTAATAGCTTCAGTGCCATTATAACCCATATAGATACAGAGTGTTTCACTGGCTAGAGAATAGGGAACTGCAGTAAATTGTACTTCTAAATTTAATGCGTAATTATCGGGGAGGGGTGTTTCCTTTTTTACGGTAACCAAATCAACATTCGCGTTTTCACCGCTCTCAATCGCATTTGCTCTCCAACGAATTTTGAAATCTGACTTGAAATATTGACTGTCGGTGACTTCCATTTCCCAAAGGTTCCAACCTGGCGAATAACCCTGACCCAAATCTTCGATGTTAACCCACGTCGCCCCATTCCAAAAGTATAGCTGAAACTCGGTATCCGCGCTAACGGCTTCTCTAAAATAGAAACTCACATATATTGCTGCCGCATCAGAGCAATCTAAATCAGCGGTGATCAAATCTCCTGACTCTGAATAATAACCCCCAGAATGTTCAATATCCGCTGAATAGGTTCCACCACCAGAAGGCACAAAATCGCTTTCTTTGTTCCATCGTCCAGTTTCAGTCCAGTCAGATGGATCAGATGGAGGCCAAGCTCCTTCAAAGGATTCTGCATCAATGAGCGTCGTATTGACCATGCCAGCGTTATTCACCTCAGTTATGTTATCATATATTGAGTCTGGACCATATTGCATGGCTGTAAAATTAGAATGCGCCCCTAAATTCGAAGAAGAATCTACGTCACTTGAATTGTTATCAACGAAATCTTTTATGGGAGGAGTCACAATTAAGGATTCATTTAAGGTATCAAAATCAGAATCATTGGCTTTCTCTTTATCAAAATCATAATGATTGCCTATATCTGGTGAAGTGTCTATATCACTTGAATTGTTATCAACGAAATCCTCAATATCAGTCTGAGCATAAACACGCATCGCATCGTTAACAATCATACTAGATGCTAATAGACTGATCAGAACGATGATGAAAATATAATTCTTTCTCATATTGATTTATCCTTATGGTGTATATACTTCCCTTCGAATTATCCATTCACTCAAGAATAATAAAAATTCTGGTAAATTTATCATCAATACTTTTAGATGCTTGAGAAATAGAAAAGCAAATTAGTGCGCTATAAATTCGAAATTGATAAGAAGAATAAAGAGAACCCGTATAGGTAAATTAGGCAGGTTTAAACCACTTGAATTTCACGAAACCGCCCTTCAATCATTCCGATATTTTAACAAAAAATTGCAATATGATGGAAAAACAGATCAATCCTATAATGGTGCTAGAGTGTCATGCCAGATGCCGCGTTTTAAAGTTGAAAGAGATCAAAATCACTGATTTTTTCCACTTTATTGCGACCACTGATAGTTTTTGAATAACTGAGTGAATATGATGACCCACGACTATAATAGAACAACAACAGGCTTCTTTGTGTATGGGATTTATATAATATGGTGCTATTTTTATTCTAAAAACGAAGGCTAGCCCCATAATATAAATACAGAGCGGAATTCGAATGGCAGTTAATGATAAACGTTCACCGCCACTTGGAAAAGAAGACGTGATTAAAATATTGTTAATGGGCCCAGCAAATGCTGGTAAATCAGAGTTAGGCAGCCGTCTCGAAGAAATTTTCAACGGTGAAAGAAAGGCTTATGAGGGTGGCTATGAGACATCCAAGCGTAATCCCACCTCTGTTGGAAGAAATTCTAGCGTTGATAAAGATCACAAAAAAGAAGCGTCTGTGTATAAGCCCACACCTGGAGTGGCGTTTTATAAATTTTCTTTAAGAAAAACAGGAACAAATAAACATGAACATGAACTGGAATTTGTACATTGGGAACTCGGTGGACAAGAAAGATACCAAAATCTATGGAATATATGGTGGGCTGGTGCACGAGGCGTCATTGTAGTTCTTGACTCGTGTAAAACTTCAGATGATAATTACTTAAAAGAAGCAAGAAGAATACTTGACATCATCGAAACAAAAATCAAAAAACCATACATTATCTGCGCGAATAAACAAGATCTTCAGACGGCTATTCCAGCACATGAATTACGTAAGCGTTTGCAATTATGGACTCGTCCAAGTTACTTGGGCACGTTTCCCATCTCTGAACTTTCAGGTGAAAATGTGAAAAAGGTTCTCCTGCGATTTCTCTCATCAATTGGATTTGACTTTTTGTAGAGAAGTGTACATTTTAATATGCATGCAAGAGGAGTTTTTTAAAATGAGTTATATAGCCGTTAATATCATCAGTACTACTTAAACTTGCTATTTGTGTATATTGTTCCTTAAAGGAGCCAAATTTCAATTTTAATAAGAAATTAGCGAAGCGCTTCTTAATCATTTTTCTTATCACATAGTATTGTATTTCAAAAAAAGTTAAGCTATGTGATATACGTATTATAGCAATTTCGTGAAACTGCCCTTTCATGCAATTAATTTCTTGGAATTTAGTACGCATTCACCTTCAAGAGGACAAAGAATAATTCAAGGCCGCTTCTGCGTGAATTTTTAAAGTATTAAGCAACTTTACGTCAGCATCTTTTTGTTTAAGAATCAACGGTAGTTCCGTACAGCCTAAAATAACGCCATCAACTTCATAATTGCCTATTATCTCTAGAAGTCTATTTTTACTTTCGTTCTTGAAAACACCTATCACTAACTCGTCAAAAATTATTCTGTTGATATCATTCTGTTCGTCCTCTGTTGGGACTTTAACCTCAATTCCAAGTTTCTTACAAGCATTTTGATAAAATGAAGATTGCATAGTAAATTTAATTCCCAGAAGCAACAGTTTTTTCATGCCTTCTTGCTTTGCTTTTTCTGCAGATACTTTAACTATGCTAAGAAGAGGAATATTTGATAATATTTCCAATTCTTCGAAAACAGCGTGAGGTGAATTAGCTGCCATTAAAACAAACTCTGCACCTGCCTTTTCTAATGAATTAATGCCTTCAAGGATATATTTTATGTACATTCGCTTGTTTTCATTTTCAAAATTAGTGAATTTCTGGAAATCTAGGCTGAAGATTACAATTTCTGGATAGTAATAGTCCATATTTTGTTCGTAATATGTTCTAAGGATTAACTCATAGTATTTTATCGTTGATTCATAGCTTATTCCGCCTAAAATACCAATTCTTTTTGCCACTAGTGATGCCCCGTTTATGGAGTTCTTTCTGGATAGAGATAACTATTAATTAAATCTCTTTTCATTCTTCGATGAGAGGTAGAATATTTTCAGCAGAAGGAATGATATATCCTTTCCCCTTAAGATTTTTCACGTATTCATCAATATTATTAGTGTAGTTAAAACCGAATGCCTCTGTTTCTTCCTGTGAAAGGTTTGATACTAGCGTTACGTTATAACGTGACAGGATATCAATAATCCGATACGCAATATATGACGGCATACTGTATTTTTCTATAAGTTTTTTCCCTAGAACGTTCATATTTCCTTTATATGTTTTAAGAGCTTCTCCAAACTCAATATTCCCTATCCCTTCTCTTGCCTCAGCGAACATAATAATTTGTCCGCCATCTCGCACTGCACCATAACTATTAAACAAGGCCTTAGTAGATTGATATAATTGTCCGTCTTTTTCATACCCTCCAGCTGAGAAAATAACGAAATCGGCTTTTCGGCTTATAAATACTCTTCCTGCTCGATTTACTTGTTCGCATCCTTCAGCGAAAGCCTTTTTCCAGTCACCTTTAGCAACATAGAATATCTTTCCATCCCCATTCTCAGCTACATTGATGAGGAGAGAAGTACGATCTCGTAGAAACATCTCAGCACCTTCATTCATGTCTTCGTGAACTGGGTTTCCTTCAAGGATTGCTTGACATACTTTTGGATGAAGGGACCCGTCCGCCCTTATCGTTAGAGAATGATTTTGTTGAATGGAATCATAACCTGCTATGCCAGGATGTATATATTTTCTACCCCCACCAAATCCTGCTATTACATGGTGAAGAACTCCGCCATACATTATAATATGGTCTGCCTCACAGGCCTCACTAGTCAAATATAATGACGTGTCGTGGGTAGTTTTTCCTATATAAGTCAGACGATCAGTATTCATATTAGCAGAATTAATAACTTCTACTTTCTTTATCGTTTCTTCTCCTACAAGTTCATGCATTCTTTCAATAGGTGTATCAACATGCGTTCCGAGAGCGATAATAACTTTTATATTTTCATTTATTGCACCTTCTTCAAGAAGAATGTTCAAAATTACTGGTACATAGAGATTTCCTTTTGTCCAAAGCCTTGTGTGATCAGCAACTAGAATAACTATCTTTTTTGTCTCAATGTTTTCAGGCAATGAATTTCTGACGGCCTCTACTATTTGATCTTTTATTTCCTCTTGGTCAAGCTCTGGAATTTCTGGACCAGTTAATACATCAAGGATCTTATCGTCTGGTATAGATATTGTCTTAAAGTCCTTACCTATCTTTAATTTAATCTCTATCCCAATCCCCCCTTAATATGCTATAAAAATCGAAATGGGAAGTCCAGTGAAGTATAATTGCATCCAGATTTATTTGTTATTCCTATAAGGCGTGAATATAAAATATTTGTGAATATTTTCAATAAAAAATTGACTTAGAATATTGTTTATTTCATTAAGTTACAATTTTCTCCCATTCATCTCTCATTATAATCTTAGTTACATCCTTAAGATGATCTGTAGCTAAGATTCCATAAAGATGATCAATTTCATGCTGTACTAATTCGGATAGGTCTCCAACGAATTCTTCTGTTTTAATATCTCCATTCTCATCTTGATACTCAACTTTAATGCTTTTGTTCCTCTCAACTTGGACAAAAAATGCAACATCGAAACAGAAGCAGCTATCCCACACTTGAAACATTTCGTCACTTTTCCAAGTTATTTTAGGGTTAACCATAATGAATGGTTGTTCTGGTAATAGAAAAAGGATGACCTTCTTCATATGACCTATCTGAGGCGCAGCTAGCCCTCTGCCGATCTTTTTTGTTTTCTGAAGATGAATAAGAGTATCTTTAAGATCCTGGAGTATTTCCTTAAGTTCTAAGTTGAAATCCGTGACTTCTGATGATTCTTGCCTCAATTTAGGATTCCCGATTAATAAGACATCTTTGATTGCCATAACCAAAGATTAAAACTAATTCTTCTTAAATACTTAGGTTAAAAACATGTTTGCAACTTTACGATGAACTTTTGTTTAAAATTATAGGTGAGAAATCATGCAAAATATTAAAAGAATTAAAAGTGATGAAAAGCTCTTAGCAGTTGTCAAAAACCTAAGCGAATTAGTAGCTTACCAAGAGGGCTCTGTAGTGAGTAGAACCATTATGGATAAAGAAACAGGAACCGTAACTGTATTCTCTTTTGACGAAGGGGAGGGATTAAGTGAGCATACGGCGCCATTTGATGCTTTAGTTTGTATTCTTGATGGTGAAGCAGAGATAACCATCTCAGGCGAAGCTTATCGTGTTAATGCAGGTGAAATGATTATAATGCCCGCTAACGACCCACATGCCCTAAGAGCAGTAACGCCGTACAAGATGCTTTTAGTAATGATTAGGTCTTAATATGTTACCTTTTTTTCGATTTTTTCTTAAGAGTAAAAGAAAAACTCCTAGTGATAATTTATGGTAGAATATATTGAAAAAGAGTTCAAATCGATATTAAATGTCTTCAAGTATATCGATAGCTGGTATTGGTGCAAATATACCATCAATACATACAATGGCTGTCAATTTGGCTGTATCTATTGTGATTCAAGAAGTGCGAAATACCGGATGCCTACTGATTTTGAGAATACTATTATTGTTAAGAAAAATATCAAAGAAATGCTTGATAAAAGACTAACAAGAGCAAGAAAACTACTACCAGATGTTGTGGCTACTGGGTCCAATGATCCTTATCAACCTGCAGAAGCGAAATACAAGAATACTAGGCAATGTTTAGAAGTCTTTTCAAAGCATAAATATCCCGTTAGTGTAGGAACAAAATCAAAACTGGTTTTAAGAGATCTCGATATATTAGAAAAGATTGGAAAAGACTCTTGGTGTAGTATTTGTGTGACAATTACAACAAACGATCAAGAGATATCAAAGTTCTTGGAACCTAGAGTTCCAACACCTAAAGAAAGATTTGATGTAATTCGAACAATAAAAGACCAGACGAATTACATTCAAGCAGGAGTATCATTTATTCCAATTGTACCATACCTGTGTGATTCAGATGAACATTTAGAGGCGATGGCAAAGAAGATCAAAGAGACAGGAGCAGATTTTATTCTATTTGGCAGCGGAGTTACTATGAGAGATTTACAAGCCAAATGGTTTTTGAAACATTTGAACGAAAGATATCCTGAATTAATTGAAAAGTACGAAGAACTTTATGACTTTAAATACAATCCAGAATCATATGAAGGAAAATACACTCCAAAGACAAGCTATCATAAAAAGATTAATAAAAAAATGCTCAATTTATGCGAGAAATATGAATTGCCTTACCGAGTGAAAAGGTTTATTCCACAGGATTTTAGAAGAATGAATTATTCAATTGCTGAAAAACTTCTAAATGAAGCGTATAGGCAACAAATGTTAGGTAAAGCTTGGAGTAAGAAATATTGGGCAGGAATGAATATACAAAATTTGAAGGAATCTATTGTAGCTATAGCAAAAAGAAATGAATTACAGGAAATTCGAAATGTCAATGATGAAATAGAGGAGTTCATTCGAGAAAATCTAGATGTTGATGAAGATCAAACAGGACTTTTGCGTTTTCTATGACTAATATTTATTTAAATTTAATCACTTACAAGATAATATAACATCGAATGAATAATTGTATATGAAATGAGAACCCCCTGTGGAATTAAGATTGTCGAAAGGATTCTTTTGTCGTATCTGTAGGAAGCCAATCGAGAAGACAGAAGATTTTGGGACAAACGCTGATGGTAGTATAAACAATGATTATTGTCGATTATGTTTTCAGAATGGTAAGTTGACACATCATAAGCTCTCAACAGAACAAATGATTGAAGTAGTGGCTAGTATTTTGGTAAAACAAATGAATATATCAAAAGAGCGAGCTAAAGAAAAGGCTAGAATGTTCATTCAACTTAAAAGATTGCAAAGATAGTGACATAAATGGGGTTTTACGCTTTTTTCTGAACTAATCAAAAGTCTATAACACAGTGTATACCGATAGCATTTCGTAAATCAACTCTTTACTAAGGAAAGAAAAACTATAAGAACTATTTAATAATAATAGCTAAAAAAATGAGGTGAGAATATGGAAATGCAAAAAGGACCATTTTGCCAGTTTTGTGGCTTGCCATTCGAAATGTTAGAAGGTTATGGAACAAACGCTGATGGAAGTAAAAGCGAAGATTACTGTCAAGACTGTTTCCAGAACGGAGAATTTACGCATCCAGAGGCCACACTGGAGCAGATGATTGAAAGGGCAACGGAACTACTCTTACAACTCTCTTTTGGTTCATTGACAGAAGAGCAGGCAAAAAAAGAGGCTGAAAAGCACTATCCAACCCTTAAAAGATGGAAAAGTAAGTAAAAAATTTAACTTTTACTCTTTTTTTGAATTATTTCATAATAAGCTCTTAGTAGTTCACAGAAAATCAATTTCGGGGGTTCTAATTGAAATATTATTCAGAAGATGAAATGAAAGATCTAAGATTAGCTTTTGAAGAGAAGGTGCTTAAGTGGAAGCAGATCGATATCAAGAAAATGTTTGGTTGCCCTTGCTATCAATCGAATGGTAAGCTTTTCGTGTTTCTTGTGACAAAGGGCATAGTTATTACAAAACTAGATAAAAAAGAGAAAGAGATACTATCTCAACAGTTCTCGACGACTCCTTTTAAAACTGGCAAAAAAACAGTTCATAATTGGGCAAGGATACCTATCAATCGCAAAAAAGACTTGGATCAAATTATGCCTTTTGTGAGAAAAAGTTATGATCGTGCGATCCAAGAAACATAAGCAGCAGTATAATTTTTAATTTTGATCCTGAATTTTTCACTAAACGTTAATCCGTTCTAAGGAAATTATATTTCTCCAGAATCTTTCAAATAATCTTATATATATGTAGAAAACTATTTCTGTTAATATGAATCAAATTTTCTTAATCGCATTTATACTGTGTTTAATTGGATACCTTTTGCATACAATATCTCATTTCTTTGAATACAAAGGATATAGCCTTGGACAATCAAAGATGTTTGAGATTGTACTAACAATAATTATTTTCATTGGATACGTTGGATGGTTTTTGATGTCTTTTTTCGATCCAATTCGAATAAACATATCGGACTATATTGCGGTGCCATTGGGTCTAGCAATAGGAATACTAGGCTTAGTGCTGTTTGTAGTATCTGCCAAATCAAAAAGAGGATTCAGAGAACTAGATTATCTTGTCACTAACGGAATATATTCTAAATTTAGAAATCCTATGTATGTTGGTATTATGCTCATACATGTTGGATTCCCACTCATGGCAAAGAGTTTTTTAACCTTGCTTTCTGCGGTAATATGGATTCCATTAATACTGATCTGGAAGTATATGGAAGAAAAGGATTTGGAAAAAAAGTTCGGAAATGAATATCTCGAATACAGAAAGAAAACAATCTTCTAGACGCCGTTCATAATAATCTTCGTTCAAAAGAGGCTATATTATGGCTAAATACACAGAACCAGATTATGAGAATAGTGCATTGCTTACAATTGATACACAAAATGATTTCTCGCTAAAAGATGCGATCTGTGAGATTAAAGGAACCTATGATGATGTAATTCCTAATATGGTTAAAATTCTAAAACGATTCAGAGAAAAGAGTAAACCAATAATCCACATAATAAGACTCTACAAAGAAGATGGTTCTAATGTTGATATCTGTAGAAAAAAGAAAGTGGAAGATGGATTAAAAGTAGTTGCTCCAAATTCTGAAGGTGCTGAATTAGTCAAAGAACTAAAGCCTAATGAAGTTAAATTGGATGCAAAAAGACTACTGAGTGGAGAAATCCAAGAGTTAGCATCTAACGAATTCGTGATATATAAACCCAGATGGGGAGCGTTTTACAAAACGCCGTTAGAAGACTTCCTTCAAAAGAAAGGAATAACAACATTGGTTTTTACAGGCTGTAACTTCCCAAATTGCCCTAGAACATCCATATATGAAGCAAGTGAACGGGGTTTTAGGTTGATAGTCATTGAAGATGCGATTTCGGGGATCTACGGAAAGGGTATTGAAGAACTAATAAATATTTCTTGCGAACTTATCACGACAGAAGAATTTATAATGTCTTCGCAAGAAGACCCCCCAACTTGTTGGGGGGGATGAATTGCGTTTTTTTGCTGTTTTTACTTTCACGGTAGTGTCCCCCAGTTTAAATAGCTGTTTGCGGATACTATCGTTAGTGATATGACGCTCAAGGGAACAGAGGAAGACCTGTGATGAAACGTACGTACAAATTTCGCTTGTATCCCACCACACCACAGGCAACTATTCTCACTCAATGGCTTACTACTTGCCGACTGTTGTATAACAACTCTCTGGCAGAGCGAAAAAATGCCTGGGAAACTCAGAAACAATCAGTTACGTATGGTGAGCAAGCCAACCAATTAAAAGACGCTAAAAAGACCACTCCATTTTTAAAAACGGTTCATTCGCAGGTACTGCAAGACGTGCTGAGACGACTGGATAAGAGCTTCAAGCACTTTTTTCGGCGCATTAAAAAGGGGGAAAAGGCCGGATACCCACGATTTAAAGGCAAAAACCGGTATGATTCCTTCACTTACCCGCAAAGTGGGTTCGCCCTCGATTACCACAACAAGAAACTCCGACTCTCGAAAATTGGAGCTATTACCATCGTACTCCACCGACCTATCCCATCTGAAGGCGAGGTCAAGACCTGCACCATCACACGCGATGTCGACCACTGGTATGCTTGTTTTGCAGTAGCACTGCATAATCCTGATCCTGAGTCTCAGAAAAGAGAGCTACAGAAGGCGATAGGGGTGGATGTCGGGTTGAAGAGTTTGTTAACGTTAAATAATGGCGAAACAATAGACAACCCCCGTTGGTTGAGACACTCGGAGAAGCAATTAGCCAAAGAACAGCGAAGGAAAGACAGGAAGGTTAAGGGCTCGTATAACCGTCACAAGCAGAACAGGAAGATGGCACGGGTACACAGGAAGATACGCAATCAGCGGAAGGACTTTCATCACAAACTCAGTCGGAAACTGGTCGATAGTTATGACCTGATTGTGTATGAGAAACTTAGGATCACCAACATGGCGAAGAACCATCATCTAGCTAAGTCGATTAGTGACGCAGGATGGGGGCAACTCATGCATTTTACCGAGTACAAAGCGGAGGAAGCTGGTACTCTGGTAGAATATGTGAGTGCCTATCACACCACACAACTGTGTAGTCGGTGTGGAAAACTGGTACCGAAAACGCTGGCCACCCGAATCCACAGGTGTCCTTACTGTGGACTGGTGTTAGCGAGAGACCATAATTCTGCCATCACTGTTTTACATCGATCTACTTACTATTTAAAAGCACGATCATCATCATTATCATCAGGGCAGGGACTGCCCGTTGAGCCTGGTTGACATGTCCCGCTGGGGAATGGATGATTCAGGAAGCCACCCTACTTGTAGGGTGGTAGTTCACGAAGCAATTGTAAAACAGAAATCCACCTTTAAATTATCAGTTTAGTTGCCTTACTGTTCATAGATTAATAACAAGTTACTCTAGATAAACAATTATTCTGATGGAGACTTTATTATTCTATAAAACGTCCAGGGCATATGGTACTATTTTTTTATGCACCGTCCTAAGAATTTCACTTAGCGTAGACGGTGACATATTTAACTTCTCACTTAATTGTGTTAATGTGATTTTTCGAGGGAAATCGTAATATCCCAATTCAAAAGCTGTTCGAATAACTTCTTTTTGGCGTTCAGTTAGAGTTTCTATGTCTCTTTTCCCGACTTTGATTATTTCAAACTCGTGGTGGGATTTTAATTCTTTGAGTAAACCCTTACCTGAATCCTTAGAAAAGGGTATAACTTCCCAAAATTCGAAACCATTTCGGTATGCGACACCATCTGGTTTAATGTATGCAAATTTCTGTATTAGATCGATGATAGGGGTACATAAACAAACTAGACGGATTGTCGCTTCCTTACTGATTTCTTTCAATTGGAAATCTCCAATGTCGGAGTGCTTGCGAAGTTCTTGTAATAAATTCCGAATTTCAACCGACTCACCCGTTATCCGAAGAATTGTAGAACATGTATCTGATTCACGCTGGGTGGTTATCGCACTCATTGTCACAGTAGGATAACTCTTAGTGAGTTTTGACCAACATCCTCTATGTCTAATCTTTAATTTCAGGAATTCCATCAAAGTCACTAATTGACGTGTGTCATTTACCTTTAAAAATGAATTGCGAAGATATTAGGGAAAATCAACTTTAGGCCATAAAGATAAGGAGCAAACATCACAGAAAGGAGTAATTCTTATGAGTAGCAAGAAATATTTTGATGATGTGGCATCCCAATGGGACAAGATGCGAGAAACTTTCTTTTCTGAGGCAGTAAGGGAAAAGGCGTTTGCCGTGGCAAGCATCCAACCTGATCAACTTGCTGCAGATATTGGAGTTGGAACAGGCTTTATTACAGAAGGACTTCTTCAAAGAGGTTTGAAGGTAATTGCCATAGACCAATCGGATGCAATGCTCCAAGAATTAAAGAAGAAATTCCAATGTGATGGTAAAATTGATTATCGCAAAGGAGAGGCTGAAAAACTTCCTATTGAAGATGAAATTGTTGACTATGTGTTTGCAAATATGTTTCTGCACCACGTAGAGAGCCCACCAGTTGCAATTAATGAGATGGTGAGGATCTTAAAGCCTGATGGTAAGTTAATAATTACTGATATTGATGAACATAATTTCGAATTCTTGAAAAAAGAGCAATATGATCGTTGGATGGGATTTAAGAGAGAAGATGTTAAGCTTTGGTTCATTAAAGCAGGACTCAAAGAGATTATGGTTGATTGCGTAGGTGAAAACTGCTGTGCGCCATCTTGTTGTGGAGATGAATATGCAAGTGTCAGCATATTTGTGGCATCTGGAAAAAAAGTGATCTAAGAAAATAATACATTTCTTATTAAATGCTAATAACCAATTTTTCTAATGAATCAGTCAAAAAGTGCGGATTTACTAGTTTTAATGTTTATTTAGAATATTAAGATATATTTTTATAAAACAACACGAATAATGTCTCTACATTTTGATACTCATGGTGGAATGAGTGGATCATATAAAACTTGCTAAGAACAAATTAGTCCTTCAGAATTTCTTTCACAAAGTGTATACTCAATTGCTAAAATACATCACAGTTGAAGAATTAATTCTGATAACAATTTGCTTTATTAGCAGAGTCTTATTTTTGTCAATTTCTCTAGATGAATGGGATACCATAAACTTTGCCAAGGCTTTAAATGACTATGGACCAACATATGGTCGTCCTCACTTGCCTGGGTATATCGTATTTGTTTTTCTTGCATGGTTAATATATTTACCTACAAGAAACCATATTTTTTCTTTAACAATGGTAAGTGCCATCACAAGTACACTTACAATTCTGCCAATTTATCGACTTACAATTAAATTCTTTGATAGGAAAGACTTAGCGACTCTTTCATCAATCCTTTTTATTGTAAGTCCCCTTGTTTAGATTCATAGTGTTGTAGACTTAAGTGATGTATGCAATGTGTTTTTCTTGTCGACAGCGAGCTATTGGCTATATCTTGGAATACATGACAAAAAGAAATTTTATCTTGGTTCATTTGCTTTTGCATTACATTTGGGAATTCGACCTACTGATATTGCTATCGGAATTTTAATTCCCTTCATCGCATTAGCACGTATTTATTATGACGGAAATGAGGGATCCAAGATTTGGAGAAAAGAATTAATTGTATTCTTAAAGGTAATGGTTATTTTTGGCGTTACTGTTCTATTTTGGCTTCTACCTACGGTGTATTTTTCGGGCGGTTGGACTAGGTATTATTCTAATCTTGTCGGATCATATGAAAGACAATTACGTACTCATGGCATTTTTCCTGATCAACGAGCTACAATGACTGAAATAATTCAGAAAAACAGGGCTATATACAATGCGTTATTTCGAGATAGTTTTGGGTTAGGATATTGGGGAGATATTTATAAAATACTGCCTCTTCCGATTATTCTGCTTGGATTTCTTTTTTATCTATTAAAAAGTGATATATCTGATAGAAGAAATCAGTTTTTATTACTTTGGTTTATCTCATTCTTTGCTTGGGTATTTCCTCATTTGATAACAACAGTATATTCACGGTATCTGTTACCTATCGTGGTTCCTTTTTTCTTGATGTATATTTGGGGAATGAAAACACCATTTGAGTATCTATCAACTCGATTTAAGAAAAGAGGAATTTTTTTAAAAGACCTTTTAGTCTCACCTTTACTTATTTCTATGTTTGTACAGTCCGCCTATAGCGTGAATGGTCTGCATACTATTCCTTCTCCATTTACTCAAGTGGTTGAGTATGTGCAGACAAACTATTCTCCAGAAGATGTTGTTGTAATAGTCAGAGAAGAGAGAATGCACTTCGAATTCCTTGCACCTGAATATGAGATCATTGATGCACCCCATTTTGAGTCTCTTGTAAATGACTTAGTAGCCACCGAAAAAACGATATTAGTTACTTATACTGTAATAAAATGGCATTATATTTTAGAAGAAGACTGTCAACTGCTCGAAGAATTTCACAGAGCACCTAGAATTTATCCTAAAAATTCGTATACAGCTATATATTTATACATAGGAGCTTGAAACTTGTGATAAAAGAAGACTATCTAGCTAAAGGACTTTCGCTTCTCGTGATTCTTCTTTCTCTTCCTACAGTGTTTTTAATCCCTTCTATTTTTTTCAAATATATGTTTTCTTTAGATTTGGATCTAAATACCACCTTTCTGGGTATTTGGACTGAAGTTTGGCTGCATGCACTTAGTGGTCAACCACCTACAATTGCTACATATGCTCTAAGTTTAGATATAGCAGGCTGTTTATTTCTAATAGTTTCAGTTATATCCTTCCTGCGAAACTTATTCACAGAAACACCAAATACCAATAATAAGGCGATGTGGAAAGACTTTCCTTCTTTACTACTGAAAGAACCCTCTTTTTTTACCTACAGATTTGCTCTTGTAACGTTTCTGACACTTTGCAGCATATTAATAAATGATATTTTTTGGCCATCCTTAAACTTTTTAGATCAATGGTTCATAGCGCTTATCTTTTTATTTGGCGATAAATACTTTCTTCGAAAGATTGTACCACGCCTTTGGGAACACGACTTATAATTATTTATCTTATAATTCATATTCAAATCACAGGTATTTTGTATGATGTTAAGATCTTTGGACAAAATAAATTGGTATTTAGGTATTTTGTTTGGCTTATTATTTATTAAAGGAAAAAATTGCTTATTGCAGAGGAGATGCTGAAAAACTTCCTATTGAAGCTGAAATTGTTGACTATGCGTTTGCAAATATGTTTCTGCACCATGTAGAGCGCCCATCAGTTGTAATTAAGGAATTAGTGAGAATCTTAAAGCCTAGTGGCATGTTAGTAATCACAGATCTAGATGCCCATAATTTCGAATTCCTGAAAAAAGAACACTATGATCGCTGGATGGGGTTCAAGAGAGATGATGTCAAACGTTGGTTTGATGAAGCAGGGCTCAAAAACGTGATGGTTGATTGTGTAGGTGAAAACTGCTGTTCTCCGTCCTGCTGTGGAGATGAATATGCCAATGTCAGTATATTTGTTGCATATGGCAAAAAAATACTTGAAGGGTGAGCTTTAGATCATATAGTGTAAAGTTTCTCCCAATTTCTTAGAATGCGTCGAAAAAAGAAAGCAGCCGATGACTAATGGAAACATTGGCTTACAAGTTATCAGGATTATTGAAGCAGCATATACTTCCATAACAGAGAAAAAGACGGTCAGTTTGGGGGAATAATATAGACATTACACCTAGCAGGATTGCATAGAACTTAAGCCAATAGATAATTAAATTTATATGTAATTAACTTACTAAAACCAATCCAAATTTCATTAGGCTAGGGCACTGCTAATGTATAAGATACAAAATGTAAGTATTGTTATCCCTGCGCATAATGAGGAGAACAATCTTCGTTTAAATATTAAAACAATTCATGAATATCTTGCGAAATTACTTGGGTGTAATTTTGAAATCATATTAGTTGAAAATGGAAGTACTGATAGAACTGCAGTCATAGCAAAAGAATTAGAAACTGAATATCCGAACTTAAAAGCGTTCTTTTTGCCGACTCCATCCTATGGAGAAGCCTATCGCTACGGAATACTTCGAGCTAACTATGATATGGTCACTGTTCATCCTGTAGATCTTGCCTTTAGTCTCAATTTTATTGAACGCGCCTATAGACTTCTCAATAAATTTACAGTCATTCTTGGTGTACGATATCATCAAAAAAGTAAAGTTAGCCGCCCTTCCATTCGCAATTTGATTTCTAGAGTCCACACAAAATTCGTGAATACTCTTTTTGACATGCATTATAATGATGTAAATTGTCTAAAGGCATTTAGAACGCCTGTAGGAAAAAAACTGGTTAAACTTACAACAGCAAAAGGACCCTTTATAGAAGTCGAATTAGTTTGTTTATTAAACGCGAAGTCTTTAAAATTTTATGAGATTCCACTCAATCATATCGAGGAAGAAATTGCAAGGCATCCATTATACATAGTTAGATCGATTTTGAAAAATTTTATTGAATTATTCAAGCTAAAGTTTCATAAATAATATAGACACAAATAAGATGGCGACTTCTTCGAGGAGGAACTTAGGAACTACTTTGCGGGTTCGTTTCATTTCGCAGTTCGCGAAGACGTCATTTGTTTAGTGTCGTTGAGTCTAATAATCTGGATTGGCTTGTTTTAAGGTCTCTTTTTGACTCCTTATAGATTCTATTATTTATCAGTTTCAGGATTCCATGAACTTCTTTTGGGGAAAACCTGTGTCTACTGTCCAGAATTATTCATATGACACTCCTCATCTAATAAAGGATCTACAATATTTATATAAAGAGATTTTCTGAAATCGAAACCGAAAAAGTAACTTTGTATTCAATGAAACTGGTTGAAAATAATGGATCTTCAGTTTGAGAAAATGAAAGTAATTGAAGCGTGCAAATCTTTAGTAGAGTTTTGGAAAATACCGATGGAACACCTTTGTAACATTGTTATTCAAAACAAGAAAAACCTGAAAAAATATAAAAACTCTCCAGCAATTTTCGTCAACCCTTTTCCCACGGTTGAACACAAGATCGAGCCAGGAAGTCAAATATTCTTTATAAAATTGGAAAAAGAGTTAGTTCCATCCTGGTCAAATCCTAGGGAAAGCTCTGTAATGCTGCCCACTTTTGCGTCATTCGAAAATTATTGGGATGATGAGATATTGTGTTATTTGTACAATGAAGAGGGATCTAAGATCCCATTTATTCTTCGGGATAAAGAAAATAATATTCTTTTCAATATTGATCCGGAATTTCTAGTAAATTATCACTTGTATGAAAATTACTTTATTCCAAAAATTCCGCTGTATGCCAAGATCCCTTTTAGGTATCATCTTTTACCGGCCTTCATAAGGATAAGAATTCCAGGCCTCCTACAAAGACGTCATTCCGCTATTAAGTTTCCTCCATGGCCTATAGTTCAACATGTTGAATTAATCCGCTATTTATTTCTAAAGTGTATTCAATTAGTTACTGAGAAAGAACTAGCTTATCTGGATTTCTGGCCTTTTAAACGGAAATTTGCCGCCTGTCTAGTACATGATGTTGATACTTACTCGGGTGTGAAAAATGTATCTTTTCTCTCTAAACTTGAAAGAGCCTTCGGAATGAAATCTTCGTGGTATTTTTTATCGAAGGGCTATCGGTTAACCCCTACTTTTCTAGAATGGATTCTTAGGAGAGGACATGAAATTTGTCTTCATGGCTATAATCACGATGGTAAATTAGCCTTCTTAAAGCCCAAAGAGATCGATAGAAGAATCAGCTACGGGATAAGCCGTTTTAAAAACTTCATTCCTTCGGTAAGAATTGAAGGATTTAGGTCTCCGAGTCATTTAAGAAGTACAAAATTAATGAAGATCGTAGCAAAATATGTTGACTATGATATGTCCATCCCTGACACGGAAATATTATCACAAACTGCCCCTAGAAATGGATCCTGCTCTATTTTTCCATATTTTTCCAATGGGCTTATCACATTACCCTTAACGATTCCGCAGGATGCGCTTTTTCGTTTTCTCAAGACACCGCGAACTCAGATTCTTAAAATTTGGAAAAGAAAAACAGACTGGATAGAGAAGGTAGGTGGCCTAACTAGTTTAAACACGCACCCAGACAATCATTTTTCTGGAAATAAAGAAGGGTATGAAGTGTATAGTGAGTATTTAGCATATCTTTCCAAAAAAGAAGATGCTTGGGTTACCTTGCCGAAGGAAATTGCGCGATGGTGGAATTTCCGATATCATTGTAAAATCCGTAATATTAATGGAGACTTTCGAGTGAATACACCAAATAGAAATCACAAATATAAGCTTACGATTAAATATCTTAGAGAAAACTAGCTAGAACTATTGGAAAAAGTATTTTCAGAATATTGTTTCAATGGCTACCCTTTTAAAAAATCGATTCCTTTAAATGTTTTTTTCGCTACTGCTAACCTAAGATTCATCCAAAAGCCAAATAGCAAATATCCAATACGCCGTATAGGTAATGTTATTTTTGAAACTTTCAAAAGAGGAAGTTCATAATACACGGTTTTATCTATACGCAAAAGTTCCTTATATCCGGTTTTTTCCGCTAGGTGTTGAGAAATTGGATTGAAACTTGCAGCTCTAATCTTTTTAACTCCAATTTTCTTGCAGTACTTAAGTTTCCTTGCAGCCAAACTTTTTCCAATTCCACGTCCCTGATATTGTTTTTTTACACAACTAAAACTATTATCTTTGTGAGTTACACCAGAAATAGCGACAATGTTTCCTTCATATTCACTTATTAACATGAATTTAGCGCTCGTGATTGTGTTCCAGGATGATAAAAATGTTGTTTTTTCTTCCTCTAAAGAGTTATAAAAAGTCTTTAGCATTTTAAGATCATTTTTATTTCTTTTAAAAAAGCGTATTACTCCGAATGTCATCGTACTACGTCCTTAGGTTTAATCGCCCCATCAATTCTCAAGTAATTATTGGATTTTGATGTACCTCTAGGTAAAGTTTATAATTATACATCGCAATCAAATGATCTTTAATCAAAATTTAAATATAATTCCCTAAAACATGTAGTTCTGCATAGGTTAGTTAAGAGGTTAATAAATGACAACAAAACCATGGATAGAATATTGGGCAGCCAATGTCCCACTAACCTTAAATTATCCAAAAGTTCCACTTTATCAATTGGTGAAAGACGCTGCAGAGGCGTTTCCTAATAATACGGCATACATCTTCCAAAATAAAAGCACAAGTTACGACCAATTATATGCACAAATTAAGAAATTTGCGACAACACTCCATACTTTCGGAGTGAAATTCACGGACAAGGTTGCGCTATATCTTCCAAATCACGAAGGCTATCTTATTAGTTTCTTTGCCGTGAACATGATTAATAATCTAATGGTTTTTGATTCTTGCAGGTTTTTAATTCTCTTTCTAATTGCAGTTTCTGAAAGTCCGACTTCATCAGCAATTTTTACAAAGGAAGTACGGGAGTCTTTTTTTAAGAGATCAATAATTTTTTGGTCTATGTCATCTAGCAAGTGTAGAACCTCCCAACCTTATAGAAATTGTGGGCAGATAAATATCAGTAAATAAACTGACATTACTTTTGTTTTTTCAGAAAAAAGCTTAATGAAACCATGTTATGGTAGAGCCTTTCTAAAAGCGTTAATTGTGTCAAGCAATCTATTTCTTAATTTAAGTATATGAAATTGTCGCAGATTAATGATGAGAAGCAATAATGGTACTAAAATAACTGTATATGGAGAAAAATATTTAAAAAATAAACTATTTAAGTTCCCTTCGATCAAAAGAGGAAGATTGTACTCTAAAAACGGATTTTGAGGCCACATAGGAGGAGTTGGGTTGGTAACAGCGCCAGTTGCTATGGCAAACATACTGTAAGCTAAAGTACTGAAGAAAATTATTTGAAACTTGCGATTTTTCGCAATGGAAGGCGTATCTAAAAGTATTCCGACAGGAATGACAAGGAAAGGAATGACACTCAATAAATACCTTGGACCATAAGCGCCGCCTCCAGACCAACCAATATGTATAGAGAACAAAAGCAACATAAGTAAAAATGTTGAACTAAACCAAATAGCTTCATTTGGATAACGTCTAAAAAACAATACAAAGCCATATATTGCAAATAGAAGAAAAGGCGAAAGATAAAATAAGCCATGAGAGGTGCCAAACAGCAAACCCCACAAACCAAGATGAAGGGGATATGAAAATGCATGAACACTTTGGACTTCCCCAGAAAAGCCTTGATACATATAAGGAGTTGCGAAAGGACTACCGAATATGGTATTGTGATACCACGCTAATGTTCCTAAACAAGCCAAGTAAGGAAATAGAAATAATATCAAGTTCTTAAATTCTCGTTTATACAAATAAAACAAGAGAAATGGAGGTAGTGCAAGTATATTCTGGTATTCTACACAAACAGAATATCCTAAAGCGAGGCCAGCAAGAAATACTTTTGTATTATCTTTCCTTTCATTTTTAAAATAATGAACTGTGAGATATGCAGCAGAAACTAGTAAAAATGCAGAAGTTCCATGCGCGAAAAAAGTTACTCCATAGACAAAAGCTATTGTACCAAAGGCATATGATAATGCTGTGAGAAGGCTCGTTTTTTCACTGATTTCAAATAATTTACAGAGTTCAAAGATTACCACAACGCTAAGTGCAGTAAGTATACTGCTGCATAAAACCATGAAGCTTGCTAACGTCCCTCTAATAAATACAAACTCATATTTTCCGAATATACTATACGCAACGAACTTGCCTAGAAGATAGAAAGGAATTCCCAAAAAACTCAATCCGGGTGCTTTATCTGAATAATAATTTCTACTTCCTGGAGGATACTCGCTATAGTCTGCCCATCCCGTCCAAAACATATATTTGTTAATTCTAAACGAACGTTCTTCCACGATCGCCATAGTTAAAGCAAGATGCGAGCCTTCGTTGATAGACTTAAAGCCGTTAATAAAGTAGACATACACAATTAAGACGCTGATAAAAAGACGTGTCCTTAAATCTCTAGTTAGAGAAAAAAGTGATTGCATTTTGGTCATAAGTTTTAGACCTTTTCTATTAGTTTTTTAATTTGACCTCATTTGCATCTTTGGTACTCATTATAGAAATCGCGATTCTCTGAACTACGTGATAAACTAAAGCGTTTTTTAATTTCAGGTCCATCTTTGGTGACAATCATCGTTTCTTCAGCTTATTCTACCTGAAACACTTTGGAAAAACCTATTTTCAGGTAGAATTTTCCTTAACGTGACTTTTGATCTAAGACTACTGATATTAGATTAAATTTAAATATACTTCTCATAAACAAGCATACTACAAATATAGTCAGATGAATTGAAAATGCCAACAAAACCATGGATTGCATATTGGCCTACTAACGTTCCTCTAACTTTAGAATATCCAAAAATTCCACTTTATCAATTGGTGAAAGACGCTGCAGAGGCATTTCCTAATAATACGGCATACATCTTCCAAGATGAAAGCATAAGTTACGACCAATTTTATACACAAATTAAGAAGTTTGCTACAGTTTTCCATACTCTTGGAGTGAAATACGCGGACAGGGTTGCGCTATATCTTCCTAATCTTCCCGCTTATCTCATCAGTTTCTTTGCCGTGAACATGATTGGCGCAATAGCTATTCCCTGTAATGTGGCATATCGAGAAAAAGAAATAAAGTTTTTGCTTAAGGATTCGGAAGCTGAAACCATAGTTGTCTTGGATGGACTATATCCTATTGTGAAGAATATTCTAGAGGAAACGTCTCTAAAAAATATAGTTGTCATTGGAAAAGAACCTGTTCCAAACACCTTTAATTTTTACGAGTTGCTTGCTACAACACAGGAAGAACCTCCAAAAGTTGATATCAAAGCAGAAGATATTGCCGTTTTAGCATATACAGGAGGGACGACCGGTATACCGAAAGGTGTCCTTCTCACAAATTTAAACCTCGTGTCGAATGCCCTAGTGACCGCCAAGTGGTTCAATTTTGAAGAGGGGAAGGTGCGCACGATAGCTGTCCTCCCTCTCACCCACATCTTCGGCTTCACAGTAGCTATGACTGCATCACTTTCCAGCGCAGGAACAATAGTTTTAATACCGAAATTTCATCCCAGACAGGTGCTTGAGGCGATTTCCAACTATAAACTTACTTTCATGCCGGGTGTGCCAACAATGTACATTGCGCTCCTTAACTATCCAGAACTCGAAAAATATGATCTGAGTTCAGTTCGCTTTATGCTTTCTGGTGGTGCGCCTCTTCCCGTTCAATTGATGAAAGAGTTTTCTGAGAAGACGGGATGTAATCTTCTGGAAGGCTACGGCCTCACAGAGGCTGCTCCGGTTACTCATACCAGCCCAGTTGCACGAAAAAAGGGTGGTTTAATAGGCATTCCAGTTATTGACTGTTTTGCAAGAATTGCCGACGAAAATGGAAATGATGTACCTGTCGGTGAGAGAGGAGAATTGTTGGTTAGCGGTCCTATGGTAATGAAAGGCTATTGGAAAAAACCGGAAGAAACAAAAAACGCAATAGTAAACGGCGAACTTCATACGGGCGATATTGCGACCATGGATAAAGAAGGATACTTTGCAATTGTAGGCAGGAAGAAGGACATGATCAATGTTGCTGGTTACAAGGTATACCCCAGAGATGTAGAAGAAGTGTTATACGAGCATCCAAAAGTAAAATCAGCAGCAGTTATTGGCGTTCCTGATGAATACAGAGGAGAAACGGTTAAAGCCTATATTGTACTAAAAGAAGGACAGAGCACTACTGACAATGAAATTGTAATATTCTGCAAAGAAAGAATAGCATACTTTAAAGTGCCCAAAATCATCGAATTTCGAGACAACCTCCCAATGACAGGTGTAGGTAAGGTACTCCGCAGGGCATTATGGGAAGAGATAAAATGAAGTCTCGCCTAAAATCTTTTGTATTAAAGGGAATCGAAGGGAAATTTGTTTCTATTTTTTCTTTCATATAACCCAGTTTATTTGAGAGCTAAAATAATCTCGTTTCTAAAAAACAGAGAGTCAAAATTATAAGCTAAAATCATTGAATACATCGGTAGACTTCTTGTACAGTTGTATTAATAATGATTATTTCTTATAACATAGAATATATAGCAAGTACGTGAATAATGATGACACTAGACAGGCAGACAATGTTTGGTAAAAAAACACCTTGCGAAGGGTATTTAGACCTAATTAACAGAAAATATGGTCGTTCAGAATCATTAGAAATTCTGGATAAAATAGAGTGGGACTTTAAGGATTTTACTACACAATATCTCACCCATAAATTTCATTCTTATCCCGCTCGATTCATTCCTCAAATACCTTTGACATTTCTTAAATTATTTTCGAAAAAAAAGGAAACAATCGCAGATCCCTTTTGTGGATGTGGCACGACCCTCGTTGAAGCGTTCTTAAACAACCGGCATTCTATTGGAAATGACTTCAACCCTCTAGCAGCACTAATTACTAAAGTAAAAACAACATTAATCAATAAAGAAGAACTATTGTATTTAAATGAAAGACTTGCGAGCATAAAGAGTAAATTGGATGTAGATAACAGTCAAATTGATGAAAGATTAAGAAACATGCCCCGCAGAAAGATTAGCAAACTTTTCGATAGAAAGATCATTTCACAATTGGAAGCAATTCGGGAGACTTTATTGGAGATTAGAGCAGAAGGATTTGTTGATATATATGATCTCGGACAAGTAGCTTTATCTGCAACCATTTGGTCATTAGTAGAACATGGAATCGTTGATGTGAAGGATTTATTTCTAAGAAAAGTGGCTCATATGGAAAATGAACTAAAGAAAACTGCCAAAGTTATGAAAAATATACCCAATGTATTAGTCTTGAATAGTGATGCAAGAAAGCTAGAAGTTGAATCTGAATCCATAGATTTGATAGTTACTTCTCCCCCTTACGTAAACGCACTAGATTACTATCGAGTACACATGTATAACATGTTCTGGTTAGATATGGATTTTAATGCCTTCAAAAAACATGAAATAGGAGCACATTCGCGTTTTATTAATAATAGATTTAGATTGTTTTCCGAGTATTTAGGAGCCATGCTCCGCTCCATGATAGAAATGAATCGGATTTTAAAACAAAACAAGTTCTGCGTTATTGTCGTTGGGAATTCCAGCTTAGAATACGAGTTGATTGAAAGTCATAAATTTTTTGCAGAAATGTCTAAGGATATAGGTTTCAAGACAATAAAAACGATTTTTAGAACAATTGATAAAACAAAAAAATATACTAGCGCAGATATTGGAAAAATCGACGATGAGTTCATACTTATATTGCAAAAAATTGAGAATATCAATGTTACCCCAGAGAGCGATGTTTTTATAGCCGAAACTGTCACACAACAGATGATGCAATTTAGGGAAAAACTAAAGCATTCACAGGGAACTTCTATTAGAGGGAGAAAACCTACTAAAGAACGGCTGCTGAAAAACATTGATAAAATTGATGACGCGATTAATAAGATTTCTAAAGATATAATTTGGACATAAAACGTTCAAGAGAATCTGCATTTCGCTTTAAAAGAAGTAAATAAATAGCGATAATGATTCCAATGCTAATTCCTAAATCCAATGGTCCAACAGACACCATAAGGTACTCATCCTTTTTCAGGACCTTCTTTCGGTAGAATGAAGTTTGTAAATTAAATACAAACTATTTTGAAAATCATTGAAGTGAAATTTATAAATCTTTTTTCTGTTACATCTCTTTATAAGAGATTTCAGTTTGAAAATTTCGATAAGAATCAACTATTTTGGAATAAAGTAAGTAAGAACATTATAGAAAACTAAAGATAAAAAAAGAGAGATTAAATGGGCTATAACTTATCGTTAGTTTCTTGTTAACCTTATTAATTGAATTACTCAGCGCCAAAACTCTTTTTCATCTGCTCCATCATTTCAAGAAATGGCTTCATAAGTTTATCTAACATATCCCCGTAAAGAAATTCGTTTAGAAACTGAAACACTTTATTAGCTGGTTCCTCTCCACTGAAACCTAGTTTAATATTATCATCGCCTGCTTCAAATGAAATCAAATCTTCAGGGTTGCCTGTGATTTCACCTATGTTTTTCTTCATCTCATCAAGATTCAGAATTTGAGAGCTTGTATTCTCATCCACAATGTTTTTATCAATTGACATTTGTATGGAATTAGGAGAAGGACGTTTTAGTTTGATGCCTTCACGGATTTGTTTTTTCATCTGTTCCATCATTTCTTGAAATGGCATCATAATTATTACCTCAAGGAGACCCCCCAACTTGTTGGGGTGAGGAATTGATCCCGGGCGTTGCTCACACAACCCTTTCTACGAAGACAGGGGATGATATACCTAACCTCAGGTGGTGTTTTAATGACGGGTACTCGCAAGTCCCGTCGCTCCCAACATCAAGGGAGTAGGTTCTCTTCGCCAAGGTTATCAGTCAGTACTATACGATGATCACTGAGAGTTTCCTCTCTGTTTAAACCACCGTTTACAGAGCAAGGGACTAGAGAAGCATCCCTTGGTGCGTTCTTTAACTCTCCTGATAACGTAGATACCGTCATGTTGTTTCCACCATGACCTCTCTTAGGCTAATCAACCAATTACTCTTATTCCTCACGGAACAAGCCCCTTAACTTGTTAAGGGGTGATTGACTTCTTCTAGCATTTCCATCTTAGTGAACTACCTCACGCTAAAGCGTTGAGGCATCCTGCTTCGACGCCCGAACTTGCTATGACCTAGGGGATACTATTGAGGTATTCCACGGCCTCAGTAGAGGATTTAGTCTCCACAGGCTTAACATCCCTACGTCCCGTAGGTACTGCTTTTATTTAATGCAATCGGAGTATGCACCATGTCTACAAGTATGTGTATTATCCCTCCAATTACTGTTACTATTTTCTTCATACCTTCTATATAACTATTAGGGAGACCCTTCGATGCAAGTGATGAACGTTCACACTCACTCAATTCATCACCACATTGAAGCTTTGGTGCTTGCTTGCGCAGTTACTAGTACACACACTCCTAGCTTAAGTGCAGTATTAGTCAAAAAGCGGTTTTTAGAACATTTAACGTATTTTCTTCTTGGTATTGAGAACCCGCCCACGGGTTGAGATATAAACGCTTCCTTCATATATAAGATTAGCTGTAGATTTTCCGAAAGCTGATGGGGTTTTATAAGTAATAATGTAGTATTTAACTAAGCAGACTTCAAGAACTTCAGAGGATATTTTATATCAAGAATATGAGATGTTACGTGAGTTGAAATCTGGTTATTGGGGGAGTGTATCCAAAAATGCTTGATGTTGTAAAGGCAAATTATTATTTTTGGACCGGAAAGTATCATTTTTCACAAGAGAATTATAAAAAAGCCAAAGAACACTTCGAAATAGCTGTAAAGCTTGCCCCCAAATTTGCTGATGGTTTGAATGCCCTAAGCGCCACATATAGAATGATCGGTAATTATAAGAAAGCTGTTGAATGCGCTCAAGAAGTCGTAAATCTTTATCCTAAAAATATTGAGGGATGGCGTAATTTGGGAATGGCATACAAAGAATTGGGCAAGTATAAATGGGCAATTGAAAGTTTTGACAAAGTTCTGGAATTAAAATCAGAAGATGCGCATACTTGGGTCAACTTAGGCTGGTGTAAGATGGCTATGGAGGAATATAAAGAGGCAATTGAGTGTTTTCACGCAGCATTGAAAATCAATAACAGATCTGAGAATGCTATGAATTACATGGGAGAGGCATATCAAAATCTAGGAGATTTAAGCAGATCAATCTATTACTATGAAAAAGCTTTAGAAATAAATCCCGATCATAAGGGTGCAAAAGAAAATCTAGAACATGCACTCCATGAACTGGATCAAAAAAGAAAAGAAGTCACAAAACCTAATGAAATTCCTTCTGATTCATTTCCTGATGTCATTCCAGATACAGAAGTAATTGTTTCAGAAGATGACACTGAGGTATTTTCAAAGATTTTAATTTGTGAGAAAACAGAGAATGAAGTTGTTGTGAAACGGGGTTTTGTTCCATGGGGAGATACTATCAAGTTTGGTTTTCGGGTAGAGAATCATACTCGATATGTTATACATGACGTGGATATTAAACTGGATTACCCGAAAGATATTCTTGATCTTAAACGTGCAGAAGGATCACAAACCGAAGGTCGTCTTGTCTATCTTCAAAAAATTCGCCCAGGAGAAGCTCGTACAGCTATTTATTATTTAAGACCTAGAATCTGTACAGTCAGCAAGATTGGAGCAGTTCTATTCTACCGGGATTATCAGGATAATAGAATCATTAAAGAAGTTCCTGGGAAGTTTATTGAAGCGTGTCAGTTTGTAAAGCCGAAATTCGTGTCTCAAGATGTCTTTCAGCAAGAAAGTACAAGAGATTCGTTAAAAAAGAATACTATTGTTCTAGAAAATGTTGAAGATTTTGATGTTCTCATTCAAGAAATTCAAAGGATCTGCGGCTTATCTTTAGTAAACGTAAATGAGGATAACGCACAGTTTTCTGGTGAAAGTTTAAAACATGAATTTTTCGGTCTCCTACTCAAGAAGGTAGGAAATGATGCAGAACTAACAGCTTTGTCACCAGCAGAAAAATTAATTGTCGGATTTCTTAATGAAATTGCTAAAAAACTGCATACAACAATTTCAAGAATTGAAGAGCATGATATGGCTATTAGGGAAAAACTTGGTGAGATTGCGAAAACAATTCCTCTTCCATCACGCGTAGAAGTGATATCAGGAAAGTTGAGGGACACGCTTCGGCTAATTTTTACGTGTAGCTGCAACGGAGAACATATAGGTGAAATTCGCGATAAAGAATGGCGAAAATGGGTAAAACTGTTAGCATATGGAATTAAACTTGGAGCGAAAATTGTAGTAGGAGACTATGGACATGCAACTACAGATTTACAGCAAGCATTAGATCTCTATAAGCAAAAGGAAACGATTCCAGATCAAACTTTTTTTCTTACACAAAAGGAGAAAGATAAATTACTGGAAAAACTTAGAGCATCGAAAATTTTTGAAGAAATTCACTATTGCCCAGAATGCATGGGCTGGGTTTGCTTGCAATGTTGGGATATGGACAATAACTTATGTAAAATGCACAGTAAAGCCCCTAAAATGTGATCCATCAAACTCGATCAGCTCTCCCTCCACAAAATTTATTATTCACCGGGAAGGGGATTTTCTTAGCATAAGAATGAGTGAAGCTAAAATGCTAAACAATATTCATCTTGAGAAAGGAAAAACCTATTATGATCAAGGAGAATATAAAGAATCCATTAAAGAATACAAAAAAGCCTTGGAAGAATCAGAAGATATCTATATTGCATGGATATTTTTGGGAAAGGCACATGGAAAGCTAGGTGAACATCAGCAGTCTATTGATTGCTATCAAAAAGCAATGGACATCGATGCTACAAAAGCAGATGCTTGGGTGCTCATGGGTGGTTCATACTACTATTTAGGCAAATATAAAGAAGCCATTGACTGCTATCATCACGCGGCTGAAATCAAGCCTGATAATGCAGATACATGGCTTCTTATGGGTGTAGTTTACAGCACTTTAGACAAGCATGAAAAAACCATTGATTGCTATCAAAAAGCACTTGATATAAACCCAAATGATCCTGATGCTTGGTATGGCATGGGTTTGGTGTATGAAGAATTATTTATGCATACCAAAGCCATCGAATGCTTTCAAAATTCATTGGAAATAACACCTGTGTTTTCAGATCCTTGGTACAAAATGGGAATCGCTTATAGTAAATTAGGTGAGCATCAGAATGCGGTTAATTGTTATCATCAAGTTTTAAAAATCAATCCTGAAGATACAATTACCTGGTATGATATGGGTATAGCGTACGGGGAGTTAGGTGAATATAACAAAGCAATTGAATGGTATGAAAAATTCTTGGAAGTGAAGTCGGGAAATTCAGACCTCTGGTACAATTTAGGAGACGCTTACTACCATTTAGGCGAATATAATAAAGCTGTTGACTTTTATCAGAAAGTGCTAAAAATCAATCCTGAATCTGCAAAAGCATGGTATAATGTAGGAGAAGCTTATGGAAAATTAGGTGATCGTGATAAGGCAATAGAATATTGCCAGAAAGCCGTGGAACTCAATCCGAGGAATACAGATCCATGGAATCTTTTAGGACAACTTTATTATAATTTAGGTGAGTACGAAAAGGCAGTAAAATACTATCAACAAGCGTTGAATATTGAACCTGAGAATGCAAAATCATGGGAACTTTTAGGAATTGCCTGTGAGGCTTTGAATGAATTCAAAAAGGCGATCAAATATTATGGAAAGGCGCTAGAACTAGATCCAGAATTGGTCTTGGCTAAAAGGAATTTAGAAATATTAGAAAGCATCCAGTGAAACTTCATAGTTAGATGGGTTTTTTATTTAGCACAAGACTAAACAAAATATCTCAATGTTATTCGAAAAATGATTACTCAATAGATTGATAGAGGGATGCAGATAAGCCCTAAAAATATGATTGACAAAGGAAATAAACACTATAAAGAAGGAAAATATAAAAAAGCTATAAAAGAATACGAAAAAGCATTAAAGGTTAACGAAAATAACAAACAGTCTATTATTTTAGCGCTTATGGGAAAAGCATATGGGAAACTGGATGATTATAAGAAAGCGATTGAATGTTATCAAAAAGCCTTAGAAATAGATTATGAATTTGTAGATGCTTGGATACTCATGGGTGGTGCCTATTACTATTTAGGTGAATATGAAAATGCAGTAGGAGCATACCATAGAGCTTTGGATGTAAATCCTAACAATTCAGATGCCTGGCTAATGATGGGAGTGGCTTATGGGAGGTTAAATGATTATAAAAACATACTTCATTCCTATGAAAAAGCACTGGAAATCGATCCAGAGAAAGCTGATGCGTGGTATAGTTTAGGTGTAGTATATAGTGAGGTGGGAGATCACAATAAGGCATTTGAATGTTTTAAGAAAGCAATAGATCTTAAATCAGATCATGTTGATGCATGGTATAAAATGGGGGTCTCATATGGAAGGCTAGGTGAACACAGAAATGCTATTAACAGTTATCAAGTAGCGTTAAAATTTGATCCTCAAGATGCTGATGCATGGTATAGTATGGGAGTAGCCCATGGTGAGATAGGTGAGCATACAAGATCTATTGAATGTCTTGAAAAAGTGCTTGAAATCAATCCTGATTATTTAGATGCATGGAATCTTATTGGTCTGGCCTATGATCATTTAGGAGAGCACAAAAAAGCAATTAAATGTTTTCAAAAAGCTATTAAAATCAATCCGAAATTCGCCAAAGCTTGGTATAATATGGGTGTTGTTTATGGAAAACTAGGAGATCATAGTAAAACTATTGTAAACTGTGAAAAGGCACTAAGAATCGACATAATGTATGTAGATGCATGGAATCTAATGGGAACTGCTTTTTACTATTTAGGAAAGTATCATAATGCTATTAAACAATTTGAAAAAGTAGTAGAGATCGATGCAAATAATGCAAAAGCGTGGGGGCTTATGGGACTTGCTTACAGAGCGTTAAATCGACACAAAAATGCGTTAAAGTGTTATAAAAAAGCATTAGAAATTGATCCTAATTTGCTTTTTGTTAAAAGGAATTTAGAAGACTTAAAACAATTCCTTAATCTCAAATAATAAATACCCACAATTCTGATTTTTGTAGGAAAGGATCGGGGCTTCCTTGAGGCGTAGCAGTGAAAAACTACATTTTATACATATGAAATCATTAAGATATATTTTTGAATTTTAATGAGGGTCGCATTTTCAAAAATAGAAAATAAAACAAGATGTATTCAGGTGTGTATGGATTGTATAATGTCATAGTTATTGGTTCGGGGATTGGTGGGTTAACATGTGCGGCAAAGTTAGCTAAGAATGGTAAGAAGGTATTGTTGTTAGAAAAAATGCGCGTTATCGGTGGAACTAGCCACATTTTCAAGAGAGGCGAGTTTTATTTCCCAATGGGCCCCTTATCATTTAGTTATCCTGATTTGCTAATTGAAATATTAACGGAACTTGGAATTGAGGAGAAGATTGAATTCCGTAAGAATAACTTTCAACTGATAACGCCCCTTTTTGATATTGTGTATTCCCAGCCAATTCAAGAATTAAGAATAAGTCTGAAAAAAATTTTCACCGAGGAGCAAGATGGGATTGATAAATTTCTTGATGAACTAGAAAAAATCATGAAAGCTACCGTTAACGTTCACCAATGGCACCCAGATTATTTAATCGGAAAAAAGAGAGACAACGCACGTAAGAACTTACTCTTAAAATATAAGCATGAGTTTGAACTTATAGAAAAATATTCCAAAATTTCAGCTAAACAAATACTCGAAAAATATATTTCTAATGAGATATTACAGAATTTTCTGGGATCTCAAGGCACATATAGACCCAATATGTCTATGTTACTACTTGCAATTATGTGGTGCTTAATTTCAGAAAAAGGGATATGGTATCCCTCATGCGGAATGCACGGAATTAACCGATCAATCTATGATACATTTCTAAATTATAATGGGGAAGTTAAAGTAGCTTCGTCCGTCAAAGAAATTTTAATCGATAGAAATAACCGTGTAACTGGTGTAAAGACCATAAAAAACGAAATCTTTGAATCTAAATGGGTAATATCAAATGCTGATTATAAGAGGACTTTTTTAGAGTTAGTAGACCCCAAGAAAATTCCGGAAGAATATTTGAATGTGATTAAGGATGCAGCCTTTTTCGATTCAGAATTCTGTGTCTATTTAGGTGTTGATTCAAAGAAAGTTGATTTAAGCAAAATCAAAGCCCAACGTGTTTATTTTCGTAAAGAAATAAAACCACCTGAGAAATTTGACTTAGAAGACTTTGATAATCGAGAAATTGAGATAAGTTTTTGGTCAGAAAATGCACGCGATTCTGCACCCCTTGAAAAATTAACCTTAGTTCTTCGTTCAGGTTTTCCTTATGAACCCTTTGCTCATTGGAAATTAGGCGAAATGAAACGTAAAGAGGGATATATTTCTTATAAGAAACAATTAGCTGAGAAGCTAATAAAAACCGCTGAGAATATTATACCAGGCTTATCTTCTGCAATTGAAGTTATGGATAGCGGAACTCCGCTAACTTATGAAGACTTTAGTCAGCGATTTCAGGGTTCTATAGCAGGCTGGTCATGGAATGTAAATGAATCTAAAAAACTTCCAGGCAAATTATTGATAGAAACTCCAATTGAAAATTTATTAATGGTAGGTATGTATGCTGCCTCCGAACTGTTCTTAGGTGGTTATCCCACAGCAATGTACACTGGTAACTTGGCTGCTGATTTAGTTATTGAAAGATCACCCTAATAATGGTGGAAGATTTTAATGCAATTTGAAGAAGTTTTAGATAGACTTAAGACTTTAGCTAATCCAGAAGCAGTAGACAAGATGAAAAGGTTTGGAATTACTGCTAACAATACATACGGTGTATCAATACCCGATTTGAGAATTTTATCAAAAGAAATTGGTAAAAATCATCCTTTAGCATTAAAACTATGGTCGTCTGGTATCCACGATGCTAGATTACTTGCCAGCCTGATTGATGACCCTAAGAAAGTAACTGAACAACAAATGGAAAGTTGGGCGCAAGATTTTAATTCTTGGGATATTTGCGACCAATGTGCCAATAATCTTTTTAGAAAAACTCAATTCGCCTATCAAAAGGTAGCTGAATGGAGTAGCAGAAAAGAGGAGTTTATTAAAAGGACTGGTTTCGCTATATTAGCGTCTCTAGCGGTTCACGATAAAAAGAAAGAAGATAAAGAATTTATCAAATTTCTTGAGATTATCAAAAGAGAAGCAACTGATGAAAGAAACTTTGTTAAGAAGGCAATTAATTGGGCATTAAGACAAATTGGAAAAAGAAACCTTATTCTTAATAGGAAGGCTATTGAAACAGCTACAGAAATAAAAACAATTAACTCTAAAAGTGCCAAATGGATTGCTTCTGATGCAATTAGGGAGCTAACAAGTGAAAAGATTCAAAAAAGATTAACAAGAAGTTTTAAGACAAAATAATATTAATCCTTTTCACTAGAATTTTGTGATGTTATGAAACTGATTATTCCAGATCAATTTATTGAACGATATGGACAAATTGTTGATGATCAAGATGCTTTTTTCACAAGTTTACTCCAACATCTTCCTAAAACCTTTCGTGTCAATACTTTAAAGACAGACAAACAAGTTGTGAAAGAGAGGTTCGAAGAATATGGTATACATCTCAAACAAGTACCTTGGCATTCAGATGCCTTTATTTCGCAAAACAATTCTATTGGCAACACTTTGGAGAACTTCTTAGGTTATATCTACATTCAAGAGTTAACATCAATGTTGCCTCCTCTAATATTGCATGCAGAACTTCAAAATTCAGAATTTGTTTTAGATGGTTGTGCAGCTCCTGGATCAAAAACTACTCAACTTGCAGCAATGATGAAAAATAATGATATAATCATCGCTAATGATATTGACTATAACAGGATTCGTGCTTTAAAATTTAATATCGAAAAAACTGGCTCGTTGAATGTTGTCATCACGAATCGAGATCTACGGCTTTTTCCAGGAAAAAACTCTTTTGATGTTATTTTAGTTGATGTACCCTGTTCTTCAGAAGGAACTATTAGAAAAAACCCTACCATGCTATCAAAATGGTCTAATCAGGAAAAAAGGATCCCAGGCTATGCAAACCTTCAACAACAACTTATTGTCAAAGCATTTAATCTTTTAAAACCAGGAGGGTGCCTAGTCTATTCTACATGTACATTTGCTCCAGAAGAAAACGAAGGAGTCATCAACTGGCTACTAGAAAATCATCCTGCTTCAATAGAAAGGATCAATATCCCGAAAATGAAACTCTCACCTGGAATTCTTGAATACAATGGTAAGCAATTTAATTCAGAGATCAAGAAAACTGTGCGGATCTGGCCACATCATAACGATACAGATGGATTTTTCATTGCTAAGGTGAGAAAATGATTATCAAATGTTCCCCTCAGGATCAAGAAAAGATTCTTATTTATTTTGAAGAACGATTTGGGATCCAAAGACAATTATTTGAAGATTTTAGGTTTTATTCTGCTTCAAAAGGTAGAATCTATATTGGTCCGAAAAATCTTATTGAAAAGCCAAAACCAGTTACTGGCGGCATCCTTATCGCAAGAATTAGTCGTGACATCAAACCTACTACTATTTTTTTACAGTTCTTTGGAAAGAATGCTACCAAAAACAAGATCAGACTCAATAAAGAACATACAATCCGTTTTATACAAGGAGAAAATTTGGATCTTACTAAAAATGAAGTTCAAGATGCATTAAATGGTTATGTTTTGATCACCTACCTTGATTTCCCAGTCGGGTGTGGCTTATTGAAAGGACATCATATCAGAAATATGATTCCGAGACCAAAGCTTTTAGATTTGGAATTCTTATAAGTTTTCTTAATTGAATGCTAAATTATATATAATATCAAATTAACTGAAAGATAATGTCATTTCCAAATCTGAAAAACAAACATAAAGAAGCTGCACTGCTTACACCACAGAAATATTTGGACTACTTAAAGAAAAGAGGAAAGTATCCGGATTATAAACCACCTAAAGGAGTGATTCTTTTATTTCAGAAGGAATTGTTGGAGTATATAATAAAAAATCACGAAATAGTAAAAGTTCGTGGCTTCCATGGAGACTTCTATCTATTAAAAGAAACAGATAACAGGATAGGTGTCCTTGGAAACTTCGGCTGGGGGGCTCCTGTAGTGGTAATACTACTGGAACAACTCATTGCTTTTGGTGTCAAGGAATTTATTTCGGTTGGTATAGCAGGATCATTACAAAAAGATCTTAGAGTTGGCAATATCATTATTTGTGACAAAGCAATAAGGGACGAAGGCGTATCTCATCATTACATTAAATCATCAAAATATTCCTTTGCTTCAAAAACATTGACTAAAAAGATAGAAGAAGCATTAACTAGATTTAACTTAGAGTATTCGGTTGGGACCACATGGACTATCGATACTCCTTATAGAGAAACAATAACGGAAGTTAAGCAGTATCAAAAAGAAGGAGTTTTAACAGTTGATATGGAAGCCTCAGCAATTTTTTCAGTAGCAGAATACAGAGGTGTTGAGGCAGGATCTATTTTTACAATTAGCGATTATTTAGCAGAACTGGAATGGGAACTTAAATTCCATTTGACCAAAGATCATTTAGAAACTCTCTTTCAAGTTGCTAAAGAAGTCTTATTAGATTCTTAAAGAGAATTAGAACTCCTGATTCAAGAAGTTTTTAATTTTGTGGTTTTCTTGAGGGCAATTTATTTGCTTTTTTAATATTTGCTGGTTTTTTTAAATTAGGATTTCTTATATATGTTAGAAGAGTTGTATAGATTATGTCAGCGCTTGAATTATTGTCAGCATATCCCCAAATCGTCGAAATCATGAAGAAACAACGTATTAGTGATTTTAGAGAATTTCAAGAGCAAGCTATAGAAAAAGGTTTGTTGAAAGGAAAAAATCTATTAATCTCAGCCCCTACAGGTTCAGGTAAAACTCTTATTGGTGAGTTAGCGATTCTTAAACATCTTTTAGGTAATGAAAATCAAAAGGCACTTTTTCTTGTTCCACTAAAAGCTGTTGCTGATGAAAAATATGATGAATTTTGTAGGAAATATGAGGATTTTTTTGCCGTTAAAGTCTCAACAGGTGATTTCGAGACTATTCCAGAGGAATTAAGCGCTGCAAATTTAATTATAGCTACTTATGAACGATTTGATAGTTTATTGCGAACCAAACCGGATTGGTTACCGGACATAGCTGTAATTGTTATTGATGAAGTTCATATGATTGGTCAAAAAGAGAGAGGTTCAAGGTTAGAAAGTGTCATTATTCGTTTAAAGGAATATCTCCCGTATACACAGTTAATTTGCTTAAGCGCGACAGTAAAGAATTGGGAAGAGTTATCTGACTGGTTACAAGCATATCCAATAATTTCAAATGAAAGAACAGTACCGTTAACAATTAAAACCCTTGTATCTAAAAATAAAAATAAACTTAATTTGATACTTAAGCTTGTAGAAAAAACGATTTTAATAAACGGGCAAGTATTAATTTTTGCTATGACAAGGAGAGATGCTGAATTTTTAGCTGAACGTATAGCAAATCAACTAGAACGTATTTTGAAGCCAAAAGGTAATGAAATTGATGCAGATCTTGTATCAAATCTATCTATTAAATTAAAAACCATACTGCCAAAAGGTGTTGGATATCATCACGCAGGGCTTATTTCAAGTGATAGGAAAATTGTAGAGAGTTATTTTAGACAAGGTATTATTAAAGTAATTGTTTGTACAACAACTCTTTCTGCAGGTATCAATGTTCCGGCAAGGCTTGTTGTAATAAAGGATATAAGAATAGGTGATTCGGAAAAACCACTTAGAACACTCACATCAAATGAAATATTTCAGATATTAGGAAGAGCAGGGCGTCCAGGATTAGATGAAGAGGGAATAGGGATTATATTAGCAGAGGATAAGAAAGACAAAGAGTTTATTGAGGCATATATGTATACTCAAACTTCTGTGGGCGAGAAAATCGAAGACTATGAACCTATCCTTAGTCAATTTAACAATGTTTCCACTTTACGTGAGCAAGTACTCGTAAAGATATACGAGAAACGAAAATATGGATTAACTGAAGATGAACTAATATCATTCTTTAAACGAACATTTTGGGCATACTTAGAGCAAAAATCTAATAGCGATGCACTTCCAAAGTATGCAGGGAGAGGAATTGAAGAAATCTTATCTGATATTGAATCCACAGAATCGATTGATAAGGCAAAGTTACTGTTCTCCGATATTGAGTTGCTTAGTGCTTCAAAAAATAGATTACTTGGTAGAGTTGGAAATTACATAGTTTCTTTTGATGAAAATAAGGGCCATTATTGTAATTGTGGAATTAAGAATTCAAAAATGTGCCTTCATCGTATAGCGTTCTCATTATTCTGTGATGCTCACAAAGAACTAGAAGCCTACAAAAAGACTATTGTGAGAAATGCGCTTGAAAAAGATATCTTTACTTATTTAAACCAAGCAAATATGATAAAAATAAGAGATGGAAAATATTTTGTCACCGACTTTGGTAGGGCTGCAGTGCTGCATTATATTCGACCTGAAACAAGCCAAATCATACGTAACGTTCTTCTTAATACTTCAGTTTACACAACAGAAAACATTCTTTTGCTGGGAATGAAAATCCTAACAGAGGAGTTTTCTAGCAAATATTTAGCTACTGAGTTATTTGATTGCGTCTGGGATTGGATCAATGAAAGAGAATTAAATGAGGCCCTCAAAATCATTGAGCCTGGGGATTTTGAATCAATTAGATCTTCAATTAATTGGATTCTTAATGCTATCTTAGGAATAGGACGTAGCATGAGCAGTGATATTGAAAAGGCATTAGAAAAAATTGTGAAATCTTTAACTGAACGAATTCGGGTAGGTGTCAAAGAGGAGTTAATCGCCGTCTCACCATTTTTTGAGTACACTGAAAGAAAGAAACTAAGACGCTTATACGAACTTGGTATTAAAACCGTTGCAGATTTAATCAATAAAAAAGAGGTAATTTGAAATCTTTGCTACCTTGAAAAGGCACTAACCCTCAATATCAAATTCATCTTTTGTGTTACTGCAAAAGTAAATTATTGATGAATTTAGCTTCCCCTTGTCATAGGTGAACCACAGTTAGGACATTTCATCGAATAACAGGGTTGTCCTACTATATGTTGAGCTGTGTAGCCGCAACTAGGACATACACATTGTCCTCCAGGACCAAGACCATATCCACCGCCTCTTCCTCTGCCTCCTCCTGCTCCGCCACCTCGTCCTCTTCTACTCATAAGTTCTCATCTCCTTAGATACATCTCACTACTATTAACACTATTGTTTATACTTATTTAAACTTAATCGGCAGGAAGTCCCCTTCCGATAGGGTGAGGTAGTTTACAGAAGGAATAAAATGAATTCCCTCATCCTTAACGATGATCACTATTTGATTATAATTGGTTTGATCCCATTGAGTTTTATACTCACTGCCGAATTAATCGCATCTTCTACTGTTTCAAGTGGAATTTTTAACTCATCTATAATTCTTTTTACAGTCGGGTCATTAGTAACGCATTCCGCAGGGAAGGCTGTTTCATCAATTATATTTACTTCCTCAAATCCTGCAATCTGTATTAGATTAAGGTATTCGTCCTTCATAATCGCTCCGGAAACACAACTAACATAGGCTTCAACGGATTTCTTTATGAAATCTGGAAGTTCTTTCAATAATACAATATCAGAGACCATCAACCTTCCTCCAGGCTTTAATACCCTATATGCTTCTTCAAAAACTCTTTTTTTATTTGGTGAGAGGTTAATTACACAATTTGAAATAACGACATCTACTGAATTATCAGCTGCAGGAAGATTTTCGATCTCTCCAAGCCTAAATTCTATATTTTCGTAATCTCCTTTTCTTGCATTCATTCTGGCTTTGTCTATCATTTCTGGTGTCATATCTACGCCAATCACTTTACCATCTTTTCCTACTCTGTTTGCTGCAAGAAAACAGTCAAAGCCAGCACCTGAGCCAAGATCAAGTACGATTTCACCTTTTTGTAATGAAGCGAGAGCAACGGGATTGCCGCATCCGAGTCCTAGGTTTGCTCCTGCAGGAACTTCCTTGAGTTCTTCTTCAGTGTATCCCACCATTTTACTCATATCTTCTAATGTACTAGTGCCTCCTTCACAGCAAGAATCTACTGAAGGGCAACAGGAACTCTCTTCTTTAACTACCTTAGCATAACCCTCTCGTACCATCTTTTTTATTTCAACTTCTTTTTTTTCATCCTCTGGATCCATTTTTATCACATTTTTCTTACATTCTCATAATATGTCTTTTATCACTGGTCCAAGTAAATCCTTAATCATGTTTGGCATCTTTATCCTTGCTTCGAATTGTAGGCGCAGTACTACCTCCATGACAACAATCGCAAAGATATTCCTGCCAATCTAAGTTGTCCCAATCTATCTCTTTTAGTTTTTTCTCCTGTTCATAATTACCACCGCAAGGAGACCCCCCAACTTGTTAGGGGGTGATTGACTTAATCTCATTCTCTCTCTTATTTTTTCGTTCAAAAAATGTCCTCCTGAATATTCACAGAACCTTAAATTTCAATTGATAGCCTCTTGTATCAGAGAATGAAAAATAAAAACTTTGTTAAAGTGGCATCGGTGTTATTTCATTTCTTTTCTTGGTTTAATGTTTTCGTATCTCATTACTTTTTAAAGGTAAATCAGTTAAAGATAATTCAGCTTAAGGAGAATGAAGGGATGCTTATGGAACAAAATTGTGTGTTCTGCGAAATTATAAATGACAAAAAACCTGCGAGTATCGTGTATTCAGATGAAAAAGTACTCGCATTCATGGTAATCCGACCAATTAACCCTGGACATCTAGTAGTGATTCCAAAAACTCATGCTCCTGGCTTATCAGAATTAGACGAAGAAATGGGTGCACATATGTTTAAGGTCGCATTACGCATCGTAAAGGCAATTAAAAAATCAGGAATAGAATGCGAAGGAATTAACCTATTTCTATCCGACGGCAAGGCGGCGGCTCAAGAAATATTCCACATCCACCTACATGTAGTTCCTCGCTTTTTTGGAGACGGATTCGAGGTGAAATATGGTCCAAATAACTTCTTAGAGCCACCAAGAGAAGAGCTGGATAAAATTTCTACTATGATAAGAAACTCATTAAAAGAATAGACTTGTTAGAGAAACTATTTGCTTTTAATTGATCTTCTTAAAATTAAAGACACAACCCTGAGTAAGCCAGTCATAGTGGATGATTTTATTACAATATTTTTTTTCGAAGATAAAGCCAGAATCTTGGATTTCTTTGATAACAGCATTTAAACGCATGTTTCTAAATTCCCACATTGGAAAATCTTCAGCTGTATGTTTGGGATAGATTGAAAGCAAAGCATTTGACTTTAAGACACGGTGAACTTCAGTGTATAATATTTTCCTTTCATATTTTTTTAAATAGTGCAAGACATCATAAATTAATGCTGCATCGATTGATTTGTCCTCTAAATCAAGTCTTAATTCTCCAGAGGTCCCAATTGGTCTAATACTCACTAAATTTAGAAAAATTGCTTTTTGCTCTAATTTGTTCAAATCATTGTGATCTTTATCGATGGCATAAACTCTGCCTCTGATCCCAACAATAATTGCCGCAGGGATACTGTAATGACCAACTCCCGAACCGAAATCTAAAACAGTCTGGCCTTTTCTAATGCCAATTTTCCTTAGAAACCTTACTCCCTTTTCTTGTTCCCACCTTTCCATTTCATCTCTCATTCTAGCGGTTCGACCTCGTTATAACTGCCCTTTCAACAATTCTATTTGCTCGATTGTCTTTTCTGCGACTACTTTTTCTTTGTTGAAATACTTACCAATTCTTATGAGGAATGCCCTTCTTTCTTCTATTTTATCATAATATTCTAACAGCTTTTTTGTCCACTCTACGTTGGCTTCCACGTCTTCAGGTATTTTTTCACTATCATGTCTTATTGCCTCTTCTGGACATATATCATGACATATTCCGCAACGAACACAAAGTTCTTTATCTATATGTGCTGTTTCGTTTTCCAAATAAATTGCATCAACGGGACATTCATCAATACAAGTTTCACAACCAACACAATCTTCTTGTTTTATCCATGGCATATTATATCCACCCAAAACACATTATTTGAATTATTTAATATGAACTACAATTTCATAAAAATTTAAAAGTCTTCGTGCTACAGCTTATTCGTTTACGATATCAAGCGCATAGGGATACATATGAAGAAGGATTTCATAACATCATGGCAAATAGAAAAGGATATTACTTCACAATTAAGAAATGAGTTTAATGAACATGGCCTAACACCACAGGCAGTCAGTCTTTTTCAAAAAATCATTTATAACTACTATCAAGAAAATGGACGTAAATTTCCGTGGAGAGAAACGAAGGATCCCTATTATATTCTGGTTTCAGAAATCATGCTTCAGCAAACTCAAACGAAAAGGGTTATCAAGAAATATGAACAATTTATCGAAGCGTTTCCAGATTTTGAATCACTGGCTAAGGCGTCTCTCCGTGAAGTACTTGAATTATGGCAGGGGCTGGGATATAATCGAAGGGCTAAGGCTTTAAAAGAAACAGCAAATATGGTAGTAACGGATTTTAAAGGTAAACTTCCTTCCTCTCCAGATATTTTGATAAAATTTCCAGGCATCGGTGAATATACGGCTTCTGCAGTTGCTACCTTTGCCTTCAATAAGCCTACGGTATTTATCGAAACAAATATACGAAGTGTATTTTTACACTTCTTCTTTAGTGATAGAGATGATGTTAAAGATGCCGAAATTTTTCCTTTGATAGAAAAAACTCTCGATGCTTCAAATCCTCGCATATGGTACTATATGGTGATGGATTATGGGGTTCTACTTAAAAAACGATATAAAAATCCCACAAGACGAAGTGCCCATTATAGAAAACAGAAATCTTTCAAAGGATCTAACAGAGAAATTCGAGGAATGATTTTAAAAGCACTTCTAAAAGAAAAAAGTCTCTCTGAATCAGAAATGATTAATAAACTTGGTGTAGAATCAGAAAAAATAAAAAGAAATCTCAAGCAGTTACAAAAAGAGGGTTTGGTAAAGAAAACCGAAGAAGAGTTTCAATTACCATAAGTTTTATTGTCTATATTGTTTTAGAGTTATTAATGAATTAGCCTGCACCTTCAAGATGTTCAACAATGTTTTCGTATTTCTCATGTATCATTTTTCTGTCGAATTCCCATGATTCCTGAAGCATGTCATCTTGTTCTTGTTTACTGAAATAGTCCATTACTGGTATGAAAAACCTCTTGTCTTCCTTTTCGATATGAGCAGGATAAAGTTCAATAAGATCACTTAAACGATCTATAACATCCTTTAAAGCATTTTTACTGCCCTGCATAAAGCTATCTTTAGCCTTAAGCAGATTGCCCACAGTTTTTCTTGCATAAACATGTTCTTCTACTAATTCATCCATAATTTTTTGATGTTCAGGCGAGAGTAGCTTTTTTTTAAGTTCTCGAAAAAGAATATCTTCTTCTTTACCATGGTGTGTTCTGTCTGCATATGTCCTAAAAAAATCAACTGCAGTTTCAATTAAAACAGGATTCACTTCGTTTGTATTGTTAATTCTACGGAGTTCTTCTTTAAGTACAGGAACTATACGTTCGATAAGTCTGTGTTCAATCATTAAAGGACCGATTGGCATCATAAACAAATCTCCTCCTATTTTAGATAATGATAAACGAGCCCAATTATCTTTTAAATTTGTTATATAGGCAAATCGGTTACAAATTCTTGAAGTTACGTTTCACAAAATCTTCTATTTTATTGACTTTTTGGCCTTCACGAAAACAAGCGCGGGTAAAAAGTTTTTTTAGAAAATCTTGTCTTATTTTGCTGTCTTTTAGTTGACATTCATCATTTATCGCTAAATCAGGAAAAATTTCAAGAACTCTTCTACCAAAAAAGCCTGAATTATTAGAACTTATTGGATCTGTTGTTTCTAAGCTTGGATATATCTTTACATCATTAATACCACACGAAGGAGAGCGGCTTTTTAAGATAAAACCATCAATTTCATCCAAGGAGGACAAAAATAAGTCTGTAAATTTAATCATCTTTTCTGTTAAATCATTTCCACTTGCAGGCTGTATAAGTTTCTCTTCACCATTCATGGAGACAATTTGTATCGGATCACGAGGGATTCCTAGGCCAATTTCAACCTCTGGACACACGGGAATGAAATTTACATACGGTTCAAGTTTTTTAATATTGTCCGCTTGAATTATTTCAGCATTCCATCGGCATGCGGCAAATCCGAGACATTTACTAACAACTATATTAGGTCTTGTAAACTCTCGCAATTGAACTCCCTACCTGAAGTTGAATATTATTTTATTGTAGATTCGATTACTATGGTTCTATAGATAAATTTATTTCAATAAAAACGTCCAACTAGACCAAAAAACAAAACGCTGTTTGCATTAACCAAATTATCCAAACTCTGTTTTCGCTGTTAAGAGAAAAGGATGATTAATTATGGAAAAAAACATAGCTTTAGTGCTGTATTATAACAAACAGACTAGGTTCAGTTTCAATGCTTTAGTTGGAGCACTAGAAACAGATGAGTATTTTGATAATTTACCAATCTATTTCATTAGCCGCGAAAATGAACTAATCTCAGGATTAGGGACTATAATCAATAAACATGAAGAAGTGATCGTTGGAATTTCATTTTGTACACCTCAACTTTGGGAAACTTATAGACTGATTAGGGATTTGAGAGAAAAATACAAAAATAAACCACTATTCATAACAGGAGGTCCTCATCCAACAGGAGATCCAATAGGAACGCTTAGAATGGGATTTGATGTAGTCATAAGAGGAGAAGGGGAAGAAACCCTAATTGAACTTCTTAAGAAGATAGATAACAATGAAACTTATAGTACTGTCAAAGGAATAGCCTTTTTAGACGACGAAGGTGAATACTGCTATACTGGTCGAAGACCTCCTATCGATTTAGATAGATACCCACCTTTTGCTGTCAAACATAATCGATTCGGCTATATCGAAATAACGAGAGGCTGCCCCTATTTCTGCTATTTCTGTCAAACACCTTATTTATTTGGAGGGCAAATAAGACATCGAAGTATAGAAGTAATTTGTAAGTATGTTCAAATTATGAAAAATCGAAACCTTACATTTCTTAGATTCATTGCACCGAGTGCGTTTTCCTACGGCTCACTAGATGGAAAAAAATTAAACATTTCAAGATTAGAAAGATTGCTCAGTGATGTTAGTGAAATTTTTGATTCAGGAAAAGTTTTCTTAGGATCTTTTCCATCAGAAGTCCGACCAAAGCATGTAACCGAGGAAACCATAGATTTAGTTTTAAAATATGCACATAACGACAACTTAATTATCGGTGCACAATCCGGAAGTCAAAGGGTATTAGATTTGTGTCATAGAGGTCATACTGTTGAAGATGTATATAATTCTGTTGAACTGACATTAAAAAAAGGTCTTAATGCTAATGTAGACTTTGTCTTTGGATTACCTGAAGAAAATGAAGAAGATATTGAATTAACAATAAAGGTTATGAGCGATTTAGTAAAAATGGGGGCAAGAATTCATGCACATACATTTATGCCCTTACCTTCAACACCTTTCAAGAACGCACCAGCAGGAAAAATAGACAAAAATATTAGAAAAATGATAAAAAAACTGATTTCAAAAGACATTATCTATGGTAATTGGAGAGAACAAGAAAAAGTCGCTGAGAAAATTGCAACGTACTTCAAAACAGGTAAACTATAGTGTTCAATGTTGAAATGATGGTGGAACAATGGATAAAAGCGAAGAAAAGGATATCAATGATGCCAATATAACTATTACTTTTCGACAGAAACTGTTCAAAGGTGCATTGGTAGTTACCGGAACTCTTTCTTTAGCACTGGGGATTATTGGAATTTTTATACCGCTTTTGCCTACTACGCCTTTTCTCCTGCTTGCTGCATATTGTTATGCAAGGAGTTCAAAGAAACTATACAATTGGTTAATAAGCAATAAATGGTTTGGTAGCTATATTAGAAATTATTACGAAGGAAAAGGTATTCCTCTAAAAGCAAAATTATTGTCTATAACATTCTTATGGCTTACCATAGGATTTTCAACTTATTTCATTGTTAACGATTTGATAGTACGGATAATCTTAGTTATAATAGCCATCGGGGTTACTATACATATTCTGACCATTAAAACATTAAAAGAAGAACGATTTGAAGCAGATAAAGATAATTAGATTGTAAATACACAGAATTTACGGCGTTTTCTAAAAAGATCGTTGCATATATTACAGAAATTGTTGAGATTTCTCTCAGAAAATATATAATATTGTTTGAAAGCTGGTTAATTAGAGAAATATTGATAAAGAATATATGAAACTTCTTCAGCTGACTGCAGCTTATAATTGAGTTTAAATAAAAAATCGATGTTAAACTTATAGAATTGCTTTATTTGGGAATTTCAATGACAGCGGATTATCTCTTCAAAATGATTGTCGTCGGGGACGGCGCAGTAGGAAAAACAACGTTAACACAAAAACTTATCACAGGAAAATTTCAGACAAAATACAAAATGACATTAGGTGTAGACCTTTCGGTAAAATTTCTCAAAATAAAGCAGACAACAGTAAAACTGCAGATCTGGGATACTGGAGGTCAGGAGCGCTTTCAATATGTGAGTCCAATTTATTATCGAGGGGCGCTTGGGGCTCTCTGCTGCTACGATATTACAAAAAGAGCATCCTTCGAGAATGTTCCAAAGTGGATTAGAAATGTTGAGAATTATTGCGGAAATATTCCAAAAATTTTAGTTGCAACAAAGCAGGATCTTGAGGAATTCAGGGTTGTTACAGAGGAAGAAGGACGCAATTTTGCGATGGAAAGGGATTTATACTTCTTTGAAACGTCTTCGAAAAGTGGATTCAATTTGAAAAAACCTTTTTTTGCATTAACAAAACAGATTATTAATAACGTGATACCAGCTAAGCCAATATAGCCTGTATTTTAAAACCTATCGCATGTAAGAGCTTATTTTGTCAAGAAACGGTCATCAAATGTTTTCCTAGAGAAGAGAGATTGTTTTTCAGAGTCCATCATTGGCTTACACTTCTTTGAAATGCGTCTCGAATTTCATTGAACTTATTCAGATTGTATTTTTTTCCGAATTCCATCGTTTTCAAAAATGGCATTGCTTTTAGTGCGTCTTCATCCCATTTCTGTGCATTGTGAAATGATTCGCATTCGGGATCGTGGCATTCTTCGAAAGTATTGCATTCTAAGCAGATTGTATCAACTTCAGTTTTTCCATCAATATATGTGAACTCATAATCTGGATTTTCAAAAAGAAATCTAATTGTATCTCTACCATGCAATATCAATTTCTCAGTATATTTGATTTCCCCTTCTTGTTCTCTCCATTTAACTATATATTCTTCATTGGGGAGATAATAGTGATCAGTATTTTCCTGAATGTCATGTAATCCCCAAACGTGATGTGGCCTTAATTTTATTTCTCTTTGTTCTGGTGACATGTTTTAATACATTGTCTATTGATGAAGATAAAGTTAATATTCTAGTACTATAATATATATTCTAAAATTAGAATATGAAAAATCGGAATATAAATGACCAAAATAACCAATCGTGAAACAGCTATACTTGGATTACTGGCAGAAAAATCTCGTTATGGCTACGAAATTGAGAAAGTAATAGAGGAAAGAGGATATCGTGCTTGGACTGAAATAGGTTTTTCGAGCATCTATTATTTGTTGAATAAACTCGAAGATAAAGGTCTAATTGGCAGCAAGATGATGGATATCGAGGGTAAACCGTCTAGGAGGGTTTATAGTCTAACAAAAAAGGGTAATTCAGTTTTACAAAAAAAAGTCAGAGTATTACTATCAGAACCCGCAAAATTAATCTCTCCTCTTGACCTTGGTATTGCTCATATCCCAATTTTAAAACCTGATGTAGTTGTTGAGTGCTTAAAGAAGTATATAAAATCTTTAGATCAAAGTATTGACTTCATTGAAAAAGCACACTATCAACATGAAGAAAATAATTCTCCTTATTTTGTAACTGCACTTTTTAGCAGACCTTTAGCATATTTAAAAACAGAAAAGTTGTGGCTTGAATTATTTGTCAAATTTATAGAAGAAGATATTATAAAATGAAAGGAGGTAAAACTTATGGCAAAAAAAGACTTAAAGAAAGAACTAAAACATTTATACTTTCCATCAACAAAAGAATGCGTCTTTGTTGACGTTCCTGAAATGAATTTTTTAATGTTAGACGGTGAAGGCGATCCTAATACTGCTCAAGAATACAAGGTGGCAATTGAAGCACTTTATAGTGTTAGTTACACCGTCAAGTTTATGGTGAAAAAGAAAAAACCAGCACAAGACTACGTCGTAATGCCACTGGAAGGTCTTTGGTGGTCTAACAACATGAAAGATTTTCTGGTCGGTAATAAAGATGCGTGGAAATGGACTGCAATGATCGTACAGCCTTCACAAGTGACAAAAACTTTAATCAAGGAAGCTATCGAACAAGTTAAGGAAAAAAAGAATCCACCAGCTCTTCCTAAGCTTAGATTTGAGAGTTTTCAAGAAGGATTATCCGCACAAATAATGCATATCGGTCATTATTCTGCCGAAGGACCAACAATAGAGAAACTGCACAAGTTCATTCGAAATAATGACTGCGAGTTTGATGGCTTAATAGAAAAACACCACGAAATATATTTATCAGATCCAAGGCGAACTCCAGAAGAAAAATGGAAGACGGTAATAAGACAGCCTGTCAAGTCAAAATAACAATAGCAAACTACAATGGCTGATTGCTATGAAGCACGAACTCGAAGATTTAGCAGCCCCCTGTGGAGTATACTGTGGTGCTTGTCCATCGTTCTATAAAGGAACTTGTTATGGCTGTAGTTCTGATGATAGAACTCAGAAACGCACCAGTAAGTGGGGTTGCAAAATTCGACGCTGTTGTATTGATGAACACAAATTTGATTCTTGTAATCAATGTAGTGAGTTACCGTGTACGCTGATCACTCGTCTCCAAAAATCTCACCTAGGTGACAAAAAGTTTAGGTATCGAGAAGAGATAGTTGATAATCTCAAAAGAATTAAGGAAATCGGTGAAATAAACTGGTTGAAAGAACAACTGAATAAATATTGTTGTCCAAAATGTGGAGGGCTAGTCGCATTTTATTTATACGAATGTCGTGACTGCGGATACAAAATGGATTTAGAATAACTTAAAAAAGCCAATGGATGAATTTTAGTTTTTTAATAACTTAAATAGCAAGACATATAAGTCGGTCATAAGTGATCGACCGTTATGAATGATGATGAAATCAAGAAGTATGCGTTAATTGTAGCTACTATGGCAGGATTCCTTACACCCTTCATGGGTTCGGCTGTTAACATTGCTCTTCCCACAATTGCCAATGAGTATGGAATGGATGCTGTGTTATTAAGTTGGGTTGCTACAGCTTACCTTTTGGCAGCTGCAATTTTTTTGGTCTCAATTGGAAGAATAGCTGATATTTACGGAAGAAAAAAGGTGTTCAGTATTGGTATATTCATTTACACACTTTCTGCCATCCTTTCAGCGAATTCACCATCTGGAGAATGGCTTGTTGCCTTTCGTTTTATAGAGGGCTTTGGCGCTTCAATGATCTTCGGCACAGGCGTCGCAATTTTGACTTCAGTATTCCCTCCAGGAGAGCGAGGTAAAGCATTGGGAATTAATGTGGCCGCTGTTTATTTTGGACTTTCTGTTGGTCCATTCTTAGGCGGATTTCTAACCCAACAGTTCGGATGGAGAAGCGTATTTCTTTCAAACGTGCCTCTAGGCGCAATAACACTTATTTTTATTTTCTGGAAATTTAAAGGGAAAGAATGGGCAGAAGCAGAGGGAGAAAAATTCGATTATACTGGTTCTATACTTTGGAGCGTTATGCTTATAGCGATTATGTATGGACTTTCTTTGTTGCCAGCGATAATGGGGGCATGGTTAATTTTAGCAGGCTTTTTAGGACTTACTCTTTTTATTTTCTGGGAATTGAAGGTGGAACATCCTATTTTGGATGTAACTCTATTTAGAACAAACAGAGTCTTTACTTTCTCTAATATGGCTGCGTTGATTAATTATAGTGCAACATTTGCTGTAGGTTTTCTTTTAAGTTTATATTTACAGTACATAAAAAATTTTAGCCCTCTAAATGCGGGTATGATTCTATTGGCACAACCAGTTATGCAAGCAATTTTTTCACCATTTGCTGGCAAGCTTTCTGACAGAATTGAACCGCGTATCGTTGCCTCAAGTGGTATGACATTGATCGTCGTAGGACTTTCAATATTCGCTTTTATTCTATCAGAAACAACAGCATTGGAGTTTATCATAGCGAGTTTATGTCTCCTTGGCTTAGGCTTTGCGTTATTTTCATCTCCCAATACAAATGCAATTATGAGCTCAGTCGAGAAGAAATGTTACGGTGTAGCTTCTGGAATGGTTGGAACGATGCGTCTGATTGGGCAACTGCTCAGCATGGCAACAGCAATGCTATTGTTTAACTTATTCATCGGACGAGTTCAAATAACTCCTGAAAATTATCCACTCTTCTTAATGAGTGTGCAAGTAGCATTTATCATCTTCGTCATCCTTTGTATTGTGGGTGTTTTTGCATCGCTCGTGAGAGGAAAATTACGAGACGAAGAGTTAACGGAATGTAAACTGCCAGGAAATTAATTTTAGCACGCTTATTATCAGTAAAATTGAGCTTATCGTAAGAAGCGAGACTATCAGAAGTTTAGAAGTTACAGTTACATTCGAATATTCCTTTTTTAAGGGACAACTTTTTTATTAAACCATGATAAGTATACTAGTAAGCAGGGATAGGGCGTTTAATACGGAAAAAGTCTTAAAAATACTTAATTTTGTCATGTGAGCACTATGATTCATAATGTGTGGATTCTAGAGAAAAGTGGAAGGCTTCTGTTTCACGATAAACTAGGTTCTATCGAGACGGAAGAAGATTTGCTATCAGGATTTTTATCTGCTATATATTCGTTTGCTGAGACGGAAATAGGTGGTCTTGGTATAGAAAGCATGGAAATGGGAGACTATAATATGATTTATTGCCTTTCACACGGACTTCTTTTTGTTATGGCAGCGGATAAGACAGATAGTTCATCTAGCCTTAAAGCACAGATTGATTTAATAAGGGATAGTTTTATAGACGAATTTCCTGGTCTCAAAGAAAATCATGAGGACTTTCTCAGGAATTGGCTTGGAGATCGAGATAAATTCAAAAAATTTATGTTTCCTTTGAGGGATTTAATAGGCTCTTGGGTAGAGGTCGAAGCTACGACATCTATTGCTGAAAAAATGGACTTTTTAGAGGTTTTTCAGCAGATTTTTTCAAGGATAGCAAAAATTAGCTTTCCATATTTTAGAGAGATGTCAATTAAAGCAAATTTAGAGCTCAAGTTAATGGAAATAATAAAAGCTCATAAGAGTGTTTTAAACATAGAAGAACTTTCAAGTATATATGATAGTGAAAAGACCTTTCTTGATGTGTTATCTGTAAATGTCTTTAATCCTGAATTAACTGTTTCAACACTGAAGCTAACACTTTTAGATTTATGCAAAACGATACTAGATGTTCTCCAGGAATACATGGGAAAGAAAAGTTTTGGTGAAGAATTTCGAACTCATGTCTTCCCATACGTTAAACAAGATTGGGATAGAATACGCGAATTGGAGCTTGATAAGTTTTTCATTAATTACGTCATGTGAGCTATTTCATGCTAAACGGTAGGGGTTTCCTTGATGGAGACTTGTAAACAATTTTAATGCACACTAAATATCTTGTACACCAAAGTATCACAATATTCAATATTTTGTATTATTAAAATGCATTCTCATTCGACTAAGAGCTAAAAAGAAATTTAAATTGCGATAAAAGAATCTTATGTCTTCAATTTATGAGTTCTATTGAGTTAAATACAAATACACTAAGTATAGCAAATAGCCTTTTTTGTCGTGAGCGAAAAACACAAATATTAATAGGGTTATACTCGCTATGGGGAGGACCCATGATCCAAAATGTCTGGATACTCGAAAAAGAAACTGGAAGACCAGTATTTCATAAAAGATTTGGATCTATTGAAGCACAAGATGTTCTGTTATCTGGTTTTTTGTCCGCAGTTTATACCTTTGCAGAAAGTGAAATAAGTGGTTTCGGTATAGAAAGTATGGAAATGGGAGAATACATTTTTGTCTATTGTTTCAGTCATAACTTACTTTTTGTTTTAGCAGCAGACAAAGAAGACAAGAGATCAAATCTTAAAATGCAGGTAGACTATATAAAAAGTTCATTTCTGCAGGAATTTCCTTTTGTGGTGAAAGGAGGTAGGGAGTTCTGGTTGAATTGGAGCGGTGAACAAACAATATTTCAAAAATTCAACGATATCATTGAAGATTTAATACACTCATGGATGGATGTTAAGATTACAACTTCAATTGCTGAAAAAATGGATATATTGGAAGTATTTCAACAGCTTTTTTCTAGAATCGCTAAAATGACTTTCCCTCTTTTCAAAAAAGGAAAAATTAAGCAAAAACTTGAGGATCAATTAAAAGAAACGATAGAGTATCATAAGCATATTCTAAATGTGGAAGAACTTTCGCAAATTTTTGACATAAAAGAGACTTTTTTAGATGTCTTGAGTGTAAATGTTTTTAATCCAGAATTAAGTGCTGAAACTGTAAAGGCAACCATTCATGATTTATGTAAATCTACATTGGTTGTTCTTGAAGAGTATCTGGGAAGTAAGAAGTATTCTGAAGAATTTAAAAAGCATATTCATCCCTATCTAAAACAAGATTGGAATCGAATACGAGATTTAGGACTTGATAAGTTTTTTATAGATTATCTCCCGTGAAACGCATTTAATTAATATCATTATTTTTCTTAGCGTATTTCTGCCTTCATGCGCAGTCTTTTAAAGATGACAGTGGTATATTCAAACGATGATTTGATTTGAGGTGTTTCAATGAAAGTAAAAAGAAAAATCATCACAATTGATGAAGAATTGTGTACTGGTTGTGGCGAATGCATACCCAATTGCGCCGAGCAGGCTTTAGAACTAGTTGATACACCTAATGGGCTTAAAGCCAGGCTAGTAAAAGAGTTTTACTGTGATGGACTTGGTGCCTGTCTTGGTGCCTGTCCCACTGGAGCGTTGATAATTGAGGAAAAAGAAGTAGAGGCTTACAATGAAGATGCGGTAATCGCTCGAATAAAAGAATTGACGCCTGAGATGCTAGAATCACATAAACAGCATATGGAAGAACATGCACACGAATTACCTGCACTACAATTACAAAAAACTGAAACAGGAGGAGGATGTGGTGGTTGTCCTTCAGTACAGATGCTTCAATGGGATAAAGAGGAGACTGCCCCTAAAGAAACAGTGAAACTGGAAAGCCAGCTACGACAATGGCCTGTACAGATACATTTAGTTCCGCCATCTGCGCCATATTTTAAGAATGCAGACTTAGCAATAATTGCAGATTGTGTTCCATTTTCTTATGGCAATTTTCATCAGGATTTTGTAAAGGGTAACGCAATCGCAGTTGGTTGTCCAAAACTTGATGATGCCAATGCTTATGTGATGAAATTAGCACAAATAATTCAGACATCAACTCCTAAAAGCATAACAATTGTGAAGATGGAAGTTCCTTGCTGCTCAGGTCTTGTAAGAGTTGTAGAACAAGCAATGAAAGAGGCAGGTAGTAGCATTCCGTTTGAAACAGTAACCATTAACATAAATGGTGAAATACTAAATTAAATGTTTGAGCACTATAAAAGTCTGGGCTCTGTGAAAATCTTTTATTTTTTTGTTTTTTAGAATCTAATGTCAGATTAAAAGAATGTTGTTTCCTATCTTTAGGAAAATTTATTCTTTAGAAAGAACATGCTTTCCTATTTTTAAGGCGATCTTTTTATAATCTTAATAGAATATAGATATTTATAATCCATAAGTCACGAGCGACAAAAATAAGGAAATTAGATGAACAAGCAGGAGACAAAGGATAGCATGGAAGATTTCTTCGATAACATAGGAAGAAAGTTCAGAGAACGAGTAGATATTGCAAAAGAATTTGAAATTACTGCTGAAGAACCATTAGTCGAAACAGGATTTATCCCTTCGTTTATACTTGATTTTAAATATTTAGAAGCCCAAAAATTGAAGATCGACTTGCTTGATAGGTATGAAGGGGCAAAAATCGAAGATGTGCTTAGTGGAGAAGAACTTACAACGGAAATGGGTGCATGTTATTGCCTATCAGATCACACCGAAGTTAGTCTAATAAAACCAGACAAAGATGAAATGAGAAAAAAAATATTATCAGATCTTAAGCTTATTTTTGGCATTAGAGAGAAAACTGAACTTCAATTAAAACGGAAAGGATACAAGACTATCAAAGATCTTATTGGACATCCACGATTCAGAAGCAAAGCTAAAGAATTCTTGACATTCTTTGACGAATTTGACCTTGTCAACATAATTGATTGGATTGGAAAACGCTTTCCAAAGTCGCACCCACTTATGTTATATGCGTCAGGTCTATATAATAAGGAAGATTTTGTGTTTCTCGATATAGAAACACTTGGATTCTTTACAAGGCCAATAATATTGTTTGGTATCGCTCATATTTCAGGTAAAAAAATTTCAATAAGTCAATATTTATTGCGTGATATCTCAGAAGAGGCTGGAGCAATAGCAGCTACCCTTTCTCATTTTAAAGAGAGTGCTGCCTTAGTTACATATAACGGACGTGCCTTTGATGTTCCCTATATACAGGAACGTGTTGCTTATTATGGGATGGATGCAGATCTCAAGCATTTCAACATTGACTTACTTCATTTCTCAAGGCGTGCGTGGAAAGAACACCTACCAAATTGTCGATTAAATACCATAGAAAATCATCTGCTTGGAATCAAAAGGGAAGATGATGTACCAAATACTCTAATTCCAGATTTTTATGATACATATTTGAAAACAGAAAATCCAGGACCTTTAATCCCTATCGTTGACCACAATAAACAGGACCTCATCTCGTTGGCAAGTATTTTTTCTAAATTGTGGGATGAGTGGAAATAATCTACGAAAACTAGATTGTGATATAACATAAATTAGTTAGCAAAATTGAAATTAAAATTAGAGCTAGAAATGAAATTGGAATTTTTTCGCTCTTTAATTGAGAAGAAATTTACTAGAAAACTTAAGTATTAACAAACTGCTCGAATCTTGGGAATAACTTCCGAACATCAAAACGTAAGGGAACAAAGGAAGAGATAATTCCTCGATAATTTTCAAGAAAAAGTAAAGAACTAGTTCAGAAAGTATGTATTTGGCATGGTGGTATAAAAAATGGACAATAGTCTTTTCAAGATCGTTGTTATTGGAGATGGCGCTGTCGGAAAAACAAGTATAACAGTTAGGACTTGTCATGGTCAATTTGACGGAGAATACTTGATGACTATTGGTGTCGAGTTTGGAACAAAGGCTTGTACGGTTGAGAATGACGAGATTAGAATGCAAATCTGGGATACTGCAGGACAAGAAAGGTTTCGTTTTCTCCAGCCAGCATATTATCGGGGGTCACATGGAGCACTTCTTGTGTACGATATAACTCGCAAGGAGTCTTTCGACAAAATTCCTTCATGGATGGACAATCTTCTTAGTACAATTACTGATCCTATTCCTACTATTCTCGTAGGAAATAAGTGTGATCTAGATGAATTGAGAGTGGTCACCTTCGAGGAAGGTAAACTTTTAGCAGAAAAACTTTCAACTGAGTATAAAAGAGTAATTCCCTTCTTTGAAGCGTCTGCCAAAACCAATCAGAATGTAGAGGAGTTATTTATTAAACTCGGCTCATTGATGCTAGAAGAACGGCTTATTGAATTTAAGAATGCTGAAGAATGGAAAGAACGTGCAGAAGGTACTTGGTGGTAATTTTTTAAAAAGAAAAAATTTACTAAAATGGTGAAATAATGGCGAAACAAAATCTTTTCAAGGTTGTCGTTATTGGAGACGGTGCCGTCGGAAAAACAAGTATAACTGTGAGAATATGCCATGGTCAATTTGACGGAGAGTATTTAATGACTATTGGCGTTGAGTTTGGAATGAAGATGTGCACAATTAAGGGACAAAAAGTCAAACTGCAGATCTGGGATACTGCAGGACAAGAACGATTTCGTTTTCTGCAACCAGCGTACTATAGTGGTGCACATGGTGCTTTGGTCGTATATGATGTGACTAGACGACAATCATTTGAGAGGATACCAATCTGGATGGGTTACCTTACGGGAAATGTTGGCACTTCTTTGCCGACTATAATTATAGGGAATAAGTGTGATTTAGATGATATAAGATCAGTTGACACAGATGAGGGGGAGCATTTAGCGAAACATCTTTCTAAACACTATCAGCAGGATATTCCGTTTTTTGAAACGTCAGCAAAGACCAATCAGAATGTGGAGGAAGTGTTCCTTAAACTTGGTAGTATGATGCTGGAAGAACGGCTTTTTGAGGTAGAAAAAGCAGTTGAGTGGAAGGAACGAGCAAAAAATGACTGGTGGTAAAGTCTAAAAACTAATTATTATTGTGAGTTCTGTAAATATTAGTCCTAGTGTAGATGTACTCATAATTCTGTCAAAATGGTAATTAAAGATTAGATATGCTTCTCCTGGTGATTCTGTTACGCCTCATTAACATGTTCAGATAGGGTGACATGAAAGATGAAGAAAAATATCTTTAAGGTTGTAGTGATTGGGGACGGTGCGGTTGGGAAATCAAGTATAACAATCAGAACCTGTTATGGCAAGTTTGATAGAGCCTACATTTCAACTATCGGCGTTGAATTTGGAACGAAGCCTTATACTATTGAAGGACAAGAAATTACGATGCAAATCTGGGACACTGCAGGACAAGAACGGTTTAGGTTTCTTCAGTCAGCATACTATCGCGGCGCTCACGGCGCACTTCTTGTATATGACGTGACTCGCATGGAGTCTTTGAAGAAAATCTCGGTATGGATAGACGACCTTATGAACAACATCGATCAGTCTATACCTATGATACTCGTGGGGAACAAATGCGATCTAGATATTGTGAGGGCGGTGCCTGCAAGCGATGGCGACACTTTAGCAGACACACTTTCGGAACAATATAATAGAGTCATTCCATTTTATGAAACGTCTGCCAAGACCAATCAGAATGTGGAGGAAGTGTTCCTTAAACTTGGTAGTATGATGCTGGAAGAAAGACTTTTTGAGGTAGAAAAAGCAGTTGAGTGGAAGGAACGCGCAAAAAGTGACTGGTGGTAACTAAGAATTAACTATATTGCCTAATCCTTCACTCATTTTAACTAATTCATCCCGTTTGTCTGTGAATGTGGAAAGAACAGATGAAACAGCGTCGGCTTCTTTTGACATTTTAATTTGTGTATATATCTTTTGTGCATACTCTAATAACGATATGGCTTGCTCCATTTGTGCGAGAGCCTTGGAATAGTTTTTGCTTTTTACCGACACGACAACTTCTGGTTGAATTAAATCTGTTGCAGTTCTTCTGCTATTTTCAGCAATCCACTTTGAACGGATATATTTTAGTTCTTTTCTTTTTCGAATATCACGAAATAGACTTGTTACTTTAAACAAAATATGCAGTTTGAAGAAATTGTGTGGCGTAAACAAAGATGTCGGAGAGAGAAATGGAACCCATCTTAGTATGCCCAGCATACCACGAATATTTTCAAGCGACTTCATCAAATGGAAATAGCAACTATCTATTTCGTCCTTCATTTGTTCGTTGACACATATTCCTAATGCTTTGAAATATGCGTCAGAAGCAAGAACTGGACATTTTACAGCTTCAAGATACTCAGCATACTCTATATAGAGGCTATAGAGCTCAGGTGAGGAAGTAAGTTTGAAGCTTTCAAGAAACACACTTGGTATGTTTAGATATTCGGATACGCCTGGTTTTGAAAGTTTAAGGTCAACATAGTAATATTCTTCAAATTTGTGTCGTAGTTTTCTCAAAAATCTATCCACTTTGTAATTTACAAAGGGCTTGAGAATCGAACTAGCTTGTTTTGTCCACACCGCTACTTTTGCATCTTTACCATCCATAGATATCCTTAATGTCTTGAGATCAATATTTTGCGTTTCTTCTGCTGTTAATTCCTTTAGGAGACCTGTAATACCCGTAATAGCTTGCTCTTTTAGCTCTTCTTTGGCTTTTCGTGCATCAACACTTTCTTTCGGCAATTCTGGATCGAGTAATGTTTCTATTGGGGTGAAATTCTGTTTATAGATCGCCATGTTGTTTCTATCGAAAATATAGAGATCGAAAAGATAATCGCTATTTAGAGGTCTTATATATACCGTTAGAATTATTGATACAAAAACTATTGCTAAAATGAACCAAGTTGTTGACAATAACCAGTTCTCTTGAACGAAAACTGTCGTTCGTACGGCATAGACTCGCATAGCAGTTATTGTAGTCATCGGAGATACGAGAATATCAAATAATTTAGTGTATGTAGAGAATCCTGTTTTTTCTACGGTAAGTTTTGCAGTATAATTACCAGACTCTAGATCTATGAGATCATAGTTAATTACATAACTGTTGTTTGTTTCTATTGCTTCAAACTTTGAGTTTCCTATACTTAAAGACACGCTACAATTACTAACGAATCCAGAGCCAGTTACATTTATTGTTATTGTACCTGTTGTACCCGCTTCTAATTCAAGATCATCAAGATTTGCACCTGGGGTAACAGTGAAGGTTTTACTTGAAGTGCCGCCACCATCGCCATCTCCTCCACCACCGCTACCACCCCCACCATTACCGCCTCCTCCACCATTACCCCCATTTCCAGAACTTAAACCGTCAATATAAATTTCTTCGTACCTAAAGCCTACTTTGTTCTCTGTGTTTTGACCAGTTTCACCTTCCCAGAGGACATAAATCCCATAATCTCCATCGGCGATGTCGTAGGGTATATCATAAGTGGGGCTGAAGGCAATTTGTCCTGTGGATGGTGATTCATCTGTATCTTGATAGAGAAGCGAACTATCTGGTCGTGTTAAGTTCATATCAGCAAGACCACTATCAAAGGCGTTATCGCTTAATGTGGCTTGAATGTCTAAAGTATCGCCACTTGTATAAACTCCTTGTGCTGGACTAACAGTTATATCGCCTCCCTCATCCAAATAGTTTGGCGCAACACAGGTTACTGTCCATGGATCGTCCCCAACTGTTGAATTTCCGACAGCGGTTTTTGTAACGTTTACATAACTACCATCTACAGATTCGCATAGTGATGTGTGTCTAATCCCATTATTATCTCTGACTACTGTTGCGTTCCAATCATTCGGTATGTTATCGATCACAAAGAAATAATCATACCAAGTTGCTGGGGTTGATGGATCAAGTGTACGGTCATTTGGATCATAAGTTACAGTCCATGTAACATCAGTTCCATTTAGGACATTATAAGTAGGAGTGCCCGTTGATGTTGTATCAGCCCACAAATAATAGATCGTTACATTGAAATCTATCGTCAGGTTTCTAGCACTGACATCATCATCAACGTCAATATCAAACTCGAATGTTCCACTAGCAGTAGGTGAAATATCTGGTGAAAATACGTGAGATACTTGCCCACCGATCCACCAATCTCCCCCTGATCCTCCCTCGGCAGAGTTTACAGTATATGGACCGTTCACCCCAGCACCATAAACAGTGACATTCATGTTAAGATCGTTATAGTCATTGGTGGTCGTATCTGCATAAAATGCCTCTTGGTATTTAACATGTTCAAAACTAAAATCAACCGATCCTGGTCCGAACCATCCACCTGAGTACACATATGAAGCTCCATAATCTCCCTCTAGATCTGTTACATCATCTATACTGTAAAACTCAGTGTTTGAACCTACAACAATTACAATGAAATAGGAACGATCAGATCTCAATATTATATTTTCATCAGATAAATCGAAGGGAATATTCTCATTTAAACCGAATGGCACAGTAAGGGGGTCGGATTGGTAAAAAATTTCATCAGGATCATCGGAGGGTGCGCCTCCAGTAGTGGAATTTCTGATTTGTATATAACATGATCCGTCTTGTACTGCGGAAGTTCCACCTATAGCACGAAGTTGTACTTCAGTCAAATAATAATAATCACTTGATGTAGACACAACGAACTCCTGTGCATATGTTCCTGTCCCAATTGAGTTTCCAGCATAGTCATTTTCAATGTTTTCAGTATCTTCAGTCGCATTTGCTATGCGATCTGTTGTAAAATTGAAGTAGATGAGATCCTTTCGACCAACACCTTGTTCAAAGGGTGACACATAAATCGATTCATTACCCGTATAGTCAGTATTACCAGTATTGTTTACAAGAACAGCGTTAAATGTTGTATCATTTGCTAGATATTCATTTACCCCGCTCAAAGCGGTACCAGTTCCACTTGGATCTATTGGAGAATCTCCATTATCCAGAGCGGATACACCTGAAGTAACATATTGTGTTCCGTCATTGATAGAGGGATATTTTATATTGTAAGTAGAATTTGGTTCTTCAGTCATATTAGGATACTGAGGTGTTATGAAAAAACTGCCCATGAAAAGTATAAAAAGGACGACAAAACTTGCAAATACGAACGAATGGCGTCTTACGTGCCTATAATGGAAAATCAGTCGCTTCTTTTTTTTCGGAGAATTAACTAAATAGAAAACCATTCGGTTCCACCATGTTCATTTAATCCAACTGCATGCTTACATAAAAATTTTCCGATAAAATTGAGTAAAAAGGGCAAATAACCGAAGATAAGATGCTAAATGCGTTTATTAATGGTTTAATTTAAAAAAATGAACTTTAATTTCAAGATAAGGATCTGAAAACCATTCTTATAAGTCATTAGAAAGCAGTCTCTCTTATATTCGCTCTGCCAACACAATAAACTTAATTAACAGCGCAAATCGCTAATAATGCTGTGTTTTAAGCACAATGGAGGATGATTCTATGTCCGAAGAAGTCGTAAAAATATCTCCAGCATTGCTTGCATTTCGTGATGAGAACCATGAGAATTTAATTGTAGAAGTAGAATTACCTGGTGTAAAAAAAGAGAATGTTAGAGTAAAGATGCATGAAGATAGCTTTTATATAAATGCAACCAAAGAAGGAACTGAGTATATCGGTTCCTATGCTGTATGTTGCCCTATTGTTCCTGAAAAGGCTAAGGCTACTTACGAAGATGGCTTACTTAAGGTAACTGTGCCTTATAAAGATGCCCTTGAAGACGCTGTCGCTGTAATGGTCGAATAAAATCACTTATATTTTTCTTTTTTTTAATTGTTATTTTGACTAAATATTTTGTCTAGATGAAGTTTTTTAGTAATAACTGTACCTCTCTTCTTTCCATGGGTCACCGTGGTTATGATACCCTCTTGTTTCCCAGAATCCTGGCTTATCTTTTGCTGTAAATTCTAAGCGTTCGACCCATTTTGCACTTTTCCAAAAATAGAGTCTTGGTACTACAAGTCTGCAAGGTGCTCCATGCTTTGCAGTATTCGGTTCATTGTCTAATTTGGCAACAAATAATACATCTGCTTGAAAGAAATCTTCTAGAGTAAGATTAGTTGTCCAACCTTCTGCACAGTGAAATATGACAAACTTGGCTTCGGGAAGTATGTTAACAAGTTCTTTTATTACACTAGTGCTTACACCCTCCCAGAGATTGTTCAATCTTGACCAGCCAGTAACGCAATGCACATCTGAAAAAACTTTTACCATTGGAAGTGACATAAATTCTTCATAACTAAGTGTTTTTTTCTCTTCGACTAGTCCTGTAATTTTAAAAGTCCATTTGGAAAGATCATAACGAGGCACCGATCCTGCATGAAGAGTTGGAAATTTTTCCGTAAGTCTTTGACCAGGAGGCACTCTATTTTCTCTCTTTGTGTCAGGGCTTATGATTATGCCTTCATCTTCCATGAAATCCCTTCCTCAAATTTCTTTTAGACATTTATTGTCATTTTATTTGACTTTTTTAGTGATGACAATCTCTCAAAGAAATTCTCAATTTTTTCCTTTAGTAACTCCTCATCAAATCCTGCTCTTGTAGTTACTCAATTTGCTGATATCGTGAGCAACTCCAAGAAGATGAGTGCAGTTTCCCTTCTCGTCAAAAATGGGAGTTATTGTTGTTTCAAATGTAAGATGTCCCTTGGGTAAATCAACAGAACTTTCATATGTAATGGGTTTACCAGTTCGAATTACTTCCTTGTATTTAAGAATTAAGTCTTTATAAACTGATTCTGGCAAGATTTCATCAACCATTTTTCCAACCACGTGTTCTTCAGTAAAACCAGTATCTGTTAAAAATGCTTGATTGATGCTAATGACTTGATAACGGTCATCGGGCTCAATCTTAATAAAAAGTATCGAATCGGAAACGGTGTTGAAAATTAATGAAAGCCGATTTTCACTTTCCCTAAGCCTTTCTTCTGACTTTTTGCTTTCGGTGATGTCTTGGACAGTCCCAATCATCCGAACTGGCTTTCTAAGTTCATCAAAAACAACTTCTGCGTGTTCGTGAACGATACGCTCCTCACCGTCTGGTAAAATTATGCGATGGTCAATACTATAAGGTACGTTTTCAAATAAGGCTTTATCTACCGATTTTTTAACGAATTCTCTATCTTCTGGATGAACAGAATTTAGAAAAGCCTCATATGTTGCACCAAATTCCTGAGGTTCTAACCCAAAGATGCGATAAATTTCGTCTGACCAGTGAAGTTCGTTTGTTTGAATGTTCCAATCCCAATTCCCCAGATGCGCAATCCTTTGTGCTTCAGCAAGACTTGTTTCGCTCCTCTTCAGCGCATCTTCAGTGCGTTTCCTTTCAGTAATATCCTTCACTACTTCTATGGCGGCAGTTATATTTCCCTCATCATCGTATACAGGCGAACTAGTGGTCATAATGAAACATTTAGTTCCATCTGGTTTTATGATCATTCCCTCAGAGATCGAAGTTTTACCTTCTTTAAATACCTTCTCAGCAGTACACTCAGGACAACAAGTATCAAACCCTTTGTAAACTTCATAACATTTCTTTCCGATAACATCCCCCCATATATCTTTTACCGCCTGATTTACCCATATAATATCTAAATCTTTGTTTTGTATAGTGATAATGTCTCCGATTCCACTCAAGATCGCCTTAAGTTTTTCCTCAGATTCTTTTAATGCTTTTGTTCGTTCTGCAACCATTTTTTCTAGATTTTCAGTATGTTCTTTTAATTGTTCCTCAGCTTGCTTGCGAGTGATGATTTTCCCAATTCGTTCAGCGATAGCATTTGTTAGGTTCCTCTCTTCTTTCAGAAAAGGTCCTTCATCGCTATCTGGCATTTTTTCTAAGTAATAGACTTCTAAAGCGCCTATTCGATTGCCGTGCACAATAATATCGCTTGCTTGCTTCCAGATAGTCTCTCTGAAGTTTTCGGTTTTAAATTCTTGGTTTTTTAGTATTACTCGTGCACAGGCAATTTCTGGATACTGTATGGCGGAGGAAAGGAATTCAACTACCCCTTGAAGGATTTCTTCTAATGTAATGTCTGGAGTGTCAACAAGCTCAGAGATATTAAAGAAGCATCTCAGTTCCTTGACTCGTTCGCGAAGATTATATGCTACCATCTTCAAAGCATTTTCTGCCTTTTTGCGTTCGGTGATATCACGAATGATTTCCCACATTCCAGTAGGTCTTCCATTCTTATCTTTCATAAGCCATACTCTTACCGAGACGGGGAAAATTCTTCCGTCTTTCTTGATATGTTCTGCGTCAAATTCTTCCGAATAACCCTTCTTAAGTACTTCAGCACGAATCTTGTCTGGTATATCACGCCATTTCTCATATATGAGATCCCAAAGTGTTAATTGAAGCAGTTCTTCCTTGGAATAACCGTGCATATCTGCGAAGGACTGATTGCATTCTTTGATATTTCTTTCCATATCATAAGATACTATACCATCTATGGAGGACTCATATAAACCTCTATAACGTTCCTCTGAATCCTTGAGTTCTTTTTCTAATTCTTTGACTAAGCTTATATCTGTCATAACACCTTGAATAATTTGTTTTTCTTCCTTTTCAAAAGATGTCACATTGATAAGACAAGGGACAATTTCAGCTTGTTTTGTTAATAGAGAGAGTTCATAAGAAGCTGGCACATCTTCTCCAGTTAGAATTTCAATCAAATGATCTTTAAACATTTCTCTTTGTTCGGGAATAATATTTGCGAAAAAATCGAAGTCTGGGGCATATAATTCTTCCTTTGAATACCCTAATATATCCAGAAATGCTTGGTTAACAAATTTAAGCACCCTTCCTTCAATATAAAAGATCATATTCGGATCTCTCTCAACAAGAGTTCGATATTTTGCTTCTGACTCAACCAATTGCTGCTCTAATTGCTTATGTTCTGCTTGGCGTTGTCGTGATTCTTTGATTGTAGTATTCAATTCAGCCTCTGTTTTCTTGTATTCGGTGAGTGTTCTTTTTATTGCTTCCTTTAGATTCGCCGGAACGTCATCTCTATATAAATAGTCTTCTAAACTCATACTGCCACATCGTATCTGCATTTTTGATATAGTAATAAAGGAAATTGATTGAATTTATGCACTAATACCCTTAAAATAATTTAGTGCTAATGAGTCGGAAAAACTACATACTACTGCAAAATTAGTTTACATTAACTAAATTATCATTTTAAAAATTTGTGTTGTATTGTTCTAAGAAAAGCGTATATATTATTATCTAATTGACTTTAATTACGGGAAAATTATTTACATCAAAAAAATCATTCTTTCGTCGATTTAACGCCATTAACAAAGGTCCTTTCAATCCAATCCTTTATCTCATCTCTAACTCGTCTAAAAACTTCTAATTTCTCATCTTCGCTCCCTTCAAACTCTGCTGGATCTTCGAAACCTTTATGGATATAATTTTTTCCGCCTGCAAAAAATGGGCATTTTTGATGTGCATTATCACAGACTGTGACAACATGATCAATTGTCATTTCATAAAAACCTACAATGCCCTTCGAATGTTGGTCTGAGATATCAATACCAATTTCTGCCATTACTTTAATAGCATATAGGTTTACGCTTGATGGCTCTAATCCTCCGCTGTAAGTTTCATAACGATCACCTTTTAACGTTCTTAATAAACCTTCTGCCATTTGCGATCTAGCTGCATTGTGGGTGCAAATAAATAGCACTTTTTCTTTATTGACATTCAATTGAAAACCCCATCACCTAAAAAAAGAAAAACTTTGTTAAATCTTTCCTTCTACGCATAAAGTTGAGTATATACGTCTATAGTCTTCTATTCATTTATTTCTCTTTCATCTGTGTAAATCAAGTTGCTTCAACATTTCATTTATGTCTGTTGTCGGCTTTTTGCAAGTATAGTTAATACAGATATATGCTGTTGCTTTATCTTCGATATTTGGCATGTATTTAATGAATTCTGCAATGTCATGAATCTCTGGCGATTCTTGTTCTGTTTGATTAAGAAAGATGAGTAAATTGGGAATGAAATGTGATTTGACGGCAGTTAACATGTTTTTTGTGTCTGTTGCTTGTGAATTTCCTGCTATAACCACTTGGTATGAAGGCCCAATTGCAAAATCTAATGCAACCATTAACTGGTTATGAGCTGCTGGAGAGTTATTTAAGTTCTTAGAAAAAGCTTTCCCTATTTTAGAAGCCTTATCATCAAAATCTTCATCTGCTGCTACTCTTCCTAAACGGAGAAGATTTAACATTGCAACTGAGTTGCCAGATGGAATTGCCCCATCATAAATCTCTTTCTGACGAACGAGGAGTTCCTCCCCATCATCTGGCGTGAGATAAAATCCTCCTGTCTCGTTATCCCAAAAATGCTGTATCAACTCTTCATTCAAATCTAGAGCAGTTTGAAGATAACTCGCATTAAAGTTGGCCTCATAGAGTTCTATTAAGCCCCAAATCAGAAATGCGTAATCATCGACCTGAGCTAATATGCTTGCTTCACCATCTCGATAGCGATGTAAAATTCGTCCTTCTGGGGTTCGCATATTTTTAAAAATAAACTCAAACGCGTTTTTGGCGGCATCCAAATAACTGGTTTCATCAAAAACTTGTGCTCCTTTTGCCAATGCTGCGATCATTAGACCATTCCAGTCAGTAAGAATCTTGTCATCTTTATGAGGATGTATACGCTTTTCACGTTCTGAAAATAACTGTTGCCGAATGTTTTCAATTTTTTTCTTCAAGTCTTTTACTGATATGTTTAGATCAGATGCGATATCTTCAATTGGTTTCTTTAGATGAAAGATGTTTTCCCCTGTTTTTCTTTGAATCATCATATCTATAAAATTCCCACGAGGTTGGATATCAAATACTTTAATGATTAAATCTGCGTCTACCTGTTCGAGTATTTGTTTAATCTCTTCTTCAGTCCACAAATAAAATTTGCCTTCTTTACCTTCACTGTCAGCATCTTCAGCCGAGTAAAAACCACCTGTCGGTGCTGTCATATCACGCAGGACATAAGTAAAGATCTCCCGAGCAGTGTGTTCATATTCCTTTTTCTTAGTTGCTTGATACGCTTCTATATAAGCCATCGCCAACATAGCTTGATCATAGAGCATTTTTTCGAAATGAGGTACTAGCCAGAGATAATCCGTTGAATAGCGATGAAATCCAAAGCCGATATGATCGTACATTCCCCCAAGCCTCATAAATTGGAGAGTTTTTTCAACCATCATCAAAGCTTTTTCATCATCAGAACGCTTCCAATAACGAAGTAAGAAAAGCAAGTTGTGAGGACTTGGAAACTTTGGAGCATCGCTGAACCCGCCATATTCATCATCAAAACGGCTTTTAAGCGAGCTATAAGCAGTTTTTAGCATAGTTTCTTCCAATTCTTCACCCACTTCGCCCTTTGACACCTGTTCAAGTGCAGAAACGACTTTATCCGTTGCATTGAAAACTTCGTCTCGTCGATTTGTCCAAAGTTCTTTGATATAGGGTATTACATCCAGCATACCAGTCATTCCAAAACGCCCTTTTTTAGGAATATATGTTGCAGCAAAGAATGGTTTCTTATCGGGGGTCATAATTATGGTAAGTGGCCATCCACCTCTACCTTTAAGTAATTGGGCGACCGTCATGTAGAGATTGTCGATATCTGGTCGTTCCTCTCTGTCGACCTTAATGTTTACAAAAGCATCATTCATTAATTTGGCTACTTCTTGATCTTCAAAGGATTCATGCTCCATTACATGGCACCAATGACAAGTAGAGTAGCCAATGGATAAAAAAATTGGTTTATCTTCTTTTTTTGCTTTCTCAAATGCTTCAGGTTCCCATGCATACCAATCTACAGGATTATACGCATGTTGAAGTAGATAGGGACTTTTTTCATTAATTAATCGATTAGCCTTCTTAGGTTCAGATTCATCTGACATTATTATAACCTCAATAGTGCACAACGTAATTTACATTGAACTGCATATGATAAGGCTTATGTTCAATGCATATTTGAGCTAATCCCATAAAAAAAGGTTAAAGAAAAAGAACTTTTATAATAACTCTTTAAAACGGTTGAGATGCACGAACGCTTCAAAGGGAAATCTAGTTGGTCGTTTTTGTTCATCTTTTACATATTTCTCTGAAAGTACAGGGCTAATAGTCTCTGAATGCTTTCCAATAATCACTAAAGTGATAACAGTTACATCTTCTGGAATTTCGAGAACGCTTTTAACAATTTCCTCGTTGAATCCTGCAATCGGATGGGCAACTAAACCCATTTCTGTCGCTCTTAATATCAGGAATGCTGTTGCCATACCAGTATCGAAAAGATAATACTCCCTACCTTTAACAAAACAATCATACTCTTTATTACTAAATATAGCAACGATTAGTGATGCTTTAAATGCCCATACATTTCCACTTGACAATGATGAGTGCAACTTCTCTAATACTAAAGAGTCATTAACGAAAACAAATCTCCATGGTTGATTGTTAAAACAGGAAGGAGCCAATTGAGCACTTTCTGCTAATTCGTTAATTAAATGGTCAGTTATTTCTATGGGCTCTAATGAGCGAAATGCTCTTCTTTCATATATCGCTTGCTTTACATCCACCGAGATCCCTCTTTTTTATTCATCTAATAACTTCTTAAATTCAATAATTCTAAATTGTATTTCAAAAACGATTTTATTGTGAGGAATAGTTAACTTTATCTATTGTATATAAAGTCAATGTTGGTTCAAAAGGTGATCGTTAATGTGGAAACAGCAATTACTTGCATTCACAGAACAACTCAAGCATCCGGCTTGGGGTTTTTCTCATTTTCAACGAATTTACGAATTATCACTTCAATTAGCCAAGGAGCAAAATATTGATGTTGATCAAGATGCACTATTTGCAGCAGCCTATCTTCATGACATTGGTGCATTTGAGCCCCACAGGCAGCCAGAAATAGACCACGCAGAGCGATCAATTCAACTTATAGAAGAAATCCTTACCCCAATGGGCTTTCCGGTGGAAAAAATTCCTCTTGTTAAAGATATTATTAGCGGTCATATGTTTTATGAAAATCCTTCTGCACGAAAGGAATCAATTATCTTTCACGACGCAGATGTTTTAGATTTCATGGGCATAATCGGAGTGACAAGGCTGTTGTCGATCGTTGGTATCTCTGATTGGGCGCCAGACTTGAAAAGTGCAATAAAGAGAATTCAGCAATTTATCAAAGAACTCCCAGAAAAATTACATACGCCTCAAGCACGTCAAATAGGTAAGATCAGACAAAAAGAAATGGAGACTTTTCTGGAAATTCTATCAAAAGAGACGCGTAATTTAGAGGCACTTTAACTCGTAATTTGTGAACTAACCAATATTACATGCATGAGAAAGGCAGATTAAGAAAAAAATTACCTTAAAATTACTAGAACATGATTTAAGCGCAGGATAGAAAATTAATAAGTATCTTCTAAAGTAAAAAAGAAGATATTGAAAAGGAATAAAAATTCATTCTTGTATTCATTTACTTTTTCTTAAGCTTACCAAGAATGTCTTTGCCCTTTTTTCCTCTAATTTTCTTCTTAAGATCTGACATTTATGAGCCTCCTTACCTTACTCTTGTATTTCTACCTATTTAATTATTATTCTTGTGGAAAATTTCATCTTATCATTAGGAGCTGTAATTTAAACCTAAGCTCAAGTATGTTTCCTGAAAATTGTTATGTAAATGCTTGTATTCAGTGTAAAAACTTATTCAGTCTTAATTAGTTGTTTTTATTCTATCCTTTCGATCTGTAAAGGCAAAATTACTAGTTTTGCAGTACTTCTGGGTTCAATAAATTATGCGGTAACTGTTTATCAATAAGGACACGCACTATTTCCTCTACAGATAATTCCAATACTGTATTAAAGGTGCCTCTAAGAAGATAAGCACTGTGGCATGTTAAAATTATATTGTATTTTTCTTGCCCTGTCTTTCTCAAAGGATGTCCTGCAGGTAGAGAAGTCGCAGCCATTTTTCTTAGTGAATGGTTTCTTGCTAAAGGTTCTTCTTCAAAAACATCCAATGCTACACCACCAAGTTTTCCGTTCTCTAAGGCTTTAATAACCGCAGATTCGTTAACAACCGGTCCTCTGGCTGTGTTAATTAGGAAGGCACCATCCTTCATTTTTGAAATTTGTTCTTCGTCGATTAAACCTACTGTTGATTCATAAAACATTTCAGTACGCTGATAGTTTTTTTCGAATCCCAAATAGACTCGTTCACGTTTTTCAAATAATGGAACGTGTACAGAAATAAAATCAGCAGTTTCAAGTAATTCATCAAGATCTACTCTTCTTACCTTACCTTTCTGAAAAATTTCTTCGTCGAGATAAGGATCATATGCCACAATTTCTTTAAAAACGTGCTGAACAAATTCTGCAACCTTTCTGCCGATTCTCCCATAACCTAATATTCCTAAAACTGATTTATATAAGGGAGCACTCGGTATTCTACTCTGACTCACCCATTTATCTTCTCCTGATTGTTCTCTCCCTATGTCGAGATCTCTCGCAGTAACAACTCTATGGTGATACTCATTTGAATGACCTGCTAATGCTAGAATATATTGAATGGTATGTTGACCAACTGAATTTGGACCATAACCAGGAACATTCACCGCTGGAATTCCTAGTTCTGTCAATGCAGGGAGGTCTAGTTCATCATAACCAACGCCAGCTCGCAAAACAAGTTTACAACGATCTGGATCCAAATGTTCATGTGCACCTTTTCTGCCAAAGTCAAGATGCTGAATTACAATAACGTCATATTCATCTAATTTTGTAAAATCTTTTATATCCGGGTGATAAACATCAACATCTATGTTGTGCTCATTTAATCCTGATTCAAGGGTACTCAAATCATTTGAATAAAATGTATCAATAACTGCTACCTTATACGCCATTTCCATTCCTCTAATAATTTCAGGATCACTGTGTTTAACGTCAATCATTAAATTGATATATAAAATTAACTATTTGGCATAATTAATCTAGTTCTAGAGAGTCATTGATCGCAAAAACATGTTTATCTGCTGTATCTAGAATTTCTTCACTTTTTTAGCATTGTTCACTTGATCTGCAATAAAGCTAAATAACTGAAAGAAATATTGTTTTCTAATACAGTTCTACTCTATTTTGTTCAAGGGAAATTTCAAACGCGAACTTCTGTCTTGAATTCACTTAAACATTTCTCTACTTCATCAACTTCTTCTTTCAATGATTCAAAAACCGATCTGAGCATGCTGATTTTGGATTTTATTTCTTTTACAGTATAGATATCTTGATTAAATTCATCTTCATTTTCAGAGGTAAATCCAATTAGTCGTTCTAATGCGTTAAAACATAGTTGCCTACTATCACTCTTTTTTATTATGCGAAAAAGTTCCATTGACGTTTCAAATTCGATTTTCCTAAAAATATATTCTTGCCGTACAACACCGTGAACATCTACTCTTAATTCTAAGATGTGATCACCATGATCTAGTATTCTTGTAAACAATCCACCGTTTTGCAGGGCAAATTCTTCGTCTTCTTTTGTGAAGTCTGCCATTCCACTTTTACCGCATTGTTCACAAAAATAGAGAATATATGTTCTCTTATCCATTAGAATTCACTCTTGATTTGTGATATTATTCAACATTCGAAAGGATAGTGATTGAAATATTGTTATTTTGTTAAAAATAGTTTTTGAATCGTCAATTTAAATGACAAAAATGAATTTATCTCAATTCTTAGGGAAGATAAGGATTTTGTCAAAACATGGTTTTTTTTACAAAACCACAAAAACGGATGAACGAATAGTGAGATATGCAATTTGAATTGCATGAAAGAGAAATTTCTTATATCTTTTTTGCCAGAAACAACTTTAACCCCAGGACACTTGTTTTTCAAAAAGGGTGCGCGTCAATTTCCTCGAACTTTATGCTCAAGCTATGGTCCGAGACCTGGAACTAAAAACCGGCTCTGTGAGGATATTCTCTCCGATCTCATAAAAAAATGCTACTATATTTCTGAAAAAACAAAGATCTTCATTTTCGTGAATTTCAAGTTTCCAGAGACACCGCTTTACCAAATTTCTACGTCATCGACGGAGGAACGATGTCATTTTGAAAACAATGCTGCCGCCAATTTGAAAAGTTTCACATTGATTTTTTGGAAATTGTCTTGGAAGTGTCACTATAACTCCACATTAACGCTCGAATACACTATTTTTAGTTGATTGATATCGAAACGATACTGAATTTACTCCTATAGGAGTATGTTAGTTATAATAAATAGACTTCTCCCCGGAATTATTCCGCACGTGATAGGTTCAGACTGCTATTCTTTTACGATCTTAGAACATGCGTAGAATTTTTCTACAAACTATTTAAGACACCGACAAGCGTGTTCTATTACATAAATAAGTAAATACATCGTTCATACGACGAAACAGAATCTCTGAAGCTAAGACACTCTTTCAAAGAAGACCTATCATACTTTCAAGACTTTTTTGTGGTAGCAGTTGTAATGGTCGACAGGTAAAGCGTTGCTATTCGCACTCGAAGTTGGGGCACTAGATCGTGGTCTACACATTCGTAGACTGGAAACACAGGAGGAAGGGAGAACGGCATGCAATATTCGGAATTATGTAACGAATTGAATAAATTCCTACAAGGAGAAGTCCCTCTTTCTACCATTAAGGATTGTTTCTCTCTTTATTGGAATAACGTTGACGAACAAGGCAATCACGAAAACAATATCTCAAAAGTTGAGTTACTCCATATAGCTGTGGAGGCCTACGAATCCGGGTGGTTTTCAAAAGAAGACCTACAGAAAACCTTTTTGCATTATTCCTCAGAAGTGAATTATCAATCGCATGGAACAGATGAAGATCGTACCAAAAGCCATGGATGAGGACATCCCGTTAAGAATAAGGGTTATGTATAGAAGGATGTTGTGTGCCATGCATTCCTTTTATACATCCCTGCACATCTTTTTTTATAGAAATAACCGACCATTTTAAAAACAATCATGCAGCCGATTTCAAAATTTTCAAATTGGTTTTTTAGAAATTCATCCTTAGGATCTTATAACAAAATCCTTAAGTGCTCTAAGAATTGAGTTCTGCACAGTTTGATGACTGTCGCGACATATCGAGAAAAGGGAACTCTTTCTTTGAACATATGTTCTAACAAAACTATGGTCGCCTGAAGGCGTCGCGTATTCCTTCTTCTTAAAGAAGAAAAAAGAAAATAAATTATTAAAACTAAATAAAACTGAACAAGACGGTCTAACCAGTGATTTTTTTAATACGCAACCCAATATCTTCTTGCCAATCAGTTTTAAACTATGCCATTCCCATTTTTTTCATCATGATCTGTTGATAAAGGTCGGCCGTATCCTTCGAGGTACTATTTCCTTTTCTCTTTTCTGGAGTTGGATAGCGTCTGAGGGGCAAGTGGTCACACAAAGACCACAACCAATACATCTGTCCAAGTCTACTTTTGACACCTCATCTACCATGGATAACGCTTCCATCTGGCAACGATCTATCCATGTTTCACAACCTGCACATTCTTCGGGGTCAACTACCGCAAAATAGTTTGATGTATAAACTTCATTTTGGCGAGGAAATTTCTTCATATTGAATAAAACTTTACTACAACATCCACAACAAGCACAGATAAAAAGTGGGTTCTGATTATTTGGAGGTTGTAGAACCAAGAATCTCGAACTAAGAATCACGATCTATAATGATTCAGGGTGAACTACTACCCAACAAGTTAGGTGGCTTCTGCCCTCCTAGACTGTTCTGCTTAGCCAACACGGTTGGTCACATGAAGCCTAGTCATCGACAGTTCGGGCTGGTCCACGGCAGCCCCCGTCCCTCAAGGGACACTTGAGGTCCGACAGTACCCTCATCGGTACTGTGTCTTGTGTACGCTCCCAACGCCAAGCCAGACACCTCGGCATACTGCACACTGAGATAGTAGTTAACTGCTATTTAAGTGTTAGGCAGAGCTGTGTGAAAGTGAAACAAGTAAAAAACGCAATTCATCCCCCTAACACGTTGGGGGGTCTTCTTGCGAATTGGTTATAAATCCACGTATACACTTTTTTTACATATATATTTTGCTGACCTTTTTCTTTGGACAAATTATGAAAATCAGTCATTCCAAATCCTTTCTCTCAAGAATAATTATACTGAACAGTAAGGGTAGTATTATGAATAAAACTAGAGTCACAACGCCTATTGTTGGATCTATGTGCACAGTTCCCTCAAGAGCGTTTTCGCCAAAAACTTCAACTGTCCAAATGATACCCGTGCTGTACAAGACATCATAGTAGGCATACTCATAGAATCCAAAAATGGAGGTAACCAGATTCATTCCAAAAAAGAAAAAGATCGGCAAGATGCCTGCTAAAATTGCTCTTTTAGTTATTGAGGAAAAAAGCAAGGACATTGAAGCGATTGCTAATATAAACAACTCAGAGATCCAAATCCACGCAAAAGAAGTATTCCATATTTCCTCGCTCGCTACCCAATCGGAAAGCAATCCGAAGTGTGCGGGAACAATACTAGTGCACAAAAGGATACTGCAGTATACAAAAGAAAACAACACAAAGGAAACTACTACAAAGGATAAGAACTTCATTAGAACGAATTCGGATCGATATATAGGCTTAGAAACGAAGGTGTGTAGAGTCCTTTGTGAATATTCTCCAGCGATATACTCACTAGTTAAAATTGAAGTGATCGCGATAATTGGCAATCCTACCCAGAAAAATCGTGCGAAATTTCCAAACTCTTTCAAGGAATCAATCATGCTTTCTAGTATTTGTTCTCTTCCGAGTTCTTCACCTTGTATGAAAAGAATTATCTCGCCATTCCTAATCTGTTCAGGAACAAGTGCAATTCCAAATACTAAAGCAATTACAATTACAGGGGCAATCATTACAGCGACAAAGATTAAGAATTTTTTACTTCGGAACGCTAATAAAATCTCCTCAAAGGCTAATCGCAAAATGGTTTTAATCCTTATCCTTTTCATTGCAAAAATCACCCTTTGTATTTGATCGATGAAGGATTTATTTCTTGAATTTGGCTTGGCGATACTTCGATTTCCCGGACAAGTCTCATGAAAAGAGACTCAAGTGATTCCCTAATAGGACTAAATTGATATAGGGCCAAATCGCGTTCGACAATGACTCTAACAAGTGCCTTACTTAGTCTTTCTTTGTCGTTGCATTCAACAATCAATTGATTTCTCTCGTTGATATCTGCAGATAAAATAAAATCGAGTTTTTCCATTTCCTCTTTTAACGCATAAGGATCACTTACCTTTACTTCAAACGTTGCCATTTTCTCATTTTGAAGTGCACTTAATTGACCTTGAGTCACGATTTTACCTTTGTTAATAATGGCAATATTGTCTGCAACTTTTTCGACTTCAGAAAGAATGTGGGACGATATCAAGACGGTTTTCTTTTCACGTTCAACCATAAGTTTTATTTTATCTAAAATCTCTGCACGGCCAATTGCGTCAAGGTTAGCAGTAGGTTCGTCGAGAATAAGCAATTCAGGGTCATTAAGAAGGGCTTGCGCTAAACCTAGGCGTTGTCTCATTCCCCCAGATAGACTACCAATCTTGTTATATTCCCAACCTGCTAAACCGACCCAATCAAGTAACTCTAAGGCGTTGTCTTTGGAAGTTTTTCTTGAGAGTCCGTATAGTGCGCCAATGAATATCAAAAAATCAAATAAAGTCCAAGTATCATTAAGACCGAGTCGTTCAGGAAGATAGCCGATTTTTTCGCGTGCTTCAATACTTCTGCTATCAAAACCGAGAAGTTCTGCAGTGCCCTTTGATGCTTTCAGGAGGTTTACGAGAATCATAAGCGTAGTTGTTTTTCCAGCCCCATTAGGACCAAGAAATCCAAAACATGATCCACATGGAACGTCAAAATCTATTCCTTTTACAGCCTGAAAGTTTCCATAGAACTTTTCTAGATTTCTTACCTTAATTGCAAATTCCATTAGCTACCGTCCTTCTTTGATCATCTTTTTCTTCTTCGTTATTTTAGGTCTCGATACGAAATAAGCTAGTAGAGGAGGGATTATTGCGAGAGGAATGAAGATAGGAAAGTAGTAAGACATGTGAATACTCATATCTACGTTTTTAGCTAATGTAAGCGATATTATGGTGGCGTAAGTATCATTTCGCCATCGATATTCGAAAAGTACACCACTTTCCAGATCATATCTTGTTTCAATAGTTTTATTTTCTCCATCAATCGACTGTATTTTTCGTTGAAAAATATAGCATTCACGCACAGCTCCTAATGCAAAGTATGTGTCTTCACCAATTGCTTGAAGAGTCTCTCTGCCAATTTTAATTCGCGATCCACTGGAAAAATCAGCCACATTTATCCACCACATAATACCCTGCTGATCTTGCACATCTCCTCGGCGCGAGTATAAATCGACTTCATATGTTCTGATTCTCTGCCATTCTTCAGGTTTGTAAGTATCTGCAACCGTTATTTTGTTGCCATCTACATCTTTACTTTCAAACCAGACATAAAACTCAACTGGGTTTATTTCAGTATCATAAAAAGTCCCATTTCCAAAGACTTCAGTGAATGCAGATTGCCTGAATCCAAGCACAAATTCATTTTGAGGGAATGTGTCTTGACCATTTGATTGAATGGAGGGTGAAGTCACGATCGAGAAAATAAATAAAATCAATAAAAATGATAGTATCATACCTCTTAACTTCTGCACTTTATTCCATTTCTCCTTTCCTTTTTAGTCCCCGTTTACGTTTCGATCGTTTCTTATTAATAATAACGATAGCAATGGAAAGTCCAATAGTTAAAGCAAACGTAATGAGAAGAGACGTCCACACTTCATCAGCAACCCCTGCAAAACCTCCACCTCCTCCAAAAACCTCTAATGTCAACGGTGCCTGATTAGAAATAGTGTGGTTCGCGGTCGTGTCATCATCATAATTGATGATAACAAAAAGTTCGTAATTAAAGTTAATCTTCGATTCATAAGTACCCTGCCTGCACCATACACTCCCCATAATATTCGCCTCTTGCTCTTTAGGACTATATAATAAGCATAATTCCTTAAACAAACTTGATATTCTTACAGAATCTTCTGGATCGGCATAAAATACTGACTCATATCTCGTTTCATTACGAGTGGGATGTTCTATAATGCTATAAGGTGCAGCTATCGTTATATTAACAATATTGGATGATTTGAATTTTATCTTTGCCTCGATAAGAAGATTTGACCTTTCAGTTTCTTTCAAGGTATCGGAGGTGAAATATGTAATAATCACTAATTCTACATTCTCATCCTCATCCTCAAATTCGTGCCAATCTTTTCTTTCCGCAGGTTTTGCGCTCGTTATATTTGGTGTACAAATGAGAATAATAAGAAGAAAAATGAGACCTAATATAATTGTGTTCTTCTTCATTATTAAACACCATTTGAATTCTTTGAAATTTTTTATTCTTTTAAAATTTTCATCCATGCCGTAGAATGAAAAAATCTAAAACAAAGTCTCCTAATAAACTTTTAAATGCTGTCAAACCTTTGCTAGAAGGTTTTGTACCATTGGTACAGAAGAATTCAAAAGCTTAGATTGTGTATATACTATAATCCTCCCTTGTCAATACGTCGGTTGTTGCCATAGCACCATCTCCGAATATTCTATAGCATTTCTGGTATTTAAGTTTAATAACACACTTTAATATCCTTATCTTAAGATAATATACAAGCTCACGAAGGCAATACCAATGGGAAACCAGTACTGCGAAGAAGTTATTGAGTTTAAGGGCGAATAAGTATTTAGAAATCTAACTAGAAAAATTGGAGAATTTATTGAAAAGAAAATGGAATAAAATAAAAATGGTTTAAAAGCACTTACACTGTAACTTCTATTTCAAGATTTTTTACTAAATCCTTGTATCTATTTCTTATGGTTACGTCTGTGACCTGTGCTACCTTTGCAATTTCTAGTTTTGTTCTTCTTTCATCTTCAAGTTCTCCGGCAAAATAAAGTGCAGCAGCAGCTAATCCAGTTGGCGTTTTTCCTGTTGTGATACCTTCGTCTTTGGCATCCTCAAGGATTTTTATGGCTCTCCTGGCGACTTTGTCTGAGAGTTTTAATTCATTAGAAAAGCGTGATATAAAGTCACGAGGCGTGTTTAATGGTACTGAAAGATTTATCGTTTTTTTAAGACGCAGAAACCATTGACCAAGTATTTTTTTACTGATTCGTGCTTTTTTTGCAACTTCATCTAAGGTGAGAGGATTTTTTCTGATTCGACAGGCGGCATAAAGTGTAGCAGCAACCATAACGTCTGTAGATATGCCTATTCCCATTTTAGTCTCCCACGCTTTTTTATAAATAATTGCTGCTTCTTCTTTCGTAGATCTTGGAATACCCAATTGACTTGATAAGCGGCCTAACTCTCTAAATGCTTGAACAAGATTTCGTTCCCTACAATTGGTAATCCGTGCTCTTCTTTGCAACCTTCGCAATCTGTAGATTTCTGCTCGTCTCACTGGTGCGATTTTTCCTCCTTTGGCGTCTCGGTACCCATAACCAAGTGTTGTAGATAATCCTTTATCGTGAATAGTATAATTAATAGGGCTTCCTACGCGGCTTTTATTCTTTTGATCTTCAGTTGTGAAACTTCGCCATTCAGGTCCTCTATCAATTATATGTTCTTCGATAACTAGACCACACTTATCACAGATAAGTTCACCTCGGGAGTCATCAAAAACGAGGTTAATTGATCTACATTCAAACTCAGAACACTTATTTTCATCATGTTTTAATTGACACTTTTCTATGATTACCAATCCTCCATTATTAGCAACTGCCTCTACTTTAACTTATCAAAGAACTAAATTAGTTAAAGGGTAGACGCAACTATTCTAGTGCGCATAATGCCTCTCTAAAAAAAGGTCTCATAATTTTCTCGCACTTTCCCAAAGATCCTATAAATATCATTAGTTTTTTACTATATAAGGAGATAAAGTATTTAAATTGATACTATAAGGAAAAAATGTAAAATTTTAGCGGTGAAAATAAAAAAATTATTTGTCTTATTGATTGATTTCTAGAAAAGTTCTTTCATATAGTCGATGTCCACAAAAATCTTTATGATGCTTTTCTAAATGGACAATTTGGGATAAAGGTAAATCTAAACATTTTAAAGTTGTTAAAGAGCACATATTTTACTCGAAATCATTTCTATTTTCCATTTTGCCTTTAATTTTGGGCACTAATCTAGACTTCTAATGAATGAGATGATTTAACAACTTTCTACGCCATAAGAAAAAGAAAAAAAGTTCTATGGGTCTCCAATACCGCCTTCTTGGATTGTAAATACAGCCTCAGCTTCGGGAAGGCATGGGCTATCGATTACTCGTGCAATCCGTCGATCTCCTTTGGATTTACGCAAATAAATACGTGTAGTACATGCATGGGCTACGATATGCCCACCAACGGGAGCTGTGGGATCGCCAAAGAACATATCTGGTCTAGACATCACTTGATTGGTGACCACAACTGCTAAGTTATTCACTTCTGCAAGACGGAGCAGTTGGTGTAAGTGTTTATTAAGTTTCTGTTGTCGCTCTGCAAGTGTTCCACGACCAGTATATTCGCTCCTGAAATAACTAGTCAGTGCATCCACAATAAATAATTTAATATTCTTTTCCTTAATTATAGCTGCTGATTCCTCAACAAGTAAAATCTGATGATCACTATTGTAGGCTCTTGCATAGACTACATTCTGTAAGGTTGAATCAATTTCAAGATCTTCCTTTTCCATCATTTGAACAATACGTTCAGGACGAAAAGTACCTTCAGTATCAACATATAAGGCTGCACCACTTAATCCTCCATTTTCTGGAGGAAGTTGTACCTTTATACATAATTCGTGGCAAAGTTGCGTCTTACCTGATCGGAAAGGCCCATAAAATTCAGTAATGGCATTGGTTTCTACACCACCACCTAGTACTGCATCTAATTGTTGACTACCTGTGGTTATACGCCCAACAGCCTTACGTGTATCATAGAATTCTAGAGCTGTGGAATATCCTATTTCTAATTGCTCACGTGCCGCTTGAATTATTTTTTGAGCAGTAGTTTCACCAATATCGACAGCAGTTGATAGTTCTTTGGGTGAAGCTACGGCTAATGTTTCAAGAGACGCGTATCCTGCTTCTTTCAATTTTACAGCTGTTGCTGGGCCTACACCTGGTAGTTCTTCCAGTTCAACCATAATAATCACCTATCTCACATATACTTGTAAAATCTTGTATTTTAAATATAGAGAGATCGGTGAAAGTAAAAGTATTTCTATTATTAGTTTAATTTCTAAGTCAATTAACAGCATTAAGCAAAAAGTAAAACAAGTGATGATATTTATCAATCAAAAAAGAGTTAACAAATTCATAACTTTCTGTTAGTTCTTAAGCATAAACATATCGTTGGTATAATTTAACGCAAAAAAAGTCAATTTTTTTCAACTTAAATGTTGAAAGAGAATTTTAAAAAGTGAAATCAGTTCAGTATAAGAAAAAATTCAGTTAAAAAAAGAGTAAAGCTTCTGTAGGAGTTTTATGTTGCAACTGCAATCTGGAGATACTTTACTAGCTCTTTATATCGATTTCGAACTGTAACTTCGGTGACTCGTGCTACCCGCGCAATTTCTCGCTGTGTTCTTCTTTCATCTTCTAATATTCCAGCAATATAGAGCGCGGCAGCGGCCATTCCAGTTGGATCTTTGCCTGCGGTAATACCTGCCTCTTTTGCTTTTTTCAGAAGTTTTTTAGCTCTGCTAGATACACTTACTGAGAGACCTAGGTCATTAGCAAATCTTGGGATAAAGTCTATTGGTGTACTTAACGGAATAGACATGTTAACTCTTCTTGCAAGTAATCGAAACGCTTGTCCCAGTTGTTTTTTACTAATATGTGACTTTTCTGCAATTTCATCAAGAGTACGGGGGATTTGTCTAATTCTACAGGCTGCATAAAGCGAAGCAGCAACCAAGGATTCTATTGAAGTGCTTCTACTCATCTTTTTTTCTAATGCTTTTCGATAAATAATGGCTGCTTCTTCTTTAATGGATTTTGGAATGCCCATTTGACTTGCTAGGCGATCTAATTCACTAAGAGCTTGTATGAGGTTTCGGTCCCTTGAACTGTGCGTTCTAGTACGTCGTTGCCACTTTCTCAATCTATAGATTTCTGCTCGTCGACGAGGTGCCAGATTGTTTCCATAACTATCTCTATTTTCTGGACCAATAATTGTGGACAAGCCTTTATCATGTATAGAATAATTCATGGGGCTGCCTACACGGTCTCTCTTTTTTCGTTCTTCCGCCGTGTAGCTACGCCATTCTGGCCCTGTATCAACCATATGTTCTTCAATAACCAATCCACAGTCATTACAAATGATCTCTCCCCGAGTATCATCACAAACAACATTAAGTGAGCCACATTCATTACAGCGAATTTCCCTACAGAAGCTGATGTCTTCATTAGTTTTAGTTCTTCTTTCAATCTCTATATCACTCATTTTTTATTCCCCTAATATTAGTTTTCTGTATAGGTTTAACGATGAGCATATGAGCTAATAGACACGAAATACTTCACGAAAATCAGATCATCAGTATGTAATTTTCAGGAAATGACGTTCCCACAAACTATACCTTTTTTATATCTATATATTGATATGGATCGATAAGTATATAAAACTAACCTATTTGGTAATGCTATATTATAGATTATGACAATAATTTGAATAGTCTTAGCGGTAGAAATGAAAAATGATTTCTTTAAATGATAGTTTTATTTAAGATTAGTTTTCTTAGCTTTTTAAATTCTTAAAAAACTCCTGCCAACACTTTTGAAAATTGAATTTTAAATGATATCTTCATTTAGTTTTCAAGAGTCATTGGCTTGCTTTACCTTAATCGAAATTCTTTTTAAAAAAAAATCCTTGTTACTTCAAAGGTGATTATTTTGAAAAAAGCAAAAAGAAGAATGTCAGCTGTATCCAAATGTGCTGGATGTTGTTAAGTCTAGTCTACTAAAGAACGCAGATAATGTCACCATGTTTTTATTTTTTATTTCCTTAATCAAAAAAAAGGATATACAAGTATTTTTTTCTCCAAGACCTTGTTAAAAAACTTCTCATCCTAAAATTCTGATTTTGTTTGATTCTAGCAAGTGATAATTGTTCTAAAAATATTAAAATACAACGAAGTAGTGCCTTTCTTAAGAAGAATCAAGTGATCTAGATATGAGTATAATTGAGTTTCGCAACGCTGTAGACGTGATAGCTGGACTTGGGAAAACCCATGTTAGGTTACTTCAAAATCAAATCAGGCTTGGCGAATTGCACGTAGAAGAGTTTCTTCAGAAAAGAGGTTTTATTGAGGCGTATGCTACTGCTTATAAGTATTATCAAAAACATGGGATCGAACAATTGAAGCAAGCAGTTGATTTTGCTTTGAAAGTCGCTAGAGAAGTCCGGCTTGAAAAACGTGTGAGTGTTGGAGAATTCATAGAATTTGTTGATTTTCTATCAGAATATCCTCGTGAAATTGTCGTTGAACTGCATGAAGGAGTAAAGAGTGGTGGAATTCAGTTTGATCGCCAATTAGAATTACGAAATGACAAAAGTCCATATCAAGAAGCATGGTTATTTATTTCAGAATATGGGAAACCTTCGTTTCAGACCTGTTGTTCCATGTCGTTGCAAGCTGATGCTACAGAAAAATCAGGTAGAATTTTGCATGTTTCAGATAAAATGAAACTGCACGAATCCTTAATGTTAGATAGTTTCACTAAAATGGTGGAGAACTCCCCATCCAACCCTAAAGGATTAATTAACGAAAGTGATAACTTAGAAGTTGAAACTGAAGAAATTTCAAGTAATCAGAATGAAATGGAACAACTTAATACTAGTAATTCAGAAGTTATAGAAGAAGTAATGGAACCAAGAACTGAAAAAAAGGGAAGGTTCAAAAAACTTTTTAATCGAAAAAAATGGCGAGTACACTGAGGAAGAGAGGTCCATGTCAGTAGACGATTACTTCAAAAGAGGATATGAGTATTTTGAACAAAATCAATACCAAAAAGCAATAAGTGAATACGAAAAAGCGTTAAAGATTGATCCAAAACACTATAAGGTCTGGTACAATATGGGTGTTGCTTACGGAATGTTTGGTGAGCATAATAAAGCTATTGAGTGCTTTCAAAAAGTTATAGATATCACACCTAAGTTAGAAGAGGCATGGTACGCTATGGCATTAGCTTACGGTGCACTTAGAGATCATAGAAAGGTAGTCGAAAATTGTGAAAAAGCAATAGAACTCAACCCTCAACATGAAAGGGCATGGTATAATATGGCAGTTGCTTACGGGGAAATAGGAAATCATGCTCAAGAAATTGAATGTTTAAAGAAGGCAGTGGAAATCGATCCTAACAATGAACTTGTGAAAAGGAGATTAGAAGCCGCAAAAAAGAAAACCTAACGGTGCACTTCTAGTTTTTAAAATTTGAAGATTTTTTCAGCATTCTTATGAGATATTCTTTCTAGAAGTTTTTTTTCAACTCCATGAGATTTTAGACTTTCAATCGTCTGTGCAACACTCGTGATATTACACTTACGAAATCCATTGTCGCTATTTAGCACGATAATATTACTATCAGCATATTGAATAATCAACTCAGCGGCCGTTTCTGGTAGTAATTTACCAGATTGTACTGTAAGTCCTACGTTATAACCAGATTTATCCACTTTAGACATTGTTTCGTCATTAACATGATCTAATACTACTAATTCGGGATTGATTCGAATTTTATCAATTATAGGTAAAGTTTTTTCTGTAACTTTGAGTTTGTTGGCACTTGGAGTGTGGACTATTATAGGAAAGTCACAATCTTTTGCTAGTTCGAGTTGTGATTTTAAAGCATCAATTTCTTTGTTTGAACCTAATTGTAGACCTGTTTCACCAAAGGCAACTACAAATTCATGTTTATATAAGGTTTTCATAACCTCAATTATCTGGTCAAAGCCGGCTTTTGGAATGGAACGAGGATGAATTCCTATCGCAGCGTATAGATCTAAGCCCCACTCCCGGGTTTTAGGCACATCGTAGTCGATAAGCCTTGTGAACAAATCAATTAGGGTTTGAGTGTAATTTGGTTCAATGGGAAAATAAGCACAAGTGATTGCGCGTGTTATACCATTAGAAACCATTTCTCTCAGTTCATCTTCACTCATTCCGTCTACGTGTATGTGGGTGTCAATAAGATTCATGATGTTTTCACTTTTAGGAAGGTCTCTCCTATTTTAAATAAGTCTTCGTGGGTATAAGAAAGTGGTCTCAAGGCACACCTCTCATAGAAGTGGAAACGGTTTATGACCTTAATGATGGTGATGAGTAAACATGTATAGCCCGACTCTATATGAGGATTACTGGGCTGGGGTCTTGTAAACGCCCCCATTATTTAGCGTATGATGACGTTGAAACTCTTCTGTTAGGAAGAGGATTGATCCTAAGTATAGCTATAAGCCTTAATGCTTAAGCATGAGGTAGTTTACTCATCCCGTCAGCATGAATGTGAGTATCAACATGCAAACCATTCACCTTTATTGCTTTCAAAAAGGGTGAAAACAAGCGCTCGGTAAATTTTTTGGTTAAAATAACTCTCCTAGTGCTTGTGCTGCCGTGTAGATACTCCCTGCACCACTAACATAATGAGTGACACGTAATGTTTCCATAACCTCTTCTTTTGTCGCACCTGATTGCATTGCTGCTCGAGCTAAAAATTTTACCCCTCGAACTGCACCATGAGCTGCATCTAGAGCCATCGCAAGAAGAAATTTAAACTTCTGAGGTAATGCACCATCCTCAAGAGCAAATTCAGCAGTATTTTGTACAAGTTTGTGAAGTTCTGGATCGAGCGTTTCAATAATCTTTAAAGGATGTTCAGACATTTACTCACCTCTCGAATTGGATAGACTGGGTTTTACATGTACATCTATACCTTTTTAATTATTGGGAGTGTCATCTGAAATTCAAAGATCTCTGTCAAATGAAGTTAATAATTTGCAACCAGTTTCAGTCACTAAAACCGTATCCTCAACCCTTATCCCACCGACCCCTGGTATATAAAGGCCTGGCTCGATCGAATGAACTATTCCTGGAACTAGTTCAGTTTCTTCCGTTTCAAGTATGGGGGGTTCGTGTTCTTCTAGCCCCAAACCATGTCCTATTAGATGCACAACATATTCTCCATAGCCGGCTTCTTGTGCAACCTGTTTTCCAACTTCGTGCACCTCAAAGGCCTTAACCCCGGGTTTCACTGTCTCAATAGCCTCTTTATGCATTTGTAGCACGACTTCAAAGAGATCCTTCTGTTCTTGAGTTGGGGTTCCAACGATCTTTGTTCTTGAAATATCTGCGCAATATCCATTATATCTACCTCCAAGATCCATTAGAATGAGGTCATTCATTTCTATCTTCTTTTCCGTTGGCTGAGGAACAATTAACTCTGTTCTATCTCCTGATCCAAGAACTGTCGGAAATGACAGTTCACGAGCACCTGCTAATTTCATAGTGGCTTCTGCTTGGAGCACTATTTCAAGTTCTGTTTTACCTATCTCTAAAGCTTCGGTGACTGTTTTTGCACCAGCATCTGTTATTCTTGCTGCATTTTTTAAGCATGATATCTCAGCAGGACTTTTTATCATCCTTAAGGTTCTTATAATATCTGTTGCGTCTATAAATTCTACATTTGGAAATTTATTTTTGATGGCTAAGTAGAGAGGAGTAGGGAAATTGCTCCAGCCAACAATCCCGATTTTACCGTCAACATAGGTATTTTTAAGAATCTCTGGAACACCAACCTTTAGGTCTGAAGTAGCTTGTGTGTCTGAAATACCTGAGATTTCTTTAGCTCTTAAGAGGTCCCAATCTTGATCTATCAAAAGCACAGGTTCGTTTTCCTTTGGAATAAGGACACTCGCAGCCCCAGTGTATAGAGTATAATTAGAGAGATAGGTCATATCCGGTACAGAAGAAACAATTAGATATCCTAAATCGCTTTTTTCTATCATTTTCTTCGCTTTCGCAACCCTTTCACTGAATTCTTCTTTAGGAATACTCATAAAAAATCCGTCCATATGATCTAAAAGTTTATCAATTTATTCTAGCTAACAGACTTAAATTAATTGTGGCTACGTTTGTAAACTTGATTGGTATTGAAGAATTTTAAGATTTGTTTTGACGTCGAGTGCTGCAATAACAGCATAAAAAATATATATGACGGTGTCGTCAAAGATCTTATGATAATCAAAATTAAAGAAGGAGTAGCCAACTGTAACTGTAGAGGTAGAAATCTTTGGAGAGCGAAAAAAAAACCTATATATTCAAAATACTTGTCGTAGGAGAAGGAGGCGTTGGAAAGACGACATTTATAAATAGATACGCTACCAAAAAGTTTGTTGAAGACACAAAGAAGACTATCGGTACATCTTTTTATCTTTTTGAAAAAAAAATACGTGAAAATATTATGGTTACACTTCAAGTGTGGGACTTCGGGGGTGAAAAAAGATTTCGATTTATTTTACCCAGTTATTGTGAGGGGGCACAAGGGATAATATTTGCTTTTGATCTTACACGAATCTCTAGTTTATTTAATCTCCATGAATGGTATGATATTATCAGAGAGAAAATTGACAATACAGATCTTATGTTTATGGGATCAAAACTAGATCTTGTTAAGGAAATGGGTGCCGAAGCAATAAATGATGAACAGCTTTTGGAATTCATAAAAATATACGATCTATCGGCTAACTCGCTTATTAAAACAAGTTCTAAAACTGGAGAAAACGTTGAAAACGTATTTACTCAACTATTGAATGCGATTTATAGCAGGGTGACAGGATAATGTCTAAACAAAAGATTTTTTCAGAGTATTGTGAAATATGTAAAACTACAATCAAACATCCTATTAAGAAAGAACAATTACATCCCAGGGGAGGAGGACTGTATTCTGGTATATTTCTTCACAAATGCAAAGAAAATGAAGAAATTCATGCTGTACTTAGTTATTTCGACGCAGATCTTGCACACAGGGGAACAGAGGGTTCAAAATTATTTCATACTGATCTCTCATTAGAAAATCTAAAATCAAGTGCTTTACCAGACTTAAAAGATGAAATAGAACTCAAGCAAGACATTAAAATGTTCTATGAGTGGCTAATTAATGAGTATATTTTCTATTTTAAAAGTATAAAACTGGCAACAATGAAACAAGTTAGCTCAATTTTAGAAGAAATTCTAAATAAGTTAAAACCACAAACTAATATATATAACAATTTTAAATTAATCTCTGATAAAACGAGCGATAAGATTATTTGTGATTTAGAAACGAAAGACGCACAAAAAATTAAAACCAGAGAACTTAAAAAAGCCTATCAAACACTTTTTAATCAAATTAGGTGGCAGTTTAGGGAAAATGATGAACATGATGCTTTCGAATCATCAAAAAAATTGGGTTTCAAAATGGTTAGAATATGGAGAGATTTATTAAGATTTGGCGTTTCTGAAGATATGTTTCGTTCACTAGAAGTCTTATTGACACTTCGAGATTTTTCTGATATATGAATTGGAAAAACTGAAATTTTGTATTACTTTAACTTCATGGTATTTAAGTAGACTATTCAAAAAATTTTGCGATTAATATCAATGATTTTTGGTTTTTGTTCTTTCAATAATTCACTTACTCCGACATAAATTTGTAGAATAAAAAACTCAATTGTCTATTGTATCTTAGATATTGAAAATACCTGGAATATTAGTATTGTCTTAACTAAGTAACGAATGAAGAGGAAAATGCCTTACTACCTTAAAACGTTTTCCTAGAGTTATCTTAGCACAAATTAGGTTTGAAATGAGAAGCAATTTACCAGAAGATTTTTATCTTACCTTTGGGTGCGGTAACTAGAGGAGGTTATAGATCTGATTGACGTTTTTTTAGTCCTAGATGAGACTGGAGTGCCCCTTTGTCAAGCAAGATCTCCTGATGCTATGTGGAATGATACTATGGCCGCTGGAATCATGTCGGCAATAGATGAAGTCAGTTCGACTTATTGGCAAGGCAATATATTATCACGACTTGAATTTCGTGAAAAACAACTCTATCTTCTCCGCGATACAAATAAAAGTCGCACATTCGTGCTTGTTACCACTATGAGTGTCCCTCATGAAATTGCAGAGTCATGCCTCAACGAAATGAGTGAGAAATTTGCGATTGTTTGCCTAGAAAAACATTCTAGTGGACTTGTAACTTCTAGAAGTTTAAATGAAAATTACCAGCAAATAGGACATGAACTATTACAAGAATGGAATGCAAGGGCACGTAAAATAGTGCTCCAGAGTGGAGAACCTCACTATCAAGCCCTTTATACTTATGATGAAGTTAAAGAAAGGGAAAAAACCTCTTTCATATTAGACAAAACAATTCTCCGAGTACTTTGTGATGCTGGAACACTTTCATTGCGTCATCTAAGACAACGGATAGCTACCTTTGAAGAAATGCTTGGAGAACGAATTGACATTCCACAACTACAATCAATTTGCGAACGTTATGTAAATGACGGATTAATTAAAAAACTTTAAGGAGAGTATTATTTCATGGATTTATTTAGGTTCTTTCGAAGGAAGGATTACAGCAGGAATTTCTTAAATCGGATGGTTATAGGCTTAGGAGTCGGACTCGTCAAGTCAAGAACTCATATTTTAAGTCCTGATTTTGGCCCACAGGGTTCCATGGATGTGTTAGCAACTTGGATGGGGCAAGAAGTTGCCAAAGAATTGTTAAATCAAAAGAAAATTAATACCAATTCTTCTAAGAGTGAAGTCATTGAAAGTGTCCTTGACGAGGTACGAATTGCAGAGGATCTCGAAATTTCCTTTGACAATAACTCCGCTCATATTGCAGTTCAGCAATGTCTTATTTGTCCACGACGAGTTGGTGGTTATGACCTTGAGGGGCATACTGCCTGTCCAGTAGGAGGAATACTACGAGGTGCAATCAATTTAGTGACTGGTAAGAGCCCTCAAGTTAAGCGCATCGCTTTACGCCCAGCAGAAATTTGTCAAATAGATTTTGAACTCAGTTGAGTACATTAAACAGATCTTCAGAGTTTATAAATAACAGGAATGAATCCAACAGATAATAGACAAATAACTTACTATCACGACTTCACGGTAACCTAGACTTCTATGTCCTTATTTTTTTCATTTTGCTTGTTGTATTGCGTTGTGTTGTCCATATACTTCCATTGCTGCTATAACTGCAGACCCAGGTTTTGTTTTAAAACCAAGTGAAGAGAGAGTTTGTTCTAAAGCGGCTAGAGTAGGTATCACATAAAACTGTGAGGCAGTCACACCCATATGTCCAATTCTAATGCCATTAAGACCAATTAGATTTTTCATGAGAGAAACCATGATATTATACTTCCCGTTAATGATTCTTCTAACCTCGTCTTCATTTAATTCATCTGGTAATCTGAAGGCTGTAACCGTGTCAGAAGCGATTTCTTCTTTTGGCAGACATTGTAAACCAAGTGCTCGAATTCCTGCGCGAACGGCTTTAGCTGAAATTGCGTGCCTCTTATATCTATTCTCAAGTCCTTCTTCTAGCGCTAATTCAATTGCTTTTCTTAGTGCCAGTACTACTGAAGTTGGCACTGATGCAGGAAATGGATGCCCTATTTCTGTCAATTCTTCTATGTATTCCTCCCATACATTGAGATTCAAATATCTACCTCTAATGGGCTGTTTTCTGTTTTTAGCTACTTCCCATGTTTTTTCACTGAGCATCACTGGAGTAACGCCCATAATGCTGCCTAGCGCTTTACTTGCATAGCCTACGCATACATCAATGTTCCAATCGTCACATCGAAGCTCCATTCCTCCAAAAGATGAAATTGCATCAACAGCATACAATATACCATTCTTTTTTGCTATCTCACCTATTTCTTTCACTGGATTTGCTACAGCTGTTGATGTTTCATTATGAACCAGGAAAATTGCTTTAATATCTTCTTGCTCACACTTTTCCTTTATTGAATTAACATCAGCGGCCTCTCCATAATTTCTTGTTGTGACAACAGGCATACTTTCGTATAATTCAACTACTCGTCCATATAGTTCTCCAAAAAACCCATTATGGACAACAATTGCTTTATCGCCTGGTTCAATTAAGTTTGCAACAGACAGTTCTAAACCTAAGCCTCCAGGTCCAGCAAGAATAATAACTGATTGTTTTGTGTTGAAGATTTTTTTGAGTTGTTGGCAAGTATCTTCATATATGTCCCCCCATTCATTTCCATAATGGGGCATAACTGGTTGTGATAATACATTTAAAACATCAGGATGAGCCTCAGAAGGGCCTGGAATCATTAGGATCTTTCTATTTCGCATAAAACATAGCTCCTGTTTTCTCTATTTGTTTTCAAAGAAAATATATTAGCAAAATCTCTATTGTCTTGATATACAATAGTTTATCAATTCCTAAATTGAAGTATTCATCAATCTTGCTCTTAATATACTATATTTTTAGGTTTAATCAAAATCCGCTTTTCTCCTTCATCTACAAAACCTAGTTTGTATATTTCACTTTTATATTTTTCTGCAATTTGTTTTATTGTTTCTTCTGCTTCTGTGGGTGCTATCAATACCAAAAAAACTCCCATATTCCATACTTGATAGTTTTCTTCGTCAGAAACATTGAAGCCGTATTCTTTCCCAAATTCAACTAGAGCTTGAAATAATAAAGGTGGTTCGGGTACACTTTCAATGACATATGTGAATGGAAATCGCGCTCTTGCAATTTTTTTCCATCCATGTCCAGTTATTGGCGCAATATAATGTAAGTCTACTCCTTGATCAAGCATTTCAATTACTGGTCTTACATAAATAGGTGTAGGCGTTAGTAATTCCTGACCCAATTCTCTACCATTAGGTAATTTTGTGAAATATCCTTCAGGTAATTTCTCAGCAATTTTTCTTGCTTTTGAAACCCCGTTTGAGCATATTCCATCGCTGGGAAGGCCATAGATACAATCTCCACTTTTTATCTTTTGGCCATACATAAAACGACTTTTTGGTTTAATGATACCAACAGAGGCACCAGCTAAATCTAAGGTTTCTGGATACACTACATTTTGTAAAGTAGGGGTTTCACCGCAGGGTATAGCACAACCTGCTAATTCTGCAGCAACTTTAAAACCATATAGTAACTCATCTACCCTTTCAAGATCTTGGAACCAATCAGAATCTCCTGCTGTTATCAAATCTCCATAAGCAATTGGGTCTGCACCTACTGCTAATAAATCTATAAGGGACATAGCTACAGTATCTTGACCAATAAACCGGTAGGCTTCTTTAGCCTTCATTTTTTTAGCAATTTCTTTTTTATCAGTTAATTCTTGATATATTCTATCTGCAATCACATTTTTTGTTCCAAGTCCCTCAACATTAAACGCTAACATAAAATCATAATCAAGAAAATCCAATACAGCTGCGGTTTCACCAACGGGGGCGACTCTTATTCGTAATCTATCTTCAATTGTTCCAAATGTTGATTGAAATAATTCTAAAGCTTTCCTTTTAACTGGATCTAAAATATCGTAATCCACTACGTCTGAATATCGCATTTTTATTACTTCCGTCCAAGAAGACCCCCCAGCTTGTTGGGGGAATGGATTGTACACTCTACCCTTTCTGCGAGCACAGGGGTAGGTATCCATAGGTGTGTTTTAATGACGGGTACTCGCAAGTCCCGCCGCTCCCAACACCAAGGGAGTAGATTCTCTTCGCCAAGGTTATCAGTCAGTACTATACGATGATCACTGAGAGTTTCCTCTCTGTTTAAACCACCGTTTACAGAGCAAGGGACTAGAGAAGCATCCCTTGGTGCGTTCTTTAACTCTCCTGATAACGTAGATATCGTCATAAACTATATGACCTCTCTTAGGCTAATCAACCAATTACTCTTGTTCCTCACGAAACAAGCCCCCTTACTTGGTAGGGGGTGATTGACCCCATCTAACTAAATTAAATGCTCTCTTACGTATTCAATTCCATTTCTTGATATTTGTATACCTGGTCCTTCGCTAGGTAATTTCCCGTCAAGTTTCAATCTATGCCATTTAGGATGATTATAAGGTGACCAAAATGCTTCTCTATGTGGCATTAACCCAAAAATTCTTCCTGTTGGATCACAAATCCCAGCAATAGCCATATTAGAGCCATTTGGATTATAGGGATATTCCATAGTTGGTTTTCCATCAATTGGATCCGTATAAAATAAGACTATTTGGTCACCCCTATTTAATTCATCTAAAACAGATGGATCGGTTCTGATCTTTCCTTCACCATGTCGAACTGGAAGGTAGAGGTTTTCTATACCTTCTGTCCAAATGCAATTTGAATCTTTATTTACACTAAGATGAACCCATCTGTCTTCAAATTTTCCGGAATCATTGTAAATTAGCGTAACTCTTTGAGTTTTATAATCATCATCAAATCCGGGTAAGAGTCCGGCTTTTACCAACGTCTGAAAGCCGTTACATACCCCAATTAAAAGTTTACCTGATTGAATGAACTCTTGAAGTTCCTCTTCTAGATTATATCTTAATCTATTTGCGTGTATTATTCCAGCAGTAATATGATCTCCATCTACAAAACCACCGATAAGATCAATTACATGATATTCTCTTAGCATTTTCGGTTTATTTATTAAGTCGTTGATGTGAACTTTATCTACTTCTGCACCCAGTAATCTGTATATGTAAACTGTTTCTTCTTCACAGTTTAATCCATATCCAACTGGAACTAAAACTCTTGGTTTCATTTTAACGACCTAAAGTGCTTTTCCATGCTTTCTTTAAATTGTCTAAATCTGAATCGATTACATACTTTCCATTTAATCCTTTAACCTTCAATCTTTTATCTTGAGTAACAATTCCTATCTGTGAATAAATATTATCTCCCATTATTCTTTCAAATTGTTCCTTTTTTTCAGTTGAAACAGTTATGATGAATCTACTATTCGATTGTGAATATAATATGAAATCATCTCTTATCTTCCCTTCATAAGGAACTTTCGTTAATTCGATGTCCATTCCATAGCCACCTGCAAAAGCGGTTTTTGCTAGTGCTATACCCAAACCTCCTATCGTTGGAGTATGTACAGAATTTAGAAGCTCTAGTTCAGTTGCATCACTAATACTTTGATAGATCTTTTTTGCACGTATAGCGTCAACTTTAGGAACATTATTTCCTAAGTATCTTTTACCTCGAAGTTTTTCGCCCATGTAAGAATAATATTCAGAGCCACCTAACTCATCAAGAGTTAAACCCACAACATACACTAAATCATCTGGTTTCTTTACATCCATTGTTACAGTTTTGCTAATGTCATTTATTTTGGCTCTTGCAGAGAACATTAGTGTAGGTGGAATCGAAATTATTCTTTCTACTTCTGTTCCATTATCTATCTCCCTTAGTTTCCAAACGTTTTTCATGCTATCTTTTCCAGAAATACAAGGAATTTTAAACGCTTTACAAAAATCAGCTAAGGATTGATTTGCCCGAACTAATTGAGCGAGTTTATATATACCGTCCTCAGAATTTAGAGTGGAGATATTCCAACAGAAATTATCTAAACCATAAAACACAGTATCTTTGCTAGGTAATTTTCCCCCAACCGCGATAATTCTTCTAACTGCCTCATCTATAATTGATGCAGTCATATGATACGTATCAAGCTCAGAATAATGGGGGTTCTTCCCTTCAGCTACTGCTAGGCCCTCCATACTACCATATTCAAGAAAGGAGACTGTTGCGTCACTGGGTACATCACATTGCTCCCCCACTAATAACTTGATAACGCTAAGTCCCTTAACTTCATGATCATATTGTCTAATTTTTTCTTCCTTAGAACATATGTTCAAACGTTTCAACATCTCTTCTAACGTCTCGTTCAAATTAGGAGGTTGTTCAAACTCAGGCTCTTCAAATATTGGTCTTTTCCATAGTGCTTCTAGTTCCATTTTTGGTAAACCGTCATGTAAAAATTTCATATCAAGATAAGCAACTGTCTTATTCCCAAAAGTTACATGAAATTTTCCAGAATTTTCAAAAAATCCAAGAACTGTAGATTCTACACTTCTTTTTTTAGTTAGTTCCAGAAATTGCTCGATTTTATCAGGTTCAACTGCTAATGTCATTCTTTCTTGTGATTCTGATACTAGTATTTCCCAAGGGTCTAACCCTTGATATTTCAATGGAACCTTCTCTAAGTCAAATTTACATCCGTTACAATATCTAGCCATCTCCCCAATAGAAGAAGATAAACCACCCGCACCGTTATCTGTTATGCATTTGTATAATCCTAAATCTCGGGCTTCTAATATGAAATCACTCATTTTTTTCTGTGTAATTGGGTCACCGATTTGAACAGCTTGAACAGGAGATTCTTTATCAAGTTCTGCTGAAGAAAATGTCGCACCATGTATTCCATCCTTTCCTACTCGCCCTCCAACCATAATTATCAAATCACCATGATCGGCTTTCTTCAGATGGGACGCTTCACCATTGATCTCAACTGGCATGATACCAATTGTACCACAATAGACGATTGGTCTAAACATGTATCTCTTATCAAAAAACTCCCAGCCACTTACTAAAGGAATGCCACTTTGATTTCCACCGTCGATTACCCCTTTATGGACACCATCTCTGATTCTTTTTGGATGTAAGACGCCTGCTGGCACTTTTTCAGTGTATGGACTTCCAAAACAGTAGCCGAATACATTAAACATTAATTTAGCGCCTTTTCCAGTTCCTAGCGGGTCTCTATTTACTCCAACTATTCCTGTAATAGCGCCACCATAAGGTTCTAATGCTGAAGGGGAATTATGTGTTTCAATTTTATCTACGACCAACAATCTGTTATTAAACTTAACCGCACCTGCATTATCATGAAAGGAAGACGCTACCCATCCCCATTTATCGCCAATTGTATTACTTGGGTTCTTTATATAGGTGTCAAAGAGACTATTGATGGTTTCAGTTGTCCCAGTTTCTAGGTCACTATATCGAATAATTGCGTTGAATATTTTATGCTTGCAGTGTTCGGACCATGTTTGAGCCAAGCATTCCAATTCAGCATCCGTAGGTTTGCCATAAAATACTTCATCCATTCCTATCTTTTTTCTTTCCGTGATTACATTTTCATTATTAAAGTAATCTTTTATGGTCTTCATTTCTTCTAAACTTAAAGCAAGAACGCCTTTATTACTGATTTGAATGAGTTTTTCGTCACTAACATTTAAATTATATGCATTTATGTTAATATCTTGTTTTCCTTCAATTTTAGGAATTGTAAACTCAATGCTCTTCTTTTTTATTTCGTCATAACTTGCTATTTTTATGTCTTCTATAATCGGGTTCGCGAGGAGTTTCGTTCCGATAATTTTAACATCGTTCTCTGATAGTTCTTTACTATTAATTAGATATTGGGTAGATGTCCAAACATGTTCATCGTCTTTGAGTTGTCTATTTAGTATCGCAGGGATTGCTATGTTTTTTGAAGTATTGGCAACATTATCGGTTACTCCTGGTTTATATCCTACTTCAATTAACCAATCAAAAATATCTTCTTCGCATAAATATTCTGTTATCGCATCTATAAGAAGATCTCGTTTTATTAAATTCAATTCTTTCTCAGATAAGCTAGCATCTATTGAATAGACCTTTCGGGTTAAAATAGAATCAATTTTTAAATGAAAGAACCTTTCAATTTCTTTCTTTATACTTTCTCCTAAAACGTCTTTTTCGTCTAGTTTGGAGCCAATTTTTATTCTGTGAATCATTAAACAACCACATTAACTCAATTTTTCAGGTTTTTGATAATCAACTGCGCCTTTTGTCCCTATACAGCTTTCAGCGTTTCTGTTCCCCCACATTCCGCAGATACTTAATTTTTTTCCTCGCAAATAAGCAGCTAAAAATCCTGCAGAATAAGCATCACCTGCACCAGTAGTATCTATAACGTTTACTGGTCTAGATTCAATGAAATGTTCTTCTGTTCTCCCAACAACATACGAACCTTTATCACCTAACGTAACCGCAATCACTTCTATTTTGAATTTTCTAATCAAACTCCTTGCTGCTTCTTCATAGTTCTCGTTTGCAAGCCTTTCAATTTCTTCTTCATTTAGTATCAAAATATCAGTAGCTTTCAATAGATTTTTTATTAATAATGGTTCCTTTTCGAAAAGATCACAATAAAGCATACCGAAACTAAGACTCATTTTATTTGATTCTTCAGCAAGTTTGATCTGGGTTTTTAATGAAGACATGCTATACGCACAAGCGAACGTAGATGAGTGAAAGAGATTTGAACTCCTTATTAAATCTAAGTATAGATTTACATCATCCCACTCAATTCTATCATTAGAACCCGGATAAATTGTTATTTTCCTTTGTTTATTACTACCGACTTCTATTCTAGCAACACTTGAATTGAATTGTAAATCTCTGGTGCCAAAGAATTCAATCCCGTAGTTTTTTAATTTGTTTTCGCCTCTATTTCCAGTTTCATCGTTTCCAAGTTTTCCAAGAGCCGCTACTGAAAATCCAAATTTTGCTAAACCGACAAGTGTATTCACTACTGAACCACCAAGAAAAGCTTTTTCATCATTTTCCAACTCTCCTGGAGATTCACGAGATAAAACTTCAGACTCTTTTACCTCATAATCAACATATCTTATCCTGTCTTCATTGATTGCCGCGAATCCAACAACGCTAAAACTCATCAAAACCACTTATTCAAACAAATTTGGCACTATTTCTCTTAGTTCAAGTTTAACTTGTCCAAGTTTCCCTTGATAATTCCCTGCAGAAATTCTTTTTACACCCTCCATGTCAACAACGCTTTCAATACCTACTTTCATGGCATTCCGGACAGCTTGTACTGAAATACCATCGATTACAATTTCTGGAATTGCTCCAATTCCTTCAGGAACTAAAGAATCTTTAATTTCGTTCTTCAACGTAGGAGAGAATCTGTAGTTAGTAGGCGGACCAATCTCTTTGTAGTTTGCAACCATTGAACCAGATGGACAAGTATAGAACGATGTAATAACACCTTCAACATCGCTGATGGCTTTTACCGCTTCACGTCCAGCCTTTCTGCCAGAAAGTACTGAATCACAGAAGAACCACAGGTTTGCTCCCGATACTCCCTTTCCTACATTTAGTTTCTTATCAACAAAAAAATCTTGGCCTCCCATTAAAGGAACTTCGATTGTTTTAGTATTAACTCGTTCATAGCCTCCCCCACAATCACCAATGTATCTTCTTGTATCTATTGTTCCAACAATTTCAATCCCTTCACTAGGTTTTAACCAATCATATAAACTCGTTGTATAGCAAGAAAGAATGTCTTGGCGAACTGGGATTGAAAACTCGCGATAAAGTTTTTCAATCTGACTTTCTAATGGTTTGTTTTCATTTAACATGATCCAAAATTGCAGAATGGCACCCTCACGGCCATCTGGAGTCTGTGTTTTCGGTACCCAAGCTTCAATTCCGGCTTCTGTTCTACCTACTACCGTCGCTGGTGTTGAAGTAGATCTGTAAGCAGCAAACCTCAGTTCATCGTTTTCTATATACGGATCTATTCTATCTCCTGGATAAATCCCTCGCTCAGCAGTAACCAATACTCTCACATACAAACCATAAAAAGCCTCACAATAAGTAGAATCTATTTTATTTTTATCCATGAGCCTTTCCTTCCCTCAATTTTTTTCCAAAATTAGAACTTCTTTTTGCAAATTCTTCTTTGTTCTCATCTGTCAGAATGACTACTTCTGGAAGTTTTTTCGGATACAAACTAATCAGCTGGTTAATAAGTTCTGGAGTAACTAGAAAATCTTCCTTTGCCTTTTTTAATCCATGATAACTCCAATTATGAACAAGATCTTGCAATCCTTCTTTCCCAGAGTTAAAAAATGCATCTACTACAATAGATGTTAAAATTGTATTATCTATAATACATCCTATTTCAGCTTCTTTCACTGCATACATATCTCCATTTACAGAAACGGCCAATCCGCCTTCCTTTCTAACTCGACCAAGAGCTTCTCTGTCTGTAATACTGTCACCTGTGTATACAGTTTTACTAACATCTGATGCTCTTTCGAGTAATGCCTGTTCCTTTTTCGATCCACCAATAGTATTTACGCTTTTTAATAGTTCAAAGGAAGTCGAATATTCATTTTCCATTTCAAGGAAAATCTGGTCTAATCTTTCAATGGAACTTAAAACATCCTCAGGTAACTCATCACGACTCTTAGTATTTATAGGAATCTTAATTTTAGGGAGCGATACTATTTCTTCTGCCCGTTTCTTAAGCCAGTCACTTTCCCTTCCATTAAGTTTAAATTTTTCGTTATCTAAGTCTAATTTAGTGCATACTGTATTTTCGAAAGGAAAATCCGTAGCCTTACAGAATGCATGGATATGCTGTTCATAGCTGGTACTTATCAAGTAGCATTCCATTTTTTCTCTTAGAAATTGTAAAGTACTCCTTGTCCCCGTCATTAAATTAACATTTTTTGAAGAAATTGACTCCAACAGGTTGTTTGTTGCCCCAAATACTTTAAAAAAAGGTAACAGAAGTCCTAGTGTACATCCTGAATTATAATTTGGTTTTTTTTCTAAATCAACAAGATAATCATCATATATACTCAGTTGCTTGAAGAGTTCATGCCCATGTGGTCGTATGAGCAAACTTGCAACTTCAAGGGCATTATCATTCAACGAATATGGGCCTTCTACATCAGAAAAATATTTTTTTTCGTCTATAAATTCTCTCATCAACTTATTTCATGTCCCATTCTTCGATAGACTAATTTAAGTGCTTCTTGCTATAGGATTTTTCCAATGTCTCTTCTATAGCGCATTCCTCTAAAACGAATTTTCTTTAGGTTATCATAAGTGTGTATCCTAGCTTCTTCTAAGTTGTTTCCTGTGCCTACGACCGTGAGAACTCTACCCCCAGTAGTATAAATCTGCCCATCTTCATCAAAAGCAGTACCATTGTGAAAAACTAAACAATTGTTGTCGACTTCATCTAAACCATGGATCTCTTGGTTTGTATGATGTTTTCCTGGATAACCCTCATATCGACCTATTCTTCCACTTACAGCACATGCACATAACTGGTATGTAGGATCCCACTCAAAATGTATCTCGTTCAATTTACCATCCACAATTGCTCTAGAAATATCATAAAAATCTGTTTTTAACCGTGGCAGTATAACTTGTGCTTCTGGGTCACCCATTCTAACATTAATCTCAAGTACATAAGGATTTTTTTGGTCTCCCTCTTTGCAAATCATTAGACCAAAGTAGATAATTCCTTTGTACTCAACTCCATTCAATTTACCAAATTGTGTACTCTCATAATCTTGAATTCTTGTTATAGTAGGGAGTGCTATCTGTTTCATAACCTTCTCGGTTAGTTCTTCATCTAACCATGGATGAGGTGAATAACCTCCCATACCGCCTGTATTAGGATTTTTCCCATCAAAAGATCTTGGATTTACTTTATCATTATCATCAAAAGCGCGTTTATAGTCTTGTGCACCTTCTAAAGCCTTCACAGTTTTACCGTCTGTAAATACAAAAAACATCAATTCTTCGCCGTACAATCTTCTCTCTAAATCAACTCGGATTCCGGCATCACCGAATTTTTTAAGGATCATAAGTTCGTCAACTGTACTCAATGTATCTGCTTTTGAATCGCAAGGAATTGACCCTTTTCCTGCAGCAAGCCCATCTGCTTTTACAACAAGATTTTCGTTAGGGTTGTCAGAGTAGAAGTCTTTTACATACTCTTTTGCTTCATCTGGATTGTCAAAATTCTTATGTTCCGGAATAGGAACACCAATTTTTTTCAAAAAGTCCTTAGTATCACATTTACTTGATTCCAGTACTGTAGCCATTTGAGAAGGACCTACGATATCAAGATCCGCGTCCAAAAATACATCGACAATTCCTGCAGACAAATATCCTTCAGGACCAACAAACGACAGATCTATATTGTTTTCCAATGCGTATTTTTTCATTGCCTCAATTTCTTCATCTACTGATTCGGCGAATAAAGGTAATTGATGACATTTTTCCAATATAGAACTTCCTGCATTCCCAGGAGTTACATAAACTCTGGAAACTTGAGGACTTTTTGCAAATGCATAAGCAATGGCGTTACCTCTTCCGCCTTTATCAATAACCAAAACTGCTTTACCCATACCTCTTTGTCACCAGATTGCACTTATATCCTTAGAAATGGTTCAAGAGATTGATACGGCAAATAATCATAAGGGTATACTCCATCTAAACAAGACGTACAAATATCATTTAGGCCAAGTGCTCGCTTTAAATTTTCAATTGAATTATAATAAAGGGAATCTGCACCTGTGTGTTCTCGTGCTCGTTCATTTATTGTTTCTAAATCGTAATTATCTGGAGTAATACCGAGTTTATTAACAAATAATTCTCTAAACGTTGGAAAATCAATACCAAAGAAGCAAGGTGCAATTATCGGTGGGCAAGAGATCCTAAGATGTACTTCTCGTGCACCTTTCTCTCGCAACCTCTTTACAATGTTTTGAGTTGTAGTGCCTCTTACAATAGAATCGTCAACTAGTATTATTTTTTTGCCAGCGATTAAGTCATCAACAAACGAAATCTTTTCTTTAGCAATATGCTCTCGATTTTTTTGACCTTTTTTAATAAAACTTCTTTGTGGGAAAAATCTATCTCTGACGATCACTTCTTCGTAAGGTATGCCTGATTCTTCTGAAAATCCTTTAGCGGCAAATCGTCCTCCGTCAGGTAAAGGTGTTACAATATCTGCATCCATCTCATAACTTTTCGCTAGCATCTTACCCAGATTCTTCCTAGCCTGTAAGACAATTACTCCTTCAATTTTTGAATCTGGTCGAGCGAAATATACCCATTCAAACATACAATGTTTATGAGCTTTGTGTTCACAAGGTAATTGTTGTTTGTTGAGCCTATTGCCGTCATAAATAATCATTTCGCCAGGCTGGACATCATAAACATAAGTTTTATCCATAAGTTTATTCAATATACAGCTTTCAGAAGCAACAACAAACATGTCCTCATCGAATCCATAACTAAGTGGTCTAAGACCTAAAGGATCCCTAAACGATATTATTTTCTGATCATCTGTTAGTGCAACTACAGAATATGCGCCATCCAGTTCACTTATTTTTTCAAAATTATTTCTTTTGAGTCCCTCAGAAAGAAACTCACCAATTATTTCGGTGTCGCAGGTAGTTTTTAGGTGATAGAGACTGCTGCACTGTCCTCTTAAGTGAGAATAGTTTGAAATCGTACCGTTAAAGCCAACCGCTAGTTTGAAACCATTCGACTTGATTTCTAGCGGTTGCACGTTCTCATAGACATCGGGACCCTGTGTGGCATATCTAACGTGCCCAATGCCAATATGCCCCTGTATATCTTCGATTAAGATTTTTCCATGGGGTTCATGTCTTCGGAGCTTTTCTTTAACAAAACTAGATGTGTTGGAGTCAAAGATATCTTTAACAAATCCGATATCCTTATACGTTTTAAGCCCATTGTCAAAGACAGTCATGCCGGCGGATTCATGTCCTCTATGCTGTAGAGCTAACAGACACCAGTATATATGAAAAGATACTTGACCTTGTGGGTCGTTTAGGTAAATACCACAAACTCCACATGCCTCTTTTTTTGATTCCATCACTGAATCCACCGTTAACTATTCTCGTATCTCCCCCTTTGACAAGATTAAGTTAATAGCTTCTGTCTTATAAATATGATTTAACATATTTATGTTAAAACAAGAAATCTTTAAATCTTTTACAACAGAGGCAAAGTAATAAAGTCTTAAATTAAAAATGTCGGCGACAAAAATGAGATGAAGAATCGTGGAGCATTTATCTTTGGATAAGAAATTATTCATATCATAACAGAATCACGTCAAACACGCATTAGTAAATACTTAAATAGAAACAATTGTGAAAGTTATAGACGCAATCAAAATTTTCGCGGTGGAAAGATGAACGAAAAACTGGTTAAAATAATTATGGGCTCTGAAAAAGATTTCGAGTTTTGTAAAAAAATTGGAGCAGTACTTGAATTATACGGAATAAAATTTGAATATAGGATTGCATCCGCCCATAAAACTCCAAAAAAAGTAATTGAAATAATGAATGAAGATAAGAAAGCAATAGACTTAGTTTACATCACCGTTGCTGGCAGATCAAACGCTTTATCCGGTTTTGTTGACGCGAATACCTACAGACCTGTAATCGCCTGTCCTCCATATTCCGAAAAATTTGCTGGTGCAGATATTTTTTCATCCTTAAGAATGCCTTCAGGCTCGGGTCTTGCTACAGTATTAGAACCAGAAGCAGCAGCAATACTTGCAACAAAGATATTAGCTATTGAAGATGAAGAACTTGCACAAAAAATTGAAGCACGTCAAAATAAACAAAAAGAAATGATTGATAAAGCAGATGATAAAGTGAAGACTTATGGGCAGCGTTAAAGATTTAAAAACCTTAAAAATGGCACAAGAAAATGAGCTGGGCGTTGGACAATTTATTTTTTCAGATCGATATTCTGTTTTTGATTGGGGAGAAATGCCAGATCATATATCTAATAAAGGCGCAGCACTATGTTTAATGGGTGCTTATTGTTTTGAAAGAGCAGAAGAAATGGGCATTAAAACCCATTATCGAGGTTTAGTAAGCAAAGATGGGACAACAGTAAGAATAAATGATTTAGAAGAACCAACGAATATAATGGAAGTCAATTTAGTTAGAGTCATTTATCCAAAATTTGAGTCTGGTTATTACGATTATTCAGTATTTGAGTCAGATCTTACAAATTTCTTGATCCCACTTGAAGTGATCTATAGAAATGGTCTGCCAGAAGGCTCGAGCGTTTTTAAGAGACTCGAACGAGGAGATATCACTTACGAAGTCCTGGGTTTAGATCACTCTCCACAACCTGGAGAAAGACTTGAAATTCCCCTTTTTGATGTAAGCACGAAATTGGAAGAAAGAGACAGATACATCACCTGGAAAGAAGCGCAGGATATTGCTAAATTAAAAGATCTAGAGTTAAATGAAATCAAGAAAGTTATTTCTGACGTGAACAACCTTATCACAGAAACTGCGAAAAAAGCAAATTTAACAAATGAAGATGGCAAGATTGAACTTGGATATGGACCTAACAGGGAATTAATGCTTGTGGATGTTATTGGAACTTTAGATGAGTGTAGATTCACTTTTAATGAAATACACGTAAGTAAAGAGATTGCAAGGCAGTTCTATAAAACGACGGACTGGTATAAAGACGTAGAAAATGCTAAAGAGATTGCGAAAGTACAAAGAATTAGAGACTGGAAAAAGCTGTGTAGTTCTAAACCACGAAATCTTGACCCAGAGCTAAAAGGAATAATCTCACAAATGTATATGTCTACAGCTAATGCATTTCTAGACACAAATATTCTTGATTCACCTAAACTTGAAGAAGTAGTGAATAGTTATAAAAAATGGCTTGAATCTAAATATTGAGGGTGATGAAACGGAAATCACCATTGTCTATGACAATAATATATGGAAAGAGGGACTTAAAAATGCATGGGGTTTCTCTTGCCTTGTAAAAGCTTATAATAAGAGGATACTTTTTGATACAGGTGGAAGAGGCACCATACTTCTTAACAATATGGAAAAACTGAATATCGATATCAGGTCTATTGATGAAGTTTTCATTTCTCATGCTCATGGAGATCACACTGGTGGGCTTTTAGATTTTCTAAGAGTGAATCCGATCAAAATTTATCTTCCCTCATCTTACCAAGAACTGCGAAATGCAAAAGAAGTAATTAAGATAAAAGAACCTCTTCAAATTCACGAAAACATTTTCTCCACTGGAACGCTAAGAGGCATAGAACAATCTCTCGTAGTTAAAACAGAAAAAGGGCTTGTTATAATCGTAGGCTGCGCTCATTCGGGAGTTAAGAATATTTTGGAGGGAGCCTCGCGATTCGGAAAACCGTATGCGCTTATTGGAGGTTTGCATGGCTTCAATGATTTTGATCTTATCGAAGATTTGGAATTCATCTGCCCACTTCACTGTACCAGTCACAAATCGAAAATAAAATCTTTATACCCTGAAAAGTACATTGAGGGTGGCGTAGGCAAAGTAATTGAACTATGAAACTTACTTTCATTCGATAAATTCTTTTTTAAAGCACTTTTACGGTTTTGCTGATTACTGAAGTATAATTCTATTGATGTGCAAGTTTGTAGAGATTTTGCATATGTAAAAAACGCAAATTATTGATTGTTCAATCTTCTATTTTGTAGAAGAGATTCTTATCATTCGTATAGTTGGTTCTACATCTTTTTTTCAAATGTACAATATTATTTCGTAATTAATTCGCAAGATAAAGTATTCTTTCATTTTGAAATTGACGATCAACAAAAAGTTTTTATGGAGATTGTACCTAAGTGGCAAGGATTCACGTTAAAAAAAAGACAAAAAATGGATGATTGTAAATATTGGGCAATACGGTTTCCCTATGAACAACTATAATGCATTGATCATTGGAAAACCTAGAGGCAACTTCTGTGCCGTCAAAACAATTAGAGACATTGATATGGTACCAAGGTTGCTATAAGCCCTCCACAAAATGAATACTATGCGGAGGTATACAATATGAATTTGCGACAACCAAATGCCAACGATGCAACAGGAACAATAAACAGATCAAGAAGTGTTGCTCCTGTGTCAGGAATATGTTCCATCTGTATTGATGGATGTCGAGGCAACTGTGAAATCTTTCAAGCTTCATTTCGAGGAAGAGAAGTCCTTTATCCTGGAAATTTCGGAAAAGTAACAGCGGGTGCTGATAAAACCTATCCTGTTGATTATTCACATTTAAATATTCAGGGATATGCCATTGGGGCAAAAGGAATGCCTGAAGGAATAGATGCTGGACCTGACACTGCATTATTTCCAGTTGTAGATACTGAGACAGAATATGGTTGGACTGAGAACGTTAAAATGGCAGTTCCAATTTTTACAGGTGCCTTAGGATCAACTGAGATCGCAGAAGTAAATTGGGAACATTTTGCGATAGGGGCAGCTATATCAGATATTACTCTTGTGTGTGGGGAGAATGTCTGTGGAATTGATCCTAACCTTGAACTTGACAGCAATGGTAAAATACAAAAAAGCCCCGAAATGGATCGCCGAATAGATACATATAGACTATTTCATAATGACGGTTACGGCGAAATCCTCGTTCAGATGAATGTTGAAGATACGAGACTCGGAGTAGCGGAATACGTTGGCAGCAAACACAATTTAGAGACTATTGAACTTAAATGGGGACAAGGCGCTAAATGCATTGGCGGAGAAATAAAGGTTAACTCAATTGAAAGGGCTACTGAACTGAAGAGGAGAGGTTATATTGTGACGCCTAATCCAATGCTTTCTTCTGTCCAAAAGGCCTATAAAGAAGGGGCGATCACGGAATTTGAGAGACACTCTCGGTTAGGTTTTGTTACCAAGGAAGCATTTCTTGAGGAAATAGATAGGCTTCGTGAAATTGGGTTTAAGAGAATTACATTAAAGACTGGAGCATATTCAATGGTTGAACTTGCAATGGCAATTCGCTATGGCGCTGAAGCTAAACTTGATCTCCTTACAATAGATGGTGCTTCTGGTGGGACTGGAATGAGCCCATGGCCAATGATGAATGAATGGGGTATTCCTACATTCTATATTCAAGCACTTACGTATCAATTCTGTGAACAATTAAATGAAAATGGAATCAGAGTTCCTGATATTGCCATTGCCGGTGGATTTTCTACTGAAGATGGTGTTTTTAAAGCCCTTGCAATGGGTGCACCTTATGTAAAAGCTGTTTGCATTGGAAGGGGCTTGATGATACCCGGTATGGTAGGTAAAAACATTGGCAAATGGTTAGAAGAAGGCAACTTACCTAAGTCAGTTTCTAAATTTGGCAATACGGTTGAACAGATATTTGTCAAATACGAAGAATTGAAGGAAAAATACGAAAGCGATTTCGAAAAAATACCGTTAGGTGCAATTGGAATCTATACATTCTGTCAGAAGTTTAAAGTAGGTCTTCAACAACTAATGGCAGGATCTAGGAATTTCAAACTATCAACAATTTCGCGTGATGACCTTATGGCACTGACAGAAGACGCCGCAAAAATCTCAGGAATTCCTTACGTTATGGATGCATATCGAGTTGAAGCCGAAAAAATTTTGAATTCCTGATCAAATTTACTTTTTTTTTGTAATCAAAGTTTTAACATTAGTTACTTCTTTACGTAATTCATTAGGCAGTTCTTTTTCTTTTTCAATTTCTGATAGTATTGTCTTAATTTTATCAATTATCTCAGATTGACGAAAACCATAGTCTAACTCTTTATATAGTTCATAAGATTGTTGATAATACTTTAGCGAACTTGTATATTCATTTAAGCCTTTATAACTGTCAGCAAGTTCCAGCAAATCCCGAGCTTGATCATCTTGTTTGCCCTCTTTAAAATCCATTTCAAGGCACTTTTCAAAATGCTCTATTGACGCAGAATAAGTGCCTAGGTTTTTGTAATTCGAAGCTAAGTTGAATAAACTATCTCGAAGTCTATCCATTACGCCTAATTCTTTGTGAATTTCAATTGATTTTTCAAAAGATTTTATCGCTTCATCATACTTTTCGAGATAATAATAGCAATAACCAATATTATGTATAGTCTCGCCCATACCCTCTTTATGATTTAAATTTGAATAAATTTCAAAAGCCCTTTGCTCATACTCTATTGATTTGTCCCAGTCTGATTCAGCCCTATATGTTACTCCAATCCAATGTAATGCGTTTGCCTGTCCCAAAGAATTTCCTATTTCGCTATAAAGTTTATAAGCTGCTTGAAAGTACTCAAATGCTTCATCACGATCGATACTTATGAAAGTACGACCTCTTTCATAATATTGATCGGCAACATTACTTTTTTCTGCAAGTTCAATTATTTTTTCTGGCGATAACTCTCCATCTTCTGCGAGTTCTATCAATTTTTTTACTAATCCATTTTCTTTATCATTTTCTTCTTCAGGAGGTGACAATATATCATCCCCTTTTCTTCATTTTATGTGGGCTTCATAATATTCTATAAATGATTCGGAGTCATCCTCTTCTTTTTATCCGCTGTATCTATTAACGATGGGCATTTTCCATCCAATACCAAACGCTTTAGGCGTGATTTTTATACATGGAGGTGCCTGCCATCTTTTATACTCAGCATGTCTCACCCTTCTGTAAGTATCTTCTACAACTTCTTTTGGATAGCCCTTTTCAATCAATTCACGCTTACTTCTTCTATTTTCTATGATTTCATCAACCAAGGGGCTGACTATATCGAAATCAAAAGGATCAAATTGATTTTCCTTTAATTCAGCAGAAGGTTTTTTCACAAGCACGTCATGTGGTATGATCTTCCTGCCTACCTTTTCATTCACATAGTGTGCAAGTTTATAGACTTCTAATTTACTTACATCGCCAATCACTCCAATTCCGCCAGTCATATCTCCATATAAGGTACAATAGCCAAGGGCAATTTCAGTTTTATTCCCGGTATTTAAAACCAATATTTTCAGATCTTTTAATCGGTTGGATATGTCCATCAAGCAGTTTCCTCGTGTTCTAGGCTGTATATTTTCATCAGCAACAGGGTCGTCTCTTTCTTTTTCTGTGCCAAATCGTTTCCTTATTTCCTCTAAGGGTGTTTCTAGAGTTTTTTGGTAAGTGTTAACAATTCCCTGAATAGGAATTTGAACGAAGCAGATTCCCAAGTTTTCAGCTAACTTTTGTGCATCGGTTTTGCTGTGATCACTTGAATATTTAGAGGGCATAGACACCCCGATAACATTTTCTTTACCTAAAGCATCTACCGCTATGCATGTTGTTAATGAAGAGTCGATTCCACCGCTCATTCCAATTAAGGCTTTCTTGAATCCCGTCTTTCTAAAATAATCCCTTATGCCCAATGCTAAGGCATCATACATTTCCTGTTCTTTATTGTATGTAAAGGATTCAATTTTCTCAGCAGAACCCGCCTCTAGGTCAATATCAGTAATTATAAGATCTTCTTCAAATTGTTTGCCCATAGCTATTAGATTTCCAGAACTATCTACAGCTAGGCTTTGCCCATCGAAAACAAGCTCGTCTTGACCACCAACTAAATTCACATAAAAAATTGGGACTTTATTTCTTTTAGACTTCTTTTTCAACAAGTGTTCTCGTTCAAACCTTTTTTCTGCATAGAATGGTGACGCTGAAATGTTAACGATTATATCTGCCATTTTTTCTGCTAAGCAATCTGTAACTTTTATGTCATAATCTTCATCCCACAGGTCTTCGCAGATTTCTATGCCTAAATTAAACTCCGTTTCATTAATTTTCATTAATATTGGTTTGATGTCTTCTTCTCTTGTAGGTATGAAATACCTAGCTTCATCAAATACATCATATGTGGGTAAAAGTGTCTTGTAAGCCACACCAATCAATTCATTTTCCATAAAAATTGCTGCAGCGTTATAGAGATTTCTTCCCTTGTAATCAATAAAACCAATTATACCTGCAATATCTCCTTCGCTGATTATTATTTCTTCTAGCAATTCTTTGTTTCTCTTGACAAATGCATTTTCGAAAAGCAAGTCTTGAGGAGGGTAACCAGTGATTGCAAGCTCGGGAAATACGATCAGGTCAGCATTATTCTTTTTTGCATAGTTCATATATTCTCTTATTTTTTCAGTATTACCATCTAAATCGCCTACGGTGGTATTAATCTGCGCCATAGCTATCTTCATTTCAAGAATCCTCCAGTTTAATAACTCGAAGCTCTAGTACATATAGACTTTGCAAAGGTTATGAAAATAAGTTTTTGATTAAGGAAGTTTTTAATAAAGAATCGGTTTTTAGGACGTATTTTGCCTACATCTCAATTAAAATGAAAACTGCAGAAAAAAATGTCTTAAAATGAAACAGTTTGGGTGCTATATGTCGTATAGCACTATTAGTCGTCTTTTGATTTTTTTTCCTTCTTTTCTTTAGCTAAAGATCGTTTTTTTTGTTCTGCCATGATATTTGCAAAGAATTGAGCTGAAGAATATGCGCTTTCGGCTTCAGCTACATTTAAATCCTTCATTTCATCAATAATTTCTTTATCAGTAATTCCTTTTTCTTGTGCAAACGTTTCTGCGCCTTTAGCATGACGTTTTGTTCTGGTTTCTGCTCTTTGAAGATAATAATGTGAGATCATATGAAAAACAGTTCCTTCGCCATAAGAGAAATAGATCGCGACATTTCCTTCACCATATCGCTCTTTTAATTCATCGGAATAAATTAGTACTTTGATTCTTTCCTTGTTAATAATTTCAATCGGATATGAGCTGCCTTCTAGCCACCATACAGGATCATCTAAATCTGGATTATCCATTACTCCTCGAACAAAGGGGTTTTCTTTATCTAAGATTTCGACTCTCACACACTCATCACCTGTTGGCCTGTCATTATATCTGGCATAGCCTGGAAATACAGGTTCTAATACATTTCGCAAACTCCAATCTGTGGTTAAAAGAAAGCCTCCGTTTCTCACAAAGCTCTTGATATTATCAATAGTCTTTTCGGGATTGCCTTCGATAATACCAGGGCAGTTTATTAGTAGAGATTGCCTTGGATCAAGTTTAAACTGATCTAGTTGTGATATTGAAATCAAAGTGTATGGGAGACCCACACTATCGAAGACCTGTTCAATAAAATCATATTGACCTCTTACTATGATTACATCTGATTTCTCTATGCTTTCTAATGCTTCAACATCTTCAATACGTTTATCTACACGCATTTTTGCCTTCATTAGCTTCCAAGATGCAGAATACGCTTTTTTCATCTTGTCATTTTCATTCATCATGTTCATCACATCCTCTTCTCGCAAAGGATGCTTGGTCTAAAACACTCAGATAAAATATTGTCACCAAGTTATTTAAGGTCTTACTCATTTCTTGATCGAGAAGAAGATGAGAAATAGTGTAATCCATTTTCTTTAAATCTTAGTAAGTTCATAAAAAGATGATTTTTTGCTCTCTTTGAGTATTAATTGAACCCTTAGTGAATTTGGAACCACAAGATTATTTCAAGAACATCGAAAATAATTTATAATGACATTTGTAGGTTTAAATGGGGATTGAATTGGACACTAATTTTGATAATATTGAATACATTGAAATAGGTGATTATTTTAATGTCCCAATAGTCAAGATCAGCGAACTTGAAACATATTTAGCACTTATTAACAAGTTTAAGCCATCCTTAGTCTATATTAATAAACATGAATATGCCATTAGAAAGGAAGATGGTACAATATACAGGATTGAAGATAGAAGTGGATATACAACTACATATTTCCTGAGAAAAGTTTTTACAGAGTTTTTATTCTTTCACGAAAAGATTATGTACCTGTTGATTGGCTGGGGCTTTAATACCATTCCTGATATGATTAATGGACGTTCAAAGGGATTTAAGTATGGCGAAGCATACTATAATGCTATTAACAGTGGCTTCTCGGATTTTAAAGAATACGAGGAGTCTACAAATTTAGGTTATAAAACAAAATCTGATTACGAAGAATCGAAAAAAATAGGTTTTAGAGGATGCTATAAAGCATTAGAGGCCTTCAATTATGTAGAATACGAGATTCGTTATGATTTATGGAATGAAATCGAGGAGGAGTTTATTGGCAGCTATGAATTTAAGATATTAAAATCAGGGTTTAAATCAGAATCAGATATATACTATTATGCAATAGAGCTTGGATACAATGATTTTAAGGAATTTAAAAATGGAATAACTAAAGGATTTAAAAACGCCAAGGAGTATAGGAATGCGATTTCTAAAGGTTTCAACCATGCAATACAATATAAAATAGCTTTAAACAGCGGATTTCAAAATTCTGATGAATTTGAAGAAGCTAGAACTTTAGCTATTGAATCTAAAGAGGAATATGATATTTATCGTAAATGCAAACATATTAAAGAAGAATATGGGTGTGAAACAACTGAGGAGTCACATTTATTTTCTATACTATTAAATCTTAAAACGGGTAAAAAGCTATCCTTATCAAAATTATTAGAAAACTTGCAAACAGAACAAAATAAGTTCTTTCGTAAAGAACCTAGATACGGGGATTTTAGACGGTCAAGAAATAACGATTATCAATATTTTCCCCCAGATTGGTATTCAAAAAAATTCAATGAAGAATATACACTGGAAGAATTTCTTACGAAAAAAGAAATTGTGTCTTCTATTGGTGACTATGATGTTGAGGGAGGGATATTTGAGAGAAAAGCGCCTCCAGCCAAAAAGAAAGGCAAAAATGAAAGATTTAAGTCATTAGAAATATAACTACATATTTTATTTTGGTTTATTTATGCCAGTTTTTTCTTGATTTCTTGCTAATCTATTTCTTTAGGCTTGGTAGGGTGATCAATCAAGAAATCCAATTCAGAACTTCCGCTCAATCTTCTAGTTTACTCAACCTACTCTGATTTTAGTGTATTATGGAATAGGATACTTTATCCTAGGAAATAAAATTCAAATATAGCTTAGGTCATCTATATATCTGGAGGGATAAAACAAATGCTAAAGTATGCTGACCTATCAGAAATGGATGTTGCAAAACTACGGGCTCTAGAGAATGAGATGCGAGGAAAAATTCTTCTAGCATATAAAGAAATGAAACCAGCTCAACTGACCGAAGAACAAATTAACAAAGTAAAAATTCTTGAAAAAGAATTAGGCATTGTTATCGTGGCATATGAGTGATTATCCAACTCTTAACTTAGTTTCTCACTTTTTTGCTAAAAACTTTGCTTTTCTTTTTTATAAATTTGACTTTTAGTATTGAACTAATCATTTTTTGGTGTTTTAGTTTATCTCGCGTGGTTTTAGAAAAAGATTAATTAGAGTGTTTTATCATCTATTGCCTAAGAAGGTTTTAAAAGGAGTATCAATATTGAGTAATTGAGGAAGCTGTCTATGGAAGAAGAAGAAGAAAAATCCCTTTCGCCAAAAAATCGCGCAAAAAGAGAGTTAGAAGACGCTTTTATTGCTGCACTGGATAAAATCAAAGAATCAAATCATGTAGAAGAACAGATATCAGATTTACAAGTAGACAACGAAGTAATAGACACAAGATCAGATCTTGAAGAGGAGGAGGCTAAAGAAGTTGATGTAGATAGCATCAAGGAAAAAACAGAAGAAGAACTAACAGAGGCAGAAAGAGTAGAGATATACAAAAAACTGACGCAGTTACGCGGAATCGGTAATAAAACTGCTGAAAAGTTAGTTGAATTTGGCATCACATCAATTGAAGACATAGCCGAGCTTGAAGTAGATATGATTCCTGAAACGCTAGGTATAGCAACTAAATCGTTAAGGACAGCAATCAAAAATGCACGAAAACATCTTGAACGAGAAATCAAAGAGGAAAAATCAGTAAAGATAGAAGAAATAACACTAGATTCACAGGAAGATATCTCAGTAGAAGCAATGGAGTTACTTACTCAAGAGGAAGATTTGGAAGAGGCCCCGATATCAAAACTGACCAACGAAGGATTAACAGAGATAGTAGAGAGAACTTTAAAAGATAAAGCCTCCACAGAAGCACCAGAATCAGATTGGAAAGCGGAAATAGATCAATTTGTTAAGTCTGCAAGAGATGATATTAAATTCTTCTATGATCAAATGGCAAAATTTCATGATGCTATCACAGAAATGAGAAGTGCTTTCCACGCACTTGAAATCGAAATGAATCAAATCGATGAAAGATTAAATGAGGTTTTAATAAAGAAAGTCAAAAGTGATATTGACATAGCAAAAACCAAAATTGACGAACTTAAAAAAGAAGAAATTTCTAAGACTATGCCTACGGAAACAATGGAAGCAATAAACTCAAGTGAAGAAAGTGTAAATATCGTGGATCTAGTAGATCTAAAAGATGCCAAAGTAAAATCTAAATCAATTAAAAAAATGAAAAAAGTAAGAGTAATTATCCCGTTTGATGAACTTATCCATAGATTAAATGACGTAGGACTGATTCGAGGAACAAATGACCCCTATTTTACGATTTGTGAAATCCTAGCTGAGAACAAAGAACAAGAAATGAATTATGATACTCTGTTCATAAAGTCTCAATTACCTCCCCAGACGTTTTCAGAAATTATTTTTGATTTGTCAACAAAAAAAATTCTAGATTTTGATGCAAAAACGGATACAGTCAGCATTCGGACATTCAAAAAATAGAATCATAGCTATTAATTTATAAAACGTCTCTCTCGGGCTTAATTCCATTTTCAACGCAATTAAGTGAGAAATAATGAAAAATGAAGATTTTAAAAAATCTATTACGAGTAGCTAAGCAAGAAAGCAACACAGCTTCAGCGTGTTGATGAATTACGGTAGTTGTCGTTCACTTTCATCATGTGCATCAAGGGGTCTCCCTAAAGTTATATAGGTGATATGAGGAAGGTATCAATAACAATTGGAGGGATAATACGCACACTTGCAGATAAGGTGCATACTCCGATTGCCTCACCATCGTTAGCAGTACCTACGGAGCGTAGGGATGTTACGCCTGTGGAGATAAGACCTCCGTAACCCGCAAGGGGATCGAGTCTGTCGTTGAAGCAGGAAGCCTCGTGACTTTAGTACGAGGTAGGTCACCAATTCTATAGAGAATATGGAGGTATCCTTAAACAAGATGTCAAGCCCCAGATACCCCATATTCTAAAGGAAATTGAGGATTTTAGATCATACAAAATAGAATTACTCAATGTTTTAAAATCTGATAATAAAGTGGATGATTTAGTTGAAATGGTGTATAAACTTTCGAAAAGAGGTCACTCAAAAGAAGTTATCTATGATATCTTTACAACGCTTCATTCTTATGTGTATTATAGAATCGAGATTGGAGCTCCAAAATTTAATGAATATGACGCTGACTTGATTGGTGATGTTGTACTTGATGGTCTCTGGGGCGGAGGGTGGGATAAAGGCAATAGGTTATTGCCAGATGAACCAGATGTGGCAGACATAAGGCTAAAAAGCACTGAAAAAGGTTGAATACCGCTTATATTCTTTATAAAAGTGGAGTAATGCTCTAAAGTACAAATTTTTCTATAAAAGAAATAATGGAACTTTGGTCATTTTTTCTTGAAGAGTGTGCCCTTTCCATTAGGGCATATCTCTCGGCAAATGTTGCACTTGTAAAGCGTGTATCCTTTTTCATTTGTAACGATAGATCTAGGTCGGCACTTTTGCTGATCAATAGTTATACCATCTAAAGCATCTACTGGGCAAGAATCAATGCATAAACTACAGTTTTCAGGACAAAGTGTTGTTTTATCAATGATTGGATCTGCTTCAAGATTAACATCAGTTAAGACTGCACCGATGATAATCATGTTTCCATATTCTTCGTTAATCACAAGAGTATTCTTACCTAATATCCCAAGACCTGCCATATATGCTGCGTGTCGCATTGAAAGAATAGCTCGCCCATACATTCGATTTGATTCCCAATGCTCATATGGGTTATCTGAAGGTATTGGGATGGCACCATAACCCATGTCTTCCAAATAGTAAGCTAACTTAAGTGAGATCCGATCGAGTTCTAGGGGCAGAAAATCATTGTAGTGGCTATATGGCACACAAGACGTTGAGTTTAATAGTCCAATTGGAAGTCTTTTTGCGCAAACAATAACTGATTCACATTTTGGGTAAAGATCTAAAGGAGAAAAACCCCTTGGGGCATTCTTAAATCTGTCTACAGGCGCTATTCCGCATAGATTAGCTCCAAACTCGATAGCTTTTTCCTTTATCATTTTTGAAGTTATCAATTCAAATCACTCATGGAAGTTTTTTAAATTAAATCACATTCACATTTATCTTTTTGCTTTATTTAATGATTTCCGATATTGGTAGGCTTTACTTTCATATCCTATCGCTTCCCAGAAGTGATGAGTCTCTTTTCTATAGAGATCTGAGTTCAATTCAATGGCATAGCAACCATTTTTTTCAGCAATTTCCTCGGAAAACCTTACCAACTTTGTTCCAATTCCTCTTCTTCGATATTTTTCGTCAATTATCAAATCTTCGATAATCATTGCCCTGCCTCGATAAAAAAGCGTTATGCGAAAAGTAAAGTCTAAAAAACCAATGATTTGACCATCAGATTCTACTAAGATAATCCCAGTAGCAGGATTTCTGAGTAATCGATAAAAGACATCCTTGATCTCCTGTAAAACTTGAAAATCAGCATCAGCACCATTAATTTTGGAGAATGGCTATAGTTGTTGTAATAGGGGTAAACAAGCATCAAAATCAGTTTCATTGGCATTTCTAAGTTGCATGAATTTCACCAATGTGAAAAAAAAAAGTTTATTCTATGTGCATCTTTGAAGCAAATTTAACAATCAAGAAGACTACAAAAGCTATTATTAAGAAAGTTATTAACGATCCTATAAAATGTCCAACTCTGAACGGTCCAACAACAATTTCTTCCCATTGTATATCAGGAATGACCAATTGTATTATTGGCATAATCATATCGTCAACGAGTGCTTGAATCAAAGTGCCTAAGTATATAGCCATAATGAAGGCAACTGCTAATCCAAGAATTTTGTATTTAGAAAGGAACTGTAAGAATTCTTCACGTAAATCTTTTGGTGGTGGCGGTGGAGGTTTAGGTGTTAGTAATTTTCTAATTTCCTGTAATTCCTTTAATATTTCATCTTCTTTTGACATATACATCACGGAGGATTATTCTATTTTTTCATTTATTTAAACTTTTAAGAAAGCAATTTCTTCTTCCAGAAGCTGATTGATATTTTTTGTGAAGATTTGCAATTTTCCACATCCAATAAATTATAATAGAGAGTAAAATCTGATATTTTAAAATGATAAAGTGTATAGTTGAGTTTAGATACTCAGGAGTTAATAAGGAATTCTTGACATTCTAAAGATGCCCAGCAAAGATTTCCGAAGATCGCGCCCGAAAGTTTTTGCTCTTAGTTCTTCATGCGGATATTACAAGATTCATTTAAGAAGTATGGTTTTTGTTTTATATGGTTTAAAGTCATCTACTTGCGAACTTCCTAACGAAGAATTAGGGGCTTGCGAATGATTTATACAGTCCTTAAATCAAAATTTTGCCCGATAAATAAATAGGGATTAGAAGAACTAACGACAAAAATAGTAAAAAAACAAAAGAAATTTAAATAGGCAAGTTTGATAAAAAAGCACTTTAAAAAAACAGATTTTCATAAAAATGTGATTTTATCGTTAGATATTATCCGTATAAATGGGTGTAAGAATTTTGCCCGATAATAAATAGAATTCTAATTGATTTGCCGATAAAAATATATTACGGAAGTAATAGTTGAATCTATTTCATTTTTACGACATAATTTATAATAAAGAATCAGATGGCTTAGTTGTACTATTCAAAGTGCAAACGTCTTACCGGATTACCTAGGTTGGACTATGGTCTTCAAGAGTTATAATAATTTGATAGAGTTTTGTAATGGAATCGATCGTATAGTCGATTTTATCAGCGATTGTATCCATTTGATGTCGATTATCAGATCCTATAAAACCGACCGTAATCGCATTTACTTCATGTGCAGGAAGAATGTCAATAGGACGGTCGCCTACAACCATGCATTCATCTCCTGAAATTTGCAATCGTTCTAAACACGCATCTAGATGTTCTTTTTTGTCGATGTTCTCTAAATTTAAAACGAAATCGTCTTGTGTAACTATTGCGTCAAAGAGATGAATTGCATTTGAATTATTTAATATTTTTTCCACGATATGAAGCCTATTTATTGTAAAAATCCCTGTTTTTAATCCAAGTTCTCTAACTTGTTTGAGACTTTGTAATACTTCTTTATTCAGTGAATTTGTGAGTGCATCCTTTGTAAAGATTTCATTAATCATTACAAGCACTTTATTCTGTAATTTATCAAAGAAATTCATAGGTATATCTTTACCTTGTAGGTCCTTTTTTGCTGTCTTAATGAGTGCTTCAATGGTGCTGAATTTAACACTATTTATTTTGAAATTAACGCCATATTTGGAAATTTCTTTAACAATATAATCAAATACTTGCTCAAGGTTTATTCTAATTGGAACTAAAACCCCGTCCCAATCGAATATTACTGCTTTTAATTCTCCCATTCGAATACAACTTCTTGTTTTGTTTTTTTTATAGAATCTCAATAATGAATCCTTTTAAAGCAATAAGGAATTTTCACGCTTAGACGATTAAATAACAGAAATTATAAAAGAATTTCGTAATTCAACTCTAAATTTCGCTTGCCAGTTCAGTCTTTAGATTCTTGTGAGTTAATTAAAATCAATATAAGATTGTTTCAAAAAGTTGTTATTCAATTTTTAATTCTGGTGTTATTCAATATAGGTGTCGTATAGATAATTATAATACATCATAGAGGTGGTTATGAAGTCTGTAGACTTCCAATCGAAATATGGGGGTCTAATGAAAGCGCGTACGCAAATAAGATTTAAAATTTGCCCGATAATAATCAAAAATGAGAATAATAAGACGACAATAATCTTTTGGAGATCTAAGAGTAGCCTCTGTATGATAATGTCAAAAATTGATCGATTTCATCCATCGAGATTCAGCTTTTTCCAGAACGTATATTGGACATAATTTCCTTTGGAGATAATACGTGAAACTATACCTTTTAACTTTTAAAGTCTTATTTTGTCGTCCAAGATTTCCTTTAATTTGATTATATCTTCAATTTTTCGATCGTACTGCCTTTTTTCCATATTAGAATATAAGCTTTTTGGTTCTATAATGCACATTCTTGTCAAAAATAACGAAATAATGTGCATTGTCGTACAAAAGTGGTTTTTGAAAACCATCAGCAATAAACTTAAGCTCTTCTAGTGAATCAACATCTATAACTACAAAATCCTCATCATTTGAATAGTTAATCGCATTAATTTTAACTGGATAAATGAGACATTTTTCACACTCTACGTTCAGTTCTATCACCTCAATTTCACGTCATAGAACCGTATATAAGAGCAACGCTTTTACAGTACTGAAGAAAAAACAAGAATTTTCTCTCATAGTACAGATAACCACTATAATGTGAGAGATAAATGAAAATATTTTCAATAGCAGAGTTTTAATTTATCTACGCTAGCTAATGATCTTTGAAGAAGATTTATCGTAGTTTGGATGCCGACAAAAATAAAATATGTCACTCTAGAGATAATAGTTTGCAAACATCCTCTAATATTCAGTAAAAAAATAGAATTGAAAATTTTATAGTCAAATAAGTTTAACTCTAACTCTATGCAGATTAAGCAAATGAAAATAGGACGATAAATTAAAAGTGACAAATGAAACGATTTTTTCATTAGCCTATATGGGCAGATATTACTTTTCATTGTTTTTGTGTAATTACACTGTCAGAAAGAAAAGAGTTATTATTTAGAATATGTGATACTAGATATGAGGGGGCTTAATGAGCACGGAATTCAGTTATGAAGAATTCAGTAAAGTCTTGGAATTCCTAACTGAAGGAAAATCAGATGAGCGAATTGCAAAAGCAATTGGGAGATCTGAACAGGACGTAAGGTTCATAACGCGTGCTATTAGAAGATATCTAGACGCGGGATATTTGAATGAAGATGAAAGGGAACTTGAAAAGCGACTAAGAAGTGCACTTGTCAGATTTTTCAACTTAGACCTCTCACGATACTAATAATTGTTGCTTTGAAAACTAAACTTGATCAACATAATAGTCAAATAAAGAATTACTTTTGTTTTAAAGCGATTATTATTATCAAAGAAAGCACAATCGGTTGTTATTGTTTTTAAGAATATAAATATGTGCATATTTCAAATTGAAATCACTTTTGGAATCAGTGTGAAACTAAAAAGTAGTGGACCTTATATTTAATCCTTGAATTTTACCTCCGAGTCTATAAAACATAAGACAAAGGAAGTTCATTTATGGATCCAGGCGGATGTTGGCCCTTTTAACTAATTTTGTGATCTCTCTAATTCTTAAAGTACGAAAATAAGCATTTCTAAAGATCTCTAGTAGGTAAAGCGATTTTTTGCGCTCATCAACGCTTTTTTAATTGGCTAGTTTGCTCTTTTTTTTTAATTTTCTGTTGAATGTTATTGAATTGCGTTAATGATTATTACTTTTAAGTTTGGATATTCTCTAGACGTTATCCATTCAGTCCATCCTTGCTAATTTAATTGATCTTCACTCTTCTAGTTTGAAGATATATTCACAATGTGGATCCCCGGCACACATCGCTTTCGGGCGTTCAAGCGTAGCTTGTGGATTTATTGTCTTAGCAATTTTACCAACCAAACTCAAAAAGCACCAAACGCTGATGTCTTTGGGTTCCGTTGTCCACGGACACTTAAGAACTTCAAATCTAGTAAATGTTTTAGACCGCTCAGGTATTATATATTCCATCTCAGTGATCTCCCAAAAAACTTCCCACCATTGTGCAAATGTTTCGCCATTATTTCCCTCTAGTTTGAAGACTTCTTTAAGCGTATTTGTCATATTCTTTATTCTATCATCCATTTCATTGACCCTTTCATAGATTTCGAGTGCTGCCTCGGCACCATATTTCTCACGGATCGCATATATGAATCCTTTGAACAGAGTTGTCAACATCCCCTTCATATATTTGTATTTGAGTTCGTAAGTTATCGGCATTTTCTTTGCCATAATCTTCTCCTTCATAATTGGTTTTTAAGGCCCCTAAGTCATTCTTCTATCTTGTATACATATTCACAATATGGATCGCCGGCGCACATTCCTTTAAGGCGTTCCAGGGTAGCTTTTGGATTTATAGCCTTACCAATAAGATCTACGAAGGTTATGGACCAACCGCTGATATCTTTGGGCTCTGTTTTAGTCGGACACTTTGTGACTTTAAATCTACAGACGGTTTTAGACCGCTCAAGTATAGTACCTCTCGTCCCAGTGAGTTCATGCCAGATGTCCCACCACTTCCCTATTGTTTCAGCATCGTTTCCCTCTAGTTCGAAGGCCTTTAGAACGGCATTGGTAAAACTCTTTATTCTATCATTCATTTTGCAAGTTCTTTCATAGATTTCGAGTGCTGCTTCTGGACCATATTTCTCGCGGATCGCATAAAGGTATGCTTTGAGATTGGATGTCCATCTTCCCATAGCAAATTCATATTTGAATTTCCATGGTATTGCCATTTTCTTCGCCATCGTCCCCTACTCTCTATTAAACCTTGTACCAATTTGGCAAATAATGATACAATGGTGTATAGGTGTACTAGAATAAATAGTTTGAAAAAACTATATTGCGTGAACTCTCAAGATATTAATGATTTTTCATGCATATTCTGCGTTAAGCTCTCCAAGAGAGAATGATTATCTCATCACCTAAGAGCATAGATAAACAAATCTCTGTCGTGTCGAGCGTTTTTTGATGATTTTAATGCAACAAAAAGTTTTTTCTCTTGTACTATGCCCCGTCTGAGTATATGTAATAGTTGTTAATATAGATAAAAAGGTCACGAGACTGATTTCGAAAGTAAAATTTCCTGTTTTTCGTTATTTGCGTTTCACTTGAATTTATGAGCATGATGAGAAATGCAAAGAATGATCATCTGTCCTAATTGTGGAGAATTTAAGAAACATATTGCTAAAGGTCTTTGCAGAAAATGTTATAGCAAAATACCAAATAAGCGATATTACCAAAAAAATAAAGAGCGACTAATAAAACAGAATTTCAAGAATCAACTAAAACGAAAACGAGATCGTGTGTATGAAATTTGTTCGAAATATGAACTTCCTTTGAAATGCATGTATGATGGTTGTAATATATCAAATCCTCTTATTTTATCTGTAAGACACGTAAATGGACGTTTACATGGCGAATATAGTACAAGTAAATACTACACTAAAGGTAGTTATCAAACAAATTTAAGCCATGTAGAGTTGGTAGCAGAACATCTTTTTCAAAAAAATCTTAAAAACAATAATTATATGGTATTTTGTATGAACCATGGGCGAATTTACGAGTGGGGTACTATTTCGGAAAGATTAAATAAGCCAATTTATACCAAATCGGCAAGAGATCATAAATATAAAATTAAACGCTACATTCATAGGCTATTTTTGCTTGGAAGGAAATGTGCTATTTGTGGAGAACGTGATTACAATTATCTTTGCGGACATCATAAAAACAATACAGGTACGCATGATAAAGGTTTGTTAGTTATGAGTAATGAACGGTTTCAACATCTTTACAAGTCAGATATGCTTCAATGCATGTGTTTTAATTGTCATACTTTTTTCCATATTCAAAAAGAGAGAAAAGTAATATCATTAGATTATAGTTATTAGAAAAAACCTATGAAAAAAAATCTAAGTTTCTAAAATCAACAGAAAATTTAGTAGATCATTTGATAGAAACCTAAACATGATTAAGTAATACCAAGATAGAATTTAAATTTTTGTAATAGTTTCTACTGCATCTAGAAATAGCAATCTAAAGGGACTTTCATGAAATTCAAGATGAATTTCTTTTTTAGGATTAATGCAACTATTTTTATATTAGTATATCCTTTTACTATATTGCCAGAGATTACACAGTGTCCATAAGAGAATAGAGTGAATTGATATGAGAGAAAATAGTCTTATAGATAAGTATCTTTTAGTAAAACCAACTATACGAGTTTTAATCGAATGGCCAATACTGATCGTGATAGGTATTATAGGCACCATATTTCATCTCTTAACTATACCATTTTATCCCATTACAAATATATTGGGAGCAATTGTGCTGATAATAGGAGTGATAATCCACGAATACTCTCATAAAATTCACAAACAAATGCATCAACAATCAGAAAAGATTGAAGAACTTATAACTAAGGGTATATATTCGAAGATAAGACATCCTGGCTACTTTGGTTTGATCTTGATATTTTTCGGTTTCGCATTTGCTTGGGGAATTGTATGGCTCTTAGTCCCAGTAGTTATTTTTAGCATATTTACTGTATTGACGGCAATTAAAGAGGAAGAAATTCTGAAGGAAAAATTTGGAAAAGAATACGAAGAATATATGCGACGAGTACCACAGAGATTTATACCAAAAATATTTTAGAGAACCAGTTTTGCACAACTATATCAAACATTTTCATAACTAATTTTTCCATAAATTCAACTTCATGATTGATCCAAAAATGGATATTTGGTGTAAAAATCTTTTAAAAGAGAGCATTAGGAATGTATACATCATGGAAGGACGATCGATTAATGTTTTTTATTGGATTTGTAAATAACCAGAAGGAAAACAATCAGAATGATGTTCACTATGACAAATGTTTGTTCAGTCATGTGTATTATTGAAAAAACCCCTAGCTCGTTATGGATAAGACGGGTCATATCTCTAAAGAACTCAGGAAAACCAGAAAGGTATTCTTCAATGCTATGAACGGCTTGCATTATTACTAATCCCAAATATAAGAACGGAGTTGATTTTTTTTCATCTCATCTCTCTCAGACCTGATTACTGCTTCCATTCGGTCGAATGATCAGCATCTAAGCAATTTTGCAGTAAGGAATCACTCTGAACGGTGTCTGCATTCATCCTGTGGAGTGTACAAACCCGATTTCGCTCGGAATTTGCTAAAATCCCTTCCATTTAGGTGTTCTTTTTTCAAGAAATGCTGAAATCCCCTCTTGGGCATCGTGTGTAGCGAGATTTAATGCGATCGTATTGATCGCATAGGCATATGCTTGTTCTTCTGTCATATTCATCTGATTATAAAATGCTTGCTTTCCCAAATGAACGGTTAGAGGACTTGACTGGAGTATGGGGTCAATCAATTCTTGAGTAATGGCTTCAAGTTTGTTTTTCGAGGTTATTCGGTTTATTAGACCAAATTCAAAAGCTTCTTGGGCAGTGATAAAACGTCCTGTAAACAGCATCTCCAAAGCACGTTTTCTACCAATGTTTCGTCCCAATGGAACCCCTGGGGTAGTGCAAAACAAGCCAATTTTTACACCTGGGGTGCTAAATTTAGCTCCATCTTCAGCAACTGCGAGATCACAGGCCGCGACAAATTGACATCCGGCTGCCATGGCATATCCATGGACTTGAGCAATAGTTGGTTGCGGGATTTTTTGTAACCATTTCATCATTTTACCGCACGTTTCAAAAATCCTCTTATACTGGGTAATTTCCTTACCAACCATCTCCGAAAGATCGTGCCCTGTGCTAAAACAGGGTCCAGCACCTTTTATCACAACAACCCGGATCTCTTTATTTGTTGATATGTGTTGTAATGCATCAACCAACTCTTCAAGAAGCTTCAAGGATAATGCATTAAATTTCTCAGGGCGATTTAATACGATTTTTGCTACTTGCTCTTCATATTCAATTAAAATTTCTGTGTATTCCAATCTAACACACTCCTATCCTGATGCTCAAAAGACATCTCCAAAACTCTTAATTTTGGTGATTGGTTTTCCGATATTTAATAAAAACTCACTTTTTTTATTCTTATAAAAGTTATTAGATACTGAAATAGAAAACCAGTGACATCCTCCCCACCCTTTAGGATGGGGCTTCCAGCTTTCCATTGTAGTTCTCGCTCCCTCACGGGAGGCGACGCTTCGCCACTATCACTACAGGTATGGGCTTACGGAAACTTGCCAGGTTGCACACGCTGCTCACCCTTATCCTGCCCCTTGATTAGCTGCCTGCAGAAGGCTATTGATCTGTTACCTGTCTGTCTGTTCGACAGGTTAGCCAGCTGCACACAATAAGGGGAATATCTTGCCTCGCCGGATAAGACCTCATGCACGGGCTTCCTCACGTTTAGCCCTGTCACTTGCTGACTGGTCGCTTACAGGAGGATATGCCTCCACCCAGTCGGGCATTACGGGTACACTCGCGGTACCATCTATAAGTTTCCAAAAAACTATAAAAAGCCATCGGCTTTCATCCTCTCCCTTTCGGAAGGAGACTTCCCGCCGACAAAGTTAAATACTCAGGAACAAATGAAAATGACGGATGTAACAAAAAGGAGGGATATTTACTAATGGAAAATCGGTCAATTAACATCTTTTACTGGATCTGGTTAATTGTAATAATTGGCGGGATCATAGAGATTGTGCTTGGTGTCTTATCATTAGTTGGAATTCGTTATTGGATAATACCCGATACACTAATTGGAGCATTATTATTAATTGCCATGGGGATTTTACTTATAGTGATCGCTATAATATTCGCATCTCAGTTCTAACTAACCTCATGATATTGTGAGAGGATTTTTACCTTTGACGGGCAGTCAAAGTCCTATCCACTGCTCAAAAGAAGAATAAATTTCTTGATAGAGAGATGTAAGATCTTCTTCTCTTACTTCAATTCCTAATGTCTCAAGGACGGTTGTATCCAAATCCAGCCTTATTTTATACGACTCGTTTTCAACATTGTACTGATGTGGTATTCTGCCTAATTCGATTTTCTTAAAACTATCGAAAACCTGTGCCAGTTTTTCCAAGCATTCTTTGGATATTTCATCCACGTTCAAGACTGAAAGTGTCCTCCAATGTCCCATCACCAAACTTGTCCAAGCTCCTTCTGTCTCTTGTCTATTTGAAAGAACTGTCAGAATACCCCAAGTTGTATTAAGCCATAAACAAAGAGCTTTTAGTTTATTGGGGTTCTCATTCTTGAGATTTATCGCAAAAAACATATTTCCTAAAGTTTTTTCCTTGGAAAGTAGTGAAATTACGTGAGTTGTATCCCACCGGATTCTATCGGGTACTAATAAATGCCCTGCTTTTTGTTGAAATATCCTTTCTCCTCTCTTAGTTGGGAGTGCATATTGGTTTGGTGATAGGCTCATCTTTTTTCTATTCTCTTCTCCTCCTCCGAGTAAAATTCTTAAGGCACCAGAAACCTTATTGCCTACTTTGTTGAAATTGTTCCCGAGTTCACAACGATTTATTCCGATCGTTGAAATTAGTTCATCTAACTTGGTTATAGGGAACTTTCTTACTGTTTCACCGACTCTAATCTCCCCTTTCAGTAATTGGTTTAATATCTTCAAGATTTTCAGGTTTGGTAGGGATACAAATCTTCCCCAATTATCTAAATTATCTATAAGTTCTTCTCTTCCAATATTTATAACAAAAGCAGAAGCACCATCAATTTCCACATAGGATTTTCCTTGAAAGATTTTTTTGGTAAGAGATGTTGCTACTATATCGGTTTCTGGTTTGCTCAGCAGCATGACAAATTTAGTTTTTTCCTCGTCTATATGCTCATTTTTCTTGGTAGCTATCAAAAGACACTCGCTAAGGTCTGTTGACTCTGAAAAATTGTATCCCATTTCTGGGTCATAACTTACAACGATTGTTTCTACATGATAGTCTGAGGCTAACAAAGTTCTCGCCAGAAACCAGGTAATACCCGAAAGAAAGCTCTTAGGAAGTACGAATCCGATTGTGCCATTGACTTTAGTGTATTTGTGAGCGAGATAAAGGAATGGAAGAGGCTCTCCTGCAGGCCAAATCTTTCTATAAGGTGAGGATCTATCGGCTAGCAGTCTTTCCAGAGGATGTACTTCCAAAAATTTTAGTGCGTTGGTCTCCAGAACTCTCTTTATTTCTTCCCGGCTTAAATACTGATAATCTTTCTTGATTTTTTCTAGGATTTTTTTATCAGTCATAAAACCGAATAGACCTTCGACTTTTCGTCCTTTTCTTTTTCTCTCACTTGTACCAGTAAAAGGAGGATTCATAACTACTAGGTCGAAAGGCTCGATGTAGACATGTTCTTTTTCCTCTTGCATCTCACACTTTTTAATTATATTCTTCTCAAGCCTAGGAGATGATCTAGCAAACTCTAGTGATCCTAAAGATACTATTTCTCTACCTGATTCTTTCCTAATACCTAAAGGTATCGTATAGGATTTAAAATCTTCTAATGGAATTTCAGGACAGTGTAATGCTAGTGTAAGACGTGCTATCTGGGTAGCATACTTTAAAACATCGAAAGCATAACAATTTTTAATGAATGCTTTGTGAAACTCTTCATTAATCTCTTTTGGCGTTTTACTAGTATGAGTTTTCAATAAATATGAATCATATTTAGATCTAGTAACATTATACGCTGCTGTTAGAAGTGTACCACTTCCACATGCAAAATCACATATTCTAGGAAGTTTTAATTTTCCTTCTTCCTCTACTGGATTTGGATTTATAAGGCTTAGAAGAAGATAAGCGGATGGAACCTGAGTAAAAAATACAGCCAATCCCTTTTTAATCGCCCAATCTCCTACAATATCATGGTAAATTTTTCCTGCAAAATCTCTTCTGAATAAATATCTTTTTGATGAAAGTTTCACGGCTAATTTTATTAAATCATTGAACAGTTCTTCAATTGAAGGAACTGCTCTAAGTATTGCTTTGGTTATAGTAAAAATAGGTTCAGCTTTTTTATTCAAAATCAATTCTATAGCTTGTTCAATTGCTGCTCTTCCTCCAACATCTCTCATAATAGTGAGAAGTCCTTCTATATTATACTCATATCGAATGCTCTCGTAGTAGATACTGCTTAAAAGGAGTGCTAGTCCAGCCTGAGCAAATAGGGCATCCTTAATTATGTGTGGATCTCCAATGGAGAACCCATATATCTTTAAAAAAACATCAGAAAGATTTTTTGCACTATTATCAGAATCGGGATACGTTGAAACGGTCCTAACAAAGTCTCTAATGAATTGATGGATTTCTTCTTCTGTCTTGTCCTTAAAAATCTGTTTCAAAATTCTTCGCCTTTATCAATTTAAAAGAACTCAGTCATTCTAGTTATAACTATCGAAGGCGATTTAAGTCTACCTTTTATCTACGAGAAGATCCCTTCCGAAAGGTGGGAGTTTAATTTGGACTCAATTTTCCACTTTAGTACTAAGTTCCTGCTCTTTGGCTTCACGCATTAGTTGTTTAGGACCCCAAATTAATACTATTGCAATAATGGATGCGATAAGGACAACCAAGTAAAAGAGACTACCTGCTGCGGTTTCCAGGGCTGGAAACATGATAACGGCTAAAATGAACATGGCATGATTAATGAGTGTAACTAGAACGCTCCCACCCGTATTATTAAACAACCAAGTGAATACAATGGTTATCAAGATATTTGAAAGCAGGAAACCCCAAAAGATTTCATAAATGATCTCATCACTTAACCAGAACATATAAGGGATATGCCAAATCACCCACATCAATCCTAAAATGATACTGGATATAAGGGCATTAAACCGGGCTTGAAGTCGATCGAGTGCATAGCCTCTCCAGCCAAATTCTTCTTGTAGTGGTCCCTGAAATAGGAGGATCAGAACAAAGGAAGAAACAATTAATAAAGGATTAGCTACCCAGAACAACGTAGGTATCTGCTCTCCTGCAAGAAATGCCACTAGAAGACCTCCTCCCATGATAGCAGGCCAGAACAAGATAGTGGGGATCCACCATACTTTAGGGAAGCGAAAATCGATCCCTCGTTTCAAGAGTTTGATTACTCCTTCTTTTCTTGCGTTCCAATAAGTGAGCACCACCGCCGCAATAAGCGGTCCCCATGCAGCAGGATTGTTCGGGCTCAAGAGAAAGTCGGTAAAAATGGAAGAGCCCAGTCGTCCCTGCATAGCCAAGATTTCAGATATCCAAAAAAACCAAGTAAAGGCGATTGTAATTATATAGTATAACACTAAATTTCGATCCTCAGGCTGAGAAATCCGTTTCATTTGAACCCCCACTAGGATTTATGCCTCATTGATATGTGCTTCTGGATATATAATAGTTGCGAAAGTTTTCGTAAAATACCTCTCGCTATTTGACTTTGCATAAATCACTAATTGGTGAGCAGTTATCAAACTATCTACTTATAATTCCATTATTAATTGAAATGGCGAGGATAAAGATAAGAAGAATTAAATACTTTTCTTCCCTACCCGACAGAACTTTTAATTAACGGATGACACAATAAATGGCTATTGTATCATTTTAGTATATTGTAAACCAATAAAATGCTGTTTCTCGTAAATAAAACCCTATAAGAGAATAAAAGACTTATATAAATAATTTTTACTCTTTATAGTGGATTAGTTGATTCTTGTTCTTCTAACACCCGCATCTTTCTATTTATTTCTATAAGATGTTTTCTTACTTGGTTATATTGAAGAATATATCTGTTTAAGCGCTCTATTTGTTCAATTTTTTTGGCTTTTCCCCATCTCAAGGCTTCTCTTGTGTCGAATGCATGAAGGATATCTTCGATTGTTTTTTCAAATTTTATTTTTTCCATTTTTAGATGAGCCAATTTCATATATAGTTTTTTCAAGTCTTTTTGAACCATTTCGGCACTGGGCAATGGCATGATTTCAGTCATAATATCTCACCGAAGGAGAACCCGCCCGGGATGGGCGGGCAAAAAGTCAAACACATCTCTTATACTAAAGTGCGAGTTTCTTGGGGGGTAGAAGCAACAATTTAAAATAATATATAAAGTCCACACGTTTTGACAAAGAACCATTACATTTAAAAATAAAAAAGATCTCTGTGAGAATATGATTGCCCTAGATGAGTTCTTGAATACACTTAAGCAGCAAGGGTTTAGCATTGCTTCAGGTGTTCCATGTTCTTATTTTAAAGACTTGCTTACAGCTTTTGAAGTTGGCAAAGAGATCAGATACGTACCTGCAACACGTGAAGACGAAGCAATTGGCGTAATTTGCGGTGCCCATTTTGGTGGAAAAAAAGGCATGGTAATAATGCAGAACTCAGGATTTGCGGTTATTGGAGATGCATTAACTTCTCTCGCACAACTTTATGAAATCCCTATTCTCTTACTTGTTAGTTGGAGAGGATTAGAACCTGATAAGGACTTTCCAGAGCACTCAATTATGGGAGAAGTTACTGAAGATGCTTTAAGAGCATATCGTGTCCCTTATTGGGAATTAAAGGAAGAAAATTGGCAAAGTACACTTGAAAATGCAATAAATAAAATGAATGTTACAATGAGACCGGTTTGCCTACTCGTAACGAAGGGGGTGCTAAGCAAAAAATGAAGGGACACGAGATAATCGAATTATTAGGAACTTTTCTTCAAGGTAATGAACTGATAGTAGGTTCAAATGGAAATATTAGTAGACAAGTATTTCATTGTTTACCTAGGCCACAGGTTTATCTCAGAGGAAGTATGGGGCTACCGATGGCAGTAGGTTTGGGTTTAGCAATTTCGCAGCCTGATAGAAAGGTTATTGTTATTACAGGCGATGGCAATTTCTTGATGGGCCTCGGATCTATGTCAACTGTCTCCAGTTTAAAGCCTTCAAACCTAAAAATCTTGATAATTGATAATGAACTGTATGCAACAACAGGCGGGCAACCAACCGTTTCTTCTGTTATCAATTATGAAACTATGATACGTGGTATAGGTGTAGAAACTACTGTATCTATTCAGAGTAATGATAATAAAACAGTTATTCAGGAAAAATTGAATTGGCTTTTGAAAGGAAATGGTTTACAGATATTACATGTAAAAGTACAACCAGGTGATCCTCCTTTCGAAAACATTCCTTGGCATCCAAAAAAGATCAAAAATGAATTTATGAGTCGAATTTCAACTTAAATATAGTTGTTGAAAAAACGAAAAAGAGAAATTATAGTTTTGATCCGCAATAAGGACAGAAAGTAGTCTCCGCGTCGATTTCTGAGGCACAGTTTGGACAAATTATTTCAGATGGCACTTTTTCCATTACTTCTAGTAACTCAGTTTCACCATCAGTATCAGCTGTTGTTATAATTGGCGTAGGTTGCAGAGTTGAGAGTTCCTCATCATCTTCATAGTCTTCTAAATCTGAAGGTTTAGTAACTGCTCCTACTACAGTCAAAATTACTCCAGCAAAGACAATGGCAACGCCAACGAAATTTAATGTGTAATCAGGCCTATAACGAATTATCTCTCTAGTTTCAAGAGATGTCCAATATTCAGTAACCTTTAGATCGTATTCCACAGAATGAGTATTCTCATTTAAGATCACGACATAGTAATAGTCATCATTGGGGATGGTAACAGTTGCTTCAGCGCTAGTAACATCAAGTGCAGCCCAAATACCAGAATGCGACTGAGAGCTTGTAAATTTATAGTATTCGTCTTCGTTTTCAACCCAAATTGAAAGGTCGCTCACAGCACTAAATTCTATTTTTAATTGTTCTCCTGCATCAAAATCCCTATAGTATGCATAATAGTCATTATTTGAAATTTTACTAGCTTCATTTACTATTACCGTAGAATTTTGCGCCGAATAGGTTTCATAATCTGTATAAGGGACTTGTCGTGTGCCAAAAGCAGCTAATAATATCCCGACAGTTAAGACAACAACACCAATAACAAAAAGTGGTTTCTTCACTCGTTTCCCTTCTTTTATTCTTTGTAGATTTTTTTTCGAAATTGTGCCAGTTTTTTTCATAATCGATAAGTTTAAAGAATGGCTCTTGGACACCATTTGTATACAATGTTTTTTAAATATTTTTTCTAGGCAATACAAAGAGAGGCGAAAAGACAAATGGAGAGAGATAACGCCCCCGATTCTTGTTTCGAAGTGTCATTCGAAATTGCAAATAAGGTAGGTGGAATTTACCAAGTTATTGCAAGTAAAGCAAAGTATATGAAATTAGTATATGGTTCAGAAAACTATTATGGCATTGGTTTTTATAACCCTGCTCATGTAAGTGAAGATTTTATTGACATGACACCTCCTAGAGAATTTGAATGGTTATTTCGCAAGTTAGGAGATGCAGGGATAAAAGTATATTTTGGCAGATGGGTAGCTGGAGATGAAAGTTTCGTATTTTTAATAGATTCAAGAGATTTTATGAATCGAATGGTTATAAAGCCAGATGGGCAGACAGTGAGGCAGGTTGACGATATAAAGGGGTTATTCTGGGAGAAATACAAAATAGACTCACTAATGATGGGATTCGATTACGATGAGCCAATTGCATGGTCTTGGGCCACAGGAATGCTTATAGAGGGGGTACTTACTGCACCTCAGTTTGCTTCTAAGAGGGTTGTCGCACATTTTCACGAATGGTTAGCGGGCGCAGGACTTCTTTACCTTAAGTTACAAGGTACAAAGATCGGTAAAATTTTCACTACTCATGCAACTATGCTAGGAAGAAAAAAGGCAGAAGCCGGTCATGATCTGATTAAGGAAATTGATGAAGGACTTGGGCAAGACAAAGCAATGATGGCGGATCAAGGGCAAGCATTTCAATTCAAACTCGAAGGCAAGCATCTGATGGAACAAGTCTGTTGCCGAGAAGCTGATGTACTTACAACAGTAAGTGAAATTACAGCAAAAGAAATTCGATACATTCACGGAGTAGATCAAATGATGATTACTCCAAATGGTTTAGATTTCTCGACCTTTTTAAAAGGTGAAGATTGCAGAAGACGACGAATGAGAACGCGACCTAAAATTATACGGTTTATAGAAGCATTTTTCGCGCCTTGGTATAATGTAAAAACTGAAAATTCGCTTATTGTCCATCTTTCTGGTCGATATGAATTTAGTAATAAAGGGATAGACATTTTCATTCAATCATTGTCTAACTTAAATGAGTTCTTAAAAAGTAAGGAATCAGATAGAAATGTATTTGCTTTTATTTGGGTGCCAGCGGCTGTTCTTAATCCAAGAGAAGACATTGAAAAAGCTGTGAGTCATTACTCGATGGTAGCTGATAAAATAGCTCCTTTTTTATTTAAAATAGAAGATGAAGTAATTCATGGACTTTATAATGGTACATTAGAGGGGGTCTTCAGTAAGAATCTCAAAGACTTTTTCGCAGATGATTTTACACAAACAATTAATGATTTTGAAAATGCAAAAGAGCAAATAACGGGAAGAATTGGTTCACTCCCAATTTGCACACATAACATGCTAGTTCCAAATGACGCAATAATCACTGCAGCGAATGCCGTGAACCTTAGAAATGAGGAAAGGGATAGAGTTAAAGTTATTTTTATGCCAATATATCTTTCTAGAAAAGATGGTTTTCTAAATTTGGATTATTTTGATGCAATTTCAGCAACAGATGTGGGTATTTATCCCTCGATATATGAACCATTTGGTTATACGCCGCTAGAGGCAGCAAGTAGGTGCGTTATTGCTGTTACTACCGACTTAACAGGCTATGGATACAGCTTGCTTGGAATTCAATCTAATAGAGAACAAAAAAACCTAGGCATCAAGATTCTTAGGCGACACAATAGATCAAATCAAGAAATAGTTGATGATTTATGGAAGATGTTATATGATATTTCTCAGTTATCTCAAGAGGAACTCGAAAAATTGAAGCAAAATGCAAGGGAACTTGCCAAAAAAAGTGACTGGTCACATCTAATAAAAGCCTATATTGATGCCCATATTACAGCATGGGAAAGATGCTAAAATGAAATAGAAAAAATAACCCATTCTTTAAATGAGATAAGATATTTCAACAAATGATTTAATGCAAAACAAATAAGATCTACATTAGAATATTTGCTGAAACCTAATGTGAAATATTTTAAGCAACGGGGACGACTTCACTGACCCCGGGCACTCTCTTTTTTAACTCTGCTTCAATATAGTTCTTGACTGTCATCTTTTTAGGGATGCTTAAGTTTAATAAACATCCTGACTAAAAGGACAGCCAGCACATGCACCCATTAGACGGACTAACACCTTACTTCCCTGAACATCAACTAGTTCAACATCTCCTCCATCATTACGCAAAGGTCCTCGTAATTCATTTATCGCTTTTTCAACTTCTTCTCGCATTTTCATTTTTCCTCCTTACGATTTGTAACATGATAAAAAGTTTGAATATAATAAGTTTTCGAAAAGCACATAGTACGACGGATGTGAACTACCACCCAACAAGTAGGGTGGCTTCCTGAATCATCCATTCCCCAGCGGGACATGTCAACCAGGCTCTACGGGCAGTTCCTGCCCTGATGATGATGAGCGTGCTTCTATATAGTGGGTTGATCGGTGTAACACCGTGATGGCTGAATTATGATCTCTCGCTAACACCAGTCCACAGTAAGGGCAACTGTGGATTCGTGTTGCCAGGGTTTTCGGCACCAGCTTCCCGCACTGGCTACACAGTTGTGTGGTATTATAGGCACTCACATATTCTACTACAGTACCAGCTTCCTCCGCTTTGTACTCGGTAAAACACATGAGTTGCCCCCAGCCGGCGTCACTAATCGACTTGGCGAGATGATGGTTTTTCACCATGTTGGTAATGGTAAGATTCTCATAGACGATGAGGTCATAGGCATCGACCAGTTTCCGACTGAGCTTGTGATGAAAGTCATTCCGTTGGTTGCGGATCTTCCGGTGCACCTGTGCCACCTTCCTGTTCTGTTTATGACGATTATGTGACCCTTTCTGCTTCCTATCTTTCCTTCGCTGTTCTTTGGCTAATTTCTTCTCCGATTTTCTGAACCAGCGTGGGTTAGCTATTGTTTCTCCATTATTTAACGTCAGTAAACTCTTAAGCCCCACATCCACACCTATCGCGCTCTTTATGGCTCTTTGCTGAGTTCCAGGAGCAGGATCAGGAAGTGCTACTGCAAAACAGGCATACCAGTGGTCAATATCGCGTGTAATGGTACAGGTCTTGATCACGCCTTCAGAAGGGATAGGACGGTGTAATTTAATCGTGATATCTCCAATTTTCGAGAGCCGAAGTTTCTTGTTGTGGTAATCGAGGGCGAACCCACTTTGTGGGTAGGTGAAGGAATCATACCGGTATTTCCCTTTAAAGCGTGGGTAGCCAGCGTGTTCCCCCTTTTTAATTCGCCGAAAAAAATTCTTAAAGGTCTTATCCAGTCTTCTAAGCACGTCTTGTAGTACCTGCGAATGCATCTCCTGCAACAACTGATCGGTCTGTTTTGCCGCTTTCAAGTGGCTGGCTTGCTCATAATAACTGACTGACTGTTGCTGCCTGTGCCAGGTCTCTTTTCGTTCGGCAAGCGCGTTATTATACAACAGGCGACAGGTAGTCAGCCATTGCCTTAAGGTCGCCTGTTGCAGTGCGGTGGGATACAGGCGAAATTTGTACGTGCGTTTCATCACAGGTCTTCCTCTGTTCCCCTGAGCTTCATATCACTAACGATAGTTAGTATCCGCAAACAGCTATTTAAACTGGGGGACACTACCGTGAAAGTGAAACCAGTCACAACACGCACTTCATCCCCCCAACACGTTGGGTGGGTCTTCTTGCGGAGATATTATAAAAGTCCTTTACTTGCGGCAATAACAAAGGGAACTCATCTGTATGCTGGAAGGAGATTTTCTCCCACATAAGTTTTATTCTCAGAATAGCCTATTATTGAACTGTGATACCATTTTGTTCCGCAATTTCCTGAAAGGTTTCGACCACATACTTAATTTGGTCCCATGAAAGATTGAAAGTATTGACTTTGAAGCTTTTTGAAAGCCCTGGATGGACTCCCATTATTTTTCTTTTTTTAAGTGCGTCATAAATGAAGAATCCTTTCCTTTTATGATGTTGAGCAACATCATGAAAACTTGGGCTCTCAAAATGGACTAAAGTATGCTCCTTTGGTTTAATTCCAAGTTGTTTAATTCCATCAATTTTTTGTATGCTTTCTGAAAAGTAACGGGCTTTTTCAACTTCCTTGTCCCAATGCTTAACGCGTTCAACAACTTTTGGAAAACTTGCCATCAAAGTTGCTAAAGGTGGTCCAAAGACAGGCGGACAACCCAAAATATGAATTTCTTTTGCCCCAAAAGTCCTTCCACTCCAGTCTCCTTTTATTTTCGATCTCTCGAAGATCTTTTCTGCCCATTCTGATGTCGTTCCAAGCAACCCAATTGGAGCTGAAGCGCTCATCGATTTGTGACCGCTAGCTACAAGAAAGTCTACACCTAAATTGCGACCTGAGACAGGCATAATGCCGACAGTATATGCTCCATTTAGTAAGAAGGGGACTCCATATTTGTGTGAGATCTCAGCAACACTTTTAACATCACTTAGGTTGCCATAATTATAATCTACATGCGTTAAAACTACAAGGGCAGGGAGTTTACCCGTTGAATCCTCAACTTCTTCAATTTTTGCTGCATAATCTTCTACATTTAGCAGAAAATCAGGATATCCACTATGAGGAACCTCTTTAACATTCAGTTTTGCCGCTTCTGCTGTAATATAAGTGGTATAATGTGCCAAACTATCAAGGACTATTGTGTCTCCAGGTTCGGTTATAGCCTCCATCACAGCTCTTTTTGCATGTCTTGCTCCTGCAGTTGGTCGCACTTCATCAACATCTAGAAATTTTGCTAGATCCTGTATAAAATCTACAACAGGTGGTTTCTTAACAGTAACAATTCGTGCTTCGAAACAGAAATCACACATTGAATAGCCATCACCGAAATCCAATAGAACTTTCTTGGCTTCAGCAGTTAATACGCCACCTCTCTGAATCGGGTGAATATTAATAAAAGATTCTTCTATGTTTCGAGATATACCACAATATCTTTGAAGTTTAGCTGAATCCATACATTGATCCTTCCTTTTTTAAATTATACCGATAATTGGTGTCAAAGTTGATATGTTTTTGGCTATTAACTAATTCATTCAAAAAGCGAAATGGAACGTGAAATATTATTGAGTTTAGGCAATTTTGAGGTTTTAATATGAAGATACTGATGTTCGATACTGAATATTTCTGGTACAAAACTTTTAAGAAAACTTTAGAAAATGTAGATGATATAAAAAAAGAAGAGAAGATAGAAAATACCGCTGTTTTTTTCATTCACGTTGAATCTAAAGATGAGGACAGAAAGAATAAAGTAATAAACCGTACAGTTAGAAATTTAAGGTGGTATCTAAATAAGATTGATAAAAATATAGTGGTTTTACATTCATTTGCCCATCTATCATCAAATAAATCATCTCCAGAATTCGCAATGGAAGTTTTTAAGGTTGTTAAAGAAAAACTGGAAAAACGAGGCATAAAAGTGCATGTCACACCTTTTGGATACTTTTATGAATTTTCGATCCACGTTCGAGGTGAATCCCTTGCGAAAGTTTTCCAAGAGATATGAAAATAGCACTATACGCGCAGACTTCAAGATTTGTTTAAAAAAAGAAAAAGTTTGAGCTCTGAATTAGTTACCAGAATTTGAGTAAAATATGCGTAGTCACTTCTGGAAGTGTATCTTTTGTAATTTGAATTGATGGCCCATCTAATTGTTGAATGTTTTCCTTATCTTTAATAAAATCATCTACAGGCTTTAAAGAGCTAAACATTCCACCCATCATGGGAGCTCGATAATGCATTGGAATATTTATTCTTGGATTTAGCTTAACTACTACTGAAGTAGCAACATCAGGTCCAATAGTGAAAAACCCACCCACTGGTATAAATAATACATCGACTTGCCCTATTGCACTAACCTCTTCATCATTCAGGTCATGACCTAAATCGCCTAGATGGCAAAAAGTTACACTTTCCAATTGATAAACATAAACACTATTTTTTCCTCGTGAACCTTTTCTCTTCTCGTCATGAAATGTCCCAATTCCCCTAATTTCAAGTCTTTTTAGATTCTTTGTCCCAGCAAATTCTTCCAAAATTTCTGAATCTTCCTTCTTAACCGCATCTGCGTTATTATGATCCCAATGTGAATGTGAGCACAGAATTATGTCCGCTTCAGCTTTAGGATCAGCAATTCCCGGAACACTCCCAAAAGGATCATGAACGATTGTTAGACCATTTCCTCGCAATTCAAAGCATGAATGTCCATGCCAAATAACTTCTACCACTTTAGGAACACCTCCAAATACCTATTTTATGCTTTTGTTAGAGCAATACTCACATATTGTAAAAGGCGTTTATAAATAAGCTCCGTTTAAGAATGATACTCAAGGAGATTCCTTCCTTTTGGGCAGTATGGTTTACTAGTAGCTGAGAAAGAAAGCACCACAGCTTCAGCGTGGTGATGAATTGCGTGAGTGAGTATTCACTTTCATCACGTGCATCGATGGGTCTCCTTAACGTTATATAGGTGGTATGAGGAAGGTATCAATAACAATTGGAGGGATAATGCGCACACTTGCAAACAAGGTGCATACTCCGATTGCCTCACCATCGTTAGCCGTACCTACGGGGCGTAGGGATGTTAAGCCTGTGGAGATAAGACCTCCGTAACCCGCCAGGGGATCGAGTCTGTCGTTGAAGCAGGAAGCCTCGAGGCTTTAGCACGAGGTCGCTCACTTCAAATCGTCTAAGAATACGCGAATAAGAGCACCAAGACCATGCTCTTTAATGATAGTTATATAACCATACCTGTAGGCAAGAAGTCCAAGCAAAATAATACCCATTACTTCGCAAGTAAGGGCGTAAGGTGAAGATAAAATCCTAAATGGGTCCAATGTTGAATACGGGAAGTCGTATTGAATAATCGGATAGAGCCAAGGGAGAAAACCACCAGTATCTTCAATTAAATGAGCAATCCAACCAAAATATAGTGATGAGGCTAATCGTTTGTCTTTTCCAAAAGATTTCAGTAAAATGCCAACTAGGAAACATATAGTAGTACCAATAACTAGACTATGGCCAATGAATCTACCATGCTGAAAAACAAATTGACCAAAACTCTTGTCAATAATATCAGGAAGAAGAGCCCCAAAAGCTAGGGCATACGAATTGATTTTTTCGCGTAGAGAAGATGACGAATGGAAAAAGGCAAGAGTAAATCCAAGATGACCAAAGGGATACAATATTTGATGCCTCTACATTTTTATTAAACATCGCTATCTTACAAACTTTAAAAATCTTTTCATACAAAAAATCTTCTGAACAACTCTAAGCTACTAGAAGCAATTAGATAAAAGAATTGGAAAGTTAACTTGTATGGAACAACTACAAGGTGGTCTATTGATGTTTTTGAATTTCTCCTGAGTTTGTAAATATAATACCTTCTTTTGTCATTTCTTCCAATACATTTGAAACAATACCTTCGGGTGCTCCAACAGGCTTAGTAAGATCAATAACAAACACAACTTCAAATTCTAGTTTTTTTCCATCTATTGCACTTGAGAAGACACAATAGTCTAATGCTAAGCCACAAACAAAGATCCTCTTAACACCTAAAGTACGTAAATATCCTGAAAGACCTGTTTCAGTCTTTTTATCATTTTCTAAAAAGGCTGAATAACTATCAATCTTTGGATTAGTTCCTTTGTGGATAATGGCATTTGAAAACGTAGTATCTAAGTCAGGATGGAAATCTGCGCCAGTAGTACCTTGAACACAATGATCAGGCCAAAGGATCGGACCAATTCCTTCCGTAGAATATGGTTCATAAGGTTCTTTTCCCTCATGCGCGCTTGCAAAAGAATGATGACCTGTAGGATGCCAATCTTGGGTTAGGACAATACAATTTCCAGTATTGTGAAATTTTTCAGCTAATTGATTAACATCAGATATAATAATATCTCCTTCTGCAACAGGTAAGGCTCCAGAAGGCATAAAATCATTTTGCATATCGATTATAATTAGAGCATCGTTTGGTTGAATTTCTATATCTTTCTTTATTTTAACATCTGAAATTTGCATATGCATCATCTTTGAATTTATTTTACGGTTTTATTAAGAACAAATATTTAGTCCTTTTGGTGATCCAAATCTTTACATTATATTTTAGAAAAATCTAGTACAATATGAATTCGTATAAATATTAAAATAGAAGGAGCAGGCTCAATTGTCGACATATAACCTGTTTCTTTAAGTGAAGTCTAAATCTTCTCGCGGAAGATTTTCTGAGAAAATTCTTAAATAATAGCTCCAAGAATAATGTGAGATTGATCTAAGCTATAGATTTGATAAGAAGATTTCATTCGATCAGGGGAATACGATCTTAGAGATATTATAGTATACTACTTAATGATTATAAGAGGCGAGAATATGACACAAGTAATTGCAATACTTCAAGAAGGAGGCATATGTGTATTCAATCGATCTTATTGGCAACTGGAAACTAATCCAGAACTACTTGGTAGCTTTATTTCAGCAATTTCAGAATTTGTTAGATGCTCTTTTGGATTGGTTCTTGAGGAATTTAAATGTCAAGGATATAGGACATTCATTTTTCCATTTGAGAATAATCATTTAGTAGTAATTACTGTTGACGATCAAAACGTGCCTTATGAGTTTTTGAAAACCAAAACACTGTTGTTAGCTCAGCAAATTTGGGAAAAATTCTCTGCAAAATTTGCTGGAATTAAAGGCGATTTAGTAGAAATTTCACTTCTAGAGCAACTAAATGCTGAAATCGATGAAATTGTTGGTATGAGTGGGATTACTTTAAAAACTGCTAGAGAAAAGCTCATTGAAGACTTACTTACATGAAGTAAACGTCTGCTGCCATTAAAAAACGGCATCACGAATTTTCAAAGACAATCAAAGACAATATGAGATGAAAAATAAGATATATTTTTCGCTAAAGGCTCCGTATCATCAAAACACTTCCTTTCCAAAGAAAAATAGTACAGTTTTTGCTGTATGCAAGTTCTGAAATCCTTTTATATGACAATTTCATGTAAATTTCTCCAAACGAAAGGGCGACAAATTGACTATTTTTTTATGTACTATACTGTTCATTTCAGTTAAACATAAATTAAACTTAATGTCAGAATTTTTTTGGAATGTAAAGGACTCAAAATGATATATAGTTTTTTTATAGAAGATTTTTAAAGTTTGTAGGGATCTATCAGATATATTCTGAAGATAATAGATTGGAGCTCGTTCAGCAAGAATTCTTTCAATGGGGTGTAAGAACTGACAGAAAGCCAAGCATTAAAAGAGGGATTCCGAGTATATCTCCCAGAAGAAGAAATACATACCGAGGCTATCGATGAAATTATTGGTCTTGAAGAAGCAAAGAAGCAACTTATAAGCATTATCAAGACAATTCACAAAGATAATGTAGAACAACTAAAGGAATGGGAGATAAAAGCAGGAGGGACTGCACTTATTGTCGGTTTACCTGGTATGGGCAAAACTTCACTTGTAAAAGCACTAGCAAAAAAGGAAAAACTACCTCTTGTTGAAATGAATGTTGCAGATCTACTCATTACATTTCCTAACCCAACCGACATCAAACTGATTTTAAATAGACTTCATACCGTTGTAAAAGATATTGGCCCATGTATCATACTTTTAGAGGATTTCGAACCAACTGACTTATTTACTATGGATGATATTGAAAGTATTCGCAGAATCATTTACCAATTTATAAAAGAATTTAATGTTATTTACAAAAACGATCCTAGACTTTTAGTCGCAGTTATTAGTTACCCGATTAAAGAAGAAGGGCTTCTCAACTTCTTCGATTATCAGATTGTTATTGATGAATTAGACGAAAATGTGCGATATAATTTATTGAAGAAATATCTTGAAAAAACGAAGCTTGACTCCACAATTGATTTAGAAAATCTTCTTCATAATTATTCGTCAGATGAAGTAACAGGCGGCTTTTCTGGAGAAGATCTTAAAAAACTTGTTCAAGGGGCTGCATATCAGGCAATTTATGAAAATAGGAAGGAAATAATTGAAAAAGATCTTGAGGAGTCATATCAACAACTCGTAAACATAAATCATGGCGGTTTGCAGACAAGTACTACAAAGATATGTAAAAAAAATGATAACGAAGAAAATGTTGAACCTCCTCAGAAACTGGAAGCTCTGGAAATTGAAGTAACGCGCTTAAAATGGATGATTAGTGCAACTAGTCAAATGATACATAATGCTTTGAGACTTGCATTTTCTGATAACCGTGAGTTTGTTATACGATTTTTTGAACGTTTTGAAAAGGATCGTCGTCCATACGCTTTACATGAAATTGCCCATATTACTGGAATGGACGAAGATGTGGTAAAAAAGGTGTTAGCAAAGAAATATTTTACAATGCTTTTCCCAAAGCTTTCTAAGAAAGGAAGAGTTGTTGCATTTGACAGGGAATTATTAGAAAAAGTTGCTGATGAATTCACGTTTGTAAATAATAAATCTTGAATTGTGGTCTATTATGGTCTATTTAAAAAGCATGACCTTTACGAATTATAAATCCTTTTATGGTTCACGAGAGATCAGATTCACAAAAGGCTTTACCCTGATACAAGGAGCTAATGGGTCTGGGAAATCAAACATCTTAGACGGCATTTCATTTGTCCTTGGTGGTCGCGACGAAAGAACCGATAAGGTCCTCGAAGTAATCACTCGTCGTGCTGGAAAATATTTGACTAATTCTGCCGAAGTAAAAATAACTTTTGACAACAGTGACAGAAGGATCCCTTTAGACAAAGATGAAATTACAGTACTACGTCAAATTCGATTGACGCCGAAGGGATCTCACTATAGTGTCTATAAGCTAGATGATGAGGCTATATCTCTTACAGAAATTCTTGAGTGCCTTGCAAAAGCAGGAATTACAGCAGAAGGTTATAATATCATCAAGCAGGGGAGAATTGTTGAACGTGCTACAGAAGATCCGGATAGTCGAAGACAGTTGCTTGAAAGTATTGCAGGTACGGCAAGATTCGATGCTGAGATAAATGAAATTGAAGCCCGAATTCTTAGTATTGATGACAAATTACAACAATTGGACCTTTATCTAGGAGATTCTTATAGAATTCTTGAAGGCTTAGAAAAAGAAAAGAACAGAACATTGGAATTTGAGGAGATAGATAAAAGATTAAGAAAGCACAAAGTATTACGATTTAGGCATATGCGACAGCACCATAAGAATGAACATGAGAAACTTAACAAAATAAAAGAAGAACAAGAACACAAGAAAGAGATCTTAACTAAGAAAATTGAAAAATATGCAGAAAATACGCAGATTCTACAAACACAAAAAGAAGCGCTTGAAGCAGAAGAAAGGAGAATTGAAAAAAATAAAGCAAAAGCATCAGGAATAATTGAAGGATTTAAATCTGAACTGAATAGATTAAAAAATGAATCTAAAGTTCTTGATCTTAGAATTTCACAGATAAAGACCCAAAACGAACAGTTAAATTCAGAAATTGAAACGATTAATCAAGAAATTGAAAAGTTACATAAGCTTTTCGAAAAGAAAAATGCACAAAAGAGTGATTTAGACTCGGAACTTAATTCTTTAACCGAAAAAACGAAAGAATTTGAAGAGATGTTTGAAACAGCGAAGAAAGAAAATGAAACACTTGTTCAAAACCAATTAGAGATAAAGAAAAAGAAAGATGCACTGAATTATTCAATTAAAATCCTGAACAATGAACTAGGAAATCTTGCTAAAATAATTGATGAAAAGACACGTCAAAAGGAAAAAGCCTTTAAGACACTAAATAATAAAAAAATAGAATTAGAAAAGAGTAAACAAGAAATTATTACACTTGAAGAGAGATTTGATAATGAATCTAAAGAATTAGATCAAATCAGTAAAAAAATAGAGCCTTTGAACCAAGAAGTTGAAAATATTCAGGTAGAAATCGCAACAATTCAAACAAAGTACAATGAACTCAAAGAAGAACGTAATACACTACAGGAATTAATTAAAGAAGGAAAAATCAAATATGATAAGGCGGTAGAAGCAGTTCTACAAGCACGAAATTCAGGTCACATACAGGGAGTTCTCGGTACCCTCATAGAATTAATTGAAGAAGTTGATACTCAATTCGTAGATATTATTGAGAGTGCGATCGGCCCAGATAAATTGCAGGCGCTGGTAGTAGAGGATGAAAATCTCACTGAAATTATTGAATTTTTGCATAGGGAAAAAATTCCTAGAGTGGTATTACTTCCACTCCGAAACTTAAATGGGAATGAAAGTGGCCGATCGTTTCCAGAAGAAACAAAAGATTATCAAAAGATAAAAGATTTAGTTACTTTTAAACCTGGATACGAGCATTTAAAAGAAAATGTCTTTGGAGACATCTTAGTAATCGAAGACTTACCTACTGCATTAAGTTTTAGTGATTTTGGTGCAATAACATTAAACAAAGACTTAATTCTAAATGGTGCAATTATCAGTGGTAACATGGACTCGCGGTTTCTTACAACAAAATATAATAAAGAAAAATTAGAGAAATTAAAGCAAGAACTTTTAGAAACAGAAACAAAACTTGAAGAGATTAAAAATAAGCTAAATATTAAGAAAAAGACTTTTAATGATTTAGAAAAAAAGAAAAGTACACTACAGGGTAACCTAGGTTCAATAAGAGGAAAGAAGTCAACACTAACAGAAGTTCAAAATCAAATATTAAATGAAGTTGCTCTTCTTAATGAAGAACTCGAAACTATTGACAAAGAAATTGAAACCATTAAAAAAGAAAAAGATGGAAAGGATATTGAACTCAAGAACACTGAGAATAACTTTGAAATGATTCAAGAAGCAGCACAAGTTATAGAAGAGGAAATCAAAAAAACACAATTCCAAGAACTTAAGGAATCTCTTGAGAACATTAGAAAAGAACTTCTGAATACGGAACGTAGTATTCTAACAACTGAAAAAGAAATTGCCAAACTTGAAAATAAGCAAGAAAATACAGAAATGATGAAAGAAACGAAGGAGTTGCAAATAAAAGACAACAGCGAAAAGATTAATGCAGCAAAAAATGATCAAACTCAACTATCAGACAAAATTAAAGAAATAAACGAACAGATACTGAAACATGAAGAAGAAATATCCATTTTAGAAGATGAAAGGCTTGCATTAAAGTCCAAGTTAAATAATTTAGTGACACTAATAAAAACTGAAGTAAAAACTGAAGAAAAATTGGTTAACGAAAGAAATGAGCTAGACAAAAAACTCTATCAGCATCAAATAAATATTTCTTCATCTCAGCAGGAAATAAATCGTATTGATGAGGAGATTAGAAAACTAAATATCCAGGTCCCAGAAGATGATATTCAGACTCTTGAGGATGTTTTAAAGAATATAGAACAACTTGAAAAGGAAATAGGCAAACTTGGACCTGTAGATCCAAATGCTATTAAGAAATATGATATGGAAGCCAAAAGACGCAAAGATCTATTTCAAGAGAAGAAACAAGTAGAAATAGAAAAGAAAGAGATAGTTAAATCGCTTGAAGAGATTCAAAATCAAAAGAAAATCTTATTCTTGAATACATTTGAAAAAATAAACCGCCACTTTGGTGAGATTTTCAAGGTACTTCATGGGGGAGGATCGGCAAAACTTGTACTCCTAAATAAAAAAGATCCATTAGCAGGCGGTGTGAATATCGAAGTTGACGTAGGAGCAGGCAAAATAAGTAAACTTATTCAGTTAAGCGGTGGTGAGAAATCAGCGACAGTCATTGCATTGATTTTAGCAATTCAAGCCTATGAACCCGCTCCTCTTTATTTATTAGATGAGATAGATATGCATCTCGACGACGTTCACAGTGAAAATCTTGGAAAACTTCTAGCAGGATATTCTGAGAATGCACAATATCTCGTAATTACACCGAGAAATGAGTATTTACGCACACATGCAGATAGAGTATACAGTCTATGGAAAGAAAAAGGTGTGACACAAGTAGTTTGTCGAAAAATTGACGATTATAGTTTCTTAGAGGCGTCTGTTTAGCGGCGATACTTATGGATGATTCTGATATTATAGAAAAAAGCATAGGCGATGACATTGCAAGTATTATTGCCCAAATAGATTTTGACATTTCTTCCGGAAGAAAAAAACCAAAAGAAATAGACCTAGCAGAGTTCATTTTAAAATTACGTGAGAGTATTCGATCAGGTAGGCTTGATGATGAGATAATAGGTGCATTATCTACTATCTCAAAAATTTTAGAAACCAAAATAGATATCTTATTAAATGAACTCTTAGGCAAGAAAGTGAGTCTCAAAGAGCTTTCCTTCTTGCTGGATATTGCGGCCTTATTGAGAAGGGATGAAATTGAATTCAAACTCACAAGTATTCTGAGCGTCTTACATCCTATCGGCAGCTTATATCTTCCTATACAAGAACAAGAAATTATCGATGCGTATCTAGATCTAATGATGAAAAGAAATCCAACAAAGTATGGAAGTGGAAGTTTAAAAGCTAAAACACTAGAGTTAGATCTAATCGACTTTGAACCTAGGAGTATTGAAAAAGATAAAAAGAATCTATTTGAAAAACTAGATAAGTATACCATAGAAACGATTCCATTCAGCAAAATATTATCGAAGCATCCTTCCTGGCGCGAAGTCCTAAATAAATTAACTGTACTCACTTATCTTGCTCACGAAGGATCCATAGCAATGTGGCAAAAGGATTTTCCAGATGGAGAGATTTTTCTAGAAACAAAGAAAATAACTAAGAGAGATAAGAGGACTTAAAATGAGCCATCTTGAAATGCTAGAGACTTTATTATTTTTAAGAGGATTTGAAGGGGTTTCTGTTAAAGATATTGGATCCCTTACAAGAATAAAGGATTTCGAGTATTCTCTTTTCCTCCTTTCACAGCTTGAAGAAAGAATCAAAGATTTTCCACTTAAACTTCATTATAACCCTGTAACGAAACGATTCATGTTGATGATTTCAGACGCAAAAATTGAAACGCTTCAGGAAAAAGAACTAGTAAAGTCATTTTTACCTAAATCAGTACGTGCAACATTAGCACTCATTGTACTGCATGTAATAAGAAAAGAACAACTTACAACTCAACTTTTACGCGAAGAAAGGGGAGAAAAGGTAGATATAATGTCCCATTTAAATTTACTTGTGAAAAATGACATAATTGAACTTAAAGAAAAAGATGGAGTGTCTGTAATCGAACTTACAAACAGATTCTTAGAGAGAATTGACACCGAAACAATAGTAAAAAGATTGATAAAACTTGTTAAAAGAGATCAAGAAGAAAAAGCTTAGATGTGTCTTTTGAAATTTAATATGGCCAAGGCCATCCTGGATCCATTTTTCCACACTCCGTTTTTTGTTTTTAAAAGAAATTAAAAATACAAAATACTTACATAATGTCTTTTTAGAACAATAATTTAAAAGACCACAGAATTTTAGACCTGAACATACGTTTAAACGTAAAGACTGTCGCTTAAATGAAAAAACAGTTTTTGTTCAGTGAATTCTTTACTTCTTATTACCAATTGATACAATTTAGGATGTATTAGCGACTTCGTGGTGCTTAAATTAATGCCTAAAAAATCGATTATGATTAAGATGACTATCAAGAAGAAAGAAATGGAACAAAAGATGGGAATACAAACAAAATTTGCTCTTCTAAAAACTTGGCTACAAGCAGAGGAACAAATTATCGAGAAATTGATAGAAATTGTTCATTTCTTACTTGGTGAACTTGGTGGCATTTATAGTCAGAACGAAAATCTTTTACCTTTTAATGTGAATGACCGGAGACTGCTTTTTAACCTAATAGGCGAATATATGGGTGTTTGTGACAATATATCAGAAAAACTAGCAACAATTCGGCTCGGAAGCGATATTTTTAGTACCTGAATTACCCATTCATAAATAATAAGAGATGTACTAGATAACAATTTCGTCAGAAGCTTAATACATCTTTTAAAATTTTTGCGACATCAGAGGGAACATCTGCTACTTGAATTCCTGTTTCTTTTAAGCGATAGATCTTACCTTCAGCAGAACCTACACCCATTGAAATAATAGCACCTGCATGTCCCATTCGCTTACCTGGCGGTGCAGTCTTGCCTGCTATAAAGGCAACAGTTGGTTTCACTTTATGATCCTGTACGTAATCTGCAAGTCTTTCTTCTGCATCTCCTCCGATTTCACCGATAATTACCATAGCCTTTGTTTCAGGATCTGCTTGAAATCGTTGAACTATTTCAATGAAGTCACTCCCAATTATTGGATCGCCGCCTATACCAACACAGGTACTTTGTCCCAACCTAGAATCAGCATCAGTCAATGTTGCTGCGATTTCATAAAAAAGTGTGCCTGAGCGTGCAATAATGCCTACGGGACCTTTTCGAAATACATGAGAAGGCATGACGCCCACTTTACACTCTTCAGGAGAAATGATTCCCGGGCAATTTGGACCTATTATCACGATATTTTTATCTCGCGCATAGTTCACGAATCCAATGGAATCTCTTATTGGAATGCCTTCAGTTATAATAACAATCGGATTTAAATTTGATTCAATAGCTTCATACACAGCATCCGCAACAAACCTTGCAGGTATGAAAAGTATCGATGCTGTCGCTTGTGTTTCCTCAACAGCTTCTGAAACATAGTCATATACAGGAATTCCATGTAATTCTTGTCCACCCTTACCAGGTGTCACTCCGGCAACAATTTGTGTACCATAGTCTAACATGACTTTCGTATGAAATTGACCTTCCCGGCCAGTTATCCCTTGAACAAGAATTTTAGTTTTTTTATCAACTAGAATAGTCATTTTTTATCCTCCGCTACCGACAAGTTCTACTATTCTTTTAGCTGCCGTTTCCATAGATTTAAGATATTCAATACCTGCTTCTTCCAGAATTTTTTGTCCTTCTTTTTCTCTTGTTCCCACGAGACGAATTACAATCGGCTTATTTACAGCTGTGATTTTAAGCGCGTCCACAATTCCCTGTGCTACTTCATCACCGCGTGTAATTCCTCCAAGTATATTTACAAGGATACCTTTTACTCTAGGGTTCTCTAAAAGTAATTTTGTTGCCTCTAGCATTCTTTCAGCACGAGCACCACCACCAATATCTAGGAAATTTGCTGGCCTTCCACCATAAAAATCAATTATGTCCATTGAAGCCATTGTCAAGCCAGCTCCATTAGCTATGATTCCAATATTGCCATCAAGATCAACATAACTAAAACCAAATTCCTTAGCTCTTAATTCAAACTCAGTAAGATCACGTAACTCTTCTTTAGCCTTATCCTGTAATTGAGGATGTCGAAACAAAGAATTGTCGTCAATAATCATTCGTGCGTCTGCGGCGATAATTTTACCCTCTTTTGTCAATACCAACGGATTACTTTCAATAAGTTCGCAGTCATATGCAGTAACAACTTCAAAAAACTTGTTTATTATAGAAATAATCTCTTTCTGTAATTCTCTTGAGGATGTAAGAAATTGCGCGAGTTTTCTTACTTCAAAAGTTCGAATTCCAAAGTACGGCTGGATGTAAACTTTGAGTATTTGATCAGGCTTTTCTAATGCTAATTGCTCAATATCTACGCCACCTTCTTTTGCGGTAATGGTTACATAGCTCCGTGCACTGCGATCTACAATGATGCTCAAATAAAACTCTTTAGCAATATTGAGCCTCTCTTCCACCAGAACTTTTTCGACTGTGAGTCCCTTAATATTCATACCCAGAATACTTTGGCTCACAGTTTTTGCGTCTTCTGATTTTTCAGCAATTTTAATTCCGCCTGCTTTGCCTCTCCCAGAAACTAAAATTTGCGATTTGACAACCACTGGTCTATTTAGACGATCAGCGATTGCTTTAACCTCATCAGAATTAGATGCTATTTCGCCGTTTGGAACAGGGACGCCATACTCAGCAAATATCTTTTTAGCTTCATACTCATGCAATTTCATCGTGAATTATCTCCTTAACTTGAAATAAATTTAATGAGAACTGAGAAATAGAAATATTTTTTCATTATTAGCTTACGATTCTCCAAGAAATTTATTATATTTACGTATGTAAACCTTAACTTAAATCCGTTTTTTTAAGTCTTTCTTCTAATGGAATAGCAAAATTCCAAAATTGTTCATAAAAGAATTTAAAAATAAACACAAGCCCGGGGCTCTTTGCCCATATCCCAAACTCACTTTCTTGAACACTAGGAAATGTAAATAAAATCTCATTTTCATCTATTACGACAATGCGTGAGCCTGGCGGTATTATATGGCGACCAGGATGTGTAAACGGCAGAGCATTTTCATCTGGAAGTGTGATTGGGATAATTCCTACTTCTAGATTTGGATCTAACGGGAGTGCAGTCAGTCTTGGGAGGTCATCTTTTCCAAAAGTAAGTCTTATTCTAATACCTTGAGAGCATAAATCCGAAATTGTTTCGATAAATAAAGGAAGATCCTCAATAGGAATACCCATAATAATTTCAGATTTAGCACTTGGAAGCATTGCTTGTATTCGATTAACAATTTGTTCTCCTCCCCGAAGAGTCCATATAATTTCTTCAGGACGACCAGTTTCAATTTTTTTCAAACTCTTAAGTTCCTTAATCGCAAGATCTGTCGCATCGTGATATCTTTGAGCTAGTTTTTCTATTGCTACTTCTGGGGTTGTTGGTCTATAACGTCGAGGTTTTCCGTATTGAATCTCAACTAAATCTTTTTTTTCCAATTCACTTAGAGTCTCGTATATTTTTGGACGTGGAACATCAGATTCATGTGCAATTTCACTAGCATTACCACTGTTTAATCTAACTAGAGTTATGTAAGCTTTTGCCTCGTATTCTGTGAGGCCAAGGTCTTTAAGAGCATTAGTTAATTCGACTAATTCGTCCAACCGATTCTCTCCAACTCTTCCTAAATGAAGAGATTCTGAATTCTATTTAAAACAAATAATATAGACAATTTAGAATATAAGAATTCATAAAATAAACTGAAATAATAACTCTGCAAAATAATCAATATATTTTGAAATGAATATCTATCTGCCCAATCCGTCAGGGACAAAACCCTTTGAATTAAAGATGTTCAAATTATCTCTCTAATCCATTTTGATTGGATAAAAATAACTAGAAATCATTGGTGGCATATTTGCTTGTTATGATTCCTTTTACAGTAATTATGATCATTGCATATATTCTTATTGCTTCTGACAAAATAAACAAAACGCTAGTTGCTATTGGTGGAGCAGCAGTCACCATGACTGTTGCATATATCTATTTCTTTGCTGGAACTGAAATTTTCACTGAAAAAGAGGTTCTTACTGAACTCGTGGATTGGGGTGCCATTATTATAATCCTATCTCTTTTAGTCATCGTAGAAGTCTCAAAAAGTTCTGGAATACTTAATTATTTAACTGTAACGATCATAAAACTTACGAAAGGGGACACGGAGAAGATTTTGTTCTATACAAATGCACTTGTTTTTATTTTATCAGCGTTTTTGGGAGATGAATCTGCTTTTTTGATCGTAGGCGGCATTACATTGGTTTTAGTTAAAAATATGAAACTTGATCCTATGCCTTTCCTTTTAACTGAAGTCGTGTCTTCGAATGCTGCTAGTTGTGCCTCAATAACTAGCAGTCTAACGAATATTATCATAGCATCAAACTTCTCTTTCGCACCAGAATATTATCTTTCATATGATAGATTTCTATTGATTGCTTTTCCTTTTTCATTACTAATTTTTGGGATTAACTTAGTTATAGGTAAGCATCTAGTCCGTGATAGGTTTGTTTGCGTCGGGGAATGCATTACAGAAAGTGAAATTGAAATTATACTCGCACTAGAAGCTGCAGATGTGGTAAAGAATACTGCTTTGGTAAAAAGATTCTTTCTCTTCTTTGCAGCACTAATTATAGGATTTATTCTTGCAGGATTTTTAGGAATTCCATTCTTCTTGATTGCATTAATAGGTTCAATTACCCTAATCCTTATTACCGGGGAATATTCTAACATAGATAAGATCATAAAACGCATAGATTGGAGCACAATAATCTTTTTCTTTGGTGTTTTCATAATTGTAGGAGGAGTTGCGAGTGTTGGTTTGTTAAATCTGATAGGGGAAGCCATAGGAAGGCTTTCGGGAGGGAATAAGATTCTCATTTGGCTTACATTAATCGTGACTAGTGGAGTAATTGCGGCTTTTGTTGATAGCGTCAGTATTGCATTAATGTTGTTGTACATTATCCCATCGGTAGTTGCATCAGCAGGAATAACAACCCCAGCATCTGTTATATGGTCTGTAATCCTTGCCGTGAATTTAGGAGATATTTTAAGCCCTCTTGGCGGCGTAAATTCCGTGCTCATTTTCCTCATGTTTAAAAGAGAAAAGATCAAGTTTTCTTTCCTTGATTTTATGAGAGTCGGAGGTATACTGAGTGCTCTCAATTTCACGCTAGTGTTTTTGTATATCCTTTTTATATCGAGCATCTTAGGATGGTGACCTTCAGAGGGTTAGCAAAAAAGTATAATCTTTTATGTTTGGCTAATTTTTACTGGATTTACAAAGCAAACGATTTAATAAAGTAGCAGTATGCACTACCTCCATGTCTATTCCTTCATTTTTCACTAATTCTTTCAATTGAAAAATACAGAATGGGCATGGAGTGACAATAGCTTCAGCTTTCGTTTCCTTTATGTGTTGAGCTTTTCTTGAAGCAATTAACCTAGAAAAATCTCTTATGCCAGCACGTACTCCTCCGCCCGCGCCACAGCAACGATCCGCTTCTTTCATTTCCACTATTTCCGCGCCTGTAAATTTAATCAAATCACGGGGTTCCTGTTTTACCCCCTGACCTCGATTTAAGTGGCATGGGTCGTGATAAGTTACTTTTAGTTCAAGGGGGTTTTCTGGAGGGGGCATTTTCATTACTTTTTCGTAAATAAATTCATTTATATCATAGGTTTTAAATTTAAGCGATCGTTTAAGAATTTCCTTTGCCCATCTTGAATAGTCATCTTTTAAGGTAATTCCGCAACCAGGACAACCTACAATTACATCTTTAACCCCATATCGTTCTAAAATTTCCACATTTTTCTTAAATTGGTGAATACCTAATTCAAAATCACCAGAACGTATGGCTGGGCTACCACAACATACTTGATCTGTTGGAATAATCACTTGATAGCCAAGTTCGTTCAACACATCTATTAAATCTTTACCGATTTTTTGGAGGCGTAAATCCATCATACAACCGGTAAAAAAGATAACAGGTTCGCCCTCACCAACGTATTCACCAAATTGGCCATCCTCTCCTGTCAACGGTTGCTTTTCAATAGTAACTGCCTTACCGTACGATCTAACGCGTTCAATGAATTCTTTTTGTCCTTCTAAGGGACCAAGACCGTGTTTAACCACAACTGATCGCAGTTTTTCAATCGCTTTGTGAGCTAGATCGATATCTTTGGGGCATGCTTCAACACAGGCTTTGCAGGTGGTACATCGAAATAGCCCATTTTCAAGGGCCTTTTCAAAAACATCTTTATTACGTCTTGGATCAAACTGAACTTGGGCATATTTTCGCATATAAGCTGGTCCCATAAATTCATTCCAACTTTCAGCCACGCTTGGGCATGCAGCAATGCAATTATAACATTCTATGCATTTATGATACTCTAGTAAGTCCTTTATTTCATCCATAGTGAAGGTTTGTGCTTCTTCAGACGCTTTTGCAAAATCTGAACGTATTTCTTTCATTTTCTCGAAAGGTTCTGTGAAATCAACAGCCAAATCTTTGGTAATTGCAAAGGTAGGGAGCGGTTCCAAAGCATATTCCTTGTCGGGTAATAATTCAGTTTTGCAGGAAAGTTCTGGTTTGCCATTAATTATCATAGCACATGAGCCGCACTGCCCAGCGCGACATCCAAACCGAAACGCAAGGGTAGGGTCGATCTCTTCATAGATGTGCCACAGTGCATCGAGCACCCTCATCCCTTCGTTATATGGAACTTCAAAATCTTGCCAATGACCATGAGTTTCCTTCTGGGGGTCAAATCGCCAAATTTTTAATTTAACTGTTTCTTTCATCTACAAAACCACAACAGGAACTGTATGAATGTTTTCCTTCGAGATTATTATATTTTTCCTCCATGATGGGAGTGTTTCAGGAAAATCTTCTCGGAAATGTGCACCTCGACTCTCTTCTCTGAAAAGGGCTGCCTTAACTACTATTTCTGCAACTATTAGCATGTTCCTAACTTGTAAAGCTTCAAGCTGTTCATAAGCGTATGTGGTGTTTTGGTTAACTATTTTCATGGGTATCGATTTTAATCTTTGAATATTCTCTAAGGCCTGTGTTAAGTTTTTCTTATTCCTAAGGATACCAACTTTTGTCCACATTAATTCCTCTAAGTTATGTCTGATTTGAGAAGGGCGCATTCCATCTTGCTTGGATTGCAGGGGGGAGATTACCACCTTATGAATTTGAGTAATTTGTTCATCAGGTATTTTGCCCAGTGATGATTCAAGTGAATATTGGGCAGCATTATGTCCAGCTATGTATCCGAAAACTTGAAGGTCTGCAAGAGAGTTTCCACCCAATCTATTTGCTCCATGAATTCCTCCAGTTACTTCTCCGGCTGCAAAGAGTCCTTTTATAGTTGTTTCCGTCTTTTCAGATATGTGAAGTCCACCCATTACATGATGTGCTGTCGGCGAAACTTCCATTTGTTCCTTAGTAATATCAACCCCTGATAAGTCTCTAAACTGTTCTAAAGTCTGAGGAAGACGTTCTTCTATGAAATCAGGAGATAAGTTTTGAAGAGAAAGATAAACTCCATTATGAGGTGTATGCCGCCCAGCACGAATTTCTCTATAGATAGCACGAGCAACAACATCTCTTCCTGCTAATTCCATCCTGTCGGGGGCATATTTCTCCATAAACCGCTCACCCAAGTTGTTCAAAAGAATACCTCCTTCTGCACGCACTGCTTCCGTCACTAGAATACCTTTGGCGGAGTCTGGGAAAACCATACCTGTCGGATGAAATTGAATAAACTCCATACCGATCAATTCAGCACCAGCACGGTATCCGATAGCATATCCGTCTCCAGTACCTTGAAAGGAGTTTGTAGTTACTTTATATATCCGACAGCCACCGCCCGTCGCCAGTATGACAGTTTTAGATCGGATTAAGAAAAACTTTGCGCCTTCTGGATTGAAAGCCGCTACACCAGTTACTTTATTTCCATCTAATAGGAGATCGACAGCTGCACCTCTAATAAAGCGAACATTACTTGATCGCAATAGATCCACTAAGGTAACCATAATTTCCCCGCCTGTGCGATCACCAGAGTAACAGGTCCTTTTATAACTTTGACGACCAAATGCTCTTTGATCGATTTTACCCTCAGAAGTTCTGTAAAACAATGCACCGTTATTTTCCAACTCCAAAATACGAGCAGGGGCATTTTCTACCAAAATACGTACGAGTCGTTCATTATTTACGTAAGATCCTCCCGAAACCGTATCCTGAAAATGGGATTCGATACTATCCGCCGAATCAACATTGCATAGTGCTGCATTGTAACCACCTTCAGCCATGACGGTACAGCCACTTTTCCCAGGTAACGTTTTTGCAATCAGAGTCACGTCTATTTCTGCATACTTTGAAGCTTCCAGTGCTGCACGAATACCTGCTCCTCCCGCGCCTACTACAAGAACATCTGTGGAAATTATGTCGTCCAGTGTCATACCTCCAAAATTAAATTATCAAATTGATTCAAAAAGATTATGAAACTGCTATAATGAAAGCAAAGAGTTAACATTGCATCAATAAGAATTTATATATGCTAATGAGAAAACCTTCTTATCTTAATTCTCCAGAGCTGGAACAACTAATGGTCCTTCTGGGATCACCGCGATTTCAGCATCAGTTCCTAGAACCTTGATTGCTTTTTCCAAACCCTCTTCTATCGTACGGATTGGTGTCATCATCATAGATTTAACAATATTGTCTTCTAGATTTGACACAAGGTAAATATCATGCTTTAATTGATCACGAGCCAAAATTTGGTTTTGCCATTGAAGTCCAATAGGTTCCTCCCGTCTTATTTTCTGTAGAACTTCCTTAGGAGAATTAACTGAAGCATGCAAATCGATAAAATCCTCTGGACCTTTTCCTGTGCTGCAAGAGGATGCGATAATCACAATACCTCCATCACGGGTTATTTTAGAAGCAGTATTTATACCTTTGGTAGTTTGGTACAAATCCAAGTCTAATGGGGCTCCGTTATTAGAAGTAATAGTAATATCTACCTTGTGATCTACTTTTACCTCAACAATATCTTTAGAGATCTCACATCCTTTCTCATGAGCCTCGATAGGATCTCCAGTGAATATATGCGTAATTTCTTTATTCTTGTTTAAAATCACATTAACTATGAAATTAAGATTAGCCATCCTCGCCTGCTCCACTAAATCTTCATGAACAATATTACCGTTTATAATTCCCGCTACCGAATTTGGATGGTCTAACATTTTATAACTATGGTTTTTATAAGCTGATCTGACACTAAACACACCGGGTGCTATGCTTTTACGACCACCGGAAAAACCAGCAAACCAATGAGGTTCGATAAATCCAGTACTAATTCGAAAATCAGCTTCTACGACTGTTTTGTTGATGTCAACTGGAGTATCTCGGGATGTCATGCCAATATGGACACATTGATTGACATCATGATTGACAACATTATATCTTTTGATAATATCATTACCTAGTTTTTTAATTAACTGTTGTTCATCTAAAGGTGGATGTAATCCAACGGCAACAATTATCGTTATATTTTCACGTGATACTTTTTCTTCTAATTCAGCCAATATTAGAGGAAGTAACCTGTTATCTGGGCACGGTCGCGTATTATCTGTAACTAAGACCACTACTTTATCATTTTTGCTAACACAATCGTGAAGTGAGGAACCCCCTATTGGTGATCTCAGGCAATTTATTATAGCCTCTCTCTCGTTTACAAGACCTTTTATTGATTTCATGCTTAGGATAGAGACTAAGTTCTTAGTTGGTATTTTAGTTTTTAAGAAGGATTCTCCATAAGGAAGTTTAATTGTAATATACATGATAAATTGCTCCTTTGTTCATATCGTTGTTTTTCGTTAGTTAATACTTTCACTGATGTCTCTATTATAATTAGTTGGTTTTAAAGAAACAAGATTTTCTTTTTTAAGCAAATATCTGTCTCTAAATTGCGTGGTCTTAATAAGTTTTGCTTGAAACCACCCTCCAAGTTTAATAAAAATGCTAAAATATGTAGGAGGATGACTTAATGGATCCAGGTATACCTTTTCCATGGTAAACATTCATTAGCGTTTTTTCTTGTATAAGACGACCACCACTGTTTTTTTAAGTATCAAATTATGTCCCTAATTTATACCTTTTATATTTTTTAAGATACACAATTGCACTTTCATTCGGTCTTTCACTAAATTTTGCTATTACAGCACCTTTTCCTCCAAAGGATGATATGATCCTTCCTGATCGTCCTGTTATGGTTTCGACTTGTTTACCGATGAGATTCTTTGCCCCAAACTGCGAACGCGCTAAATTATCAATAATAACTTCTTCTTTGTGAGACTGAATACGAATATTTCCTTCCTTAATTGAAAGCTGATATAATGAAAAATCACTTGGATTCGCATTAATGACTTTTCCACTAGCTGCAATTCGTAAGTTAGTAGGAGGAAGATCTAGTCGAGATATAAGAATAGGATCACCTGATTCTGAGACAATTAATGAATTAAGAATGACGTATGCAAAAAACTCGTGATTTGCACTCACTTGATCTAATACTACATTGTAATCGTCATCTTTTTGGAAAGGATAAATCACCCCGGCAACCGTTGGTGTTCCAATCGTTAAATGGACATTCATACGAGGAGAAAGGTTGAATTTGAAGAATTTGTTAACTTTTAATCGCGCTAAAATTGTATCTGTCGATGACAGAGAACCCGGTGAACATAAATAGCAACCTCGGTAAATTACTCTGGCCTGGACACCTGGAATTGCTATCCCAACTCGATCTCCAGCAACTGCACTTTGCAGGTTTTCGCCAAATGTCTGAATTGATTTTATTTTTCCTTGAATTTCCAAGGGCATTATTTCAGCTACTTCACCAATATTTATTGTTCCGCGATGAACCGTTCCGGTCATAACTGTACCGGCACCTTTAATATGAAATGCATGGTCAATCGGCATTTTGAATGGTCCCTTAACTTCTCGAACAGGTTTTTTAAGAAGTTCGAGTAACGCTTCTTTAATGCTTTTAGTACCTTCTCCTGTTTTAGCAGAAACACCAACTATAGGTGAATTCTCTAGTATTGTTCCTTTTAGAAGAGCCTTAATTGATCTTTCAACGGCGTTAACACGTGATTTCTCAACAAGATCAATTTTGTTTATAATAATAAGTGCTTTTGAGATACTAAAACTGTCCAAAATTAGGATATGTTCCCCTGTTTGCGGTTTTGGTCCTTCATCAGCTGCAATTACAAGCATTGCAGCATCTATAATGTTCGCACCTGCAACTACACTTCGAATTAGATCAGCATGTCCTGGTGCATCTACTAATGTCACTCGATACGGATCTAGATTAAAAGCTGTAAATCCCAAATCTATTGAGATACCTCTTTCTTGAGCCTGTGGATGTTTGTCCAAGCCAGCAGTGGAAATCTTTTCTGAGAGAATACGAGCTATGGCAGTCTTACCATGATCAATATGTCCAAAAAGTCCGACATGAACTGGTATAAGTCTCAAGAAAATCGCCCTATTTACCGATCTGATTGCTTATTCATTCAAATATTTTGTACAGCCTTATCGACTAATTCTTTAAATTTTACATTCACTTCATCTAAGGTCAGTTTGTTTTTTATTGCATTCTTTACGAACTCTCTTCGAACTTCGCTCAAGTTTTTTGCAAGTTCCTCATTCTTTTTATAAACTATTGTTTCTGATATTATTTTTCTGGTAAGTTGGTCGATAGCTTCTTTCTGCTTTTCTTCATCCGATGGCTCTACAACAGTTTTTGCTTCTCTTATACTTGGTTTTAATAAAAGATCTCTAACAAGATTAACTGCTTCTTTAGCTGCAGTCTTAGGATTGACAACACTTAAATCAACTGCTAATAATGGTCTATCCCACTCATAATCTTTACCAGGAATATCGAATTTGTTGAAGGCATCTTCAATAACTTCTTGAGGTATTGGAAGACCGCGTTTTTCATTCCAAGATAATGCTACTTCTCTTGGAGTAGAAACATATAATATTGCAAAAGGAACGTTCATTTCTAAAGCAATTTCCCTTAGATCATGTCTCATAGATTTATAGTAATTCATGTCATCGTTAATCACAATATAATCTTGCTCTAGAAAATGCTTAATTAGTTCAAACATTGCTGCTCTTACAACAGGTTCATGATCTGGGTTAAAACGTTGTTCTCGATATGAGGGGATCATATTTCTAATCCCGTCTGATTCAATCATTATGGTCTTTATCGAAAGGTCGAGTTCTAGAATTTTTGCTATTTCATTTACTAATGTTGATTTCCCAGAACTTGGCAATCCTGAAAGAATGATTAGCATCCAAATCACGCTCGGTGTTTCAGGCAAACTTATCCAAAGTTATTCCTATTGTTCTATTTAAGAATAGTGAACCATCCTGCCTTATTGATACTTCCGTTAGAGGTCATTGAATTAGAATCTTTATGTCTAATTGAAGCATTTTGATACTGATGCTATGTACATTTTTATATTAAAAAAGGCATAATATCAATATAATTTCCAATTAGAGTTTTTTTAAACAGTGAGGGGGACTTCTATGAGAATATTGCAGAAAAAATATCTCATAAGTATAATCGGAGTTTTCCTAATTGTTCTTGTAAGTAGCACAGCGTCAAATTCTGTTGCTGATACTGACTGGGGAAATCTTAAAGTAAATGACGAAATTCGTTGGGATACTTCACCACCATCCCCAATGGTACTCTATCCAAGCGTTTCCGATGAATTTAAGATTCTTGAGATTCGGGCGGATGACTTGAAGGTTGATCATACAAGGGTTGGTGAAAAAAATGATGGTACTACCGAAACTATCATTGATGAAGTAACCTATATGGATTCTTCTGAACTTTGGCCTTTTATTTACCCAGTGTCTTTAATACAATCGAATGACGACGTCACAATAAAGACTCACAAGTATGAGGGGGTCAATTACAAAGCAGCATATCTTGAAATTACTGAATATGGTACAGTCTACAAATACTGGTGGGACTACGATACAGGAATCCTTTTTAAGCATACTTTTGGTGAATCCGATACACTTTATTTTCACTTAATATATACCAATGCAGATCTAACTGAAAGGACAGGAAGAAGATTCTGTCTTGGCACAATCCTAATCGCTTTTGCTTCTGTCGCAACACTGGTTTCCTACAATATCAAGCTTTATCAGAAAAGGAAAGATCCGTAATCCCTCTTTTTTTTTGGTTCTAACTTATCTAAAAAATTATTCCAGAGTGTTTCAGTCTTTTCGCTATTTAGCATTGTTCTATAGTTAGACCAGACAAAATCCAAACTTAACCTCTCCACTACATAATACTTATTACATAACTTAGACCACTATATCGATCTTGTTGGAGGTTTTATTTTGTTAAGTAAACCAAAACGTCCCAGTTTATCCGATTCAGAAGTTCTGAAATTGATAAATGAATTATACGGTATAACAGGATTAATTCAGGAACTTCCGAGTGAACGTGATCAGAATTTTCTTGTAGTAACTGAAGAGGATAAAAAATACGTCTTCAAAATTGCTAATAAATTCGAGAAAGAGGAGATACTTGATTTACAAAACAAAGCTATGCTGCATTTAACTAGTCCTGATGATTCTGGAAATTATCCGCGAGTATCACTTACGAAATCAAGTGAGTTAATTGCAGTTTATCAAAAGGATGATGAGACATCTCATTTCGTAAGATTAGTGACTTTTATTCCTGGAAAGGTTTTTGCAAAAGTTAATCCTCATAATAAAGAGTTACTTTATGATTTTGGTCGTTTTGTGGGTGAAACTTCGAAGCTTCTTGAATCATTCAATCATACAGCAGCCAATCGCAAGCTTTATTGGGATTTAAAACTTGCTTATAACATTATAAATAAATACAAAGAACACATCTCTGATCTAGAAAAGCGCCTGATAGTAGAGCATTTCCTTAATGAATACAAAATAAATGTGCTTCCCAATTTATCAAATTTAAGAACTAGTGTAATACATAATGACTTTAATGATTACAATGTGATTGTTAATCGAGGAAAATCACCCAATCAATACCAATTTGGAATTATAGATTTTGGAGATATGGTTTATAGCCATACTATATTTGAACTCGCTGTAGCAACAACCTATGCTATTTTGGGGAAAAAAAATCCAATCAAAGAAGCAGCACATGTTATTAATGGTTATCATTCAGTCTATCCATTAAATGAACTTGAATTAGAGTTGCTCTTTAATTTGATATGTACAAGACTCTGTATGAGTGTTAGTATCGCAGCATACCAGCAGAAAATTGAACCAGAAAATAAATACCTCAAAGTCTCTGAAAAACCAGCGTGGGAGACTTTAAAGTTACTTAAAGACGTTCATCCTAGATTTTCTAATTACGTTTTCCGCTATGCTTGTAAAATGAATCCTTGTCCTCAAAGTAAAGAGATTGTTGACTGGATTAAATTACATCGTAAAGAATTTGGATCAATACTTGGAAGCAACTTTACTAGCATTCCTCACATTGTATTTGATCTCAGTGTAGGGAGCCTTGAATTAAGTGATTTATTCGATTTTACGGACAAAGGTGCACTTAAGGAATTACTTTTCAATAAAATGAAGAGTTCTAATGCAGAAGTTGGCATTGGTCAATATAATGAAGCACGGGATATTTATACAGAAGAATTATTTAGATCAGAAAGCGATGAAGGGGTTGATTATCGGACAATCCACCTTGGTGTTGATCTCTTTCTGAAACCTAATTCGTCAATATATGCGCCGTTGGAGGGTAGAATACATAGTTTTCAAAATAATGAAGGGTCTCTTGATTACGGTCCTACTATTATCTTAGAGCATGAAATAAATGAAGGAAATTTAAAATTTTTTACTCTATATGGACATTTGAGCCCAGAATCGTTGAATGATATTGAAAAAGGAATGATTATCAAGAAAGGGGAACTACTCGCACACGTTGGATCTATTGAGCATAATGGAGGATGGCCACCACATTTACATTTTCAAGTGATAACAGATATGTTAGGGAGAAAAGGAGACTTTCCTGGCGTGATATCCGAAAGTCAAAGAGATATTTGGCTAAGTATTTGCCCTGATCCAAATCTGATTCTAAAGATTCCAGAGGAGTCTTTTCCAGAAGAAACTTTGACTAAAGATGAGATTCTCAATTTTAGGGAGCAAATGATAGCCCCTTCACTTAGCATTTCGTATAAAAAGCCTCTCAAAATTGTTAGAGGCTATAAACAATACCTTTACAATCAGTCTGGTCGACCATATCTAGATTGCGTAAATAATGTTTGCCATGTCGGTCATTGCCATCCAACTGTAGTAAAAGCGTTAAAACAGCAAGCAGCTGTCCTAAATACCAATACTCGTTATTTACATGATAATCTTATTAAATATGCTCAACGTATCTGTGAGACCTTACCAGAACCATTAAGTGTTTGTTTTTTCGTTAATAGTGGAAGTGAAGCAAATGAGCTCGCCCTGCGATTAGCACGAACTCATACTAAACAACGCGATTTAATTGTTATCGATCATGCATATCATGGAAACACAGGTTCATTAATTGATATCAGCCCGTACAAATTCGATGGTCCTGGAGGCGAAGGTCCCCCACCTTATGTTCATAAGGTAACCATACCTGATGTATATCGTGGAGAATATAAAGTGCAGGATGCTGATGCAGGGAAGAAGTATGCAGAAGATGTGAAGAAAACGATCCAAAAAATCCAAAATGAAGGGAAAGGAGTTGCTGCGTTTCTTTGTGAATCTATAATGAGCTGTGCTGGTCAAATGGTGTTTCCTAACAATTATCTTCAAGAAGCATTCCGACATATTAGGGAAGCAGGTGGAGTTTGTATAGCAGACGAAGTTCAAGTTGGTTTTGGTCGAGTTGGAACACATTTTTGGGGATTTCAAACTCAAAACGTGGTTCCTGATATAGTTACAATGGGTAAACCTATGGGGAATGGTCATCCTTTATCTGCTGTTGTCACCACACCTGAAATTGTAAACTCATTCAATACGGGAATGGAATGGTTCAACACTTTCGGGGGCAACCCTGTCTCCTGTGCTGTTGGACTTGCAGTATTAGATGTTATTAAAAATGAACAATTGCAAGAAAACGCCTTAATAGTTGGCAATTATTTAAAGGATAGATTGAAAAAACTCATGGATAAACACCGTATCATTGGAGATGTTAGAGGGGTGGGATTATTTATTGGTGTGGAACTAGTATTGAATCGAGAAACCCTAGAACCAGCACCTAAACAAGCTACTTATGTTGTTGAACGCATGAAAGAACATGGTATCTTGTTAAGTGTAGATGGCCCTAAAAAATGGCCTTCCACAATTAAGATTAAACCTCCTCTTGTGTTTTCAAAAGAAAATGCGGATGTCTTAGTTGATACGATGGATAAGGTTTTAGAAGAAGATTTTGTGAACATAAAAAAGTGAGTGAAATTAGGTTTGCAATAAAGGAAGCATCGCATAAATCTTTGCAGCAGGCAGCATACTGCTTATTTTAATTCTTTCATCTTTTTGATGAGCATATCCTGGCTCTCCTGGACCTAAAAGCACTATAGGAATGCCTCTTAAGGCGGATGCATCAGTATAATAAGGCACGCCAAGTGGTTCACTATGACTTCCAAGTACCTTATCCATAGCCTTAAGTAATAGCGTTACTATCGGTGCGTCTCTTTCAACTTCAACAGGGTCACTACACTTAATTACTTCAATCTTTGCATCTAATTCTTTGTCTTCAGCTTTTAGTTCTTCTAGAAGTGTGGTTATTTTACCAAGGATAGATTCGGAAGCAACTCCTGGGGGAAATCTGAAGTCAAGAGATGTTTCACACGAATCTGGCACCATGTTTATTTTGACGCCTCCGTTTATTAATCCAATATTGACTGTTGTTCCACTAACGAGTGGGTGGTCACCCTTGCCGAAATCCAACTCCTGAATTCGTGAAAGAACAGGATACATGTTCATTATTGCATTCACGCCACGTTCAGGAATTGCACCATGAGCAGCAACACCACGTGTTTTTATCTTTAGCCAACAGTGACCCTTTTGAACTATTACAGGGTTAAGGTCAGTAGGCTCAGCGATAATGCCATGCTTTACTCTTCTGATATCAGAAGCCTCCATTGCCTTTTTTGCGCCTTTTGTTGCAATTTCTTCGTCTACGGTCGCTAAAAAGACAACATCTGAGGAAAGTTCTTCTTCGACTTCCTTAAGAGCAACAAATGCCGTGAGCATGCAAGCTAAACTTCCTTTCATATCTAATGAACCGCGACCAAAGAGATATCCGTCTTTTATTTCCCCTGCAAAAGGATCATATGTCCATTCTGCGGGATTTGGGACTGGAACCGTGTCCATATGTCCGCATAAAAGTAGTGCAGGTCCTTCTCCTTTAATCGAACTTATGACATTAAAACGATCTTTTTCAACTTCTTGTAATTGAGCAGGAAGACCCTTATTTTTTAGCCAAGTAGCTATGTATTCTCCGATTGCTTTTTCATTACCAGGTTGATTTTCGCTTGGGATTTTTACTAACTCTTGGGCTAACTTAATGATTTCTTGTTCATTAATAGAAAGTTCATCTGAAGATATAGTCATTTAGATTTCACCTATAGAGCATACTTAGAAACTTTCAGCCTTTTTTACTTTTTCACTTTTTGACAGCAATCGACAATACCTTGAGCAACCTATTTCACCGAAATTAAGAAAACAGTAATTAATTTTCTGGATTTATTGGAAAAGAAGGCTTGATTAGAGTCCAGATTTAATGCTATAGACTACGAAAGACTCTATAACTCAAAAATAAAGAAAAGTATGCGTTAAGCCTTAAAACCTTAAGGCCTTAAAATAAACTTTAGGTCTTCCTGGCTTTTTACCAAGTTTACTAAAACGTATCACTCGATCCTTTAGAATAAGTTTGATCAAGTGATCATATATTGTTGTACGAGGTAATTTTGTGAGTTTTACGATTTCCCCACGTGTCATAGGACCATGGTGTATAAGTAGGTCATATAAATACTCTTCTGTTGAGATTTGTAACTCACTTTTATCCCGACTATGCCGATAAAATTCTTTTTCCGTTTGATCCTTGGAAATTGTCGAGATTATTTTTTTGGAAACTATTTTTATCACCTACTTTACTATCGCGTCCATGTTTAAAACGTTTAGAGAGAGATAAATGAAAGTAAAATCATTATAGAAAGAAATCTATAGAGACCGAAAAGTATACAACGACCAAAACAAAAAAAGAATTTAAACGAGATTGTATAAGGGCAGCGAAACTCAGTTTTTGGAGTCAGGGAATTAAGAGCAGCATATATTGACAACTCTACTTTTAAAACTCTACTATTGCTTTAAATACTTAAAACGTCTTTTATGCGACTCAGCGCCTCTTTTAAATTTTCTCTTGTGCATGCATACGACATACGGACGTGACCTTCACCTATATTGCTACCAAAAGCATTTCCTGGTACTGTAACGACTTTTGCTTTTTCAATTAGATATTCTGAGAACTCTACGGATGTTTTTCCAAATGCTGAAATGTTAGGGAATGCGTAAAAGGCTCCGTTTGGTATTATACAGGAGATGTTTTCAATTGTATTTAATTCCTTTACAAAAAAATCTCTACGCCATCTATATTCATCTTTCATTTCCTTTATGCTTTCTTTTGGTCCTTTTAAGGCAGTTAATGCTGCTTTTTGAGCAAAACTCGGCGTTGTTACTGTTGTGAACATATGCGCTATATTAACAGCGTTTATGACTTCTGCATCGCCGCAAATATACCCAAGCCTCCATCCCGTCATTGAGAATGTTTTGCTGAAACCATTGACCAGTATTGTGCGGTCTGCTACACCTAATGACGCTATAGGGATGTGTTTTCCCTCATAAATAAATTTTTCGTAGACTTCATCAGTAACAATGAGAAGATCATTGTCTATTGCGATTTCTGCAATGCCTTCAAGCGTTTTTCTTTCAAACACAGCTCCAGTTGGGTTACAAGGACTATTTATGATAATCATCACTGTTTTTTTAGTGACGAGTTCGTTTAGAGTATCTAAATCAGGTTGAAATCCATTCTTTTCTGGACACGGATACCAGACGGGTTTTCCTTCTGCCATTCTAACATATTCAGGATACCCTAAAAAACCAGGATCGGGAACAAGTACCTCATCACCTTTCACGTACGCAAGCATGATATCATGAAGAGCTTCTGTCGCTCCACATGTAAGAACAATCTCAGATTCAGGTTTATAATCAAGGCCATACGCTTCATTAAGATAATCAGCAATAGCTACACGAAGTTCTAATGTTCCTGGAACTGGCGTATAATGTGTAAAATTATCATCTAACGCTTGTTTTGCTGCATTTTTGATATGTTCAGGTGTATCAAAATCTGGTTCTCCAATGCCTAAACTGATAATACCTTCTATTCCTTGTGCTAAATCAAATAATCTTCGAATTAAAGAAGGATTTATGTCTTTCATTCGAGTTGCTGGAGGTTTCATCTTAAACCACCTAAAGAGAAATTATTTTGAAACTGAGAACTATGATCTTTTGTTATTCTAATCTGACCTAATTATGAATCAAATCTAAATAATTCAGAAGATCAATCGATATCTTACTAAGTTGTGATATTTAAAACAATTACTGCTTCAGATTTATCTCATATTATTGGAGGTGTTGATGAAAAAATAGCTTGAAGTCCGTTTTATGCATTTCATTAAAATAAAATCAATGGTTTCGTAGTTTTATTTTATGAAATCAACAGCAACTACTTCTGCAACATTAAAAAACGTATGTCGTGAATAATAAAAAATTGAGAGAGAAATGAAATTAAATAAGAAATTGTGGAAAAAAGATTTGAAGAAATACTTCTACTAGATCTTACCATGGCCAATTTCCGCCCGGATCCATTTAGTTGCCCTCCTAATAATTGTATTTACGTGCTTAAGAGCAATAATTTAGAATATTATTTAAGGACAACATATTATAGAAAACTATATCATCTTTAAAAAGAAAATAAGTCATTTAAATGACAGACATAGTTTGCAGAGACTAACGAAAGTATTAATTGATCCAAAAATCAATTAGATTTTATACGACAAAATTCTATCCAACGTATTAACTCTATGAAATTCGAGATTCCTACTTAATCATACCTTCTAGCAATTTATATAATGAAAATGAAAGGTAAAATAAAGGTGGTATGTTAGGCATACATTTCAGGGATTTCTTCAACATAAATGCGAATTGAGTCTCGTTTTTCTTTTATTGAAATCAACTTTTCTGTTAATCTTGCTAATTCTGCAAAATCATCCTGGATGTGATTGATAACATTTGCAACTCGTTTAATGGCCTCAAATAAGGCTTTTTGATTCTCGATCAGTACTTCTTGACCCTTATTTAGTTCTTCTAATTTTTTGTCGGAATCTTTTTTTAATTCAGACATTTTATACACCCTTTAATTAAAACATAAATACTGAAAGACTATTTAGATCAAGGCTTTATTAGATTTACACCGAGCCAAATAAGTATTTTATCAATCTTATTGAAGATTTTTTCGTAAAATTAGAAATTATGGTTGATAAAGCATTCATAAAACACGAGATAAATCAAAATGTTATTTTCAAGAAGATTTAAAAAAAATGTTTGGTGATCTACTGTACAAAAAAAAATAAAATACTGCAACTATGCTTAGTTTCGCCGTTATCGTTCAATTTCAAATATAAGCTTTATTCTAGCTCGATAAGCAACTATATTGTCATTTTCCATCTTGACATCGAATTCCTCGCATGAAACACGAACGATGTTCCGAATAGTTTTTTTTGCTTCCGTTACTGCGTTTTGAACCGCATCTTCCCAACCAGTTGTCGAATAGCCAACAAGTTCAATGATTTTAAACAGTTTATTAGTCATAATTATTCCCTCAGTTTGACTTATATGTAAGCCACTCACTCATATAGTTTCATTAAATGACATTGAAAAGCAATACAAGTGAATAAAAATGAAAAATCTTGACCTCTTAAAACGTTTAGTGGACGCTGATGCGCCTCCCGGCTTTGAGGAAGAAGTCAGAGTTATCATGATCGAAGAGTTAAAGGATTATGTCGACTCAATTGAAGTGGACGTGTTAGGGAACGTGATCTTTAAGAAGGAGGGGAGAGATGATCACGCCCGCTTAATGATTGATGCCCATACGGACGAGATCGCTCTTATGGTTCGCTATATCGACGATGAAGGATTTATTTACTTTGATAAACATGGCTGGATAGATGACCGAATACTTCTTAGCCAATGGGTGAAAGTCCATGGAGAGACAACAAAGGTTCGTGGTGTCATAGGCATAAAATCAGCACATCTAGTGTCTAAAGAAGAAGCTCAAAAAACGATTCCCGCATCGGAAATGTGGATAGATGTAGGAGTATCATCGCGAGAAGAAGTACAAGAAAAAGGAATAGACGTAGGGGCACCAATTACCTTTAATAGATGTTTTTGCGATCTTGGGAATGGATATATATGTGCAAAAGCAGTTGATGACCGAGTCGGCTGTTTTGCTTTGATTGAAGCAATGAAAGAATTATCAAAAGATCAATTTGATTTCTCCATTTATGCAGTTGGATCATCTCAAGAGGAAATAGGGGCAAGAGGGGCAAAAACTGCAGCCTATGCAATTAACCCTCAGGCTGCTTTGATGCTCGACACAACACACGCAACAGATGCCACTCTTACGCGAAAAAAAGGAGCACCCACTGAACTTGGAAAAGGAGCTGCTATTAGATTTATGGATCGTTTGAAAACTGGGTTTACCGGCATTATGACTCCCAAAGTAATGCGTGATCTCTTAGTGAATGCAGCGAACGAAAACCAAATACCATATCAAATTGATGTTTCAGCTTTTACATGGACTAATGCTTCGACAATTCATTTAGCACGAGCAGGCATCTCGACAGGATCTTTACTGATCCCTAGAAGGTATGGCCATTCTCCTTCAGAAGTCACAAATCTTAACGATTTGCAAAGTGCGACCCGACTTCTAATTGCAGCTGTTAGGAAAATAGACAGTACATTTTTTGATCAACTCAACACGACTTTTTGATCAATTCAAAAAACCTTTTTATTTACTTTTACTCGTTAAATTATAGGGATCAAGAGGAATAGCTAAAAGTTTTAGAATATTAGGGGAGACCCAGAATAGCAATTTTTGAATTACTCGAAGAATCAACGTACAATGGGCTTATTGCGAATCTAATACTGGAGGAGCATGGAAAATTTTATCATTTACTTAAGGCGCTTCGACACGAAAATTGGAGAGTTAAAGAAAATGTTATTAAAATTTTAGGCATTCTGAAGGATAGACGAGCGGTTTATCCTCTGATTGAATTACTAAGTGAAAACGAAAGAAATTGGATTCATAAGACAGTGATCGAAGCGCTTGGTGAAATTAGTGACTCAAGAGCCATTCCAGTAATAAAAAATGCATTAAGACACAAAAAGATAAGCATAAGAAGAAGAGCTGCGGAAGCACTCGGAAAAATCGCTGATAAAGCAGGTTTAAATCAACTTATCGTAGCTTTACAAGATGAAGTGTTTGAAGTAAGGCGTACAGCATCTTACGCAATAGAAGAACTATGTAAAAGATGGGATATCTCGAAAGAAGATTTGGCAGATACAATAACAGATGAAAACCTGAAACAGATACTGGTAAACTACAAAGAGGAAACATTAGAGGTAGTTGAAGAGAGAATTTTAGGTTTAGAAGAAAAAATTGAAGAAGTAATACGTACTCCTAATATAATTCCTATGCAAGAAATAATAAATAATGAAAGAAAAAAGATAAAAAAATTTTTGGAAAGACGAGAACATAATTCCTCAAGAAATAAAGAATGACCACAACAGACAAACTATTTTAGGTAATAGGAACTTCTTCAGCAGGAACTCTGTACCCATGCTTAAGCATGATTCCCATCGTTTTGTCAAAATTATCTTTGAATTCATTTAGTCGTTTCATTGCATCTTCCTGCATTACTTTTGCAATTTTTGTGATAAGAACTTGTGTCTTCCCAAAAAGTTCTTTACCAAGGACTGTTAATTCTTTGATGTCATTTTCCCAGTCTTTAATTTCCATATTATTTACCTCCATAAATATGTAGAGTTATCAATAGTAATGTAGAGTTAACAATATATAAAGCTTGCTATTTCACCTCCATATAAAATATAAGTTGATATCGAAAAGGCGTGAAGTTTATTGTGATGATCCTGTAGAGGATTAAATGCTCATAAAACCTATGTTTAAACACACTAGTTGACTTTTTAAGAAAATCACTCATTTTAGTCCATGTAAACATCGATAAAAATATAAGGAAATTCTTTTAATAAGAGAAGTCCATCAGGCAAGATTAGAACTCGCTATAAATTAAATTAATACGTGTCCCCGAACTCGCCGAAGTTATCAGTAAGGAAGAGGATGAAAACAATGCTTGAAATGCAGGTTTAATAACGTTGGAATGGTAAACCATCAAGAACGATTTTTTTTTACGTGGGAAACCCAAGAAAAAATAGTCTTAGGCAATTGCTATCGGTAGGCTTAAACAAGGCTAATTATTTGTTTTTTAGAGTTTAACTATTACGGGTAGCTAAGCAAGAAAGTACCACCGCTTCAGCGTGGTGATGAATTGCGTTGGGGTTATATATTGTGTTGCTCATAGAGCCTATGAGTATCTACGGGGCGTAGGGATGGTAAGCCTGTGGAGATAAGACCTCCGTAATCTGCAAGGGGATCGAGTCTGTCGGAGAAGCAGGAAGCCTTGAGGCTTTCGCATGAGGTAGATCACCAAAGTATACTGTAATCTAGAAAAAGATAGATGCCAGGAGTGTATATTGTGGCAAGAACACTTCTAATTTTACTTATGTTTCGTTACAACTGTGGTTCTTAATGTTTTAAACAGCACCTGGTCCTGGCATACCACGATGTTGTTTTATGGTTTTCTCAAGTTCCGCTTTGCTCTTGTATTCAAGTCCGCATGTCGGGCATTTGCCAGATTCATCTAGCTTGCTAACCATTACGTCTATGTAACCTGGTAAACCATGATGCTCTTCTATGTGTTTTTTCAGTTCTTCTTTCGATTTATATTCGAGTTGACATGTAGGACATGTACCATAGTCATCCATGTGTTTCTCCACCACTTCAATGAACCCTGGCATACCATGATGTTCTTTAAACTTTTCTAGAAGTTCTTTCTTATGCTTGTATTTCATGCCACATGTAGGACACTGGCCGTAATCAACATATTCATTCCATTTAGACATTTTTTCACCTTCTCTTTGTATTTTTTGTTAATATTTAGAATTCTTACAATTTATATGAATGTGTGTGTGTTATCTAACAGTAACAACGTAGATCTATCTCAAAAGTAATTGACGCGCTTATATATTGACTGAAAAATAAAAATCATCATTTTTATATCATCATCAATACTATGCTGTCCATTTCACTGTTGATCCTGTGTGATTTATAACTTAGTTGACAAGTAAATCCCGTTTTTAGTCTATTTAAAGCGGAATAGACGTGAAGAAAGAGTTAAAGTTCCAACTAGCCACGCTATTCCCATAAGCGGCCCAAGAAATGGAACTTGAGGTAGAGAAAATCCCCATCCATAGAGCAAGGCATCGAATAAATGCCGGAAAGGCATTATAAATCCAATCTCCCTCAACGGGCTGGGTAAAAGTATCATAAATAGACCTGAAAGTCCTCCCACCACCAAAACAGTCAGAAATGCAAAAAGGTGTACTTCTCCTGAAGTACCCGATATTAGAGTAACTAATACACCTAAAGCATTAGCGGTTAAAAGAGCAGCGATATAGCAGGCGAAAATCCATAATAAGGCAATCGGCTGGGAATGCTCAAGTCCATAGATTATTAATAATGGGGCAAGAAGTTGAAGACCGTCGAAAAATGAATTGATTAAAATATATTCACAAACTATATATGCAGAAGGTATAGGAAGCACTGCTAGTCGTTCTAACATTCTGTTCTCTCTTAGGCGTACTAATTTTACCGCCGAACCGAACACTCCTATGAAAAGCACTGCCGCAGTAAAACCTCCCGCTTTAATATTGTAAGGAATCGAAAATATGGCAAGAGGACTCAGGAGAAGCAGTGGCAGTAGAAATTTCATCGTTAGAGTTCTTTTACTTTTTATCTCTTCTAAGAATTCCTTTTGCCAATAACGACTTGGGAGCATTAGTGGATCTCCTCTCTGGTTAGTTTAAGAAAGACATCACCTAGGTTCGGCTCATTCACATCCATACCTAAAATTGCTCCATTCTCTTTCACTACTTCATTTACAATATGTGGCAGGATTTTACGTCCATCGCGTACGAGGAAAACTATTTGAAAGCTATTTTCTGCTTCCTTATTTGCTGCTACCCCTTCTACTCCATTAATAGCCTGAAGTGAAGTTAAAGGAATGGGGGAAGCTACCCAAAGTGTTATCCGAGTTAGAGCTTTCAGCGATTTAACTAATTCCATTGGTTCGTCTGTAATCACTACTGTTCCTTGTCGGAGAAGAGCAACCCTTTTAGCCATTTGGGATGCTTCATTTACATCATTTGTGGCTACAATTATTGTTGTTCCTTTAAGTGCTTCCTGTTCCATAAGATCAAACAACTTCAATCTGGAAACGTAATCGAGGCCCATGGAGGGCTCATCAAGCAATAAAAGCTTTGGTTGATGAACAAAAGCCTCTATAATAGATAGTTTGCGTCGCATTCCATAAGAATAGGTGACAACTGCATCATTTCGTTTTTCCCATAGCCCAAACCTACGAAAAAGATCGTTTAAACGATTTTTTATCATTTTTTGAGGGATATTGTAATAACTAGCAAAAAACCAAGCATTTTCATAACCAGTAAGTCTATCCCAGTGACTACTATGCTCTGAAAGAATTCCTATCTGTTTGCGGATGACTGTCCGGTCTCTTATCCCATCAAGACCAAAGAGAGAAAATCGACCCTTATCAGGAGAGAAGATAGTGCTCAATATTCTGAGCAAAGTAGACTTCCCAGAACCATTCGGTCCCAGCAGAAAGAAGATCTCACCCTTCTGAATTCTCAAGTTAACATTTTCAAGAGCCTTAATTTTTCCGTAATATTTCCATACTTCTTCTATGATCACGGTCGCTTGCGTTTCTACCATCATCGAAACTCCAGACGGGTTTTTTCCGTAACCCTAACCAGACCCGGCGGATCCGTCTCTAGAACTTCATAGACCAAGATACGCTCACCTGTCCGCACCGTTTGTCCTATTAATTTGCTACGAAGAATATGGCGATGAAAGTCGGGAGCAAGTCTTTTGATCTTGCGGAAACTCACCATTTGAGCTTCTGGAGCATCAGCCACTTCTTTGTCGTGTCGTCCCTTTTTCATTCCTAAGCGTTGAGCAATTTCTTGAACTATATCAGGAGTGACCTCTGAAAGATCTCTTTCCCGAGCTTGATCCTCAATTACTCGACGTGCCATTTCGCGCGCAAAAATTGGAACGCGTTCCATCATAAGTTCCGCTTCTGGCGTCCAAGGTAATGCGACATTCTGCGCTTCTTGGGAAAGTTTAGGCACCTCTAATGGTTCCGTTGGAGGAGTCACCACCAACACATTTGTAGTGCTCAATCTGGTAATATTCAAAGTATTGGATCCGATAATCGAATCTTTTTCTCGATGCAATCCCCACCGTCCCATCACTATCAACCCTGCTCCCCTTAGTGTAGCGTAATGATAAAGTTGAGAATATACCTTTCCTGCTAATACATTTGGGTGGACTTCTATTCCCATTGATTGTGCCATTAAGACACTTCGTTCCAACCCCTCTCGATAAAGATTCTCTAGCCCTTGATCTATGATTTCATCATGAAGCCTTTCCTGAGCAGCAAAATTGAAGCGTTGCCTTGCTTCATCTGGTAAGGCTTCAGTGATCGTCTGAAAGACCCCTGTATGAAAGAAAGGATCATAGACCGCCACAGCTTCCACATTAGAACCAAATGCACGAGCGATAGAAACTGCTTTTTTCATGGCTGCATAACTGTTTTCACTCCCATCAATTCCTACCACAATAGGGTACTTTTCGAAATTCAAAGATTTTTTCATTACTAATATATCACTATTGGGGGCTAGAAATAAGATGCGCTCGGTTAAGCTTCCTATGAGTCCCTCTGGAACATGTCCATGTCCCCAGGCTCCCATCACAACAAGATCGGCATTATGCTCTTGTATTACGCGAAGAAGTTCCACATAGTTGCGTCCTTCAGGAGTTACGCCTTCGTAAGTCAATCCTTTTTCTTCGGCTTTCTGGATCAGAGGGGCTAAGTATGCATCGGAGATGAGTTTCATCCCTGTTCCAATAATATCATCGTGAGCATGGCGTAGGTAATTTAAACGTTCTTCTTCCTGATAAGACTCTGGCAACCCAGGCTCCATTTCCTCAAAGCGAGTTCGATGCATGCGAGCGGCGTAGACATGACAGCCGATGAGATGTGTTTGATTTCCTCGTTCAGCAAGTGCTAGCGCTGTTTTTAAAGCAATATTTGAACATATTGAGCCATCTAGGGCCACAAGGATACGCTTATACATTTTATCGCCTCGGAAACGGAGTTTTGTCTAGAATTTCTACCACATGAAAGAGAAATCCATAAGGATAACGAATTTGGGGAATATGAAACGAATCAAAAGCGAATAATTCACGAGCAGCTCTTAAAAAGCGAAAATATGGATTTTCAGAATCTACAAAAACGACCACTCCATTGAACTGGTAACTTGGGAACTTGGGAGCTTCTCCGATATATAAAATCGACGCCAGCGGATAGTTTTTTAAATTTTGGGTCGTACGACCTTCAAAAATCTCCAGTCCGCCCAATATCCCGCGGTCAAAATTCTCTAGATTACTATAAAAGGTTCTAACAGCCTCCACTCTTAGTGAAAGCGTATCGTGCCATGACTGCCCATCGGCATTGGCTTGGGTGTCCTTGAAAAGAGTTGTAAATTCTTCAAGATATTTTAGCTTCGGCAAGAGACCTATCCCTTTAGCAGTCAGGTTGATTGGAAATGAACTGGTTCCCAGTGTAGCAAAAACAGGAAGATGGGCGGGATGCGTCTTTATGACATCCGCGCCCTTATTTTCTAATATATCAAACATCTTTAGCCTTGCTTCAGCCTGCCAGTGCAAAAAAACCTCTGGCAAATGCAATCTGGGGAATTTTAATGTCTGAGTCCCTAGATATACAAAGATCTGTTCCTCAGTCACTTTTACATCAGATATCATTATGTCTCCTCGACTGCCTCCAGGGGTGGTGGAAATTTTTCTTCGATTTTCTTCCGTTCTTTCTTTGTAAGTCTTGGAATTATCTTTTCAGCTTCCTCAGGGTGATACGCTGTGACCTTAGAGGTGTACCAAAAGACTGTCAGCGCGAGAAATATAACAACGGCCCAAACGACGAAAATTTGCGGCAAAGGAATGGGTGTTGGATAGTCTGGATATGAATGAGGCACTGGGATTATGTTATATATTGTCCACGGTGAGCGAGCGGATTCACGCACATACCCCATTACTACTACAATCCATGAGGCAAATATTCCTGAAAGCATTGCTGCCGTTCGTGCAGTTTTAGACGGATGTCCCCACTCAGCTTCATGTAGATCGGACAATATGGCTGTATCTATAGTCAGAACAATTACTCCAAGTATGATCAAAGTAAATAGTGTAGGATATTTGAAGTCCATGCTTCCTAAGGGGTTCTCCCAAGCGTTAGGATCGTCAATGAAGGTGGCTCCCAGCCAAGCAGGTTGAACAAGAATTATTGCACATATTACTGCAGCAATTAAGCAGATTTTGAATAATGTATGCCATGTGCGTGTTTCAACTTTCGTAAGTATTCGCTCCCGGCGATCATAAAAGTAAATAAGCGATGAAATGACAAGGGCAGAAAACAATGCAACCATTAGTAACATTTCCCAGGCACGCGGGCCATGCATGATCATCTGAAAGGCGGAGTCCTGTGCATCGCTGATGGCCATCATGTAGATTAGTCCCAGTGCTGGTTGAAAAACTAATCCGAGCAAGCCCCACGCTAACCCATAGGATGTAACCCAGTCCCAGTGTTTTTTCGAGATTTCATCTTTCCGATCGCCATAGTGGAGTGTACCCAACATTGCCACTAGAAAGCCAAAATAGGAAACTGCGGCAGCTAATCGATGAAGTTGGAGTCGTAAAGTGGTTGGATTGAGCCACCATGCCCACGCCTCGCTTATTGGAATAGTCATAAGTCCAGTTTGGCTATAGACGATCGAAGCGCCACCTGGGGTCAGCATTCCACTAGCGACCATATTGATAAGAAATGTCTGAATAAAAACATCAATCGCATAACCATAGCCTAAAAATTGATGCCATTTGACGTTGATTTTACCCCAAGTAAACCAAAATGAATATAGAAAGAAGATCTCCAAAGCGAAGGTTATTGCTTCAACAAAAAAGGGCCACCAATAGATATGAAATAACTGCGCGGCAAATACTGGATATAAAGATATAAAGAAAAGCACTCCTGCTATCGCAAAGGTAGCACCAGCGCTAAATAAGATTACATTGAATAGGGTGAGGGATTTTGCGAGGTTCTCGTAACGTTTATCCTTTGTTTTGAGATAAAGAGATGCTGTAACGATGGCTACCCATGAACCTCCAAGGTGTAAGTTAGCGTAAAGAACATGGGAAAGCATGACTACTGCAATGAAAATAGAACGTCCTGAAGAGCTTAAGTCAACTGTTTGTATAGGTAGTGTTTCTCTATATTGAGGATCTGCGTTTTGAAAGTCTTCACTTCTTATCACAGAAGAAGGAATTAATCCACCTTGCAACGGCACTATAACAAAGACTAGAATAACGATGTATACTGCTAAGGCTAGCACTAGTATCAGGATTTTTTTCATTTCCAAAAGTGATTTAATAGTAGACATGAAGCTTACGTATGAGGAAGCTATCTATAAAAGGTTTGTGACTGTTAAAATACAGTCACAGAAAAAAAGGCTCTGATTTATATTTTAATAATATTTACAAATTTACGAACGTTCGATTACGGGTAGCTAAGCAAGAAAGCATCACCGCTTCAGCCTGGTGATGAATTGCGTTGGGTGTATATGGTCTGTTGCTCATAGAGCCTATGAGTACCTACGGGGCGTAGGGATGGTAAGCCTGTGGAGTTACTACCTCCGTAACCCCGTCAGGGAGATCGAGTCTGTCGTAGAAACAGGAAGCCTTGAGGCTTTAGCACGAGGTAGCTCGCCTACAAGGTGGTGTCCTAACTTTAGGGAGACAGTAATGTTTGAATCTAACAAAATACCTTGAGTACGCCTTCACGCCAAGCCGACCACCTTGGATACTGCACTTGCCAATAGTCCGTTAAGTTAGTTAAATAATCCTGTGTGTAAGTGAAACACACGGAAATCCGTTTGTTCATACCGAATGGAGGCGTCTTACGGAGAAAACACAACATTTCCCTCACGAGAAACGGATGGCAATTCAGCTCCACCCTCTCGGAGGGAGGTTTCTCTTCAATATCAGATAAAACTGTTGAGGGCACTATAACCAGTGTAAAAATGTTAAACTTTGTTTTCAACTTTTACGCGCGTCGATAATCCAATTGCAGCAATAATAAGACCAGTCAACACCGTGAGCAAACCAGCTATTGATAGTGAATAATCAAAATGCTCTATCCTTGTAAAATATGTCCTCTCTACATACATAGATCTTATCACGCAGCCTGAATAACTATAGTAGTTGTGAACAACTAAATAATAAGTATCCTCATACGAAATTTGGACGCTAAATGCGATATTGTTGGAATGGGTTCTTGTGAAAATCGAAGGCGCATTTGGAGAGTAAGAATAAATCGTTTGCCAATTGTTATACTGATCACTGTCGAAGATATAGAAGTTTACAGGATTCGAAGTTTTAATTGTTCCCGAGGCCATATCTCCTGGTTTCAATGTTGTATCAAAATAGACGTAATTCTCTGAAAGTGGGTAATCTGTAACGTAAAGTAGTGTTTCAGTATTTTTAACAATTTTAAAGGTTGGGCGCATTCCCACTGCTACCAAGATTAGTCCAAAGCTTAAGAATATGATGCCAACTGCGGTAATCTCTCGCCGTATTTTTTTCCGATTTTTTGTCATTTTATCCATCTTTTTTATCCATCTTTTTTCCGTAACAAAAGAAAACTAGAATTAATTATTAAACGTGTGTGACTGTTAGACAACAGTAACAAAGAGGATTAATTATGAAAAACAAAATGGAAGGAAACGATATTGGTAATATTTAGAAGCAGAAGCTAAATAAGCCTAAGAATGTTTAAACGAGATCTTTGGTAAATTTCAGCACTCATATTCTTTTAGTATATCCCGTATTTCATTGCGAAGGCTTTTAATGCGTCTCTAAAGGCTTTAATGGGAGCACAAGAGATTCCGGTGCCTATTTGCCCGATACCAGCTTTTTTATGGACGATTTCTATAGTTGATTTCGGAACAAGACCGGTTTTATTGACTTTGATGATGTTTATGCCCAAAGGGGTGCCTTCGAATTTGAGGTATGGTATAAAGAATTGACTGTTGACACCATCACACACCTTATAGCCATCAAGGGTCATACGCACGGCTTCTTTCATATTTTTTCCAATACGCCTTATCACGTTAGGAGCAGCCTCTAATGCATAACCACCAAGTCCGAGCGTCTCCGTAATAGAATTATCACCAAAATCTCCAACAGCGTCTAGTTGATTATATCCATTAAAGTACATATCATTAGGCACTTCTACAGGACCGATGAACCACTGTCCCTCCAATCCGCTCACTCCTATGCCAAAGTCGGTACCATTTCCCGTCATTCTCGTCACAAGTGTGCTGCATTCTATTCCATCTGCAGCATCTGCCAGCACTTTATTTGCAGACATTGCAAGGTTCAGGAAGAACTGTTCGTTATCATTAATAAACTTAACAATTGCCGTGCCATCATCAGTATCCCACAGATAATCTATTATGCTCTTCAAGAATAACATATTTGATGCATTAGATCTTAGGTGGAACTCATCTCCCATCAGTAACCCTTGGCTGATTATGGAAATCAAATCTATCGGCATCTTCTTAACCACCTTCTTCAGTGAGGGGCCAAGGACATCAAACATCCAGTAAAACTGTCCAATCACTTCTTCATTATATCCTCCAAATCTTAAATTTGTTCCAAGGCCTTCGTGAAGATTGCAAAATGCTTTATTTCCATATTCAGAATTCTCCACGACTGCGACATACATAGAAGGAGTTATTATACCTGCCATGGACCCGACGCTTGCATATTCATGGCAAGGTTTAAACATTATCTCCCCGCTTGATGCGATTTTATCTGCATCTTTCAAAGTTTTTGTCTTTCCTTCGAAGATAAGGCCGCCTTGTATAGCTACCTTCATCGGTGCAATCATATCTTTGTAATCGATCGGCGGACCTGAATGAAGAATAATGTCATCATTCATGTTAGGTATAACCTTTTTTGCCATGTCAAAGTCCACTAACGTGGCCTTACCGTTATCTAGTATCTCTAGAGCTTTTGAGTTAGCCGCGTAAATCTCATCTCGAATATTTTTTTGACTTGAAATACGCCTCAAAATTGTGTTCCATTCCTTAATAGTATCTACCTTCTGTTTTTCTAGGGTTTCAAGTCACTCACATTTCAAAGATATTAATGATGAATATCAAATCTTATATCTATGTGACTGTTAACTAACAGTAACAGGAATAAAACAAAGATTTCTGGATGTTGAACTAACACAGTCTGCCTAAAAAGAAATTATTAAAGGAAAGATAATTTATTATATTTAAACGATTAATAACCTAAAACACAGGATTAGTGAATAAAATGGATTCCAAAAGTAGAATAACAAGAGAGCAATTCTCAGAGAAAGAAGAAATTATTGAACTGTTAACTGCTTTTGGACTCACCAATAACCAAGCAAAGATTTATGAAGCAATAATTAAATTGGGCGCTGCTTCAGTCGATACTATTTCAAAGTTGTCAGATGTTCGTCGAGAGGATGTTTATAGAAATTTACCGAGACTTGAAGAGATGGGCTTAGTAGAAAGATTGATGGGAACACCGATGACGATTAGAGTACTTCCAATTAAGTTTGCTCTTTCAGACGTGATCAATCGAGAACAAGAAAAAGCAAAAAAAAGAATCCGTAAATTAAAAAATAATTTACAGGAAGCTTTGACAGTAATTAAGCCACGTAGTCAGAAACAGGAATTTGATGAGGACGCAGCCCATTTTGCGTTAATACCAGATAAGGCTGTGTTATATACTAAAATTTCCGGAATGTTGAATGCTGCGAAAAATGAGATTGACATGGCCGTCTCAAGAAGCAAGATCATCGAATTCTTATCTTCTTTTCATGATCTACTGAAAAAAGCAGTAGAGAGCGGAGTAAAAGTTCGTATAATTACAGAAATGACTGATTCACATGAGTTCATTCCTAAATTTTTGGAAACGGCCAAGAACGTAGGAATAGAATTTAAGACATGTAATCCAGAAAGACTCCTAAGTAAATACCTGCTAATTGATGGTAAGCAAATGATACTAGCAACCAAACCAGGAAAAGGACATCTAGGGGACCATCCTGATTTATGGACTGATAATCAAAGCCTTATTAATCATCTTAAAAACGATTTTGAAGAAATCTGGAAGTCATTCAAAATAGAACCAACACGTATAAAAATTACTAGTGAACCCTAAAATCTCTAGAAGAATATTTGCGAATTGTTCTGCCTTTCGATCGACTACTAAAGGATTTCTTATAACGATATTATTATTAAGAACTTAATTGTCTCTTTATGACATTAATTGGTATTGCAAACTCTAATCTTTGGTATTTTACTGATCCCCCTCAAGGAAGTGGAGAAAAAAGAAACTTCCGAAATAATTTTGAGTTTTTTCTAGCGCGTAAATTTTATTTCGCCATGATCCAGTAACTTGTATACTTGGACTTTTATAAAGTCTGTTATAACAAAAAACACAAGCGCATATCCCCATATAAAAAGTGCTAAAGCCCAGCCCATTGCAGGAAGCAAAATTCCGTAAACGGTGATTAATGTTGCGATAAATTGTGTAAGCAAAACTGCTAGAACCACTTGTTTTGCTGGTTTTACTGACCAAAAGTGACCCTTTGTTCGAGCCACAAACACTGTCAAATGACCTGCTACGGAAAGCTTCAGATAAATAAAAGACTGGAGTACTTCATGACTAAGGTGTAGGATCTCTAGTCCAATGTAAAGAATTCCAAAAGAAACTGCAACTCCAATAATTCCAAGCACCGTGGCGATGCCTAATACAGTCCGCATATTCCATGTCTCTGGTTTATCAGAGTATTTAACATTATCATAAGCGATAGTCATAATTGGTGCATCATTTAGTAGTGCTAATAAGACTATCATAATAGCAGTAATAGGATAAAATCGAAAAACAAGTATGGCTAGAGTAATGAAAAATAACACACGAATCGTTTCCGTCATGCGGTAGATAGAGTAATTATTCATTCGTTGAAATATCTTGCGGCTTTCTTTTACAGTATCGATGATCACTGAAAGGCCAGGTTTAGTGAGAACAATATCTGCAGCTGATTTCGCAGCATCAGTAGCGCCAGCAACAGCAATTCCCGCATCAGCCTTTTTCAGGGCAGGAGCATCATTAACACCATCTCCCGTCATGCCAACAATATGATCTTTGTTTTGGAGAAGTTCTACAATATGGTACTTGTGTTCGGGAAAAACTTCAGCAAAACCATCGGCGTTTTCAATAATTCGCGTGGCTTCCCTGTCAGATTTGTTCAAGAAAGATGAAGACGGCATTATATTGGTGCCCAGATTGACCTGATGGGCGATCTCTTTGGCCACAGCGGTATGATCTCCAGTAATCATTTTGACGTTGACGCCCATAGTTTGTGCGATCTTGATGGTTTCCGCAGAATCTTCACGAGGTGGATCGTAAAGGGCGAACAGTCCGACAAATTGCCAATTATCCTGATCGCCTATAGTTTTGGCTACAGCAAGTGCGCGATATCCCTTGGCAGCAAAGGCGTTGACAGTTTTATTAACTTCGTTAGATATTGCCTCTTCATATAACGAGAGTGCTAGGATAACCTGGGGTGCCCCTTTCGATACTTTGAAATGACTGCCGTCAGCAGTCTCTATGGCGGCTTCGGTGCGCTTTGCAACCGGATCAAATGGTTTAAAAACTGTCACCTTGTAGTCAGTAAGAGACTCATTAATCGCATCCATGGTTTTGATTTTGGAAATAATTGCGTCATCAATAGGATCTTGATTTTCCTCTCTTGACGCTAAAGTTCCAAAAAGAATTACGTCATTCTCTGTGAATCCTGTGAGAAATTTCACTTCGGCAACGGATATCTCATTTTTAGTGATAGTACCTGTCTTATCTGAGCATAAGATATCCATGCCTGCTATTTCTTCAATGGCAACAAGCTTACTGACAATAGCCTCCTTTTTCGCAAGGGATATTGCTCCTATTGCCAGTGTGACTGAGAGAACCGCTGGTAGCGCCACAGGTATTCCAGCAACGGTTAGAACTAATGCAAACTGAAGAGTTTGCAGTATGCTTTGCTGACGGAAAAGCGAAACAACAAAAATGATCATCACTAGTCCAAGAGCAAGTGCAATCAGATAATCACCGATTTTGATAACAGCCTTCTGGAAATGACTCTGGGTCTTTGCTTCCTCCACTAATTTTGTAGTCTCGCCAAAATATGTGTTCGTACCAGTAACGGCTACTAATGCAGTCATTTCCCCTTGGCGGATAATAGAACCAGAATAGGCAATATCAGAAGTATGTTTTTCGACGGGCATAGATTCTCCAGTTAATGCAGATTCATCTGTTAGCAGATAGTCGCCATCCATAAGTTTAACGTCTGCTGGAACAATATCTCCCAGGCGAACACGCACCACATCTCCCGGCACTAGTTCTTTGGCAGATTTTTTAATGTATTTGCCGTCACGAAGCACGCGCGCTGACTGTGCTAGTTTCTTTTTTAATAATTCAATGGCATTATCTGCCTTGTGCTCCTGCCAAAATCCAACTACAGCATTTAACATCAACAAAGCAAAAATGATCCAGAAATCCTCCCAGTGCTGAATGATTGCCGACAAGACAATAGCAGCTTCGATCATCCAAGGAATCGGTCCCCAGAAATAACTTAAAAATTTGAGAATCGGATTTACTTTCTTTTCGGGAATTTCGTTAGGACCGTATTGTGAAAGTCGTTGTTCTGCCTCCAAGGTAGAAAGACCCGTTTCACTTGAGGAAAGTTTTTTTAACAATTCTTTTATTGAGTTCTTTTTTGCCTCTTCTGTTTTAATTATAACATCCTCTGAGCTCATAATATTAAATCCTCTATTTCTTTTCTGGTAAAAAGATCAAGTTCTTGTTATTTAGGTGAAATTTTGTGTTAATTACGTATCATAATTAACTTATCCGTATTTTGCAGAAGCTTTGATTATTAAACGTGTGTGACTGTTATGTAACAGTAACAAGAGTGACTTTAGGTAGATCTTTCATATGTGTACTTTGATGAATATATAGCTTTGTATGCGTTGATTTCGTGGATTGAATTGTCAAATGCCAAAGATATTTTTATTGATTTAGGTTTTCACAATTTTTTGATTTGTTACTGTTACACGACAGTCACAAAAATATAAAATTCAAATCTTGTAAGGAGTTTATAATGAAAAAACCGTCTCTTTGTAGTCATTACACATAAATGAGTTAATTTGAGAGATTTAATTTGCATTGTCCTACTATAGATTTTAGAATGTGTTAGAAGGAAAGAAGATATGCTTCTCACAAATAAGGAAATTTTATCTGAGGCTATGGCTAAGGGATATGCTGTTGGCCATTTCAATATAAGCAATCTAGAATCTTTATTGGCTATCACTGAAGCCGCTGTGGAGGAAAAATCACCAGTCATTATTGCAATAACGTCTTCCTCTATCAAATATGCTGGTTTAGAATATCTAACAGCCATAGTTAAAACTGCGGAAAAATCCACTTCAATACCAATGTCTCTACATCTAGATCATGGACCAGATGTAGAAACGGTGTCAAAATGTATTGATATTGGTTTTACTTCTGTTATGATAGATGGTTCTCATCTAAATTTTGAAGAGAATATTTCATTGACAAAACATGTTGTGGAATTAGCTCAACCAAAAGGTATATCAGTTGAGGCTGAACTTGGCAGACTTGCTGGCATAGAAGAGACAACGGTTGAAGAAAAGGATGCAATATTAACCGACCCAAGTGCCGCTAAGGAGTTTGTTGAACGAACCGGTGTGGACATCCTCGCTGTTGCGATTGGAACCTCACATGGCGCTTATAAATTTAAAGCGAAGCCAAGATTAGATTTTGAACGACTCAAGACAATTAGAAAAATGGTCAAAATTCCACTTGTTTTGCATGGAGCATCTGGAGTTCCATCACGACTAGTTGAAAAAGCCGTGAAATACGGAGCAGCAATAAGTGAGGCTAAAGGAATCCCCGATGAAGATATCAAAAAAGCTATATCCTTAGGAATACAGAAAATAAATATCGATACGGATCTAAGACTAGCTTTTACATCCACAGTTCGTGAGATTTTAGTTACTTTACCAAAAGAATTTGATCCAAGAAAGATTCTAGGTCCAGCGAAAGAAGCTATGAAAGAGATTGTTAAGGGTAAAATGCAATTATTCGGGAGCGCATTTAAGGCTGACTAGAATAAAAAACCAGACTGAAAGCAGTATCAATTGAAATTAGAGGCGTAAAAAGTCCTAAAAATAAAGAAATGGTGTTGCATCATAACAACAATTATTTACAGCGGTGTGGTGTTTGAAGTATTCTTTTAAAATTGGTTCAGTATTCGGAATTCCGATCGAACTTCATATAACTTTCATAATATTATTGCTTGTAGTATTAGTGTTCTCACGATATTATTTCATTCTAGTAATCTTTCTGTTTGTTTTCGTGACTTTACATGAGTTAAGCCATTCTCTGGTTGCAAAGCATTACAATATTGAAGTTCAGAAGATCATTCTCTACCCGATAGGTGGCGCATCTCAAATTGAATCTATTGCTGATAAACCAAATCTTGAATGGCGTCTGTCCATAGCAGGTCCTTTAGCTAGTTTTGTAATCGGTCTTTGCCTTTTCGCATTAGACTTGATTATCCCGATAAAAGCTCCTTTTACAACAACTAGAAGGCTTTTTTACGATCTAGCATTATTAAACGTTCTTCTAGGTGCTTTCAACTTAATCCCTGCATTTCCAATGGATGGAGGTAGGGTTCTCAGAGCATATCTGGCGGAAAAAAGGGGATTGTCTGATGCTACAAAGTACACCTCATGGATTGGAAGACTTCTGGCACTTATTATGATTGGAGTGGGGGTTCTAGTAGATTGGTGGCTCATACTTATTGGTGTGTTTATTTATGTAGGCGCCACAGAAGAGAGAGAAAGGCCTATAAGATCCATCACTGAGTCTAAAGTAAGCGCCAAAGATATAATGAGCTTAGAGATCGCAACCGTAACGCCCGAGAATAGCCTTAATGAAGCTCTAGAAGTCATGTTTCGCGCAAAATATCATGATGCTCTAGTTGAAAAAGATGGAAATTTTATGGGAATTATTGCATGGAATGATATCTTACAAATACTTCCGGAGCAAAGAGACTCCATAAAAATTAGTCAATTGCCTTTAAGACTAATCACAGTTTTTCCAAACGATTCAATCTTAGAAATTTATAAGAAGATGACTAAGGAAAATATAGATATGATGCCAGTGGTCGAACAAGACAATCCTAACCAAGTTATAGGAGTAATAACAGACAAAAGTTTATCTTCTGCATATGAAAAGGCGAAATCTCATCAGTAACTGCTAAGAGAATGGGTTCCTTATATTTACTTGGATCATTGAATGATCTACTTGATAGGAGAAGATTGCTATTCCTGCTTCAGTTTTATTAACTTTCTTAAAGGAAAAAGGCATGGCGATGAAAGGTGAAAAAACGAGTGATACAGAATTTTGGCTTGAAACCTCAGATGGTTTTATTATAGTCAAATTTATTGTCGATGTGACAGTGCAAGAGATATTATACGATATGTTTTCACCAAAATATGATAAACATTTGAAATTCGAGTCCCTTAAAGATGTTGAAAAATTAGAGTTCATTGAAGAAGAACACCGAACATTAGAACACAAGAAGTCGATTGAGGACGTGTGGTTTGCTTTAGAGTGGGTTAGATTGTGGGCACATAAGAATAATTTTGGTGTAAAAGAAACGCATTTAATCTAATTAATGAAGAGTAGATTTATTCTTTTCACTTTGTGACTGTTATATAACACACACATATATTCAAGAATAAGCATCCTTTATCTTTACTAACTAAAAAACTAGAAGTTTATTATAATAGTTGGTAACCTTCCTAAATGGAAATGTGAAAGCTTGGGCGTACCATTACAATTGATACAACAAATGCACCGCCGCTCATATTGTTTCCAAAACTGTCCCGTTGGTGCTTATGAATTAGTAAATGAAAACCCAGTTCCAACTAATATTGATGAGTATACCGAGTACTGCACGTTTGTGTAAGTCTTTCATTCAATTTGTGTAAAGCCAGTTTTGGTGTAGCAACTTTGGACGTTCTAATCGAAATGTTGATAGGAGGATTAACCGCTTTTATTGCGGTTATTGTTCTATACCTTTTATCACGTTGGCTACAAATAACTGATTACCCCAAAACGAGATTAAAACAGCAGTTATATCAAAGTGGGGAGACTGTGCGCCCTCGGAAACGGCGTTACTTTGAACTAACGTTACTTGAGATGCCTTATTTTATGGCTGTTCATGCGATAGCGCTTATGCTATCTACGTTATTGATTCTTACTTTAGTTTCAAAAATCGATTTGGTATACCCACTAGTATATTTTGCCATCACTATATATGCGATTTTTATATTTGCGAAAAGGCCAGCACGAACTTAATTTGATCAATAAGAGGTGTTAAAAAATGCTTAAGAAAAAATTGGTCGTAAAAGCATTAACAAACAGTCCATGGGTGATGCACGTCAATTCTGGATCTTGTAACGGATGTGACATCGAAGTTCTTGCGACTTTTATACCTCGTTATGATGTTGAGCGATTCGGTATCATACTTCAAGGATCGCCCCGCCACTGTGATGTTTTGGTGGCTACTGGTACAGCAACTTTTCAAACTGTGTCACGACTCAAACGGCTTTATGAGCAAATGCCAGAGCCCAAGTATGTGGTAGCAGTGGGAACATGTGCAACCACTGGAGGCGTCTTTCAAGAAAGTTATAATACACTAGGCGGAGTAGACAAGGTTATTCCTGTTTCTGCGTATATTACCGGTTGCCCACCTCGCCCTGAAGCAATTGTTGATGGAATTATCAAATTAATTCAAAGAACTCGCTTAGATATCGAAACTTCTGATAAAGCGACTGAAGAGGTGGATCAAAAATGATAGGAACCGTACCTCAAACATTAAAGGAAATTGCAATTTCATTAAACATTCTAGTTCGTGCACAACCTGATTTTCCATTAGATCTGTATGCTGAAGTAAAAGCAGAAAAGTTGCTTGAGGTCATCACGCAACTAAAGGAAAAATACAACGTGACTCATCTGTCAACTATTATCGGACAAGATCAAGATGATGGATATCACCTACTTTATCCATTTTCGATAACCTTGTCTAATAACAAATGGGGGAAATTGATTCTTGACGTCACAGTTGATAAGAAGGATCCAAGAATAGACTCACTCGTTCCAGAAATTCCTGGTGCTATTCTGTATGAAAGAGAGGTCTATGATATGCTAGGAATTCAATTTACAAACCATCCTAACCTTCGGCGCTTACTAACAGCGGATTTCATGCCAGAGGATATATTTCCTCTCAGAAAAGACATTAGTTATGAAGAAATATTTGAGAGACTAGCAGAATCATTGAAGAAGAAGGAAGTTGGAGGAGTTGCTAGTTTAGGAGAAACAGAAGCCGCGGGGCGCCATATTGATTACGCTAGTGCAAGGAGGAGAGGACCAATGGGTGCATATATCGATTATGTTCCTGAAAGGTCAGATTTTGCTATTGCCATCGGTCCTCAACATCCGGCGCTTGAAGAGCCAGTTCGTTTTATTTTCCATGTTACGGGAGAAACGGTAAAAAAAGTAGATGTCCGTTTAGGATTCAACCATAGAGGAATTGAAAAAGCGTTTGAAAGTCGCACGTGGCTTCAAAATCTCTATCTGGCAGAAAGAATATGTGGTATATGCAGTAATTGTCACCAACTCTGCTACTGTCAAGCTGCAGAAAAATGTGCCAACCTGTCTGATAAAGTACCAGATCGAGCAAAATATATTCGCGTGATTATCGCTGAACTTGAACGTATTCATTCGCATCTATTATGGATTGGTCTCCTAGCCCACGAAGCAGGCTTTGATACATTGTTTCATTTTACGTGGCAGGATAGAGAACTTGTTATGGATATTCTTGAACTTATCTCTGGAAATCGAGTCAATTATAGTATGGATACTCTTGGAGGTGTTCGACGGGATATTACTCCAGAGCAGATAGTTAAAATTATCCCAAAGCTAAAGGAACTCCGTAAAAGGGGCAAGCATCATCGAGAGGAATTACTGCATGAACGAAGCTTTCTTGCACGTCAAAAAGGCATTGCAATATTGTCAAAGGAAGATGCTTTACGCTATTGTACAGTTGGACCTACCGCACGGGCGAGTGGTATCAAAAGAGATATTCGAAAAGCGGATCCTTATGCCGCCTATGATCAGTTTTCTTTTGATGTACCTGTCTTAACTGAAGGTGATGTTTTCAGTGGTTTGGAAGTACGGTTAGACGAAGTCTCCATCTCTATAGATCTGATTATTGAAGCGCTTGAAACTTTGCCGCAAGGTGAACTACAAATTCGATTTCCACGGAAAATTCCAGAAGATCAAGGAATTAGTCGAGTAGAGGGTCCACGTGGAGAAAACATGCATTACGTCCGATCCATTGGAACCGATAAACCTGAGCGTCATAAAGTCCGTACTCCAACACTTGCCAACATTCCGAGTTTAGTTCATCGATTAACTGGTGTGAATGTGGCAGATCTCCCTCCCGTCATACGAGTAATCGATCCTTGCGTAGGCTGCATGGATAGAGTAACGTTTGTAGATTTAAAGAAAGGAAAAAAAGTTGAGTTGTTAGGCGAACAACTAATAAGTCGAGCAAACCGTGCATATCGTTCGGGTATTAAAGTTCTAAATTTTTAGACTGAGATTGACCAAAATGACATCTTTCAACCCAAGAGTAAAATATCCAATTTATATAGCAATATATGCCCTAGTTATAGCAGGCTTGTTTTTGTTATTTCAAGGATTTCCTGTGATAATTATCATTTTGAAGTATTTTATATTCCCAGGCATTCTTTTTTTGATCTCTGGAGCCTTGTTTTACGATTGGTATGAGCGTAAAGTCTATGCGCATATGCAAACGCGAATTGGTCCGCGATTTATTCAACCAGTTTTTGATGTTCTCAAACTCCTCGCAAAAGAAGACATTACTCCCGATGGTGTAGATAAGCCCGAATTCAGTATGATTCCCCCTTTTCAATTATTGATAGCCCTAATAATAGCGTTCCTTATGCCCGTGTATATTGCAGAAGGATTAATCTCATTTGAAGTTGATTTGATTTTCTTTCTATTCTTATTAGCAGTAATTGGTAGTTCAATATTGTTACTTGGATGGACGAGTAACAACCCATACGGTTTAATTGGTGGATCAAGAGCAGCGGTTGCACAATTTTCGTTTGAAATTCCATTAACAATCGCATTTATTGGGCCAGCTATTTTAGCAGGATCACTTCGCATATCAGATATCGTTAGAAGCAAGTTCAATTTAATCGATCTTCCTCTAAATGTAATCTCTCAAAGAAATGGATTTACTATGATGCATTTATTGTATCTCATTCCTCTTTTGATCCTCTTTGCAATCGCCATTTTAGCCGCTAATGCTGTCCTAGAAAAAGTTCCATTCGATCCTGAGCATGCTGAAGTAGAGATTGTTGGTGGTTGGATGGTAGAACTTAGCGGAAAAAAATTTCTATTCTGTCTTCTAGCAAATCGCGTGACTGAGTTTGCATTGGCAGGAATTATTGCAGCAGTATTTTTTGGCGGACCAGGCTTTAGCCCCTTAAACACATGGGTTAATGGCATACTATTTATTGGCTCATGGGACATTTTTCAATATCTAATTAATATAGTAACCTTTTTTATTAAGACTACAGTGATCGTGTTTCTTATTACATTGGTTCGTGCGATCCATGCCCGTTTTCGTATCGACCAACTAATTCGCTACTTTTGGCGATATTATTTGCCTGTCGCACTACTTGCACTCTTTATGATAGTTTTTCTAGTAGGAGTGATTTGAATATGGCGCAAATAAATAACCGCGTATTAATTGAAACAGTCGAAGATTTATTTAAGAAACCCCTCACTGTTCTATATCCGAGTGAACGTATAGAGATCCCTAAGGGATTCAGGGGTGCGCCAGAAGTTAACCCCGCCTTATGTACTGTTTGTTTAACTTGCGAGAAAGTCTGCCCTTCACATTGTATTAGTATAGTACAAATTGAGCCTGATGAATTATCTGATCTTGGCATCTCTCCGGAAAAAGGAAAGCCTTTTCGTTTTTCAATTAATCTCGGACAGTGTTTACGTTGCTCCCAATGCCAAGAATCTTGTCCAGTAGGTCTTAAGGGTCAACCTGCCATCTTCTTAAATCCTGATCGATGGAGACAGACGTATTTTAATCCTAAAGATGCCATAGAAACTAAAATTGTTTATAGAGGCAGAAAAGAAAAATGAACCCGCAAAGGAGATGATTGTATGGCAACACCTGAAATCATTTTTCTGGCTTTATTTACCTTGGTTATGGCGATTATAGCGCTTGAATCAGAAAAAATATCACGTGGAATTGTAGCCCTAGCGCTATCAGCCTTCGGGATCGGGGCCATTTACTATTTAGTTGACGCGTTTTACGCTGCTCTTTTTCAACTCTTACTTTACGCTGGAGTCTTAACAGTCTTGATCATGGTTGTCGCTTCAACTTTACCCGAACAATCTACTGGAAAGACCGCTGAGAAAGATCAAGTCATCGGAGAGGTGAAGTAATGAGTTACAAAAAAATGTTCGGAAAAATTGGAATAACCCTAGTTTCTTTTTTCCTCATATTATTCCTCCTAAACTCACTAGGATCAGGAATGTGGGCTGAGACGCTATCAACTGTCAATCGTGGAACTGCTAATGAAGTGAGTTTACGTTTATTGTGGACAACCGTTGTAACTGCGACTATAATTCAGGCGTTTGTATTCTATGTAGCACTTTTAGGAATGAATATGGTGTTTAACCCTCTAATAAAAAAGAACCAGCAGGAAGATGAGCAATAATGAGCATTACTTTCGATTCTTTCACGGATTTTGAAGTTTTACTTGCATTATCTTTTATTATGCTATTAATGGGGTTTTATGGCCTAACTACTAAACGATCAACGATCAGAGTAATCATGGCATTAGAAATGCTCGTCAGTGCACCCAATATTGTGTTCATTGCATTTGGATTCACTCAAGGTGTAAATGTGGATCCACAAACACAGACATTTGTCCTGATTACACTATCAGTCGGTGCTGCAGTCGTGGGACTTGCATTAGCCTTTATACGAAAAGTGTACGAACATTTTCAGACCACTGAAATTGACGATCTTACAACACTCAAAGGCTGAGGTGTCTAAAAATGGCAAGTTGGCATATAAACACATTGCAAAGCGTCTTTCTTCTGTTTCTTCAGCCTTGGTTTTCAATATTTGCTATTCCCATTCTCGGAGCGGTCATTTCTGCAATTATTGGAAAATTTAGTACAGAGATAAGAAACTATTTTTCGGTTGCTACGATTGGTATTTCAGCACTTCTTGCAAGTTACCTTGTTTTTGCGGGGAATTGGGAAGAACAGGTAATTCTATTAAACCCTACGGTATTTAATTATAACATCCATGGGTTCTTCAACAATTCCATCATGGTCGATCCTTTGGGGGCCTTTGTCGCACTCATTGCAGCTGGTTTGGGTTTTTTAATTGCCCTATTTTCCTTAGAATACATGAAGGATGATGATGCACAAGGTCGATATTATTTCTTCCTACAACTTTTCGTAGGCGGAATGGTTCTTTTTGTTCTTGCAGGAGATCTTGTAATCCTCTTTTTCGGCTGGAAAATAATGGGAGTTTGTTCTTATTTCCTGATTGCACATTGGTTCCATAAACCTGACCCACAAGGTACACTATGCGCCAAATCTGGAATAAAAGCATTTCTCATGACATTTGTTGGCGATATCGCTCTTCTAATTGCGCTTGGAATCCTCTGGCTAGAATTAAACACGATAAATATAAAAATAATTACGGTAGAATTTGCTACCAACGTATCACCAGATCTTCAAACACTTGTTGCGCTATTCATTTTGCTCGGCGCTATTAGTAAATCTGCTCAATTTCCTCTCATTACTTGGTTAAGTAGCCCTCGTCGAATTAATATTGATGCAATGCAGGGGCCTACAACGGTTAGTGCACTTATACATGCAGCTACGATGGTAAAAGCTGGAGTATATCTCCTATCACGATTTTACAACGTCTTTGGTCCAACTGAGGTGGAACCTTTTTTCATTACCATTGCCTTCATAGCCGCTATTACCGCTATCATTAGTGCCGCCTCCGCCTTGGTCTCTATTGATATCAAACGAGTATTGGCATATTCAACAGTTAGTCAAATTGCTTATATGTTCATGGGACTTGCAGTTGGTTATTTAGCGTATTATGAGAACCAAGCCATTAGTATTGAAGGTTTTATGGCCACTCAGTTTCATTTATTGTCTCATGGTCTCTTCAAAGCACTCCTCTTTCTATCGGCTGGAGCAATCATTCATTCTCTGCACGATGAACGGAACATCAAACATATGGGTGGATTAAAAAATGACTTGCCAGTTCTTCACTGGTCAACATTAATAGGAGTATGTGCCTTAGCGGGTGTTCCTTTCCTCTTTAACGGTGGATATAGCAAAGAGGCAATATTAGGTAGCGCAATTAATTACGCTTCTAGTGGTGCGAGACTAGCTTCCCTTGGTTGGATAGTCTATGGCGCTGGTATAATAACCGCGCCTTTAACAGCTATATACGCGTTTAGGTTTTTTTTCTTGATTTTTTATGGCGAAAAGCCAGAAAAATTGAAAATCTACAAGCCAGGGCCAATAATGCGAGGAGTTACAAGTTCTTTAGCAATCCTTGTCATAGCAACTGGGTTTCTTGGACCAATTCTCCTAAATAACTATTTCGAACCTATGTTCGAGCATGTGGCATATCATAACCCACTGAGATATATACCCGATCTCGTACACCAGCCAATGGCATTTTTCAACATGATTCTGGCAATCTCGCTAGTAGCTGTTGGATTTACCATTAGTTATCTCATCTACTATAAAGGCCCTAGAACCATCATGCCAACAGTACGGAAATATTGGGTTCTTAGCGCTTTTTATAATATCGCTGAAGAAGGATTTTACTTAGATGTGCTTTACAACGAGTTACTGGACTTATTCATGAGATTCAATTGGAAATTACGCAAATTACAATCTGGCGATCTCAACTACAATACAGTGGGAATAGTTGTGGTTCTTCTTGCAATTCTTATTGTTCTTCTACTCTTTTAGGTGATAATATTATGATTGAAATTATAGGGTTTAATATATCATTGCTCTCCTTCGTTTTTGTCCCTCTTCTAAGCTCTTTTCTTCTTATGTTCATAGAAAGACTACTAAAGACTTCCTGGTTGAAAAAAAAGTTAGTACACGCCATTGCGTTTATTGGAGCATCAATTAATATTTCATTAGCCATTCTGTTTAGCACTTCAATTTTAACAACAGGAGAAAAATTCTTTAAAGAGACGTCTTTCCTTGTCTTACAGGCAGATATGACCTCTCTCTTTTTTATACTAATCTTTACATTGATCCATTTTGCGGTTAACATTTATTGCATAAATTTTATGGATGCCTATGAAGACTTAGCATATTTCTATGCTTTGTTGTTTGCAGTAATAACCGGTCTTAATCTGGTAGTATTGGCAGTTGATTTTTTCACCTTGTTTATCGCATATGAAGGAATGGTTCTAGGTAGTTATAGTATGGTTAGTTATTATCGTAGCAAAGAATCGTCAGAAGCAGGGTTTAAGTACTTAGTGATGAGCTCAACGGGGAACATGTTAATTCTTTTTGGATTAGCTCTACTGTATGGAGCAACCAGTAGGCTAGATTTTGTTTATTTTGAAACAGCAACCCTGCAAAATAATCCTATGACCTCAGTGACACTCATTTTGATGATCGTAGGATTTGGTGTCACTGGGTCAATGTTTTTCCTTAATACTTGGCTTCCGGATGCTCATCCGGCCGCACCTGCACCTGCAAGCGCGATGCTATCAGGAGTTGTTGTCATTGCAGGGACGTATGGTATATTAAGAACATTTACACTACTTATCATTCCGTTAAACATCAGTATTGGCGGTAGCTGGGGCAATCTATTGATGTCTGTTGGCATTATTACCTCATTACAAGGAAATCTTTTTGTTCTCATCCAATTCAAGAGATCAGATTCACACGCACGAAATTTCAAACGCATTTTAGCATTTTCCACGATCACACATATGGGCTACCTTATCACAGGCCTTGGTGCTGCAAATATTATGGGGTTAAGCGGGGTCCTATTACATGCCCTCAACCATGCTATTGCAAAAAGTTTGTTGTTTATGATTGCCGGATATCTCATTTTTTCAACGGGTTCGCACTCCCTTGATCACTACAAAGGACTTGGAAGACGAGACCCAGTTATTGGATCATGCTTGGTGATTGGTCTTTTTTCACTAGCTGCGATACCTTTCACCGGTGGTTTCTGGTCAGAATTGCAAATTATCCTAGGTCTGTTCGAAAATGGCAGTCCCATCGGCATAATTGCTGGTTGGAGTATGCTAGTATTTACTTTTTTTGCAGCAGCCGGTTACCTATGGATCATTAAATTTATTGTCATGGATAAATCAACTATGGAGGAAAAATATGTTCAAGGCTTCGACAATATGAATTTTAAGAATAGTGGGCTAATGAAGCTTGTTATTGTCCTTTTTGCCATCTTTATTGTTATTCTGGGAGTATACCCAGGCCCATTTATAGACTTTACTCTACGTGCTGCAAGTAATCTTCTTGGATAACTCCGCTTTTTTTACATAAGGGACTTTCTGCTTCACTTAAGAGATATATCCACAATTACTATATGTACAGGACGAAGTAGCGGTTTTTTTCTACACTATCTGGCTATGAAAGAAAGTTTTCTTTAGACACATCATTTCTCATAATAACAGTGATGTTTTAAGAGAAATAGAATCAATTTTAGCTCAGACGTATTCTTTTCCTATTAACAACTCGCTTCTGGTGAGTGTCTTGTCCTCCCATTCCATGATCCACACGCCACCTCTAGGAACATGTGAATGTTCATCTTCTGTGCTCTTTCCTTCGAAATCACTCGGGGAAACCAACAGAATTATCGCATTAATCGGGAAACCGTGTGATACTGCCCAAATTGTGCTTCTATCGTATTTTATATGTTCTTTAAGCCATTTAGAAACTCTTTTTTTTACTTTCTCAAAACTCTTATCATATGTTTTTTCATCTAATCGTTCATCTACGATTATTTTACTGAATTTATTTGTTAGTAATTCCGCAGTTTCTTCTGTCCTCTTGTACGGAGAAACATATATTTTATCAGCCGGAAACTTCATTAGTTTGTTTTTGAGAGCGATTATTTGTGTTCGTCCTTCAAGCGAGAGAGGAGGACCAGGTGGTAAGCGATACTCTCCTTGCCAGTTTTCCTCTGTTTTTCCATGACGGATGAGCAAAAGTCTTGTTAATTTTGAATTGTTTGCTTTTTCAGTTTTCATCTATAATCCGACCGTTCCTTTCATTATAGACAGATATTAACAACTATTAACAACTATTAACACCGGTCTATCCACCCAGAGTCTGAATAGCGTTAAAGTAAGTAAATATAAGGCTTTTACTTGCCAAAAATTATGGGATAAATGATGAGAAAAATCCCTTTATACAGTCAAAGGCTGATTTTAGGAAGGGATGCTTTATCCGACTAGGATCCTCAATCTCATCCAATCGTCTAATGCGCCAACCAATCGGTGGATGAGGATCTAATCGAAGCCAGCCCAATAGAGAAAACGAGACTCTCCCCTTATGAACCAACTGCCTAAATCCTATTTTTCTCAAAGCATTTGCCAAAAGTTTTGGATCTTTCAAGTATATTGCACTTTCTAAATCGCACTTTGCCTCAAAAAATTTGCCCACAAAAAAGATCGTTCCAATAAGCACGATATAGTAAAGCAAGGACAAACTCTGAATTACATTTGCGAGTTGTGGAATGAACGTTACTATATATATCCGTCCCAAATATTCTAGAGACACAAGTAAAAATATAATGACTGGATCGTGCCCCTTAAGGTGGCTTAATTCGTGACCAACAACCTGAAGAAGGTCATCCTCTTCTAATTGGACTAAAGCGCCCGTAGTTACTAACATAGTCCCAATTCTTGAATTAAGACCAGTAGCTGCCGCATTAGCTGCTAATACATTACTTACGACTATCGTTGGAATTGATAAATTGAACTTTTTTGCCGCAGAGTTGACAAGATTATATAGATTTATCGTCTTGATAGAGAAATATGCGGGAGTACACTCTATTTCGTATTTCTGGAAAACGTCGTGAGCGACCTCACAACTTATTGGCTCGCCTACTGCTAACGTTTTGTCATAAATTTCCTTTCTAATTTTAGGAAGTGCTTTTTTGTGTCTTTTTCTTAAAATAATCGCTTCCTCTTCCGTCAAGGTATATTCAAGTATTGTAACTTCAGGGCGATCTTTCGTAATTTTCCAATCTGAAGTTACTGCGATTAATTTTCCAGCAAATGCAATTATAACTAATTCTGCCGCTACGATAACGATTGGGGCGATTAATGGGCCAAGCAGTGCAAATGCTATAAAAGCAATGGGGATAAAAAATATGAATATATTAACCATCGAATCGGTAAATAACTTCTGAAAGATGTTCCGCCCATATCGTTCTTCTGTAACTTTTTGCCCTGGAATAAATGCTAAATAAAGCGTGAATTGTCTGGCATATTCTTCGAAGAATTGGACATTAATGAGAAGGTCATCATAAATTCTTTGTAAAAACGTATAGGAAATTGTGGGCCGACTAAGATTCATTATCACATGAATTGGATGACCTACTTCTGTACTAGTCTCTACCGTTACGTCAACATAATCAGATGATTTTGGTACAAATACCCTAAAAATAAGATAGTATCGTTTATCAATTTGAAATTTGCGCATATATTTAACGGCGCGAAACTCTTTGTGTTGTAGAACGTAATAATTTTCAAGAAATTCTGGAAGATGGCGCAAGTATCCAGGTGTAGTTTCAGTATCAATAAAAAAATGCCTTTCAGATTCTTGTTGAGTGAGTGTCATAAAACCCATGCTCCTTCAAATGATTTTACCCTCAAAAAATATGTCCAGAAATAGAATAGAAAATTATTTGTGTTTCGTTTACTGACAAATCCTCCATTTAAAATTATGTAACTCAACTTTGAAGTACGTCATTCACTTCATTTGCGTTAGCGCATAAAATAGACAATATTAAGTTATTCTGTGTTTTATATTATCCATGAACCAAGGCAAACGCTATAAATAATAATAAAACTATTATGATCACTATTGTCCTTCTTAATTCATAATCCCCACTATCAGTATCCACTTTATATGCCTTCAATAGATTTAGTGCATTTATATTTTCAAAAGCGTCTATTGCATAGCATCTTCCAGTTAGTTTCGTAATTCGAAATGTATAAATGGACAATGCAGAATTAAATTCTTAATTATATGTGTCTGTTATGTAACAGTAACAAAATATTATAAAAACGCGATTACACAGCAACTATAGTTAAATAGAGGTGTTAAAAGATATTTTACTAATTTTGGAATCATATAATTCACAAAAAAAATGCGGATTGTCTTACACTTCTTGATTTTGTTTGAAACATTATGGAATTTTGTAAAAAAATGATATATTAAAGATGAATAACTGAAGCGGGAAAAACAAATGATTGTAATTGAAATACCAGGCATGGAAAAAATTATGATTCAACAAATTATATGCGATCTTAACGGCACATTAGCCATGACAGGGCAGATTAGTAATGAGGTCAAAGCGAAATTAAAGATGTTAAAGAACAAGGTCAGAGTAATTATTGCTTCGTCAGATTCTCGGGGAAACTTGAAAGAAATAGGAGAAGAATTAGGAGTTGACACCTATCACTTGAAATTAGAACAACCAGAAGATGAAGAAAAGAAGGAACTGATCTTGCAATTAGGTGTTGAAAATACCGCAGCTATTGGCAATGGCGTTAATGATAACAAAATGCTTGAAGAAGCGAAAATCAGCATTGCTGTAATAGGGAGAGAAGGTGCAGCGTTCAAGACAATTAATGTTGCAGATATCCTAGTTACTGACCCAGCGTATGCGTTAGACTTGTTTCTTGATACTAATAAACTAAGATCAACATTGCGTAGATAATTGCTTTGAACTTTTACTTTTCTACTAAAATGATTTAATAAAGTTTGGTAAAAAAGATTTTGAGAAAAAACATAATGGAATAGAAACCTTCGCTGAAATAGAGATCAGAAAGAGCGTATAAGAGACAAATCAACTTTCAAATTCTTTTATACACCCTCTACTTTTTTTAGTTAGTCTTTCTTGTCGTAGAATTTCCTTAAAGGATTTTTTATAAATTTGTTAACGAGAGAATTACTTATTTTGCAGAGTGTAGCTCTATTCTTAAGGAAAATTAGTTAATGAATCTGAGATTTCATCAAGTTGTCAAATTTGAGCCAAGGCTTATTCATTTAGCGCTTTAGAAACGAGACTCTTACCAGCTTTCAGCAGCATTTTTAAAGTCTCTTTAGTGCTAGTTTCTCCATAGATTCTAAGAATGGATTCAGTTCCTGAAGGTCGGATGAGCAACCATCCTCCATCTTCCAAGATTAACTTTAACCCATCTATTCGATTCACCATCGACACCGCTATCCCAATAATCTTGTCAGGAATAGTTGAAGATAATCTTTCCATAACAACTTGTTTTTGCTTTTCTTGACATTGGATTTCAGTTCTTCCACTATAAAATGATCCATATTCAGATTGCATTTCGTCAAGCAATTGTGAGAGAGGTTTTCTAAGTTTAGCCCTCATTTCCGCTACTTTAATGCATGTAAAAATACCATCTTTTTCAGATATGTGTCCCTTAAAACTAAAGCCACCACTTTCTTCCGCACCAATAATAACATCCTGTTCACGTAAATATTGTCCTACATACTTGAATCCAACAGGCACCTCATAAACAGGAAAACCATGCTTTTTGGCGATTTGATCGACGAAATGGGTTGTGGATACACTGCGAACGACTCCTCCTCTCTTGCCTATCTTGATGAGATAGTCATATAAAAGAGGTAGTAGTTGATTTGCTGCTAAATAAGTACCATCACTGTCAAAGACAGCCAATCGATCAGCATCACCATCCGTTGCTAAACCTAAATCAGCTTTAAGACTGACAACTTTACTCTTTAGGCTGACGAGAAACTCTGGAAGAGGTTCTGGGCGTGCGCCTCCAAAAGTAGGATCAAGGTCATCATGAATTATCGTGATCTCGCATCCTAAATCGCGCAAGATGTAATCTAGGTAGCCTCTGGCGGTTCCGTGCATTGGGTCAATAACAACTTTCAATTTTGCCTTCTTCATAGTTGCAAGATCTATCTGTTTTTCAACGAATTCGGTATACGGTATCTTGGGATCAGTTGATTTGAAAAGATGTCTTTTTGTTCCTCTCTCGATAGAAGTCTCCTTTACTGTTTTGGCTTTAAGAACTTGGTCAATGTTTTTGGTAATTTCTTCAGTGATATCAGGTAAGGCAGGACCTGCATAGTCTGGAATATATTTAATGCCATTCCATTCTGGTGGATTATGTGAAGCGGTAATCATCACTGCGCCGCCTGCTTTTTCGTTGAGGACCTCAAAAGCTGTGACAGGCGTAGGTGCATCTCTTTCAGTGACGAATGTACTGATAGCATTGCCAAGCATTACCCTGCATACACCTTCTGCGAAATGTTGCGATCCCTTTCTTGTGTCGTATCCTACTATAATTCCTTTTCCATCTAAATTATGATTCTTCATATAATCTGCTATAGCTTGAGCGACAATTTTTACGTTAGTTAGTGTGAAATCTCGGTCTATAATGGCACGCCAACCATCAGTTCCAAATTGGATTGTGGTCACAGTTCTCACCGATTAAAAAGGATTTAACTTCAAGATCATTAGACATATTTTGCTAGCACACATAGTTCTAAAAACGAAAAATGTTATTTTAAATGAATGTGACTGGTGATTAACAGTCACAGACAGTTATTAATATGGAAATAGTTGATGTTATATGCATTTAAGTATAATATAAATTGTAAGAGGGTGAATCCATTAAGAATTGGTTTTTTTGTTTATGAGTATCCACCGAGAATTGTAGGCGGTTTAGGTACATATGCAGAATACATAACTCACGAATTCGTTGAGTTAGGTCACGATGTCTCTGTTTTTACGCTCAATACAGGCGATTTGAAGACAAGAGAGATCTTGAAGGGTGTAGAAGTCCATCGCCCTATAATTGCTGATGCAAGCAATGTTTTACCAATTTTTGTCACCGATGACTTAAAAAAATGGGGGACAAACATCCAATTCTTTAACGACATCTTTATTTATAATATTCTTAGTGCAACCAAATTCATCAACGAATTAATCAAGAAAGAAGACTATAAATTCGATTTAGTGTGCGTTCATGATTGGCTAAGCAGTATTGCTGGCATCATAATTAAAAACGAAACACACATACCAGTTGTATTTCATGTTCACAGCACTGAGTGGGGAAGAAGCGGAGGACACGGCTCTGAAGTAGTTTCTCATTTTGAGTCAGCGACTTCCCAGTTCGCAGATCGCGTAATTACTGTTAGCCATGTAATGAGAGATGATCTTATTCGACATGGCTGGCCTGAAACAAAAATAAGTTCAGTCTGGAACGGTGTTGATCCAGAACGTTACAACCCTAATAAATATACTCCAGAGGCTATTGAAAAAATTCGAGGCAAATATGATATCAAAGAAAATGAAAATATGCTTTTTTTCTTAGGCCGACTAACATGGGTTAAAGGAGTGAGAAATCTTATTCAGGCTATGCCAATGATATTAAAGGAATATCCCCAGACAAAACTAGTAATTTTAGGTAAGGGAGAAGAACAGAAAGATATCACTGAGACGGCAAATCGACTCGGAATTAATGATAAGTTAGTTTGTCGTTTCGAATTTGTACCTGAAGACGAAAGAATCCTACATTACGCTGCTGCTGATGTCTGTATTTTTCCATCAGTTTATGAGCCTTTCGGCATAGTTAGCTTAGAGGCTATGGCTATGGCGAAGCCTGTTGTGGTTGGAGCCCATGGTATCGTCGGCTTCCGAGAACAGATTGTACCTTCGGGTCCTAGTCAAAATGGTATTCATGTGAACGGCGAGTACCCCGCAGACATCGCATGGGGTGTCAAAGAAGTATTGAAAGATAGTGAGAGAGCGAAAATATGGGGTGAAAATGGGCGTCAAAGAGTTCTGCAGTACTTTACGTGGAAGAAAGTAGCTGAACAAACCGTTCGAATATATCATGATCTTCAATAAGATCCTTAATAAAGTACTTGATGTTGCAAAGAAACAACTTTTCGGGCATTCAAAATCTTAAAATAAATAAAAGTTGATATATCTACAGGTACGCTTCTGTGACATATCTTCGCATCATCCGGTGGCTGTTAAAGTAATAAGCGATCTTTCCAATAGAATTCGTCATCAGATCCATCCATTCATCTCTCATTTTATAAAATGTAGGAATGATTATATATTCTAGTTTGGAATAAAGATCGTCCAATTCTCTGGTTCTTCTTTCTTTATCTCCAATAATTTCATCTGGCGGGGGACCTATAGACCAACCAGTAACTCCTTCAATGCAGCCTTCAATCCACCAGCCATCTAACACACTAAAGTTCATTACGCCATTATGTGCAGCTTTCATTCCGCTTGTCCCAGACGCCTCAAAGGGAGGTAGAGGCGTATTTAACCAAACATCAACTCCAGAGGTAAGCTTAGTAGCGATGTCTATATTGTAATTTTCTAGATACACGATAGTGATCTCATCTTTCAGTTGAGTCATGTAGTCATAGATTTTTTTAATCAACATTTTACCACCCAAATCCTTAGGGTGCGCCTTTCCGGCAAAAATCAACTGTATTTTTCCTCTCTTATTTATTTTTTTTAGTCGCATCAAATCCGAGAAAAGTAACGTGGCTCTCTTGTACTCCGTAGCTCTCCTGGCGAATCCTATCGTCAATATGTCGATATCCAGTTCTATATCTGTTCTTTCTTTACAAAAGTTGAAAAGATCATTCTTTGCTAATAAATGAGCATCCCATAACTCATCATCTGGGATTGGATCAACCCTCACGAGAAGTTCAGGCTCATTCGCCCAACCCGGTATATACTTATCATACAGTTTTCTAAAATACTGGCAAGTCCACAAATATGAGTAAACACCATTAGTTATTGCACTGATATGGTATCCTGGAAAAAGCTTTTGCGAATAATTCATGTGGGCTGTAGTTACTCCGTTTACATGCTGACTTAGATTTAAAGCCAAAAGAGTCATATTAAGTCTATCCCGCCCTCCAAATTCCTTCAGAATTTCTAATGGATATTCGCTCTCCAATAATTCTTGAACGGTGTCATAAGAGAATTTATCAAATGCTGCTTCAACTGGTGTATGAGTGGTAAAAGCACATTGATTTCTTACCTTATCAGGGTTCATCCCATTATTTCTTAACAATTCCAAAGTGAGAAGGCTTGAATGACCCTCGTTCATATGATATTTCTTTATGTTTAAATTTAGTGCTTCAAGTATCTTTATGCCACCAATTCCCAGGACGATTTCTTGTTTTAATCGGTATTTATCGTCACCTCCGTAAAGATAGTCCGTAATTGCTCTGTCTTCAGGGGCGTTTTTCTCAATATCCGTGTCAAGGAACACTACTGGGACTACACCGCCCGTCAGGCTTTGATGCTCATAAAGCCAAGCCCTAATTCCTATATCTCTCCCCTTTATTCGTACCCTTACATCAGATGGCAGCAAGCTCATAAATTTTGAAGGATTCCACTCATCGGGAGATCCTATTTGTTCTCCTTTTTCAGTAATTCTTTGTTTTAGATACCCCTTCCTACTAACTAGTGTAACTGCAACTAAGGGAATTTTTAAATCAGCGCTGGAGCGTATTGTATCTCCCGCTAATACTCCTAAGCCCCCACTATAAGTAGGGATTTCGCTTTTTATACCAATTTCCATAGAAAAATATGCGATCCTGGGAGCTTCTAGAAAACCGTGCATACAACGCTCGTTGCAAAAGTAATATACTTTCCCCCAAACCTCAACCTTGAATTTTGATTTTTCGGGATCTACAGGCATTCCACAGAATGGATCTCTCACGACCATGAGACCACCTCTCAGCTCATAAAGAGTTGAAATTTTTTAAATTATTTTGGATTATGATGTTAGTCATAGTTCCTTTAGTTTATCAATACTTTGCAAACTTTGGTTAAAAGAATTAGTGTGTATCTATTGATAATAGCAAATAAGTCAATGGATTAATAAAAAGGAGCTCCGATTTGTTTGACGTTAAATAATCTAGCCTTCTTTCGAGAGAAAATTTCCTGTTAATTGATCTGCAAAGATTTAATTTTGTTTAAACTAAGTATTTAACCATGACTACTCTTTACCCGATTTCCCTTACGTGTCCAATTTGCGACAACCTCTTTACTAGCAATGAGATAGGAAGCTGTGGATATGGATCTAAGCGCACAGATTTTCGACCTAATTATTGGGGCTTTAATCCTGTGAGATTTTTTTACCATCTTTGTCCTAATTGTGGTTTCTGTGCGCCTAAAAAAATGTTTGATGCTAAAGTGGAAAATGCAGAATTGAGAAAAAAGATTAATGAAATGGGTTCTCTTTCAAGAAATTCGTTATCAAAAAAACTTGAACGCGCAATGTTATGCCTAGAAGCGATGAATGAATTGGAACTAACTAAGAAAGATGAATTTGCCCTTGCAAATAACTGGATAGATCCATACTGGTGGGCAGAAAGCAATGAAGAAGAAAAAAGATTTGGAGCGATTGTTTTAGACTACTTCGAAAAGGCGGTTGGTAAAGGACAAGTTCCTAGTGACCGGGTTTTTGCAACTAAATACTTAATGGCAGAGATAAACCGTAGAATTGGGAACAAAGAAACAGCAAATGAAATGTTTGACGAAGTAATTGCCTTAACTGAAAATAATAAAGATCAAAAATTTATAACCAATTCGCAAGAAGACCCCTCAACGTGTTGGGGGGATGAATTGCGGTAGAGAGTTTCACTTTCACACCGCTCTCCCTAAAACTTAAATAGCAGTTAGCTACCATCTCAGTGTGCAGTATGCCGAGGTGTCTGGCTTGGCGTTGGGAGCGTACACAAGACACAGTACCGATGAGGGTACTGTCGGACCTCAAGTGTCCCTTGAGGGACGGGGGCTGCCGTGGACCAGCCCGAACTGTCGATGACTAGGCTTAATGTAACCAACCGTGTTGGCTAAGCAGAACAGTCTAGGAGGACAGAAGCCACCTAACTTGTTGGGTGGTAGTTCACATATAATCTAGCAATTCAACAAAAAGCAAAACCCAAAGAAAACCTTTGAGGAAATATTATGCAAGAAGAAATCCCCTTGGAATTGAAAAATGCAGTTGAATTTCATGGACACTTTTGTCCTGGAGTTGTTATAGGATACAGAGTCGCAATATTAGCCAGAAAGGAACTTAAACTTGATCGTAGTGGGGATGAAGAACTAGTAGCAATCGTGGAGAATGATACTTGCGCAGTCGACGCAATCCAGTACATAAATGGTACGACTTTTGGTAAAGGAAATCTGGTGTTTCAAGATCACGGTCTTCATGCCTATACGTTCATAGAACGGAATTCTGGGAAACAAATAAGAATCGAACTTAAAGCAGATGTTTTTCAAGAGGAATCAGAACAGAGACGTGAGATATTGCGAAAACAGAATCAGAACATACCTTTGACTGAAGAAGAAAACGCCGTATTACGAAAAGCTAGACAAGATATGCTGAAAAAACTGCTGACTATTTCCGATGATGAACTTTTCGTCGTCAAAAATGTTGATATCAAGATTCCAGAGCGTGCTCGGATTCTTAATTCAGTAAAATGTTCAAAATGCGGGCTCATGGTCATGGAAACTAGAGCAAGGGTTTTAAATGACAAATTTTACTGCATCCCTTGCTGGGAACGAGAACTTGCCGGTGAATGAGTTATCGGGAATCTTTTTGTAGTTGTTTGCCCGGTTTTAAAATATGATTCAAACAGAGTCAACATCAAAGACAAGATTGATTTCTTTTCTCCTAATTGGTACATTATCGATGTTCTTTGCAGAAATTTTTTCCGGTGCGTCTGCAACTCGGCTTTGGTTTATTGATCCCTGGTCGCTGATTGTGACATGGCCACTATATTTTGCTCATACAATATTTTTTCTCAATCTTGCCTTTCGAACAAAACGCACCTCAATGCATCAATTGTATCTGTGGGGTATGTTATTTGCTTTATATGAATCTTGGATAACTAAAGTTCTCTGGGCGGGTTATATCGGGCAGGATCCTATACTTGGTACTATAGGTGGAATTGCTATCCTTGAATTTTCGACTTTGGTGTTCTTTTGGCATCCTTTTTTAGCGTTTATTATGCCGATAATGGTGTTTCAAGTTTTTGTAACAGAAAACAAGAACTCTGAACAAATCACTACAGAAATTCTTCCAAATCATGCTAAATATCTTTATCCGAAGAGAAAAAATATCGTATTCATTATATTGTTAGTTATTATTGGTTCACTCTTTTTGTCGTTAAATACTGGTTATAATGTTCTACTGACAATTGGAGCATCACTCGGAACAGTAGTATTAATTGTACTTTTTACAAAACTAGCTCAAAGACAATCGTTTTCAATTCATTCTTTGCAACTTGGGAAAACGGGTTTTATTGTCACTATAGTATATCTGGCAATATTATACGTTGTTACTTTCTTCATTTTAGTTCCAGAACGAATTCCAGGTTTCTTACCGATCATTTTAATGATATTAATTTACCTGGCTATTATTTTACTTGTCAAGTTTAGCAAACCAATTGAGAATGAAATACCATTAAATGATTCGTACTTCAAAGAACGCTTATTCAATTTCAGAGATTTTCTTATCTATAGTGGTTTATTCGTGGGATTATCAGTAGTATTTTGTATTATTCCGCAACCATTCTTGATCATCTCTACAATTGCATTTCTTGCAATCTTTCTTTTTGGACCAGTAATCTTCATTTATATGACATATCGGGCATTAAGAGGATAATACAAACGCAATTTTATTGGTAGAGTTGTTCATTAGAACTAATGCCTAGATAGATATTATGATATAATCTCTTTTGCCTTTATTCAAAGAATAGTATTTGGGTGATGAGGGTGGTTTTCAACATGAACGGAAAAATTTGCATGATCACAGGAGCTAATTCTGGAATTGGGAAAGCAACAGCTCTAGGTTTGGCAGAAATGGATGCAACAGTGATTATGGTTTGTCGTAATCAAAAATGGGGAAAGGATGCAAGGGAAGAAATTCGTGAAAAAACAGGGAATCAATCAGTTGATCTGTTGATTGCCGATCTGTCATCACAAAAGGCTATGATACAGTTGGTCGCCGATTTCAAAAGTAAATATCAAAACCTCCATGTACTGATTAATAATGCTGGTGTTTTGCTTCAGAATCGTTCAGTGACGATAGATGGAATTGAAACAACCTTTGCAGTTAATTTCTTAGCACCATTCTTACTTACACATTTACTACTTGATACAATCAAAGCCAGTGCACCGGCACGGATTATTAATGTTTCATCCGCAACTCATACATGGTCTCATCTTAATCTTGACGATCTTCAAAATGAAAATAGATATGACGCATGGACAGCATACAGCCAATCTAAACTAGCCCTTATACTTTTTACTTATGAACTAGCCAAAAGACTAAAGCATACAAATGTTACTGTAAATTGCTTACACCCAGGCGTTATTGATACTAATATTGGATCAACTACTCATGTAGAACACCAGATATCCTCAAAATCTTTCAATAAACTTCGCAGGGGCGCAGAAACTTCGATTTTCTTAGCTACGTCTCCCGATGTCGAAAATGTAACTGGAAAATATTTCATAAGAAAAAAAGTAGCAAAGTCGTCAACAGAGTCATATGACGAAGTAATTGCTCAAAAATTATGGGACATTAGTGTAGAACTCACACAATTGGATAGCCACTAAGAAAAACTTCATATAGAATTAAAGATAAAATGATAAATTCACAATAAATAGGTAATGGAGCAAAATGATAATGGAAAAAATCAATATCGGAACTACAGCTTTTGTATATCCCATGCCAATGACGTTGGTTGGTGTAAACGTCGGAGGACGCCCCAATTTTATGGCTGTGGGGTGGATCAACAGATGCAATTACAAACCGCCACTACTTGTTGCAGGAATAAATAATCGGCATTATACATCAGAAGGTATTCGAGAGAACGAAACCTTCAGTGTAAACATTCCAAGCATTGAGATGATTGAAGAAACGGATTATTGTGGACTGGTTTCAGGAAGAAAAACCGATAAATCAGACCTTTTTGATGTATTTTACGGAGAATTGAAAACTGCCCCAATGATAAAACAATGCCGAATGAATATTGAGTGTAGACTTTTTGATATCCACGAACTTCCTACAAATAATTTGTATATTGGTGAGATAGTTGCAGCCTATACTGAGGAGAAATATCTCACCAAGGATGGCAAACCTGATATCAAAAAAATCAACCCATTCGTTTTAACCATGCCTGATAACAGTTTCTGGGCTGTAGGTGAATATTTAGGTAAAGCGTGGGGAATCGGCAAGAAATTAAAAAAGGAGTAAAATAAAATGAAAGTTGTGGCATTCAATGGAAGCGCACGTAAGGATGGAAACACCGCTATACTTATCAAGCATGTTTTCCAAGAACTTGAGAATGAAGGTATTGAAACTGAGATGATTCAACTAGCCGGTAAGAAAATCAATGGTTGTATCGCTTGCTACAAATGCTTCGAAAATAAGGATAAGCAATGCTCCGTAAAAAATGATATAGCTAATGAATGCATTGAAAAAATGCTTGATGCTGACGGCGTAATCTTGGGTTCACCTACTTACGTTGCAGACATAACTTCAGAAATGAAATCACTAATTGATCGTGCTGGATTAGTTGCAAGAGCAAATGATGATATGTTTAAGCGTAAAGTCGGTGCTGCAGTCGTTGCAGTTCGGCGAGCTGGTTCAATCCATGCCTTCGATTCTATAAACCATTTCTTCCTAATAGGGCAGTGGTTGGTTCCTGGTTCTAGTTACTGGAATATGGGAATCGGTCGCAACAAAGGAGAAGTTGAACAAGATGAAGAAGGTTTACGTACAATGAAGGTACTCGGTCAAAACATGGCCTGGTTGTTAAAGAAAATCCATGACTAATGAACTCCTAAGAGTTCTTGCTACTTTAAATGTGGATATCAAGGTGAAAGCTATGAGTTCAAACATAGACGCTTTTGGGGCTAAAGATACTCTTGAGCTCAATGAAAAAAAAATTACAATCTACCGTCTTAGCAAACTTGAAGAGATAGGGATTGGAAACGTTTCTCGTCTTCCTTATTCTATTAGAATACTATTAGAGGCACTCTTACGTCAGATCGACGGTCGAATTGTCACTAAAGAAGATGTAGAAGCACTAGCTAAGTGGAGTCCTGATAAAACACTTGAACGTGAGCTTCCTTTCATTCCGGCAAGGGTAGTTTTGCAAGATTTTACTGGAGTCCCAGCAGTAGTTGATCTTGTAGCCTTGAGATCAGCCATTAAAAGACTTGGTGGAAATCCTGCTAATATTAACCCTCTTATACCCGCAGATCTTGTAATTGATCATTCTGTTCAGGTTGATTATTTTGGCACATCATATGCCAGACAATTTAACGAGAAAAAGGAGTTTGAACGTAACCGCGAGCGTTATGCGCTCCTACGCTGGGCTCAGTTAAATTTCGATAACTTTCGAGTTGTTCCTCCTGGAAGAGGAATTGTACACCAAGTAAACTTGGAATATCTTGGCAAAGTTGTTCAGTTAAGAAATGTAAACGGTGAGTTAGTTGCCTATCCAGATAATCTTGTTGGTACTGATTCTCATACAACTATGATAAATGGCTTAGGGATTTTGGGTTGGGGTGTAGGTGGAATAGAAGCTGAGGCTGTTATGCTTGGTCAACCTTATTATATGCCAGTTCCAGAAGTAGTCGGTGTTAAGTTATATGGTGAATTAAAAGAAGGTGTAACAGCCACAGATCTTGTCCTTAGGGTTACTCAAATACTAAGGGAACATGGCGTTGTAGGCAAATTCGTTGAATTTTATGGATCAGGAGTCAGTAAGCTTAGCCTGCCTGACCGAGCTACCATCGCCAACATGTCACCAGAGTATGGCGCTACAATCGGCTTCTTTCCAATTGATGAAAAGACATTAGATTACCTTTTGTTAACTGGAAGGAAGAAGGAGCAAGTTGAATTAGTTAAACTATATGCCATTGAACAAGGCCTTTTTTTGACCGAGAATGCACCTGAGCCACTTTTCAGCGAAACATTAGAATTAGATCTAGGAACTGTAGAACCAAGCCTAGCGGGACCGAAAAGACCACAGGATCGCATACCTCTTGGCGAGATGAAGAACACATTTCTGGAAGCTATGGATAGAACTTTCGGCAAGAAAATAGAAATTAGGAAAGAGTTAGAAAACCATAACTATAAACGCTTGCTGGAGGATAATGTAAAAGATTACAGCGTAACAAGTCCAGTAGATCATTTCAAATCGTCTGATATTATTAATGGTTCAATTGTGATCGCGGCTATAACATCATGTACAAATACTTCAAATCCTTCAGTAATGTTGGGAGCAGGACTATTAGCGAGAAAGGCAGTAAAACATGGGCTTAAGGTCAGCTCCCACGTTAAAACAAGCCTTGCGCCCGGTTCTCGAGTGGTGACTGACTATCTTAAAGAATCAGGACTCTTACCATACTTAGAAGCTTTGGGTTTCCACTTAGCAGGTTATGGATGCACAACCTGCATTGGTAACAGCGGGCCTCTTCCCGAAAAAATAGCAAAAACTGTTCAAGAAAATGATTTAGTAGTAGCTGCTGTTCTCAGTGGAAATAGAAATTTCGAAGGAAGGATACATCCTCTTGTTAAAGCAAATTATCTCGCCTCGCCGCCTCTAGTAGTTGCATATGCTATAGCAGGTACAATAAATATAGATCTAATAAGAGAGCCATTAGGTTATGATCCTAATAGTAATCCAGTATATCTCAAAGATATCTGGCCAACATCTGAGGAAATCCAAGAAATTGTGGAAAAAACTGTTGATGCCAAGATGTTTGACACACAATATTCTGAAATCTTTGAAGGTACACAACTCTGGAAGGAACTTGATGTTCCAGTAGGAAAACTCTATGAATGGGATCCAAATTCAACATATATTCAGGAGCCTCCCTTCTTTATTGATTTCCCGCTTGAGCCCCCTGAGAAAGATGATATTAAAGATGCTAGGTTACTTGCACTTCTAGGTGATACCATTACAACAGATCATATCTCCCCTGCAGGCGCAATTCCCTCTAATGAACCAGCGGGTTTGTATCTAATATCCCAAGGAGTTCAAATCGATGATTTCAATTCTTTTGGATCAAGACGAGGCAATCACGATGTGATGATGCGAGGCACATTTGGTAATATACGTCTCAGAAACAAATTGGTTCATGACAAGGAAGGCGGATGGACTTTATTTCAGTTAACTGGTGAGGAAATACCGATTTACGATGCTTCAATGCGTTATCAAGAGAAAAATTTACCGCTTATTATCATTGCAGGCAAAGAATATGGTACTGGAAGTTCTCGTGATTGGGCGGCTAAAGGCACACAACTTTTAGGGGTTGAAGCAGTAATAGCCGAATCTTTTGAGCGAATTCACCGAAGCAATTTATTAGGAATGGGGGTCTTACCTTTACAGTTCATGGAAGGAGAGAACGCCAATAAACTAGGTCTAAAAGGCGATGAAGTTTACGATATTTTAGGTATCAGGAACATTGAGCCAAAAGGAGAGTTAACTGTTATTGCTAAGGATAAGAAGGCAAATGAGATAAAATTTCAAGTTCTTATAAGATTAGACACGCCTATTGAGGTGGAATATTACTGTAACGGCGGTATATTGCATACAGTTCTAAGAAATCTGGTTAATAATAGTTAAATCCCTAGATCCTTAATAACATGAACTGGAAGATATTGTCCTTAGACAATATTTTCATCAACGAAACTCACTCCAAAGATTGGCCAGTTCTTGATAGAGTTCGGAGGTTGATGCACCAGTCCAATTAAAGATATCAAATATCAAACTGATTACCAGTGCAAACATAAGAATGGCCATTCCGATTAACATAACCTCTTCAATCAAAGGAGAACCTCGTTTATTCTGAAAAAACTTCTTTATCATTTAACACACCTTTCTCTATGTATTTAGTCTCCTTAAGAATTCCCATAATAGAGGTTTCTTATTTGTAAAATCTTTACAAGCTACATGCATGTAGATATAAAAACCTCACGACTTTTGTAATTCTTTCAGATCAAATTAAGGTTATCAAAAACTGAAGGAGAAGTCCCAGTACAAAAAGAATGAATCCGAATACAAGAAAAGGATAAACCCATGGAAAAATATGAGTGAAAAAAAAGCCAATAACCATACTAATTGAAAACGAGCATACTGGCAAGACTAAAACTGAAGGTGGAGTTATAGCCAACAATAACTCATTGAGAGATAGAAGCCAAAAAAGGATAAGTACAGGATAGGTTTCATGGAACCCCAAATTGAGACATCGTACAAATAACGGTAGATAAGCGAGAATTATAATTATGACATGAAGGATTAATCCTAATACTGCGTTTAGATATCTCATTTCTTGTCCTCAACTTTAACTGAAGATGATAATTGGAGTATATTATTAAGCCCCTCGATTTTTAACGAAATTCTCGTTCAATATGATTTAGATAATTCTGCAAATTTTTTGGTAGCTAATACTTTCACTGAGGACTCCATAAACTTAATTTGAGCTTTAGATAACTCATTTTCTTTTTAAAATAATCCTTATTTATAAAAAAGTCGTTGATCTTTTATAATTCATTAAAATTCAGTATTTGAAACGCTAAAACATAGTAATATTTTATGAGAGTTAATTATTACATTCAGGCGGACATTGGCCATGATTAAATGTTTTTTTGATGAAGTATGCAAATGTCTTTACTTTTTGAAATCTTTTACTCTTTTTTCTTTAGTTGAAGATCTTGAGGCTTGTTAAATGTTCATTAATATCGTACATTTGTTCATTATAGTAATTTCCTGCTTCTTTTTCTCTATATATGTTGTATTAAAACACTCAAGGTTTTCAGAGGGTTTGTTTAAGGAGAAAATGGAAGCGATCATTATTCATATGCTTTTTTTCACTTTTTGTTCAAGTTTTGCTATCTATTTTCTAGACTATTTCGTTTTCAAGAATGTACTTGCTCAATTTCCTTTTACTTCATTAAGTTTAGGATCCAAAATTCTCGATTATCCATTCGTTATTACTTTCGTCATTTTTGCTCTTATCAGTGTTCTTAGTGTTCGTATCTTTTCAGAGTACGAATTACATTCACTTGGTTCAAATAGAATCATTTTCCAGCGAAAGCTTCCATTGCCGAATTTTTTTCGTAAATTTATGTGGCTATTTAGTATTTTTGCTTTCTTCATGTTTCCAGACAGATATTTCGTGATTCAAGCGTTAGAAATCAAAAGTCTGTCAAGGGAAGTTATGAACTATGCACAACGTCCCTCTATATTCCAAGATGTTTCAAAAAGCACAAATTTTCAAAAATATGAAAATGAAGATATCTCAGCATACCTAAAGAAGTGTAAACAAGGTGCACATGAGATTTCTATAAAAGAAGGAGGAACCGTCAAGATAAGACGATATGTTTTTGGAACAGGTCGAAGGGAAAACAAAGCAATAGAAGCAGCCCAATCCGCTCTTAATCGCATGAAAGGGAGTCTTGAATCGCTTTCATTTGAGGTTGAAAGTGAAATCGTGTCTGAAAAAGAATTATCAGCTTTTACAGTACTACCTAAATTCTTAAGACACGGACAAGACAGATCGGTGCTTTATGTTCAGGGAATCTCCCAAATAATATCATCTCATGATATTCGTCATGTTTCTATTATTGCTGTTGAAGGTCAACCTGAGAAAAAACCACACAGGGTAATAACACAACACGACCAATTTATCAGGCATTGTCTTAGTTTACAAGCAGAAATAAATTTCGTGACGAATTTCAAGAGTTTTAATATTCGTGAAAAAGAATTAGAACAACTAATAACGGATACAAACGACATTGCTTTAATTAATGAGCCCGTGAACTTTTTTAAAAGCCAGAAAAAGCAGGAATCCTTAGAATATCTAAATGAAATGCAACCTGGATTTACTAAAGTATCGACTTATGTCTTAGTCTCTGCAAAAGATGAAGAAATATGTAGGCGTGTGACATTAAACATTGAAAATTCACTCAATACTATTTATTCAGGAGTTCATTATGGTATTAAAACGTCTATTTTAGAAGGTAGAAAACTTAGACGCGCATATAAACGTGCTGGAATGAAATTATCGATAGAAAATGAAACCAAGATGAATATATTTCACTTATCGCCGTTTACACATCTACCAGAGAGACCAGTACGTGGAATAGACAGCAATTTTATTCCAGAGTTTGAGATACCTCTTGAAGTGACTGACCTAGTTGAAGGAATAGAAATTGGGCATGTTGTTTCTAGAGATAAGATTTTACAGCCTTTAAAAGTTAAAATTGAAGATTTAAGACGCAATACAACAGTTATTGGGTTGATCGGAAGTGGAAAAACGTGTCTTACAAAAAATATTGTTCTATTGCTCTCAAGTGAATTCCCACTGATTGACTGGATTATTTTTGATTATAAATCTGAATACACACAATTGCTTCCTCTATTTCCACGTGAGATACTTAATGATATCCTTATATTTGCTCCAGGTTCAGAATATGCACCATTGCAGATAAATATTTTCGATCCTTGCGGATTTTCTCCTGAGGAACATGCAGACAGAGTATTTTCCCTCATACGTGAAGTTTATTCTACTATGTTGCAACAGGATATTGATCTTTCAGTACAAATGGAGCGCGTGCTTAAAGACGTTCTTGATGAATATATTGCAGATACAACAGCACGCCTCAACGGATTTAAAGGCTTTCTGAAAGCGCTTGATAACTATGCGATACAATACAAGAACAAGTTTTCATATTTGGAGAAGACAGTTACTGCATTGCAAAATCGTCTAAACAAGTTTATTCGAGGTGTACTAAAAGAAATCTTTGATGTAAGTAGATCGAACATATCTTTTGATGAACTCATTAAAAAGAAGGTTATTATTGATTTAGGTTTCCTTCAGTCTCAACGCGTTCCAAAGGATGATATTAGGTTTTTAATGAATATTTTAGTGCGCTTATATGGGGCTAATTCCATTAAGCGAGGGCTTCAGCAGCAGTTACGCAACTTAATTGTGGTAGAGGAATGTCAGTTTCTTGTTCCTGAGTTATATAGAAAACAGACGAGCATTGATGCAACACCAACTGAAGATCTTAGCATATTATTACGAGCATATGGAGTTGGTTTCGTCTTCGTAGGGACACGTCCTCTTTTCGCTGAGAACAGTCTAGCCAATAGTTACACTATCATTTCATTTCAATTGACAAAAGATGCAGAATTACTTCAAAAATACATGAACTTAGACGAGAGACAAGTTAACTATCTGAAGCGTATAAGATCACAGGAATGTCTGATTTTTTCACCTACATTGAAGCATCCAACACGTATACGTACAAACGACTTTAAGAGTAGCAATGTCGATGAGGAAGTAATCCGCGCACATAACCTATTGAATTATCCAAATTTGTACGCGAAAGTGACTTCTTGCACAAAAGAAAATGAAGGAATTCTAGCAAAAGCGGAAAAAACCATCTTTTCGGAGTGCACGGCAGAGGAATCTATGGAGTATTGGGACGATCTTAGCATAAAATCATACATGAAAAGTGATAGATCAACACATAAAACTGCCATGAATGAAGGAGGGAATGTTTAATGGTAGTAGAAACATTGGTAAAAAAAGTCTCTAGCGGGTGCAGATGGGAATTAATTCAAAGCTTCTGCTTTGATGAAGACACATTCTTGTGTTTAATTCGAGGCTGTGGTGATAAATACTTTCTTTTTATTTCTGAAGAAACAAAAATTAATGATTTTTATGAATTTGAGGAACTAAAAACTGCCGAGGAACACTTCTCTAGTTTGTTTAACGAAATATCTAAAGAAAAACAAGTAGAAAGAATCATTCTTTCTTGATAACCTGGTAGCAATATTTTTTGGAATTTGTATTATTTAACAAGTTTTTCAAGATTTACTAAATCTATTCCTAGAAAGAATTCATATAATTCTTTTAATGAGAGTTTAATACCTTTCGAACAATCTCTTAATAATAGGGCCTTTATCGTGTCTGTTAATGCTCGTCTACCTTTTACTTTAAAAAAATACCTAGAAAGTTCTTTAGGAAGCTCAAATTGATCGATCTCTGCTTTAGACGAGTGTACTTTTGCAAATAGTATTTCAACACAAGCCTTATTCTTCTTTAAACCTCTACAGAGGATAGTAGTACACAATGATTCTTGAATTTGTGTAAGTGTTGTTAAGGTGAGTGGTAGTATTGTCTTGCTTTTATACAAGGAGATCAAACGCTGTGGTGAATTAAGCACTTGAATATAGTTTTTGTGTTTTCGCGAGATTCGAATTGATGTACCGTTCGTGATCCCTAAGGGTGCAATCCAATGTTTTTTCAAATCTTTTTCTTTTACAAGTGAGATGGAAAAGCCTCTCATATTCAAACTGCCAGCTAAACGTTCTATAAAATTTCTTTGATTGGGTGGTAAAACTAATGTCATAACTAAATAGAATCTCGCATTAATTTGGATCATTTCAATAGAAAAGACAGTATTCTTATCTATTGAAATTTGGGTGAGAAAAGTTTCAAAAAAGCGAGTGATATCTAGATCCTCAAAAGGTATTCGAATGAAGAACATAGATTTACGTAATTGAGTGAACATGAGTTCAATTTCATTAGTTTCTATTTTTTGAAATAAATCCAAAGGCTTGGTTACAAATTTTTTAAATTTTGTTAATTTATTCAATTTTTGAACTCTATTCAAGCTTTGTAGTTCTAAAGGTATCCTCTGAGGGTGAATTTTCAATTGGAATTCCAAATCCGGTGCCGTTTCTTTAAGTTGTACAAGTAACTCTTCAAGGTGATGAGGCTCAGCATTCGAATTAGTTATTAGTTCTTGAGCAAAGGTAATAGCCGAAGAAGTTGATATTTCATTGTCTATGCAGAGAAGTAGAACATCAGTAACATGTGTGGCGTCTATAACGTATTTTTGGCGAGCAATGACGATTCGTTCTTCATTTTTTTCGAGAGTATCCATTTCAGTTCCTGAAATGCCAACATAAAATTGTGCAAGATATTCAGGATCTTCTAGGGGTCTTATACTATTTACATTTTGCTCATACACGCTTTTAAAAGCGATATATGGTCCCATTGCAAGATCAAATTTGAGTAAAACTACAGCCGTGATGCCACATTCTCGTAAAAAACTATGAGTCTCTAAATCGATATTCTCTTCTTTAATTATGACTCTCACAATTCCCGCCTCATCAAAATAAGATTTTTATCAATTTTCGGCTGTAAAGTCCACGAACTCATTATTATTCATTAAAAAGTATATTGTCTACTATTTAAGCACCACAATTTTCTTTGAAGGCAATAGCACTTCATACACAAACTTCTGTTCACTCAAAGGAAAAAATAATTGATTTCTAATGCTGGAACGCTTTTAGTTCATCAATTACAGCATTATCATTTTAATGCGGATGAGGACTCTGATCGTTCCCAGAATTCTATTAATTCACGAATGACTCTGACTTTTATGTCATCTGTTAACTGATAGATTTTTATTCGTCCAAATGCTTTTTCTTCTACAATTGCGATGGATTTAAAGTAATCAAGATGTTGAGTAACAGTGGCATGGTTAAGTTGCGCTTTTCGTACGATCTCAGAGATGTTTAATTCATCGTAAAGGGTTAAAATCTTTAGAATTTTAATTTTTCCTTTTGAAGAAAGCACTTCTTCTATAGGTGGAAATGGTTCTTGTTGAGTAAGAATATTTGACAAATCAAGCGTCATTTCTTATATACTCCCTTATTTTTAATACTCTTTTAGATTATTTTGAAGTTCTTTTTCGAGTAGGGACAGTGGTGCATCTGGCAATCCAATTAAAGTGGTTTTACCACGTATACCTTTGCTGGAGATCTTAGTTGTGATAATGCCCAATTGTTCAAGTTCTTTAATGTATTCCCACAGTTGGGTATGTTTTCGTGGAGTTTCATCATATTCTTCGCAGATAACATTGTAGTTGATTTCAACATCTCCTGTGGTCGTATAGGCGGCTTCGTGTTTTTTCAATTGGCGGATAATAGCCAATAATACTAATTGCTGATGTGGTGACAATTCATGAAAGAAATCTTTTCTAACGCGCGGATGAACATCAGCTTTGGCCAGTCGAGCATGCTCTGGAAGAATAGAGGGGACTCTATCACGGTCAGCATATTTTCCGGCGCGCCATAAGAGTTCCAGAGCAAAACGAGCATCACCTCGTTCACTGGCAATATCGGCAATGAGATTGAGAACCTCAGAATTGACTGCGTAGTCAAACAATGCTTCAGTTGCCCGCTCCTGTAAAATATCCACAAGTTGAGAAGCAGAATAAGGCGCTAGATAGATATGATTATTTTGAAGTGAACTCAGTGTACTTGCATCTAACTTCTTCAGATAAGCCCTGTCCCTTACAATGAGTATCAGGGATACACGTTGAACGCCATTTAATTGCTCATCAGTCCATCGTGTTAGATCATAGAGAAGAGATCTGTCATTTCTACCTAAAATAAAATCAAGTTCATCGAGTACTAGAACTAAATGAGCATTTTGTGACTCCAATAAGCAATCAAGCATGTAAAGTAGTTCTTCTGGTGAATAACCTCTATGGGGCACTGTAGGATTGAAATGAAATACAACTTGCCTGAGTATTAAGAAGCGTGATTTTTTACGTCGACAATTAATATGAACATAATGTAAATTCTTGTTATGTGTTGTTTCATACTCTTCCAAGATTTTTCCAAAACATTTAGAAAGCGCCGTTTTTCCAGTACCGATACTTCCACTAATAGTAACTCGTTGACTCATTTCACCAGGATTTTTCATCAAACCTAAAAATAGGCGAATCAACTCTCGGAGCTCAGAAGTTCTATGAGGTAAAGAAGATGGCATATATGATTCGTTTAATTTAGATTCGTCCCTAAATACTGTTGGACTTCTCAATTCCTCTTCGAAGATATCGGATAGTAACATTCTTTCTTTCCTTCTAAATAACGTTTCTTATTCTTGACAATAGATTTTTATAAGATCTGAGTCGGCATATCCTTATTTGAGTTTTTCTTTAAGTATTACTCCTGTTCTTAAGGCTATTACAGCCCCCTTATCCACGTGTTTGTTCTGACAGTTAGAGTATATCATATTTTAAGTATGCAACACCGTCAACTCTATATCGACGATCTATTCCACTCTACTATCACATTTAACGTATGGTTACATCTCTTTATTTTAATGGCTCTATATAAGGACAACACAATTATCAAATAGCAGACGCTTTTACTTTTCGATAAGATACAAGTGATTTTTATTTATCTTATACTGCGATAGCTTAGATTTAAACTAACAGTGGGAGTGCTGTGTAAGTGAAACAATTCTTTTTATGCGATTATTGTTAATTTTATCAAGAATTCTGATTTAAGTTTCTTTAAGTTCACGAGAGGCAGACTATAAGACTTTTAGAAAAGTATTTTGTATGAAAAAACATGTCACCGATTTTGAGAACAGCATACATTTTGTCGGTTATGCAATATGAGTATTCTTAATTTTCTCGTAACTATAATGAATTTCTTCAAAGTTATTCATTTCTATATACTAGATTTTCTATTTTGGCTCTCATCACTTTACTTTCATACGGCAAGTTAGACTAGTTAGAGTTTTAGGGGGACTTATATAGGTCGCTGGAAGACAGAGAATGCTAACTGTAATGCATAATTCAAAGATTTACGGGGATTATGGTGCCTCATTCTGCAAAATATAGTGTTTTGTTCCTCATAGGGATGTTATTACTCGGTTTACCCTTTTATAGTCCGCAGGCCAAGGCCGACATCTCCTTTGATGGGACAACCGATTATAACGGTGATGGATTTATGGATCCTACCATCGATAATGGGCGGATCCGCATCAGTTTCATGACTGAGGAACGGCTGGAGAATCCCCCGGGACAACAAATCACCTATTTACCCTACTTCTTCGTGTGGGATGGGAATGACTGGACTGAAATTGCCACCATGGGTCATTTCCAAGTTTCGATAGCCCCAGATACCTCGCAATCGCCCGTTACGAAGTACACCATCAGAGAAATCTATCCTAAACAGGTGGATGTCAGTTGGGAAGAATTTTATCAGGAATGTGTCACCATCACAGACGCTAACGGCCATTTGTGGCAGGTCACCGATTATTACACCCTCCGGGACGGGTGGGATTATGTGGAGATCGAACGGCACTGGGAACATTTGAACAATTCGGTGGAAGAAGCAGTGCTACTACCATTCAATTTATCAATCACTTACCCCGGAGCAATTACCCCACGTAAAGCTGACACCTTGATGATGCCCGGCTGCTTTTATAACGGCAATTTATACGACTTGAATACCGCAGAGCGGCAGGTAACACCTGATTTCCCCATGTCTGATTTAAGCAACCAGTCCCAGTATCTCATCGTGGAGCAAGAACGCCTTAGCGTACCGGCAGTTATCTGGGAATACGATGATTTTGTGTGTGGCTTACTGACCGCTCCTACTTATGTGTATGATGGACAGGAGCATACTGGTAACTCCTCACTGGGATATCAAGGGCATGATGATCATTTCGACCTCATCAACTATTTAGGTGGTTGGACCAGTGGTGGCTCACAACGAGAAGGATATACCTATACTAAACATATAAACCAGCAAATAAATCAGGATAATCCAGGTTGCCGTGACCAGTATGAGTGGGCCTTCAACAAGAACTCCCTGACCGTCGATGCCACTACCACTCTCAACAAAACCTACCGGCTCTATCTGGGTATGACAACTACCCCGAATTACGGGTTCATCGAACCGGTACAACTGGGGTGGGCTTGGATTAACGGTAATTATTCGGCGACCAATCCCACGTTAAGCATGCAAGATGTCCTACAACTCAAAGCCGAACTCGCCTACCGCACCTTTTATCATAAAAATGATACTGATAACGAATACTTGTTCTTAGCGGGCTTTTTCAACGATGGAACCCCCGTGGAATTCATAGGCGGAAGCAGCGGCTCCATAGGCGGTCAACTGGGGCAACAACACGCCCTGGCATATGCGTTGCTTTATTATGGCTATCAGACAGGGAACACTTCCATGATTGTTACTGCCAACCAGATAATCGATGAATTCATTGACCTGAGCCGTAACCCCTCGGCCGTTACGCTGAGTGAGTACGGCTGGCTATTACCCGATTACTACCTGGAGACCAATACCTCGTATGCTAACGCACGAGATCACGGCGGCGACGTACATACCTCCAAAAGCGGAGAGGTACTATACAACCTGCTGCAATGCTATCTAGTGGCAGAACAGTATGGTGATAGCCACCCCGACTGGCTAGCATATGTGGAAGCAGCTATCAACATATTTGTGGTCAAGCAGTTTGCTAACGGGACGTTTGGCAACACCTGGACCAACGGCATCAGTTCCAGTTGCAACGATATCGCAGGAGCCGGCGGCGTAACTGTTGCCTTGAGCCTGATGGAATTAGCTACGCTAACCGGCAATACCACCTATTCGGACGCTGCGATGCTGGCCATGAATCATTACATCACCGAATTTGTAGATAAGGCCCGCTTCTTTGGGGTGGATACCGGGCGCTACGACTTTAGTTACGGCTACAAAAAGCATATCATCGATTCTAAAACTGCTGAATATATGCTCAAGGGCCTACTTCGCTTTTACGAACTGACCGATAATACCCTCTACCTGACCAAAGCAAACCTGACCGCCGAGTGGCTGATAACCTGGCAATACGCCTGGAACGTTCCCTTCACCGGTAGTTCACGGCTGGGAGACCACAATTTCAAGACCAAAGGAGCATTCGCCACCTCAGTGGAACTCAACGCCCTACGACCGGCCTACGGTAGCAGTTATGCGCTGCAGAAACTGGCCAACTACCTTAGTGATGTTGAGTTACAAAACCGGGCGGACTTGGTGAATGCGGCCTCCAGACAGATGGTGGCCACCTCAAGCGATACTCTGGGGATGTCCAACGCCTTAATCGGCGCACAGGAAACCTACTGGTATCACGCCAGTTTTACTGAAGATGCCAACTCCCCTCAGGGTGGCAGTTCGGGGCTGTGCTATGGGATAACCATCGCCGATGCATATATAGGGACTAATATCTCACTTGAAACCAAAGACACTGACAACCCGAGAGATGGAGATGGCGGCAGCAATGGAAGTAGCGGAAATGACGACAACGGAGGGGGAAATGGCTCATCAACTGAAACAGCATCATTACTAGTGACAGTTAACTTGGAAAATAACATCCAACTCAACTCAAATACTAAAAAAGAAATTATTGTGACAATTAACGATGACCAAGGTGCCCCGATCGAGCAAGCCCATGTTACTATCACATTGAACACCAATTATACACTCGAATGTCAAGAAGTCGAACCAGGCATCTATAAAGCAGTGCTAGATACTTCAGAGTTAACTCCAGGTGAATACCTATTGACTGTCACTGTCGAAAAATCGGGTTACCAAACCTCACAACTAGAGTATAATCTCACAGTCGTAAAAGGTCTTAATCTAGCTACGGTTTCTTTAGGCGTTCGAATCAGCGCAGTGAGTTGCATTGGCTTAATTTTAACTGTTATTGGGAAACGAAAATTGTTTGATGACATTACTTTAGATTTGTAAGGTCAAACCGTTTAGCTCATATAAGCATGGTGAAGTGTTTTGCAGAAGAACAGATGCAAACTTAATGAAGATTCGACCCATTCTCATCTTTCGGAAATGGATGAATTCTCAAAAGTAATTGAACAGTACAAGATAGGTCCTTATCATATTAAAATATATAGGCGTGCAGGAAAATATACCAACGAAGCACTATACGCCTATAACAGTCTAGTAGACACTTCACCTTTTGGTGAAATCGTTGAATCAATTGCGAAACATCTTTCAGGAAGTATGATCTTTGATAATGATACTCAAAACAAACCTCTGGATCCTCGATTCTATAGCCTACAAGAGTTATTCAATACGAGGAAGACACTAATTAAAGAGCATATTTACAAACATTACCCTGAATTTGCATCAATGAAAGATTTAGATGAATTAATAGATCTAGCCTGCTATAAACTAACGGGTATCTTTAAGGTTGCCCCTTTTCTTATGGATGAACATATAGAAGAGTTTTATCTAGATTGTCCTAACACCCAGCTCTATTTAGACCATCGCACCTGGGGACGTTGTAAGACTAATGTTATTTTATCTGAAGCTGATTTAGAACGTATAAAAACAAGGTTACGCTATGAAAGCGGTCTGTTACTGGACGAAAGTAATCCTTCTATCAAAACAGAATTGATCACTGACAATTTTCATGTTCGCACTTCAATGGACATCGCTCCTCTTGCTGTCGATGGCTTGCATTTAGATGTGCGTAAACTAAAGCGTAAAGCCTTTACTTTGCCAGAATTGGTAGCGAATGGCACTTTACCTGTGGAAATCGCCGCTTACCTGTATTTTGCTATGCTACGACGCTGTAATATTACGGTCATTGGGGAACCTAATTCGGGTAAAACCACACTAGTTAATGCACTGGATCTGATCACTCCTCCTGAGTGGCGAAAAATAACCATCGAAGATGTCATCGAAAGCGTCCCCCAACATACTTACGATAAACATCAAGTACGGCTACAGGTAATACCCTTTGAAGGCGAGAATGCTTCACGAAGCAAAAGTAAAGAGATTGTTAAATTATTACATCGATCGCCTGATTACGTTTTCTTAGGGGAAATTCAAACCCAGGAACATTCTCAAGCAGTATTTCATGCACTTACAGCAGGTCTACACTTAATTCAAACCTGCCACGCATCGTCGCCTGAAAATCTGATTGTCCGCTGGGTAGAACATCATGGTATTGCTCCCATTAATCTATTAACTTTAGACCTCATCGTCTTTATGCGGGCTTATTACCATCAAAAACTTATCCGTAAGGTAAGGCGAGTAAGTGAGGTCGAAAAACCATTTGAAAAAACCGATATACCGCTGGAAATCGATCTGAAAGTTAATTCTATACAGTTATTCGATGTCTTTGATCTTGATAAGCAGCTAATAAAAACATTAACAGAACAATATGACGTCCCCACCATGAAATCTATCAGAATGGTTGAAGGGTTAACGTTAGAAGAATTCATTGAAGAAATGTCTACATACATAAAACTACTAAATTATCTGGTTCAGAACCAATTATTTGACCCTTATCTCAATGTACAAATCTTCCATGGGCTACACACTGAAAAACTCAGACATAGAATGCATTATAACGAAATAGACTGGTCTTCTCTCTACAAATATGTTGTTAACCAGATTAAAGAATAGCTGAGGTTTGCAAATTGTTTTCAAATCTGCCTATGAATATATGCAAAGCACTTTCCATCCAACCTTTCAAATTTATAGGAAAAAAACTTTGTCCCACTGCTTTGCTAATGCCATGTCGTTATTATGAGGAGTTAAATCTCACTCCAGAGGATATTTCAGCTGGATCAAAAGCCTTCGCAACCATTATTTTCCTAATAATTACCAGTTTTTCACTTATTTTAGACCTTTCTCCACTGCTTTTTTCATCAGTTGCTTTACTTCTCGCATATATTATTCACGGATTATTAATGCGTTTTCTTCCTCTAAGATATGCTCATGAAAGACTAAACATTGAGAAATATGCTGACTTGATCTTGAATACTCTGTTATTAGCGTTATTAGCTGGGTCAACGTTCGATGCGATATATTTCGTTGCTAAAAGTGATTTCCCACAAGTTTCAAAAGATTTCGAAAAAATACTCTTTCAGGTTAACAACAACGAAGATCCAGAAACGCTTTTATTAGATTACGCTAAGAAACAGCCTTCCATTACGCTTCGAAAACATCTATCTAGTTTATTCGCGATTAATGATTTAGAAACGACCATTGAATTGATGAAAGATTCAACTCAATCAGAGGTGCGTAATGCCTACGATCGCTTCACTATTGAATTAGACAGCCGCTTAACCTTAACTATCGGAATAACCACTTTTCTTCCAATCTTTTTAGGCATCTTTTTATCCATCAACGGGTTTGCTAGTTCTCCTTTCATCTTGTTCATTATCCCTTTACACATTTGCCTATTGTATATCATTAAGAATAAGGTCTTAAGTAACAGAATTGAGCTGGTCGGATGAAACAACAGTCAACTATAGTATTACAACAGTCAGATGAAGAATTGAGTGAAATTGCTTGTTTTCTAAGCTTTTTTGCTGATGAGTTGAAACTTGGTATCTGCCCAGAACAGGCGTTTACCTATGCTTTAAGTAAATATAACGGGTTTTTAAAACCACATTTTATGATAGCAGTTCGTCAGTTATTTGTTGGGGCTTTACCCCTAAAACAAATCTTGAAAGATCTTGCTTTATCTCTCAATAATCTTAACAGTCGATATCTATTACAGCTCACCTGTAAATTTCTAGAAAAAGATTCTATAGAGGCTGGCAAAGTTCTACTTTCTATGGTTAGAGCCTTAGAGGAAAATAATAACTTGATTAAAAAGCGTAATCATTTCTTGAGAGCAAAAAACCTTAAAACCAAAATCTTATCATTAGGAACTTCATTAGTGATGGGTTACATAGCCGCTCTTACACCTCTCTTTTCAATGCTATTCCTACTTCGGCAACAAAATGTCTCAGAGCTTACTAATAATCTGGCTTTTAATCCACTAAGTTTTTGGCCTGCTTTTGTAGGTTTTTTCTTCATTGGAATATTTACTGCTTACCAACTCACAGAATTCACTGATGGGGAATCTTCTTGGTCCATGCTCATTCTATCTGCAATGATCTTCTTTATCATTTTTTTACTAACCCAAAGCCTCCTAAAAATCCTAATTTGGTAAATCCAGTAACTATTAATCATCAATACCTATGAAAAATTTAAAAAAATTAAACGAACATTTTTGGTTTTTGTTCTCCCTTAACGTATTTTTTCAACAACGTGCAGTAATGATCGCGGATGCTATATTCAGCGACATTCGCTATTTTTGCCAACAATTTCTGTGTGAGGACTGATCGCCGTTCAAACTGTTTAGCAATTAATAAATCGGCTCCATAAAGTACTGAGGTTGCAAATATGTAGGGATGTCTACCGCCGCGTTGCTCAGTAGTTACTATTTCTAAGAGTGTATTTGCTGCCTTCATGATAAGTGTTTGATACTCAAATGATGTCCAAAATCTTCTCTTAAGTCTCAATATAACCTCAGGGTGCTTAAGGACTTTACTGACTAGTCTGGGGATGTAATCTTCGCTTTTTCTTTGTACAAGTTCAATTCCTGGAGATTTCTTTAGAAGTTCAATTGCACGGATGACTTTTCTTGGTGGGATCCTATGACCTAGTTGTCCAAACGTTTTTATTACTTCCTGTAACGTGACAGGTGCTCTTCGTTCTCGAATTGCTATGAAAAGAGCAGCGACCATTAAAACAGGGTGCGTTAAAATTTCATCCTGGCTAACCTGCTTAAGACTCGTACGATAAATATATGCTGCTCTCTGTTTTATTTTATCCGAAAGATGAAGAAGAGTTACAGCTCTATTCAATGATTTTAATACTCTGTATTGAGATTCTTTATGACGTATTCGCGCTCTAAAATTGTAAATTCGGTTTAACTTTCTGAAATAGAGTTCTTTCTCTTTTGAAAGATGTTTCCCCTTATGATCTCGACTGTTTTTTTCATTATAATTTCCGATATAACTACCCATTCCATCAACAATGTCAATTCTCTCACCAGGACTCACATATTGTTTTGCTATTTCTTTTTCGTCAGTAAACACTGAGATAATGTAGTCTTGAGGAACATAGTGGGTTTCAGCCACCAGACCACATTTTTCACATACATAGAGCCCTCTATTTAGCACTATATTACCTTTACATTCATTACATGTTTGAAGGCTGTATTCGCTCATCTTTCACCACCAAGGAGACATATTATGAAAAGGTGGAAAATGTTTAATGATAAGATAAATCCATATTTTTTATAGATGTTCTTTTGATCTTATAAGTATTTTTAATAAAGAATATCTACTTGATTGAACAAATAGTTCATTGGATGTGATGAACTAAATTCGCAGAGAGTTAAGTGAATGTATTTTGAACTGATATGAAACTCACTGACATACAAAATTTTGAATTTTAACTTATGCGGCGGGAAGTCCCCTTCCGAAAGGCTGGGGAGGATGTCACTATGAGACAAAGCAAATTTAGTCTTTTATGGACATTCAAAAAACTGATATATTCTCATAATAAATTATAGAAATTAAAATAGCAGGTTTTGATGTTTATCTCTACAAAATCAATCTAATTTTCAATTTTCATCCAAACAGAGTTATCCAAACACCAGTATCTAAATAGAGAAATAGCATAAACAAAAGAAAGCCGCCGAAGATCATTTTCTTGCCATTACGTTCATCAATCCCTGACATGTAACATATTAAGCCAATTGCAAAGACAAAACCACCGACCATCCAGCCTATACGAAAAATAAAACTCATCGTATTGGTTAACGTATCAGTTAACAATGTTGGTAGTTCTTGAAGTCGATCTAGCTTTTCCCAAGGATCACTTTCGACCTGCATAATTCTTACACTCATACTCTATTTTAACACATATATAAAAAGCCAGCGCATTTTTGTTTGAGTTTCCAACAAGTTGGATGGCTTTATATTGCGATGCCTTCTTGAAATGCGATATCTTTTTCGTACTATTTCAAAAAGCGGGGTTTATATACGTTCTCGTATTCAACTGTTTGATAGAGTCTTTGAATAGATTTGACTTGAAACTATAGTTTGAGATTTAAAAAACAAGAATCTCTTGAAAGCACAAGTGAATGTAAAACGAAAGAAATTTTTGATTTCTTAATTGAATTTTTCCTTTGGTTGAATAAATATGAGTCTAGAAACAGGCATTGAAGGATTTACGTATACTTATTTATGGGACTATTTAACTAGGGCAAAGAATAAGGAACATACTAGTGAAAGAGCAGTCCCAAGGCTAATTGGAAAGCCTTCTTTTAATATACCAAAGGATTATTCCTATTTAGCGGACGTAAAGGTTGAAAAAATACGTACAATAGGCGATTTCAGAGTTAAACCTGGGGATGCAATTATAGCAACGTGGGAAAATGGTGAAGAAAAGCTCTTTTCGACCATAAATACATTAAATACACATTCATACCCAAAGAATGAACTTTATGGGATTATTATTGATTATGATTCCAAGGATTATTATATTTCATTTTCGGGTAGATTTTCATCTCAGGAGCTAAAATATTGTGACATAGTTAATCTACGAAAAGCTGATAACCAAATTCTGCTACGAATTCAAGAAAATATTTTGGAAAGGATTCAGAATAGCGAAAGTAAACAGCTACGAAAGCTTAGAACACTTCTTGAAGATAAAGACATCTATGATTCTATAACACCAATAACTCTAAATCATACCACAGAACTTCTAAACGAATCACAACAGAAAGCTGTAGCACATTGCCTTAATTTAACGGATGATAATTATTTCTTTCTGATCCATGGGCCTCCTGGTACTGGAAAAACTACCGTGATCTCAGAATTGGTTTTACAGTTGCTTAAAAGAAATCAAAGAGTACTTATAACGTCACATACTAACATTGCCGTAGATAACGCTCTTGAAAAGATCATAGAAGCTCTTAAAGAAAAAAAAGAGCATGACATCAGACATTCAGTTCTTCGATTAGGCGTAAATGCCAAGTTATTGCCAAACATCAGACCGCTTTTAGGTAATATAAGAAATTTTGAGGACTTGAAATCACATAAAATCGTCGGTTCTACATTAACAAAAGCCGGATTATACACTCTTCATTCTAATTTTGATTGGAACAATCCACCATTTGATTATGTCATTATTGATGAGGCTAGTATGGCAAGCATACCTTTAACGCTTGTAGGCATGGTGTTTGGTAAGAAAATAATCCTGGTAGGCGACCATCTTCAACTGCCACCCATTTTTAATGTACCAATAAAGCAGCAGCTAGAAAAATCACTTTTTGAAGTCCTTATTTCCAAATATCCAAATCATAGCATTTTTTTGAACACACAGTATCGTTCTAATAAATACATCTCGATGTTTCCAAGTCATTTTATCTACAATGATCAATTGAAAACTGCCTATGGAATAGAAAATACTCAAATTGACTACTTTCCTCAAAATCGAGATAATTGGAGTCATAGTCTCTCTGGTCGATACCCTATCGTATGGATTGATACGTTTAACTATAATGGGGGGCAAGGTTTTGACTGGAAATTATTCGGTAAACGATATTCTGCATGTAATTTAAGCGAAGCTGCCTTGGTCATTAAAATCATGAAAGAATATCACAAAGCGGGTTTCTATCTTGAAAAAGACATAGCTGTAGTTACACCATTTCGTCTTCAAGCCACACTAATAGGGCGGTTGATCAAGCAGACATTCCCGAAACAGATAAACAATGTCTATAATCTTTGGTCATTTACAAAATCAAGCACAATAGACTCATATCAGGGACGAGAAAACAACATTGTCATTATATCACTAGTAGATGACGGCATTAATCCTAAGGCTGCTAAGGTACTGCAAGATAGTCGTAGGATTAATGTAGCAATTACAAGAGCAAAGAGAAAACTCATTATTTTAGGGTCATATAAACTAGCTGAGTCAATAAACATTCCTCTAATTGCTGCGTTATTCAAATATATCCAACAATATGGGCATTTTTCAAATACATTACTATCCCATTTGTCTTTCGAAGAGTTAGAAAAAACAAAATCTGCTTTAAACATGATTCTGAATCAGAAATAAGTTCTTAACATGTCTCAAAATTTTGGATAGGCTTTTTCTAAGTTTTGTCGTTTTAAAATTCATATAAAGAGTAAATAATTCGTCCTATTTTTATAATGGAGCAAAAGTCAAATTTGGTACAGAAAAACGCGGACTTTAAATAATTCGTTATTAAAAGTCTGTGGTGAAACTTTAATGGGAGTTAAACAGCTATCCGCTAACAAGATTACTAGTACACAAGAAAAAGTAGCAAAATTTTTGCTAATGGGCAGCGCAGGTGCTGGGAAAAGTACCTTTGGATCCTGTCTTGAGTGTATAATTGAGGAAACTCAGTTAAATTCTTCTGGCACATATATCCCGACGCCAGGAGTTGCATTTTATAAGGTGCCCTTGAATAATGGTAAGTGTTATGTGAGTTGGGAGTTGGGAGGTCAACAGCGTTATCAACCGCTGTGGAAACTCTGGTGGAGAGGTGCAACTGGCGCGTTTTTGATCATTGATTCCTCGAATATAGATAGTTTTGCAGTCACAAAAGATATTCATCATTTGATTGTCGGAGAATTACATCTACCATATGTAATATGTGCAAATAAACAGGATCTACCAAACTCCTTGCCTATTGAGGCTATTGCTGATCATTTGGACATAAATGATCCTACTATAATTTTTCCCACATCAGCAGTAACAGGTGCAAATGTTAAGGAAGCGTTTCTTGAATTGGTGCAACGAACGGAAAGGGAGGCGTGAGTAGTGATCGGTGAACCCTTGTTTTTAAATTCCTATCCGTTGCAGGAGTGCGGCATCAAATCGATATTGCTCCTCAAATTTGATATCATGGCAGGGCCTTATATTGCCTTTGAGGGCATATGCTCTGAAAGTAAGGTAGCAGAAACCCTAAAGGATCCCATCATTCTGGCACAGTTCCATATGGGGCTAGCCGAGACCGATGTTGATGTTATAGAAAAGCAGGGCGAACGCATGGTGATCGCCCGTCGCAACCGCATCATAGAGGGCACCGACGCTAAGGACATTCTAATCGTGATCATTGAGGATGACATCTCTACAGACGAAGCTGATAAACTGGCCAATGAGTTGTTGGGACGCACTGGCGGTGATCAAAACTATTTGCGTAATGAGTTGCGTCTTCTCTGTGACAATGCACAACAGTTAAAGGACCGTTTAAAACTACCAACTCCCCAGCCACTGTTTGTAAAAAAATCGGATCTCATGAAAGAAGCGGGCATGAAAATCCCGGTCATGACTCCTGAACAAAAAGACAAGGTGTTAAGGGGAGAAATCGCCTCTAAACTGGTGAGTGATTACCCCATGGACTTGATCACCAACTTGGTACAAGGAGTCAACAACAAAATCACCATCCTCAGTTTATGGAAGTTATATTCTCCCTTTGATATCGACCTACTGGAGGTCTATCAGTTTTTTATCACCCTGAACGAATTGGAGGTATGTCAATTTGAGGAAACCCATTTCTACCATTCAAGAAAATTATAAGCCCTTGAACAATACACTCAGAGAGGAACCAATCGACTACCATACTAAATTTACTGGTGACACTTTCGAACTCATTTCATTATATGAACAGTTAAGAGACATGGTTATCAAAGGAGAGTCCCATTTAATCAAAGATCTCCTGGCTCAATTATTGGAGGCGGATATCGACCCATTACGAATCCTTGAGATTGTCAGCGACGCCATGAACACCGTCGGACACCAGTTTTCCATCCGAGAACTGTTTATTGCCGACCTATGGATGGCTGCACGCTGTGTGGAACTCATCAAGAACGCTATCGAGCCGCTGATAAAATCACAAGGACTCGACACGGACCGGGAAAAAATCGTCATGGGCACCGTAGAGGGTGATGTGCATAGCATCGGTCCTAAAATCGTCGAACTGTTTTTGGAAGGTGCTGGCTATGATGTGATTAATCTGGGAGTAGACATCTCTCCCAATCGCTTTATAGAAGCCATCAAACAGCACCATCCTGTATTTGTAGGGCTCAGTGCCTGGTTGGATACTACTGCCAACTTCTCTCTCAAGCAAACCATTCAAGCCCTTGATCCACTACGAGTCCAGTATCAATTCAAGATCATAGTTGGTGGACCCTCTGTCACCCGCAAGTTCGCTAAAGAAATCGGCGCCGACGGTTATGGTAATAACGCTGAAGAAGCCGTCCAAGTTGTGACCCAGTTAAAAGAAGGGCACTATAACTGGGAATTAACAAGTGTTGAGTAAGCAACTGGCTATTTTAAGAATTAAATTAAGGTGAAATCAAATGGGTTTGTTAAAACTGTTAAAATTGGTCATTAAAGCATCCGTCAAGAATAAATTACGCGGCTTCGGGGTAAAACTCACCCCGTTGGAGCGCATCTTGCTGTTTAACTTAAATAAACTGCCTGATCGGGTAGCTACCATCCTGGCAGTCGCCAATATCCACCCGCAATTCATCGACCCCTCGCTCAGTTGGATTGACCTCCTTCATAACGTCGATAAAAACGTTGAGCTCACCAAAAAACTCTACCAACGCTACCCCGCCGACAGCCTTACCATGCTCTACTGGGGGGGACCTTTGCTAGGTTCCGGTCTCTACGAAATGGGAGTACCCTTCCAGTTCACGGAATGGAACTACCCCACCAACACCGACAACATCATCAAAATCGCCGACGACATGGATACCATCCATCCCCCAGAAATCGAAGGTTATTTCGAAACCTCACTCCAGGTGTTCTGCAAGGTCCAAGAGGAACTGCCAGCCATCTTGGTGAGCCCCTTTCTGACCTCTACCTTCACACTGGGCTGCTTTCTACGGTCCACCGAGTTGCTGCTGGAAGACCTTAAATGCTACCAGCGGTACACACAGGCCGAGAGCGAACGGGAAAAACGCCAGATCGAGGATTACTGCCAGAATTTAGGCACCTACCCCACCTTCTTCGTTGACGAAATGAAAACCTACTCCGAATTAGTATTTGCCACCCTCCAGCGTTATAAGGAATACGGCATCGATCCCACCGGCTGCGTCTTCTGGGAACTCTACGCCAGTCCACCCAGCCTGGATGTCGATGAGTTCCTGACCTACGTCTACCCCCATATCTATGAGATGTATAAAAGCGTGAAACGCTACCATCCATTGGGTATCACCTATTACCCCGACAGCGTGGAGCGCTGGAGGATTCTGTTCGATTACGCCGTCAATGATAAACAGTACCTGCCTACCATCTCACTACCCGCTGCCATAACCTTCCCCATCAACGCCAACGGTGATCTAGAGTGCGATCACCAGGCCATGATCCGGCTATGCAAGGAATACAACCAACCCTACACCGCTACCATCCTACCTTACTTCATGCGGGATGCCAGCAAAGAAGAGATCTACCAAAAGGTTAAAGAAATCGCAGAAGCCAGCGTGCAGGCAAACCTACCAGTTATGATCTCGCCAGCGGCACTGACCAACGATACCGACCCCGAAAAGGTCGATACTTTCTTCCAAGCAGTCTGTGAACACGGTAACTACACATTCCCCGCCTATCGGAAGCTCAGCAAACAGCAACTGAAAGAATGCCCCATCTGCCAACAGGTCACCGATGTGTGCTACGAGGACCGGACAATTGTCTGCCCCTCCTGCCACTACAAAGCACGGTTTGCCGGTGACGAACACATGGACTACGCCGTCATCATCCAAGAACACAATTAATTCTACAAAATTTGAATAGCACAAGATTCTATCAAACATTTTTTCTTTTTAATTATCTGTGTTGCTGCTGATAGAATAGTGTATCAATCTTGAAAAACTAAGAATTAGGTGATCTTTTAGAATTAGTTTTGAAAATTAGTAAGATTAATCCTATAAAGACCAAAGGAGCAGCAACTATACCGATATAAATTGATGAATATTGCACATCAATAATTGAGTCCTCAGAAAAAAGTGTCCTGCCATTGTATTCAAATTTTAGTGTCAATTCTTTTTCTCCAAGGAAAAAGAGTTCAATGATATTTTCACTCAATTGAAATTCTATTTCGTTTTTACCTGGTTGCAAAACAAAGTGATTATTTATTTCTTCGAAATTTTTGCTTTCAGTTATTGCTTTAATACTAATTTCGTTGGTTCTATAATTCACGAATTCGGCTTGAACTGTTATTTGTTCACCTTTTTTGATAGTTGTTGTGACGTCAATTGAAAAACCAATATTTCTGAGCCATTTAAGGATGCTATGCATAAATAAGTGGTTGTCACCACTCTTGTAATAATCATCAAGCAAAATATGTTCATCGGCAACAACCATGAATTTCCCGTTTTCTATCCATGCTGCTGCGGCCTCAACATACCCGTCTTTCATTACAATCGTACTTGCGTTAGTTCCAACTATCAAACTTGATTGAGGCTCTGCACAATATATTTCTTGAACATTTAGAGTTGCTGGATGCCCATTTATTTCTTTCGTATAACCCTCGCTAGGATTTGTTTTTTGATATGAGATATTTGCAAAGTCTACATATTTCGTGTAATCTTCCCATCTATTGTCACCTGAAAACAACACGCTTCCGCCGTTTTTTACGTATTTTTCTATCACCTTTTCTGCGCTAGGATCATATAACGGCTCAATTAGAATCAAAATGTCATATTCTTGAATATTTTTAATATTAAACACCTTATCCTCAAGTATATCAACTGATGCTCCCTCGGCCTCTAAATAACCGACCATACTGTGTAATGAACGGTTTTCTGACTTTACTTGGTCAATTAATACTTTTATTCCTGCAAAGTCATCCTCAGTTGAGAGGGGTTTATCATCTTGCTCTGCTATCACTGTCAATGAGTTAGGAGCATGTAATCCTCCCATAAGCAAACAAATTAGCAAAAAGAGTGCTAAAAAGTACATCGGCCTAAATTGTGATCTTCTACTTTTTGTGGAATCCATTGTGAAATTAACACCCTTTTAGGAATATCTAATGTTCAATCTTTCCGAGTCTAGATCCAATAACCTCTGCTAGCTTAGGAGGCCACCAATTCCATTTACCTGCCAGAAGCATAACTGAAGGAACAAGGAATAACCGTACCACTGTTGCATCTAGTATAATTGCAGTTGCTAAGGCAAATCCGTACATCTTCATTGTAATGGTTGAAGAGAGCATCATAGAACCAAATGCGGCTGCCATTATACAACCACAAGAGGTAATAATCGCACCAGTTTTTTCCAACGCCTGTTGTATAGCAGTTGCATCATCTGTTTCTTTTCCTGGCTCAAATCTAATTTCTCGCATTCGAGAAACTAAGAATATATCATAATCCATTCCCAATCCCATTAGACAAACAAATACTATGATTGGAAGAGTAAATTCAATAGGAATTCCCAATACGGTTTGAAATACAAGAGTTGTGAGTCCTAGAATCTGTAATACTGATAATAATATTGTCCCAATTAACCGAAGCGGAGTTGGAATCGATAATAGTAGAATTAGAAGTACGATGAATATTCCAGCGAAAGTGATGGGCAACATGACGCCGTAAAAGTCATTCCAAAGCAATTTATCCATTTCGACATTACCTTGGCTAGCACCTCCTAGAAGAATTTCACATTGATCTTCGCCTAGTACTGTGCTATTCGCCTGATAAGAAATTAAATATGTTTTAATTTCCCTTGCCAGATTCATAGCTTCATCTGAATAGGGTTCTCTCTCTAAAAGGACTGATATGTAGGTTGTATCATTATCTTCACTTACGTACATTTCCATAAGTGCACGTGCAGTCTCGTTTTTCTCGAATTTAAGATACTTGATTTCCTCTGTACCAAATGGTTTTTTAATTGACATTACTTTATCGGTACCATTGAGTGCTTCCAAGTAGTCTGACATAACCCCCACTTCTTCTAAAATCGTGGTGTTCCAGATTGTTGCATTTTCGTTTGTGAAGTGAATTACCACATCCATTGGAGAGATTTCACCTTCTCCTAATTCTTCTGCTAAAATATCGTAGCCTTGCTTCGATTCGGTAGGAGGCATAATTGCGATAGAATCATAAGACAGGTGAAGAAATGCAATCTGAGAAATAAGTGGAATTGACACCGCCAAAATTAGTACTAAAGTAAGTTTTGGCTTTTTGACAACAACATTCGAAACTTTTTTTATGAGGCCACCATTTTTGTTTGTTGAAGATGAATTCTTTGATTGTACCGTGGTCTTGCGACGAGGCCAGAATATTCGATCTCCTAATAATAATAGTATTGATGGTATAAGAGTGAGGGCAGATATGAGTGCGACCCCTATTCCTAGAAGTACAGACATACCAATTATGCGCATTAAGCCAAATTTCGTTGGAAGCATGCTGGCAAAACCAATCATAACGGTTCCACCACTTGAGGCAACAGTTTTTCCTGCAGTTTCCATTGTTTTTCTAATTGCTTGTCTCTTATCTTTGCCACCTCTTAACTCTTCAAAGAACCGAGAAATGATGAAAATGCAATAATCACTTCCAGCGCCAAGCAAAACTGGTGTCGTAAACATATTTGCCATTGTATGAATCTGGATGCCCATGAAACCAAGAGAATAAAATACGCCTCGCACAATAACAATTGAAATGCCCATTGCTATTAAAGGAAGCACAGCAGCTGCTGGAGATCGAAATATCAGCATTAAAATTATTAAAATAAGGATTATCGAAACCATATCAGTTAGTGCCATGTCTGATTCTGCTGTTTCACCACCTTCCAGGTTGAAGGCAGCCTCTCCAGTAACATATACTTCAAAATCAATTGTCTCAGCATTTAAAGTCGTTTCATTAGTTTGCTGAGGCATCACTTCTGCTTTTATTTGAGGGATATCTTCATCTAATTGCTCAAGTATGTGCTTTGTTTCTTCAGCGCTGGAACTAGTGTCTAAATTTATGAAGACAATCATAGTGTCATTATCATCGCTCACGAATCGTTCAAGAACTTCTTTTATTGAACTTTCGCTCAGCTGATTGTCCTCGATGAACTCTTCAGTTTTTTCGTTAGCTAACTTTGCTATATCATCATCTGAGGGATTCGGACCTAAGTCGTAGATATCCATCATAAGATCGAGTTCGAAGTCATCTAAATCGCCTCCCAAAGCTTCAAAAAGCATACTAACGAAATCAGATGACAAATCGAAATAATTCATTTCAGTATCAAAAAATTCATAATAGAATTTAATCTGGTCTCTAAGTTCCCGTTTTACTTCCCCTGCAAAAATATCTGCTAATGCCATTCTAAGACCCACAGTTCCACCTGGCGGACTATATCTTGGATCATTATTTGCTAGAACACCAAGTCCAAAAACACTTTTTACAGTATTATAAGCTACTGATTCAGGGTCTAACTCCTTTGGTATTACACTAGCAATATCCACCAGTGTAGCATTTGTTGTAGGATCATCAGGGTCTTGAGTATACTTTGCAGGGTTGAACATATCAAATTGTAGATCTAAGCAATGATAAATGGCAAAATAAGTATACACTATAAAGACGAAATCTGCTTCATTCATCATTAATACTGGGCTTCTATTAATCGTTTCTTGGGTTGCCCCAAGCAGATTCGGCATTGTCCAGGTGTAAAAGTCTCCATATGCACTTGTTTCATTTGTTAGGAGTGGATAAGTTGTAAAATCAAAAATTGAAGGAGAAGGAGTAAAATTGGTGTTTAAGAATGTATAATAGTAAGAAAAATTGGCTTCAAAATGGGAAGCTCTAAGATCCCATTCGTGGGTATAGTTTTTGGCAAGAGCTAAGAACTCTTCACCATCAACTTGATCAAATTTGAATTTTAGTTCATAAATATCATACACAAAGTCTTCTAATTCATCTGAGTCCATATTGAAATCACTGGCAAAGAATTGAGCAAGTCCAGTAAGATATTCATCACGTTCCTTGTCAGACATATCGTAAAAAGATTGTGTTTTGTTAAAATCTTCATGAGCTTCTGTTATAGCTTCAAGTAAGCCTTTATAAGTTCCTTCATAATAAGATTGATGGAGAGATTCGTTCATAACATAATAATTGTCTACATTTATGACATGCGGATATTTTTCAACTTCATCATCCAGCGTTTCAATAAAATCTTGAATTGTGGGATCAAAAATATCATTATTTTCTGCAGCTTGCGTCGTTGATGTCCCACTATGACTTGGATTTGTCTGAATTACAACTATAAGAGAAGTTACAGGTAGGTCTGGGAATTCTTCTTTTAAAATATCACTAGCCCTTCTTGACTCCATGTCTTGAGGTACAAAATCAGAGAAATCTGATGTTAACATATCATTAACTTGAGCTGCGCGACTAGCTAAGATTATAGCAATTACGATCCAAGTAATGATCAGGAACTTATTAAAACGTACAATTTTTTTTCCTAGCCGGTCAAAGATCACTTACAATACCCTCATCTGAGGTATATAATTTTTATTGATGCAAAAATGATTATAAATAGGCAGTAATAAGCGATGGGGGGGTGAATCCATTTATAAACGTTACTACTGACGTAGTTACTCTTTATAAGAAAAAAATCATTTTGGATACAGCTCAATTCTTTTTAGCATTGATTTTCTATTGTAAAAAAGAAAAAAAGGTCAATTAGGTAGTTGTTGTATAGCTATTTTCGTGCTCTTCTGGAATATAAATCTCTTTAAGTATTTCTACGATTTCTTCGTCATCTAAGGTAGTGTTACATTTGTCACAAATGTATTCGTGACCCGATATTTCATTGAAGACTATTTCAAGTCGATAGTGTCCGTTTGGCTGTTTTTTGAGAGTGTTAATAATTTGTTTTTCAACAATTTTAATGAGATCGGGGCTTTGACCACATTTTTTATGAATAAAAACCACATTTTTCCCTCCACTCAAGATCCCCTCGACAAATTATATGTATTTGACCAAAGAAAAAATTCAATTACTTTTATAACCCCCTCAATATGTTTTGTCACATTCAAAATAAACATTATACGTTTTGTCACAATTTAACGCTGAAAAAATCATTTTAAATTGCATAAAATTTTCTTAATAGAAAAAATCGCTTCACGGATTTTTGTAAAATTAAATTATGTAGATTTTATTAAAGATTAAAAAACAGTTGTCGAAGGCATATGTTTTTTAAATATATTCATAATACGTCCTAGTACAACATTATCTGATTAGATAATAGATTTACAGCAATAAAATTTGCTTTTAAAAGAATTGCAAAGAATTTTCTCAACAAAAAGCGCTCTAGCATTTCATGGAGGCTTGAAGGCTGTGGAAAAAACAATGAAAGCAATAAGGTTCTATGAACCAGGCGTAATAAAGTTAGAAGATGTTGATATTCCAGTACTAGAACATGAAGGTGATGTTATAGTTAAAACAAAAGCTATCTTGACTTGTGGCACAGACCTTAAAGTATACAAAAGAGGTCATCCAAAAGTTAAACCCCCATTGACCTTTGGCCATGAATTCTCTGGTATTATTGAGGTAGTTGGCAAAAATGTCAGAAATTTTAAAAGAGGTATGCGTGTAGTTGCAGCCAATTCAGCTCCCTGTAATGAATGCTATTCTTGCAAAAAAGGAAAACAAAATCTTTGTGAAGAATTAGATGAGACTTTAATTGGATTTAGTGTAGATGGAGCATATGCGGAATATATCCGCATCCCAGAAAGAATTGCACGTCAAAATATGTATGAAATACCAGATCATGTTTCATTTCAAGAAGCAGCATTCACAGAACCACTTGCATGCGTTGTTAACGGTAATGAAATCGCAGACATTAATTTAACGGATAACGTTGTGGTTATTGGAGCGGGACCTATTGGGTTGCTTCATATACAGCTAGCACGTGCAAGAGGAGCCAAAAATGTTATTGCAATTGATTTAATAGAATATAGGCTTCAAAAAGCCTTAGAGGTCGGCGCCCATCATGTAATTAACGCAAAAACAGACCCTGTGGGAAAAGTCAAGAAAATAACCGATGGACGAGGAGCAGACATCGTCATAGAATGTGTCGGTTTACCCCAAACATGGGAAAATGCAATTGCAATGACAGGGAAGGCAGGAACCACCATATTATTTGGAGGGGCAGCCCCAGGAACAAAAATCTCTGTAGATACTCACCGTATACATTATGAAGACTTAACAATAAAAGGCATATTCCATCATACGCCAGCCTGCGTTAAGAGAGCATTAGATCTAATTTCATCGGGTATAGTAAAAGTTAAACCACTTATCACAAAAGAAATGCCATTAAATCAGGTAAGTGATGCGCTAGAGTTGCTACAAAAGGGCGAAAACATAAAAATTGCCATAATTCCCTAGAATATTACGCGATTTTAGCTACATTACGGTGACGAGCTACACCGAGAGAGTTTGCAATCGGTTCACATTTCGTTCTTAATAGATGTACTAACGGGATAGGAAGCTCAAATTCTGTCAATGTTTCAAAATGTCCCATGCCCTTTGCGATAATTATCTCTGATTTTTTATATTCTTCTAAAAACTCTTTCGAAGCTTCATTAATATTTAATCCAGCGGTTACAGGATCTGTTCCAGTGGTCATAAGTTTATCAGCCACGTTATCCATTCCAACTTCCAAAGCGTCGTCCATTGTCGCATCGTTCATTATAGGCTTCTCTTTCACTGCAACCGTAACATGGCACCCATTCCTTTTGAACTCCTCTACCAGAAGAGTATCAAAGGCAATTTCTCCTGCATTATCTGGAAGAAACAGGATATTTTTCTTTTCTTGGATAATCTGGAAAACTTTGTCGATATCATCAATAACTAATTCAGTTTCTGCATCATTGATAACCTTTGGAAGATCCTTTAAATCAAAACTGTGTCCACTTATATCAAATTCCATAATATTGCCTACTATTGATATAATACATGCTCTTCTAAAGCGTTCTTTCTGTGAATCAGCAGCTTCTTCAATCCAATTGCGAACGTCTGGTAGGATTTCTAATGCAATTTCATTTGAATATTTTTTTAATTTTGAATATATGTCTTCATCATCCATACCAATGGCTTCAAGTACGATTTTATCTCGTAAATAGCCAATTTGTGGAGGAGTGTGATTAGAGTCAAAGTTTTTCGCTAGAAATTCTAGTAATCGCTTTACTGCTTTTCTTTGCAACTCTTCGTCATCGGTTGCCATTTTTGCTTGTTTAAAACCTCTTTCAAGCAGACAAATAGCGCAAACTGGCTTTACTTTCATATTGAAACCTCTGTTTCTTCAAAGTTTAAAAGATAACGTTATGAGTGAACGATATTGCATTTAAAAGGTTTCGCATTAGCGCTGAAAAGTCCAATCATTCGAAGCATATTTCTCATCATATAAGCGCTTAGCAAGACGTAGTTCATCTTTTGTCAATTGACTTGGATTTAATTTCATGTTGAAAACTTCTTCAAATGAAGTTTTCAACGCTTCTTTTACTTTTTTAATATTCATTTTCTTACCCAGTTCATGTTCTATTGAGGTTACTGGAGACCTTTTGGAGTCTAGACATCTCTTACCAGGATCAATCCGTTTACCTTGTAATACTTTTTGTAAAAAAACTAGATCTGAATTTACCAGTAGTGAACCATGATGCAGAAAAGCTCCTTTTCTAAGAGTACGAGCAGTTCCTGATATTTTTAAGCCTTTTACACCAATTGCGCCTTCTGCAAGCAGATTAGCTTCGATATTGAGTTTCTTCAAACCAAGAATTATACTATGTCCAAATATCTGTGAGTCTATTAGATCTGGAATTTCAGCTTGTATTAAAGGATGAGTCTTATGCAAGAAAATCGAATAATTGAGATTCCCATAATCGTGATATACTGCACCGCCGCCAGTAAATCTTCGGACAATTTTAACATCATTTTTTTTGCATAATGCTAAATCAACTTCGCGACTAACACATTGGAATCGCCCGATAAACACTGCATTCTTATTTCTCCAAAATCGAATTGTGCCTGGAACAACTTGTTTTCCAACATAAATTAGTATTGCTTCTTCAACTGCCATGTTAAAGAAGGGATCATCGAACTCTACATCTAACAGACACCATTGAACATTCACCAAGTTCACCAAAAATTAAAAAGATGCAAGGATTTTGCGTAACTACCAAGCCACTTCATTAGGGTTTTCCAATAACTCACGCAAAGTTTGTAAGAATGCGGCAGCTGGTGCACCATCTATGATTCTATGGTCATAGGTGAGGCTTAGATACATCATTGAACGAATATGAATACCTCCATTAATCACAACCGGTTTTTCAGCCATTCTTCCAACGCTTAGAATAGCTGCTTCTGGAGGATTTATTATAGCTGTGAAAAACTCAATACCATACATTCCTAGATTTGAGACTGTAAACGTACGTTGCATAAAGTCATTTGAACGAAGTTTTTTCTCTCTTGCTTTTTTAATCAGACTTTTGATTTCAGTTGAAATTGATTCAATTGGCTTAGTGCTAGCCTTATGGACGACAGGAACTACTAACCCATCTTGGGTCGCTATAGCCACACCGATATTGACATCTTCGTAAATCTTAATTATGTCTCCAGAAAGGGTGGAGTTAAGGATAGGATGCTTTACTAAAGATTCAGCGACAGCTTTCACTAAAAACGCTGTATAAGAAATTTTCATACCCTTTTCTTCAGTAAGTTTAGTGCGATAGTTCATTATGTTTGTCACATCTATTTCCATCACGTGTGTCAACTGAGGGATTGTCTGATAACTTTCAGTGACTTTTTTAGCAGTCATTTTCTGAATGCCGAAAAATTTCCGTTCTTCCTTTATTTTAGGTCCTTCTGAAACCATTAGGCTCAAAAATGCCTCAACATCCCGCTCAACTATGCGTCCTCCGGGTCCTGTACCTGTGATATAATTTAGATCTATTCCACGTTCAGTAGCGAATTTTTTTGCTCGGGGTGATGCAATGATTCGTTTTGTGTATTCTTCAACGAGGTCAGTGGATGTAATGGCCTCCTGATGTGCAAACTCGGGCTTCAAGGATGGAGGCGTCTCTGTTGCAGATTCTATTTCAACTACACTCGCTTCTTGAGGCAAGGCAGTAACTAGTGATTCAAGGTCGGGAAGAGGTTCATTAGGATCACCTATTAATGCAATTACTGCATCTACAGGAAGTTCCATTGCTTCTTCAGCTAGAATCTTTAACAAAACACCAGACGCTGGTGCTTCTAATTCAACAGTTTCTTTTTCTGTTAAAATTTCAACAATAGGCTCGCCTTTCTCTACAGTATCGCCTTCATTCTTAAGCCATTCTACAATTGTGGCTTCTTCCATAACCATTGACATTTTTGTAATCACTACTTTAGTCACCATTTAAATCCCTCTTTAAGATGAGTTCTTTTGGGAATTCAAGCAAGGACTTCTTTCACTGCTTTTGTGATCCTTTTCTCATTGGGAATCACATAATCTTCAAGCGTAGGTGAAAATGGAATTGGTGTGTTCAAAGAGGCAACTCGTTTGATAGGAGCATCAAGATAATCGAATCCTCCTTCTTCCATTATTTGAGAAGCAATTTCTGCTGTGACTCCAGCACGTTTAATGTCTTCAGAAACGATAACGACTCGTCCTGTCTTTTTTACCGAATTTACAATGGTCTCTATATCAAGAGGTACTAATGTCCTTGGATCTATGACTTCAACGCTAATGCCCTCTTTGGCTAGTTCTTCAGCCACTTTAAGTGATTTATGTACCATTAAGAATGTAGCAACTATAGTTACATCATCACCTTCTCTTTTAACATCAGCTTCGCCAAATGGAATAAAGTATTCTTCTTCTGGGACATGACCTTTAAGTAAATAACATAATTTATGTTCAAAAAAGCAAACTGGATCATCTACATTTCTTATAGCAGTTTTTAGCAACCCTTTACAATCGTAGGGAGTCGAAGGCATTGCAACCTTTAATCCTGCGGCATGCATAAACCAAGCTTCAAATGAGGAACTATGATGAGCCGCTATAGATTTTCCTCCTCCAAAGGGTGTTCTTATAACGACAGGTACTTTAACCTGTCCTCCAAACATATATCGAATTTTTGCCGCTTGATTACAAATAGCATCCATTGCAAGTGCTATCAGATCGCCAAACATAATTTCTGCAACGGGTCTAAGACCCGTCATGGCGGCTCCTACAGCTGTGCCAATTATGGCTGCTTCTGAAATGGGTGTATCTCTTACTCTTTCTTCTCCAAATTCATCTGCGAGTCCTTGAGTGACTTTGAATGCACCATGCCATTTACTACCAATGTCTTCACCAATAAGTACAACTCTCTTATCGTTTAGCATTTCTTCTCTAAATGCTTCTCGTAATGCTTCAATCGCCATAATTTCTCTCATTCTGACTCACGCTCCTCAACCCAGACATCTTCTAATGCAGTTTTTGGATCTGGAAATGGGCTTTCAATGGCAAATTTAGCGGCCACTTCTATTTCTTCATCAACTTCGTTTACAATAACATCTGCTTCCTCTTCAGTAAGAATTCCCATTGAAGTTAAGCGCTCTCTCATACGTATTATAGGATCCATCCTTAGCCACTCGTTTACTTCCTCTTCTGGTCGATATTTTCCCTGATCAAATCGTGAATGACCTCTATGGCGATATGTCTTACATTCAATGAGAGTTGGACCTTTACCTTCTCTTGCACGTGTTACTGCTTCATATGCTTTTTTATATACATCAACAGCATCATTTCCGTCACATATAACGCCTGGAATACCATATGCAGAAGCTCTATCTGCGATATTCTTGACTTTCATTACATCAGTTTGTTTAGTTCCCATGGCATATAGGTTATTTTCACATACAAAAACAACAGGAAGATCCCAAGCGGCAGCAATGTTAATTCCTTCGTGGAAGTTGCCAGTGTTTGAAGCACCATCTCCAAAGAAACAAACCACTACTTGATTTGTCCCCCGCAGTTTAGCTGAAAGACCTGCACCTGGTGCCATTACAATACCTGAGCCGACTACACCACAAGCGCCAAGAAGACCTACATTGGCATCAGTAATATGCATAGAGCCTCCTTTTCCTTTACAATAGCCTGTCGCTTTGCCCATCAACTCTGCAAACATCTTATCCATTTGAGCACCTTTAGCAAGGCAATGCCCATGCCCTCTATGGGTGCTCTGCACATAATCATCTTCATTAAGATTGCTGCACACACCAACTGCAACTGCCTCTTGACCTAAGTATAAATGAATTGTACCTGGAATCAGGTTTTGTGAGAACAAATCCCAACATTTCTCTTCGAATTTTCTAAGTTCTAAGAGTTTTCGATACATTTCAACTAATTTTGCTTTCTCAACATCCATTAAAATCATCACCAATTATTTAAATCCGTAATATTACTTTAAAGTTGCATATCTTATTAGTAAATGCCCCATCTTTATTGAAATCATATTTTCTTTTGAACTAGTTCGATGTTCATACTTCTAGTTTTTCATAAAAGGATACCGTTATTTCTATCCATCGTTCTCAGATATCTACTCTATAATCCAAGTCTATGTGAACTACCCCACCCTGAAGGATGGGGCTTCCTGCGAGTCCTCCAAACCATATCCGAATTTCGGACTGGGTACTCTCGTTTTACCTTTGGCTGTGTATCGCAGATTATCAAGAAATTCTTGATAGCCCGTCCACTTGGCATTCTGTGATAGGTAACGTTTCATGAGCACCACACAACTATTTTTATCCCTAGTTATCACGTTACCACACTCACAATTCATAATTCGCTTCCAAATCGGCATATCATGGAGTTTTCCACAAACATAACACTCTTTGGAGGTATTTCGTTCGTCAAATTCTATTGTGCTTTTACCTACTCTCTTAGCTTTGTAGGTTAGAAAATGTACGAACCGTCCCAATGATCCAGTATTTTGGGTAGCTCTATTCAGACCTTTTCTCATGTGCTTTGGTACTTTAGTTGAGTGTGCCATACTTTTAACTTTAAGATCGCCCACAATGATGGTGTGTGCTTTGGTATTTTCCACTAACTTCTTGCTGAGTTTATGCTGGAAATCCTTTGTTTGATCTGCGCATTTCTTCTGATAGTGTTTCACAATTCTATCAAAATGTTTCCATCTATTACTGCATTTTATGCACTTATCTCGTCTTGCTTGCAGTTTTATGATTCTCGGATGCCAATACTTATCTGGTCGCTTATTTTTCACCACTAAGAACTTTCCAGTAGTATTTACAGCGGTTACTATGTTAGTGATACCGAGGTCAATCGCTTGATACCGACCGTTATCAATATAGGAGGGGTCTTCAACCTCATAGGTTATCGCGACAAAATATCTCTCATCTTTGCTGAAAATAGAGACTTGTTTGATGCATGTATCTTCAATGAACGAGAACTTTTCTGGAACAACAAACTCCAAAGGAATATCATTATAAAAATGAGATACGGCCACTTTCCGTTTTTCAACCTTGAACCCCGATTGATTGTAAACCATTGTGGTAAAGTACTGTGTACCCTTGAACTTGGGCAGTTGTGCGTCTTGATACCCATTTTTCCGAAGAGCAAAGAATGATTTATAATCAGCGTTAAGCGTTTTTAGAACATATTGCAATACTTTAGAATAAACCCATTTATACTCTGGGTATTGTTCCTTGATTGTTGGTAGGTCGTTTTGTTGCTTGCGATAGGTTACTCCCTTGACACCATTTTTATAAGCATTTCTTCTTTCAGCAAGCGCGAAATTATAGATAAGTCTGCATTTCTCTGAGAGTACCCAGAGTACCTCTTCCTGTTCTAAGGTGGGAAAAATCCTAATCTGTTGTGTTAGTTGCATGATCTATCCCCTGATTGTCAACATATTTCTTCAATAGTTCAAAAGTTACCTGTCCTGTAGTAGCTAAAAAATATGATCTTGACCAGAATGCTCCTTTCCAGAGTTTTTCTTTGACTGCTGGAAAATTACGTTGTATTTCTCGGGATGTGATAGTTTTTAAGGTGTTCATATATTTTGGAATGTCTAAAGTGGGTTTACTTTTGAAAATCATGTGAAAATGATCTTTATCACATTCTATATTGAGCACTCCCACCTCAAAAGTTTCGCTTATTTCATATACCTTTTGTTTGAGCACGTCTACAATCTCTTTGCTATCTAATGCATTTCGTCTATATTTGACACACTGAACAAGATGATATTGTAGTGCATATACCGAATGTGATGACTTATCTAACTTATATCGCATAGTTACAAATATTTTCTTATAACTATAAAAGGATTTTGGCTCTTATCCCCCACCTTTCGGAAGGGAACTTTCCGCCAAGTCTATTTAAAAACAATTCTACTAGATAGATCCCTGTTAAGTTTGCATGGTAGTGAAAATTCATGAAAAAAGAATGTGAATGTGGGGGTATTCTGGAAAAAGCAATGACTGATTTTAAAGGCATAAAAGAGATACCCTGTTGGAGATGTCCCAAATGTGGTACGGAATTTTTTGATGCGGAGCAAGTTGAGGTTTTAGATAAACATCTAATGGAAATAATAAATCAGCAAATAAGTAACTCATTAGAGGACAATGAGGAGGAAGAAGAAAAAAAGAACGAAAAGGATGACCATGGTTCAATAATTAAATAATGAATTGTAAAATGACAATATTGAAATAATGAATCAATATTGAAATTAAGAATGCTTTTTCTATCTTGAGTTGTTTGCTTTTTGTAATAACATATGTTATTACAAGGAGTAGCCAAATTTGGAAAAAGAGTTGAAACATTAATTGAAAGAAATCATTCCCAATTCGATAAACCCCTCCAAACCTCCATAGAAGAACATAAAAAATAAGTGGAAATTGTGCCCATAATGTTCCCGTTAATGTTCCTAAACTAAATATACTTCTTTTAAAAATAAGTCCACAGAAGATTTCTATGAATAAATAGATGTAAAACCATCGCACAAAGCTAAGAATAAATACCATTGAAAGTAAAGAGACTGAACTTTCAGTGAAAAATAATAAAATCGTATTTAGTTCTGCAAGATACGTAACATATGATAGAAGAAATACTATCAAAATACCAAAAGGTAGAAATTCTTTTGGTTTTTCTAGAATATAGTCGACAATCGGTTTAAGACCTATACCATAAAAAGCTTTCAAAAGCACTGTTTCGTCTGTAGTTGTTATGTCTTCGCTTCGATCCATTAATTTAAGTGCCTCAATGCCACGGGAAGTAAGGAGATATCGTTTCTGATCATCTTGTGAAATAAAGTCGCCCAAATTGTCCAGATGATAATATAATGTTCCTACCTTAAGGTTGAGGGAATTTTTAAAATCTGTAAAAGTGGCATATCCTTTCTCTGCAATGAGTCTAAGAATCTTGCGACGAATTGGATGATTCAAAATTGAATGTACATCTGAACCGTCACTATTCTTCATCTGAATCCCAGTTTAAACTGTTCTGCCTTTTTGCTACTTTCTATTCAACTTTTTCAATAGAAATCAGATTATTCATTAAAAACTGATAAATAAAAAATAAATAGATTGAGGTTTTAGGCAAAAAGTTACTTTCTTCTATCTATAAAAATAACGACAACTACTACGACAATCACTACAAAGGTAGCATAAATACCAAACGTTGAGTTAGAAAGAAGCTCAGTTCCAGTTTCACCAATAAGCGCAATTTCTGCGGTTAAATCGCCAATTCCAATGGTTGGATCGTGATCTAAGGTTTCTGTAAACGATGGGTAGTTAAACCAGACTTTTAAACCCTTAGCTTGTTCTATTTGTTCAGAATTTGCTACTACTGTAACAGACTGCCCATCGGCTGTTGCCGAATCTTCATAGGCAAAGAAGGCTTTACCAATCTGGTAACCATTATTACTTTCTTCAGTAATATCTGAACTATTATCCGTAGTAAAATCAGTACGTAGCGCTAACCTGTTCTCTTGGCTCTCAAAGTTCCAATTTTCTATATAAACATCTATCTTCATTTTATTTCCATCAGCAGCACTGATATGACAAGTTAAGACGATCACTAGGTTCTCTGAGGAGAGTTTCATTTCATTTGGAGATTCTTGCTGTCCAGGTGGCTCATCCGGCTGTTGTCCAGGCTGATCTGGAGATTCCCCAGGAGGTTCTTCGGGTTGTTGTCCAGGCTGATCAGGTTGTCCTTCTTGCTTGCCACGTATTGGTCCAACTAAAGTATAACTGAATTTTACTGAGTCTGCAGTATCACCAGATTCTAGAGAATCCCCATCTTCCGTTGTAAAGCCACTGAATTCCCATTTGCCACTACTTAATGAAAATGAGGCACCACCTGATACCTGTTCATTATTATCAAATTCATCGTCACAATCGGAATCGCTATATTCTAACAAGTGTTGTAACTTCACATGATACGCTTCGTCCTGGCTTCCATCAGTAGACCAATACCAGAAATGCGGCACAGGTCCAGGATTCACTTGTACGGTAAGTTCATCTGTTGACACAATAGCTGGTCCACTAGTTTCGACACGGGCTTGAACACCATTCTGTCCATATACTGAAGAAATTGGCCCTAGTGCCAGAAAGCAAAGTATTATTATTGAAAGTATCAATTTTCGCACGCTTAGTCTTCCAGGCTTAAAGAGTTCCATTTGTGTCACCTAGTAGTCTTAAAATAATTTATTTTTTTCTACAAGATTTTCCATATGACTTTTAATAAAAAAATAAAAGAGGGTTATGATGATGATAATTGTTGTAGTTGTTCTAATGGCGTCTTCTAACTGCAACTGCAAAGAGAGCAGCAAACGGAATGACTATGATCGCTATCGTACCTAAGCAAAAGCCTCCAAGTCCACCAGTTTCTGCTGACAAATCACCAATTCCAATAGTTGGATCGTGATCTAAAGTATCAGTAAACGAGGGGTAATTGAACCATACCTTTAGACCTGTTGCCTGCTCTAGTTCTTCAGCATTAGCTGTTACAGTCACTGATTGTCCATCTGCTGTTGCCGAGTCTTCGTAGGCAAAGAAGGCATCGCCGATCTGATAACCATCGTTACCTTCTTCTATCGTATGTGTGCCGTTATCTGTTGTAAAATCAGTGCGTACCGCTAACCTGTTATCTTCACTTACAAAGTTCCAATTTTCGATGTAAACATCAATCTTCATCTTGTTACCTTCATCAGCACTAATATGACAAGTTAAAACGACCACTAAATTCTCTGACGCGATTTTAGTTGTACTTAAATTACCTTGTTGTCCATTATTTCCATTTTTCTTGCCACGTATTGGTCCAACCAAAGTAAAACTGAATTTTACAGAGTCTGCAGTATCACCAGATTCTAGAGAATCTCCATCTTCCGTTGTAAGTCCACTAAATTCCCATTTTCCACTACTTAATGAGAATGAAGCACCACCTAATTCTGTTTCAGTTGAAGCAAACATTTCGTCACCATTGTCATCGCTGTATTCTATTAGATGCTGGAACTTCACATGATACGCGTCATCTTGGCTTCCATCAGTAGACCAATACCAGAAATGCGGTACAGGTCCAGGATTCACTCGTACGGTGATATCTTCCGTTGAAACAGTCACTGGTCCATGTGTCTCAAGACGAGCTTGAACACCATCTTGTGCATACACTGTAGATATAGATCCTAGTGATAGAAAGAATAGAAATGCCACTGAACATATGACTTTTAGTGCTTGTCGTTTTCCAATTTTCGGTATTTTCATTTTTATCACCTGACATACTTCAACACAACTAAATATTTATCCTTTTAGTTCTAGATTTCTCGAACATGGCTTCGAATTTTTTCGAATAGTTGCAGAAAAGGAGATTAAAAGAATAGAAAATGCTACGAAACAAAATAATTTGATATTGGCCGGAAAACAATGAGACCATAATCATTATTTGCACAGTATAAGTGTTCCTGAAGCGATATATCAGTTTTTCATTAGATAATCAAAAATATATCAAGATATCTGCAAATCAAGATGTATCAAATCATAGATGTGAGATGTCGGTGAATATAACAATTTAATAACTTGAATGAGTAGTATCTTATATCCTATAAATAGAATTGAGTAATTGAATATAATAGTAACTTATAATCCATTTCTTTTTCTTCTTATCGTAGTACGAGTTTTTTACTAGTTGTGTGGAGAGTTTTACGAGAATATTTATAGAACAACATAAAGAATATTTTAACGAATATCTACACAAACGCATATATGCTACAAACAACTGATATAATATTAAGAAAACGCGCGCATCTTGGAAATAGTATCTTTAAATTCATTAACATTTCAAAATCATAAGTTAGCAAAGTATCTGCCGCATCCCAGCACTAATAATCTTCTAATTCGCAATTTAACCCTTTGAATAATGGAGACCACTTACATTTATCTCAGAAAACGTATTTAAAAATTATTTCCCTCAATTCCTACCAACATTAAGGGTAGCGACGTATTTGAGGTGTCTTAGTGATAAAAATCAAAGAAACCAGCGAAGATCCGACTTTATTCTGGCTACTTGACCTTTATATCCCACAGTATCAGATTGCTATGGGATCGGTAGATTTTAAAGGACATATATTGGCAACCTCTAAACAAATTTGGAATTTCATTACTACCCATGAACAAGAAGAAGAAACATTTATGCGATCTTGTCTTATAGGACCTTCAGTATTATATGGATACACTTCAAGAGGTATACGAAAAGTCAAAACACTTTCTGGAGTGATCTTTGATTCGACTGAATTACGTCCTGACAAACCTATACCACTCCTTGATACGATTAATCCGATTGTTATAGATCCTATGGCAATATCTGATGAACAAGAAGAAGAAGAAAATGATTTCCAAAGCCCCTCACAATTAATGGGGTACTTTGCAGAAAAGACATTTGAAAGTACTTCAGGTCTCGATAAAGCTAGAACCTATCTTGGAGGACGCCATAAAGACAAGTACAACATTCTTATGAACGGTATAGATTCAGGAGTGTATCGATTTCCACAGCACCTTCCCATCTTAGAAGTAAACCAAAGAAAACTGATAAATTTAGATAGAAGAAATCTAGCTCAATACATAATAATTGAACTCAATCCTGTTTTCGATCCAAATCTAGACACATGTAGCCAGTTTATTGAGGTTTATGATATAACTTTAGAATCTATGTTAGCAGCAAAGGAATGCTATTTCTTTTGAGAGTGCATCGAGGATTTCATAGATGAAAATCAAAGAAGAAATCTCGCGAGTATTATACAAGAAGTCGTTAATTAAAATTCGCTTATTTAAACAACCGTCGCATAAAGCCGGGAATACGAGTTTTATCTCTAGGGGTTTTTCTCGGTTTTTCCGCTAATACTTTAACTTTCTCTTTCTTCTGAAGAATCACTTTGGCGAGTTCATTCATAACATCGACAACTTTGTCTCCAGTTTTTGCTGAGGTTTCATAAAAGATGACACCTTTTTGCATGGCGTAATTCGATCCCTCTTCTGTAGAAATAACACGTTCATCGATCAAATCGGTTTTATTGCCAACGAGGATGACAGGTATCTCTCTGCACTGTGAATACAGGTTATCAAACCATCGATCGAGATTATTAAAACTCTTTTTTCTCGTAATATCGTAAACAATGAGGGCTCCACTGGAACCTTTGTAATAAAAGGGGCGTATATAATCAAACATTTCCTGTCCGCCTGTATCTAAGATGCTCAATGTTATCTTCGTATCTCCATGAAAAAGTTTTTTCACAGCATATGAAACTCCAATAGTTGCTTTATATTTCGGGTCGAACTTATCGTAAGCGTATCGCATGGCAATGCTTGTCTTTCCAACACCACCATCACCGATTGCAACAACTTTAAAGATGAATTCCGACATTGAATTCCATTCCATATACTGAGATTTTTAATTATTTTATATTATTTCTTACTCATAGACAATAATTCAAATACCTTCATCTGTTCTTTCCGTCAGTTGTTCTGGAGGAATAAAGTAGTACAGCTCCTTTGAAATCTCTGGATACAGGATATTCCGTAGTCTGAAAAGTATTTTCAGTATACTTGCAGTTCTTATGAAATCCAGAATCCCAAAGAATTTTGATAAGAGTTTGGTTCGTAACACACTGGTCGAACCAAAATGATCCGTAAAGTAGGCCTTTTCAAGGGCTTTCCATTGTTGTAAGATAAATCCAGCTTGAGGGTGTTCAATTTTGGAATATAAGTCATATGCTTTCCATAAGGCCCTTCCGCTCATGTGAAACTTCTCTTGCATCGAATATAAAGATACTAGGTCTAATTGAACTCTTGCCGCTCCTTCGACCAACTTTGATAAGTCTTTTGTTAATTTAAAGTCGAAGGCATCAAAAACAAGTTGATTCATCTCATAAAAGTGACTAAGGTCACCATCCCAGTTCGAAAGAACGTGAGAATACCTTCTTTCAATATTATCTATCAATTGTTTTTGCTCTCTGCGTATTTTCCTTTTGTAAAAGATTCGTTTGCCAACAAAAGTGGCTATAGTAACATATTGCCCATATTCCAAGAAAATTTCAAAGGTTTCTATATCGATTGTCCGCAGGGGTTTCTCACTACGGGTGGCTTCCATTACGAGACTTACAATTCCAGACAGCGCGGCACTCATTAATTGGCTATCGACGCCTCCTTTTTCTTCGAAAAAGGTTCTGTAATGGAGACCTTGACCCTCATTTGTAAATATATAAATTGAACGAAGTTTTCGTGGATCGATTGCTGCAAACGTTGTGACCTGAAGGGTAATTAGAATTGAAGCGATGGCAGGAAGAACATAGAGCGAGGGGTCTATCAGTACAGAAAGGGGGTTCTCTATTGCTTGTGATCTATATTCTGGCCAATAATCAGGATATTGGACAGCAGTTGCAAAGGGATATTTCACTACGATATTAAACGGAAACGCTGAGGAGAGAAAGTCTCTAAATCCTGTTTTTTTAGCCGAAATTGTAAAAGTATAATTACCTGTGTCGAGCGTATCTGTTTCAAGGAGTAGTCTGTATTGTCCCTCTTTTTCTTCCAACTCATAAGACTCTATTTCGTTACCGAATGTGAGAGTAACACTTGCGTTGCTTACAAATGTTCCTTCGTCATCGGCTAAAGTCACATCGATTTCAGCTGGGACATATTTTTCTGTTTCCTCATTATAGGTGATTTGTGCACTTAGTGTCCTTATGATTGTGGTTCCACCACTGTCTCCGCCTCCACCACCGCCGCCACCGTTACTGCCATCACCACCGCCTCCATCATCGCCGGTTTCAACTATCACTTCTAAATAATTCAAACTGTAACTGAGGCTACTACCGCTGCTGAGTATATAACGAATTTGAATATCTCCAGGATTACTACTGATATAATTACTTGCTGATGAGGAAAAAGTTTCACTATGTTGTGTTTCATTGTCTTCCCCAATTAAAAAGCAGGTAACCCATCGAGTATTTGTGTAATCATATATCTTCGCTTCTACAATATCTCCAAGGTTAGTTACATTTGAGTAATCAACAACAGTAATTTGAGTGACTGATGACCTATCACCTGTAAAATCTTGAATATTATAGACCATATCAATTTCCCAGTCACCAAGAGGAGCAGCACCTGTGGTAGATGAACTATGAACATTTACTTCTAGATAATCTACATCCAAAGTTGCTGTACTGCCGCTAGATGTTTGTACATAGCGAACCCAAATCGCACCAGTACCATCCTCAAGATAATACTCAGGATTAGTGCTTATAATGTCGCTATGGTTTGAAACCGTAGAATCTATATCAACGTTTAATAAAATCCACAGACCATTTTGAAAGTCCCGGATATACGCTCTCATATCTTGGTCGCCTTTACTTACATCATACACACTAATATTTGCTACATCCGCTAAAGCTTCATCACCCGCCCATGAAAAAGTATAATAAAGATCTAGCGCCGCTCCAGTCGATTCAAATAAGGCAGCATCAATTTCAGCACTATCTTGAGCAAAATCCGAAGCTGACACTGTATCTAAATAGCGTATGAAGATATAACTGTCATCTATGATTTGTGTTGAAGAATTTATCGTGGTATTATACCAACCTGCTGAGGCAGAATTGATTTGTGTAATAGTTTCCCATTGTGCATCCGTATTATAGACTTGTACAGTAATATTTTCAGTACCACCTCTTTTGCCATAAATACATATTTTATTCGTGCCTGCTGTGGGGGAAACTCCAGTAATTTCTTGCATTACATTTAATCTGTATACTGGAGATGAAACCGTTACGACTATCCAAATTTTCTCAAAATTTATATATTCTTTGCTGCCTGAATCGTTATTCAAGAACCTAACATTTATGTTCTGAAGTTTATTAATAGTATCGATACCCACTAAAGTTGATGAATTTACAAAATTGACTTGTCCATCCACCGGTTTCATACCTGTACTTTTCCAATCGAAGGTAGTTGAATTATATTCAATATAATTAGAATTGCCACAACCTGATTCTACACTATACTTCACATAAAGTTCGACAGATGTAATTGTTCCAGAAATAGTTGTTGTGTCCCATGAAGTTATGTGCATTCTCTTACCTGGTTTTACACCAAGGACATCTCCATCATCAAACCAAGTGTAATATATTATTTGATCTTCAGTTGTATGAAGCTCACCAATTTCTGTTGGTATTGAACCATAAGTAGTGTCTTCATTTAGCGTTTCAAATGAAGCATCAGCAGCATCGAGTGTTGCGCCAGTAACCCCTGTGGTCGTACCAGTTACATTTGTTTCGTAAAGAACTTCCTGTAAAGTAGTGGATACTAGAGGGTAATTATAATCGTAATTACCATCATACGTGATTGTCTCTGATTCATCTTCGCCGCCATCTGAACCTTGTGTAAATGTTTTGCCTGTTGCTGTCTCTGTATTAATATATTGAGAGTCAATCAGCTGATATTCGTCGTCATAATCAAAGAGAGTTACACTCGTAGTACCAGATTGTATCCCAACGGTTAATTGGCTACTTTGCACTTTTAGATGATCTGGCGATGTTTGAAAAGTAGAGAGTTCTCCTTGACCATAACTGTCAGCAGTTTGATCTAGCGAAACGTTAGGTTGCATTGTAAGTGTACGAGTAGTATCAGATGAATAATTAGCAGCATTATTAGGGAGTCCTATCAGTAAAAATAAAACAACTAGAACAGTTGCTGTGAGACATATCCTACGGAACGACTTCAACGTATTGTCCCTCTTACTAGACTCCGATTCTGCTTTTTAAGATTAAATGAAAGGATTATGAAGTAATGCCGAGTGCACAACATATTTTTTAAATTTTTAGGTTATTCAGTAAATACCACGAAAAACTGCCTAAAATCAATTTTGGTGTAATTATTTCATTTTCAAGATATAGGTTTTAATTGGGTGCGCGCATTTTTAAGCAATTCTTCTATATGTCAATAAATAGATACTATATTTTAGCGTTATAGTAAAACTCTCCGCAAATCAACACAACTAGATATTGTAGATGAAATTAAAAAATTGTAAAATGCGATTTTACTACTTTTATGTCTAAAAGAAATCTTTAAACGCATTTGTATTGAATACCTAAATTTACTTCTTTCCAAATAACTGAACTAAAACCTTCTTATATGCCTTTATCTGTTTATTTCAATATCTTTTCTGGAGGGATGAAGTAATATAGCTCCTTTGAAACCTCAGGATATATCAAACCCCGAATTTTAAAAAGAATTTTAAGCAGCCAAGGAGTTTTTACCAAATCCAGTATGGCAAAAAATAGATTTAATAACTGATGCTGTAACTCAGTTTTAGGCGGAATATGATCTACGAGAAATGCCTTCTCAAGTGCCTGCCAACTCTCTAAGACAAAGCGCTTGCGCGGACTGTTGATTTTAGCGTGTAAGTCGTAGGCTTTCCATAAGGCAGCACCACAAATTTGATACTTCTCCTGGCTCGCGTATAATTCTACAATACTTTCTTGCACCTTTGCGGCATCAAATATCAGTTTCGTCAAGTCTTTTGTCACTCTAAAGTCAAAGGTATCAAACACAAGTTGATCCAACTCATAAAAGAAACTTAAATCACCATTCCAGTTCATGAGAATGTTCTCATACTTCATTTCAATCTATTCTACCAATCTTTTTTCTGCATTTCGTATTTTTCTTTTATTCAAAGTTCCTTTTTCAACAAAGAGAGCTACCGTAAGAACGCGTCCATATTCTAGAAATATATCAAAGGTTTTTTGATCTATTGTGTGAGTTGGCTTTTCGCTTTGAGTTGCTTCCATGACAAGATTTACAATTCCCGATAGCGCAGCACTCATTAATGGACTATCAACTCCTTCTCTGCCGAAGGATCTGTAATAAATGCCATGGCCTCCAGATGTAAATATATAAATTGAATGAAGTTTCTTCGGGTTGATTTGCGCAAAAGTCGTGACTTGAAGTGTTATTCCAAACAAAATTAGAGAAGGTATAATATAGAATGTCGGATCTAATAACAAAGAGGTTGGATTTTCCATCAATTGTAAGAAATATGAAGGGTGCTGAATCGCAGTTAAAAACGGATAAGAAACAATAATTCTAAATGGAAATGCGGATGAGATAAAATCTTTATATCCAGATCTTATTGCATAAACTGTAAAGTTGTAATTTCCAGTGTCAAGATTGTCAGTATCAATTAGAATCGTGTAATAATCATCTTTTTCAATCATAGAAAGAGGTTCTGTGATGTTTTCAATGGTAAGCGTAACATTTGCATTGCTTACAAAAGAACCTTCCTCGTCGGTTAGAATCACGTCAACCTCAGCGTCGCAGTATTTTTCTATTTCTTCGGGATAAACGATAGACGAGATAAGAGTTTGTTGGCTTGTTCCTCCTCCATTCCCTCCACTTCCACTGTCACCACTGTCATCACCACCATCTATGCCTCCTCCTCCACCTCCCCCATTCTGGCTTGTGGAAGTAATATCAACTTGTAAATAATCCACATTCACGATGACAGGCATATTACCATTGAATACGTAACGAATTTGAATATTTCCAGGGTTACTGCTGATGAAATTACTAGGAAATGAGGAAAAAGTGGCTGTATGAGAGGTTTCGATGGTTTCATTTATATTAAAACAGGAAACCCACTGATAATTTGCATAATCAAAAAGTTGTACTTCAATGTTCGCGGATGAATCATTTACGAATGAAGAATCATGAACCCTGATTTGCGTGACTGCTATCCTATCGCCCGGGAAATCCTCAAAATCGTATACAATATCTGCTTGTTGGTTTATTCCTGTAACACAATGAATATTCACTCCTAAGTAGTCTACGTTTAATGATGCTGAGCTTGAACTATCTATCTCATTATATCTTATCCAAATTTCGTTAGTCCCGCTAATATAACTTCCGAGGTTAGTATTAATAATATATGTATGATTTGTATAAGCAGCCTCAATAGAAGTAGCATTAGGCGGCATAGACACCCATTGATTACCATCAAAATCTTTAATACACAATTCTATATCTTGATTTCCGTACCTCACATCATAAATGCTTATATTCTTTTCATTCCCAGTTTCAGCCCATTTGAAGACGTAATACAGATCTAAGTCATAAGAGGCGGGATCAGAAAATGTCCTCACTTCAACAACGTCAATAAGAATAGTAGGAGGATTTCCATCTGGTTGTGTATCACGGTATCGTATCGTAAAAGTATCTTGTCCAGTTCCCAAAAGATGGCGACTTTTATTAAGGGGGTATACATTCCAGCCCGGAGATGATTCGTATTGAAAAGCGCCTAGAGTATCCCATTCGTTTAATGTATCCTTAGAAGTTCTGGATTCATACTTCAAGGATACCGGGTTTCTTGAAATCGATGTTATTGATTCCTCCGAAGTTATTATTGATCTATATAAGAGTGTCAAGAGACACCACGCCTCTCACGTGCCACTGTGGAAACCCTTGCCCGTGAAAGAACTGTCTATAGTTGTCTATTTTGTATATAAAATCAATAACTGTTAACCACCCCAGGAATTTAGTATCTTCTTTCTTTTCGAAATTCAAAAATAACGTACCTAGAAGTGAACTACTGGTTTATGTTACGACTTTCTAGTTCTTAAATTAGCAAACTAAGATCTCAAATCCAATTTAGAGAAGAACTTTTAATAAAGTGAAAATACCAAGAGTTACTACTACAATGCCAATAACGCGTTTTAATTTTTCTACATTAATTTTTTTCACTGTAATTGAGGCAACAGGAGTAGAGAAAAGGGCGCCTATCAATAGAGGTATTGCGAGAACAAAATTTATTGAAATAGTAAATGCATAAAGAAGGATACCAACTAAGCAAACTAGACCTTCTGCGACAGAAGTGCTACCTATCGAATTTTTACAATTTCGTCCAGAGATAACTTGTCCACCTGTAACCAGTGGCCCATATCCTCCGCCACTTATTCCTTTGTTAAAGGCTGCAAGAACACCAATCCCCACAATTTTTTTCCACGAAAAAATCCAAGAAATGTTTGCAATAATCAAGAGACCCATTGAAAGCACTAATATTCCAATATACATACTCACAAAGAGTTTAGAGAGAGTCAATGCAAGCATGACGGCGATTATCGTACCCGCAATACTACATGAAGCGAGAACTAATGTTACTTGTGAATCTTCTGAGTTCTTTTTAAAGTCACAATTCCCTAACTTGTTGTGTAAAAACCCTGCAGTAAAACCTGTTGCAAATTCTGATAAGAGAACAGCTGGAACAATATGCAATGGCTCAAAATCCATAAATAGAAGGAGAGGTGTAAGCGTTGTCCCATAACCCATGCCTAAAGAGGAATCTACATATTCGCATAAAAATGAGATAGTTGTAAGAAATATGAAGAAATATAAAGGCTCCATTCTTTATCACTGAGAAATAATAATTATATTTAATGAGTTGGCTAATTATATTTAATTATTTAAGGGTTTTGGTTGAATAACTTAAACAATTTTTTAAAGACTGAAATAGACCGCTCTTTTATTATTCAAACTATTCTAGACAATTTAAAAAAAATGATCGCCGTTTAAAACTCTACTTTGTATACTTATGCGTAGAGCCACCTAAGAGTGATAAGGCGTTTATATTGACAATATGAAGACGTGAACAATCAATTAGAATCAGCTCCGATTATTTTAGCCACGCTTTCTTTTTCTTGGCAATATCTTACAAGTTCCTGCGCGTCAAACTCTGCATCTTTATGCGTTAATAACTCCATCACATCGCGGTCTAGTATAGGGTTACCAAATAGATGCAACTTTTGCAAATTTTCGAGGTGTTCCAATCCCTTGAGTTCTTCTATCTGATTACGATCGAGATATAACGTTGTGAGCTTCGTGAGTTTCCCCAATCCCTCAATTTCTTTTATTTGGTTGCCACTAAGGGATAAACTTCGAAGATTAGAGAGTGTATATAAGCCTTTAATCTCTTCAATCAGGTTATGATCAAGATATAATGTTTCTAGGTTGAAGAGGTGATCTAATCCCTTAATCTCTGTTATTTGATTACAACAAAGATTTAGATTTTTAATATGATCCAGTTGCTCCAAACCCTCGATCTCGTCGATACCAGTGAGACCTATGCCGTGAAGGTCTAGTGTACTATATATGACATAATATTTTTCCTCTTTGACCTTTACAAATTCTAATTTTTCCTCTTTTTTATCTTGACAGTATTTTACAATTTCTTGAGCGTTTTTATCTAATATAGGTCTCTCGCCAAATTTTATCGGATTGAGAAAAAGGTTTAAATGTTTTAGATTAATGAAATGTTCCAATCCTTTAACCTCTTCTATCCGATTATTAAAAAGAAATAATACTTTCAAATTAGTTAAAGGCTCCAGTCCTTTGATCTCTCCTATCTGATTATTCCTGAGGTCTAGCGTCTTTAGGTTAATGAGCGTTTCCAAACCCTTAATCTCTTTTATTTTATTACGGCTGAGATCTAGTACTTCTAACTCAGTAAGGAAATCCAAACCCTTGATTTCATCTATCTGATTGGACCATAATGCCAGTCTTTTTAGGGTTTTGAGGGTTTCCAATCCTCTAATTTCTTTGATCTGATTACCACCAAGACCCAAGTTTTGGAGATTCGTAAGTTGTTCTAATCCTCTGATTTCGGCGGTATCAGTAATTCCTTTGGCATGAAGGTCTAGTGTACCATGCTTGACATAGTGCTTTTCCCCCCTAACTGTCACAAATGCTTCTTCTGCTTCAACTTGACCTGCTTTTACTTGGCAATACTCCACAATCTCCCATGGGGACATCCCAAAAGCGTATACACGTTCGGCATTGCCTATTGGATTGCCTCCAAGTTCCACTATTACTAGGTTGGAGAGATTTTCTAACCCCCTGATTTCTTCTATCTGATTTCGACTTATATCCAGTACTTCGAGGTTAGAAAGTAACTCCAATCCTTTGATCTCTTTTATTTGATTTTTTCCGATATATAATGCTTGTAGGTTAGAGAGATGCTCCAGTCCTTTAATCTCTTCTATCTGATTATTACTAAGATCCAATATTTGTAGGCAGGTAAGGTCACCCAATCGTTTTATTTCCTTTATTTGATTTCCATTAAGATATAGTTCTTGGAGTTGCGAGAGATGCTCCAGTCCTTTAATCTCTTCTATCTGATTATTACGAAGGACTAATTTCTGTAAATTAGTTAGATCTTCCAATCCTGTGATCAATTCTAACTGATTACTACTGAGATCTAGTATTTCTAGTTGAGCGAGTGCTTCTAACCCTCTAAGTCCTTTTATATCATTACGGCTAAGATCTAGTACCTTTAGTTCAGTGAGAGCCTTCAACCCCCTGATTTCCGTAATATCAGCTAGCCCTATCTTACTAAGGTTTAAGTTGCCGTATATGACAGAATACTTTCTTCCTTTAACTGTCACAAATGGCAAATTTATTTTGTCACATTTTTTATCTTGGCAGTATCTTACGACTTCCTGCGCACTCTTCTTCAGTAAAGGTAGTTCATCGTTTCTTATCGGATTACCATCAAGGTCTATTTCCTGGATATTTTCGAGATGCTCCAATCCCTTGATCTCTTTTATCAGGTTACGACTAAGATCCAGTACTTTTAAGTTGACAAGATACTCCAGTCCTTCGATCTCATCTATTTTATTTGCCCAAAGTGAGAGTCTTTGAAGATTTCTAAGATACTCCAATCCTTTAATCTCTCTTATCTGATTACAACAAAGATATAGCATTCGTAGACGCTTAAGAAATTCCAATCCCTTGATCTCTTTTATTTTATTATAATTAAGCCACAGTAGTTTTAATTGAGAGAGTGTCTTCAATCCACTAATCTCTCTTATCTGATTACTACCAAGATACAATTCTTGGAGATTCGTAAGGTGTTCCAACCCTTTGATCTCTTTAATCTGATTCTGACTAAGATCTAGTTTTTTGAGGTTAGTAAGGTGCTTTAGTCCCTTGACCTTGGTGAGATCAACAATTTCTTTATCTCGAAGGTCAAGTTCGCCTTTTTTTACATAATACTTTTCGCCTCTAAGCGTCACAAAATTATCTGCCATATGGCATTCCTCATTCTTTTCGTGATTAATGACTTAAAGAGGTGTTCTCCTCTTTGTTTATTCTTTCCTCTTATCCTTTAAAGAGGATACCCTTCATTAAATGCTTACTTATTTCCAGAGTTCCTTCCAATGTTCGATTTTTTCTAGACCCCTTTCAATTAGATAACTAAGCCAAGAGCAGTCGTCCATTTGAGATCCTTCTAATGTGTCACGTTTTGCGCACAAAGCCGTCTCATAGACGGTGGTTGCAAGTCTCACAAGTTTTTTGGATGGTTTTTTTGATGTCTTTAATTTTCCTTTTCCAAAAAAACCCCAATAACCCATTTTTATACGACGCTCTCCTTTTTTGCTTTTATAAGATGGTTAACATGTATTGCGGCTTTTTCTTTCTCAGCTATTATAGCTTTTGCGCGTACAAAATTAATGGCTTTTATTGCGGCTCCTTCTGCTTCGGAAACTGTAGTTTGTATATCTTTTGGTCCAGTAGCCATACCTGCTGCGAAAATTCCTTCTCGTTTTGTTGCAAGTGGATCCAATTTCGGATGGCTCTCTAAAATGAATTTATACTCGTTTAGTGGAACCTTCAATTTCTGTGCCAACTCCTTCGTACCTTCGCTTGGTAAGACTGGTGGACATAAAACCGCAAGATCAACTTCATTTTCTATTATGCAGTTAATGTGCAAATCTTCTGCTCGAACTAGGAGTTTATCGCCATTTAGTGTCGGCATAATTTCAGAAACTCTGCCTTTGATGAAATTCACTCCTAATTCCTGTGCATGGTGATAAAAATCTTCATATCGAGTCCCTGGTGCTCGAATATCAAGGTAATAAAGCCAAATCTCAATCTCGAACTTTCTGAGGAGTATAGCTTGTTTCAGAGCATAGAGACAACATACAGTAGAACAATATGGAACACCCTCGTCCTTATTTGCTCCTGCTTCAGCATTCCTTGATCCACAACAAAGCACATAGGCGACTTTCTTAACATCTTTCCCATCACTTGGGCGAATAACTCGGCTGCCTGTGGGCCCTGTTATATCCAGCATTCGCTCCATTTGGAGAGATGTAAGGACGTTTGGATTTTTTCCATAAAGATATCTACCCAAAATTCTTGGATCATAAAGATCAAAACCCGTTGTTAGGATTATTGCAGCGATATCTATTTCTATAGTTTTTTCTTCATCATCTCTAATTATTGCATTCGAAGGACATACTGTTTCACAAAGTCCACAATCGGTACATGCGTTTGCGTCGATCACCGCAACGTTGGGAACTGCCTGAAGAAACGGTCGGTATATTGCTTTTCTTGTCCCTAGTCCTTGGTTAAATTCACTAGGCACTTCAATAGGACATACGTTAAAGCACTCTCCGCAGCCAATACATTTTTGAATATCAACAAACCGCGGCTTTTGTCTTATCTTTACTTTCCAATTTCCAGGTGTTCCAGAGATGTCCTCTATTTCTGATAAGGTTAAAAGTTGAATATTTTCTGCATCGTGAATATCTCCTAGCTTAGGAGTTAAGATACATTGCGAACAATCAAGAGTTGGAAAAACTTTTGGGTATTGGATCATGTGGCCGCCTATACTCGCCTCTTTTTCAACTAGATAACATTCCACTCCATACTCTGCCACACGAAGCGAAGCGATAATTCCAGCTATTCCTCCTCCACACACAAGAACCTTTGATAAACCTATTCTTTTATTATGTCTAAAACCAAAATGGTTCAAGAGAACTCCATCCTGCATTTATCTTTTTGATAACATCTTTATAGCGTTTTTCTGCCATTATTAGAGTTTTACCTGCTAAATATTGAACTATATATCCCTTCCCGATTATTTCAATGTAGTATTTTTCATCCTTCTGAAGAAAACGTAAGATTTTATTTTCTGAAATTATGAAAGTCTTTAAATACTTCAGTTTAGGAATTTCGACCAGTATTTTTTTTCCACCTCCTCTTTCTTTCATTTTATTATCGAATCAGGAACATTCCGGTAAAAACACAATATCTTTTAATGATTAAGGCTCGATTGGTATACAAAATTCCCTGAATTCCTTTCGTGTTGGCAACTTAGCAGTAATTATGAAAAAAATACTGTATAAATGTATTTTACTTAAACACATTAGAGACATCATCTCCATTTCAGGTAGAATTAAATAACATGTTTTGCTGTGAACTTGAATTTCTTTGATGAGATTATAGTTCTAGTTTATTTCTTGTGTCTTAACCGGTTGATTAACCCAAGTGCTATCTTTAATGAGTTTTGAGAGCCTATGTGCTGGAATTTTTCTGGGAGATGTATTAGGATGATTATACCAAGCAATTACTTCTATAAAGGTAAGGAATATCCCGATTAATGTACCAGAGAGCACACCAGTGCCGCACAATATATAATTGCACATTATCCCATAGTAGTAATCTACTACAAGACCTATTATCACAAAACTCGGGACAGTAATTGCTAAGCTAAGGTTTTTGAAACATTCTATTTTTTCTTTAATAGTATTGATTGAGTTTTCTCTCACGATATCACCCCATAGGTTAAATTCAAATCATTATGGAAAAAATTATTCAGTTAACGCATCAAAAAACCTTTAAACTGACTATTAGTTTGTTGGAAATATTGTTTTTAGCCTATTATTGTAGTTGCCATCATTAGTGCAATAACAAAGGCATAAATTGCAATGGCCTCAATGAAAACAATAAAGAGCATGGTTCTTCCGTATATTTCTGGTTTTTCAGCAATCGCTCCACACGCTGCAGAACTAGCCATACCCATACCTAAGGCGGCCCCAAGACCAGCCAGACCGAGAAGAACTCCAACACCTATAGCAATGAGTCCGTTTTCAGGAATTGTATGGATGATTTCATTCTCAGCAACGGCACGCTGAATTAGCAAAAAGACTGAAAGAAACGAAAGGATCACGAATTTAGATTTTTTCATATTTCAGTTCACCTCCTCTTCTTTAAGTATAGAGTATCAAATGATTTTGAATTTTCGTAGGACTCATTTCTTCTAATTTGCCAGCAAGAACTAACCTAAGATCGTAAATCTCATAAAATTTCACGATAAGAAAACAATAGAGTAAAGCAACATTATAGGGATGCTCATTAAAGCAATCCCTGCACAAACGCACATGATGCCTTGGTAAAGTGACTTCTAACGTTGAAATCACTTCAAAAAGCTCTTTATCTGCAAAATCCGCAAAAAGGTACTCATAAAATGGGCATTGTGAAAAAATCTGTGAAACCTTATCTATACTATCTTGTTTTAAGATAATAGGAACAATTTTGCAGATCCTATAATAAATTGGAATAATAAATTGTTGTGGGTCGATACCTTGCGAAATACATCGTAAAATTACTAAAATATTCATTAAATCAATTTCTTCTCCCACTAAATTCTTAATATGAAATTTTGGATTAATTCTGAATAACTTATTAGACTTCCACTTGCATACAGTTTTCCAAAGTTGGCTGTATACAAAATTATCAATAGATAATTCTAAAAAAAGCAGATTATCTGAGGCCTGATATTCAGAATATGCTTCTAAAAGTTTATTTCTTAGTTCGGGGTTTCTAATGTTTTCTAGAGCATCTTTAATTGTATTTTCTTTAGCAAGTGGAGTAAAACTTTCCGAAAAGCATCCATTTGATGCTATTCTTGGAAATGAGCCTTTAATAGGGAAAATATATTTAAGAATGTCATCTCTATCAAGGTCGGCGTGTATACCTCTCAAGATTGTTTTTAAATTCGGACTATTAAACTTTGCCAATATAGCATTAAAAGTATAGGCAAGCTTCCCCCTTAAACCCCTATGAAGCGAATTACATATATCAGAAAAGTGTGTTTTTAATGCTATTTCAATTTGATCGATTGAAATCTCATCCAAGGCTTCAAAATATTTTTTATAAGAAGTTAAATTAATAATATCTATTAATTCGTTAACTGTAGCCGCTTGTAGCAAATTATGAATGGTGTCCGCTCTGGTCATAAAACTTAGGAGACCTCTAAGCCTCGCATTGAGGTAACCGTATGTCCAGAGCGACATTAGAATCCCCAGTTTTTGTATTAAACTATAATGATAAACCGGCTTGTGTATTAAACTATAATGATAAATACGCCCCTAATTTTTGTACAAATCCATATATTGTTTTTTTGATATTCAAATATAGTATCTACGTTGATGATTATAAACTTTTCACCAAAAAAGAAACTGATGATCACAAAAACGTGATAAAATGTGATATTTTTTGCGTTAGAAAATTTTGAAGGAAAATTACCTGTTTTTAAAAAGTTATGGTAAAAAATGAGGACTTGCTTGACGCTTAAAAAGAAAAGGAGACGTCTAAACAACTTCCATTGTGGAAGGTGGTTTCTTTGCAATATTGTAAGTTACACTTACCACGCCAGGAACTTCTCTTGTGATCCTATCAGCTAGTTTCTCCAGCGTTTCGAAGTTTAAACATGTTGGTGTAGCAACTGTTGCATCGACACTATCCCAACATCTAATTTCAATTTGTCGACCAAACTCTCTCTTTCCGCTCCTTATTCCAGTAACTCTGTCTTCATGGAGTATTGCCATATATTGAAAGGCGTCTATGTTTGCTAATTCTTCTTCTACTATTGTTGTTGCTTTCCTAACAATTTCAATTCTCTCAGGTGTTACTTCCCCTATTACTCTTGCCGCTAAGGCAGGTCCTGGGAAAGGCATTCTGTTGTACGTTGATTCTGGAAGTCCCAGATGTTTAGCAACAACTCTCACCGTATCTTTTCTAAGTTCAAGCAAAGGTTCAATAACTTTATAGCCATATTGCTCTTCTGTATCTATTCCAAGTTGTTCAAGTACATTATGTTGCCTCTTTATCCCCGCAACAGTTTCTTCTATATCGGTGTAAATGGTTCCTTGAAGTAAGAATTTTGCTCCGCTTTCCTTTACTAATTTCCCGAAAACATCCTTGTAAAAAGTTTTTGTAATGCCTTTATCCCTCTTCTCTTCTGGATCTATTATTCCTTTCAATGCTTTGAAGAAAGTTTCTTTTGCGTCTATAATTTCTACGTGGACTCCTAGATTCTTAAATAGGGATACCACTTGTTGAGGTTCATCGTCTCTCATTAAACCATTCTCTATGAAGTAAGTTCTGAGCCGACTTCCTAAAGCTTTATGCCCTAACATAGTGACTGTTGATGAGTCAACACCGCCAGATAATGCATTAATAGCGATTCCATCTCCAACTGTTGAGGATATCTCTTGTATTTTCTCATCTATGAATTTTTCAGGATTAAGTTCATTAATTTTTATCTCTTTAATCTCCATTTGAAAAACACCCATATTAAGCTGAAAAATTTAAGCTGATTTGGATTTTAAGCTTTCTTTACATTTTTATGACTTATTCTTTTTAAAACCACAAGTCTCAACACTTCAAAGAGATTAATAATGATTTTAAGAAACATTTTAAATAACTTATCAAAAAGTTGCTAAAAAACAGAAAGAGCATACATATGAAATGTGTTCAAAAATCAACAATTAAAGAATGGCATAGCATCTAGTTTCAAATAAGAGTTAAACAAAATTAAGAAGAAAAATTATTTGGAATTGAGATTGGAAATGGACCTTGCTATTTAATTAAAATATTAAAGGTGTCCTCTTTTGCGCAAGTTCTAAATCTCTTTTAGCACGTTGATGATTAGGATTTAGCATCAACACCGTTTCATAACATTCTATTTCTTGACGAAAATAGCCCATTCTTCCATAAGCCCATCCCAAGAATAACCAAGCATTTTCATCATGAGGCGTGATTTCAACAATTCTTTGATAAGATTGAACTGCTTTGTCGCTTTCTCCACGCCTTTCATAAGCGACGCCAAGGTTGTACCATGCGATATCGTCTTCTGGGTTTAATTGTATTGTTTTACTGTAGCATTCTATTGCTGTCTCGCGTTGACCTAATTCATCATACGCAGCACCCAAATTGTTCCATAGTTTTATTGAGCTTGGATTGATACTCAATGCACGTCTGTAGAATTCAATTGCTCTCGTGTACTGAGATAACTCAAAACAAGTGACGCCCATATTGTACAAAAGATAAAAATTGTTCGGATCATTTTCTAGTGCTTTAGTATATTCATCTATCGCTTGTTGGTATTTTCTTTGCTTGAAATATGTATTTCCCCTTTTAAAGAACTCCTCCACGAAAGACATTATGAAACAACTCTCCACCATATCACTAGATTTTAATATTTTGAAAATTTCGCAGTGTATTACGCTCCGATATACAAATTTAACTGTAACTAACTGCAAATATTATATCCTAGCTTCAGAAATAAAACATTTTCGCATAAACTTTAAAATAAAGGAAAAAAATTGCGAGATCTACAATTACCTCACGAAGAATGCATGATTTTCAAAATATCAGTTATCGACATCATTTAACTTTTTTGACCAAAGGTCTGCACTACTAAAAGCAACCAAACCTATACAGAGAAGCATGATAACGGCAACGACAATATAAATAATAAACAATCCGAAAATCTCAGAAAGAATCCCATTCAAGAAAGATGAAAACGCGCCTCCAATCCAACTTATACTCATAAAATAACCATAGCTTCGACCACGTTTTTCAAAATGTGTTAAATCTGCTACTAAGGTTAGCACAATCGGGTACATTATGTATAAGCTAAATCCTACCATCAGAAGAAGAATGATTATCGCTACAGTTAATTGAACGAAAGCAAATAAAATCGAAACAACACCTAATACAAGCAGTGTAAGTAGTTCAATTCTTCGCTTTCCATACTTTTTAAATATAAAACCGCTTAACGAGATTGAAATGACTCCTACGGCAATCATTATACTCATTATCGAGTCTGCAATTGCTGTACTAAAGCCTTTTGTGGTTGTGAGAAAGAGTGGTGTAAATGCAAGATATGTACGATACGCTGCGCCAATACAGAAGTTAAGCGCTAGTATGAGAACTAGACCCCATTTTACCTTTGAGGAATAACTCGATGGTTTGTTTTCATCTGACTTGGAATGAGTATTTGAAGAATCATTAGTCGAGCATACATATGATGAGTTTCTAGAGAGGATTGAGTGAATAATAATAGCCAGAGCTGCTAAGACTCCCCAAATCAGAAAAGCCAGTCTCCATCCGAAGAATTGACCAATAAACCCATTTGAAAAGAATGCAATCAAAACTCCGAGATCTCCAACTCCTGCAATGACCCCCATCACTTTATCTCGTTGGACGTTTCCCTCATAAACTCGTGACACCAAAGTAAAATTTGCAGGGTGGAATGTACTTGCTCCAATGCCTGCCATACAATTAAAGGCGAACAATGCGGAGAAAATTTGAGTTTGACTAATTAGAAAAGAGGAAACCATTACTATGCCTAAACCAAAACTCAATAAGATTTTTTCAGAGAATTTTTCTGAAAGGTAGCCAAAAGCAATCTGAAAAATGCCCAGAATTAACAGATATGAAGCTAAGAGTACACCAATTTGAAAATAACTAAGCAAGAATTCTTGTGCTATAAGCGGTAATAATGCAGCTATTACAACTTCTGATCCATCATTTACTATATGGACAACGGAGCAACCTGTTAAAAGCTTTCGTTCAATGTATTTGGACAAATTGCATTCTTCCATACTCAAGAATTTTGCTTAATACTGTAAAGTAATCGATGAAAAAAACTCTAGTAATTTAAATCTTTCTGAGTCAATTCTTTAGTGAAACTTAGACATTGTTTGAATTATATCTCCTTCCAAAGTCGGATACTCTCTCATAAGATTCGCTATTACACAAGAATGGATTTGCATACATTCATTCAATATAAATCTTGCTGATATCATTTTTATAGTCGTTTGACAAGTTCTTAATAGAGATTTTCTGTTAACAGAAATAATTAAACACTGAAAAGCCATATGAGTTTACCTCTCAAAAATAAAAGAAAAAAACGGTGATGAACTGAATATGACAAATGGTTATGTTACTGTTAGAGGAAACAACTATGAAGTTAAAAAAGGCAAGTTAGAAATCCGTTTTAAGAAATTACAGGCCATTTCTGAGATTCAGGGCTTAGGTAATTTTACAAATCTTCAAGAGTTGATTATTGACCATAACAAAATAAAGGAGATTCGCGGTTTAGAGAACCTAGCTCAACTAAGAGTATTGGATCTTCGTTTTAATGAAATAACAGAACTAAAAGGCTTAGAATATCTAACAAACTTGCAGAAAATATATCTTAAAGGAAATCCTATACGAGCGGATGAGAAGTATTTAATGGGCAAGAGTGCACAACAGGTTGTAAGATATTGTCAAGAAAAAGTAAAAGGACTACCTTCTGAAGGTCAAGTTTCGACTACCCCAATTCCTGTTATGGAACCGGTTATGCAACCTACTATGGAACCGGTTATGCAACCTGGTATTGAGACTAGTCCCCCTGTGGCTGATGTTGGGGAAGTTCATCCAATGGAAGCGAAAAAATGTCAGAATTGTGGTTTTAAATTGGAAGATGATGTGATATACTGTCCGAATTGTGGAGTTGAAATTGAATCAGGTTTAAAACCTGTAATAAAAATGAACACTTGTCCATCTTGTGATTTTCCACTTGAAGATGATATGATCTTCTGTCCGAACTGCGGAAAAAGTTTAAGCTAGCAATTGGATTCAATGTAAATCTAAAAAAAGAGTTATAGTATAGAATCAAAGCCTTTATTTAAGGCTACTAATACTATTTTTGAAGCATGAATGAATTTGAAGAAAAAATGAAAGCCTTTATACGAGATAAAGATATTAAGTGTGCACATCTTCACTTTGAAAAATCCTGTCATTCAGTAGAAGAAGCTGCAAAAGCTGCAAAGGCTGAGAGAGAAGAGTTTGTTAAAAACATTTGCATGGTTGACTTTCAAGGAAATCTGATAGTCGCTATTGTCAAAGGAGAGAATAGAGTTAGTACGTCACGTGTAGCTAAAGCTTTAAATATCGAAAGACCCAGAACCGCTAAACCAGAAGAGATTTTAGAAAAAACAGGATTTCCTTGTGGTGGTGTTCCTTCATTTGGATATCAAGCAATATTTCTGATAGATCCAAGAGTAATAGAAAATGAAGTTGTTTACACAAGTGGAGGATCTGAACACTCACTAGTAAAAATTTCTCCGGAAGAATTACAGAAAGCAAATCAGGGGCAAATTGTAAGAGTTCGTAAATAGACATTTGAAGTAATACCCTTATAATATTCAAATAAACTTTAAAAACGCCTAGGAGTTCAATTTTTATCAATATCAAATTCAATAGTTTTATATTTTTAAATGTCCATTGATTAGTTGAAAGAGTTAATTGAATAAATATTTGAGACATTTTTCCTTGAAGTGCAACGAGGGACAAACTATGCAAAAAAAACTACCTTTAGTTTCTGAACTTCCTATTCATGACGAATATGAAGCAGTAAATGAAACAATGAGCGTGCTTGAAGCAGCAAAACTAATGAAGACACGAGATATAACCGATTTAGTTGTTATTTCTGAAGAACACAAGCTAAGCGGTATAGTTATGGAATCTGATATCATCAGAAAAGTAATTGCTGTAGAAGAGGATCCCAGTCAAGTTACAATAAAGCAAATTATGGAAAAAACCGATCCTCTCTCTGAAGAAACTGATGTGATGACTGCTACACAGACATTGATTGACCGTAAAGTGCCTATTATTCCGATTGTACAAAAAAATGATCAAAAACTCCTGGGAGTACTTACAATTAATGATTGTCTTTTAGCCTTAAAAGAATTTGAACTATCTGCCTCAAAAGCTATCGAGGAGAAATGAAATGAAAGAGTGGAATGATCTTATTAACAGTTTATCAAAGAACTATTCAGAACTCTATCATCAAGGTATCACACATTCAGCTCTTAGAACACTCCAAACATTAACTGATCGCACAAGAAGTATGACTAATTTTTTACGAGGAAAAGTAAATGAACAAATCATCAACCAAATCGAAGCCTTTGCAGAATATCTTGGTTGGATGTCCCAACAATTACCAAAAGATGCTAATTTAGTTTCTTATTTGTACTGGACGCTGAATCAACTAATATCTCTATTAACGAGGGTTGTTTATACAACAAATTTCGGTTATCGACGACGAGATGATCACTATTTCCCATGGATATTCTTAATTTGGCGACCTTGGGGCGGTTGGTGGTGTGGATGGAGTATTTTCTATTTACTGCGTCTATCAAATTATAGACTATCCAGATTAATACGGACAAATATTCGAAAAGGTATAGTTGATCCGAAAATAGTCCCATTTCTGCAATATTTGTCCTCTCAGACCCAATTCATATTGAAAGGTATCCCAAAAGAACTTTCTGAACTTCTAGACACAAATCTTACCAAACGTATAGCTACTCAATCACAAGAGATTGCATCAACAGTCGAAAAAATTGCCAGAGACCTGAAAATTCCAGAAGGACTTAACCTCCAAAATATAGACACGTTATTTGGTCAAATTAATGCGAGCATTGACCAAATGACTCAGCAGATTAGTCCTTTACTAATCAATTCGTTCAAAGAGATTTCAGATTCCGTCCAAAGCCTGATTAAAGAAGCAAAGAATGCAGGAACAATTCTGCCAGAAGCTGCATATCAATTAAAATCAATTATTCCAGAAGCTGAGTCTATTTATGTGAATATCTCTCAAACGCTTCGTGAAAAAATTGGAGGACAATCCCTCGATAGAATTCATGAAAATTTAACAAAAGTTGCAGATGTAACTGATTCGATTTTCACTCAAATCGAGGGAAAACTTGCAAGCATTCCCGTTCAAAGACTTGAAGAATTAACTCCAGCATTAACTCAATTAGGTTCAGTAAGCAGCGAACTTCTTAGTCAAATGAAGATAGATCCAAAAATACTCAGCAAATTGGGTACAACACTTCAAAAAGGTAAAATCCCAGCAATAGCAAAATGGGTATTACCAGGAGTGTCATCGGTTGATATTGGCTCAAAACTCTTAAAAACCACTGATGCTGCAGCGTTAGTTAAAAAAATAGATCCTTCAAAACTTGCAGTAGTCCATAAGATGACTAGGCAAACTGCCAATTTTGGCTCAGGCCTAAAAGAAGCTGCAAAGATCTTAGCAAAGATATTACAAGGCTTTAGATTCTAAAAACACTTTTTCTTTTTTTAAAAGGTTAGGCATAATAAACTGAGCTTTCAGTGTCTAATAAATGTTGCTTTAGCGTCTCAATAAATATGGTACTTGATAAAACACCAGATGCCAACAGTTTATTTGCTTGAAAGTATGTTTTAGCTTTCAATTCTGCCACTTCATAAGAATAAAGGGGTAGGATCCCCCAAAAATTCCCTCCCTCATCATGAAGTGCATAAATTAAACCCACGAATTGACTTTGTTTAATCTTGTTTTCATTTACTATTTGTGTTGACGTTTTCTTGTCACTTAAGGTTTTAATGTAAATAAGCTTATTGTACGAATCTATACTTGTATTAATTGCATGAAAATAAGCTTTTTCAGTAATATAGCTGTGCATAGAGGGCAACATTACGTAAACTAAATCAACACGCAGGTCTTCCTTCTCTCTATTTTGAAATATAGTTTTTGAGAGATTCATATTACTCGCACTTGCTTCAACATGCTTTATCAAGGAGTGAGCAATATTAATGAGAGGCTGCTTTTTTCTACGAAGTTGAACTCCTGTTTGATCGTTTTTTGCAAGTTCAAGAAATCTCTCAAAAAGATGGATACAATAGCTTGAAGCATAACTATCGACAATTTGACGATATGCTGAAACATTTTGTAAACGGGCCATCTCTAAAAACGATTCAGCACCTATGAGGAACCTATCAGCATACATAATCCATTCAATTCCTTTAGAAGTAGTAATTTCATCAATAACTTGATCTATCAATAACTTTGATCGATTCACAGCTTGCTGTGCTTCATTAAATTTATTATCGAAGAAAATTTTGTCAGATCTAAGATCCTGGTTCATAAGAAACGCTTTTATGGCTTCTAATTCTGGTATGTACTTTATTGTTTCGTGAATTTGGGAGAGATATTTATCTTTTAGATCAATAACAGTGTCGTATGTTTTGCTGATCCTTGCATAAGCATCCCTTAGATGAGGAGGAGTAGTTGGACGAATTATTGATTGCAATTCGTCTAGCAATTCTTGAGTTTCATTTAATTTATCCTGCACAAAAGGAGACAATAACTTTACTAATCCTTCTGGATAGAGAGTTTCGGTTTCTATTTCAATCCCCTCAATTAAGTTATATTGAAATTAACCTAATTGACTTGTTTTATAAAAAGTGATATTGTGACATTTTGAATTTCTATTGAGAATGACCAAAAAATGAGTAAGATATTAGAGAAATTAAACGGAGACGATTTAAGGACTATTGGAAACGCAGATGAAGTAGTTCAAGATATTCAAGAACTACCCCACTAACAGATAGGGCTTCTCGTTGTATAAGTTAAATGGTACTCTTATCTTTCACATAGGGACATGAGGAACAGACAAAAACTTTCTTCAGTCTTTGTTCTTTATTTACCCAAACTCTAAGATATAACGGGTCTCCACATTGTGGACAAAACATATGCTGAATTTCACATGCTTCTACTACCATTTCTATTTTCACCTTTTGTTCAACAACAATTGAATAATTAATATTATAAAAAACGATAATAAAAGGGATGACAGAGAGATCGGTGAAAGTAATCGATAAATAATAGACAAGTTTAGAGGCGAATATAACGTCTACTTAGGTTCATGAAATGAAATCATAAAAGAGATTGGTGTAAACTTCCTTCACCCATTCATTAATATCGCTGTTTCCAATGAACTCCGGACTCTATTATCTGTCATTTTCATTCTTTTTTCTACGTCGTACCTGCCTAATAATTCCCACCACAAGATTCATTCTTGGTACCTTTTGCATATAGTGTTTGTAGTCATCACCAAACCTTCCAATGTTGCGCTGTTCTTCTTGTCTTGAGATTAAGTAGAGACTGGCTATTCCAGGAATTCCAATAATCACAAATATCCAATGTTGATACAAGAAAATGGTGGCAACAAATATCCCTAAAATCCAACCCAGATACATGGGATGTCGAACAATTGCGTAAATTCCACTATCAATTAAGACATTTAATTTGCGGAAGAAAATAGAATAGTAAGACAGAGATATCAGAGTTATACTGACTGCAATGAATATCCAGCCAACATACAATAATACTTCAATATTATTTGGGTCAATAACCTTGAATATAATCAGTGGATTGCAGGGGAACGCCAGAACTGATAAAATACTAGCGATGAAGAACAGAAAACCCATCTTACTTGTTTGTTTCATATTTAGTGTCCTCCTCTTCTTCTACGCATTAGTGACTTAACAATCCCCAACAAGAGATTCATTCTTGCTACATATTTCATGTAGAGTCTTAAGTCATCTTCCCAGAAATTATTACAAAATGAAACATTTAGATAGTGTTCTGGGATGATATTAAGTTGCGTGAAATTGACTTTTTATGCAAGTCAAGATTTTATTCAACATCTTGAAGACGCTATGAACCTTCTAAAAGAGAAATTCAACAAAATTTTTTGGTTTTAATGATTCTTTTACTAGAAAAGTCACTATTCAAATAAGTACATTTTGTGTATTTCAAGTCAAATATAAAAAAGAGAAGTGTACACATATATACTTTTCAGAAAACTTGCGAAAACTAACTAAAAAAATGGTGAACTTTAATGGGGGAGTTATTGGAGAAGATTCCACCTGAGAAGCGATGGGCAATAACCGCCAAAATTCTTGAAACATTTGCATTATTGAGAGGGGAGAAACGGGTTGCGACCGAAATGGGTAAGGGTGAAGGGATTATCTCGCCTGTTTTAGGTGCAGAAAGGTTTCAAGAGTTAACAAATAAGGCCTGGGGTGAAGAAGGAGGAATGCGTTTATATCCATTGTTTAAAGAAATGTTCAATATACCAGTGGATGATGCAATAGGAGCGGCTAAAATAGTCTCGGTCGTTGCAAGTTTAGCGTTCGGCGATGAGTGGGAGCGTGAAATAGTCCAAAAAAGCAAAGACAAAACCATAGTTAGAACTACCAAGTGTCCTTGGATGAATAGGTGGAAAGAACAGGAAGTAAATCACGAAGTTATGTCCTGCTATCCTGTCCATGAAACATGGGTTCAAGGAGGACTCAAGGCTATCAATCCTAAGATAACCCATAAACTTACGAAAGCAATGCCAAAAGGAGACCCATACTGCGAAGACATCTACGAATTTAAGGACGAGTAGATCTTTAGATAGCTCGAAAGGTGAAATGGATGGGGGAGACATCAAAAGAGTTATTGCAGAAGATTCCAGTTGAGAAGTGCTGGACAATAACTGCTAAAGCTCTTACCGATTTCTTAGTAATGAGAGGGGAGGCTATCATCGCTCCTGATTTGGGGAGGAGTGAGGGGTTCATCTCGCCTCTTTGGAGCGAGGAAAAGTGGATAGAGATAGGCGTGAAGATATTTGGTGATGGTGCTAAGATGATGTTTCCCATGGTTAAGGAAACATTCAACATACCAGTAAAGGACGCAATAGATGCAGCTAAATTAGTCATTATCGTTGCAGTATTAATGTTTGGCCCTGAGACCACGTATACATTAGTCGAGGCAACCCCAGAAAGAGCCGTAGTCAGATGGACTAAGTGTGCGCTCTGGGAGAACTATAAAGAACATGAGGCTGACCCTGCTTTTATCCCTTGCGAGGCTGGCCATCAAACAGTGGGTGAAGAGGGACACAAGGCAATTAAATCTAAGATAATTTACACACTCACTAAGTCACGACTAAGAGGAGATCCGTACTGCGAGGGAGTCTACGAGTTTAAGGAAGAGTAAACTTTTTCGAATCAAATTTTAGAGGTAAATGAGAATATGGCTAAGACACTGGCGATTCCTTGGGAACTCAAATACAAATTTATTCGGGGAATGCTGACAACCTTATTCAAAGGAGTTATGTATGAGATCCGCGAGAAAGATGGTGCAGCTGCAGCACTTGAATTTTATGAAAAAATCTGGAAAAGGGAAGATAGAGTAAAGAATATGACCACTACCCTTAAAGATGTCTTTAAAATAGAGGACAACGATATGAACGCAATATATAAGTGGTTTGTCATCTTTAATGAGCTCATTGGGACAGAAGGATATACTCAACTTGAGCAGTCTAAAACATTCTGTAGAGTTAGAGTCCCTATTGGGTGTGCATGGAAAACAGATCCCAAAGATATCAGCGATTGGGTCTTAATCTTCTTTAATATTGTTGTTAAGACGATAAATCCAAAGGCTACTGTTGAACGACCTAAAGGAATGTGTGCTGGGGATTCTTATTGTGAATATGTATACAAGATAGAAGAATAAAGGATGGTAAACAAGAAAGAAATTATATGAAAGGATTATTACGTGTAGATGCGAAAAGTTGATAAGATTAGCAACAAAGAAGAATATATCAAACTCGTCCGAGATGATATTTAAGATAGATAAACGGAGGTATCGAAATGGATCTTGAAAAAAGAATTTCGATTGATCCAGAGATCCAACATGGCAAACCATGCATCCGAGGAACCCGAATTCCAGTATACATCATTCTTGAAATGCTGGAGCATGGTTTAACAATTCCTGAAATTCTGGAAGAATATCCTCATATCAAAGAAGATGATGTGAAGGCTTGCATTGCATTTGCTAGACAATTCGTTGAAGGAGAGGAGATTTCCCCTTTTGTTGCCCCTTAAATTTCTTCTGGATGAAGATGTGTCTCATAAGACTTTACAACGGCTCAAAAAACAAGGCCTCATTGTAGAGTCAGTAAAGACGCTAAGACTTCTTGGATCGAAGAATAGCGAGCTATTAGAGTATGCTACCTCTAAAGGATTCATCTTAATCACTCACGACAGAGATTTTTTGTATCCTTCGAGAAAAGATCACTTGGGTATCATTGTAGTTATGATTCATCCTGCAACAGACGCTCATGCAGGTCAAATTCTTGAACAGTTCTTGAAGCGCATAGATCCTTCAAAAATTATGGGAAAAGTGATTCGCCTCGAAAGAGGATTTTGGAGCACTCAGTAACTACTCACAGCTAAAGCAGTGGGCTTTCTTGCTTAGCTACCTGTAAAATGCATTCTTTTAGATAGTTATTGTATTCTTCTACACCCATAACGCTGTAGTTTTCTCAATTCAATTTTAATTGAAAGTATAAAAAGTACAAGAGTATATACAAATACTCTTCAAAGGATAAATGAAAGTTCGAGAAATGGTGAAGTTGAATGGTTGAAGAGTTTTTGGAGATGATGCCAGCTGAGAAGTGTTGGGCAATAACCGCTAAAACTCTCTGGAGATTCACAATTCTGAGAGGGGATAAAATCATCGCAGCTATTTTAGGTAGGGGGGAAGGGATCATCGCACCGGTCATGGGTGCGGAAAAGTGGAAGGAGATAAACGATAAGATATATAGTGACGGTGGTAAGCAGATGTTTCCATATGTTAAAGAGACTTACAACATACCAGTAGAGGATGCCGTAGGTGCTGCTAAATTAGTCATAGTTGCTGTAACTTTACTGGCAGGTCCTGAGTGCAAGTTTAAAATAATTGAAGCTACCCAAGAACGAGCCAGTATCAGAGTGACAAAGTGTCCGACAGTCTGGGAGATTTATGAAGAGTTAGAGGTAGATCCTGAGCATAGAGCTTGCGACCCAGCCTGTCAAACATTTCGGGAAGATGGACTCAAGGCAATTAGTCCCAATATAAGTTACAAACTCGCGAAGACAATACCAAGAGGAGATTTCTACTGCGAAGACATCATCGAGTTTAAGGAAGAATAAACCTTCAAACAGTTCAAAGAGTGAAACAGAAATGAAGCAAACATCTAAAGAGTTATTGGAAAAGATCCCGCCTGAGAAGTGTTGGGCAATAACCGCTAAAACCCTGCTCAATTTTGCATTGCTAAGAGGATCGAAGACTGTTGTTCCTCTTCTAGGTAAGGGAGAAGGAGTCTTTGCACCCGTCATGGGCTGGGAAAAGTATAAAGAGATTGTCATAAGGGTAATGGGTGAAAGTGTTAAGAATTTGCATCATCGAGTTAAAGAAATGTTCGATCTACCCGTAGAGAATGCAATAGACGCAGCTAAGTTACACACTGTTGTTGGTACATTGCAGAGTGGCCCTGAGACTGAGTATGAATTAATCGAGGAAAGCAGAGAAAGAGCCGTTATCAGATTAAGCAGTTGTGGGTGGCGGGCAAGATATAAGGAGTTTGGGATAAAGCCTGAGCTTACTATATGTCAGCCTGCCCACGAAGAGCCTGCTCAAGAGGCATTAAAGGAAATTAATCCTAAACTAACTTTCAAGTTTACGAAATCATATTCTAAAGGAGATCCCTACTGCGAAGCACTTATTAAATTTAAGGAAGAGTAAGTCTGTCTTTATTGAAATACTTGTCTTAGATCATATACAAATAGCCCCTCTGGTTTTTTAAACCAACCTAAAATTATTTATATTCTAGTAGCTGTATGGCGGAGATGTGATATATATCAGATTTCTACATCTATTCAAAGTCTACAGAAGGTAAAATTATGACAAAAACCATCTACAATTCTCCTGATTTTGAAGTAAGACTCATGGCGATGTATGACGCAAGACTTAAACAATGGCCAGTTCCTTATGAGAGCACTTTTGTAAATACGTCTTATGGAAAAGTGCATATCATTATTAGCGGACCAAAAGATGCCCCTCCAGTCTTGCTACTTCACGCCGCAGGAATGTCTGCTTCATCATGGCTTTATAATATTGAAGGGTTAAGCAAGTTCTATCTAACCTATGCTATTGATAACCTTGGAGAGGTAGGGAAAAGTGTCTTAAATGATCTGGATAGTTTCCCGAATGATGGCAAAGCCTTGAGTAAATTGTATACAGAAATATCCGATAAACTTGGAATAGAAAATGCTTGTGTCATTGGTGCCTCGAATGGAGGATTCATTGCAACAAATTATGCTCTTTATTCCCCTGAACGTGTGAAGAAACTTGTTTTATTAGGCCCGATGGGTGTTACACCAGCCACGGATAGCACGATTCAAAAAATCGAGCAATCTGCGTCGCCCGATACACAGTTTTCTCCGGAGGATATGCTCCGGTGGGCTCTCGGAGATAACCCCAGAGTATTGGAAGCATGTGGTGAGTGGTTTGGCTTGGTAATGAGCGGAACTACGCCAAGAGTAGCGGCTCCTATACCATTTACGCCTGAGCAGCTTCAAAGTATAAGTATCCCCGTTCTGTTGATTCTTGGCAAAAAAGACAATTTGGTGGGTGATCCTGCAAAAGTCAAGGAACTTGCAAAAAACGTTCTTGATATCCAGATTGAGATACTCAATACTGGGCATTTAATTAGTGCTGATCAACCAGATACTGTCAACAATCTTATCTACGAGTTCTTCGAACAGCATTAGACAAATGGATGAGTGTATTAAATACACTTATTAAGCACTTTATTTTGATACTAAAAAGAATCTAAGAATCGGTTACAACTTATACTAAGATGGGGTTGTAAGCATGGGCAAAGATACAGTGCTTGAGATTATAAGAGAAAAAAATATCGAAAGTGTTAGATTCCAATTTTGTGATTTAAACGGTATCATGAGGGGACGCGCCGCAATATTGCAGGCTATTGAAAAAGCATTAGACCACGGGCTAAAAATGAACATGGGGACGATGGACTTCACTTCTTTTGATCAATTTGCCTTCGGCAATAAATATGGCGCACAATCAGAAGATTTTACGATCAAAGCGGATTTTGATACATTTACAGTATTACCATACGCCTCAAAATCGGCTAAAGTCTTCTGTGACTTATATACTCATGACGGTAAGGAGTGGGAATGCTGCCCACGATTAATGCTTAAAAGACTTATTAAACGCTACAACGAACTAGGATATTTTCCACAGATAGGATTTGAAACAGAATATTATGTTCTTGAAGAATACGAAGACGGCTCCTACGCACCTGCAAATTACGCAGAAAAGGAAGGACATGGAATGATTTTTGCGATGTCAGGGCAGGATGAATGGGAGGAGTACTATCGAACCTATTGTAAAACGCTTGCTCAGATGGGAATTGATGCTACCGTAGTAACAAAAGAAGGAGGTCCTGCACAGATGGAAGTTAATATCAACCACTATTCCCCTGTAGAAGCTGCAGACAATCAAATTACCTTCATGAATGTTGCACGTGAACTTGCAAGACAGTTTGGCTATCGAGCAACTTTCCTACCTAAACCATTTCAGCATCTATTTGGTTCAGGTATGCATGTACATATCTCAATTTACGATTTAGACGGTCAAAATTTGTTTTACGAGCCAAATGATCCGAAAGGACATAATTTATCCGAAATGATGTACTATTACATCGGCGGCCTTCTAAAGCATGCTAAAGCCATCACTGCAGTCGGTGCATGTACTGTAAACTCTTACAAACGTCTTTTACCTAATGTATGGGCACCCATAAACAACACCTGGGGATTTAATAACAGATCTACCTTAATTCGTATTCCGTTAGATGCGAAGGAACAAGATACGCGTCTTGAATTTAGAAGTCCAGACCCTGCATGTAATGCATATTTAGTCCTTGCAGCAATACTAGCATGTGGATTAAAGGGTATTGAAGAAAAAATCGAACCTCCAGAACCTATTCAGAAAGATGTCAGTGCCTTAAGTGATGAAGAACTCGCCCGTCAGGGCGCAAAAATGCTTCCGAGGACACTTTTTGAAGCGTTAGAGGACCTTAAGAAAGACACTGTAATCAAAGAGACCTTTGGCACGACTATCTTTGAAGAGTTTATCAAAGTGAAGATGACAGAATGGATTACTTATCGTGAACATGTTACAGATTGGGAACGTCGGATGTATATGAGAGCTTTTTAACTTTTCAGCTCTTTTTTGCACTAATTAAGATTTTCAAGATAACAGAGGGATATTATGGAACAGTTAAGTGATGAAATTGTTGGTTATCTGCTCAATTTAATTGAAATTCCTTCCTATAAATACCCAGAAGGACCAAACAAGGCAATGGAGTACATAAACGTAACTCTTGCTAAAGAAGATGTTAACACATCGCTGTTCGAATCTGGTGGACTTAAAAATCTTGTTGTTGAAGTTGGACAGGGTTCTCAACGAGTTGTAATAAACACACATCTGGACGTTGTTCCTGAGAGCGAAAAATCAAGATGCAAAGGAACTGTAAAAGATGGAAAAGTTTACGGACGCGGTTCAGCAGATGCAAAAGCTGCTGCGGCAGTTATGGTGTCTTTGATCATTAAACTCCTCAAAAATGAGAGTATCCTGACTAAAAAAGCTATTTTTGAATTTGTTTCTGATGAAGAAGTGAGTGGTGAAAATGGTACTGGCGCTCTGGTATCGAAATATCCTGCGGACTGGTGTATTTTTGGCGAACCTATGGATGGAAATAGGATATGTTATGGCTCTAAAGCCATTTTTTCGCAAAAATTAACATTTCATGGAATTCCAGGTCATGGAAGCAGACCATGGGAAGGAAAAAATGCAATCCTTTGCGCTGCAAAGTTTATTACTAACTTAACATCTCAAGAGTTATTCGATTACGAAACACTGGGGAAAGAGGCAACGACTGTTACGCCGTCTATTATTCGCGGCGGCACAAAAATCAATCAAATTCCTGAATTATGTGAATTGAAAGTTGATGTTAGGAGACCTGCTACAGTATCTGAAGAGGAAATTCTCGTAGCTTTCGAGAAATCTATGAAAGATATTGATTGTGAAATTCTTAGAGAAACAACCTCAAGGGTTCCTCCAGTATATACAGATCCTAATTCTGAATTGGTTCAGACGCTCGTTAAAGAGACTGAAAAGGTGGTAGGCGAAAAGCCAGAGCTGTACATCGCGACAGGGAGTTCCGATGCAGTGTTTTATGCCCCAACAGGTGTACAAGTGGTAGAATTTGGACCTCGGGGCAAAAATTGGCATGGCCCTGAAGAATATGTTGAAATTCAAGGACTTCTGGACTGGTATCAGATAATTCATAATCTGTTAACTACATGAATTTATTCTTCAGAAATAACTTGATTTTGCTATAATCAACTATTACTTCACTTTGTTTGTATCATAAAGCTTAAGAAGAATTAAAATCGATAAAAATCTGTTTTTTTATGCAGAATTAAACAGATAAATTCACAACAAAACCAAAGTGATAACCAATCAATTCCATGCTAAATTGATTTATCTTCCCAGAAAAGGAACGTATGAAGATTGTCAATAATTAGAATTTTGTTTGCTTCAGATATTCATGGTAGTAAACTAGTTTGGCTTAAATTTTTGAATGCGATTAAAGTATACAAGGTAAATATCGCCATAATGGGTGGAGATCTTTCCGCAAAAGAAATTTTACCAATTATACATGATGCAAAATCCAATTTATATCAAGCTACTCTTTTAGGTAAGAATTACAATGTGACATCAAAGCAAGAATTAAATGAATTGTTAGAACGGGCTAAGTATTTTGGATTATTACCTTTAATTACAGATACTAAAGATTTTAAAAGAATAATAAAAGATCTTACATATCAACGTAAAATTTTTGAGGACCTAGACGCTGCACAAGTGCTAGAATGGATAGAAATAGCCAAGAATACTTCATTTGAAAATAAACCTAAAATTATAATAATCCCTGGTAATGATGATTCCAAAAAAATCGATGAAGTATTACGAAATGATGATTTTGTTGTGTATCCAGATAAAGAAATCGATTTAGACGTCTACCATAAATTAATCAGTTTTAATTATGTAAATCCGACTCCTTGGAATTCCCTAAGAGAACTATCAGAGAAAGAATTAAAGAAAAAGCTGGAACAGAAATTTGAAACTGTCAATGATTTTGATCATGTCGTAGCTGCAATACATGCGCCACCTTTTAATTCAGGTCTTGATACAGCTCCAAAACTTGATAAGAAAAAACGCGTGGTTCATCTTCTTGGCGCTCCTTTTTATTCTGCAGTTGGGAGTAAAGCTGTAAGAGAAGTCATTGAAAAATATCAACCAAAATTAACTCTTCACGGCCATATTCACGAATCTGGTGGATTTACATACATCGGAAAAACGTTGTGCGTGAATCCAGGTTCAGAATATAATATAGGGGCACTAAAAGCCTATTTAATAGAATTAAGTAAAGAAAAAATAGAAAAGTTTAAGCTTGTTGAAGACACAGGTATAAAACGCTTGCTGTTTTGACATAGATCAATTTATGGTTTTTAGAGAAGTCCAGTGATTATCCAGACCTGTTCAGAGTCACTAAATGTAGCTGTTACATGTAGACTGTCACCAGTATCTTTCCTTATAAGTTCATGGAAGTCTTGTGCACTAAGTTGATTCGCTTTAGCCATGACATAAATGTCGTTTCTCACTTTGTCATCTACTTTAAACAAGATTACTTGGTTTCCATCCTCTATCCAAGTCGATCTTTCTTTTATCTTACCATGAATCTCATTTCCAGATCCACCAGATACTGATACTCCTGAAAAGCGAGACATCGCTAAACGAGCAAGACCTTCACCACCTGTCGCTTCCTCTTTCGTTGCATAGCCAATGTGCGAAGTATCCACTGGGTCTACGATAGCGAGGGCTACAAGTCGGTCTGATTGGGTATAGGGGATAAACCATGCAAGTTTGACTGTGCCGTCTGAATATTTAATGGGATAAAGAAGTCTCATTGAAGCAGAAAGACTCCTAAAGATTGTTAATTGAGGAATTTTTGTTCCTTCTCGTTGAGCTTCATCGGCGCTGATAAAGCTTGCCCTTCGTAAATTGTGATAAGTAACGTTTGTACCACGCCAAATGAACATTCCGTGCATTGTTGAAGGATTGCTAGTTGGGTGAGTTGTTGTTATGGCAATTGTTGTGCCTGTTTGTTGGTCGTGAAGATAACGAAGGATTTCACTAGGTTCAAACGTATCCTTTTCACTTAGATATCCTGCCCACATATCCAGACTTTTATCTTTCATTAGAAATCCACTGAAAGCATTCTCGTAGAACTCGATGTAGTTCTCTTCGTCCAAGACCTGTGGAATACCTTTAAGATATGCTTCATTAGGTGAGAGTTCTTCGATTACTTTGCCATCTAAACTTAATACATGAACCTTTGCATCATGGGGATATAGAAAACCGTTATGGGACAACACAATAACACGAATTTCGCCGTCGATTTCTGTGTAATAATTTCTGCCATAATACCTATTTTGATCTTGATTGTAAAGTTTATAATCAGGATTTCGATACCATAACAAATCTGGCATAACTGTTGCTTCTTGATTATACTTGATTATTGTCGGTTGCTGAAATGGCTTATTAACGTCTATTATGATAAAACCAACTGCTCTCACTCTCATAGAATTCAGGGTCTCCTCGATGACGGGCACATACCAAGCTTCATGTCCTTGATACACACCGATCTGTTCGTACCCGAGTACTGCGCTTGCAGTAAAAGTTGCCTTGTGCTTTTGGGCTATAGTATAAGCTAAATCTCTGTCAACCAAACGAACAGCATCTGGCGTTATTCCTTGTGTGAACGGTGTTTCAACATCTGAGAGTTCTAATCCAAGTTCGTCAACAAATCTGTTCGCGACATAGAAGTTATATTGCCAAGTAATTGCTGAGGAACTAGAAGCAAGTATGAAAATCAGGACAAATATAACACCAACCGTAGAAGGTCTAGATCTCATTCTTACTCGGAACAGAAAATTCAGATATCTGAGTAGATGGATTCTGTTAATTATAATCAGAAGGAATGCTGCAAAAATCGCTGGTGCCCAATAGTTGTACAAAGGAACGGTCATATTATAAGTCACGAAAGCAGTAAAGAGGATTGCCAGAATTGAGAGTACTATTCTTTTGATAGAGAATTGTTTTTCCATATCTGAATTATCCACTTATACTCACATCCTAGAAATATTAGTTTTTTTTAGAAGGATGATATTTCAGTCTTTTATCTTTTTACATTTAGCTGATTTTTGCTTTATGCAGTGTTTATAGACAAATCAAGCCATGAGAAGAAAAGAAGTAAAAAATTCTAATGAAGCTGATTAATAAACACTATTAAATGATACATTCTACAATTTCTCCATCCATATAGAGATCCATACATCCATTGCACGATATGCAATGTGAGGGCTCTTGATCTCCATCCTCCTTCCATCTTTTGATGAGATGAGGCTCAATGATAAATGGTCTACTCATTGCAACTAAGTCAGCTTTTCCTTGGGAGATAATATCTTCCATCATGCTTAAATCACGAAGCCCACCGACTAAAATAACTGGTACATCTACTTCTGCTTTTATTGCCGCTGCATAATCCAATAAATAACCTTCTGTCCATCGAGAATTGTTTGTTGCACCAAGGGCATTCATTTCTGAACCAGGTGTCCCGGCAGAAGTTTCAATTGCGGAGACACCATTTTGAGATAAAGCTTTTGCGACCTCTACTCCATCTTCTTTTGTCAATCCTCCCTCACAGAAATCTACCACGCCCATTTTAACAAAAACCGGAAAATCGCTTCCTGCTCTTTTTTTTATTTCAGTTGCTATCTCTATTATAATGCGTGCTCTATTTTTAGGGCTACCTCCATATTCATCCGTTCTTTTATTGAAACGTGGTGAGAGAAATCTAGAAAGAGGATATCCATGTGCTGCATGAATCTGAACTGCATCAAAATCCGCCTTTTTAGCCCGTGCTCCAGCAGTACCATAAATTTCAACTATTTCTCTAATTTCTTGAATTGTTAAAGCCCTGGGCGTAACACCAGGAATCCAAGTATATGGTATAGCAGAGGGGGCAACAGATTCGCCGTTAAAAACGAAAAATGAACCTAACTGTAATGCGACTTTAGAACCAAAGGAATGCATAAGATTAGTCAATTCTCTAAAATTAGGAATCGAATCATCACTATCAATAACCATATTCTTTTGTTGCGGTCCTCTTGTCCAAGTTCGATCAGGTCGCATTGCACTTGTAATGATTAACCCTATTTCACCACGAGCAAGTTCTTTGTATAATTTAAACAATTGTTCAGTAGGTAATCTATTTTTAGCCAAATTTTCACTGGTTGCTGATCGAATAAATCTGTTTTTTAGTTTAATACCACAGAAATCATAGGGTTCGAATAATTTTGACAAAGTACCACCTTCCTATTTCTTTTGACTTCTTGTATAAATCACAGATCAGTGCCGTTGGAGTTTTTAAATGATTCTTTTTCAGCATAGAACAAATTGCCGAAATGCCGATTTAGAAAATTTCAAAAGGGTAAAAGGAAAGGGAGAAGGAGAAGGGGGAGTAAACATTGGTTCATCGACCACGAGTTATGTAGAAGGTGAAACACAAACGGCCTTATTTTCCAACATAAATTTGTATCTCTTTGGAGCGATAGGATCAGGAGTTGCAGTCTCATTAATTGGTGCAATTGTTATTTTAAAGCGCAGAAAAGCGATTTAATTTTTTTCTATCTTTTTATTCAAAAATAGGCAGAAATAATAAATGTGCTGACCCCTTGCGGGGGTGAGCCCATCTGAAATCAACCCAATCAAGCCTTGCCGATCTTTCAGTTGATTTCGTTGCCAGCACTATGCTAAAAGTCTAAAGAAAGTTTCTTCTTAAGCCTTTCCACAGAATTGATTTTAATATCAAACAGATCTGCGATTCTAGCTTTTGCCTCAATACCTTTGGCCTTTCCTGGAAGTGCGGTAACAGAACCAAGCTCAAGTTCATCGCGAAGATCTCTCATTTGAAGAGTATCGTGAAGCGTGAATTGATCAACACCTAATTTTTTAGCAACAAATTCCTTGGCAGCGTCAAGTTTCATTCTCTTAGTCATTTGAAGGCGTGCTACTATATCACCTGCTGTGCCGATGCCTCCCATTCCAATGCTCATCCGATAAGCCAAATCCATACCAACAGGGTCTCCTGTTCCTACCTATACGCCATCACAATTAGTAAGTTCTACCATTGCAACACCAGATCGAGTGACGACATCCATTGGAATAACTTCGCACATAGGGATTCCACCGACACCCATTCCCATGTTAGGATGCACCGGAATACTGACTGTCTTCATAACCTCCTTAACAAAAGTTATCGAACGGGCTAAATTCCACGGACAAGATTTACCTGTGTCTGTATTAATGACAGCACCAAAGAGATCTCCACCTGCCTTTTCTACCATCAAACTTTGTTGATGTGGCCACATACCTGCTAATCGTTCACCATCATATTTAAGATCTGCATGTAATCCAAATACTTTTTCGCCAGCCATGCCAACCTCTAGTGCTAAATTAGTTTCCTTTTTTATTATCTCAATGGCTTTTAAAGTTCCATAGAAATCTGCATCACCAGCAGCAGCAGTAGTATCTATATCAAGACCGTCAAGACCAGTCTCCGCGAAGATTTTTGCTACGTAGACTATGTCATTAGTCATATCTTCTGCAGCAGACTCTTGAACCGCCCTTGCCTCGTCAATCTTACCTTCGTTCATGAAATCTGTAGGAGATGGCCATTTCCCACCTTGCGATTGGAAATAGATTCCTAGGTTAGGCATTGCTCCATAGAATACTGGAATCACACTGTTAAGTTCTGTATTCTCGATTACTGTTGCCTCATCCATAGCAATTGTTTTTACTGGTCTAAAACTGTAGTCAGCGTGTCCAATTTCAAACGTATCGAAACCAATGAAACGTTCTCCGATTATTACAGCCTGTTCTCTTGATACAGGCATAGCTGAGTATCTGCAAATACCTGTATATCTTGTGGTGCCGCCATCTGTAGTTAAAACAATTTCTTTTCCTTGTTCAACTCCAATTTGTCTTCCTGGTCTCACGAGTATATCAAGGATATGATCTATTTCATTAGCTGACAGTTCTGGTATCTTTGCTTTTGTTGCAGCCCAGTTTGCACCGTCTTCGAGGTCTGACCGAATTTGTTCTTTAGACATGTATAACGGTTTTCCCGTACCAGTACGCATTGTGAATTCGGTCAAAAGTTGACCTCCTAGCTAGAAGATTCTCTGTTGTAATCAATTTTTTAAACATCTGTAAAAGCAGAATCCCCTAAAAAATCTTTCCTCTGAAATTCTAGAGAAATGAAAATATTGGATAAGTGATTAAAAAAACGCAAGAATCCTTCGAAAAACGACCAAAGAAAAATAAAAATAGAGAAATACCTACAGTTTATTGCTATTTAAGAGGCAAGCTCTTTAGCCCATTTTATAGCTTCTTCCGCATCCTTAGCATAGCCATCTGCACCAATCTTTGCTGCAAATTCCTTTGTAACAGGAGCCCCTCCTATCATAACCTTTACTGCATCACGCAAGTCTTCTTTTTCGAGCGCTTCAATAACTTCCTGCATTTTTGGCATCGTAGTTGTTAGGAGCGCAGACATTCCAACGATATCTGGTTTGAGTTCCTTGATCTTTTCTATAAATTTTGAGGCAGGTACTTCTGAACCTAAATCGATTACTTCGAAACCATTGGCAGCTAATAAGGTTGACACAATGGTCTTTCCTATATCATGAATGTCGCCCTCAACTGTTCCAATAATAATCTTCCCAGCACTAGCCTTTTCTTTCATTTCTGACGAAATATGGGGCTCAAGGAGTTCGACTGCAGCTTTCATAGCTGATGCTGCCATCATCAAATCTACTATAAACAACTCACCTTCTTCATACTTCGTTCCAACAATCTGAATTCCTTTCTTTAGTCCATTCTCAATAACTTCAAGTGGATTAATTCCAGCATCAAGAGCTTCTTGTGCTAATCTAAGGCACTCTTCTCTATCTAGGTCAATTATGGAATTTTTAATACCTTCAAACAATTGTTCATTGCTCAGATTATTCCCTCCTTTGGATTAAAACGTATCGCGATAGTTTTTTAATTCCCATTCAGTAACAACACTGCAATACTCTCTCCACTCAGACATTCTGACCTTATAGAACTCATTAAAACCGAAATCACCCATAATTTCCTTAAAGAAAGCATCCTTTTTAAATTCTGCAAGTGCTTCGCCCAGAGTTCTTGGCAAGTACTCAATGCCTTTCTTTTCAAGATCATCATCCACCAGGTCGCCAGGTTCTATATGAGCTGGTTCTGGCGGATCTATTTTATTTTTGATTCCTTCTAAGCCACAAGCCAAGGTTGTACCTAAAGCGAAGTACGGATTCGCTGTGCCATCAGGCACACGAAATTCTATTCGCGTTGGTTCTGCCTCATCTCCTTCTGCACGTGTGGGAATTCTTATGGCAGCAGCTCGATTATCAACGCCCCATATACAATGTGCTGGTGCCCATGAATGCGGTAAAAGACGCTTGTAACTGTTTGGATTTGGTGCACATACAGCACATAAACCTTTTAGATGAGCCATTATTCCACCAACGAAATATTTTGCCGTGTCAGAGAGGAAATATTCATCACTTTCTGAATAGAAGAGATTATTCTTCCCATTGAGATCCCATAAACTGATGTGAAAATGCATTCCCGATCCTGCCCCTCCAGGAAATGGCATGGGCAAGAAAGTTGTTGAATATCCATGATTCAAAGCTACTCCTTTAGCTGCATCTTTGAACGTTAAAACATTGTCGGCAGCAGTTAGTGCATCTGTATATCTTATCGTTATTTCGTATTGTGCACCGCCGTATTCAGAGATAACACGTTCTATGTCGAGTCCCATTTTTTCAAACGTATCTAGCCAATCTTGTATTACATCATTTGCTAAGTCGTACTGGGTAGTCGTTCCATATTTCTCGTTATTTTGTTGAATCATATTGCCACTATCATCCCGTTTGGTAAGATAATATTCTAATTCCCCAGCCGCCATAGGAAGAAAGCCCATTTCTTTTGCTTGATAAATGATTCGGCGTAAAAATGCGCGAGCGTCCGTTGCTGAAGGCTCAAAATCGGGATTCAGTAATTCACATATAAAACGAGCAGAATGTTTTGCATAAGGTAATATCTTAAATGTCTGTAGATCCGGATAAATTTGAAATTCTTTTGCTGGAGCACCAAAGGAACCATCGAGTACTAGATGGTCTAATGCATTAAATGACTGAATGCCTTTAGCTATCCCGATTCCCCTTTTGACATGTGATTTTAGATGTTTCGCTGTCGAGGCTTTTGCTCGAATGACTCCATCATTGCCAATCCATACAAATCGAATTATTTTGATTCTTTCCCTCTCAATTGTCTCCATTATCTTGGCTTCATTCGCCATTTTAAATGACACCTTCTACCAAATTTCTAAGCCAAATTTACAGGACTTAACTATGCTGCTTATAATACCCTTGCCAAATCGTAAATGTAGTTCGTTTCTTTACAAATAGGATATTTAAAAATTCGCATGTGGAAATCAAATTCAAGTGTATTCACAAGAATAGATAAAAATTTCTATATCGAATAGACTTCATTTTTCGAAAAATCGAGTGCTAAAACCACTTCTTTTCGTTCGAAATGAAATCCTATGGTTTTTTTAATGTGTTTGTGTAATAATCATTTGAGGTGACTGGAGTTGATAGAGAACATAACTATTCCAAATATCAAGGTAACACCACCTGGTCCTAAGGCAAAAAAGTTGCTGGAACTTGATGATAAATACATCTCGCCGTCTTATGCACGATTTTATCCCCTCGTTGCTGAATCCGCTGAGGGATGTCTAATAAAAGATGTTGACGAAAATATTTATATCGATTTTAACGCAGGAATCTGTGTATGTAATGTTGGGCACTCGCATCCAAAGGTAGTGAATGCGATTACACATCAAGCTACAAAACTTATTCATTACTCCAATACTGACTTCTATTACCAAAAAAGCGTAGAACTTGCACAAAAACTGTACAATAATACTCCTGGGAGTTTTCCTAAAAAGATATTTTTCACGAATAGCGGTGCAGAAGCTGTTGAAGCATCTCTTAAAGTCGCTAAATGGCATACTAGAAAACCTCAAATTATTGCTTTCACTAAAGCATTTCATGGGAGAACGATGGGCGCACTTAGTGTAACAGGATCAAAAGTTGTTCAGAGAAGATATTTCTTCCCTCTTGTCCCTGGGGTCACTCATGTGCCTTATCCCTACTGTTACCGGTGTCCTTACAAACAAACATACCCTGAGTGCAACTTTTATTGCGTTGATTTCATCGACGAAATGGTTTTTGAAACCTATTTGCCACCTGAAGAAACGCTCGGTTTCATATTTGAACCAATACAAGGTGAAGGAGGATATATAGTTCCACCTGAAGGCTATTTTCAGCGATTAAGAAAATTAGCGGCTAAATATCACATGCTACTCATTTCTGATGAAGTTCAATCTGGCATGGCCCGCACTGGTAAAATGTTTGCTATTGAGCATTGGAACGTTACACCGGAGATTATTGCAATTGCTAAAGGTATTGCCTCAGGATTGCCACTTGGAGCAGTTATTGCTAAAGAGGATGTCATGGATTGGGAGCCCGGTGCTCATGCATCAACCTTTGGAGGTAATCCCGTGTCTTGTGCTGCTGCAATTGCAACCTTCGATATCATCGAAGAAGAAAACTTGCTCGATAATGCGGCTAAATTAGGCGGACACACATTAAAACGACTTAATGAAATGAAAGAAAAGTATGAACTAATCGGCGACGTAAGAGGAAAAGGATTGATGATAGGCATCGAACTTGTTAAAGACAGAAAGACCAAAAAACCAGCAAAGGAGAAAGTAAAAGAAATTATTTTTCAGTGTTTCAAAAAAGGACTGGCCATAATTAGTGCAGGGGTTTCTACGATTCGAATCGCGCCACCCCTAGTTATTACAGAAGAACTTTTGGATATTGGACTCAATATATTAGAAGAAGTTCTGCGTGATGTGAACAACAGATAGGTTACTATTCATTCATCTTTTTCACAAATTCATATTTTTTTTATTTCCAAACGCAACGAATTATTTTTTAAATACTATATACTATGTGTACAAACTCTTCAACTGAATTAATAGAATGAATCGCTCATGGAGGGAAATAATATTATAGAAGATGAATTTAAAGAACTTCATTTTCAAGGAGCTCCAAAAGTCATAACAGAAATCCCAGGACCGAAATCTCGTGCGATTTTAGAAAAACAAGAACTCCTTGATGCTAATGTAGTTAGTTATCCACTGACTTATACATTTGCTCTGGAGGCTGCAAAAGGCGCAACATTAATGGATGTTGATGGAAATGTCTATGTTGACTTTTCAGCTGGTGTTTCTGTATGCAATGTAGGTTATCAAAACCCCTATGTTTTAGAAGTAGTTAAAAAACAGGCTGATAAGATTATACATACATTAGATATTCCAACCAAAGCCCGTATTGACATTTTAGAAGCACTTTCAAGAATTGCGCCAGGATCTATGAAAGGCAATTCAAAGATAATTTTTGGTGGTCCATCGGGTTCTGATGCCGTGGAAGCAGCCATAAAACTAGCTAAAGTAAACAAGAAGGGCTATAGAATAATTACATTTGAAGGTGGATATCATGGGCAAACATCTGGATCTTTAGCAGCCACAGCAAAGAAAAGTTACAAAGAGAACTACTTGCCCTTAATTCCAGGCATTGTTCATGCTCCATACCCATATTGTTATCGTTGTCCCTTTGGAAAAGAATCAGCAGAAGAATGTGATATGGAATGTTTGAGATATATCGAACATCTCTTTAAGGATCCTTACTCAGGTCTCGTTCAACCAGCAGGCATGATTGTGGAACCAATCCAAGGCGAAAGCGGTATACTAATTCCACCAAAGGAGTTTATTCAGGGTTTAGCAAGACTCTGCAAAGAAAACGATATTCTATTTGTTTGTGATGAAGTTCAAGCCGGATTCGGACGTACTGGTACATATTGGTGGAGTTGCGAACACTTCGATGTTACACCAGATGCTATTACTATGGCGAAATCACTTGGAGGAATTGGAATCCCAATAGCAGGGATGATGTATAAAAAAGAGTTCGATGAGGCGTGGGGTCCAGGTGGGCACATGGGAACATTTAGAGGAAATGTTCTTGGATGTGCTGCAGGTGCTGCGGCCATTAAATTCACAGAAGAAACTCAACTTCTAAAAAGATCCGCAGAACTTGGCGATTATGCGCTTAAATTGCTAAAAGATCTACAAGATGAAGTTAATTGCATTGGTGATGTTCGTGGCAAAGGGCTATTTTTAGGGGTAGAATTTGTTAAGAACAAAGATAGTAAAAAGCCTGCTGAAGATCTTCTGAAGAAAATCGTTGCAAAGTGCTTTGAACGTGGTGTAATCGTTTGGAAGGGAGGTCACTGGATAAATGTTGCACGTTTTATCCCTGCCTTGACTATAACAAAAGAATTACTTGAAAAAGGGTTAGAAATATTTTCAGAGGTTGTAAAAGAGATTGAAAAAACTACTTAAGCTCTCTCATATTTAAAGAAGTATCATACGGTTATGAGAGTTCATTCTTCTTTTTTTTAATGCCAAACATCTTTCGTAATCTGCTTTTTAGAGTACCTCGACGATCCCAAAAAACTACATATAACAATATACCAACAAGAATAGATGGAAGAAATCTATGTTTCAAAAGCCTCGGATCAAGGTATCCGCTTTTCAATAATTCAAATGCCCCAATATATGCAATAGGAAGATTTAAAATCGTGAAGTTATACGCCAATACACATGCTCCAATAACCACAACACTAAAAGCGAATAATCCAAGATATACTGACCAGAAGATTCTTCTTCGAAAAATAGAAACGCTTTTTGCATTAAATGTTTCAATAGTTAGGGCAGTGGGAATGATAAGCAATGGCAAAACAGGATGAATGTATCCAGGGCCAATGTAATGAAATCCCCCGCCTAAATCTACACGCATCGAAAAAAACAAGATGTTCAACAGAATTGATGCTATAAAGAGCAGTGTTTCTCTTTTAAACAATTTATACATTTTGAAAAAACCAAAGGTGGAGGTAAAGAAAATTAGCGGTTGATAGAAAAACAAACTGCCGCCTCCAAGATCACTATAAATCAAGAACTTAAAAAGACCCTGTGGAATATATGTGATTGAAAACTCAGTGGCTGGTCCAAAAGTATGGTATGTATATGCAGTTGAGAACGGAGAATCAAACAATATTTGATTGAGACCAAGAATAACTAATCCCATTGCGACGATTGGTGAAAAAAGGCAAAGAACTTGCCTTAATTTGTGTCCAAATATTTTAGCTTTGTATGTGAAAATTACATATGAAATAATGGGTACTAACAGGATAACATTTGTATATTCTACCAAAAGGGCATATCCTATTGAAACACCAGCAAAAGCAAGATACTTCATTTCTTCCTTCTCTGGCAGCTGGTTACGGGTTACTTTCATTAACAGATAAATGCCCATAAGTAAAAAAAACGGAGATACCGACCCATCCTCAAATCTCTTAGAGTGAGTCCAAGCTATACCAAATGCACTAAGAATAGCAGTTAATATACTTGTTCTTTCACTACAATTTAGCAAGCGGCAGACATCATGTACCAAAACAACTGTTAAGGCTGAAATTACTGCTACGAAAGAGATCAAAATATATTGATAATGATTCGGAAAACTCACATATCCATCTAGAATTTTTAGAAGCATATAAATTGGAATTCCCAAAAAACTTAATCCTGGTGCTTTGGCGACATAATAATTTCCCTCATAAAAACCAACTGTAAAATAAATATAGTGTACATACTTGGTAACTATAAAGGTGTTATCTTCAACGAGGGCGATGATCATTATGTAATGAGCCCATTCGTCCATTTGATGGACGCCCCATCCAATTCCGAGTTGGTATATAATATAAACGGCTATGAAAAGTTTGAAGCGAATGCTTTTGAGTAATGCGTTATGAAACGATTTAATAGAGTGCCACATTTTTGATACACTATTCTTCGTAATTGGACGTTACCTCATATATTGAACGTTACCTCATATTTATGAAATATATAAAAATTACTTTAAGTAAAAATTCGAATAGGAGAGGATCAAAATGAAAGGACACCAATTCTATATTGTAGATGTCTTTGCAGAGAAAAAGTACACAGGAAACCAATTAGCGGTTTTTAGGGATGGATATAAGTTTTCTGATGAAGAGATGCAGCTTATCGCAAAAGAAATGCATTTTTCAGAGACGACATTCATTTTATCAGATATACCTGAAAACAATGGTTATGATGTAAGAATATTCACACCTGCAAGTGAGGTGCCGTTTGCAGGACATCCTACTTTAGGCACTGCCTATATTATCCAAAGAGAGATCATCAAGCAACCTATTGAATTAGTGAATTTGAATCTGAAAGTTGGTCAAATTCCTATCGATCTCCATTATAAAAATGGAGAATTGGACAATTTAGTGATGAAACAAAAGGAACCGACTTTTGGATCAGAATTGTCTATTAATGCACTATCAACAGTCCTTAATATCGACAGTAACGAAATAGATAATCGATTTCCCATCCAAGAAGTGTCGACTGGAGTTCCATTCATTATAGTTCCAATACGGACACTTAAGTCAATAAAACGAATTAATGTCAATACGGAGGAATATTTCCGTTTGATTAAAAAAACACAAGCTAAAGCTGTACATGTCTTTTGCCCCGAGACTCAGTACGAAGAAAATCACGTTCATGTCAGGATGTTTGCCTATTATTACGGCGTTCCTGAAGATCCTGCCACAGGAAGTGCTGCAGGCTGCTTAGCTGCATATCTAGTAAAACATCGATATTACGGACAGAACAAAATTGATATCAGAGCAGAACAAGGATATGAGATAGGAAGACCCTCATTGCTATTCTTAAACGCAGAAGAAACAGAAAACAAGAAAATAAACGTATATGTAGGGGGCCAAGTGCAAATGATCGCTAAAGGAGAATTTCTGTGAATAACAATACCTTTCTCTAATGAAGGGGACTTAGAGGCAGTATTAATTATTATGGAGGCCGGTCGGAAAGACCGCAGGGGTCCTAAGCCCTTGTAGCCGGGTTCAACTCCCGGGGCCTTCGCTTGTTGGAGGAAAGTTTTTGACTATAAAATTAGCTCGAGAAAAGCGACCACCTCTCAATGAACTCTTACAAAAGATCAAATTGTGGACTTCAAGAAGCGGAACACTTCATGGAGTTAAGAATGTTTCAATAGCAGGATCTTATCTTAAAATAGAGACAGTTTGTAATAAGTCTATTTTAACACGAAATTCAAGAAGAAGCCGCGCTGCACGATGGTTAAGAAGAGGATGGGCTAGAAAGATTTGCAAGACATGTGACATTCAAAACTGGAGGCTCTCTAAATTCTTACGCAAATTTAAATAATTTTTAAGAGAGAGAATCAAATGGCATTTATTTTTTCAAAAACACAACAACAACGGTTAAAGGAATTAGATGCTCCTGATGAATTTTTTTTACTTAGTTTTGAAACGAAAAGCGAACGTGACAAGCGTTTTCAGGAAATATCAACATCACTTGAAAAATATCACCGTGAAAACCTAATGAATTTTTTAATGTTTAAAAAACCCGAATTGAAACGCATTGAGCAAGCACTTGAAAAAGCTGCAATTTCTGAAGGATTTGTTGAGGTATTGACACCAGTGATCATTTCAAAGAGTTTTATCAAACGTATGGAAATTAAAGAGAACCATTCTCTTTGGAAACAAATTTTTTGGCTCGATGAATCACGTTGTCTACGTCCCATGTTGGCTCCAGGTCTTTATCATTTAATGAGTCAACTAAGGAAGTTCGTAAATCCAGTGAAAATATTCGAGATCGGACAATGTTTCAGAAAGGAAACTACAGGACAACAACATCTTGAAGAATTCACAATGATGAATCTTGTTGAATATGGAGACATATTAGAGCCTGAAAAACGAATCAATTATATGATTGATCTAATTATGAAAAATGTTGGGTTAAAGGAATATAAGGTACATCAAGTTGATTCGTTAGTTTATGGAACAACAATCGACGTCTCAATTGAAGGAGTTGAAATAGCATCTGCCGCCATAGGTCCTCATCCACTAGACAAAAATTGGAATGTTTATGAACCATGGGCTGGCATTGGAGTGGGAATTGAACGACTGATACTGTTAAAAGAAAACTTCAAGAATATAAAGCGTATTAGTCGTAGCCTAAGTTATTTAAACGGATGGCGATTAGATATCTAGCTCACTATGATCGTTTTTATCTATTGGCTGCTTTTTAAAAAAATGATGACTTTATATAGTTTTTTTAACACAAGATACTGCTCTCAAAACAATTAGTGATGAGAAGCAACTAAGTAACCCTGCCCTGAAGAACGAGAGCTTCTTATGGTGATTTTAATGATTTCTCAGATTCAATATTTAAAGAAAATGATCTACGATGCATATCCAAATCTTTCCGGATTAGTTAAGGTTTATGTAGAGGGGTTAGAAAAGATGATAGTCCTTTTTACCAATACAGTTGAAGAAATCATCCAACGGCAATGCAAACAAATTTATCTACACCTTAAACCAGAACCCGAAAACGAACAGCAGGAATTAGTTAAGCAAAGGATTCTCAATATAAGTCAAGGAAGAAGGACACAAAAAATTTTAAATGAACATTCAACCGATTTATTATCCGAAGAGGAAGCCACGAAGATCATGCTAGACTTTGAAAAAGAGACATTCTACAAGGTTGAAAAAGGTGAGAAAATCACTCTTGATGATTATATCAACTTCGCTAAAAAATATGGATATTCAATTGTAAAAGTGCTGGTGGCTTCATCCTGGCTTGATGAATATCTCTCTCATACAGCTATTGAAGCCAGAAATATAGCTTTTGAAAACATTACAATTGCTTAAGCAACAGTCAATAAAGGCAACTCTTTTTAAAATGATATATCATAGAATTATATTATGAAATTTGGGATTAGCTGTGCTTCGAATGAGGCTCTTATTCTCGATTATGTTAAAGATATTATTGCATTTCTAAGAAAAAGGAAGCATAGTATTGAATTAGAAGAAGGACTCCCAAAATTACTAAATATCGACCTTGATGAACACCCATTAAGTCAAATGACAGCAGATTTGGTTTTATCTATTGGAGGGGCTGCAACCATACTCAAAACTTTTAGAGAGTTAGATAGAAACCAACTTCCTGTGTTAGGTGTCAGTTTCGGGGATATTGGGTTCTTAGCAGAAACTGATATCAAAAACTTCGAAAAAAGCATACTAGAGATCGAAAAAGAGAATTATTTTGTAGAAGAACGCACACGATTGGCTATAGAAATAAATGGTGAATATCTGCCATTCTCTCTTAACGAATTGACAGTAAATGCCAAAATGAGTGCTACAGTTATTAGATATGCTTTAATAATTGATGACGAGTTGATATGGCGTGATTCTGCTGATGGAGTGATCATTTCAACACCCTCTGGATCAACGGGTTATGCACTTTCAGCTGGAGGACCTATTGTATCGGAAGGGGCAAATGTATTCGTAATTGTGCCTATTTGTTCTTTAAAACAAACACATAAACCATTCATTGTAAATAATTTGAGCACGATAACAATCAAAGATATCTCTAGTTCATCAAAATGTCAGGCAATTGTTGATGGAAGAATAAGAGTTGATTTGAATGCTGATATCATAAACATAACAAAGGCTGAAGTTCCAGCACACTTCATTCGACTCGAAAGGGAAGTTAATTCAAAGATCTTTCAAAAATTACGAAAGAAATACGAAACAATAGATTTAATGCCTAAAACAGCTCCACCTTCAGCTAAATTTATTCACACACTTCTTAAATATGAAGGTCGCTTAACACAAAAAGAGATTATCGAAATGACTATGCTCCCTGCCAGAACTGTTCGATCTAGTATAAACTATCTACTGAAAAATGATCTAATCATAAAAACTAGTTCATTAAGAGATACACGTCAATACATCTATCTCATCAAATAAATCTCGTTTAACTTTGCTTTAAAACCTATACAAGAAGAAGGTATACAGTTCTCTCGTGAATTTTGAAACATAATTTGTCCCAACATTGTTGTTCCCAAAAAAGAATATAGCTATGAAAAAAACTTTACTCTATCGCCATCTTTTTTGTACAAGCTTTTTAAATCGTCAGGAAGCCTCTTAATCTGAGAAAGCACTCTTTCTCTGGCATCATCTACGGATTCAAAGGCTTTTATTACCTTCCCATCTCTTATGACTTGGTGAAGTAAAGGTTTATACCCATTTGTTATTTCCTTACCCTTGGGAACAACGAGGTCGCGAAATTCGTTTTTCAATCGATAAACATCCTTTGCTCCACTATAATTTCCTACTTTTGCTCTTGGTATTCCATCTACTTCTACGATTTTCAATGCAAAATCCATAACGGGAGCATTGGCTACTTTAGTGCCTATACCAAATCCATCGTAAACCTCTGCAAGTCTCTTAACTTCATACTCGTCTAATCCACCACTCGCAAATAATTTTACATCTTCTCTTCCTCGAATATCCAACTCCCAGCGCAATTCCTTTCCAACTTTGAGTAGATTTCCACTATCAACCCGTACGCCATAAAGGTTTGGACCCATGCATTCGAGGGCAAGTAATGTTTCTTCCTTTGGGGATCCGTATGTATCAACGAGAGCAATTCTTGGGACTTCTTTTGGTAATACCTCATTAAAAGCATGAAACGCATCCGCTGAGTTGCCAAAAAGTAACATTAATGCATGTGGCATTGTCCCTACTGCGTTCTTACCCATATATTCTGCTCCAACAATACTGGACACAGCATCAAATCCTCCAGCATAACAAGCGCGTTCTATTACTGGTGCTACACTTGGATGAAGTCTTCTGGTCCCAAAACTAAAAACAAGTTTGTCATTGGCAACAATTCGAGACCTAACAGCTTTTGTTGCAATACCAGAAGCATAAGAAATGAACCCTAAAATGGCGGTTTCATATATGCCGAAATCAGTATATCTTCCTTCAATTCGAAGAACAGGTTCATTTGGAAAGAATATCTCACCATCTTGCATTGCCCAGACATTTAAAGAGTTAGATTCTGCTACATTCTCAGCGACATAACTTAACAAATTGATAACTTCTTGAATTCCCGAAAAAACACCGAAGTTGTAGTCTTTATCAGGAAAGCCTTTAATCATGGCTTCCATAACTACCCTTTTGTCAATACGTTTAGCCTTAAGAACTTCAAAAGTCCTCAAAAAATACGCATCAGTTGCTCGTCCATCAAGTATTTCGTTTTCATCACAATAATTGAATCGTCTCATAGTTTTCCACTCAAGGAAGATACAATAAATTGATTTGCTTACCGTGATAAGAATTATATATTTATATTTAATGCGAACATTGATTGCGGTATTTTTTGCCATATTTTTCGATTTTTCACCATTTTTTGCCTCTAGCGATGTAGCTAATAGCATATAATGACATTTACTTCTCTAAATAAAAAGGAGGTATTTAAAGAGAAATGAAACCCGCCATTTTAGTTATAGACATGCTAAATGATTTTGTAACTGGTGAATTAAGATGCGATACAGCTCAAGAAATCATCCCTTCGATACAAAAGCTTCTCAATGCTGCAAGAGAACATGATTTGCCAGTAGTTTACTGCAATGATGCGCATCTTCAGTATGACAGTGAACTAAAAAAATGGGGTCCACATGCAATGAAAGGTTCAAAGGGTGCAGAAGTCATTCCCGAGCTTGATCCAACACCAAACGATTATATCATTGAAAAGAGGACATATAGCGGATTTTTTGAGACCGGACTCGATTCATTATTGCGAGATCTGCATTCTGATACCGTAATCATAACTGGGATGCATACTAATATATGTGATCGCCATACTGCGGCTGGTGCATTCTTTAGAGGATACAAAATCGTAATTGCTTCTGATGGGACAGGAACATTCACTAAAGAAGAACACGAACAAGGTCTAAAATATCTTGAGGATATCTATAACGCAAAAATAAATTCTACGAATGAAATCATAGATAGTTTTGCATAGTACTGAAAATACAACGATGGAGACCTCATAGAGTGCAACACAACAACTTAAGAGTTTTTTCTCTACAATCTCACTTCTTTTTTTCCTAAGTTAAAAATAGAATAATTGCTTCTAAAGGCAGAATGTTAATCGACCGAATATTTTTTAAAAAGAACCAACTTGTTATGTTTTTTTACCTAACAATAGAGAGGGTTTCTTTTGCTGGATTTATCTGAATATCCCGTTATTGATACACATTGTCATGTTTTTAGAGAAGATATAAGCAAGACTCTTACTGCAGAAAATTTCGCCCAAGACATAAATTTCGGATCTTTTTATCCAGATTTTTTAATTCCGACATCAATTCTTGAAGAATACAACAAAGCTTCAAATAAGGAAAAAGTTGAACTGGATCAAAAATATAGAGTCGCACAAACTTTACAGGAACTTCAATACCATGCGAAACATGCTCTTTTTTACAGACAGATGTTACATGAACTTGCACAGTTTTTTAATTGTGCTGATGATTTAGATACTATAATTAACATAAGAAATCAAAAAGCAGTAGATTTTAGAAGCTATTTAATCGAGTTGTTTACAGATGCACGCCTTGAGGCGCTGATTATTGATGATGGGTTTTCTGAGATCGCCGTGGATAAACCTCTTAAAACAATAGAATGGTCAGAATTCGAACAATTAGTACCTATCCAAGTTGTACGATTTAGTCGAATTGAAAATCTGATTAAGAATGCACTTCTTGTTTCTTCAGATTTTGATGAATTTCTTGTTAACTATGATAATGAAATGAATACAGCAATTACTAAATACAATTCTCGCGGATTTAAATCGATTGTTGCATATCGTACTGGGCTAAACATAAGAAATCCAGATGAGTCTGATGCTAGAAACGATTTTATCAAGTATCATCAGGATAAATCTCCAGAAGTTGAGCGATGGGGACTAAAAAATCTTCGTGATTTTCTGATATGGCGAACAGTGGAGAAATGTATCAAATTAGATCTTCCCTTTCAGTTTCATACTGGCATTGGAGATGTGGATACACTGGTGGATCAATGTAATCCAGTTTGCCTATTTAAGTTCTTAAGAGACAAAAAAATAAGACATGCAAAGATTATCTTAGCGCATGCAGGGTTTCCCTATGTCTCTGAGGCTACAAATCTGCTGAATATACTCCCTAACGTCTATCTTGAATTATCAGTGATGTTTCCATTTACGAGTGCTGGATCTACAACGAATTTAATGAGAACCTTAGAATTTGCACCCCTAACAAAAGTTATGATTGGTAGCGATGCATTTAATACCCCTGAACTTTATTGGTTAGGAGCAAAAATTGCGAAAAAGGCATTAGCTCGTGTACTATCACAATTTATCGAATTTGGGGCTATCAATGAAGATGAGGCGTATAAATTCGCGAAGCTTATCTTATCAGAAAACACAAGGCGCATATATAAACTCTAAAAACTTCTTTTTTTGTAATCCCGAGTAAATTACTTTAAGTGGCATTTAATAAAAGTCTAGAAAAAACCTTTTATCTTCTTCCTCATTAAGGATGGCTTCAAATGGAAAGTTTTTTCAGCTCCTTTGAATCAAATCCAAAGGACCCAAAGATCTATGAAATTTTAAGAGAAGTATTAAACGGTGAAGAACTGAATAGACGGAATGCTCTTTATTTACTAAAAACAAGCCATCCAAATGATATCTTTGCATTGTTTTCTGCAGCTAATGAACTCCGTGTAAGATATTTTGAAAATAAAGTATTTGCTTATGGATTCATCTATTTTACAACATATTGCAAAAATTCTTGCAGTTTCTGCTATTTTAGGAAGCTAAATTCTAAATGTCTACGCTACAGAAAAACTCCTGAGGAAATTATTAGTCAAGCAGAAAAATTGAAAGAATCTGGTGTGCATTTAATCGATATGACATCAGGAGAGGATCCACTTTTTTTCAAGCCAAATTATTCAGGTTTGCTTTCTGCTTTATCTACTGTGAAAGAGGCTACAGAATTACCACTAATGGTCTCTCCTGGAGTTGTCCCTAAACATGTTTTAAGGAAAATTGCTGAAATTGCAGAATGGTATGCTCTTTACCAAGAAACACACAATCGTGCACTTTTCGCAAAATTGCGTATTAATCAAGATTATGACGAACGGATGAAATCAAAAATTTTCGCTAAGGAAATGGGCTTATTAATAGAAGAGGGTATTCTTCTAGGTGTAGGAGAATCAGAAGAAGATCGAATTAATTCGTTTTTCACCATCAAGGATATTGGAGCAGATCAAGTACGTGTAATGGGATTTGTACCGCAACAAGGAACTCCAATGGAGCAAAACATCTCGCCTCCAATCTTGGAGGAAATGAAGTCTATTGCACTTCTGCGTTTAATTTGCCCAGACAAACTTATTCCGGCTTCTTTCGATATTGATGGTTTAAAGGGGCTTCAATTACGTCTATTGGTGGGGGCTAATGTGATCACCTCCCTCATCCCAAAAACATCAGGATTATTGGGTGTAGCAGCAGCTAATCTGGGAATTAATCAAGGAATTAGAAGCATTCAAACTATTAAACCGTACTTAGACAGTATAGGATTAAAACTAGCATCTACACATCAATACATTGAATTCATCCAACAAAGAAAACGATTATCTTGAGGTCATCATTTTGAGGTTAGCCTTGATAGGTGGACGTTTACAGGGACTTGAAGCAGCCTATCTTGCGAAAAAGGCGGATATAACTACAATATTAATTGATAGAGAACCTAATACTCCTGCCTCTACTATTGTTGATGAAAATTATGTTTTTGACGTGATAAAGCAAGAAAATCTCTTTAAGAAGATTTGTAAAACAGTAGATGCAGTTTTACCAACTACTGAAAATATGAAAACGCTTGTTTTTCTGGAAAAGACGTGCAAGGGACTGATACACTTTTTACAAGACACTAACGCTTTTTGGGTAACATCTAATAAGACTCGCTCCAAAAACTTTTTAACAAGTCAACACGTTGCTGTTCCGAAGCCTTGGCCTGATGCAACATTTCCTCTAATAGTAAAACCTGCTCGTTTGAGTGGCAGTATTAGTATCTTTAAGGTGTCAACACCATCACAATTACCTCACATTATAAATGAAGTAAGACAAATTGATCACGAAGTTATCGTGGAAGAATTTGTCGAAGGACTTGCGGTTTCTTTAGAAGTTCTTGCAAAGAATGGAAACTCGATACCATTTCAAGTTACAGATTTGGAATTTGATGAATCTTATGGATGTAAAAGAGTAACAGCGCCAACAGTTCTTTCGAATCATGTTAAGAATAAATTTATCGAAACTGGTTTGAAAATCGCAAAAGGTCTTAACTTGCATGGACTTACAGACGTGCAAAGTATAGTTTCTCCTTCTAACTCACTAAAAACTAATGAAATAAATGCAAGATTACCCAGTCAAACACCTACTGTCGTTTTTCACTCTACTGGCATAAATATCGTCAAGGAACTTGCAAATATGTTCCTTGAAAACACTTTGTCATCGAATAAAGTTGGTTTTGAAAAGGGAGTCGTATATCAACATGTTTGCATTGTTGACCATTCATTGAAGGTTCAGGGCGAGCATATTCTGACCGATGCTAAAAATCTAACACATAAACTAGGATTTTTCGGTGCAGATGAGGCCATTACGAACTTTTTTAGCAACAATAATGCTGATGGAAAACGTGTTGCAACACTAATTGTCAGAGATAAAACTCTAGAAGAGGCAAAAAAGAAAATGGTTGCGGTAATTAGTGAAATTATGTCAGAGTTTAAACTTACAAACTATATTGACTAAAAGCCTAATTAAATAAGTGGAAGAATATGACACGCCTCACTCCTGAACAAGTGAAAAATATCCCAATAGATTTACAAAACTATGAACAAGAGCTGATTAAAAAAACTGAACATTCTTTATTAGGAATTGCAAAACATACTCTTAACATTAGAAATGATATCACCTCAGTTTTAAGTAAGAAAACTGCAGCAATAATACCTATAACTGCTGGAAAAGGCACAATACTAGGTTTTACTGATGCAATATTAGCCATATTAACCCATATCGGTTTAGATACCTATATAACCAAGAAAAAAGACGTTGGAGGTTTCGCTGAAGCGATATCTAAACAAGCAGACGTTTTATTCGCTGCGGATGATAATCATTTTATTGCAGTTAATCTCAGAACTCGTTATGTTTCTGAAAATTCTGCATGTACAGGAAAGGCTTATATCGCAGCATTGGATCTCGCAGCGAAGGGAATAAAAAGTAAAACTGTTTTTATCATAGGATATGGTCCCGTAGGACAAGCTGCTACGATTGAATTACTTGATAGATGCGCTAATGTGGTTCTATATGATATTGATAAAGTAAAGATTGGATATGCCAAACGTAAATTTAAAGATCGCGTTCATATTGTTCACTCAATCAAAGAAGGATTGCGGTATGCAAATTTGATAGTTGATGCAACTCCAGTGCCAGACATTATTTCTGAAGATATGATAAAAGAAGATACATTTGTTGTTGCTCCTGGGATCCCGCTAGGTCTAACTAGTAAGGCACTCAAAAAACTCACAAGTAAAAATTTAATTCACGACTCGCTTGAGTTAGGAGTAGCTACTATGGCTTTAGATGCCACATTTTAATCAGATAATCGATTAATATTTTTGCAATTTTTATTATTTGCTAAGTATAAGTTATAATTAATTTTGTAAAGCGTTTAGATTGTATTTGAAATATTGGGCATGACAGAAATGTAAGAATTTATATATTACTTATTGACTAATAGCTTAGAAACTGAACTTAAGTCTAAAAATCAAATGGAGAAAAAACAATTGGGCGAAGATAAAGTTTTTCTTAGAACAGCATCGGGCTTAGTAAAAAACATTTCAGGTGTTGAAGCAGTGCTGATGAACGTCGTTTTCATGGGATTTCTGTTTGCATTCATTGAACTACCATTTGCTGCAGGTCTATTCCCTGGCGCACAACTACCAATAAGTGCTTTGTTGGTTATACCAGCTAGTTTAGCAATTGCAGTTATGTATGGTTTATTTACAATGTCAATGCCACGTACAGGCGGTGAATATGTATTCGTTGGAAGGACAATTCATCCTTCGGTGGGATTTCTTGTTAACTTTTATTTCTCTGCGGTGCTTTGGTCATGGATTGGCTCTGTAGTGGGCTGGGTGCCTATTTATGGGCTTGCTCCATGGTTCTCTGCGTTGGCAGTAGTTGCACCAAGTGCATCACAAGCTACATATTGGATAAATATGGCGGCGCTAATGTATGATCCTTTTGTTGGATTTGCAATAACCTTTGTTCTTATTTCGATTGGAACTCTGGTAGTCTATGGGGGGTCTAAATGGGTCATTCGCGCCTCTTATGTTATCTTTGCAGTAACTGTTGTTGCTATTATCGCCTATTTTGCAACGATTTTAGGCGCAGGACACACTGGTTTCGTAGCTGGTTTTGACGCGAGATCTGGAACTACAGTAGCTGCTGTTGAGACTGCTGCTCTAGCACAGGTCCCGAATGGCTTCATAGCAACTCCAATATTCCTTGCAACATTCTTAGGAACGCTGCATATCTTTTTAGGAACCTTAGGCTACAGCGGTAACGCTTGGTGCGCAGGTGAAGTTAAAGGAACTAGAACACATCTCTATGCAATGATAGGTGCGGTTGTGATCTTCGGTATTCTCGTTTGGCCAATTTACTACATTACATATCTTGTCTTTGGCTTCGATTTCATCAACGCATCATCGTTCTTGGCAACTCTAGGCTATCCTGGTTGGTATGAATTCACCTGGGCGTATTCAATGCCTAGTTATTTGATTGCATTCACTACAACCAACGTGTGGATCATTGGACTGGTAAATCTCGCTGTATGCATGGTTTGTGTGGGCTCTTGCGGTATAGTAATTCCATTCTTGTACACAAGAAACATCTTTGCATGGAGTTTCGACCGTCTTCTACCAAGTAAAATAGCAGACCTAGACAAACGTGGAAATCCAGTTTGGGCAATACTTATAATGTTCATAACTGCTCAATTTGCGAATTTCCTGACGTTCTTCACAGGAGTGTTTGCGTTTCTGCTATACTCAATGTTGGGCTGGTTTATAGGAGTATTCATTCTATCCATTGCTGCGATATGGTTCCCCTATAGAAGAAAAGACATCTTTGATGCCGCGCCACCTCTAGCGAAGAAAATGATCGGACCAATCCCCTTGATAAGTCTCTTCGGGATATTATCCCTATTTGTTTCAATCTGGGTCATTGTTGCGTCCCTGACACCAGGAGCAATTGCATTCTTCGTATCTGTGGAGTATATTATTGGCATGGTTATAACATTGATTATAGGACCTGTATGGTACTTCATAGCACGTGCGTATTGGCAATCTAAAGGTCTACCAATCCATCTAGCACATAAAGAATTGCCTCCAGAGTAAACTCAACAATTTCAACAATGCTCTACCTTCTTACCCCTTTTTTCTTTTTCTTATAACAAGAATTAAAAAAAACTATTTTTCTTAACCAAAAGAGTTTTATTGTGTTCGTTTTTTACTACTACGACATCCTGTCTATACTAGAACGATTAGCACTGAGCGAAATTTGGATGTAGAACCAAAATGGCAAAAACTCAACTCTTTTTCACAACTGATATTCATGGAAGTGACGTTTGTTTTCGTAAGTTTATTAATGCTGGAAAGGCGTATAAGGCCGATGTCCTTGTTCTAGGAGGAGATATTACAGGAAAAATGATCATTCCGATAGTTGAACAAGATGATGGCTCACACGAGGCAGAATATTTAGGTTCAGATCTTGTTTTGAAAACTAAAGAGGAACTTGAAGCCTTAGAAAAAAATATCAAACTAATTGGAGCCTACTTTTATTATACGAATGAAAATGAACTATCCGAATTCAGACAAGACAGATCCAAAATTAAAGAATTATTTGAGAAACTTATTCGTGCACGTTTAGAAGAATGGGTTGTGTTAACTGAAGAACGATTAGCTGGAACAAATATCAAGTGTATCATAAACCCTGGTAACGATGATGCTTATTTTATTGACGATATTTTGAAGAAATCAGATATAATAATTGTTCCAGAAGGTAAGAACATTCAGATAGACGAATATCACGAAATGATTTCCACTGGATTTGCAAATATTACTCCGTGGCATTGTGAACGTGATGTTCCAGAAGAAGAAATTGAACAGAAAATTGAAGCTATGACTTCACATGTTAATGATATGGAAAACTGTATTTTCAATTTTCATTGCCCGCCTTTTGACGCCGTCATTGACTATGCGCCTCTCTTAGATAAAAACATGAAACCTGTATTGACAGCAGGAGGCGAGCCAGAAATGATTCCTGTAGGATGCAAAGCAGTACGCGCCGCTATTGAGAAATACCAACCTTTATACGGTTTACATGGTCATATTCACGAAAGCAAGGGATATACACGTATCGGAAGAACTATCTGCTTGAACCCTGGCAGTGAGTATGGAGAAGGAGTTGTTCGCGGAGTAATCTTAGTTCTAGATAAAAAACCCAAAAAATGCAAATGGATGTTTTCAGAGGGATAATAAGAATTCTAATCAACATCTAAACTTTGGACTTCTTCGTACCATCGTTTTTTTGTGCCAGTTTTTGCGCGTTTTTGCCATCTTTTGGTCTTTTCTTCCAGATCAATTCGCTCTAAAAGTTCATTAATTCTATCTATCGCAAAAGATTGATCTTCTTCTGATAGTGCATTACTGTATTTTGGTACCCATACTTTAGTTTTATTTAGATTTGTTGTAACAGTATACCAAAATCCCCAATCGTCAGCCAGTATCCTAGCAATAAAACCTCCATCAATAATTTCTGTATTTTTTTCTGCATCATCTTCGATATCGTGTTCACATACAAGCATAATCGTATCTTTGATATCCTTCTCATTGATCTCAACTATTTGCATTTTTTCCAACAGCATTTCTTCTAAGGGAATGGTGGGTTTATCAATTTCCAAGCGTTTTTTCTTCCTATCAAAGTCAATTATGTGACAGAAACGGAGTCTTTCAAGAAAAAAATCGACTTTTAAATTCTTGTATTTTGGACTTTGAAAAACTATCCGACTGACGATTGGATCTGCAAAAATCTCACGAAATCTTAGGTCGTACATTAACTTTCGTATAGGGGTTTTGTGTTTGTTATAAGCCATATAGTCGATATCTGTAATTGATCGGTGGACCTCAGCTCCGTGATGCAGTAGAGGTGCATACTTAGGACAATGAATACGAAAGGCGATCGAACCTAGCAACCTTAAGATTATATCACGCTCTTCAGCAATTTCTATAATTCTAAATGCTTCTTGCATAAATTTTTCATCATCAATAAGATTTTCGCCGCTCATACGAAATGTCACCTGTTCTCAACACAAAACTACTACTTTTTGCTTCTTAGAGAGGATTTCAGTTAACATCAATAAAATTTTTGCATCTTCAATTGTTGTAGAATACAAAGTATTGAAATCAAACAGTATTAATGAAATTTAAGTTTAACCCTTTAAGTTGCAAATAGAAAACAATATCACGTTTCTGAGAACACATGGGAAGCCATAGTTTTTTATATAGGGAATAAATAGATGAGTATTTCCAATGGATATTGAAGAGATTTAGGTGAATACAATGGAAAAAAATGTTACAAAATCTTTTGACGTGATTGATAGAGATGAAAAGGTCATTGGATCTTCAATTCATATTCGGTTTTATCCACTTTCCATTGAATCAGGAAAAGGTGTGTATTTATACGACTCTGATGGGAATGAATATTTAGACTTCAATGCAGGCGCTGCAGTTGCTATAGCCGGCTACAGACATCCAAAAATAGTAAAAGCAGTCCAAGATCAGGTCGAAAAACTAAGTCATCATTGCTTTACTTTGCATAGTAATCCAGTGGTAGTCGAATTAGCGGAAAAATTGATCCAGATCACGCCTGGTGACTGGGCAAAAAAAGTCTGGTTCGGGTTATCTGGTTCTGACGCGAATGAAACCATTTATAAACTAGTCCCATATGCTACAAAAAGAAGACGCATTATGAGTTTTATGGCGGCTTATCACGGACAAACCATGGGCGCTTATACTTTATCTGGGCACACTGCTCAAACAGAGATCGTAGGCTTACCAAATGTCGTCAAAGTTCCTTATGCCTATTGCTACAGATGCCCTTTCGGAAAAGATCTTGAATGCCCAGCATGTGGTCTTCAATGTGTTGATTTCATAGAAAATCAGGTAATGACAACGATTTGTCCACCCGAAGACACATCATGCCTACTAATCGAACCAATCCAATCTGACGGTGGTGATATTCCTCCTCCACCCGAATTCCTGAAAGGACTTAAAGAACTCTGTGAGAAACACAGTATTTTATTCGCAGTTGATGAAGTAAAACATGGATTTGGTAGAACTGGAAAGATGTTTGGCATTGAATGCTTTGATATCGAACCAGATATTATAACAATGGCCAAACCTATGGCAAACGGGATGCCATTAAGCGCATGTGTTGCTCCGTCAGAAATATTAGATTCTTTGGTTGCAGGACATCTCTTGACTACAGGTGGACATCCTGTGTCAGTAGCAGCTTCTCTTGCTACTTTGGAAGTCATTAAAGAAGAAAATCTCGCACAGAATGCAGCAGAAATGGGAGATTATCTGATTAAAAGACTAAGTGAAATTCAAGAAGAACGTAGTTTGATTGGAGACGTTCGTGGAAAAGGATTGATTATTGGTGTCGAGTTAGTTAGAGATCAAAAAACAAAAGAACCAGCTTCATTAGAATGCGCTAAAGTCATGTATCGAGCATGGGAACTTGGATTAATTTTAATCTACGTGGGTGTTCACTCAAATACAATAGAGATCACACCTCCGCTTATAATTAACAAAGAACATTGTGACAAAGCAGTTGATATAATTAACCAGTCTATTAAGGACGTTGAAGAAGGCAAAATATCTGATGAAAAAATTGCGAGATTCGCTGGCTGGTAATACTAACTTTTTTTCTCTTTTTTTCTCTTTTATTACTATTTGAAGTTCAATTCATAGTTTTTTTTGAAAATCAATCATCCCATAACAAAATACTTTTGTATTAGAAGTGAAATCAATCATTTTACTGTCTTATTGATTAAATAGGGTGAGAACATGCCTGAAAAAACTCTAAGCTTTTTTGAAAATTCATTAACTCAATTAGATAATGCCTCAAAAGTCTTGGAACTTGATCCGTCAATTCACAAAATGCTGAAAAAACCAGAACGTGTATTGACAGTTTCTGTACCGATTTGTTTGGATGATGGAACAACTGAAGTATTCACAGGATATAGATCTCAATATTCAACTGCGAGAGGACCAGCAAAAGGTGGCATACGATATCATCCAAATGTATCACTTGATGAAGTAATTGCTTTGAGCATGTTAATGACATGGAAATGCGCTCTAGTCGGTATACCCTTCGGAGGGGGGAAAGGAGGAGTAGTTTGCAATCCAAAGGAAATGTCTGAAAATGAACTCAGACGCATGACGCGGCGATATACAGTAGGGATTCTCCCAATTATAGGTCCAGAACAGGACATTCCAGCACCCGATGTATACACGGGTTCTCGGGAAATGGCCTGGATAATGGACACCTACAGCATGATGAAAGGATACAGCGTCCCAGGAGTTGTTACTGGCAAGCCACTGAATATAGGAGGCTCTTTAGGACGAAATATCGCCACCGGACGTGGCGCAACATTCGTTTTATTTGAAGCGCTGAAGCATTTTAATATGTCTCCAAGTAATGTAACATGTGCAATCCAAGGATTCGGAAATGCAGGATCAGTAGCAGCATTTTTTTTGCATGAGATAGGTAGTAAAGTCATTGCTGTCTCCGACTCTAAGGGAGCGGTATATAACAAAGAAGGCTTTAATCCAAACAAAGTTATGGAACACAAACAGAAAACTGGATCGGTTGTCGATTGTGAGGGATGCGAAACAATTTCCAATTCTGAACTCTTAGAACTTGAATGCGATGTATTAATGCCAGCAGCCCTTGAAAATGTAATAACAAAGGAAAATGCTACAAATATAAATGCAAAAATCGTCATAGAAATAGCAAACGGTCCTACCAGTTCAGAAGCAGATAAAATATTATATGATCGCGATGTTTTTCTAGTTCCGGATATTCTAGCCAATGCTGGAGGCGTCACCGTCAGTTACTTCGAGTGGAGTCAGAGTCTGACTGGTTGGCTATGGACTGAAGAGGAAGTGTTGACACGCCTGGAAAAAATTATGCAACAAGGATTTAGAGATGCCTTAAAAGTTTCTAAAGAAAAAGAGATTAGTATGAGAACTGCTTCACAAGTTTTTGCAATAGATCGTGTTGCTGATGCAATTAAGACGAGAGGGCTCTTTCCCTAAGATATAATCACCTTTTCTTTTTTTTTAAAATCTTTGCAAAACGATTTGAATGCACAGTTTGTTGCTGTAAGAAAAGCGAATTATATACACCATAAGAATTTTTTGGTTGAAAAAAATTACCTTAAGTAAAATTTCTTAGTTTAAAGGCAAGATTCAGTACTTTTCTTTTTTTTCTTCAATGTTTGAAGTGCGAAATCGACTAAAAAGATTTTTATACTTTTTTTACAAATGTAAATACTGTACAACAGTACACCCGTAATCATTATGATAATAGGGAAAGGGGAGAAATCTTCATGACTTTTTATTTCGAAGATCTGAAAAATTTGGTAATTGACCGTGGATTCTGCACTCAATGTGGCACATGTGCTGCAGTTTGTAGTATAGTTCAGATAGATAGCGGAGTTCCGTATGTAGAAGACTTAGATGATTGTACAGGATGTGGTCATTGTTTCACAATGTGTCCTCAGATTAATATAGGATACGAGAATATAGGAAGTCTTTTTCAAAAAGCAGATCAAACAGAAATTGGGCCAATAATGAAAATCCGATCGGTTAGATTGAACAAGCGCCCCGAGTTTGCTCAAGATGGCGGTATTATAACCAAATTAGTCGAAGAGCTTCTTTCAAAAGGAGTTATAGATGCTGCAGTATTAACAAAAAGAGATTCTTTCTGGCACCCAATTACAGAAATAGTAACAGAAGATAACACTGTAGTAGATTTTGCTGGCTCTAAATATACGACAAGTACACCAATCCCGAGCTTAATTGAAGCCACCAAACTTTATGATAAGGTCCTTTTTGTCGGTCTACCGTGTCATTTAAGAGCCGTTCGCAAACTACAACTCCAAAATGGTGAGATTTTCAATTCGAAAAGCCTTCATGGTGTTGTGGGTCTTTTCTGTATGGAATCTTTTCTCTATAATCGAATTTTCGGTAATCCAGGAGTCCTTGGCTTGCCTTCAGAAATACAGGCTATGCAAATCAAGAAAGGGAAATTAGAATACAGAAAGAATGACGGTTCAACCTCTGAGATGGACTTAGAGGATTTATCGTTGAACTTAGCCATCAATAATTATTGTAAAATATGCCAGGATTTCACAGCATCGCTGGCGGACGTGTCGGTAGGTTCGGTCGGGAGTAAATCACTTTATAGTACTGTCATTATCAGAAACTCTACTGGAGAGCGTCTTTTTAATGTATTAGATGAAATAATTGAGGAATCAGCAAATATAAAGCAAATTAAGACGTTATCTGATAAGAAAAGACTTTCAAGAGAACCGCTACTTTCTATGCTTGATTATTACGCTATGTTTCCTTCAATGCCATTAAATCAAGGAGATACAAGGACCAAACGATCGAGTGGAATGTGTGAGGTATGCTCTGGTTGTGGTGAATGTATTATCGGATATTATGCTGATACCGGTGCTGCTGACTATTGTGGGGATATTGATCCCAGGGTGAAGTTTGGCAGGGCGACTTTCGGCTCGGTAAAGCGATTGCCGTCAATCGATGACTTCCAAATCAAGCCTAGATGGAGGGGAGGCTATAAGAAAAAGTTAGAACTTGGTAGGGAACCTATATACCAAGATGCAAGTCTCTTTGAAATTCTTGGTGGAATTAAATGTAAAATTCCAGTAATAATTGCAGCAGTAGGCTCTACTAAGGTCGCAGACAGGGTTTCAGCTGAACTTTCAGAAGGTGCAGCCCGCGGTGGAATAATCAGGACAATTGGTGAAAATGTGCTTAATATGCACGGAAAAGCAAGATTAATCGAGGAAATTGATGAATTTGGACAACATTGGGACTCTAAACATGGAGGGCTGGTAGTTCAGGCAAACATTGAAGACTGGATCGCAGGTGTACCAGCAATTGTAATTGATCATGCACGCGAACAATACGGCTCAAAATTCGTCAATGATGCATTGGGATTTGAATTAAAAGGAGGTCAAGGAGCAAAACCCGGTATGGGAGGCGAAGTCAGAATTTTTGATAGAAACAAAGCCCGCATGCTTAAAGGAAAGGGCTATATTCTATTTCCTGATCCAGATATTGCTCCAGCCGGGCCAGAAGGCTACGAAAGGCACTCAGCCCCTGGTATTATCGCTTTACATATGGATGAACTCAGAGACAAATTTAAAGAACTCTATGATGATCTTGGATACAAACGGGTATTCTTTAAGACTGGTGCCTATGACTATACAGATCTCGCAGCCACTTTTAAAGTGTGTAGTGAAATGAAGGTAGCATGCGTAACCATTGACGGCTCAGAAGGCGGAACTGGAATGTCTCCGCGTTTGGTTATGAATGAAGTTGGTCTTTCAACGCTCCAATGTCTTGTAGGTGGTTATAAAATACTTTTAGATCTTTGCCGTGAACGACAATATAAATCATCATTTGTTATCGCAGGAGGACTTGTAAGATCAGATCATCTCGTAAAGGCAATAATCCTAGGTGCAGATGGTATTGCAATGGCAAGTTCATTCTGTGGAGTTGCTCGATACAAAGGAGCAGACGGCATTGTAAATTATATCCACGCTTTGGATACTGAGGGCAGACAATTACTCTCAACTACCAGAAAATACACTTTGGCTGAAGTTAGAGGCTTTGCAAAATCATATCTTTCACCTGTAACGCTAGAAGCTTCGCAAATTAGTGGATTGCCAATACACCCTATATCATACCAACCTGAATACCACTGATCAGTCAATCACCCCCTACCAAGTAAGGGGGCTTGTTCCGTGAGGAGCGAGAGTAATTGGTTGATTAGCCTAAGAGAGGTCATATATATGGCGGTATCTACGTTATCAGGAGAGTTAAAGAACACACCAAGGGATGCTTCTCTAGTCCCTTGCTCTGTAAACGGTGGTTTAAACAGAGAGGAAACTCTCAGTGATCATCGTATAGTACTGACTGATAACTTTGGCGAAGAGAACCTACTCCCTTGGTGTTGGGAGCGGCGGGACTTGCGAGTACCCGTCATTAAAACACCACCCGAGGTTGGGTACACCAACCCCTGTCTCCGCAGAAAGGGTTGTGTGAGCAACGCTCGACCTCAATTCCTCCCCCCAACAAGTTGGGGGGTCTCCTTGAGGTAATAATAATGAAATACCTATATGAGTATTAAAAAACATCATGTCCTCATTCCGAAAACACTTTTTTTAACCTTATTTTTTGTTTAGATTTAGGTATGGGATGGTAAGACTCCCTGATGGCATTATCACAATTCTCGGCTGTTTGCCCTTTACCTTTATCAATTGAATTGCGTCATTCACAGCTGACTGGATGTCAGAATATGGCTTTAACTTTGCTTTTTTGATAATATTTTCATCCAAATCAGTAACGGCCCACATTTGAGTTCTAATTCCGATTTGTGCCATTTTTGCTGCTTTGTGATAACCAAGTTTATACTCTTCATCCAGTATATTCAAAACATCCTGACAAGATCCTGCGCTACCCAAAAGATCTAAAAATGCAGCTTCGCCAACACCCATTCGACATTTTGAAACAACAATCAGGATCCCATCATCTTCTACTGCCAATTTACCATTGTCTAGGGCTTTTTGAGACTGATATAAATCAATATCCATAGGATAAGGTGCAACGGAAATAACTATATTTGCTCTTTGCCTCAATGGAACGCAATAGATCGTTTTAGCTGCCTCAATAGCTGCATCAAAGGTTTTCAGTAGATCACCAGCAGTCACGGCATAGAGTTTATGATCGCCAGTTAGAACTGTCTGAATAGAAAAAATATTGATATTTTCTAAAACATTCATCGCGTCTACCATATCTTCATGGACAGGATTACCATCTAGAGCGAGAGATCTTGCATCATCACTAAACGCAAGTCTATGATTCATTTCAATAGTCTTATATGAGGCAACGCCAGGGAGAAACGATTTCCTTCCACCGGTGAACCCAGCAAAATAATGTGGTTCAACACTCCCAATAATAAGCACATTCCTGATCTCAGGAACTAACTTGTTGATATACATCTCGGTCCCATTCTTCGACGTTCCGAGATATGTCATATCTTCTTCCTTTCGAGCATCGTGAACGAAAATTACCTCTTTGAAATCATCATAGAACCTGCCAAAGATAAAACGATTTTCTTCTTCAGTTGGTTCCCTATGAGCCCCTGTAGCGACAAGAAACCGAACATCAGAATGAGATGAAAGATATGAAAAAAGAAACTCCAATATCACACTTGTAGGAGTCGGGCGTGACGCATCATTAACGATGACAAGTAAACGGTCAGATTTCGCAGCAAAATCTTCGAAAGATTCTTTCCCTATTGGATTTTGAATCGCTTGCTCAATAATTTCAAATTGATCTCTGATTTGGACTTCATTTGGGACTAATACTTCACAAGGCGCTGAAATATCAATTGTGATATTTTCCTCTCCGTAAGGGATGTCAACTTGCATGTATCTCTCACCAACTATATTTCTCAAAATCCTTGAGATATTCTAGTTTTCAATTTTTTGTTTGTCTCGAAGACAAGAACGAGTTATTCTGAGTGTCCATATTGCTCATAATAAACAATTTCTTCGATTGATTTCCTGCGTTTTGACTTTGGTTCTTCGTCAGGATATCCAAGTGGAGTGAGCGCAACAACTTCAATATTAGCGGGTACACCAAGAATATCCTTAACCGCCTTTTCGCTAAACCAACACACCCAGCACGTTCCTAGCCCCTCATTTGTGGCGGCAAGGACTAGTTGTTGCATAGAAATTCCAAGATCAAGTATGTGCCACTGTTTGTCCCCTATTCTTTGAGAATCTATGTATCCTGAGCGTTCTGGATCTGCACATCCTGCTATTATAATGGGAGCTTGGATAAATGCCTTTTTAACAGGATTTCCTGAAGGTAAGACGTCTGCCAATGCTTTTTTAGTGCTATTGTCTTTTACCACAACATACCTCCAGCATTGCATGTTAGACCAACTCGGTGCGATACGTGCAGCTTCAAGGACTTTGTTTAGTTTATCTTCAGGAATTGGATCATTTTTATATTTCCTAATACTCCGTCTTGTCACAATAACTTCCAGAAAATCCATAAAATATCCTCCAGTTTGCTGTTTTTGAAGTTTTAGCTTTTAAATGACATTTGCATATATCATTTTAAAAGTAATGAACAATGAAAATATATAAAGAATCAGATTATTTGTTAGAAGTTGGGGCAGGGAACAACCTGATTGGATGCAAATCACAACTTTCAAATTAAAATAATCTTCAGGAGTTGCTTTAAATGAACAATGAGAATAAGACAAAAGAGCAACTTATAGCTGAAATGATAGAATTACGTCAAAGAATTGCTGAATTGGAAGCATCAGAAATACAATATAAGCAAGTAGAAAAAGCGCTAAAGGAATCTGAAGATAAGTATTCAACTATTGTAGAAAAAGGAAACGATGGGATCGCTATTGCTCAACATAGGAAAGCAAAATTTGCAAATTCAATGTTGCTTGAACTTTTTGGATTCACATTAGAGGAAACACTTGAAAAGCAATTTATTGATTATATTACTCCAGAATCTCGAGAATTAGTTATGGAACGGTATAAAAAGAGGATTGCTGGAGAACAAATTCCAAATAGATACGAAATTGAACTCTATACAAAAGATGGCAGGAAGATACCAGTTGAAATAAATGCCAGTTTAATTGAATACGAGGGAAAACCAGCAGATTTAGCAATAGTTCGCGATATCAGCGATCGTAGAAAGGTTGATACCTCGTTAAGAGAGAGTGAAAAGAAATTCAGAGAATTGTCTGATTTATTGCCAGAAACAGTTTATGAAACAGATATCGAAGGAACTCTTACCTTCGTCAATCGTATAGGATTTAAGACTACAGGCTATTCTCAAGAGGATCTTGATAAGGGATTGAATGCCTTCCAACTAGTAGTTCCTGAAGATCATGAGAAACTCAAGGAGAATATTACAAGACTGATAAAAGGAGAAGAAATAGGAATAAACGAATATACAGCGCGAAGAAAAGACGGGAGCAAATACCCAGTTGCAATACATAGCACTGTCATCAGAGATAACGAAGGAAAATCTGTTGGCCTAAGAGGGATTATTATTAACATTACAGAGCACAAACGTGCTGATGAGAAGATAAAGAACTATGCTGAAAACTTGGAAAAGATGGTTGAAGAGCGAACGAAAGCCTTAAGAGAATCGGAGGGAAGACTTCAGGCAATTTTAACAGGAATTGGCGATCTCATTACAATTCAAAATAAGGATCTAGACATAATATGGGCAAATCAGCCAATAAGAGAACTGTGGGGAGAGATTGTTGGAAGGAAGTGTTATGAAGCTTATAAAGGATTAACCGTACCCTGTCCAGATTGTACTGTTAAAAAAGTGTTCAAAGAAGGAAAAACGACAGTTACCGAACAAATTAGCACAATTCCAGACGGAACGCAAATGCATGTATTAGTCACCAGTTCCCCAGTAAGAGATGCTAAGGGAGAGATAATTGCAGTTGTAGAGGTTGATAAGGACATCACCGAACGTAAGAAATTGGAACGAGAATTGAAAAATTATACTGAAAACTTAGAAAATATCGTCGAAGAACGGACAAAAGAATTAAAAGAAGCTGAAGCTAAACAGCAGGCTGTTTTAAAAGGAATAGGAGACCTAATCACCATTCAAAATAAGGAATTAGACATTATCTGGGCTAATCAGCCAATAAAGGAGCATTGGGGTTCTGTTGTTGGTAAAAAGTGTTACAAAGTGTATAAGTGTTTTGATGAGCGCTGTCCTCAGTGCACGGTCGAAATGGTCTTTAATGAGGGGAAAACCTTTGTTTCGGAACAAGTGGTTATAAATCCTGATGGAAAGCCAATGAATACTTTGGTAACAAGTTCTCCAGTAAGAGATGCCGATGGAAAGATCGTCGCCGTTGTGGAAGTGGTAAAGGATATTACAGAACGAAAAAAATTGGAGGTTGAACTTAGAGAGTCAGAGGAACGTTATCGAGGGTTGTATAAATCCTCTATAGACGGCATTATCTCTCTTGATGTAAATGGAAACATTCTAGAATGCAATCAAGCCTACGCTAATTTACTCGGCTATTCAAAAGAAGAACTTTATGCCCTCAATGTTTTTGACCTAACACCTGACAAATGGATTGAAGCTAATAAAAAATACCATACCCAAATATTAACATTGGGTTATTCTGAAGAATTCGAAAAGGAGTATATAAGGAAAGATGGATCAATCGTCTCAATTGCAACAAGAGGATGGTCTATCAACAAAGAAGGGAAAACGATTGGAATGTGGGGTATTATTCGTGACATCACTGAACGTAAGCAAGCGGAGAAAAAAATAAAGGAATACACTGAAAATCTCGAACAAATCGTTGAAGAAAGAACATCAGACCTCAAAGCATCAGAGGAGCGCTATCGGGGATTATATGAGTCCTCGATTGATGGTATTGCCTCTTTAGATATGGATGGAAACATTATAGAATGTAATCAAGCCTACGCCAACATGCTGGGGTATACCAAAGATGTGCTCTATAACTTGACATATCAAGATCTTACGCCTGAGAGATGGTATGACATTGAAACAGATATTTTCACCAAACAGATACTTCCAAAAGGCTATTCAAATGTGTACGAAAAGGAGCATATCAAGAAAGATGGGACAATCTTTCCGGTCTCTGTAAGAGGCTGGCTCATTAAAGATAAGGAAAGCACACCAACTGGAATTTGGAAAATAGTTCGTGATATTTCCGAACAGAAGAAAATGGAGCGACAATTGAAAAAGTATACTGAAGACTTAGAAGCATCAGAAAAACGCTATCGTGGGTTGTACGAATCCTCCTTAGACGGTATCGTCTTCCTAGATCTTGAAGGAAATATTCTAGAATGCAATCAGGCTTTCGCAGATATGCTTGAATATACAAAAAAGCAATTATATAACGCTAACTATCGTGAACTCTTTCCCAGCAAACTGTTTGATTATGTGGCAAAAACTCTATCTGACCAAATATTTACAAGTGGCTATTCTGATGAGTTAGAAACGGAAGCTCTCAAGCAAGACGGGACAATTATTTCTGTCTCAGTAAAAGCATGGCGCATCAAAGACCAAGAAAACAACCCTATTGGAATGTGGATAATTGTTCACGATATTACTCAACAAAAGAAACTAGAGAGTCAACTTAAAAACTATGCTGAAAATCTAGAAAAATTTGTTGAAAAGCGAATGGAGAGACTTAAAGAGTCGGAAAAACGATATCGAGGATTATATGAATCTTCTGCTGATGGAATTTTCTCTGCAGATTTGGAAAAAAATATTATTGAGTGCAATCAGGCCTTTGCCGATATGCTGGGCTATACTAAAGATGAAGTGTATACACTTAATTTTAAAGACTTGATGCCTATGAAATGGCATGAAGTGGTAGATGGAAGAATTCGTAAACAAGTATCCGTAAGAGGATATTCAGATGCATATGAACAAGAAGCCGTCAAGAAAGATGGATCGATTATACCAATCTCTGTAAGAGTGTGGTGGGTCAAAGATACGGAAGACCGTCCTATTGGAGTATGGGGCATCATTCGCGACATCACTGAACGCAAGAGAGCCGAGGAAAAAATTAAACAATATACTAAAAAACTAGAAAAACTCGTTGAAGAGAAAGCACTTGAACTTGAGGAGTTAGAAAAGCGCTATGGCAAGTAGTAATAGTTCCCTATAGATCTTTTTAATACTAAAAACATAATAGGATTCTCTCACTTTTTAAAGTTGGTTTCTTTTTGAAGATTGACTTTTTTTGATTTTTGTTCGTTTTTTATAATTTTTTTCTTAAAATAAAGCCGTCTGGTTAATTATACACTGAAAGAAATATTAATAAGGAGTTGCTAATTTATTTCCTAAGTAATCAGTTATTAGTGACGCATGAATGATCAACTAATCTTCGGGGGGATATTTCACAAACAAAAAACTTAATTTAATATGCTAAATTATAATCTTAATTAAACATTAACCCTCAATCACTAATATCTTATAAGATAAGTTCGCTTTGAATGATAAGACCAACTCGCAGGACACTAAGCTTGCAAATCCATACCGTAATCACTTAACGAGGAATAAAATTGGAAAGGTACTTTGGACGAACACCATTTATAAAAATTTTAGATTTCTTTTTAGATTCAAAGGAACGGAATAACAGAATGATCCTAAACAGTATAGCTCAAAAGACTGGACTTCACTCATATAGCGTGAGCCGATTCCTAAAAAAACTTGTAGAGTATGAAATATTAAATGAGGAAAGCGTAGGAGCACGCACCAAGATTTATTGGTTAAACCAAAAAAACTTTATTGTTCAGGTTTTAATGTTACTAAAGGATATAATTTCTGCAGTAGAACAAGATGAAACTCTCATTCAGAGAATCAGAGAGTTTCTGGAAAAATCTAAAGTGCTGAAAGAATTTTCAGTTTCGGAAATTATCTAAGAGCACACATTTCATATTAAATAGCCAAAGGTTAATCGTTTGAAATATCACAATATTTGTATTTTCCCAAAATATTTAAATATAAGGAAACATTATAAATGAGTTTAAGCATTTGCTTAAAGCGGGGGAGGGAGCATTAATCAAATTACTGATATTATTTATATATAAGCTCCCGTTGATTAGTCCTATTACAAAGCACGTTTTTTCTGTGTAGATTAATCTTTTTTTGTTTAATGTGATTTAGCTTTGATTTCTTAAAATGCTAGTAGTGAGCTACCTCGTGCGAAAGCCTTGAGGCTTCCTGCTTCAACGACAGACTCGATCCCCTTGCGGGTTACGGAGGTCTTATCTCCACAGGCTTAACATCCCTACGCCCCGTAGGTACTGTTAACGATGGTGAGGCCATCGGAGTATGCACCTTGTCTGCAAGTGTGCCTATTATCCCTCCAATTGTTAGTGATATCTTCGTCGTGCAACCTATATCACAATTAGGGAGACCCCTCGATGCACGTGATGAAAGTGAATACTACTCACGCAATTCATCACTACGCTGAAGCTGTGGTGCTTTCTTTCTCAGCTACTAGTAATTATATATAGTAGTACGTGGCTATACTTCTGCTCAATAGAAATCGTAAAATTTATTGAGGGATATGACCCTTGGAGTCTCTTAAAAAAGATATCCATAATGAAGAAAATCAGAAGGTCGATATTGATAAAGAATGGCTTTTAAGCCTAAATAACGTATTGATGTCTTTTTTTGGATGCGAACCAATAGCGCCAATAATGTTTGAACACGGTCGAAATATTGGACACCTTTTTTTCCACAAAAAGAAGAAAATTGAACAGAGTCGGAATGATGCCTTTCAAATATATTTAAATGAACTTTGTGAATGGCTTAGAAAGAATGGTTTTGGTTCATTAGAGGTAAGCAACAACTATGAACCTCTTAAATACTGTGAATGTCAAATTACGAATTATTTAAATGAATTAGACATTGCGTACTATGGTGGTCTTTTAACAGGTCTTCTGGAATACTTATGGAACAAAGAGATCGAGACAAAATGCTATAAAGAAGATTTAAAAGAGGATTCATGCAAAATCATTCTACAAGAAGCCTATTAGTTGACTAAAGGAAGTTTAATACCCGGTTTTCTAACTAACATTCATCTAATTGTGAGAAAACTATCGAACACTATTTATTTTTCAACAAAGTATTTCTAAGTTTGATTGTTACAGTTTTTGTACACAATTCTAAAAAATAGATTCTCTATTGAAAAATAAGATCATATATCAAAAATATTAGAATTATAAGAACAAATGTAAACAATTAGGTGACTTTAGTGAAGATTGCCCTTCTCCATGCATTTCTCAATCAGAAAGGGGGAGCTGAAAATCTAGTTTTGTGGTATTCAAGACATCTTATAGAAAAAGGACATGACGTTACAATTTTCACTGCACGATTTGATTATAATTTATGGTTATCTGAAGTAAAAGATCTAAGAATTATTGAAATTCCTTGGCTTGGGGACGCGTATTTTCTAGCCCCACTTGCTAGAAACAAATTAGTTTCTAAACTATCTAATTTTGATATAATCAATTTTCATAATTTGAATCTTTCATTTTCTATTGCTTTGGCGAATAAACTATCAAATAAAGATACCACGAAAATGGTATGGTATTGTCACGAACCTCATAGGCCACTCTATCATACGATCACAGATGCTGGATTAGAACATCTATATAGTGCGCGAATGAGGACAGGCAGCGGTCTTTATGATATTTATTATCTCTTAGAGAAGCTTCAGAAAGATATTAGCAACAAGATTCACAGAATATATGACCAAAATATCGTTAACAAAACCGATTTGATCCTAGCAAATAGTAATTATACTTCAGGTCTCGTTAAGCGAATTTATAATAAGGATGCAAAAACTTGCTATCCAGGAATAGATATTACAAAATTTTCAGACAAGGGCAAGGTAAAAGAATCATTGAATTGTGAGAATCTTATTTTAACAATTGGTTTTCTTAGACTTGTGAAGAATTTTGATGTGGCTATTAAAGCAATGCAATATGTTGTAAAGACTCACAGAAAAACAAAGTTGGTCATAGTGGGAAGTGGCCCTGAGCGATATCGCCTTTTAAAACTCGTAAAAAAGCTTCATTTAGAAAGGAATGTACTTATTCAACAACTAGCTGATAAAGAATTGGTAGAGTATTATGGTTCTTCTGATGTAGTTCTCTATATACCTTTTAACGAACCCTTTGGATTAGTGCCCTTAGAAGCTATGGCATCAAAAAAGCCAGTGGTTGCTTCAAATTTATCTGGTCCAACTGAAACAGTTCAGAATAATCGAACAGGATTTCTTGTTGATCCTAAGGATCCAAAGGCTGCAGCTATTGCGATTTGCCGACTCTTAGAAGATAAAGAACTATCAAGAAAAATGGGCGAAGCAGGAAGAAAGCATGTTGAAGATAATTTCACATTAAAACGCTCGGCATCACGCTTTGAAGATTATTTAGTTAGAGAATAGAATTCCCTTGTCCAGTTAATATTCTATATACACACCTCATTGACTGGTTAGAACCTTCTCGTACAGTCTTTCTATTTGTGATACAATTTTCTCCCAATCATATTTCTTCGCTAATTGCACACCATTTTCACCCATCTGCCTTCGAAGTTCTGAATTGCTCAATAATTTCTTTATAGCATCTGCTATGCCTTCAGGGTCACCATAATTTACAATGATACCTGTTTTTCCGTTTCTTACTAAATATGGAATGCCTCCAACATTTGTTGCAACAATCGGTTTGCCTGATGCCATTGCTTCGAGTAAAACTATGGAAAAGGATTCATATGCCGAAGGATTCACGAACACATCACAAAAACCTAGTGCTTCCCGAAGTAAGGATGTCTTAACAGAGCCTAAAAAATTTATGTGATTCTCTATTCCTAAACGTTTTCCTTCTTGCTGTAGATACTTTTTAAATCCCCAATCTTTCCCAATTAAGACAAAAGACGTTTGTGGAAATTCTTTAATTATAATTGGGATTGCGTGAAAAAGATTGAGAAGTCCCTTCTCTTTTCGAATTGCTCCAACAAAAAGAATAACATTCTCCATTAGGCGAAATCTCTTCTTTAACTCCTTTTTTATGGGGATCTTTAAAAAGTCCTGCAAATTTATTCCGTTAGGAATTATTTCTATTTTTTCAGCGGGGATGTGATAATATGATTGTAAAATACTCTTTTCGTGAGGAGTTAACACGATTATAGCATCAGCTATCTTTAAAGATCGCTGTGCAATTGCTTTGAAATAAGGCATTAAACGCATTTCCTCAATAGGGGAAATATTCTTCATGAATGCAAGATAATCGGGATGAAATCCATGGAGGGTAAAAACAAGGGGCTTTTTACGAATTTTACAGACCCATGCACTTAGATCAGTTGGGAAAAAACCATATCCATGAGCATGAATTAAATCATTCTCTAATACTTTATTCATAAGGAAAAACGACATCCCAGGGGCAAATGATGTACTCCACCTTCCTGGAGCAAAAAAAGGAGCTAAAAAGGGAAAAGGAATAAAACGTTTTACTCTTATTCCGTTGATAGAAAAGTTTCTGAAACTTCTTGTTGCTCTTAAGCCTTCTAGGGTTGTGCTCGCAACAAGTACTTCATGCCCACGCTGAACAAGACGTTTTCCAATATTTAAACAATGGTTTTCGATGCCGCCAAGAGAGGGATAAAAGTGGGATGTAGTTAAAATTACTTTCATAATAAAACCTAATGAGAGATCTAACTATTTAAAATGGGATGAATTGCAGTTTAGACCAAAAAAATAGTCGCCCGAATATGTTTAATTATTTTTTTCTTGCTTTATTCCCATTTCTCCCATTTTACGATTGTTTCAATTGGTAACCGTGATTTCTTTTTGATACTATCGTCAGCTGGATAACCTAAGGTTAACAATTCTACTATTCTAATACGGTCTGGAATATTAAGAATATTCTTTGCTTTATCTTCATAGAACGCACCAATCCAGCATGTTCCAAGATCTTCTTCTACTGCTGCAAGTGTTATATGGTCAATAGCAATTGCAACATCAATTGGATAACACAGCTGACCACAAGTCATTTCATGATTATCCGTCTCTGCACAGCAAGCGATAACTACCGGTGCCTCTTCGACAAATTTTTGACCTCTAGCAGCTTCTGCTGAAAGTTTTCTTCTCTTTTCTTTATCTTGTACAACCACAAATCGCCATTCTTGCTTATTAGAAGCTGAGGGTGCTAATCTTGCTGCCTCTAGAATTCTCGTTAGTTTTTCTTGTTCAACTTCTTTATCCTTGTATCTTCGGACACTTTTTCTTTTTCTTATTGCTTCATATACATCCAACTAAATCCCACCATGTCAACAAGGTTTACTCGAATGAAATATTAGAAGTCTACTTTTTCGCTGATTTCTGAGAGTTTAATTTCCTCTTTACCGAAGGCACTTACTTTCAATGCTAGATTATTTAAAATGCCTTGATCGATTTTTTCCTTAACCCACGTAATCCATGATTCTCTTTCTGAATTAATAATTTCTTCAAACTTGTCAGGTGTCGCATCTTCTATCCAAATACAATATGTGCATGTCTTTTTACCTTCTTTCATAACTCTCAAGAAATATTGAAACTTTTTTTCACTTGGTTTTGGACTTTCCTCAATCTCAAAACCTTTATAATTCCATTTTTTGATCTCCATATTTAACACCAATTCAATACTTAATCAAGAAAATGATTAGTGCAAATACTAATTTCTAAGCTATAAAATTCTGACCACTTGGGCATTTGATTCATTTCAAGATAAATCTCAAAGATAACAATCTCTAATAAAACTGAGGATCCGTAAATGTATGACCTTGTTGTGATTGCTCACTTTGCGTTAGATATTATAACAAAAAATGGTGAAAACAAACCTCTTAGGCTTGGGGGACCACCACTTTACTGTAGCATCGCTGCTAAACGACTTGGAGGAAGACCAGGCATAATATCCAAAGTAGGTGAGGATTTTAAAGAAGAATTTTTTCTTTTTTTCTCTGGAAACAACATCGATATCTCAGGTATTAAACGTTGTAAAGGTCTTACAACACGATTTAAACTTGAATATAAAGGAGAGGTAAGAACCGAATTTCTGATTGCTAAATCTGAACGTATTGAGATTCAAGATATTTCAGAACAGTTTCTTGACTCTCAAGCATTTATTATTTCGCCAATAGTTGATGAGATACCATTAGATACCTTAAAACATGTAGCCAAGAAAGGAAGGGGTTCAATATACTTAGATCCAAGCGGATATATTCGCTCCATTGCTAAAAACGGCAGCGGTAGAATATTTTTAACAAAATGGAAAGACATGGCGGATTATCTTCAATATATTAATGTTTTAAAAGCCTCTGTTTCAGAAATTGAAGTTTTAACAAATTGTAATGATCTAAAACTAGCAGCTAAAGAAATAGAAGATTTAGGAGTCAAAATTGTTATTATAACTGAAGGAAGTAAAGGCTCATATATCCAATACAAAGGAGAATTCTTCCACATTCCCTCAATCAAATGCAGTAATGCAGTGGATGTCACAGGTGCAGGAGATGTATATATTTCTGCTTTTGCTCTTGAATTCTCAAAAACTAAAGATGCAATTAGAAGTGGAGCGTTTGCAACAGCTGCAGTCTCTTCAAAAATACAGGGTCCTGGTGTAAGTGCATTAAAAACTAGAAATGAAATTGAAGAACTGGCATCTCAACTAGTAACTCACATTTCCACACTTTGAATGATTATAATGTCCTTTGTTTTAGGCGTTGTTATCTTTTTCAAAGTTTTAGAAAATTTTTAAAGCACAAGCTTGATACTATTAAAAAATATTGATTTGAAAAGTTGTGTAATTAAATGAGTTTCGATTTCCTCTTCAAGTGCATCGTCGTAGGAGATGGGGCTGTAGGAAAAACCGCAGCCACTATACGATATGCGACAGGCACGTTCGCTGATTCTTATAAGATGACCATTGGTGTCGACTTCAGAGTGAAGATTATAACCCTTGAAGGTAAAAAAATCAAGCTTCAGATATGGGATACAGGAGGCCAAGAAAGATTCGCAAATGTCCGACCTTTATATTATCGTGGTGCTAGCGGCGCGATCATTATGTATGATATAACCAGCCGAGACAGTTTCCTTGGACTTCCAAAATGGTTTGATGAAGTTGTGAAATATTGCGGAAAAGTGCCATGGATTATAGTTGGTAATAAATTAGATCTTGCAGATCAATTTAGACGAGTTTATTCAGACGAAGGTGAGTCATACGCTAAACAAATGAATGCAGACTATTTTGAGTGTTCTGCAAAAGATGGGCGAAATATCGAGACCATTTTTAGAAATATTGCAACTAAAATGATTGAAATAGCAGAGACAAAGAAAAAACCGGTAGTGACGGCACCTACTCCCGCTGAAGTCGAAATAAGTGCTACAGCAACTGTTTCTCCAACTGTTTCTCCAACTGTTTCTCCAATAACATCTCCTGTAGTGACTAGACCACTTCCATTAGTTGTGGCTGAACCTTTTTCATACATTGAAGAGAATACGATACCATATATGCTTAATACAGATACAAATGAAGTTCTTACTCAAGATATTGAATTGGCAACTGTTTTTACACTATCTGAACAGCTGCGATCGTCCGATGAATCACTAGAATCGATTTCAAAAGTTCAATGGCCTATGTATATCATACCTTACAAAGGGGGCTCATTCCTTCTTGATGGATTCAAAATTGTATCCAATGAGTTTTTAATAACACAAATTCCTGCGTCAGATGAAATCAAGAGTATATTGAATGTTACTGAGTTAAAGAATGCTACTATAAGTCTTGACAGAATTAAAAACCTTCTCGCAAATCTTTCGGTTCGAAAGTTTACAGTACACGCACTCCATCAACCATCACTTCTAAAAGAAGCTATTCCATTTATAGAACGTACAGCCTCGTATAAAACAGTTAAAAGCTACAAATTACAGCCAGATATAATCTTTCAAGTAGCATCAATGTTCCCTAAAGAATTTGATGCATTTAGTGAAAACATTATTGACTTTAGGAAGGCATGGAGTAACATTTCTGAGTCAATTGAAGAAAAAATTCTTGAATTCCAACAAAAAACAATTTCACTCGGTCTACAGATTAGAAAAGCGTATCAAGATCAATTAACCAAATTAAAAAAAGAAATGGATCAAAAAATTATCAGTCTTCAAGTTAATTATGATGAACAGTCAGAAACACTTGAAAAATCATTAAGAGATGAAGGATTGACAGCAGTTGAAGATCTACAAAAACAAATTGACATTTACAAAAAGGAGTGCGATTTACGAATAAAAGAGCAAGAAGAGCTTTTCGGAATAGTACAAAATGGAAAATCGCAGACAATCAGTCTTTTAGAATCAAATAAAGAGAAATTTGTCCAACTTAATACTTTCATACGTACAGTCGAAGATAAACAAAAAGAATTATCCAATATCATAGCAGAATATTCGAATAAAACAACAAGTGAAGAAAAACAGCCCGAAAAATTTGTTGTAAAAGATCTTCCAACTCAGGAAACTACGCAAATTGGTCTACCATTTTATTTTGTAAAATATGTTAAAGGATTTAAACCCAGATATGCGGTAATACCTCCACTTATCCTTAGCCCATCAGAGGAATATAACGGTGAAAAAATAGTTACGAATTTATCGATTTTCACACCAACTGCGTTGCAATTTCTTTTCAAAACAAAAGTTGAAGGTAAAATTACAAGAAGTGAACAATTTCGTAATAGCGTTGAACTCGTTTGTACAGAGAATAATCTATTAACTAAGAAAGATGTGAAGGAGAGAATTCAAGATGGGCTTGAGGAACTTTTTAATGAGGACATTATCGATCCGCAAACATGGCAATGGTTGAAAACTCAATTAGACTCGGTTGTCCAATCCAGTTAGTGATAATAGGCATTTATCAAATCTTTTGTATGGAAATAGTAGCAATTTAAGATTATGCAGTAAAGTCGAAACATCCAAAAGATTAAAAATTGAATTTTGGAAAGTGTTAATCGATTTATTAGAAGTTGAGTCAAAAATATCATCAAATAATTGTGTCCCACAGCAGATACAAAATATGTAATATTGGGGAAGGGCTAATCCACAGTTTGGGCAACAAATACTATCGGAGTCTTTTTCCATTCCGTTCTTTAAAAGTAACTTATCTTTAAACTTCATTATGCTTTCTTTCTTTAAAATATCGTGAGTTTTTAGAGCGCTTTTAAGATGATCTTTAAACCTGACTTCATCTGAACTATACACCATTAGTTCGTTTATTTTATTAATTGTACGTTTACAGATGTTATTCCATTAGAGAGTACTGTTTTACCCAGTTCACTTAAGAATGAAATCGCTTTTTTGACTATCATTTCACCCGCTCGCTTTTGATTATAATATATGATATGACAGAACTTGCAAAAGAAGTTTTTGAATAGAAACTCTGGTGGTAGTTCAAGAGATTTTTTTAAAAGGCAATATGAAAGGGAAAGATGACGGCTACGGGACGAAAAATGTCGTTCACACACTGACAGAAATTCTAGAAGTGAATTACCTCACCTTGGCAGATGGGGCTTCCCACCACAAAAGTTACATGTCAATTTAGTGCCTAGGGTTTACTTAGAATTCGAGATAAAGCAAAGCCATAAACTAAAGAATCTGCTAGAATTTCTAACAGGTGAAACGGAACTATTTCTGGAGGTAGAGATGACTGTTGGATTAGAGGAATGAAGGCTCCTGGTATGAATAGCATTAAAGATAGTGCTATGAGCCGTGCTTTTCCATTATCTTTCAGCGACACCATTATAGGAAGCAGAACAATCACATATAGAAAACCCCTAAAGAATTCCAATGGGATGATTACTTCAAAACCTGGCACCTTAAGACCCAATGAGGGATCACTATAATATACTGCTACAAAAGGAAAGATCAGCATCCCAAAGAAGAAGTAGATAGGAAAATACACAACAGATCCAACAACTATGCGCATGATCCATGAACCATAACTTCTTGAAGACAGATATTCCTTAAGCGATACACTCAGACTCTCTTCAGCTTCAATCGTTATAAGAAATGCTATGAATACACCTTCGATTAAGGAGATTCCCAACGCAATGGACATTCTAATGATAAAATCGGTGAAAGACGTGAAAATACTGGTGAAGAAATATCCTTCAATATAGTTGCTGAGAAATCGAATCACAAAGAGGTTCAGCCAAATCAACGCAAAAACATGCAATTTTTGAAGCATCATCTTGCCGACCAACCATGTAAAGAAAAGACTTAGTAGGATCCCTGTTGTAAGACGCACAGTGCATGAAATAAGATTCAATGCTCCCCCAACTAACACTTGATCCAAAATCTCCGTAAGTGTAAGAAGAACCACAAGTACCAAAAATCTTCCAATATTAAACTTGCTCATAACTTGTGTTATCTTAAACCCTCCAATACCACTTTTCGATTCTGCTAAGGTTTTATGATCTATAGAAGAAGCATTATTAAATTCTAATGACCTCTGGCAGTGACAACACACCTAGCAGATATAAAGATATCCTAAGAATTTTTTAATTAAAACTGAAGAATTTTTGCGGTAAACCTTGAGTGATTTCTAATACTCTTTGATTGTAGTAGAAAATTGATACCTAAAAAATAAAGAAAATATGTTCTTTTGTACGAAGCTGAACCCGGGAGGTCTGACACCTTCTAAGACGGGAATGGATGACCGGTACGAGGATGATAAATGTCGTACCCATCAATGCGCTCTGGCGATTCTGACAACTACTTTTCCGGGCTTTTGGCAAACGATACACTCACTAACAGCGATTTCCTTTTCTGTAACGGGTGTACCTAATATACTGCCTGAGATTTCCTCTTCTAATTCGTGGGCACATCCCTCTTCGCCACACCAAGAAACTTCTACTATTCCAGACCTTGAAGTTACTATCTTTTTTACTTCTTCGATATTTTTTGCGCTGAATACTCGTTCTTTGAATTTCTGTTCTGCCGTAGTTTTCATATTTTCGGTAATCTCATCCAACAATTGTTGTATGCGCTCGATCATCGACTTCATAGAAACCTGTTCTTTTTTCAATGTGTCCCGTCGGACCAATGTAACTTTATTTGCGTGGATGTCTTTAGGACCGATCTCCACCCGAATGGGAACACCTCGTAATTCATGGTAATAATATTTTGCGCCTGGAGTTAAGTCATCTCGATCATCGAATTGAACTCGGAGTCCTGCTTTGCGGAGTTTACTGAGAATTTGTTCAGATACTTCTCGCACTTCTTTTTCTTTCTCTTTATAGTAAATTGGTACAATCACAGCTTGGAAAGGGGCAACTTCTGGAGGTAGGACTAATCCGCGATCGTCACCATGTATGCTAATGAGTGCAGCAATAACTCGTTCTGAAATCCCGAAACAACTCTGATATACATATTCATGCGATCCTGTTTCGTTCTCAAATTGAATGTCAAATGCATGAGCGAAGTTTTGACCTAAATTGTGAACTGTACCTATCTGAAGAGTTTTTCCATCTGGAGTAAGGGTGTCAAAAGCCATAGAATATTCTGCTCCTGCGAATTTATCCCAATCTGGTCTCTTAGAAATGAGGTAAGGTAGTAAAAGTCTATCAAAAATTGATGAGTAAATCCATACAGCGGTATCCAGTTCTTGCATTAAATCTTCAAGAGTAGCATGTGCTGTGTGAGCTTCCTTAAAGGTGGTAATCTCTCTTACACGAATTAATGGCTTAGTGGCCTTTGTTTCGTATCTGAAAATTGAAACAATCTGGTAAACTTTCACAGGCAAATCGGCATGACTTCTGATCCACAATTTAAACATTGGATAGATCGCTGTTTCACTAGTGGGTCTCAACAAAAGCTTAACCTCTAGAGGTGACAAACCTCCTTGAGTAACCCAATAGACCTGGCTTTCAAATCCTGCAATATGTTCCGCTTCTTTTTGGAAAAAGGATTCTGGTATTAATAGGGGAAAAAGTACCTCTTGGTGTCCTGTTTCGTCATGCAATTCTCTTGCAATCTTTAAAACATTTTTCCGGATTGCAAATCCGTGAGGTAACCATATACCCATTCCTTTGACAGGATATCGGAAATCGGTGATTTCTGCTGCACTTAATACGGTTGAAAACCATTCGCTGAAATTCTCATCCTTTTTTGGAAGCTTTTCGCTCATGTTCTTACCTCAGTCAAACTTGAATGAATGAATTATGCTTTGCTGTGCATTAATTGAATTGCTTTATTAATCATTCTCACCGAGTCGAGTTATGACATTGGTATATTCAAAATCGACTATTCATGTTACGTTTGTTGTTGTGTGTTGCAATAAGTTATTCATACCTAAAACGACGTAATTCGATATTTAGACTTTTGGAAATTAATTACAAGGCAAAGGATTATTAGATTCGAAGAGAATATATCGTTTAAGTGCATGAATTTAACGGGAAGAATGAGGCACATCTATGTATATCGAAAGTCTGTTCCCAGAATTAAACGAAATAAGTGATACAGCATTAAGAGAGAAGGTAATAAACGTATTTCTTCGGGCAATGGAATTGGGAGAATGGGATAACATCGAGGGGATTCCTTTCACACTTTTAATTGAAGACTGTCCTATAAACTTAGTTGCACACACACGCTTAACTACTCAAATGGCTCAAAAAATTGGAGAATTAGCCGAACAGATCACCAAAATAAACAAAGATTTTCTTGTCGCAGGCGCATTGCTGCACGATGTTGGCAAATTGGTTGAATATTCACGTTCAGATAAAGGGAATTTTCTCAAGAGTCAATTAGGAGACCTCTTTCGACATCCTGCAATTGGGATGCACCTCTGCCTCAGTGAAGGACTCCCATACGAGATTGCACATATTTGTTTAGCACATTCATCTGAAGGAAACAAACTGAAACGTACTCCCGAAGCATGGATTGTTCATCACTGTGATTTCATCTGCTTCGAATTGGCAAAATTGCGTTAGAGGGGGATAATGGGGAATTTCTTACAGATTTTTGGAAAAAACCATTTTCTAAGGTGTGGTAATTCTTGTCTGGCAAAACAATGATTGAAAAAATAATTAACAATCATTCCAAAGAAGAGATTAAACCTGGCAATATAGTATGGATGGACATTGATATTCGAACTGCACGTGATTTCGCAGGTGCTAATGTAGTTGATCACTTAGAAAAACACTATCCAGAAGGACAGCGTATTGCAGATATTGGCAGGACTTTTTTCACGTTTGATTGCGTTGTTCCTGCTAACAATGTTGGTTATGCAGAAAACCAGCATACTATTAGAAAATTTGCTCGTAAAGAAGGTATTAAGGTTTACGACGTAAATTCAGGCATTGGCAGCCACGTTGCTATCGAACAAGGATTTGCCTATCCTGGATGCACCTTAGTTGGGACAGATAGCCATTTGAATATACTAGGAAGCATTGGAGCCTTTGGACAGGGAATGGGCGACCAAGATATTGCTTTTACATTCAAATCAGGAAAGACATGGTTCGAAGTTCCCCATTCAGTTAAAGTAAACGTTAAGGGTAAAATTGCGAGTAATGCAACACCCAAGGATTTGACGCTTGCTTTAGTGAAACATTTCGGTTCAGCAGGACTTTTAGGTCTCTCTGCCGAACTTTACGGACAACCAATAAATAATTTGACTTTAGATGGGAGGATCACCCTAGCTAGTATGGTTACCGAAATGGGAGGAATTATTGGCTTAATTCCGTCAAGTAAGGAAGTAATTGATTTCTGTAAAAAAAGAAGTAAGTTTGATTTTGAACCAATATATGCAGATGAAGATGCTTCGTACCAAAAAACAATAGAAATTGATTTTGATGGTTTAAAACCACAAATTGCTTGTCCTTATTCACCTGAAAATGTTAAAGATGTTGCTGAAGTAGCAGGTAAAAAAGTTGACTCTGTTATAATTGGCAGTTGTACTAATGGCCGTTATAGTGATATTGAGTTAGCGGCAAAAATGATACGAGGTAAGCAAGTGAAAGAAGGAGTAATGTTTAAAATTGTACCAGCTACACGCGAGATTTATGGCAAAATGCTAAAAAATGACCTATTAGAAATCTTTTATGATGCGGGTGTAATCGTTAGTCACGCTGCTTGCAGCACATGCTCAACGGGACAAATTGGTATGACTGGGGAAGGTGAAGTCCAAGTGACTACTGGAAACAGGAACTTCAAAGGAAAACAAGGAAAGGGACAGACATATTTGGCAAGTCCTGCTACAGCCGTAGCGACGGCAATAACTGGTGAGATTTCTGTTCCAGAACTTTAGAAGGTTAAAACATGACAGAGCGACCATTGATAATTAAAGGTAAAGCATTCGTTTTAACAGACATCAATGGCAAAATGATCAACTCAATAGACACTGATATGATTTTCCATAACAAATACGTGTGGATCACAGATATTAATGAGATGGGGCAATATGCATTAGACAATCTTGAAGGATGGAAAGACTTCGCTAAATGCATTGAAACAGAAAAGTGGGAAATACTAATTGTTGGCCAGAATTTCGGTGCTGGTTCTAGTCGTCAACAAGCTGTTGATTGTTTCAAATCACTTGGCATAAAAGCGATCATCGGTGAATCATTCGGGGCAATTTACAAGAGGAATGCCATTAATTCAGGGATGCCATTAATACAGCTAGATAATTTTGATGTGGCAAGCATCGACACTAGTGATGAATTAATTCTTGACTTGAAAGAAGGAAAACTAGACAACCAAACTAAAAAAAATAATGTACCAATTAAACCCATGTCACAGGTTCAAACGGATATCTATTTAGCTGGAGACCTTTTTGCTTATGGCTCAACAATAGATTAAGAAAAAAAAAGTAGGCAAATATAGAGCCCTAAAGATAAATGATAAACAAATATCTAGACTTGAGTGATCGTTCAGTCACATGGTCACCGATGTATGTAGTGCTTTGTGTTACTCTTTTCTCTTTTTAATTACAACAAAGACAAATACCGCTAACATTGTTGCTACAATGAAGACAAGGGAAGATTCAATTGGAAACTCAGGAAATATTGCACCGCTAATAGTAAGCACGTTCCATTCAGCATCTTGCCCAGCGTAGTAATTCATAGTTGCACCTACGTCGAATTCAACTCTGAAAAATATAGAAATAGTATCGGTTTCACTTAAGGCAATATCCCTTCCATTCGTATCTCCAGAATTTAGTTTTTTCGATATTTCAATGCTCCAATCTCCCGCTGACTCTGTCACCACATCCGTTGCATCATTTGTTCCTAGAGCATCCGTGTCATTTTCAGCAATACCACCAGGTGACCACCAGTCGGTATCCCAAATAGAAAATGTTCCATTAACGGATATTACCATATCAAGAATATCGTCCGGTTCTATGATACCATCAGGAGGGGTGGGGCCAGTATCGTTAACCTCAAATGCTACAAATAATCTAGTGTTGTCTGCAGTGGAGTTAAAGTATGTTGCGGCTATAAATAGATCTGTATCATTATGACAGAATTTAACATTTATCTTAAATGCGGGTGTGGTCGTGTCGCCTTTGTAAAGTTGAACCTCTGTCCACTCTCCACCAACATACCATTCAGTTTCCCCAATAATTCCGTCAATTTGTGGCTCAGCTGTACTTGGTGGAATTTCATAGGCATTTATAGGGGTCTGTGCACCAGCAGCTTGCACAGAAGTCGCATATCCCACAATCAGAAGAAACGATAGTACTACTGCAGCTATCCCAGATAGTATCTCTCTTCTTGGGTAGGTTATATTCATAAATATTCGCTCCTAAAAATTGCATAAATTGAAAGAGAGTATAAATAGGGCGATTATATATAGATATGCTTTCAATTTGTAAGTATATTGCGCGATAAATAATTTTAGGACAACTTCTACGCCGTTTTAAAGTATTAAGTGGATTCAGAACGACCAGCACATTATTTAAGTATAAATTAATACTATTTTAGACGAGTATATTCACCCCTATAATTCTGCAGTCCTAAGATTATGGTTCTAATAGAAAATATCCTAAAAACCATGCAATTCGATGCAATTGAAGTTAAAACAGACATGTTATTAAAGGTATTCACTGTTTTGAGATTTCTGTTCTAAAATTGCGCTCTTATATAACACCGCTATTTCTTTTGCGATGTTAGTCCATGAGTGCTGTTTTTCTACTACATTTCGAGCAGTTTTACCGAGTTTCTTACCATATGAAGGATTATCAAGTAAAAATAAAACAGCTTTGGCAATTTCATTTGGAGAGCCTGATGAAACTAAATAACTGGTTAGACCATTGCTTGTAACATCAGTTATACCGGGGATATTCGCAGCTATAATTGGTTGCGCCATCGCCATAGCTTCCAATACACTAATGCTAGAAGCTTCTACAATGCTTGGAACAACAACAACATCTGCTGCCGAAAGATAGCTTGGTACGCGATAGTTAGGGATCCCACCAACAAAAATAACATTCTTTGATATCTTGAGTTCAGAAGAAAGTTTGACAAGTTGTTCTCGTTCTGGACCATCACCTATGATAACAATTTTTACATCGTTAGTTTTAAGAATAAAAGGAACTGCTTCAAGAAGGAAACGAACCCCATTTTTTGGTACTAATCGCCTTACCGTCATTATGACGGGACTTCCACCCTTTAACTTTTCCATTGGTTCAATATTGGGTGAAAATCGCGTTATATTAACGCCATTAAGAATCGTTTTAATTTTTTTGTGATTTCCTGTCCAACGCTTGACTTTTTTCGCAAAGGCTGTATCTGTATGAATCTGATACGAACAATGTCGTGCTAAGAATGAACTCAATAGTTTTTCCATTATTCTAAAAAACTTTGACTTGAAGGAATTTTTTTCAATAAAGTCCCAGACGTCATAATACGATCCGTGTATGGTGTTAATACTAGGAATCTTCGTGATTTTTCCAAAGAGATACGCTAATAGACCTGACATATAAATATGTCCATGAACGACATCGAATTTTTCACGTCTTATGCGAAGTGATTCTTTTAAAGCGGCAAGAAAGAAAAAAAATTGTCGTCTTACAGTCAACTTGTATGGATTCCAAGCTGTAGAAACCAGTCCTAACCAATCTACTCGCTTAAATTTTATCCTATTTTTGCAATACGTTTTTTTTGCGCCTGGGATTGCACCAGTAAGGAATAGAATTGTATGCCCCATATGGGCCAAGTTTTCAGCGAGATTCATAATATGGGCTTCTATCCCTCCAGAAAAGTTCCTCCCCACGGGGCCTAGTTCATAAATCATCAAAATATTCAAAGGTTTTATCGTATTAAGACCACCATTCACTTTAGCATTACGTCGCTTAGAGATTGATGAAATGCTCTTTCAATGCATTACTCTTTTTCCACACTTTTGCGACTTCACAAAATCTGGAAATTGAGAGATTCTGAGAGATTACGAATTGTAGAAAATCACGTAATATATGCACTTTGTGGATTCCTTCATAACTTGGATGAATATACATTGCTGAGAAATTATACTTTTCTACATTATCGAGCAATTTCTTCTTTAAAAACTTCAAAATTTCAAGATCTGATTTTCCTCTCACCACCAAGTCCTCTATGAGCGGAGTATTGATGGGAATCTGTAATGTCCTAAATAAAACATTATCAAATGCAGGTATGAATGGTTTCTTTCCTTTCATGTCACTAGCATACAACAACTTGTATTTATCCAATATCTTCAGACTTTTTACTGTCCATTTGAAACTTGGTGCAGCAGAACCTTTGGGTGGCGTCCCAAAAATTCGTTTATATGCATTATAACTGCGAGAGAAAATCGTCTCAATTTCTTCCAAAGTCATTTCTTCTAAATGATTTGCCCATAGATAGTGATCATAATCGTGAATTCCTAATTCATGTCCTCTTGCTATGATATTCTTAAGCAATTTTGGATGTCCTTCGCCAATTTTTGGCGAAGGCAATAATATGCCATATAATAAATTTTTCAATCCATATTTTTTGAGTGGATTTATGTGCAAAAAGTGTGTTCTTTTATTCCAAATCCTAAAAAAATTCTTTCCAGAGGTATCTGGTCCCATTGTCACAAAAAAGGTTACTCTTATAGCATATTTTTCAAATAGTTCTAAAAGCGTCGGCACACCTTTTGTCAAGTCATGTATCGTATCTATATCTACCCGTAGAGAAAAAACTTTCTCAGTTTCCGTTTCTTCCATGTGTCTTCATTTAGTGAATTGTTCAAATTAAAAACTGATTCTTTTAATGAAATTCATAAGAAAAATTAAATTATATATCACTGTGTACAGCAGACCTCTGATCATAATAGTTGAACTGAAATTCACTCACAAAGCAATTGTTGATTAGTGTATTTTTGTATTAAAATACGAACCGTAGAAAACAATTTATAATTCATATCAACATAAAGCGGGACTACTTTTTCTATACAGCAAGTAATGACGGGAGAGAAAAAGTTCAAAGGAGAAATCAAAATGTACATAAAAACTCCAAAAAGAGGGATATTAGTAGGGATAGCTGCAGTAGTACTATCATTTCTATTAGTTGCGGGGTATACAGCGCCAGTATTAGCAGATACCGAACCTGTCTTAGATATCGGTGCAAGTGGAACGTGGGATGATACACGAGTGGATCGTGCCTGTATCATTAAAGACGGGGGACTCTACAAAATGTGGTATAGTGGACATAATGGTAGTAATTATCAAATTGGGTATGCTACATCAAATGACGGGATCTTATGGGAAAAATATTCGGGAAATCCAGTCCTCACTGCAGGCAGTAGTGGTAGATTCGATGAAGATAATGTAATGAGTCCTTGGGTGATTAAAGACGGATCAACGTATAAGATGTGGTATAGTGGCTCACAAACCGGCCCAGTATGGAGAATCGGCTACGCAACTTCTTCAGATGGCATAAGTTGGACCAAATTCGATGGATCTGAAACAGCTCAGTCAGTATTGGATCTTGGTGCTGGTTTCGATGTACACGATGTTTTTCACTGTACTGTTATTAAAAATGAAACAGACTACTTTGAAATGTGGTATACTGGAAATGATGGCAGCAGTAATTTAGCAATTGGGCATGCATGGTCGTCTGATGGCGAAAGTTGGACAAAGAATTCTGCAAATCCTGTCATGGATGGAACGGGTGGAGACTCATGGGATGACACTAATGTATTCAGTCCATGTGTAATTAAAGTAGCTGAATATGCTGACTACAGAATGTGGTATTCAGGCGGTAACGATTCAAACACTTATAAGATTGGACGTGCTGGTTGTAATGATGGGGTATCTTGGTTCAAAAACCTCGGTCCTGTCTTTAGTGAATCAGGACAAGCAGGAGATTTTGATGAGATTGAAGTGCTAGCACCATGCGTCATTAATGACGGGGGAACCTACAAGATGTGGTACACAGGAGTAGATTCTTCTTCTACAAATAGAATCGGCTATGCTATCTCAGATGATGGTATTGATTGGACGCGAGTGAGCGTCCCAGAGTTTCAAATCGGCTCTCTTGGATTTTTAACAATGCTGATGCTGACCATGGGAGTGGCTGTCCCTGTTACAACGGTACTAGCGAAGAAACGCAAAAGAAAATAATTCATTTTTATTTTTTCTTTTTTATAGACACAAAAAGATGACTTGGGAGCATCTTCAGGTTTTTAGCGCTATAATGACCTATAGGAACGTCTTAATCAATAAGAGGCACGCAAATAAGCTATAATTTATGATTTGAAAAAGAAAAAGAAGATCTCTATCATTATCTGCGGAATTCAGATTTTTAGAAACCAGAAAGATGAGAGGTATAACCATTAGCCAGCCCCATCTACTTACATGCAGGCTTAGAAAAACAAATCCCGCGCACGTCATAACTAAACAGAAACCCAAATAACTGTCCCATTGAAGGTCATGCTTCTTGTGGTTACAAAGAAAATAAACACCTAAAACGCCAATAAATGGAATAATCCTATAGATTTCATACAGAACGTTCACAATATGACTTGAAAGAGTTTGTGAGGGTAGAAAATAAGGATGCACTATCGTGAAATAAACGAGGATGTAAAAAATAAATGGAAGCGAAGCGAGAATTCCAATAAGAGCCACAATTCCAACAAATATGAATCCGAGAAGATCTTTCTCCTTGTACACTAAACAAATAAACGCAATGAAAAAGGGTAGTGCAGTTATTAAATGAGTTCCCATCAGCAAAATCATAAAGAGAGGCGTAAGAAATTTTTGTTTTTTCCATGAATAAAAAATCAAGAGACCGAAGGTAAATCCCATCATATTTCGTATCAAATCGACTTCAATTCTCAAAATAACTGGAGAAAACATGTACAAGAATGCACCCCAGAAACCCATTATTTCATCAAAAGTGATCTCTAATAATTTATATACGAGCAGAAGGTTTATTGCACTGAAGACAATAGGTATCAGAAACAAAAGATATATTGGGAATCCCAGCCAGATTAATGAGAGTAAGAAGACATAAGGAAGTGGTTCTATGCGAACTGCAAAGGTAGCTGCAGAGCCTGTAATCCATCGATACAATATATCTGCGTCTCGCGGTATATTCGCTAAAAAATAGTATTTAGATAGATCAAATGGCGGGCCATGAGCATTTATAGGGATAAGAATAAGCAGTGAGAGGATGATATGTGCAAAAAAGAGATATCTCAGCTTTATTGTTTCAGGAAGGGTTAATGGAATACGTATATCCAAGTTATGAAGTATAAAATAGAGAAATGGCAAACTAAAGAATATCAGTGCAAAAATTACGTAAAATACAGAATAATGGCCTCTAAACAGGATATTCAGAATCGTAGAAAATGTTTCTTCAATCCATGTCAAGTTCGATTCTCCCAATAGATCCTCTAATCAAATCAAATTGTCTTTTAGTGATTCGATTTTATTTATATTTTAGATTCAAAATCTTTTTCAGAAAATGATAAATCAGGAAATATCAATACAGTTAAGCGATTTTGCAATGAATTATTCAAAACTAAAAATATTAATGGGTTCGGTGCTTTGGAGTGTCGCATTCATCCTGTATTTGCTTTTTGAGTCTACAAGACTCTTTTTCTTGCCTCCCTTGGGATTACTCTCCTTCGGCGGAGGTACCTTCTTGTTCATACAAGAATCCGAAAAATTTCAGATACTAAGGAAGCTTATTATTCCGTTTATTGCGGGAATATTTATTTTTTGGATTTTCTTGACAACTCAGCTCGATATATATATTTTGCAGACACCTTTAGCGAATATAATGACAGATCTTACGGTACTTGTCACAGTATTGGCATTGAATGGTTTAGGAATTCTTGCAACTCATCAAGGAAACCTAATTATATTTCCCGCTGCATCGAAGGTTTCTTCTGTATATATTGATGCAAGGTGCGGAGGTGTTCATTCTTTTCTCATTTTCGTCTGCTGTTTTATTGTAATACTCTTAAGAGAGGGATATACCGTCCCGAGAAGAAAAATTGCAATCAGTTCGCTCATTGGAATAGCTGGAACATTAGTAACAAATTATATTCGAGTTATTATTGTTTGTTTGGTCGGGATATTTTATGGAACTGAACTGATGTTTTGGACGCACAATTATGCGGGGTTCGCACTCTTTTTAACGTGGCTTACCGCATTTTGGTATCTTGCTTTAAGTTATCTCCTGCAAGAAAAATAATAGAGGTATAGAAAATCTAATTCTTAATTTAATTTTTTCGGCGAGAGTCCCGTCTGAAAGACGGAGAGGATGTTACAGCAAGCCTACCCGATCATTAAATTCTATGATCAACTCATCAATCCTGGGCGTCACCTTTTGGATATCGCCCCAATAATCCTCGTAATAGTACCATTGCCGGTTCAACTCATCAACGTCGAACATTTGCTGTTCTATCCATGTGAAATACTTCAAATGATGAATTCGCTTCCTTTCGTAGTGAGAAAGTTCAATAAATGCATCTGTTTTTTGTCCTAACATATAACGGTGGTAATCCTTTATTGCATCCTTTTCCGTATATTCTCCGAACGCTTCTTGGGCTTCTCTCAAACGCGATTCGTACATCTCCATGCTATCTGTAAATACGGTTAATATGACATCATTGCTAGTCAGTTCATAGTATTTCGCGAGTTTGATAGACATGAGCACGTTTGCGATGCTGGATATCCCTAATAAGTCAAGTTTTGAAACTAGTTCCTCAGAAACACCAACATCGTTAATTAGATAATTTTGACCAGCGGGTTCATTGAAGAGGCGCATGAGATTCATGACATCGTTGTCATCGATTGCAATAATCATGTCAGTATTACGGACATTATGGATCCATGGGACATGCTTATCTCCAATCCCCTCAATTCGATGTGCACCGTATCCGTTTAGCCAAAGGGTTGGACATTGAACCGCCTCTCCAGCAGCAATTTTTGAGCTCGGGTATTGTTGCTTCATGAAGTCACCACAGGCGATCGTGCCGGCAGATCCTGTCGTTAAACACACACCTCTGTATTTGTCGTTTCCGAGTTCCTTGTCTAACACTTCACTCATGGCATTGCCTGTAACATCGTAATGAAACAAATAGTTACCAAACTCACTAAACTGATTGAACACAAAAATATCATCTCTCGTGCGACGAAGCTCCCATACTTTGTCATAGATCTCCTTGATATTGCTCTCGCCGCCTGGAGTTTTGATAATCTCTCCAGCTACAGTACTGAGCCAGTCAAAGCGTTCTTGAGACATCTCTTCTGGCAGAATGGCAATGCTTTCACATGCCAGCAACGTTGCATCGTAAGCACCACCCCTACAGTAGTTGCCTGTACTGGGCCAGACAGCTTTATGTTTCGTAGGATCGAATTGTCCTGTAACTAGAGGAGGAACAAGACAGCCGAATGTTGCTCCAACTTTGTGTGCTCCAGTAGGGAACCATTTACCAATCAATGCAATAATCCGGGATTCCACGCCCGTAAGTTCTGGGGGTAACTCTATGTAGTTTGGAAGAGATTGAAAGAGTCCACCTGTGTCAACTGGTTCGTTTTTCCACGTGATTCGAAAGAGATTCTGAGGAGCAATCTCCCAGAGTTCGAGAGCTTTCAACTCTTCTTTTATTTTTTGAGGAGTAGTTTCGGGATTCTTCAACTGAGCGAAGGTCGGGATTATTATCTTGCGTTCTCTACATCTTTGTATGGTTCTTTCAAGTTGTTCTTCATTTTTCGTCAAATTAATCAAATAAAAGCCCCCATAAAAGGACAATTTTTTAAGACTTATAAATTATCTTCTATTCATATAAATTCAAAAATCTATTCAAGTTGTATCTTATTTCCAATAAATAAAACTTCACAAAACTCAGAAAATGGTGTAACGTTATGTCTAATTATAAAATCTGTGTACTTCCTGGGGATGGAATTGGTGTTGATGTTGTAGATGCTGCAATTAAAGTCCTTGATACTGTAGGGTTTAGTAATCAAGTTGAATATCTATACGGGGATATTGGTTGGGAATTTTGGAAGACTGAGGGAAATCCTTTACCTGATAGAACAATTGACCTTCTCAAAGAATCTAATTGTGCTCTATTTGGAGCCATTACTTCAAAACCCAAGGAAGAAGCGGATGCAGAACTCGATCCTAGATTTAAAAACAAAGGTTTGATCTATTTTAGCCCCATTGTTAAATTACGTCAATTGTTTGATCTTTATATTAATTTACGTCCGTGCAAAGCCTATCTTGGAAATCCTCTAAATTATCGTGATGATATCGATTTGGTAGTTTTTCGTGAAAACACTGAGGGGCTGTATTCTGGCGTTGAATGGCATCCAGTGCCAGAAGCTGTTATGAAAGCGTTTATAGAAAATCATCCAAGAGCTAAAAGATTTGGGGATTTTGCATTAGAAGATTTGGCTATCTCAACACGAATTTTTACACGAAAGGGTGTTAAACGGATATTGAAAGCTAGTATGGAATATGCAAATGAATTTGGCTATAAGACAGTTACAGTTGTTGAAAAGCCAAATGTCATACGTGAAACCAGCGGATTGATGGTTCGGGAAGCACGTACACTAATTAAAAATTATCCTTCTCTTGAATTGTGGGAAACTAATATTGACGCAATGGCAATGTGGTTGATAAAAAATCCTCAGGATTATGGTTTGCTGGTCACCTCCAATATGTTTGGAGACATCATTTCTGACGAAGCAGCGCAATTGGTTGGCGGATTAGGATTTGCCCGTTCAGGAAATATAGGAGATAACATGGCTGTTTTTGAGCCTACTCATGGTTCAGCACCTAAATATGTCGGTCAAAACAAAGTAAATCCCATTGCTACAATTTTAGCTGCAAAAATGATGCTTGACTGGTTGAATGAAAAGGAAATGGCTCAACAAGTTGAGCAGGCAGTCGCAGAAGTGATTAAAGAAGGAAACGCAAGAACGTATGATATGGGAGGAAACACTTCAACGACGGGAATGGCAGATGCTATTTGTAGTAGGATTGAGAAGTCATAATGATCATTGATATCATTCTAATGTTTAAATCGCACTTGAAACTTCGTAATTCGGTCTTAGAACTTCGGAAATCCATTAAAAACTAAACAGTTATTAATTAGAGAAGAGTATACTAAATTTTAGTTGAGTTAGGCTCCACATGATTTTTAGGGGGAGCGTTTTTGCGCCTGTACGAATATGAAGCCAAAAAAATATTTGAACATGAAGATATACCAATCCCACGTCAATTCGGAACAATTCAATCTCCGGAAGAAGTTGAAAAAATTAGTCAGCTTAATTTTCCAATAATGGGCAAAGCTATGGCATTAATAGGAGGGAGGGGCAAAGCTGGAGGCATCAAGAAAATCAATGATTTGAATGAAGCAAAAATTGCAGTTAATGATCTCCTAAGACTTAAAATCCATGGATATCCTGTTAATAAGGTTTTGCTTGAAGAAGCGATTGATATTCAAGGAGAGATTTACTTAGGCGTTACTACAGATCCTATTTCTTTTGATGTTGTTCTAATAACCTCGGCTTTAGGGGGAATAGATATTGAGGAGGTTGCCAAAAGTAATCCAGATGCCATATGGAAAAAATCTTTACCAGATAATCCTGTTTTTCTTCCTGAAAATATTGTAATTGATGCCACTGCGTTTCTTATTTCTCAATTTCCGCAATTAAATAACGTTAAGGAGAAACTACAATCGGTTATTTCAAACCTATATACTACTTTTCAGAAATATGATACGAAAGTTTGTGAAATAAATCCCTTAATCGTTTCAGATGATTCAAAACTAATTGCTGTGGATGCAAAAATTGTATTGGATGATAATGCCTTGTATCGCCAAAGTGTCTTGCTTTCTAGGCTTGGAATTGATCCTGAAAGTAAAAGACACGATGTTGCTGAACAAACAAGATTTGAAGCACGTGCACATAAAGCAGGGATTATTGGTTATTTAGATCTTCTTCCCGAACCTGAAAAGTTTGAAAAAGATCCAGAAAAATTATATGTTGGATTAGTTCCTGGAGGGGCGGGATATGGGATCTTTTCCATTGATGAAGTTGTAAATGTAGGAAAAAAATACTTTGATGGAAGAGTAGTACCTATTAACTTCATGGATTCAGGTGGTGGTCCAAGACTTTCTACAGTTGCAAAAATGTTTCATCTGCTTATGGATCATCCTGTTCCTGACTTAATTATTACTTCACGTTTCGGTGGAATCAGCAGTTGTGATATTTTCATACGTGGTCTGATTAAAGCACTTCGTGACAGATTTGCAGCTGAACAACGAATGGTTCCTGTGTACGGGCGAATGGTCGGAACAGATTTACCGAATGCACGTGTCTATTTAGAAAAAGCAAAAAAAGAGACCCCTGAACCCCTGAAATATCTACATATTGTTGTCGGAAATCAAAAAATTATGGCCGATATCATAAAAGACGGTATTGAGTGGTTTAGACTTCAGGTCAAACAAGAGAAGGAACCATAATGAGTTTAAAGCGAATAGCCCCTGATCAAGGATTATTATATTATTTGATTAAAGGTATCCGTCCCGACTTAGCAGAACATATTTCCCAAACTAAAACAATAGAAACTGTGATCGTGGGACTTGGACGACAGGGAACTCGCCATGCTAAGTTAATGCATGATTACGGTACAACAATTACTTGTGGTGTCGCTCCTGGGAAAGGCGGCACAAGAGTTCATGAGACTATTCCTGTGTATGAAACGGCTAAGGAAGCGTTAAAATCTCATCCGAACATTGCAGTAGCTAGCATCTGGCGTCATTACTCCACTGCAAAAGATGCTACAATTGAAGCCATAGAAGCAGGAATCCCAATTGTCGTGTTAATCACCGAAGGGATTCCATTACGGGATGTAAGGGACATACTAGTAGCGGTTCGAAAACATAATACTATTTTGTTCGGAGGCAATACTCCAGGTATCATATTTCCTCCTGAAGGAATAAAAGTGGGCATGTTACCAGATATTTTTCATCCTGAAGAAGTTAAACTTGGTCAAGCTGGACCAAAAGGCGTGACAGTAATTTCAAGAAGCGGTGCGATTCTTTATCATCTATCTGATGCATTATCCAGCGCTGGCATAGCTCAAAACGCAGTCTTGGGAATTGGTGGCGATGGTGCTATTGGTTCTCGTTTTATTGATCTTGTTCAATTAATTATGAATTATAAAAACACAGATTTAGTAGTAATCGCGGGCGAAATTGGAGGAATGCAAGAAGAATCTTTAGCCCAAGATATTCAGCAAAATCCTGAAAACTACATAAAACCTTTAGTAGCTCTAATATCAGGTGCTAATGCCCCTGCAGGTAAAACAATGGGTCATGCGGGTGCTGTTGTCGCTCCAGGACAAAGTTATGGCACCTATGAATCCAAAAAAACAAGTTTAGAAAGAGCAGGAGTAGTAGTAGTTAATTCTCAAAGGGATTTAATTCAAGAAGTTAAACGACTTCTAAATAATAGACGTTATTTTCGAGTCGAGGATTATTATAAACGAATGCAACAAATATGGGGCGCTAAACCACCTGAACCAACATGGGGCACTCTTATTACGAAAGTTGTTCCAAATAATTTGCTTATAAGGGGGTATCCTCTCCAGGAGTTAATAGAAAAGAAAAATCTGCTTGAAATTGCATTCCTTGTTATTCAAGGAGAATTCCCTAAGTCAACTGAGCTTACAGAACTTGAAAAGTTAGCTTTACGAGCAATCAGAGATGACTTTCCCGTAATCAATCTAACCATAGAACCAAGCTCTCAAGATATCTCTAAAACTATTGGAACGTATCTCTTGTTAGATGACAGACTGCTGATGGAGGAAATTCGAAAATTACAACCCATTAACAAACTAATCTATACTTTAGGTCGCGTAACAAAATATTTCGCATTAGTATTTGGAAATCATAGATTTCTAGACAATCTTCCAGAAAATTCACCATTTTCAAATGCAATTTATCGTGCGTTTGTTGGTGAAGAAAATCCCGACCCTAGGAAAGTTAGATTGCTAGAGGCTATGATTTCTGCATGTGTTGATCATGGAGTTACGCCTCCTTCTGCTCAAACAACTCTTTTGTTAGCTTCTTCTAGAACCTCATTTGAAGTTGCTTTAGCAGGCGGAGTTCAGGCAATAACGGATGTTCATGGAGGTGCAGGTGCTAAAGCGGCAGAATTCTTTTTGGACATAATTAAAAATTCAAAAGAAAAGAACTTTACATTAGAAGAATCCGCATTTGAAGTGGTAGATAAAATCAGTCGTTCTGGTAAACGTATTCAAGGATTAGGTCATAGAATACACACCAAAGATCCTCGTCGAGACATTCTCTGGAAATTATCAGAAGACGCTAAGGAAGCAAAGGAATGTGTAGAGTTATCTAAAATGCTTCCTAAAATCTTTCATAGAGTTAAAGGCATGAGTTTACCTATTAATGTGGATGGAGTAATAGGAGCAATTACTGCTGATATGAAATTATCTCCGCTATTAGCCAAAGTTATTTTTATTTTCGGTAGAATGGTCGGGCTTGCAGCACATTATTTTGAAGAAGTCCAGACACAATCTCCTATGCGAATGATTGTATTTAAACAAGCTGTATATAAAGGAAAAGACGTTAGACATATTAAGTCAATTACCCCACCCTGACGGATGGAGTCTTCTTGCAGAGGTTAGATAAAGTATTCTCGTGGTCATGTAAATCTTTTATCAATCTTCTGGCCAGCAATAAAGTCCCTCGGTGGCAGAGGCAATCTTAATTGCCAACTCCGCGTCAAATAAATCCCTGCGAATTATCTCGCCCCAACATTCAGGACTTCCGTTAGCTTCGGTTGGAATAACATAACTTTCTGGCCGCTTGTTAGTGAAAATATAGATGTCATCCGACTCCCAAAGATCCCCTACTTGGAAACATACGCGAATTATATCGTTCCATTGAAATTGAGCTTTCCATTCTTCGCCATCAGGCGGATTAACATCTAAAAAAACTGTATTTTCATTAAACGAGACATTATACCAAATCAAGAAAACACCTTTAATTGATTCAATTAAGTAAAAAACAAATTTGCAAAGCAGAATTTGATTATATTTCATTCAATTAATTCTTGAACTGTTTTTAGACCTTGGCCAATTAGTTCCATTTCCTCATCTGAATAGTCGTTTTTCAACTGTCTTATTAGTAATTCTGCTTCATAGAATTTCCCCATATCTTTATTAAAACTAGCAAGAATAAGGGAACGTGCTATGATAAAGATCGATTCTTTTTTTACAGCTTGTCTTTTCCCCTTGCTCTCTTTAAGAAGCTTATTTAATGTTATGAGTCCTTCCTGAGGATTTCCTGCAAGTATCCATGAAATTGAAGATAATGCAGTATATTTTGCAGCTGCAGCTATTTTGCCTTCTGAAATTTGTTTTTTTGCAAGTTTTTCATAATTTTCTGCCTTTTCTCTATAATGAGGCAAGAAACCCATACTGGAATCAGCCTCTTCTATTGTCTCAACTGATTCAATAATACCACCCGCTTCTGTAGTAAGTGTGTCGATTGTAATTTCATTTTCTACTGTAGGCATTTCTACCGTAGGAACTTCTTCTGTTGTTTCACCTACTTCTGTTGTAGTAACACTCACTTCAGTTGCAGGGCTTGTCTCTGTAGGTTCAGAGGGTGGTTCGGGAGTGACTTTTCCTGTAACCTCTTGTTCAATCACAGTTTCAATTTCTTTCGTAAGAGCTTCTTCTATGGAATAATGCTTTGCATGACCAACTGCTGCTTCAACTTGCATTTCTGAAATTGTTTGAAGTACTGCACTTGGTCGTACTAAACCCCCACTTTCTTTTGATTGATTATATGAGACTTGGAGCGATTGTTCTAAGGATGCGATTTTTTCACCAATATCTGAACTTCTTAAGGAAGGCGTAGATTTCAAAGCATTGTTGTATAACTCTTTTACTTCTTTGGCTTCCTGAAGAGCTTGATCATAGTACTCATGCTTTTTTTGAAACATAATCAATTTTATTCGACTAAGAATAGCTTTTAAAAAATCCTTAAGCTGAGGACTTGCAAAAAGGGCAGACGCTTCACGATATAAAGTCAAACAGGAAATATTATTGTTTTCTGCTAAACGATCGGCCTCTTGAAATGCTTCCACTGCTTTAATGCAAGTTGCTGAGTCTTCATGATGTATACAAACGCGCCTTACATATTTTTTTGTAATTTGAGAGTTCTTTAACTGACAAAATATTCTATCTTCTTCCCTCTGAAGATATCTGCAGTCCATAATATCATCCGTAATTCAGGTCTTGTTATGGTTTACTTAATTTAATTAAAAAATACATCTTTTTTTGTATTTCTGTTTTGCAAATTTTGAAATTTTTCAAAAATAATAGAATAGAATACAGGTTTAATTATAACTTGAAGTCAAGTAGAAATAGCTAAGCAGAGTAAATTAGATTGCTTTTGCTGCTACCTTTTCAACAATGTATATGGCAAAATCAGGACAATACCATTCACAGAGCCTGCATCCATTACAGCGTTCCATATTAACAACTTGTGGTACGCGTTTACCACTTTTTAAATCATCATACATCTTAAGGGCGTCTCTTCCACAAAATGCAACACAGAGGCCACAGCCTTTGCAAAGTTCCGGCTCAACTCGGACAAAAAACTCAGGTTTGTCTTTTGGCATATAAAATCATCACCTGTGATAGGAGGAGTATTTTTTGCACTTTTTTGCCTGTTAATTAGTTTTTTTAATCTTTTCGTTCATTTTTAGCCCTGACTTTAACCATTCCTTTATGCACAGCACATGATACGCAAGCAGTTTTTGTGACCCGTCTTCGAGGTATAAAAGCCCCTTGTTGCCTTAATTCCTTCGAAATACGCGGATCGACCAGCGTGACATATTTTGTTACTTTCTTAGCTTTATCTCTAGGAACAAGTTTACCACAGAAACTACATTGAACCCTAGTGGACGCCCCTTTTTTACCTTTTGATCTTCCGCCTGACTTTCTCTTTTTACCCATTTTTTTCACTCATCTGTTTTTTACTTTTCAGAGAATTAAACTCTGACTTTAGACTTGCATGTAAAGTCTAAAGAGTATACTTTTAAAGGTTATGTTATTAGACAGTTTTCGCTCTTTAAGATTAACTCCTTCAGTATCTAACACTCAAAAAAATATTTAGAATAACCTACAACACCAAGAGTTTTTAAAATAAGCACATTACTCTTTTCTTGTTCTACGCTTATCCATTCTTGTAAGATGGTCAGATAGCATCATTTTAATAGCCTCTCTGTCAAAAATCATGTCCCCTTGCAAACCTACAAGTTCGTCCTTGATATTCGTTTCCACCCGCGCATATAAAAAATCTCTAACGGCAGTTCGGACACAGTCACTGAAGCTGGTAAATACACCTTGATTAACTAAATGTTCAATAATACGTACATCAACACGGCTAAAGGGAATCGTTTTAGTTACGTATGGTTTAATATTCTTCTCATTCTTAGTGTCTTTTTTTGTTCTAGGCATTAAATCGCCTTTACTCTTTATTTAAGATTTAGAATTATTCGAATAGAGGGTAGAGAATGTTGTCGATTAATATTTTCCATCGAATGCCTTATGCGAGTAGCAAACGAATAATTCTAACTTTGTACACCAATTTCTTATTTTAAAATGATATCTGTTTAAATCACTATTTATAGATACTGCCGAGAAAAAACCTATTTTTGGAGAGAGAGAAGACAAACTAGGCAGATTCAACCCGTTTTATTTGTCCATCATCTGCAATAACAAAGGGAACTAATTTAATAATACCCTGTGGACATGCAGCAGCACATCTAATACACTCATCGATCGATAAAACGTATTCTGCACAAATTTTACGATCCACTTCAATGTCTAAAACCGTCTTTTTAAGGGCTTTGACTGGGCAGACATTTATACAGATCTTGCAGTTGTGACAATAATTACGATTTGTCAATTCGGGTGAATAGAAGACTTTTTCAGGCACAGAAATCCCATCGATTCCAACTTTGTGCTAGTAGTTGTGTAGTCACCTTATTAGTTTATTTGAAGTGGCATTTTCATCGAACCTAATAATTCAACTCCGACTGGCCGCTGTAAATTTAGCTTATTTCATAGGAAAAGTAGTAGAAAAATCAGAAAAAACAAAAAGTGCCTTTTAGGGCAATTCTATAAGAAATTCAAACAGCTGTTGTTTGAATTTAAGATCACAGCTCGCTATAGAGAAGGTTTTTTAGTTCTATAGTGAATATCTTTATCAAAAATAACAAGAAAATGGTTTTCATCATATAGAAGTGGTTTTTGAAAACCCTCAGCAATCAACCTTAGTTCTTCCAGTGAATCAACTTCGATTATAACTATCTCTGGATCTTCTTCAGGGTGAAAAATACTAGTTATTTTGATTGGATAAATGAGGCAACGCTCATCATATGCAATAAGCTCGGTGAAAACTATCACTTCCTTTCTTATTTTGTGCTTTTCGTTTTAATTAGTACTATTGTTTATAATTCTAGAGAGACCATCGTACAAATGAAAGCTAAAAGAGCTATCCGAAGAAAAACAATAATTAGCCAAAATTAGCCGACAAAATTATGTTTGAAAAACAGGAGAAAATGTCAATGTGTTTGCTTCGAGATAGATAATCTTTTTTAAGATCCTGAGAATATGAAAAACTGAAAAGTCCAAAAGGTAGGCGTCATGACAGTAAAAGGTGTTATAATACGTCCTCCAGTTGAAGCACACTCGGTTCTCATTGGAGTAACGGAGGGTTGCACTTGGAATAACTGCAGATTCTGCAGTGTTTACAAAGGAGTGCAAGACTATCGAGTTCGATCCAAAGAGGAAATTTTCAATGACATTGAACTATGGGCACAAAATTACGGTTGGAATGGAAGAGTATTTCTTGCTGGTGGAAACGCCTTGTCGGCACCAACCGACTTACTAATTGAAGTAATCGATCGAATAAAGCAAAGATTTCCAGTCGAACACATTTCTTGTTATGCCAAGAACCACGATCTGCTTAAGAAAACACCCGCGGAATTAAAGAAATTAAGAGAAGCAGGATTAGTTACATTGTACGTGGGCTTGGAATCAGGGAGTAACCTAGTCTTAAAACTTATGAATAAAGGAACTACAGCAAGAATGATGATAAAGGCCGCTAAGAAGGCAATTGAAGCGGGATTTCGGCTTTCGTTGTACGTGATTTTAGGACTCGGAGGTAAAGAACATACCGAGATTCACGCAAAGGAGACTGCTGATGTTTTAAATGAGATAAATCCTCCAATATTTCGATTCAGGACGCTGAATTTGTTCCCATGTGCTCCTCTATATGATGAATTGAAATCTGGTAAATTCCAAAGACTTACTCCTTTTGAGACTATTCTTGAGCTCTACAACATCCTGAAAAGGATAGAATCGCACGTAACCAGTGAAGTGTTTAATGATCATATTAGCAACTATGAAAATTTTGAAGGTAAACTGCCAGAAGATCTTCCTGGAATGCTTAAATTATTGGAACAACGCCTTAAAGACCCACAGACTAAAAAACTTCGACCAAAATGGTTAAATCATATGTAGTTTTTTTATTCTATAAGACTACTGGGTTCACCTTTGATCAGAAAATGATTTCTTTGAGTGTGTGATGTTTTGGGTTCAAGTTTAACTGCAGAAGAACTGATGGAACGTGCAAATACCTATTTGAAAGACGATGACTTTGAAAATGCCGCGGAAAACTACTTCCAAGCAGCAAAGGCGTTCATTGAAACCGGAAAGTATTATTTTTCAAGAGAAGCGTTTATTTCCATGTCAGTCCTTCTCGAAAAAGGAACAAAATATCTTTACTACATCCTAGAGAAAGCAAATGAACTGGCAAATGATTTAAATGACGCGAATGTACCAGAAATCTCTGGCGAAGTTCTTATGTTCTGTGCAAATGCGGCGTATGACATGAACGATATTGAACAGAGTGCATATTACTATGAGAAGGCATTTCAACACTATGCAATGTCAAATCTTGAAGAATATCGCGATGTCTCTGTGGCATGCCTTCTTAAGGCTGCATATTCATATTATACTTCTACTTTGTCAGAACTCGATAAAGAAGAACAATTAATTTTGAAGGCAGTTGAACTTCACCATAAAATGGAGAAATCAGTTCTCGAAATAGAAAGCAAACTCTCCGATTTCGTGAGAAGAAATCAATTTGAAAAAGCCTCTGAAGGATATAAACAGTTGGCTGAAATATTACTTTCGGAGATCGATAGTTTAAGGGATCTTATGACCGACTTCAAAGATTTTGATGCTGTAGCTGTAAACGTAAAAGCAAGGCTTATTCACATGGCGGCTGAAAATCTCTTAAAAGCTACACTTTTGAGCACCTCAGAACGGGGCGAATTATTAAAAACCACGTCGCAATTATTTGAGCAAGCAACAAACTTAATGTTCGGCTTAATTAATGTTGAGCAAGTAGATCCTGAGGATATGCAGCGTTTTGGTTTTGATTTTTTGCTAGCAACACTTCTTAAAGATAAAATAAATGGCAAGAAAGAAGCCAAAAAGTTTTACGATGAGATTTTATTCGAAATGATTGATGAAGATCTTAGATTGACTGTTCTTGAGAATAAATATGTTCAAACAGCTTCATTCATTCTTGAAGATCAGTCACATCTACTATTAAGAGCATTACAAAGGCTGCCAATTGGTAGATTCGAAGAATTGCGGGATATATTTGTCGATATGATTAAGAACCTTTAGCAGCTCATTATTCACTGAATCAGCTAAAACTCAATGTGAATTCTCTGAAAATTGTGTGAGTAGATATGAGAAAACACGTGCTTTACATTTCCGAAAACTATGAAGATTTAAGACTTATTGAAGATCTATTAGAAAAAGTTAAAGAGAGACATCAAGTTGATTATCAAATAGTTACTTCTGATATGCTTAGTAAAACTGATATTGAGGGTATCTTGGATCAGATAAGAATGGCAAGCCAAAGAGCTAAAATCCTTGTTCAGTAGCACAGGTTCGGAAGTGGCAATCAGAAGTCCAACACTTATCTGTCACACCTCTACACCTTTCACAAGATACAGAAGTAATGCTTGAATCAAAATTTTTTTTAAAGAATTCAACTAGTCTATCATGTAGTTCATCATCACCATGTGACGCGAGATAAATTTCGCATGCTGCACAATTTAATCCACAAAAACTGAGATCCCATCCTGTTTTTGTACCTTTATTCATTGCTTTTCTCCACATTAATTTTTTAAAGTAAAGTGCTATGACGATCCCTTGATCCAGCCTTTACTTTTTCTGTCGCGTAAATATAATTCGATAATTTTCACATTCAGATTTAAAACACTCAGTGCATCCTTCCATTTTCCCTGGCCCTGATTTTAAGGTCACTCGGTTATGGGGAAGAGCAAAAGACTCGATATAAATGAATTATAAAACTTTAATGACAAACAACTCCTCCAAGCATTTTAATACCAGATAACCATCTTGAAATGCTTGAGGAAAACTCAAATAGCGGATTGTTATCCAAATACAACATTTTAATAGTTCTAATATTAACAATAGAATCTGGTAATGTTGTCAAATTATTTCCACGTAAAATTAGTTCAGATAAAGACTGTAAATCTCCAAAACACTCAGGTAAGTTTTCTAGCTCATTAAATGCAAGTCGTAGTCTGACTAATTTGTTAAGGTTACATAAACCATCAGGTAGAACTTCTAAATTGTTGTTTTCAAGCCACAGAGCTTCTAAATTCTTCAAGTTGCTAATATTAGGTAGAGATAATAACTGATTCTCTTGCAAATATAATCGTTTTAATTGAATCATCCAATTAATACTATCAGGTATGGTTTTCAATTTATTTTTGCTTAAATACAATTGTATCATTGCAGATAATTTTCCAAAATTATCTGGTAATTCTATTATTTGATTGTTATGAAGATAAAGAAACTGAAGCGAAGGAAGATCACATATTGAATCAGGTAATCTCTTGAGCTTATTACTTGTCAAAATCAATGTTTCAAGGTGTATTAAACCAGCTATTCCCTCTGGTAGATGATTAATTAAATTTGATCCAAGACTTAAATATGTTAAATTGGTCAGCTTACCAATTGTATCAGGTAAGGTTTTTAATTTATTCCCATGAAGATTCAGGTTCACCAATTTTTGTAATTTCTGTATACTGTCTGGAATTTGAGTTATTTTATTATCCATTAGCTCTAATGATTTCAATTCATTCAATTCATTAATTTCTTCAGGAAATTCTTCGATTTTTTTCTTACCCAAACCCAATTCAATAATATTAGTATTTTCAACTACGAATCCAATTGAACTCGGTTCTACTTTATTAACAATAGGTATTATAAACCCTAATTTCTCTTCTAATCTTGTAATAATATCTACTTCTACTTGAGTAATTTTTTCTCCCCTGAAATCCACAGGATCATTATTGGAACTCATTATGTGCTTACCTTAATAAATGGATTGAGAGTAATATCAGAAGTTTTGTTCCATCAGGTCACAAGTATTGGGATCACAGCTTCTTTGCAACCGTGAACTACCACCCTACAAGTAGGGTGGCTTCCTGTATCCTCCATTCCCCAACGGGACATGTCAAACAGGCTCGACGGGCAGTCCCTGCCCTGATGATGACAGTGATTCTAAATAGCGGGTTGATCGGTGTAACACCGTGATGGCAGAATTATGGTCTCTAGCTAACACCAGTCCACAGTAAGGACAGCTGTGGATTCGTGTTGCCAGTGTTTTCGGCACCAGCTTCCCGCACTGGCTACACAGTTGTGTGGTATTATAGGCACTCACATATTCTACGAGAGTACCAGCTTCCTCCGCTTTGTACTCCGTAAAACACATTAGTTGTCCCCATCCTGCGTCACTAATCGACTTAGCTACATGATGGTTTTTGACCATGTTGGTGATCTTTAAGTTCTCATACACAATTAGGTCATAGTTATCGACCAATTTCCGACTGAGCTTGTGATGAAAGTCCTTTCGTTGATAGTGTATCTTCCTATGTACCTGTGCTACCTTTTTGTTCTGCTTGTAGCGGTTATTTGAGCCCTTAACCTTCCTGTCTTTCCTTCGCTGCTCTTTGGCTACTTTCTTCTCTGACGTTCTCAACCAGCGGGGGTTAGCTATGGTCTCCCCATTATTTAACGTCAGTAAACTCTTCAGCCCAACATCTACCCCTATCGCTTTCTGTAGCTTTCTCTGGGACTCATGATTGGGAAGTTCTACTGAAAAACAAGCATACCAGTGGTCGACATCGCGTTTGATGGTACAGGTCTTGATCACGCCTTCAGAGGGGATAGGACGGTGTAGTTTAATGGTGATAGCTCCAATCTTCGAGAGGCGGAGTTTCTTCTTGCGGTAATCGAGGGTGAACCCACTTTGCGGGTAGGTAAAAGAGTCATATCGGTATTTCCCCTTAAATCGCGGGTAACCTGCTTTCTCACCCTTCTTGATGCGTCTAAAAAAGTTGTTAAAAGTCTTATCCAGTCTTCTCAGTGTGTCTTGGAGTACCTGAGAATGAACTGCTTGTAAAAACTGGTTGGTCTTTTTAGCGCCTTTCAGTTGATTAGCTTGCTCACCATAGGTAACTGATTTTTTATAAGTTTCCCATGCGTTTTTCCGCTCGGCAAGACCGTTGTTGTACAACAGTCGACAGGTAGTGAGCCATTGAGTTAAAGTAGTCGCCTGTTGTGTGGTCGGGTACAGGCGATATCTGTAAGTCCGTTTCATCACACCTATCCCTGTTTTCCCTCTGTTATTCATTTTATTAGATGTACTAGACGCAAAAACCTATTTAAAGATTGGGGACACTATGGTGAAAGTGAAAACGCAATTCATCCCCCCTAACAAGTTGAGGGGTCTTCTTGCGAAATAGTTACCATAAACAATTTTGGTGTAGAATAATAATACATGTTTACAGTATCAAGAATTTGAAAATTTCCCTCAATTATCAAACTTTCTAATTCAGAGAAAGTGATTCCTTTTATTTAGTGATTCCTTTTATTTAATCATCCAAAAACACAATGCGAAGTCGTAAAATAAAGTGAGTAGATATGAGAAAACATGTTCTTTACATCAAAGAAAACTATGAAAATCTAAGGGATATTAAGGATCTATTAGAAAAAGTTAAGGAAAAACATCAAATCGATTATCAAATAATCACCTCAAATATGCTTAGCGAAACCGAAATTGAAACAATCTTAGATCAGATAAGAAAAGCGAGCCAAAGAGCACAAGTGCGTGTAAGTAGTAGTGGAGGGGGTATGTTACCAATCTCAAGAAGTAAAAAATTGAATGTAAATCAGATACCGATACTTCTTGTAATGGATCAAGAACGACCGTGGCATATCTTTCCTAATGAAAAGGGCGGAAAAGGACAGAAGTTTGAGATAAGTTTTTATCTAGAAAAACTTCTTGAATCTGACCAAATAGAAGGATTTGAACAACTGGCTTTATCTGAGGAGGATATTGATAGAATTTTAGCAAACTTCCCTTCTATGATTGAAAAAGGGTTAAAATACGAATCTCGAGAAGTTGAAGTTGAGGGTGGAGTAATCGATATGGTTTTTATTGATTCAAAGGAAAATCACATGTTGGTTGAAATTGAGATTAAGGGAACTGATGCTGCTATAGGGCAAGTGAGTCGATTCTCCATCCCATATGCCAAGAAATTTGGTATACCGCATGAAAAGATACGTAAGGCAATTGTCTGCATTGAAATTTCTGAGAGTAGAATTGTCGCCTGTAAGGAAAATAATATTGAAGTTTATCAATTTGGCATCAAAAGTCGAGTCTAGCAAGTCTTTTTTTATCTTTGTTTCTTTTGAAGAAGTTTAATAAGTAACGAGAGCATTTTTTATTATAATGATATCTTCATTATTATTTTATAGCATATAGTAGATCTGGAGGCGTTTTAGTGTCAGATGTTAAAATCTCAGAAGTTGTACTCTATCGTTGCGGCGTGGGATTCTTCGCTGCAACTGGAATGCATGATAGTAAAGAACTGAAGCTGTTTTTTAAGCAAGAAGCATTAGATGACCTTCTCAAATCCCTGATCGTGCTTGTTAAGGGCGATAAAGTTAGGAATGTTGCGTTTGATTCAAAAGTCGAGATTAATGAAATTTTGAGATCGCTAAGTATTACTGTCCCTACGACTGAATCCTTCAAAGGACTACTTCGCGAACTGGTTGGAGAAGAAGTAGAAATTGCCCTTAAAGAAAGTACTATTCTAGGAAAAATTGTTGGAACTGAAAGCGAGGAAACAGAAAAACGAGAAGTTTTTGTGGCTTTAATAAAAGATCATTCTGGTAAAATTAATATAATTCGATCTTTAGATATTCAAGGAATCTCTATAAGAAATGAAAAATTGCAGAAGGACTTGGATATTGCGTTAGAAACCATCTCCAATACTAAGCGGGAGAATATAAAAGCGATAAGCATCAATTTTACGAGTGAAGAACAAAAGGACGTTTTCATTGGTTTCATTGGTTCCATACCTTCTTGGAAGATCGCTTATAGACTTATTCATTCTGAAGATGAGGCAGCCATTCAAGGATGGGCGATTGTAGACAATACTACTACAAATGACTGGGATAATGTTATGTTGACCCTGGTGACGGGATTACCTATTTCATTCGTGTACGATCTTTATTCACCGTGGCGTATAATGAGACCACGTATCGAACGTCCATCTCAATATGGAATTGAACCCGTTATTGCAGAAGGTACATTGGAAGATATGACTTCTGATAGAAGAAGAGGAATGCGAGCCAAAAAAACAAAAGCTGAAAAAGAATACGCACCACCTGCTCCCGCCCCTACTTCAGGTATGGCTTTTGCAGCAGATTTAGCTGAAGAATTCGATAAGTCAGTTCAAACAGCCGCTACTACAGAGGAAGTTGGAGATTTCTTCGTGTTCAAAATAGATTCTCCTGTGAAGATTCTCAGAAATCAAAGTGCCTTGGTTCCTTTGTTCCAAGCAAAGGTTCCTTCAAGCAAGATAGCTTACTATGTTCCTGGCAAGACTGATAAAAACCCATTGTCGTGTCTAAAAATTGTAAACGACTCTCCCTCAAACATCGTTATAGAAGCTGGTCCTGCGACAGTTTTTATTGACAATGCATATTCCGGAGAATGTATGATGAGTCATCTTCGTGTTGGTGATGAAAGCCTGCTAAATTATGCATTGGAACAAGAAGTTCTTATAAATCGAGAGACACGCTATGAATCACGTGGTGTTGGAGTAGACATCAGCAAGGAATACATAGCAGAACGATTACTTGAAAAACAGATTATAACATATGACGTGAAAAACAAGAAAAAGGAAAAACTAATTTTAATTATCGATGAACCAAAATCAGATTTTAAGCCTATCGGGAAAGAACTTCCAATAGAAAAGACAAACAATTATTTACGTTATCAATTTACGCTTGAACCAAAAGAAACATTTACAGCGAAACTTGAATTGGAGCGAGTTAGATATACTTCAACATATAAAGCGCACCTTACAAAAGAAGATTTAGATCGATTATTGGCCGATAAACTCATCCAAGAACATCAGTATGCTCAGTTATTAGAAATTATAAAAATTAAAAAGGAAATCAAAGACCTAGAACAAGAAGAAGAACATTTGGAAACTATGGTTGATGCTGCAAATACTGAACAACAACGTCTTAGAGAGAATATCAAAGCACTTGGAACTAGTGAAGAAGAAGTCAAATTACGCAAGAATTATGTTAATAAATTATCCGAGCAGGAAACTGAGATCGAGAAGCTTGTAAATAGACGCGCAGAGATCAGGAAAAAACTCATTGAACTGAACAAAAAACTATCAAGCAAGTTAAAGTAGTCCAATAGTTAAAAATAAATATCCTGTAGATACTTTATACGGAATCGAGGGAAAGTCCAATGAAGGTTGCCATAATAGATGCAAAGGATAAACGCGCGATAGGTTTTGCCTTACGATGGGCGAAACATAATGATGTCAACCTCATTATTGGATCTAAGGATGAGAAATTTGCTATTGAAATCGCAGAAGAAATTCGAAATATTACAGGCGCACCAGAAGATCGTGTCACTGCTATGAAATTGGACGCCGCCGCAAAAAACGCAAATATTGTTGTTCTAACTGTTCCATTTCAAGAACAAATTCCTATACTTGAAGAAATAAAAGAATATCTGAACGAGAATACCATTTTAGTAGATACAACACTTCCGATAGAATTAACAGATGATGGTGAGCCAGTTTTTATGCAAACTGAAGCTGGTTCCTGTGCTCAACAAGCAAGTCAGATATTAGGAAACCATGTGAGAGTTGTTTCAGCCTTCAAACCTCTTGGAGCAGAATGTCTGTCTGAAATTGACGAAGAATTGACTTGTGACGTTATAGTGTGTAGCGATGATGCAGACGCAAGAAAAGCAGTAGTAAATCTAGCAGAAAAACTTACTTCCCTTAAGATTACAGAAGGGCCCCTATCTTTTGATATTCTCTCAGAAAAGTTTGTTGCAACATTGATCAACTGGAATAAGAAATGGGGACAGTTGTGCAACGTCATACGGGTACCGATGGAAGGCGTTGAAGGGTCGATGTGCAGTTGTGTAAACCCATTTTTGAAGGTATGTATGAACAGAGGCATAAAATGTCTGTCCATATGATTAGGCTGATTATGTCAATCACCCCCTAACAAGTGAGGGGGCTTGTTCCGTGAGGTAATAATTCTGAACAGTGCTTTATCGGATCTAGAAGATCATTTTCTTGTTCTTCTCCATGAAAACGAAGGCATTTTTCCCATGTATGAACGATGGGATATTGGTACGTCAGCGCTTTCTCAAGGTGGTAAATTGCTTTTCTGGTACGCTGGAAAGCTTAATATTGGATCAAAGATACTTTTAAAAATGGTTCGGCGCTTTTTAAAAGGAGGACTTATTGTAAGAAAGGACTGTAAGAGAATTAACTCTCCAGTAATGCGATATGTTCTCACAGAGACGGGAAAAGAAATTGCACTTCAAATTAAGATGAGATATGAGGCAGGCCCCTGTCTGAAGCCCCCCAAGGAATGCTATGTCAAGGTATTAACAAAGTCGATTGGAAGTAAAGGTATAGAACAACCGCTTTTTGCGATAAAGAAAGGAAATATATTATCACTCGAAAATGTCACATTAGAAAAAGAAGTCCTAGGTAACTCAGAATTCGTTATCACACGTGGGGACACGACTATTGTTACAGTTCGAAAAGAACACAAAGATTGTAAAGAGTTTGAAATTCTCATAAAATCATATATATTTGACGCTGAATTTATTGAAAAGGCAAAACGCTACGCACTTCTTCTTCTAAGAAAAAGAGAGAGAAATATTGAACTTCGAGAAACCTGTAAGTTTGTTCCTCTTGTGCTTCTCCCAGATGACTACTTCTCAGAAAAAACCCGTCTTCGGAAAAAAACCAAAAAACTTATCGAAGAGTGGAAAGAACATTCTCTGAAGGAAACATAGTTTTCTATAATCTACACACATTTTTAGAGCCTCATTGAAGCCAATGCTTGAATTGATCACCACCTAAAGGAAGGGGTTTTACTGCATAAAAGTAGATAAAAAATGAAGGACAGTCCGAGAAGCAAATAGTATACTGTACTATCACAATTACACAAGAACATCCTATTTTTTTTAAAACAAGATCGTAGAGCTTTTTTGGTTGAAAAGAGATTATTCTGTGGATCTCGTTTTCTTTGTATTAATCTGATTTTTACTGGTAAAGAATTGCGAAAGTTCTAAATATACGAAGAAAGTTCTCAAAAAAAATATTAAGGATCGGTGAAAAATTAACTTAGATAATTATGGAGCTTAAAAATTTTAAGAGGGAAAAAACAGTGAAAAAAGGCAGAGTTGTTGTTATCGCCTGTCTTGCATTCCTTTTACTAGCAATGACAGTATTCCCTAACGCTACTGTTGCACAAGATAGCCAAGAAAGATACGAGGAGAGACATTACCAAGTCTACGATCAGCAGAATGGTATGTGGCGCTGTGAATTTGTTGTGATCTTAAGAGTCCAAGAACCGATCCGTGAGCGAGATCAAGCATCATGTCGCGGAGAACTTCAAATACGTGGGATCGAACCAGGTTCAGAATTGTTGATCGAAGGGTATCAGTGGGAAGTTAGTACAGTAGATATGGATCATACTTTCAGTGGCGGAGATGATATCTCCCACACGTTGTCAAATAATGGCGAAAGATATGACACTAAATTAAACCTCGATGAGTTACCTAGTGATTATGAAGGTAGAGTAGATATTTGGCTAGCATTCTATTATTCATTTAAGTATAACGGACAATATATTGTAAATAACCTCGAAGCAAACACATGGACCTATGATGTTTATGCAGAAAGGGATATTGGCATTAAATCTCCAATTCCAGATATGCCAATAGAGGCATTTTTTGGTATAGTCATAGGATTATCCATTATTGCAGTATTAGGCGTTGTGGTATTTAGACAACGAAAGAAACTCCAAACGATACCTTTAACGCCCATTGTAACAAACCCAGCAGGCAGTCCTGAAGCAACATTAGCATTTTCTGACGCATCGTTTGTTCCAGGTTTGGTATCTTCGAAACGGGGATATGAAACCGCAGGACAATATTTGAAAGTTGGTATCAAAGTTGAAAACAATTCACCCCAGAGCATCACAGATGTCAGTGTAAAGTTAGAAACTCCTCAAGCCCTTGAAAAAATCAATCCGAAAACAGGTATAATAGATCTGGGAGTAATTAAGCCTGGTGGTTCTCAGTCAGCGAATTTTCAGCTTCAGCCCATTCGCTGCGTTGACGACATTTTGACCGGGATAATCATGTTCCGCGATCCTACAGGAAAATTATATACACAGGACATGAAACCCCTAGAACTAAAATCCGTATGTCCTATGCTTACGGGAGAGGATGCCGACCAAGAATGGATTTTGATGTCCCTAAAGAAAGGGAAGCTAAAAAGTAATAAAGCAAGTTTCAAATTTGATGGTGATCCAAACGTGGCGTTTGCAATGGCAGAACAACGAGTCAGAGGGCTTATACCCATCGATCGGGATGAAAGGTTTGTTGGAGAACACGGAGATCATTACATTGCCTACAGCGCCTATATTGGAAGGACTAAATACGGTGAATTCGATTTTGCAACAGAAATCACAGCATCAGGTTATGCGGGTCAGGGGTTGTTAACAGTCGCAGTATATTCAAATGAAGAGGCTATTCTTACTGGTTTCATCTTTGAGGTCATGCAAGACGTAAAGAAGAACATAGAAATAACTCAGGAAATCGACGTAGTAGATAAAGCATGTCCAGAATGTGGAGGGATGCTTGATATGGATAAAGTAGACGAAGAAGGATATATTAAATGCGGATTCTGTGATACAATGCTTCGAGTGCCTAAGTGGCAGCGCTAGAACTACTCTTCTCCTCCTATACTTTTCTTTGAATGCTTTTTATTTAACAAATTTAAAATCATTCTTTTTTAATATCAAATAACTCAGTACAGAACATATCTTCTTGGATGCTTTTCGATACAATTTTAAAGAATTGCGAATTAAAGTCTCAAGTTTAATTTAAAAGTTAACGGATTGATTTCTGTGTCTATTGATGTCTTTCTTGCAACATTTCTTCTATTAACAATATCAGAGTTAGGAGATAAGACACAGTTAGCTATAATCATACTGACTGCAAAATCCAGAAAGCCTGTCATTGTGTTTGTAGCAGCGATGACTGGATTTATTCTAATTAATGGAGTAGGTGTACTTATCGGGCAGATTATTGTTCAATTTGTTCCCTATTTATTTATTCGATTCTCGACAGGAATCATTTTCATTGTATTTGGCGTGATACTCCTTGTCAAATCCAAAAACACAAGCGATGAAAAGATAAATGATGAAAGTCTTATGGTAGATCAACATTCTTCTCTTTTTTTGACTGCATTTAGTTTTGTTGCTTTAGCTGAACTCGGAGATAAAACGCAAATTATTACAATTCTTCTTGTCGCAAATTATCAACTACCATTTGTGGTACTTCTTGGTGTACTTTCAGGCTTAGCCTTAGTAAGTGGAATTGGAGTGCTTGTAGGCGAATCTTTTTCACGGATAATATCTCCGAAAATGTTGCACATTGTTTCAGGTATAATCTTCATTGTTTTTGGCCTATTGACACTATTTGGAGTGTTTTAACTGATTCGACAGGAATCCTTCTTCCAACAGATAGGACTGAAAGGCGCTAGTGGAATTGTCTAGGCACCATTAGAGTTATAACCTATTAGCTAAAAAGCAAACTATTATGATAGTCGATTTTAATAATCACCTCATATTTGGAGCGGATGATAAAGACTTGGAAAAAGTCAAGGAAGCTATAGAAGGCGGCGCGAATGTGGATTATGATGGTGTGTGGGGCAAAACTGCATTGCTTATGGTATGTGGTCGTGACGGCTCGTTTGAAATCGCCAAATATCTTGTAGATCATGGTGCTGATGTTAACAAGGGAGGAAACTATAGTAAAGATACTCCCCTAACTTATGCAAGCATGTACGGACATCTTAAAATTGTAAAACTTCTAATAGATGCTGGTGCTGATGTGAATCTAAAGGGAGAATACGATCGAACTCCTCTCCATTATGCATCATCTCCTGGTGGTCAGTCTCAAAATAAATTTGAAATAGTTAAATTATTATTGGAAAATGGGGCAGATCCCAACGCTCTCAATGAGGCAGAGGAAAATCCTCTCCTTGATTCAATTTGGCATGATGGATTTGATATTGAAATAGCAAAACTCCTACTAGAATATGGTACTAACCTTGAGACTGAAGGTTCTTTCGATGAAACAGCTTTAAAGAGGGCAATATCAAGTAAAAGGTTAGATTTGGTTAAATTATTTAAAGATCACGCAGACGATTTACTTGCAAAACAGGATGAAATGAACTCTGCACTTGAGGAAGCATTGAGAGAGAAGGATAATAAAGATCTTATTCTTTACTTACTAGAACAAGGAGCTGATATAAAGCATAAGGAAAGATTTGGCACGAGTGTGCTTTCTTATGCTGCCGAATTTGGATACATAGACTTGATAGAATATCTCATTGAACATGGTCTTGACTTAAATGAAGATTTGGATTACACCAATCATGCATTAAGAGAAGCAGCATATACGGGTCAGTTTGAGGTAATTAAGTTCTTGGTTGATCATGGTGCTGATATAAATGGCGGTGACTATGGAGCCGCAGAAAATCCACTGATGAAAGCTGCACGCTATGATTACATAGAAATTGCTGAATTTCTAATTGATAATGGTGCTGATCTTGAAGTTAGAGATTCTTCTGGGAACACACCATTGCTATTTGCAGCCTATGAAGGAAGCTATAAAGTGGCTAAACTTTTATTGGAAAAAGGTGCTGATATTCAAGCAAAAAATGAAATGAACTGGAATGCATTAATGCAAGCTGCTTCTGAAGGTTTTACAGATGTTGTAAAGCTTTTGTTAGAAACTGGCTCAGAAGTTAATGTAAAAGGTAAAGAAAAGGGAGAAACACCTCTGATTTTAGCATCTTGGAAGAATGCCCCTGAGATTGTAAAACTTCTATTAGAATATAAAGCTGATAAAAATATCAAAGATAAGAATGGGGATACAGCTCTTGATTATGCAAAAAAAGAGCATTATCTCGATGTTATAACACTGCTGCAATGAACTTCATCAAGAGGGGTTATAGCGCACGCTTTGTACTAGAAACGTTCGGATTTCAACTGTTGTCTCGAAACCAGTCTCCTGCGTTATGCGTTCTGCGATAGTTTGTGCTACTTCAACTCCTACAGGTCTTTCACTATCTACTTTGATTTCCACAAACAAGTTTCTCCGTTGCAAATTAAGAAGCGTATCAATTTCCGCTACTTCAGCCCCTGGGATTTTTGTAATTTCTTCTTCAACAATCCGTGTTGTTGTTCTCTGTACGCTGTTTTGTATGATCGCATTATAGGTTGTAATCCCAATTGGGAGGCAAAGAACAAGAATTGCAATTATAACGAGGAGACCTCGTTTTTTAAGTAATCCTTTTGCGAGTTTTTTTCTGCGCAATGAAAGAGTTGGTTTCACATCTTTAAGCCAAAAAACTGCCAATGCGGTGATATTAATGCTAAAAACGTTTGTTAATAGTAAGAGAGCAGATCCAAGAGCTATATCATATCGTTGGAGTGCCAAACCAAGACCTACATTTACCGCTGGTGGCATGAGTGCGGCTGCAATAGCAATTCCAACTAATGCTGTAGCTATTCCACTAGTGAAGCATATTGCAGCTGCTGATCCACTGACAACAGCAAGACCTACGTCAAAAAGTGTCGGAGAAGCCCTTAACAAGATTTCAGAAGTGACTTCTGCTTCAGGATATAAATAGCCTATAACAAAACCTGCAGCGATTGAGAGCAATAAACCAAATATTTCTGCTTTTAGACCCTCTTTAAATAATTTCCTATCACTTAGAACAGTTCCGAGTGATGTACCTATAATAGGACCCATAAGGGGAGCAATCACCATGCTAGCAATAACTGCGACGACATTATTGGCAAGAAGTCCAAGGCTCGCTAAAATTGCAGAAAGGGCAATAAAAATAATATAATTTCTGTCTAGTTTTGAACTTTCTTCTACATCTCTGTATAATTCCTCAATTGCAATGCGCTTAGCTCCAGTTGTATTCATTTTGTGCTGTTTATAGGGGATTACCAACTCGGCTTGCGATACATATACAGTTCCGGTTACACGACCTATCCCTTCTTTCTGGAGTTCGGTGATAAGGGGACCGACATCATCCGTATGAACCGCTAAATAGATCGCACTGGTGTCCTTTCCTTCAATAACCGAAAACTCGTAACCTGTTTCTTCAAGGATTTCTATTACCTTTTTAGTGTCTTCAGTAGGAACAGTTATGGATATTTTTCTCATAAAAGGACCCCAATTATTACAGGAGGGCTGCAAGAACGTCTTCAAATCAGTTTCGTAACAATTTCAGCAAGTTTTGTTCTATTTTCTTGAGTTCCAATTCTAACCTTTGTAACAATTACTTCCATACCCATATCTTCAAGCTCTTGCTTATATTTTTCGTCATTTTCATCAATAACTAAAGTATCGATAAGTCCTGGGTAGCGTTCAACTATATTAATTATTGACGTACCAATTCCTATCGCTTCCTCTATAAGTCGTCTCATAGGTTGATCAATGGGTTCGTCGCCAAGCACTGGACTAATTGCAATAACACTGCAATGTGCTTTTTCTATTGCATTCTTAATATCTTGAAAAGCTAGCATAGGCTCAATGTTTAAAGGTGGATTACTTGGACCTATTACTATTGCATCACTTTTTGACAGTGTTTCTTCAATTTTTGAATTAGGTTTTGCCTTATCGATTCCATCATATTCTATCTTTTTTACTTCCTTTATAAGCCCTTGGAGTTCCTTGTTCCTGTATTCTAAAAAGGGTAGATCTCCCTGGTCCGTGCTTACTTTAAAAACAACATCATCACTCGTCATAGGAATTACTTTCGCTGCTATGCCAAGTTTCTGCGTGATTATTTCAATTGCTTCCGAAAATGACTTTCCAGTTGCCATAAGATGTTTGCGAACGATTACGTGGGAAAATAGTATATCCCCAAAACGAAACCATAAGTCTTCATTGTTCAGCAAATAAGAGAAGGCGTTCATAAAACTGTAAGTATCATTTTGTACGGTCTCCCAGTACCGAATATCGAGTTTTCCGGCTAGGAGAAATATTAAATATTCAAGATCTGGATATATAGCTAATCCCACGACATTTACATTGTTTAAAGTGTTTGCAATAATTGCTAACTCGTCTTGCGGCATCACGCGTAAAAGCCCTTCTAGAAACCTGGTCGTCCTAAGACCTCCAGACACTACAGTTATCAAATAATTGCCTCCCTTTAGATAAATTATAGCCATAGTATTATAGCAATAGTATTAGCCTTAAGAAAATTATATCAAAAATATTTTTCTAAAAGAATATTTGAATGATATAACAAGACCTTAAATTTAAAGAATAATTCGTTGTTTTCCAATGTGTGCTTGATAAGCATTACCATAAGAGCGTAATAGTTACATAAATATTTTGTATGGTGACAAATTATTCTTTAAAATACCAAAACGAAAACATAAATTTTAATTGATGAATAACACTTATGTTAAACGAGGAGTAACGGCTAGAGATTCTTCTATTAGAATTTTTAATAATAATTTTTAGTTTAAATCGAATGTATAAATAAACTAATTAAATCAAGTTCCATAAAAACTATCACTGTAAGTGTTCCACAAAGAACTTAACTACTACTTAAAACTTTACATTTTTAAATCTCATGCTTCGTAAACGTATCTTTTTTTGATTATTTATCATTCTTAAAGTATATTGCTGAAATAGAATCATTTAGTTGCTTTCAATGAAAGAATTAAATGTTTAGATCTAAAGGGTAAAAATCTTGAGAGTGTTTTGTCAAAAAGTGTGCATATTTTAAGAGAAAAATTAACGCTCATCAAGCCTCCAAGCACTATTCTAAGAAGATTATGAAAGCCAAAGCACCCACACTTGACTTTCTTTATTTTAAAATGCTCCAGACTCTCTAACTCTTTTTTCAGGGATTTTTTATCATAGACCCTTAAGTGACCTTTTCCTATCTCATTAAAGCCTATACTGGTATCTTGCATTCTTAAGAGAGTATTTTCAATAAAAGAAATCAAGGGAATACTTAAGATTATATATTGCGATGTTACGCTACTCATTTCTTGAAAAACCATTTCTGGAGATGCTAAGTGTTCCAGTGTTTCTGTACAAATCGATGTGTCAAAGTATTTTTCTTTAAAAGGCAGATGATGTGCGTCTGCAACAATGTAGTGAATGGCCTTCTTTTTTCTAGCCCTTTTAATTTTATTAGCCGAAATATCTATCCCTACTTTCAAATCTGCTTGGAATAGATTTGTCATTAAACCTTCCCCACATCCAATATCTAAAAGATTCTTGGAATGTGGGACGAGTTTTAGCGTTTCTAAAAGTCGATATCTTTGTTCATGCATCAAAAAAACGTTAGACGTTTTTAAAAACAATAATTCTTGATGATTTTGAATTTCTCCTTCTCTTTCATAATATCGACGAAGCTGGATGAGATTTTTCATTCAATTTCACATTTTTGGAGTTTTTAACCTCTAAAATGAGTTATTATCTAAATAATCGACTTTTTGAAATAAACTAAATTCGGGAAGCCTCAAAGATAAATTTTTTGTAATACTGGGCGCCTGATCTTCCTCTAAACCATGTAAGATACGCAGCAGCTCCAATAAATGGAAACATAACTTTGGCGAGAGAACTATGTAGCACTTTTCTATAGAAACTTTCAAAGCTAAACCAAGTATCTTTCCAAATTTTCACATTATATCTCCAACATCTCGATAAAAACTCCCATTGCAAATCAGATAGAGAATCTAGATCTGCGCCTCTCTCATTTTGTAAAATACATTTATCAAGTGGAACAAATAACAGAGGAACAAAAAAGGATGTATATGATTTTAAATCATCAATAAGTTCAAGAGTTTTGATTGTATCCTCTTCCGTTTCTTCGGGAAATCCTACAATCAAAGTTGACAAAGGAACCCAATCATTATCGTTTAAAATACCATATGCTTGAGTTACAATTTCTGGCCACTCTTCAGGTTTAAATGGAAGCATCTTTCCACGCATGTATTTTTCCATTAGGCGAGTACTCCCAGTCTCAATGCCTGTTTCTACTGCTATTTTTGGTTTTCCGTTATGCTTATAGTAGCTCTTCTCAAGTAAGATGTTAGATAACTCGTCTATCAATTTTGGTACTGCAACAACAGGTGCCAAACTAATATGGGCAGGCTGAATGCTTTGTATCTGATCATAACTAGCGAGTTTTTTAAATAACCCTATTACAGCGTCTTCATTCGGCATGAATTTCTTATCTTTGCATTTGTAGAGTAAGGCATCTTCTGTGGCGGTCGTAATCATATCTGCTCCTTCTTTAACATTAACCTCAACTTCTGCGATTATTTTTGACATTGGGACATCGCGGCGTTTCTGCATGGTTGGCGTACAGAACTGGCAATGTCTTCCACAACCTCTTGAAATCTCAACATTTCCATAGATGGATGCATGTTTGATTACTGGAATGTCGTCTTCCTCTGGGGATGATGTGTACACTACAGGGGGGATTTCCTTACCCTCAGCAGCTGTTCTAAAAAGTTTTGGTACTTCTTTATCGCCCTCGCCAATCATTACAGAATCGACGCCAAGAAACTTCCGCGTCTTAGTTCCCTTTAATTGCCACGCCCCTGCCCCTCCTACGATGACCTTTGGTCTGAATGTGCGTAAAGCCTTATTGTGACACAGTTTCTGAAATTCAATGGCGTTTAATGATATCGAACTCATGTCGCCAAAAGTGCGCAACAAGTTCGAGTACGTTAAACTCACGTAAGCTAACCCAAGAGACTCCATGGCACTTATTCCGACAACTTTTGTTTTTGGTCCAACAAATTTATCAAGATAGTATGGATGGACACACACAACATCTGACTCATCAAAGCCTCCATTGTCTATTAAACTCGCTTCTACTTTTCTTAATCCGTATGGCGCATAATGAGTGATCCCTTTTTCTGAAGGAGCAACGTCTTTCTTTAGAACTGGCGGGTAATATTTCCTACAGAAAGATAAAGGCAAGAATCCTTTAGGGAACGAAGCGACGAATGCGAAAAAGGGGTTGCGTCTAAAGCCAGAAAGTTCGATAGCTGAAGAAGTTAAGACGATTTTACGCCCATCTGGTCGTTTTTTCAGGATAATCACGATCCAATTTTGCATTTAAAGTCATTAGCAGTCAATTAAAGTTGAAAGCACCCCGGAGCGGGGCGATCAACACAAAGATAGGTTGAAATAGTCTGGTATCCACTGACGATACTTGAATTAAAAAGATTTCTCAAATATTGTGAGAAATTTCCTTTGAGTTTCCTTTTCTAGTGATGATTATGACAATCAACATGACCTTTTTAAAAAGACTAGTTCTCCCCTCACTTATCATAGGAGGAATCATAACAAGTTTTTCGGGTTTGTTGCCAAATATACCTCCAAGTCTCCTTGGAGTTGGGTATTGGGGATACCCCCTGCCGTGGTTAAAACAAGTTGTCTATCCTGGAGCACCGAAAGTCATTATTTGGCATTTTTTAATTCTTGATTGGCTCATTTGGACGGGGTTATCTTTTAGCGTACTTTATGTAATGAAAATTCATTTAAAGGTTTAAATCGTGGTGAAAAATCATGTCTAAAGTCCAAGGTATAATCTTCGACTTGGATAGAACGTTAGTTCACCTTTCAATAGACTGGGGGAAAGTAGTTAGTCGTATTGAAGACTTGTTAGGAGTAGAGTTTAAGTCGTTGTTGGAACTTGTTACGAGGATTTGGGATACTGAAAAATTTGAAGTAGTATCGAGAACCATTGAAGAATATGAACTCGCTTCCCTTAGTCAACTTGAATTTCTAGATGACTCACCTGAACTGTTAAGAGAGTTATCATCTAAATACAGACTTGGAGTGGTGACATTTCAAGGTGCAAATGTAACTCGAATAATTATTGAAAGACTAGGTATACAAGGTATACCCATTGCTACAAGGGACGATGAGGCGACTAGAATTGGTCAAATCAAGTTAATTTTATCGAATGTCCAATTACATGCTACTGAAGTCCTCGTCATTGGCGATAAATTAAATGATGTCTATTCAGCACTTGAACTCGGATGCAATGCTGTTCTTATAGATAGAAAGAACTTCTATGACCCAAATAGACATGGAAGCGGATTTACTGTGATCTCCAACTTAAAAGGCTTACCTACGCTTCTTTCTTCAGGAATATTTTCATCAGAGTGAACTACCACCCTACAAGTAGGCTGGCTTCCTGAATCATCCATTCCCCAACGGGACATGTCAAACAGGCTCTACGGGCAGTCCCTGCCCTGAACGTGATGTTATTTTGAGAACCGGCGAGTATGACCTCAGCTCAATTCTGCCTACTTGTTATGTGCACATAGCTATTTAAAGGTTAGAGACTGTTGTGAAAGTGAAACAAGTAATGCAATTCATCCCCCCAACAAGTTGAGGGGTCTTCTTGTGGAGAATATTATAAATATGGAATGATGAAAAATAAAGAATTAGGAAATATCTAAGACTTTTATTTCAAAAATCAAGGTCTTTCCAGCCAATGGATGATTTAAATCAATAGTTATCTCTTTTTCAGCTACTTCTGTTATTCTTGCAGGGAAGCCTATTCCGTCCGAGGTTCTTAATTCGAGCACCATTCCTGGCTTGGGTTCTTCTCCTGGTGGTAGTTTGTCCAATGGTATTTTCTTTATAAGATTTGGATCATACTCACCATAAGCTTCTGATGGAGGCATTTCGACCTTTTTTTCTTCTCCAACTTCCATCCCAATTACTGCGTTATCAAATCCTTTTATAACCTGTCCGGAACCTGCTTGGAATTCTAATGGCTCTCTTCCTTCTGACGTGTCAAAAACAGTTCCATCTTCAAGCGTTCCAGTGTATTCGACTTTTATCTTATCCCCATTCTTAATAGGCATATGTTCATCTCCATTTTCAAAAAATCAAGTAAAGAACTTTTTAGATTTTCAAATAATCTGTCAGAAAATTATATAACATTATCTGATTCGACAGGCATTCACTTATAATAGAAGTTCCTGAAAATTAGGAATGAAAGCATAAGAGAGAATATGAACTAAATCGCATTAAATCTAAGAAATTCCGCTGCCTTTTCTTGGCATTCATCGACTTTGATTCTATCTCCCAGCTGTCCATATGCTCCTGCCATAGAGAGCCATGCGAAAACATGTTCTGGATCAATTTTTACTGCTTTTTTCTGATATTCAATCGCCTTCTTGGGTTCTCCAGACTCATAATAGGCGACTCCCATGTTGTACCATGTATCCGCATTCTTTGAATTAAGTTTCAACGCCTTTTGATAACAGTCAATTTCTTTTTTGTGTTCACCCATTGCTCCAAAAGCTAATCCCATGCTGTTCCATACATCTTCAGCTTCAGGATTATGTTCCAAGGCTTTTCGATAACAATTAATCGCTTTACTGAACTCACCTAATTCAAAGTGATCTAATCCTAAATTATACCATGCCATATAAGTTATCGGCTCGTCATATACGGGCTTCCTGTATTCCTTTGCAGCTTTTTTGTAACGTTTTTGCTCGTAATATTCAATTTCTCTTTTCAGAATTTCCTCAATAGTCATTTCTATCATCATAAAAAATGAGCTCAGTTTGTTTATAAAGAGATGATTTTGAAAAAACCATGAAGGCTAATTAAAAAAGCTTATTACTTTTTTGCCTAAATTACCAGGTTTGATATTCACCTGTTTCATATTTTCTCGTAACCATAACGGCAAAAATCTGTTATAGGTACGGTAGAGGTAACGCTGATCCATAAAGATGATGATACCCCGATCTGATAAGGATCGAATAACTCTTCCAGCTGCCTGTGCTGCTCGTCGCATAGCAGGTATGATGTAAGCGTAGAGTCTTCCTTTTCTTGGGAAAGCACGCTCATAATACTGGATTTCTAGCTTAGTTCTAATATTAAACTGTGAAAAAGGAACACCCACAATGCATACGGACGACATGGTCCTTCCTGGAAAGTCTTGACCTTCTGAGTTCCTACCTCCCATTACACCCAATAATACAGCTCCCCCAAGATCGCCAAATTTTTTGAATTCTCCTACCATTCTTTCACTAAGATAGGATGGCATATTAGCTTGTTCAACAAAAAGAAATTTTCCAAGTTCATCGACTTTTTTTGATAATGGGGTTTCCAACAAACTTAAAATGTCATAAGATGCGCAGAAAACACCTATATTTCCATCTGTATTTCTTATTACCTCTGTGAGCCTATCAACATAGGCATTTTGCATTCCTAGGAGCATTTTCCTACCTCCTCCTTTGCTATGGAGTTTCGAAACTCCAAGAACAAGAAAATTATCGGTATTGTATGGTGAACTAAACGCTTCGTAAAGAGGGGTATTCAGCCCAACGACATCTGCAAACGCATTTAAAGGTTGCATTGTCCCTGACATTGCAATAGATCCGTATACGCGGTCGAATAGTGGCTGTGTTATAGGTCTTGGATCGAATGATATAAGTTCTAAAAGATATGTTTCTTTAGAAGGGAGTTTTTGTTTTTTTAAAATCACTTCAAAAACGGGATCTGTAACTGCCTTTTCCATTGATTTTAGAAACTTTCCGACCCTATAAAGCGATGACCGCGCAACATTCTCGCTTTTTGCTCGATATTCTCTAATTCTTTCGCCCCATGCGATTATCCGATCGATTAAAAAGTTAATTCCTTGTTTATCAAGGTCCGTACATAAGGAAATATGGCTTCGAAAAGTATCTTTTTCCTTTCTAGATGTAATTTTGACCTCTTTGTTCTCTCTCCTTTTCGAACGTGCATATTCAATTGTTTTCACATAGATATTCGATAAGAAGTCACTGATTGTTTCAGGGTTTTTAAGTTGTACTATATGAGGGTAAGTTTGTACTTCTTCAAGAGCGTTCTTGATGCTTGATAATTTAAGTTTTAGTGATATAATGGATTTAACGATACTGGGCAGGTTATGGGCCTCGTCTAAGATGATAAAACAATTTGCCAACTCAATAAATCTCTCAATAACGTAGTATCGTAGTATTGGGTTAAAAAAATATTGATAAGATAATGTTATAACATCCATATTTGGCAATAATTTCTTCTGTAGTTCAAATGGGCATAATCCATGCATTTTTGAAAATTTGTAAACATCTTGGCTAGTCATTGGGCATTTATTAAGTTCATCGAGCAAAGATTCAATATTGAATCCTTTTGTTCTTTGAAAAAAGTGACATTTCTTCTTAATTGCATTGCAAGTATCGTTTAAGATCTCAGCGTCAGGAATATTGCGTACATTCGATTTTAAACACATTACATGCTTACCACCAATTGAGATACCTTTGATGTGATGACCTCTTTTGGCAACGATTGCTCTTAGTTCTTCAATTACTCGGGTCATTTGTGTGTGAGTTCTGCAAACATACAGCAATTTCATATCATGCGTAATTAATTCAGGAAGAACTCCTGCTAATATACCTAAAGTCTTGCCGATACCAGTTGGTGCCTCTATGATGGCATTAAGTCCGTTTTTAATGACATTTTTTGAAAGGAGAATTAATTTGTCTTGATGAGGTCTCAAATTTGAATACGGAAAGTATGTTAGTAGCGATGAACTCATAATTGTTATTTCAATACACTCCTAGTAAACTGGATAGTCATATACTATCTTTGGAGTTCGTTTATAAAGCAGAAATCATGCTAAAGGGTTGTAAAAAGTCAAGATATGATTTCTACTAAAAGAAGTTGTTGAAATCTTAGGAAATGCGTTATTCTATAAATTTAAAAATTCATGTAGGATTCATTTGTTTTTAAATGAGGTGCATTCAAATGATAGTAGAGAGATTTTGAGATTTAACAAACGCCTGGATCCCTCCTAAGTATTCTCAAAATCTCCCCCCCTTATTTTTTAATTTAAATGCTAATAGATGAATTTCTTAAGGTGTATTATATTTGAAGCAAAATTCGAAAACAATGCAATAGTATTAGAACTGACGTTAGATATTTTCTTTAATTTGTTATTAAAAAATGAAGTATGGAAAACGTTTATTACTGAATGTTCAATCAATAAATGACCTGTGCGTTATTCATGAACTGGTTACTCCAAATATTTTTGAGGAATTGTAGTGGCTGTTGAACTAAAAGTAACAGAAGTGATTCCTGAAACATTAAAAAGTGTATTTCCCTTTGAACGTTTTAATAAGATGCAATCGGCTGTTTTTGATATCACTTTTAACCGGGAAGAGAATGTGGTTGTTGCAGCTCCCACAGCTTCCGGCAAAACAGTTATCGGTGAACTTGCTATTTTAAGGGCTTTAATAAAGCATCAAAATGATTCCACTAAAAAAGTCGTTTACATAGCACCATACAAAGCCCTAAGTTACGAAAAACTTGATGAGTGGACCAATAAATTCGAACCTTTAGGCTATAACGTGTATGTTACAACTGGAGAAACTGAGATTGAGCCTAGAAAAGCCGCTAAAGCACATATAATAATATCTACACCTGAAAAAGTTGATAGTGCTAGTAGAAAATTCATGAGCACTACATACGAGTTTATCAACCGTATAGATACTATTATAATCGATGAAGTACATCTTTTAGACTCACCCGAAAGAGGAGGAGCTTTAGAGGTACTGATATCACGTTTAAAAAAACTTAATGAAGCTTTACGAATAGTAGCTTTGAGTGCTACAATGAAGAATATTGAAGACGTAGCAGCATGGTTAGGTGCAAAGAAATCGGGCACCTTTGTTTTTGATGACATTTACAGACCTGTAAATCTAGAAGCGACCGTTTGTGGGTATAAACCAGATACGAAGAATAGATGGAATAATAAGCATCTGAAAATTCAACTCAGTTACGATTTAATCGTCCCACACATTGATGCTGGTGGTCAAGCATTAGTTTTTGTCTCAAGTAGACGCGGGGCTGTAGATACTGCGCAAAAATTATTACAAAACTTTTCAGAAAACGAAAAATTGCTTTTAGGAAATAAAGAGGCTGAATTATTGGGGAAGATGTCAAAAGAGATCGTTAATGATATTTTACGTACCTGTTTTGTCGACGGAATAGCCTTTCACCATGCGGGTTTGAGTAGAAATGATCGTGAGATTGTTGAATCCGCTTTCAAGAATAGACTTCTAAAGGTGCTTGCGTCCACCTCAACGCTGGCATGGGGAGTGAACTTGCCTGCTCGTGTGGTTGTAGTACAAGACACAACGGTCTATGACCCCTTGAAAGGTAAAAAGGAAATAAGCCCTTTAGATCTACTTCAGATGCTTGGAAGAGCAGGTAGACCTCAATTTGATGCGCTAGGATATGGGATCATCATTACAGAAAAAAGAAACGTTGAATACTATCGGGGACTATTAACTGGGAAAGAAATAGAATCAAGATTAACCGAAACATTAGAAGAGCATCTCAATGCAGAGATTAGTTTGAATTTTATTAAAACAGAAGCTGAAATAAGTGATTGGTTGAAAAGCACGTTCTTGTATAGTTCTCAAAAGGATGAACTAAAGATACAAGAAATAATGGATACTACAAATGAATGTATCGAACGGCTTATCACAGATGGATTTATAAATAAAACAGAGCTGGGGCTTGTTTCCACACCTTTAGGAAGCCTCACCTCAAAGTTCTATTTGCGTTTAGATACTGGAAAACTTTTTTTTGATGCAGTTGCAGTTCACTCTCATGAAATCATTGATGATGAAGAAATCCTTGCACTTGTGTCAAAAGCCAGCGAATTTGACGATATGGTAGTTAGAAAAAATGAACGGGGGGTCTTTCGAGATGTCATTGAGAGTTATTCGGCATCTGGTTATGTAAAAGATCTGAAAAAACATCAAGAAAAGGTATTCGCAGTCTTGCTTGCATCTCTTAAAGGCGGTGTAAAAATTGATATTGAGTTTCAGACAGACGCACGCGTTATAAAACAAAACGCTAATAGACTATTGTCGGCTTTGGAACGTTTCTGTGATGAATTCTCTGAATCCATTCTAATTCGTGAAAAGATCAAAAGGCTTAGTGTTTTACTAGAATATTCACTACCTGAGGAATTTTCGGAATTAATACAAGTTAGAGGTATAGGCGCAAGAATAGCGACATTGTTAGCGAGTGCAAATGTTATGGGATTAAAGGACTTGATACAACTCAGTGTAGAAGAAATGATTAAACTTGGTATCAAAAAGGCTAATGCAGAAAAGATCCGAAAAAAAATCAACGAAATGCCTATTATCACTGCTGAATGGGATATTAGAGAAAGAATGAACATTGATGAATCTCAAGAAGCACTTTTCAGATTAAAAAATTGGAGTTTTCCTGTACGTATCAATGCAACACTGTTGTTAAACAAAAAGAAATTAATAGAACAGGCTTTATTTCTAAATAAAGAAGAAGACTGGATTTTTCCTGTTTATATTACGTCTCCAATACAACAAACTATTCTATGTGAATCAATTGTTTCATTCATCGATTTTGAGAGCTTACCGATAATTAACAAGAAAAAAATCAAGGTGATAAAGCCTCGTCCCAAAAAAACCTTAGAAATTAATAAAATAGAGAAAAAACCAAAAAAAGAAAAAATAGTGGATATTTCTTCAAAGAAAATTGGTGTCTGCAAGAATTGTGGACACGATTTAGTAAAGAAAAAAGATGAGATTATTTGCTCACTTTGCGGTATATCATATAGAGTTCCAAAGACCGCTAAATTGTTGACTGAAAGATGTGAAAGATGTGGACTTCCCAAAATGCACCATATTTATGGCGGGTATGATATTACCTGCTGTATCGATCGGCAGTGTCAGAATCCTGACATGATTGTGAAGGAGAAATTTGAAAAAGAAAAATATTCATGTCCAAAATGCGGTGAGCCGCTTATCTTTCTTCGGAGAATCGGTTTGGCTGTCGGTTGTAGTAATTATTATAATGATGAGAATCCCTGTAAAACTGCTTTTGTGCTGCCCAACTACGCAATATTGCACGATGAAAAATGTCAATGTGGTCTCCCTCTCTTTAAATCTAAAAGCAAGATAAGGTGTTTAAATCCATCCTGTGAGTATAGTGGCAAAGAATAGAGACTTTTCAGCGATATAAGATTCTAGGTAAAGTTTTGAAAATTTCTAACGAAGAACAGATCACATAAGTCTTTTATTTTTCAAAAGCATCATCGACGAAAAATCAATGTTAATTCTCTCCGTTGTCGTCAGAACCTTGACCTCTTTTTAAATGACGTTAAATCAATTTAATTGACAAAGGTGTGTGAGCTTTATGTCATTTACAACAGAGATCAAAACGGTAAATAAGCCGACAAAATTACTTAATCGTATGAGTGTTACAAAACTGCTCCTTATGGGACCTGCCAATGCAGGTAAAACAGTTTTTGGAAAAAAAATTGAAGCGGCATTTAATGGCGTCAAAAAGAAGAAGAACACAGCTAATCTTGATACTATCTGCGAATCCTACATACCTACACCTGGAATTGACTTTTACAGAGTTTTTATGCAAGACGATTCTCAGTCATATATGTTATGGGAATTAGGGGGGCAAACACACTATCAGCCGCTATGGAGTATTTGGTGGAAAGGCGCTAAGGGTGTTTTTGTGGTAATTGATTCTACAGTTATGACGGAGAGTTACTTAGCAAAAGTCCGAGATATCATAGAATTAATACATGATGCTTTATCTCTTCCTTTCGTAGTCTGTCTTAACAAAATCGACCTTTCAAATTGTAATACAAAAGTCCTAGAAAATATCAGCGAGTATTTAGACATTGAAGAGGATAAAATTATACCTTGTAGTGCAGTCACTGGATTGAATGTGCGAAATGCTTTGTATTATCTTCTTGAGATTATCTAATTTAGTGAACTACCACCCTACAAGTAGGCTGGCTTCCTGAATCATCCATTCCCCAGCAGGACATGTCAAACAGGCTCTACGGGCAGTCCCTGCCCTGAACGTGATATGAATGTGAGAACTGGCGAGTGTTACCTCAGCTCAATTCTACTTAGAATCTCTGCAAAACCGTATTTAAAGATTAGGGAGTATCGTGAAAGTGAAACAAGTAACACACGCAATTCATCCCCCCAACACGTTGAAGGGGTCTTCTTGTGGAGAAATAATAAAAAAATGCAGTTAAAAAATAGTGATGAGAAAAGGCTTATGCTTCATTCTTTTCTTCTGCTACTTCTTCTATCTTTTCTAGTTTTCTGTCAATATGCTTAATCTGAGCCTCTAAGAGTTTTTTATATAATTCTAAGAAATCTTTTTTTAGTTCTGGAAAATCTTCCTTTTCCATTATTTCTGGCATACAGTGAAAATGCTTCAAGAATATTGGAAATATATGTTCCATCCCAAACATGTTATTCCACCTCCTCTTCTTTGTTTTCTTCAGTTTCCATTTTTTCTAATTCTTTGTTGATCTTCTCAAGTTCTTTCTGTAATCGTGCTTTATAGTGCTCTAACATCTCCTTTCGGTCATCATCTTGAAGCTCATCCCCCGAAAAAAGATATTTCATCCAAGGCATCATCCACATCCAAGGACCAATATGATGATGTCTATGATCCATCTCATGTCTCATTCTCTCTTTGATTTTCTGCTTTCTTCCTTTCCAGTGATCGATTTCGTCCATATCTTCATGTAAAAACAACTTTGAAAATAAAGAACCTAATTTTCTGCCAAAATGTTGCCCTAAATACTCAAACATTTTTGCACCATATTCTTCTGAATATGTAACTTCTTCTTCAAAACTATCAAAAACTTCGTTTAAGATGTCTCTGCCTTCTTGTGTAATCTTATACATTTTTTTATCAGGCTTGTCTTCCTGTTCAACCTTCTCGCTTTTAAGAAAGCCCCTTTCTTCAAGTGAATTCAATGCAGGGTAAACAGTACCACTTTTTGGCTTCCACACATCGCTAAAGATTCCAGATAGCTCTTGTAGAAGTTCATAACCGTAAGCCTCTTTTTTTCTTTCCGCCATTAAGAGAATCATAAATTGGACTGGACTAATCCGTCCGTGTGAAGTTTTCGTAAATCCTTTACCGAACCATACCAAACGGTAGACCTCCATATATTTAGACTACTATATATATTGACGTCTACATAGTATGTCGTAAGCCTATAAAAAGTTGACGGTTTTTCAAAATAGAATATTAGTCTCTACTACAGAGAAACTATAAAATGGAAATTAACTAATCTTAAATGAGGGAGATCTTGATGACAAGTAACACAGAAAAAAGATATGCTGCTATTTTTGATTTTGACGGCACTTTAGTTGAGTCGCATCCACGTAGAAATATTGCTCATTCAAAGGTTTGTGATTTTTTATTAAAGTACCTGAATATTCAAGGAGAGATTCAAGAAAAGGTACTATTAAACTTAATTGAACTGATGGAACGTGAAATGAATGAAAAGCACATTTACAACCGCAATATTTGGTGGAAAGAAGCTGTAAAACGATATTTTAGTAAAGATATTTCGGAATCAATTTCGGAATCCACTCTTAATGAACTAACTACTATCTATTGGCAGACCGTGAGTGATGAATCCAAGATTTTTCCGGGAGTAGAGGATCTGCTGGCATCTCTCTGGCAGAAAGGCATTAAGCTTGGTTTAATGAGTGATACTGATGGATTGGAGGGTATGAAGGCTAAAAGAATCGAAGACGCTGGGTTAGTCGAATATTTTGATGCGATTATTATTCCTGGGGAAGATACCAAAGACACGAAGCCAAGCACACAGCCGTTTATTAAGATATGCGCAGCTCTTGGAGTAGCCCCTGAGAATTGCGTTCACGTCGGAGATAACCCACAAGTTGACATTTTAGGAGCTAAGGAATTGGGAATGAAAACAATCATCCTTACGCCAGACAAAACGCATTTTAAAGAAAAAATCTTAATCCCAGATTATCTAATAGAACTTAAAGATATTAAGAAACTGGAAGAACTTATCCCTGAGCTTTTAAATGAAAAAAATGCAAAATGACTCTGATTACAATGAAAAGAAAGAATGACGGTAGCTTTTATGCACAAAAAAATGTGCTAGACAAAAAAATAAGGTGAAGTTCAAGGTTTTTTGACGACAATAATCTCCTGATGTCCCCCATACAACGGAAGAGTCTCAAAGGTTTTGAAATTGAATCCGGCATTCTCATAAAGTTCTCTGATATGAGCCATATCTACGAATTCTGTAAAGTCTGTGAATATCTTTGACAATTGCGAATGCATACCTATCGATAATCTCTTGGAAGGATGTTCCTCAGGTAACTCAACAGCGACTATAGAAAAGTATGTACCACCTGGTTTGAGGATCCGATAGATCTCATTTGTTAAATGCTCATAATGCTCAGGTTTGAAATATTGATGCAAGTTTATGGTCAATACTAAGTCCACAAGATCGTCATTGGCTGGCAATTTCTGCTTAGCTACATCCATGTAGCGCAGGTTAATTATACGACCTAGACCTAACTTCTTAAGCCTTTTGTTGCCATTTTCCACTACTTTCCAGTTGAAATCAAGTCCCACGCCTCTGATTTTATAAAGGCGAGCAAGCTCTTCAAGAAAATAGCCAGTTCCACAACCAATATCCAATACAATAGAATTTTTCTTTAGATGTATATCGAACTCTTCGAGATACAGTGGAATATCTCGACATAGCACGCTACTACATGCTTCGAGATGATTTTCGATAAAATCGTACTTCTGTGTCCCGATTAATGAATCTACGCAATGTCTACTCCATATATTTGAAAGATGGCGTTCATCCAGTGTTTTCGTCCAATAAAATGATTCGTTGAGTAATGACCTTATTACCCCGTTCTTGTCGTTTCTGAAATGAACTGCAAGAGGCTGTAAACAGTAGAAACCGTTATTACGATAGATTAAATCCGAGGTTTCCATTAATTCCAGCCATGCATCTAATTTCTTTGCGAACTGTTCTAGGTCATAAACACTATCCTTGTCGTCTATCGTTACGATACCATTACCATTAGTTGTATATTCAATGATGTCCTCTTTGGTTGCAACGTATTGGTCTCCACTATTTTGAAACGCATCGAAAAAACCACATTTTAATCCATTAGCAATTTCGGCTGTAACAATGAAAGGTTCTATGTACTCTTTCAGAAAACTGATTGCAAGGCCGTTGCCTAAGCCTTCTGTTACACGAACATGATTGCTTTTGTTTTCGTCCTCTCTTTTAGTTTGTATTTTACGTCTTCTAGTTTTTTGTGCCATTTATTATCACCACACTAGACTTTAAATAAAAAAAACGTGATTCCTGTTTAGGTTTTAACTGCAAAGAATACTGCTTGACGGCTTCGGAAAATCATAGGAACTAACTTTGTGATTTTAAATCCTGCCTTCTGCGCGATATCGGTGAGATGTTCTTTTGTACGCCAGCCTGTAAATCCGCTGAATAGAAATTGAAACATTGTTTGCGTAGAGAGCATGAGCGTGTCGTCTGCACCATCACATAATGGCACAATTGAGAGGAATTTACCTCCAGGTTTTAATACACGAAAAATCTCATCCGTAACGTTTTGATCGCCGTATCTCGGAAAGAAGTGGTGAAAGTTTATTGCAGTCACTAAATCGACAGAAGAATCGCTTAGAGGAATTCTATCGGTAGCTAGATCTACTTGTCTGTATTCCAGGCGACTACCAAGTCCAGCAGTTTCGGCTTTCGCAGCTCCCATTTCGCAGCTTCCTAGGTTGTAATCTAAGCCTATTCCTTTAGTATTAGGATGTTTCTTGGCGATTTCGATGAGCCAATCACCTACACCACATCCAAGGTCGAGTACTAACGGATCGCCTTCATCAAGGTTTACCCCAAATTTTGGTAACGACATTAACAATCCGGCTCTCACTTTTTGAGGGACACGTTCAGTATAAACGGCTCCCTCCTCTGGAGAACCGATGTCATCGTAAGCCTTAGTTCCAAAAACATGGCGAGGATAGTCACCAAACGACGGCTTTGAGTAATACTCAGTGAGGTTCATCATAGCCACTGCGATACCTACAGATGAGTCGGTTCGTAGATAACTCCCTAATCTAGTTAGTTCCCACTGTCCACCATTAACTTGCTGTACTATCTTAAGCTGTGGTGCAGAAAATAACTCAAACAATGCTCCTATCTTTTGCTTACATACTTCGATTTCCTGTTCCAAATTGAGAGGATCTAACTCGATCTTGTCGCTATCAACGAGATATTCTGCAAGTTCAGCAATTGTCATTGGCTTAGACATGGCGTCAAAAATTCCCACTTTAAAAGCAATAAGTACAGCATTTGTCGTATACGCTAAGGGAAACAAATGCTCTGAGTAGAGTGTAGCTTCTTCTGCGTACTTACGATGCAGATCTGTAGGCATCTGCTGCAATTGTTCTTCAGTTGGCTTTGGTATTTCATAGATTCCTTCAAGAGAAGACTTTGTTTTTTCTAAAACTTTGTCTTGTTTTCTTTCTAATTCTTGAATAGTCATTTTGTATTTACCCCATTTCCCCCCCATGCGGGGGGTTTCACCCACTATGTGTTTTCCAAAAGAATACTTTTGGAGATGTGTCTTAGGTGAGTTCGTTAAATTAAATGAACTCAGTATATTACAAGGTAACTTCATATTTATAAAAATTACTATTTTTATGATAATTTAAATTAATATTATTGTGTCAAAATTAGCTAAAACTGTTAAATACAGGAAATTTCTCTGGAGAATAAGGCGACAAAAATCTCCCCTCAAATAATGACATTTTTTTTCGACAGAACCTCTAAATATATATCAATGAAAAAATAAGCAATAGTCCTAATTTCGAATAAAAATAGACTAGAGCATAAAATATCACTTGGCTGAATTAAAGCAACGGAATTCCAGGAAAATAAAATTGTATCAAATATTTCAAAACATAAGATAAGATGGGTAAAATTGCCATACTAACAAGTCGTCCTGCGTTTTTTAAGTTTATTCCCCATACGTTTATTGCTTCAGCCCTGTTGCTTATGACATTTAGTCCAAGAACTTCAAGAAAATAATCTGTTGGGATATTTATTCGCATATCCAGTCCTCGCATGACCGCATCAATTCTTTCATATAATGCTTGTGTTAATATATCTGTTTTCTCATTTTTCAATGCTATTAACTTTCGATTTACACCTAGGAGAGGAAGAAAGTAGAATAATGCGACTGAGATACCATACAAACTAACTCCTGAAAAAACAAGCAGAGTTGAAAGCGGATCTTTTGGCAGATAGACCATTAAAGGTAAGATAATGATTCCCACAAAACCCCATGCAGTAGCTGATGTTAGCCCAAAGCGTATAAGTGGACTAAATCCAAATGCTTCATCTGACGCTAGTGGTTTTTTTTCGCTAATATACAAATTTCCAAGATAAAAAATGGAATACACACTACTTACACAAAACCAAGCAAGATATCCTAGAATGAAGTCAGGAAAGATACTATAAACATTATAAAATATGAAATTAGTAACAGTGACTCCAGTTATTGATAAATTATAGAAAATGTGTCCTGCACTGAAGATAATCCCAAAAAGGACCGGAATTAAAGAATTATAAACAAAACTCATCTGATTAGTTGCAGTTGCTCTAAGTTCACGTACTGGAATTTTTTCGGTTGCAGTAGCTGCACATTGTCTTATTTTCTGAATAAGAAGCAGACCTCCTACTATTGCTAGAAAATAGAGTGGGGTAGCAAGATTAGGTCCAACATAGGAAAGTGAAGGACTTGGGGGGGAGGTTATAATGAAGATTTCTGTCCAATGTATTCCAATTAAGGTATAAGATCCCATAACGAGCATTAGATTAATAATTGCTATTAATAATGCAATTCTAACTTGAGTTTTCGTGATAGTATAAAGGTAGAAGTTCTTATGCATAGTAATCCCACTATCTATTACATTTCTTCAAATATATAAAATTAATGTATTTATCAAAATAAAAAATATTTCAAAATATATTTATAAAAAAGAAGAGATTAAGATGGTCTTAAAATGAGTACAAAATAAACATTATTCACTTGGCTCTTTTAAGCTCGATGAGGTATCATTAAACTCTAAATTGTAGATCCAGTCAATATTTTTAATTCCTAAGAAATATCCTAAAATTAATAAACCACACCAAGGAAGCGTTACAAACCATGCAGGTAAGATTCCAATACCAGCATAAAGTCCCAAGTGGATAGTCAAAAGAGCAGCTATAATTATATAAGGAAATGTGCGAGTTGGTCTTAATTTGGCTCCACGCCACTTCATAGCTGCTGCCATTCCAGAACGGATAATAAAAAACAGAAAGGCAGTTAAGCCGAAGGGAAAATGTACATTACTTCCCAGAATGGATGTAAATGAAAGTATCATTAATATCGTTGGCATTGCTAAATTTGAATTATATTCTTTAGAAGTCAATATCCACTCGCTAATAGTAGTAAAGGCAGGTTTTGGTGTTCGGTCTAGCCTAACCAATCCAAAATGAAGTTCAATTTCTCCAAAAAGCGGACTGAATGCACCAAATTGTATAGAAGTTGATGTCCAAACTGGAACTGAGGTTTCATCGTTGAATTCAAACCATAAGATTCCAGCAAGGTCGAAATCTGATACTGTTGATAATAATGCCTTAACGTACTGGTCTTGCTTTTTTTCAGTATGGAGAGAATCAAATGTTGAATAACCTGCTTCAGTAATCATAACTTCTTTACCTGAAAGTTCTGCTTCTCGGATATAAGTAGCCCATATGCTCGGATGCGCACCGGAATAAGTTCCAGGATATGAATCTAATCCAATAATGTCAAAATCAAGACTTCGAATCAAATTAATGAAATGAGACCACAAGGGTACGTCACAGTTCAGATTTAAAACGATTTTTGCACCTGAATCGAGTTCTCTGACGGTGTTGCACATTCTTTCATAGAAGCGAAATATATCGTTCCATCTTGTAGGAAATACTCTCATATTTAACTCGTTTTCAATTTGCCAATAATCAACATAGACTTTATATCGTTCAACAATTTTTCGAATAAATGCTTCAGCATTATCATTGAACTCGCTAGAAATTAGTTGTCCTGCCCATTCTGGCTCTCCAGTCGCCAGAATAAGTAAAATCTTAAATCCTTTATTGTTCACACGCTCAATAAACTCATCTACGACGTCAAAATGTAACTCCCCTTTTTCAGGTTCTACAACTACCCAAGGAGCATCAATTCGCAAAATAGTAAAACCACACGCTTTCATCATGTCTAAATCTTTGTCTAACTGAATATAATCAGGATTATAGAAATCTATTCGATATGTTACTCCAGATATAGGATTAGGATGTTCCTCTGGAAAATCAGCAGAAAATGTTGATAGAGGAGATAAAAGAATTATACCCGTTAGTAGAGCAATCCATACTGAAGTTTTTATTAATTGACGGTTTATAATAAGAATCCTCCTATAAGCGAAACTGATTTAGAGTATATCTTACTTTTTCTACTTTTAAAATTAGAGGTTTTTCAAAGATTGAGTCAATATATCCTGAGAGACTTGTCAATAGATGAATAAAACAATCTATATTGCACTGATCACCTTACTCATAATATTAAAAAGACAAAAGCCTTATTTCATTTATTGAACTAAATCCTTTTTCTGTTATAACATATGGTAAGCTCTCATCAATCATATTACTTCTTCCTTTTCTTAGAATCGCAAATCGTTTATTGTTAATCAATCCTTTCCTTAATTCTACTAATTTTCTAGAGTATGCATAAAGACAATCTTCTCCTATGGGGGTAGTCTTGCCTTTAAAACTTCTTACTTGACTGAGAATAAGAGTAAATAAACTATATCGGCGCGTCTCACAGTATATTCGGGCCAGATGTTGTTCCAGTAATCTTCTTAGAGCTATGCTTTTCTCTATGGAACATGATTCTAAGCGGTACAAATTAGAAATTGTGTCTATAATTAGAAGTTTAAACGGTCTTTCATTTAATAGAGCCTTCAGATTTTTTAGATATTGTATCTGTTGAGTGAAAGTCTCTGGTTGGAATAGTGCAATAAAATCTGAAACATCAGTTTTATCATCAATTTGAGCTATTCTTCGAGTATTAAACTTATGTTCTGTATCAATATAAATGGTAGAGTGTTCCATCTTCGCTACATTAATAAGACTCTGATACGCCAGTGTTGATTTTCCAGTTGCCGCTTCTCCGAAAACCGTTGTAACTTCACCAGTATGCAAACCACCCTCTAATAATCTATCGATAGGTAGCGCTGCCGTTGGAAGAATAGGTTTTTGGTCCATTCCACTTCTCAATCCTTAATATATTGAGATAAAATTTGCTTAAAAAGAAGTGAAGACCTATACTCATCTAAATCTTGAGTAGCGGTGAATATAATTCATTATGTTATTGAATTATGAAAATCCATGCTTCAAAAAAAATGAGATAGTACAGAGTTAACGAGATTTCGAGCTGTCCTATCTCTTTCATTAATACGTTTTATTGCTTCATGAACCAGTTGGTTCTTTGATACCATGTATGCTCCGGATCCACTTCTTTGTAAGATATCCAGATCTACAAGACGATCTAATCGCAATTCTACATCATCATGATATCGGAAAAATCGAGCCAGAGAATCCTTTGTGTGTATTTTGTCAGTATGCCATAAAAGATGATTAATAAGGCGTTGACATTGCCTTACTTCTCGCTCGATCGCCCAAAAAGCACCCAAGAATACTCCTCCCATTAAATAGAATATATAGTGGTTATGATAGTTTTTAGATGAGCTCTTATAGTTATGCAGAGCTTTATTTAAGGGCAGCACTATTAATTCCCTATGTAGAAATAACTCTTCTTTTACAAAAATATAAAGTTTTCTAAAATAGCTTTAATTTCGCTTTAATTCAAGAAAAACATTGATCATCAATCAAACATACATTTCGTTTAATACCACGACTATTGCGTTTAATAAAACGAAGAATATATCGAAAATTTCTGCCAATACTAAACACAAGATAAATAGCAATAATCTCTTTAAACCATCTATTCGCATTAGAATAGCATTCTTATGAACGATAGGCAATTAACATAAGAAGTATTTAAATAAAGTCTAATGTAGTAGAACCTATTTAAAGTTTATAAAGAGACGCGCCTTCGCGCTCGTATAAATCGAATAGTGATTTAAAAGGAAATAGGTAAGTTTATAAGATGTTACATCTGAGGTGTTATTTCATAAACTTTAAGTTTAAGGCAGGGGCATGAGATAAATTACGCAAGAAACGATTTTTAACCTTAGATGGCTTACTAAGCGATATTACAAAAGGAAAGGGCTTGTGGCACTCGATATTTCACATTGGCAACATTATAATAAGCTTTCAATTAAGAAGATGATGTGTAAGAATGCTCTATTTTTAAAAGATTCTAACGATAAGCCTTATGGGATAGTGATTCTTAAAGATTGGAAAAGAATAATCGGGGTTAATCAAGGTTACCAAGTAGCACGTCTCCAACAGCTTGTAAAGAAAGAAGGCATTGAAAGCGATTTAAAATTCATTTTAGTTGGCAAGATGGGCTTTTCAGAGTCTATCGAAGGATTTGCTCGTAAACAGAAGATTGATTTAAAATCTGAAGCAAGTATGTGCTATGAATACCCATCATTAGGAGAATTTGTGCGCAAGCTAAAACGATCAAAGGAAAAACAAATACAAGAGGAAGAGCCAGAGGATATTGACACGCCATCTGAAGATAATATAGAAGACCTTCATTTTTCACAACGGAAAGATGCTGAAAAGGAATCCTTCTTTGATTAGAACAGAAATTTTTATCTCTTGAGCCTTTTTTTAAGCTTGATTTTTCATTTTCTATTTTAAAAATTGATTTAAAAATTGGTGGGATTTTATACTTAATTTAAAATATTCTCTTTGATAGAGTATGCCAGGTCGTAAGTTGCATTTATCTTTTGGATTCATATTTGGTTGTTTTAATGTTATACTCTCACTTTATCTAATTAAAATCGATGAAGCGGTGTTCAGCAATTCTAAATTAATGATTTTGTCATTTATAGGTCTTGGTACACTGGTTTTTATGCAAATAGCTATTGCAACGGTTGCAAGTATTTTCCCGGATTTCCTAGAACCAGCTACCTCGAAATATCACCGAGGATTCTTTCATAGTCAATTCATTTTAGCTATTTCAGGTCTGCTGATCCTCTTGATTTTTCTTGGTGCAATAATAACTTCCGATTTAGCAACAAAAATACTTTCCGTTCTCCTATCATCAATGATTCTTGGATACCTTAGCCACTTGCTATTGGATTATCCGCTACCACGTTTTACAAAGAAAAAACGGTTACATTTTTTTCAGAGATAGTGACCATTACTGGTCAGCGATGATTACTCAAAAGTTAGTTAAATAATATTGCGCTCATTTCCTTTTTAATATCCTTTTGGATTGCTCTGATTACTTTTCTAGCACTTGTTTTTGATATATAGCAGTCTCTGGTTATTCGTTCCCAGTTCAATTGAGAGAGGTTTGGCTTTGATAGAGTATCTTTAACATCTTCTCTATCACTTAGTTTAGTTTCAGAATCAATTTGAGTCGCATTTTCGATGAGTTTTTGTGCTTTGATAGTGAAGACGATTCTTGGTTTCTTCTGATCTTTCATGTTCTTCCTTTTTTCTTCTGACAGAAGACCTAGCTCTTTAAGTTTTTGGATATGGTAATAAACTGAGTGATAAGATTTCTGTAATTGATCGGCAATCGTTTTAACGCTGAGACGACCCTGATCATATAAGAGCTGAAGTATCTGGCAACGCAAACCATATCCTTTTTCATAGCCAGAAAATGATCTAATATTTTCTTTAATTTCATCTAAGGGAAGAACTCGCCTATTTTTTTCTTTGTTCTGATTTTGAGAATTAGGGCATTTATTTAAAGAAATAAATTCCTCCGTTGTAGACTCCTTGGTCCATGCATACAATAATAGTGCAACTGATTGTACGTCTGGCTTTATGATGTATTTTTTATACCCTAAACGCTTGAAAAGCCCTTTTGCCGTCAGAATGACATTGAATGGAATGCCTAGAACCGCGCCGAAGTGTTCGAGATAGTAATTTACAAGATTAATGAACTGTTTGTTCTCCAGCATTCGGGGAGATGACTTCACAAGTTGTGTAAAAACAATTCGGTTAGCTGCTTGAAGAACCTTACTTCGGGAGACTAGTGGGTGAGTAACAGACATTATTTCTTGAAGAGTTCGTGGTGAATAGATGAAACTGACTCCCCACACTAGAGCAGTTGCAGCAGCCATAATACTATCAAGATGTGTATACTGGGGTATTTCTTGTAGTATTTTTTTGCTATATTGTTCTGCATCTCGAAGAATTACTGACGGAAGTTCTAATTGTGCACATATGCGCGCTATTTCGCTGGTAAAGAGTTTTTCTCGTGCATCACGTTGATATGATCTTTTTATTTTCTTATGTAAAATTCTGTATTTCATGTAACTTTGAATTGATACAGGCTTTTTATTAAACGAAAGTTTCTTATCTTTGTCCTTCTGTCTCCATTTGTAATTAGTTCTCGTTTCATTGAAATCAAATGGCCTGTCTTCAGCAACTATGCCACAATGCTCACAGACAAGTTCCATGTTCCTAAAATTAACTAAGGATGAGCCACATTCTGTACAGCATTCTTTGTAGTATGTTTCTGGAACTGTGGTTGTTAAAATTTCCATTTTATGTCCTCCAACAACTTTTTGCAAGACTTAGATAACAAAAGAACGACTTTTAGTATGGGGTATGTTACGAGATTTTTGTCAAGGTCATTCTTTATTTCAAGTGCTCTAAATCTATGCTCTATGTTTATTTCCTTTGCAATAACTTTGTTTTTTCTTTGAATTGTGTTATTCAGTTTACTTTCGCCAATCACCTAAGGATGATTGTATTTTCGGGGTATATTGATTTCCGATTAAACTGACTAACTGTCTTTTTATAGTTCTTTTATTTTATAAAGTTTTTTGTTTTAAAATTTTTTAAAAAACAAAAGATCTTTCAAACCAAATACTTCGACAAAACCATTCAAACCGAGTATGCTATTTTTAGGAGTAAAAGAAGTGAAAAGATTTTTTTTGTATCAAAAAATCATCTTGAATAGTTGTTTAATAATATCTGAAATTATGAACATCGAGCAAGCGATAGGTTATGTTTTTAGAAAAACTTAAATATATCATCAGGTTCTATATTATGCGGAAGCTATATTTAATTTTTAAACTCTCACGGGTTTCTTTACTATATCTTTATATGTAAGATGAAAAGACGTAAAGAAGGATGTAAGAAATGCCTAAAAAAGGTAAGAAATCGCAACCAACAGGAATAAGCATATCAAACTTTTCTGATGATGATGTTCGAATTTTGACTAGCCTATTCAGTGTGCTAGCTAACGAGAAAAGACTCGATATTCTGAAAACGACAATAGCTGAGGATATCACTCGTTTGAAGGATCTAGCTACGGAATTAGGCGAGAAAAATAGTGCACAAATTGCCTTGCATGCTAAAAAGTTATTTGATGCAGGTTTGCTAAAAAAAGAAGGTGCATCTCTTAGAGATTCAAGGGAGTATGTCCCAACGATAATAGATGAGACTTATGTATTCTTACGAATAGCACTAAAATACGCACAGATTTTAAATTCCCGAAGGACTGAACTTGAATTGCAGCAATTGAAAGCGAATGCAGAGGCAGCTAATAAAACATTGGCAGAGAGCCCAGCACTTGCAGGTACTGTATCGTTCTCAGATATTTCTACAAAATTTGACGATTCGTTAGAACTTGCCCACGAGGAATTTAACAACTTAGTAAGTCAATTCTCAAAGATGATCAACCTAAAGGAAATCTAATTTCTTTATTTATTTTTTAGTCTTTTTCATTTATTTTCTCAGTTCTAAGCATAGGATATTTCTTTTTATATTGATTCTTAAGGAAAGAGAACTTATTTGCATTGTTTAACAACTTGAAAGTCTATGTTTCTTTTTGTTTTTAAAAATATTTTAATTTAGACTTCTTTATAAATTAGGATGTGCCAGATATCCATAGAGAACTATGGAGTCCAGAAACTTGAAAGTTGCGAGTTTAGATGATTTTAACCTGGCTATACGTTCGGCATTGCAAGCAATTCTTCAAAAAGTTGGCCTTGTGACGCCATATGACCTTCAACACATATTAGACCAAATGAAAATTGATCTTGATGGAAAAGAAAAAAGAAAAAGTTTAGAAGAGTTGTCTGATTCAACGGGTAGCAAACTGGTTTACGGAAATATCGAATGGGACTCCATCCTGTACCCTTATGTTCTCACTCATAAAACCTTCGAATTACTACGAATTTCATTAATAGAACTTATTTCCCACTTCAAGCAAAAATATAGAATCAGTCGTAAAGAGATGTGCTCTATATTGATTGGAGTACTGATCCTCTCGTTTAAAAAACAGATAGGTAATGTTGAGGACAAAGACAGATTTCAACATCGTTAAATAGTTTATAAGAACAAAGTTGTGAGACATTCGATGTTAATACCGAGCGAGCAAATCCCGTTTCTAATGGCAATGACAATTATAGCTATGGCTTTTGGGTGGCTAGTCAGAGTTGCATACTGGATCGTGCCAATTTTAGGACGTATCGGTAAACGGGTCCTTGATATCCTTACATTCATTGGAAATGTCGCTCATTACACCGGCCATATTATAGGTGGTTATTTAGTTAGTCAAGATTTCCGTATGGTGTATCGTGCACATCCTAATTATTCATATGCTGCGGGTTATTTAGTTCCGGCAACATATCAAAAACAAACAATATCAAAGAGTAACGTAACAAAAGAAGACGTACAAGCATCTTCTATGTTCCTTAATTTAAGGCGTACTACAACAGTAGTATTGATGCCCTTTCCTTTCATTATTTTACTAATGGGAGTAACTTTCGTCCTCTTTTCAACTATAGTTGATGCAACTGGTCTATCTCAATTTAAACTTGTATATTTTTGGGTGCACTGTAGCTTAGCGTGGCATTTGCTTCCTGACGATGAAGATCTCATTTCAATCTATAACGCCCTGTTGACGCGACATATAGGTTCCCTCCTATTAGGATTTGCTGGCGCTTGCGGAATAGTCTTTGTTATTCTGTTTGGCACGCAACTCTGGAATTATCCTTCAATTGCATCAGCCATAGTCACCTATACACCTTTTAGCCCTGGTACCTTTGGATTCCTTGTAAGCATTGCTTTCATAACCTTGAGCATTGTGTTAGTCATTGCACATTTCAACTTCAGAAAAGTCTCTGGAAAAAGTAAGCAAATTGCTGATAATGCTTGGCTTAATACTGTGTATCTGTGGAAGCTAAAGCATGGACGTCAATGGTATTCTCCACTTAAAAATGCTGAAGAACAGCCGATTGTTTCTAAAAACCGTTTTACCGCGAAAAGGTTAGTTATAACTGGACTTAAACTGTTAATATTGCTAATCTGTTCCTTCATTGGAATTGGATTCATTATCCTGTTCTTTATATTATGAAAATATGAAAAAGTGAATGAAGATGATCAACGACTTAAGGGGAAAAAAAATCGAAGTTATACTCATCACAGGCATAATGATGGCAGCTCCGGTTCTTTTCTTCTTCTTATTAAGTTCATTTAGTATTTTCCTCCTGGTTGCTGTCATTGAATTATTCTGTATCGCATTTCTTGGCATCAGAAAAAGGGCAAGAAACCAAATAAAAAATGAACGAGCAAATCGAACAACTAAGATTCCATCCTATAATATCGAATCCACAAATATCCTCCAATCAGTCAATCACAAAGAAAAGAATAGAGTGGGGAATGGAAATATTCAACTACAAATTCCCGACTTGATGAATGATGAGAGTCTCTTCATTATCGACACTTTCAATGAATTAGAGTTCTTTGAAGTTTTTCTAGACTTAAAGGGAAAGGAAGAGACTGTTATGCTCGTCACTAAAAACCCTAATTCTCTTCCAGAATGGATATGCGGTATTATGGCATTTAAAATCGAAAGATTCACACATATACAAAGTCATACGCAAGATAACATAACCGCCTTACTTGATCATATGGTTGGAAAAACATTCTCAATTTCATATGTAACTGATCTAGATCATGCCTACATTCGAGTAATAAAAGAAAGGCCAATCACCTCTACATTTCCTGCCGCTGCAAATGTCTTGATTGCTGAATTGTTGGAAGATTTTCTACTAGTTTATGATGCATTCATCACAGAGTTTCCAGGTTGCGAAATACGGCAGCTTATCGATAAAGCACTGATAAGTCATTTATTCGGAGCTCTTGTAGACTTTGAATCACAATCTGAAATCACGGCACTTACTGCAAAAAAGAAAGATATTGAGACAGAATTAGAATACAATAAAGTCGAAATACAATCTGTTAGGGCGTTTTTCTTACCTAAGCAACTCAGAAATAGATACGGAACTATTGCACGAACTAATGATTTGTATTATTATGACATGACAGAAGGCGATCTTAATGTCACACCATTCTTACTGGCAGCTATGGCTATGCAATTCCAGAATTATTTAGCGTTTCTGGTAATAGCAGTGATATTACTTGCGATTTGGACTCTAGTAAAAGAATTAAGCAATAAAAATGAACCTAGTGCTACTGTAAGACTCAAAAGAATTGTCCCTGTTTTTGAAAACGTCTGGATAAGCGGAAATTATGCCTTTATCCAAAAAAGAGGGAACATAGTCCACGCACTAGCAATTCATCAAATTGGTGAAGGAATACCCCGAACGGTTAGCAGCAGCTCATATTCTCAAGAAAGTCCTATAACAAAAACCGATGGCTTGCAAAAACTATTCAGGACACTTTCCATAAACAGATCGAATTTAAGGTCATTTGTTCATGCGAAAGGTCGCATAGCTAACACAAATGTTGAATTAGTTGATGAAGAAATTTTGGACGGCAGAAGAATGCATTACAATCCCGAGCCATATTTCGCAATTACACCATATTTCGTAGTAACTCAGCCGTTTGTGTACGATGGACAAGAGAAACTTAATGATATCTTAGCTAAATTTGATGAAGTAAATCAACAATTGAAAGTTTCTATTAAGAATGCATTTCCAACTCTGAAGTTTATTCCCTCAAATCCAACGAAGATCTCGTTAAGTTTTGAATATCTCTTATCCCAACTCTATTCCTCGTATTCAATTGAAACTGTGAAACTAGACCAATCACAAAAAGATTCGGAGATCAAAGTAGGAGTCTTCAAAAGACCCTTAGAAGCAGATAGCTGTTACTTTTCAAAGAGACAAAGCCAAGGATTCTTCGAGGTCGTTTCTGGTGTCGCAAAGAGATATCAACCAGCGCAATTCGCAATTCCCGCAAAGACAGAGAATACCATCTTCTTGGGATACGCGGTTGATACGACATCAGATACCGTTACAACTCGTGAGGTAGGTTTTGATATACAGCATTTGAAAACTAACATAGGTGTCTATGGAGTAGATCGGATTACTACAATAAGACGTATAATCCACGAGTTGTGTAAAAGACAACATAATGTGATTTTAATCGATCCACAATATTCAGAAAGAGCAAAAAGAAATGAACCAAATTATTTTGATCTTCCTGCACACTCATTAAAATTAGGAACTGATTTTTGTTTCAATCCACTTGATCGAATGGGTGGAAACATAGGGGACTTCATTGATGGCTTTCTAACAATATTACAGAAAATTTATGGCAAGGGAGATCTCAGTCGCTGGCAATTTGTGACCAAGAAATTAAAAGAACTCTATGAATCAAAAATGAATAATGGTGAGAATGATCCTCCTACTTTAATTGAGTTATTAGAAAATTTAGAGTTTTCAGAGGATGAAGAATTCATCGAATTTGGTACTCCTGCACTTGAAGAGTTAAAAGATGTGTTGGAAAGAATTTTATCAGATCGAAAAAGAATCGCTGCCATTGGTTCTACAACTTCACATCCATTTCACATGCTGTTCAACACTGAAGGTTTAACCGTTATCGATCTATCAGACTTTAGCGATAGGAATTTCCTATCATTCCTCCTTCAACTTCTGATTCACTCGATACACACTTACCGAAGATATAACCCTTCAGCTTCTCAAAACACCGTATTAATCATAGAAAATTCCGATATGATCTTTCCTGAGGCCTCTTATCTCGTTTCTTATCGTTATAGGTCGAGAGTAGAGAAATTCTTTGCTTTGGAAAGTTTGCGAAATACCTCACTTATTGTCTCTATGGAATCGCCAAGTGAAACTCCTTATTTATTTAACCTTCCTCGTACCAAGATTATAGGACGCGTCACCACAGCCACAGATATACAATTAGTAAGTGACACACTAGGTTTGAAAGAAAGAGGTATCGATTCTCGGTCTCCGAATCCCCTTCAGGAGACGTATTTGAGAACAATGAAGAGTAATCACGCCATATTATTCTTGCAGAAAAAAGGAGAAGCAGCACAGTATGTTCCTCTGAAAGTAGAGGACGTGCAAACATATACTAGTTCTACTGAGAGGGATGATGATCAAAAAACTAAGTCAGTTCCAATGTCACCGATATGGAATAATGGAAAATTAAAGCAAACAGTTCTAGAAAAAGATTTCGATAGTGAAATTGATCTGTATTACAATATCTTGCATACATTAAGAGATATGGGCGATCGGGGTGTAATGTATTCTGCACTTTCAGAAATGTTACATGATACTACTGATGAAAAACAACTTGCTAAGGCAACAATAAATTTGATCAAGCAACGATATGTTTTTCGGAAAGAATATACTCCGAGAGATTCATTTAAACCTCTTACAACTATCAGTATAAGTCCAAAAGGGCTTCAAGCCATTGAAGAGTATGAAATGAAGAAAACTCTAAAGATACAGCAATCGATTGATGCTAATGAATCCTTTACAGGCAATAATAATATTTCTGACAAAAATATTGAGATTGAAAAACCTGTGCTTCCAAATACACCATTAATCGATGATCAACCTGGAATTGAAGGCTATCTTAAATCAATAGAAGAAAAGGCTTCCCCAAATGATGCAAGAAACCTATTAAGACAGGCACATGAATTAAGGAACAATTATCCTCAAGCAGCAACGTCTTCAATAGTCTTTTGTTATGATGCAATAAAGATAGCGCTCCTACGATTACTTGAGATTGATACAGATGCAAAAATAGAATTAGATCAAATTGTACGAGCCTTAATTACTTGTGAAATAGTTCTTCCTATTGACTATTCAGGCCTGCAAAACGTTATCCAGAAACATAAACTGGCAATAGTTAAAGGAATTATGCTCGAACAAGCAGATATCGACTCAATAATTGGGGATACTGAACTTATCATAGCTGAATTAGAGAAATTCAAACTTAAGGTTAGAGACCGTATACGCGTAATTAAACAACTGTTGAATAATTCTTCAGAAGAATCATTTGAAGAACAAGAAATTAAGAATATCAAAAGAGAACAAATTGATTCTGCAGAGAATTTTATAGACAATATTTTTCCATCAGAAAACGTTGTTGAAGCGTTACCAGTTAATAATATTAGTTTTCATGATGATTTGAAATTGAATGGACTCTTAAAAGATATTTGGGATATAATAGGGCGAGAAGGTGGTCTTAAATCTGTAATAAAAAACCAACTCATACTTAAGTCAGCTCATACTTATGATAATCTTGGAATTGAAAGGGCAATCAATGCAATGATAAATAGAGGACTGTTAAGGGAATCTGATGGATTTCTGCAAAGATGTGGTTTTACAGAAAATGTGTGAATTAGAGGGTAAAAAATTGAATGAAAGAGAAGTTGCAGAAGTATTAAAGAAACATTTTACGAATCGGGGTTATAAAGTACTGTTGGAACTGCAAATAACTGAAGATGACACTACAATAACTTTTCCTGGATACCTAAAACAAAGAAGACCTGATTTGTTACTCATAGATCCATTTTCGAACATAGTGGCAATAGAGGTTGAAAATGAGCCTTTTGTCGAACATCCAGAAGTGTTTAGGGAAATATCAAACATTACATACTTAGCATTTCCAGCCTCTTCTCTTAAAAAAGAACATATAGTTCGTTTTTTCACTGCTGAACTGAGGCGATCAATAGATAGCGGGATCGGACTTTTAAGCGTATCAAGAAAGGCTGTAAAAACTTTGGTAGGTCCAGCTACAAGAAAGCTTCCAGAGAATATGAAAGACGAACTTATGAGATTATCTGAGAAGAGAATACAAAAGGAAATTAGGATAGAATTGATTGAGTTCTACAAATTCATGTACGAAAAAAGCAGAAAGCATTGGGATAAAGCTTGTAGTTTACTAGAAGGTGGTGGACTAGATTCTGAGTTTTATAAAGAGGGGAAACTGGCACTAGTATTCGCATTAAAGGCAAGATATGCACAAATGCTGCGTGAACTGCCGTCTATTGACACCTCAATCGATGAGTTATATGATTCACTGAAAAAGTACAGCCAAACGCTAAAATCACGTCCAAGGTGGCTGCCAATAAAGAGACACATGGATAAAATTTCACTTTCATCAAAGGAACCTATTGAAATCTACAGCATAACCAAGAGTCTAGAAGATTCTCTGAAAAGATTAGGAGTTAGTCTTGATATAACTCCAGTTGTGGTGGTATTATGAGGGTTTACTTAGCCAAAAGGTCTATTCGATCAAAATTCCTGATCGTTTTGTTTATTTTACTTTTCTTGACCGTTATTACATCGCTTTTTGTATCAAATGCGATTGCTATTGAAGCGCAAAGTGACTCTGACATGCTCACGTTTAATTCTTTAGGAATTAATACACGAGTCTTTAGTTCAGAGAATGGAAATGAATGCGAAGAAACCATAGAATTCAATGTAGACATAGATGATAATTCTCACAACCGCTATTCTCTCCATTTGAATTATCTGGCAGGCGGAAGTCGTCCTTCTAGTGATTTTGACATAGCAGTTACCGTTAACGATGACCATGTCGTAAAAAGTTCGATTTTTAGATTCATCGAACGTGGCACCAAACAGTGGCGGCATATTGAAATTCCCTATGAATATATGAAAGACGGAACGAATGCAATAACTATTACCATTTCGTTTAAATCACTCTCTACTGCAATCTCTACGTTCACGCTCTTTGGGGAATCCTATTTTGAAATCACCGGAATAAATGTCATAAAATCTACAGGAGACTATTCATTAAACGATTTGGTAGTGTTACCTAGTAACAATTATGAAGATAAGATAGTGGGCACAGGCGCTATCGGTGGATTTTATAGCTGTAAGTTTGAACCTCAAGTAGAATTCTTCTTACAAAGGAATTTGACTTCGGTTAATACACAACTTGACGTCATGTTTCACAAAGATGTTCCTAGCGATTGTGAAGTGACGTACAATGTCTATGTTAATGATAAAGCATTATACGAAGAAGAAAAGATATTTGAAGAAGGTAAAATACAAGTAACACCAACTACTCTTAACGCTGGAAGAAACTCAATTCGATTTCAAATACTCATAAATTCATATCGAGTTGCTGGAAATGGAGGAGAAACACCCTATACCTTTGTCCTTAAAATCGGTGATAATTCAAAGATTTCATTCTCTAATAGCAATTTTAACAATGAAGGCAATAGTGAAATCTCAACAGTAGATATACCGAACATTCTTTCATTCAGTTTAGTGGTAGCTCTCTTGATCTTCGTTCCATCATTCTTGTTCTTTACTTTGAAGTACAAACGAAGTTTTGCTAAGGAAACAAAAGTTCAAGTATTATCTTATGTTGATGCAAATGACTCTGGGAAGATAAAAACACTCAGAATAAGAGAAGAAACTTCTTAACAACAAATCTGGACAGATTAGTTTGTATCACTTTTTTGTCTCTTTTCAGCCTCTCTAACAACCCAATAATATCTTTCATCAGCAGTACCTTTTGTAATTAGAATAATCACATTACCAAGCCTTTGTTTAACTGTTCTGTTCCGTCTTTGGTGAGCCCTGATTTGATCCGGCACACAATCGTAAAATAAAACGAGATCAGAGTCTATTATATCTAGCCCTTGTTCAGCCACGCTCGTAGCAACAAGCACATTAATGATACCCTCTTTAAAGTGTTTAAGTAACGTCATTTGCTGTTTTGATGATAGACCACCAATTGTTCCTTTATGCTTATGCCCGACAAGACCAGCTGCACAGACTTTCTTTGCTTCTAAATTCATCTTATTAAGTTCGTCAACAATGATATTAATTGACGCTCTATAATTTGCAAATATAAGAATCCTAGAATCGGGCTTTTCGGTTATTTGTTTTTTAACTATCTCGACCGTTTCAATGATCTTAGGATGCTCATAACCCTCTCTTAATCCCTCTTCAAGCATTTTTTCAACTGTTTTAATAGATTTTAAACGATAAAATCGTCGTAACATCTCCCTTTTTGTATATCCCTTTTTGTCTTGGAGTGCTTTTTCCTTTATTTTTTCTATGAAGTGTTTTGCTGAGCTGAGCCCCTGAGTCTCAATTCTTTCAATCAAATGGAATAAGCGAATACAGGATGCTATTTGTGCAATTAAAAGCTTCAAATTCGCTGATAATTTAGTTCTTAAGGGTATTGATGAGAGTTTATTCTGATACTCACCTTGTAACTCAACTAACTGCTTTAAGGTGATCTTTCTAGGATCGTCTGGAACATTAACACTCTTTTTTGCTAAACCCTCTATGAATCTATATAGTTGCTTTTCGAGTACTGTTCTGATGTCCTGGAACAATTTTGGAAGAGGGATCATGTGCCATTCAATTCTTTTTTGAGAAACATATGAGGATATATCGTAATCGCTTGTTGTTCTACTATCTACTGATGTGATTCGCAGATTGCGACAGACTTCTTCTGTTATTCTTTTATTCCCTAAAGAAGTTGTTATTCCTAATACTCTTCCTTTACTCTTTTGTAGAAAATATTGATCTGCAACTTTAACGTAAGCATGTTTCCCAGCAGCACGATGACATTCATCAAAAACAATAAGCGAAACGTTCCCAAAATCGTAGCGATCGTTAATTATATCAGTATATAACACATTGGGCGTCATTACTACAATTTTAGACTTCTTAAATAACTTGGCTCTTTTATCATTTGAAATATTTCCAATAATGTAATTGATATGCTCAGGGATCGTCAATTTTTCTTGCAGCATGACAATGTATTTGAGAACTAACGGTTTCGTTGGAGTTAAAAAAATGCACTGAGTATTGATTGTTCCATTCTTCCCAACGTTCTTGTTCAAATGGTAGGCTATAATCAGAGTAGCTATTATGGTCTTCCCCATTCCGGCAGGAAGTACAATGATAGTGTTGTTATGAATTGCTCTGGCTAGTATTTTCTGTTGATAGATTCGACTCTCAATACAGTTTTCTGTAAGCAAGGGATGGGAAATGTAGTTTACAGGAAGTGCGTTTTTCAAAACCTTAACCTCTGTTCCCCTCTATTGAAATGCCGAGCAAACACCTAATGTGCATAAATTAATTCAATTAGTTCATCAAAGTTACAAAACTATTCATCTAAATTCTCTGAGTTATTAAGGCTAGACTTTGTTTAAAAAGGAGGTTTATTTCTTTATAAAGCAGGTTTCGTTTATTTTAATTGAGAGTCTTTATTTGAAAAAAAATTAAAATAAAATGGGTGATTGGTGCAGCACAAATGATATTTGAGAAATTACGGAGTAAAAAGACGAGGCTATTCATAATCCTTTTTTTGGCAGTAATAATGATATTTGTCGCAATAAACGGTGATAATGCTAGAGCTGAAACATATAACGTAACATTAGAGGCAAATCCATCAGTATTACAAAGAGATCAGAGCTGTGAGCTAACTGCGATAGTAACTGATGAATTCTCTATTCCATATATCAACGAACCTGTTGACTTTTATGATGATGATATTTATATTGGTACAGCGATCTTAGATGATCAAGGATACGCTATATATGATTATACAATTCCTTCAGATGCTACCTTGGGTAGTCATGTCATTAGAGCTGAATTATCAGGATCTCCAGAATACAATGACACCACAACAATTCAAGTTCTTGGAAATCAATTAGAAATTACATTAGAAATAACGCCTGATAGACAACTTAAAGGATCAACAGTGGAACTTAAAGCTACGGTACTTGATAACGAAAGTAATCCTTTCCCTGACGTAATTGTTGATTTTTATGATGAAACACCCACTGAGAATTATTGGATTCAGTCGATATCTACTGATAATGATGGTATTGCAATTTACGATTGGCAAATCACCCAAAGCCGTCCTGTTGGAGTTCATATGATTAATGCAACTGTAATAGTTCCTTTAAGTGGTGAAGTGCTTGTAGACCATGCAACTGTTGAGTTTGTTAATCCGTACACTATAGATTTAGAACTATCTGCTACAGAAATCAATAGAGGAGAAACTGTAACAATAAATGCAACGGTCACAGATTCTATTACATCAACACCTGAAATTGGCACAGAAGTAAAATTCTATGATAATAACACCTTACTAGGCACAGCAATTACAGATGACCAAGGGCTCGCTTCTTACGACTACACTGTTCCACTAGATGCGGTATACGGTGAGCATACGATAAATGCTACTGTTTATGAAGGGGACATCAATTTTTCAGAGGAATCAGACACTCTGGAAGTGTACATGAATGTCACAATTGATGCAACGTTAAGTTCTTCGATGGTTACGAGAGAAGAATCAATCACAGTAAGTATTACACTAACTGATGGATTAGGAAATAGTTTGTCAGATTATACGGTTGAATTATATGATGCAACTATTGATCAGGTAGTTGATAGTGGAGTTACTGATGGAACTGGCTACGTAGAACTTATTTACGGTATTCCTGTCGATTCACCTGTGGGACCTCACGACCTAATAGTTCGATTGGTCAATATATCCCAGTACATTAGATTTACCGAATCACAGAATATACTTGAAGTCTATGCAAATACAGATCTTCACATCGAGCTTCAAGTAATGGAAGCTGACAGAGGAGATACAGTAGAGATAATCGCTACATTGACCGATAATCTATTGAATGGTTTGGATGGCTACACAGTTCTATTCTATGCTGGTACGACATTGCTTGGCTCTGAGGTTACAAATTCCAGTGGAGTGGCCACATTTCAGTGGCTGGTCGATAATTCGATGCTAGGACAACAACAAATTCGTGCAGAGTTCATCGCAAGCGGATATTATCATTCCAGCACTTCTAACACGGAAGACCTTGATGTTTATTCTAATCCTTCATTAGATTTGACATTGCAGCCCCATGCTCGGATTGGTGAAAATGTACTAATTCAGGCAATCTTGACCGATGAAAGTGGTTTACCATTAGAAGGGTATACAATCGAGTTTTATCTAGACGATGTACCACTAGGGACTGCTGTAACAAATAGTACTGGAATAGCTGAATATACATGGATTCCAGGCAGTGCGAATTTGTATAACGTCTATGCTCAATTCAATGAGACGGGATATTATCATGCTGCTATTACACAAGTGGAACAAATAGAGGTTCAAACATTCTATATAGACGCACCTGAAACAGCTGATCGTGGAGACCTGCTTACACTAAGTGCGACCCTAACCGACTCATTTGGTATTGGCATCGAAGGAGAGGAAATATTCTTCTATCTAAACGGAACACTCTTAGGAAGTTCAATGACAGACAGTTCAGGATTCGCCACATACGACTGGACAATAACAAATGATTTACTTGGCGTGCAGACTCTTCATGTTGAATGTCCTGCCTTTGGTTATATTTCAAATGATGTCTTTACAACGGTCTATTCAAATACTTCTGTCAGTATTCAGTTATCAGATTCAACCGTAGATAAGGGCGATACCGTTACCATAACGGTGACATTGACCGATGAAAATGGCGCAATGGTAGGATACGACGTTGTGATTTACTTGAACGGTTCAATCTTGACTACTGTTACAACCGATGCGTCTGGTATGGGTGAGTTCATTTGGACGGCTGATCAATTAGGAACTCATGTGTTCTATGCCGAATTCGCAGGATCTGGTTACTATTATGCTAGTCAATCAGGAACAACTAATTTAGAGGTCTATACCACTCCTTCCCTATCACTAAGCACACCAACCAAAGGAGATAGGGGTGATGTGGTAACATTAGTTGCAGAGCTAACCGATGCAGGTTTACCATTAGAAGGTTATACCATATACTTCTATATTAATAGCCAATTACTAGGTAGTTCATTGACCAATAGTTCCGGATTTGCAACCTATGATTGGACAATCACTAATGATCTACTTGGAGATGTTAGTGTACGAGCAGAATTTTCTGGAAGTGGGTTCTATGATCCCAATACTGACACACAAACCGTCACGGTATATTCTAATCCTTCGTTAACCATAGAAGTAACAGATACACAGGACAATCCTATAACATCGGTAACACAGGGCGATACTGTAAAATTCAAGACCACTTTGCTTGATGAGGCAGGAAATCCAATCTCAGGACAATCTGTTGTGTTCTATCTTAATGACACCATCGTAGGATCAACAATTACTAATGCTCAGGGGATCGCGGAATTACAGTTTACCTTTAACTACGAATTAAGTGAAGTGCAAACGGTCTATGCAGACTTTGAAGGGTTTCTGTATTATCATAACTGTGTTTCGGATACGGTTCAATTGTCTGTGTATGTAGACGATATGGATATCATTGCAAACATAGATGACTCCTATAGTCAAAACGAGGTTGTTGATCTTTATATCCAAGTTAAAGACAAAGACAATCCCCTTTTTGGTGTTGGTAATGCTGTAGTTCAAGTGTACCTTAATGATGTGCTGATCGGTGAAGGAATTACACTAACTGGTATCCAAGCGGGTGATGTCACAATAAACTGCGTCATTCCTTCTGACGCACAAATTGGTGCAGGTATTATCAAGATTGTTGCCACTAAAGACGACGGACAAGGTGTTGTCAGAATAAGCATAGTGGAACACGGCACTACTATTTTAGATGAACCAGAAGAACCACAGGGAACTATAATCGAGATCTTAAACGATTTAACCGTTGAAAAAGGTAAAGATCACACAGTAAAGGTGAAAATATCAAATGATGGCGAACCACAAGTCAATATAAACGTAAAACTCTATGCTGAGATCGATGGAAACTGGGAATTACAAGATGAAGATACAACAGATATTGATGGCGAAGTTGAACTCAATTTGAGAGTTCAAGATGAACTAGGTAGTCAAAAGATTAAGATTGTAACAGACGATAAGACAAAGACTGAAACTTTGAAGGTAAAATACACGCCTGAAATTGACGTAGATGTGGATACTGGAATCGAACTTGGAGATACACTAGATATTAGAGTCACCATTAAGGACTACGATGGTGAACCAATTCAAATTAAAGTCTGGGTTTATTTCGATGGCGTATTGCTGATAAGCGAAAAAACAGATGAAGATGGCTCTATCCAAACAAGCATAACACCAGACGAAGTGGGTGAATACGAACTAAAGATCAAAATTGATTCTATCCCCGATGCTATAGTCGAAACCATTGAAAAAACGGTAAGGGTCGGTGAACGCTTAAATATTGATGTTCAGGAAAATCCTGATAGCACTATAACCATTGTATTCCAATATACAGATGGTACAGCGCTGTCGAACACTTCCGTTGATCTTTATATCGACGGTTACGGTGAGAACAACGTTAATGCAAATTCAGAGCTATTACAAAGTTTCTCTCAAAGTGACTATTACACAACGATACAGACAGATGAATATGGTGTAGCCACATTCTCAATGAAAGAATTTGATAATGGTGATTATCTAATACGTATTATATTTTACAGAAGCGATATCAAAGAATCAGTAGAAATTGAAATCCAGGCTACAGTGGCGCAACAAGGAGGATTAAATCTGCCTTTGATAGCAAGTCTTTCAGACATGTCACTATTGTTCAGTATTGTGACGGTAATTGGTGTATGTGGCGCTATCAGTGGACTAATGTACTACTTCTTTATTCGTACTCCTCAACCCGATCCCCTATCATCATTATCTGAACTGCAATCAGATAGTGAAATTGAAGGTGTCACACAGATGGTAGATTTAGGTTTAGCATACCAGCGGCCAGGTTTCTTAGTATCTGAAATGGTGGACCCCACCGAATTTGGCGTAAAGGCCATTTTCTTGGTTGAGTTCGATATCATTATGGGGCCAATAATAAAGGAGTTTCGTGTATTCAATGAGCAAACAGAATTTAGCAGTGTGATAATGGATCCGACAAAGCTTACAAGTTTTTACACTATGGCAGTAACCAGAGACCAGTTCAAATTGGAAGAACCCAGTGAGAACATCTATGTTAGACTGGTAACAGTGTCAGCAGAAGATACAGGCAGTCAAGGAGAAACAATAGTGCAAAATCTGCTCGTAGTCGTTACTGAAAAAGAAGAATGCAATGAGAACTGGGTAAAACACCTCATTGAAACGTTATTAGTTGAATGGCCAGATGAACAAGGGTATTTAGCGCATCAAATGGATCAATTTGTTCCAAAGGGTATCGAATTGAATATTCCTGCCCTCGAGCGCCATCGAGCGGGGCGATCAACTCAAGCGGGGTGAGTATCTACCACATAATACCTTTTCACCTTTTTTTATTATTACTAACCGGTAAAACACGACTTTGAAGAACTATTAAGTTTATATGGAGCAAATGATATATTAAATTAAGAGAATTAAGTAAAAAACAGATCAACTTTGATTAAAGCTAAAAAGGGGGACAGAAAATGATCCGTAGACCTACAGTAGCTGGTATGTTTTACGAACTTGATCCTAACAGATTAAAAGAAAACATAAAGAAATGTTTCTTACACAAATTAGGCCCAGGAAAACTCCCAGAAGAGATCGGCAACTTAACGCCCATAGTTCTTGGTTTAGTAGTTCCTCATGCCGGATATATTTATTCTGGAGCTACAGCAGCTCATAGTTATTTTAAACTTTCATTAGAGAAAAAACCTGACGTATTCATCATTTTAGGCCCTAACCATACACCTTTAGGCTCAGGCATTTCACTCATGAAATCTGGTATATGGAAAACACCGCTAGGCGATGTTCCAATAGATTCTAGTGTTGCCGAAGCAATTTTAGAGGCAGATGAGGGCGAAATAATCGATGCAGAGTCTACGGGTCATCAAGCGGAGCATTCAATTGAGGTCCAACTGCCTTTCCTGCAGTTCCTTTATAAAGATGAATTTAAGTTTGTGCCCATCAGTATGATGCTCCAAGACGTAAGAACTGCAAAAGAAGTAGGGCAAGCGATAGCTCAGGGGGTAAAGAACTCAGGACTTAACGCGGTTATTATCGCTTCAACTGACTTCTCTCACTATGAGCCCCATGAAACGGCACAAGAAAAGGATAGAAAGGCAATCGATGCAATATTAGAGTTGAATGAAGAAAAACTGTATGACACAGTATCATCATTAAGTATCAGTATGTGTGGCTACGGGCCGGTAATGGCGATGCTTACTGCAACAAAACTCCTTGGTTCAAAAGATGCCAAATTATTATCATATACAACAAGTGGTGACACTTCTGGTAATTACGGACAAGTAGTAGGCTATGCAGCAATAGAAATTACAAAATAAACTCTTCTTTATTCCTTTTGTTAAATTCCTTGTAATCATTAATGTAAACTGCTTATGCAATTATTTTTTCTTAGGTTTTCTATTTTGAACATATTCGTACTTTCTTAAGAGATTTCTAATTTAAATCGGCAGTTAAATCTGATCTGCTATTAAGAAGCGGAAGAATTCACTAGAAGATTTTAAGTAAGATGCTCAAAACCTTTATTTGAGAGTATTCTAGTATATCCATTAGTTATTATTATTCTGTGTAATTAAACCAAAAATCATGGCAAGTGACGAAGATGGAAGATGAACTTGAATCAAAAGTTACAGCCTCTCAAGAGAGAATAAAAGAGTTAGAAGAAACCATTTCCAAGCTGAAGAGGGAAATAGAAGAAAAACAAGCTTTTATTAACGGGCAGGAAATAGAATTTTCTAATTTGCAATCAAAAATTGATACTTTAATTGTTAGATTATCTGAGAAAGAAAAAGAATCCAGCGAATTAAACAACAAACTTACAGAAAAGGAGACGATGCTTAAAGCAATAGAAAAAGAAGTATCACAAAAAGCGAGTGCAATTACTGCGCTTGAAGAAAAAATAAACGATTTACAAATAAAACTTGAATTACGTATAGGAGAAGTGCGCGAAGCACAAAACAATATTAAAGAGTTACAAAATCAAGTGACTGATCTGAAGTTTCAGGGGGAGAAACAATCACAGTTGAGTGATGATATTTCAACTTTACAGACTGAGATTATCACTTTAAATGAGCAGAATAGAGCTTTAAATGGTACTATTGAAGAGTTAAAATCTCAAATTGCAGACAAAGATCAAACAATTACAGATTTAGAAACAAGGACAACAAGTAGCAATGAACAACTAACTACCTTAGAAAATCAAGTAACTGATTTAAAAAACGCACTTCAGAGTAAGGAAACGACCTATGAAGAGTTGCAGGGACAAGTTACTGCCAAAGAAAAAATAATTGATGAATTGAAAGGAAATGCAGAGACAAAAGATAACCAGTTAAACACTTTAGAAACCCAAATGAATGAATTAAGAGATTCTATCAATACTAAAGAAGAAAAAATTAATGATTTGAATCGTATAACGCAGGAAAAAGCCGATACAGTCACCAAACTGGAAGCAGAACTAGCAGAAGCACAAAAAGAAATAGATACTAAAACGACGAATTTAGAAGAACTACAAAATACCGTTAATCAGAAGGATGAACAAGCTTCGCAGCTACAGAATGAAATAAGCCAAAACGAGAATAAAATAGGCGAACTTGAAAACAAAGCTTCTGCCCTCGAGCTAAATCTGGATGAACTAACTAAAAAATACGAGGATGCACAAAAATCGATTTCTGTAAAAGAAAATAAAATAAAGGACCTTGAAGTAGATGTGGAAGCATTAAACTTAGATGTAAAGACAATGCGTGATAATTTAAATGATTTAGCAAAGGATTTGAAGGAAAAAGAAACTGAACTAGTTCAGATAAACGAATCCTTAAATCAACGTGAGATTGAATTAAGTGAGAACCGTGCACACGAGAAGACTCTATCATTTGCAACGACCCATTTCTTATTAGAAACAACTAGGCAAACACCCAATAAGGAAAAACTGGAATTGCTGTTAACAAGTGAATTTCCGGTAGTTAAAATACCACTCGCATTGAGAGATATAGGATCAGCTACTGTGAAGTCGCTCGCTCGAATGACAGAACATTCTGAAACAGAGATACAGTCTTTTGTCGATGAATTAATCCATGAGGGGATGGTTTCTATGAAATCCGGACAAGTTCTTCTTACAGGTAAGACACCTGTCAAGAGAGATCAGTGGAAGCAACTAACGCTAGAAGAGCTTATGGATCAGTGCATGTTACAAATCTCTTCAGCAACTTCTGAAGAAGAAATACAAAAGCACCTAGATGAATTAATTGCAATTTTAGAAACACGTATTCAAAGTCCAGTAACATATGAAATAAGACGTACACGACAAAAAGTACGTTTTGCTGATCAACCGGAATTATTAAATCGACTTCGCCTATGGAAGGAACGATTAGTTAAATTACAATAATTTCCTTTTTTGTTTAATTAGAGTTGAAGCTTTAAAGCTTTATTAAAAACTTTTTGTAATTTTAAGGTGATAAAAGAAAAATATATATCACGTCTCCCGCCTCTGGAAGCCCCTATCCTTTAGGGTGGGGTAATTGACTTAAGAAGTGATACTAGCCGGGATTTTTGCTGGTGCCTTCTCAGATAGGTACTCCCGTCGTACTGCTCCATTACAATCAATATGTAATTCCAAAAAATGATCACCATGATCAACAATCCGAATAAACAGACCACCATTTTTAGAGGCATAGTCTCTATCCTCTTGTGTGACAGGCACCCAATCCTTTCTTTTACATTTACAGCAAACATTTAGAGCATAATCACGCATTTTTTTGCCTCAAATCATATTTAAACTTCTCTTATGAAAATTAAATCGATTTATGCTTATGTTAATCGAGATGTGTAGTCGAATTCGTTTCTATGGCATTAAGAACATAACCACAACAAAGCCCTTGAAAAAACGTTAAGCCTTTACAATCCCAGATACGCCATGTAGTTGGATCAAGGAGGCACTTTGATCTCACATCTGGGTTATCACATTTATAAAATGGACATTCTGGTTCTTTAGATGTATATGACGATAGTAAAGCCTCAATTCGATCCTCTTTTCTCAATGGATCAAAAGGCTGCGATATTTTGGTTTTTTTAAGAACGGACATCTGCTGGTGCACTCCAATTAACCTATTCATTATTAAATGAATCAAAGATTATTTTTTAACCGACCTTTTTTTAAAATTTTGAGTCAGATACCATATTTTTGATGTATTTTGTCAATCCTTCTTGTTCGATAATGGATATCATCGAAAATAACATAATAATAGTGTTTATCGTAAAATATTGGTTTTTCTAAACTTTTAGAAATTATTCTCAGCTCTTGAAGATCTTTGATTTCAATGTAGACTATCTTTTCTTTTTCCTGAAATGTAGATTCATAGATTCCAACAGGACTGAAAAGACTGTTTTGACGATCAATAGTTTCAAAAGATTCTTGCAAAGACATCAACGGCATCACTTCCAAATTATTTTCATATTCACATTCAAACAATTGTTATGGCGACTTTTATTGCAAGGGAGACCCCTCTGTAAAACTAAAATCCTAAAACAACAAACGACAGAAACAGCATTTGCATGAGTGACAGCGACATAAAATTGAATTCAAGTAATATTACAGAAAGTACCTGAATAATATTAAAACTATTATAAGATACTTCAGAGGTGAATCTCGAAAATTATCTATCTTTTTCATTAAAAAACCAAAAAGCGAGAATGAAAAAAGAAATGAATTATCCTGAATTGATTAGAGAACTACTTAGGTTTATTCAAGGTGATATATCATTATCTGCGGCGCAAAACTGTTTTTATCGATATTGGGAAAGAGTTGAAGATAACGGTGGAATATTTTGTGAGAATGAGGATATTATGGTAAAAGTTGAGATATTGCAGATCGCTGTTGAAGCCTATAGCTGTGGACGCTATATAAAAGAAGAGTTATTTCAGACAATCAATCAGTTCGCTCTGGATGTAGATCATAAATCATCTGACAATTCGACAAGAATTAAAATTAGTAAATAAAGGGGAAAATTACATTCCCATTCCGCGTTTAGCTTTCCGATACATACGATCGGGGTTATTATAGAATCCACGGATAGTTGAAGCTACATCCTGATAGTACCTAATTCCCTTTTTCAACATATAACCAAGTACAACCTTCCGTTTGTCGATTTCATGCCAAAGATCATCTAAAGTCATACCAGAATGTTCCGCTATTTGTTCTAACTTTACAGATCTGCCAAGATAATCAAAGCTATCATTTTTTGCATTCCAAGTGTACACCTTGTTTGTCAGGAGTTCGTTAGTTACAGCATCCATGCCAACCATTTCTTGAATATCAATGCTCCTTCGAATGTGAACTCCGCCATAACGCACCTTTCGTTGGACACACACCGTATCGAGAGACGTCAACATTGTTCGTGGAATATTCATAGGTTTTGATTCAAGTCTATGAATTACGGAAGACACCGAATCTCCATGAATAGTGGCCATACCTAAGTGTCCTGTAGCCATTGCTTGGAAGAGAAAATATGCTTCCGCGCCTCTTATTTCTCCTACAATGATATAATCAGGTCTTTGTCTAAGAGATGCTTTTAATAGGTCGAATAATGTAACAGAGCCTCGTTTGCGACCTTCTTCCTCTAAGCCCAATCCAGTCCGTGCGATGCTGGGAATAACGTTCTCGTGCGGAATGTTCAGTTCAGCTGTGTCTTCTATAGTAACAATTTTTAAACCCGGCCTGATAAACATAGATAGGGTATTTAGAAGCGTTGTCTTTCCTGAGGCGATCCCACCTGCGATGAGAGCGGAGTGACGATTCTCGATCAAATACCATAAGTAAGCTGCCATCTCCGTGTTCAGTGTATTAAACTGGAGTAAATCAGTAATCGTTAGAGGATCGAGTCGAAACTTTCTAATAGTAAACGTTGAACCTCTTTGAGTAACTTCTTTTCCATAAGTTAACTGAACTCTTGATCCGTCAGGAAGACTAGCATCAAGTATAGGGTTTGCAATGGAAATATGGCGACCAGATCTTTGAGCTATTTTAGTGATTGTGCCATTAAGTTCTTCCTCGTTTCTGAATATGAGGTTTGTTGGAATCGATTCATATTTTCGATGCCAAATGTAGATAGGGATTTCAACGCCATCACAACTAATATCCTCAATCGTCTGATCTCTTAGAAGCGGTTCAAGTCTGCCAAAACCAATAAAATCTCGTGAAACATAGTACAACACTTTGTCAAAACTTTCATCATAATCTATGTCAATTTTTTCTTTTTTCCAAATGGCCTCTATTTTTTCTCGGAGATATTCCATTTTTTCGTTGTCTTCTTCTAATGTTCCGAAAATGACATCAATATTTTCAATCATTTTCTGTTTGATAATATTAACAACAGTGCTCTCTTTTTTCTTCAAGGGCACCTCAATAACATGATATATAGTTCGGCGAGTTTTAGGGTCGGTCTTAATTTGTGCGTAAGCAAAAGGAGGAATTAAAGGATAACTTTCCTCTAGAATAGGAACTTTCAGTTCTTCTTCGGTTTCTGTTTTTTCCTTAAGTTTTTCTTCCTTACTTTCGTTTGGAATAGTCATAAAAACCCACCGCAGAATATTTGGAATTTCTATCAGACGTTTGTTCTACTATTTGAGATCCTTTACCTATATAATTATAATAATTGAATAAAAAAGTCTTCTTTTTATCTTGTAGTCCAAATTAAATTAAAACTTGTGGTAAATGTATCAACTATTCATTCATTAGATTATGGAACTATTTCACTATAGTGCAATGACTTCGTATCCTTGTTCTATATATTTGGACATGGGCGGGTGACCTGACATTTCATCACATAGAGGCAATCCTTGTTCCTCAGCACTTTCTAGAGATCCCATCTTGTTTGAACACGCCTTGCAGACGCAGTCAACTAATCCCAGTTTCTTTACTTTTTCATATAGATTTGCAAATAACTTGTTTGGATCCGAGAGTTCTTTAATCTGCTTTGTAGCTGTCCCCTCTATGATCAGTTTTATGGCGTATCCTTTTTCTTTCATGTCTAATGTATTTAGCAAAGCATGTGCAAAACACATTGGCTCTCCATTAAAAGCAAACAGAGCAATTTTCTTTACCATATATTTTACCTCCTTGTTTTTTCCATTCGAGTCCTTTATGATTATATTATATGGAATAGGGTTCAGTCAAAAATGACTTCTGGTAGATCATTAATACTCTCAAGGATGACATCTGGCTCTTCCTTTTCAATGATCTCTACTGAAACTCTACTTGAAAGTAAGGCAATCGTCTTTAGTCCCATTGCTTTTCCAGAACGAATATCAGTGACATAATCTCCCACCATAACTGCTTGTGAGGGAGAAATATTCAATTTTTCAAGAATATATTTAATCTGGTTTTCTTTTGGAACTAAAGCTCCTAACCTGAAATCTTCAGCTTTCTGAGGGGTCAATACCTCAAAAAAGTGATCTAATTCATAATGTTTCATCTCATTAACAAGTTCCGCTGTGCTTGAAATCCTGCCCGTTGCTAATGCCAATGAAAAACCTTTGTTTTTTAATTGGATAAGAACTTCTTTAGCTCCAGGGATTATTGTATCGTCTGGAGACCAGTATTGCGAATATTCACTTAAGAAGGTTTTCTGAAACGCTTTGTGTAGTGATTGATCAATAGTTTCCTCTAACGAGTCTGCTTCGATTCGTTGCATAAAATCGTCCCACGAAATGTTTGGAAGATTGAACTTAGTCAAAGTATCAGTCCAGACGGCATAAAACCGCTTATGAAGTGGTATGATTGTACCATCAAGATCAAAGATGATTAGTTTGATTTCAGAAAAGTCAATAGCTTTTGTAGTATGCATCAACATCACCAGTTTACCGTTCTAAACAGAGAACACATGTAATTCATTTCTTAGATAATATAATACTAATATCTCTTAAGTTTCATAAAGAAATTACGAGGTAATTAGAACCTAACATTTATGTTCTTTGAGGATTGAACAATTCATCATTAGGAGGATTATAAATGCTCAATGATTTAGGTAAAAAGGCGGATATACTTGATAATCTTAATGAGATTAAGAAGATTGATAAATCTGGTATGTTAGAGTTACAGAAAAAAGTCCCAGAATTTATTCAAGATGCGATTGAAAGAGCACGCAATTTAGTGGTTCCATCAGATATAGAAATCAAAGGTAAAAAGCTAAAATACTATAATTTTTCTCAAATCATCGGTGTGGGTATGGGTGGTTCTGCAATTTCTTTTGATTTCTTGAGATCATTCTTACGATACGCTAATGTTAAGATTCCTGTAGAATCAAATCGTGATTATAATTTGCCGCCTTATGCTGATGAAAACACTTTAGTGGTTTTAATTAGTTACTCTGGTAATACTGAAGAGACTTTAAGCTGCTTTCTAGATGCAATAGAAAAAGGATGTCCAGTTGTAGCACTTACTTCTGGAGGCATACTTGAGGCATTCTGTTTAAAATTCGGTCTGCCATATGTAAAACTTCCGAGTGGCCTTCCACCGAGAGCATCGCTTCCTTATTTATTCTTTCCACTTCTAATAGTTCTAGAAAAATTGAATATTCATCCTAGTTTTGAAAAGGAAACTTTAGCTGTTGTTAAAGTCCTTAAAGAACTTAAAGACGAATTAAAACCTGAGACTCTAATAATAGATAATCTTGCAAAAAGAATTGCTATTTGCCTTTATAACAAGATCCCCCTAATTTATGGGCATACATTCTTTGATGGTGTCGCATATCGCTTAAAATCCCAATTTAATGAGAATACAAAAATCCTTGCATTTCCGGCGGTCTTTTCGGAATTAAACCATAACGAGATCATGGGCTGGGAGGCTGCTGATGAGAAACTGATAGAGCCGTTTTATCCCATCCTCATTCGTGACCCCGACGAACCGCCAGCAATCAAAGCTAGAATAGAAATTTCAAGAGATCAGATTATATTAAAGAAGAAAAAGCAGGTTATTGAAATCATGGCACGAGGTGAAGGAGTACTCGCAAAAATGTTTTCAGTTACATATATAGGAGACTTTACAAGTGTTTATCTAGCAATTCTTTATGGAACTGATCCAACGCCTGTCGATTCAATTTCATTGTTAAAATCGCAACTTGCCGAAAGAACAAAGCTTAAAGAAGATATTCAAGTTAAATTTGATAGTCTTTAATTGGGGGCTTCTTATGTGAAAAGATATGATATGATTCCTCAAGAATATCAAACTTGGAGTGACGTTGAAAAAGAGGCTTTTTTAGAGGATGAACGTAAAGATGCGCGACTTTACACAGTTTTTTTCAGCTTGTTTGCTGGATTTAGTTTTATGGGGTTGCATTCCTTAATTGTTGGGTCTGACTTTTACCCTGCCAAAGATATCAACTCATTTCTTTTTAATTTTACACCCTATCCAGATATTATAGTCATGCTGTTTGCAATGCTTGGCGTTTTAAATATCTTTTGTGTTATAAATCGAATGCAAATTCATGACAAAATAACTGAAAGACATATCCCGATTGATCAACGAATTCTATTCTATATCCGTTCCAATAAAGCGTTTAGAATCCTTCGTGTTACTACATTTTTCATGGATATCTTCATTTTCATAGTGTTTTCACTATTAACTCATGTTTTTGCGTTCCTAGTAGTCTTAGTCGTCACAATCTTCATATATCTGTGGTGGCGCATCACTAATTTACGATTAAGGAGTGTCCTAGAAGGCTAGGATTACTAGATTAAGTACTTGAGAAGTACTATGAAAAAAAAGACTTAGTTCGATTAAAAGAAAAAGTGATTATAACAATCGAACATTACGTCACTTTCTCCTAATGAAGTTTACTTTACAACGGAAATTATTTTTTTTTAATGGAAAACCAATATAGTGGCATTATCGAAAATAATACATGCATAAACTATTTAAACGTTGATAAGAATAATACAAACAGATTGCAATGACAATTCATAATATCTTTGATTTAGAAAGTTGTGTCAAGCAAAATCTGTGTCTTTTAAACCATATGGTATGGTACGATTATCATATACACACCGAGGAATCTTTAACTAGATTTTTCAGCCTTCAAACTGATGTTAAATCTCGATTAGATCGTCTTGTCGAGTTCGGGATATTAGAACTCAGCCTATGCAACTCATACGTTGTATCACAAGATCCACTTATACAGGCAGTAATTGAACATGTAAATGATAATGATAGAATTAAAAGAGATCTTTGTAACTCTTGCCTTGCATATTGAGCTGAGGAAATCTCTTCTTCTTTTAGCGACATAGAAAAAAATAGATTAAAAAAAGTTGCTAAAACTCTTTGAATTCGTCCTTCGGAGCATTACACACAGGACATACATCTGGTACTTCTCCCTCAGCTGTAAAGCCGCATCTTTCACAGACATAAATTGGACCGAATGGAGCATCATTCCCTTTATCAACTGATTCCTTTGCTCTTTTAAACAGTTTTGCATGTTCTTTTTCGCTCTGCAGTGCCCAATTAAAGGTGAACTGGGCGCCTTCTTCTTCTTGGAATTCTGCAATTTTTAGAAATGCGGGATACATTTCTGAGATTTCGTACTCCTCACCCATTATCCCATGTTCCAATGCCTTAGACGTATTTCCAGGACCAAACGGCGCGTGAGCTACAGTTAAAAAGCCATCGTTCAAGTGCTTTAAATTCATAAAATGTTTATGTGCATGAATTTGTTCAGAATATGCAACCGCCTTGAACAGCCTTGCAACATTTGGAAAACCTTCTTTGTCTGCGATATTCGCAAAGTACAAGTATCTCACATGTGCTTGGCTCTCTCCTGCAAAAGCCGATATTAAATTTTCTTGCGTGGTGGTTTTAATTGTTCTTTCCTCCTCTAATGGATTTTTAAAAAACGTATTTTTTGAAAAAACAAAAACAATAAAAAAAATATGTTTGAAAAGCATGAAAGAACTTCTATAAAGAATGAAGTTCTTTATTCTGCATCTTCATCGTACAATTCTCCCCAGTCAATCTCCTTTACTGCTTTTTTCAGTTTTTTTTCGTCTTCTTCTGCTTTCTTTTGGTCTTTACTCAATTTTATTCCTCCAATGTTGGTTTTTGAATAACTTGAACTCCTTATTCGACTCTACAATTGATTATCTTACAATATAAGTGACGTTTAGTGTTCAGCCTTAATAGTAACAGTTATTATTACTATTACCTATATAACCTTATCCTTAGAGGAATATCAAGGAAAAGAAAATTAAGATATGACATCATCATGTTCTAAAAGAAAAGTCTAGCAATGTATTCAACTCTTCTAGAGTATCTTGATGAAATTTCAAATGAATCTCGACTAGCTGTCAAAGTGTGGAGATATCAATTGTCGAAAAAGGAAAAGGAAAAGAACAAGAATGATAATCCTTCAGTATCTGAGTTCTGGCGCGATATAGAAAATCAGTTTAAGGAAAAAAACCTCCGCCTAACGAAACCAAGAGAAATTATTCTTGAGGAATTACGTAAGGCAGATCATCCCAGTGCCAACGAAATTTATATCAGAGTTAGAGAACGACATACAAAAATTAGTATGGGCACAATCTACCGAAATCTGAAGTTTTTAAAAAAATTAGGGCTTATTTATGAATTAGAACATACTGGAGGATCGCCAGGAAAATTTGAGATAGGATCTGCAGATCATTCTCATTTTATTTGTGAACAATGCGGAAAGATCATAGATATAGAAGAGCAAATTGACAAAACGAAAGAGCAACAACTTGCAGAAGAACTTGGTTTAATTGTTACTCATCACAGAACGGAATTTTATGGACTTTGCAAAGAATGTAGATCAGCTACGACTTAATTTGAACAAGATATTTGTTTTCGCAAAGGAATTTCTAACATTGCTTCTATAGATTTGCAGAGTCCTAGAAGTTATTTCAGTATAACATACTTCAGTTTGTGCGCTTTAATTTTTATAGGACTATTATTCCTGGGATTGACAGATCTATTGATCCCCATATTAATTGGGAGAAGATTTATGTTCAATCTAGCACTGTTTCTATTTCCGAGATGGATCTGGGTCTATCCGATTATAGCCAGCATAATCTTCCTTGACATGACGAAGAAACTTCTGGAACATCGCTTATGACTCTTGCTATCAGAATAAATGAGAACCTTCATGCTAAGTATATACTCACTGGTGAATGACTAGATATTTTTCTTGAACAGACCGGAGGAACCAATGAGTATTTGATGAAGGACTGATGCACCTTCCTTTCATTTACTTTTTTAAATTCTTTTTGAATTAACTGTAATCCTAATAGATCGAACAAACTAACATAATAGTAGTGTAATTAAGTCAACATTTTTATTCCGCATAGGGTAATATGAGAATTCAAATAATTAAATAAATATCCTTGGTAAAACTCCACGCTAGGTGGCTAAAAAATGATAGAAAAAGAATTAAGACGCTTCACAATCTCGGAATTGAAGCAATTTGACGGCAAAGAAGGCAGACCTTCTTATGTAGCCTATAAAGGAAAAATCTATGACGTTTCAAACAGTAGCTTATGGAAAGACGGAAAGCATGCAGGACGCCACTTCGCTGGAGATGATTTAACTCCGGGAATGATAAACGCTCCTCACGACGAAATGGTTTTCGTGCAATTTCCTATTGTCGGTGAGTTAACTGTGGAGGGACAAACTAGGCAGAAACTTGTACAAAGACTGGAGGGATTACATCTTCATCCCATAGTAGTTCATTTTTCTATTGCATATTCTATCGTTATTTCTTTATTAACTCTTCTTTATGCTTTCACAGGCGAAACCACTTTTGAAGCAGCCTCGTATTATATGCTTATAGTGGGATTCTTGACTGGTCCTCCGTGTGCACTCTCGGGCGTCTTCAGTTGGAAAGTCACTTACGAAGGGAGAAGGACTAAAACCTTTGTTCGCAAAATAGTATATACTGTTTTGTTAATCTCAATCATCACAGCAGGTTTTACATGGCGAACTTTGAATCCGAACATCCTAATGGCAATCACTAACTTAAGTTACATTTACTTGGCTTTAATATGGAGTTTAGTGCCGATAGCTACAATTCTTGGTCACTATGGAGGCAAAATAGTCTATTCCTAGAGTTATTACATTAGGGGTGTGAATTTGTCGAAAAGAATTAAAGAGTTGGAAGAAATGGCTGAAATATTGTCCATCGCCTTAGCCCGCGAACAAAGTACTGTACTCTATTATACGGAAATCTACCAAAAAGCGACGACCGAAAGGGCCCAAAAAATGATTTGGACCTTGTTAGAAGAAGAGAAAGGACATGTGATAAAGATTAGAAGTCATATTAACGAAATCCAATCAATTATAGAAGCGGAACGAAAGAAACTGAAATAGAAATTGCAAATCGAGGATCTGCTTGCATTAATATGAGAACTAATTCTTTAAGTAATAACAAATGAGGTGTGCGTATGTCTAGTAAAATAAAAGAGTTGGAAGAAATGAAGGAAATAATCACAATTGCTATCGCTCGTGAACAAGCCTCTATGCGCTATTACACTGAAGCATTTCTGAAAGCAATAACTGAGAACACTCAAAGGCTGTTTTCTTTGTTGATAGAACAAGAAAAGGCACATGAGGCGAAGTTGCGAGCTCAACTTCACGAAATCCAAGCAGAGATAGAATTTGAACAAATGAAGTCAAAATGATTTTTGTTGTCTTGTAGAATCTTCTAATTTGTCTTCCTCTTTTTTGATAACTAGAACTTCAAACTAAATGTTCTTTCGAATTTGTATTTCAAGCAACATGTTGCCTTATGAATGTTCTATCTCCTTAATAAAAGATAACAGATTACAATTTTCACGCAGATGTTAACATAACAAGAAATCTTGGAAAGATATCTCTCCAAAGGCTTCATAAGACTCAATAGATCGTAGGATGCTGAATGGATAATCAAATTCGGACTCATTCTTTCAACATATTTTTACATTTTTCTTCTAGATCTTGTTGGCTTTTAAGTACTAATGAGCCATATTCAGAAGAATCGATTAAAGGAAGTAGGGCATTTCTCTAAAGAAGGTACTGCAAAAAACTGTGGAAAACATTGGAAAATAATAACAGACTGAGTAATTTAAGTTATGAAGTTTATCCTTAGTCAATCGTCTTTTAATGATATTTTCGGTGCTGTAAATGAGTTCTTTCTAATTATGAAAGATTTTAAGATTTTTATTAGAATTTCTAAATTTGCTTATGTCGAAACTCTTATTTATATTGTATTCCAGTGTCATATATGGTAGAGAGGTGTAACTTAAGATGCTTGAAGAAAAGATTGAACGTGTTTACGATATCTTGCGAGATAAGACGGTAGTTGTAGCGTTTTCTGGAGGAGTGGATAGTTCGACAATTGCTTTATTGGCAAAAGATGTTGCTAAAAAAGTCTTAGCTATCACTGCTAACTCACAAACTGTTCCACTTGGCGAAATCGAAGATGCGAAGAGAATTGCAGAAGAAATGGGTATCACCCATATCATCATAGAAGTTGACGAATTAGCACATCCAGAATTTGCAAAAAATCCAGAGAATAGGTGTTATTACTGTAAGAAAGCGTTATTTGAAGTTTTAAGTGAGTTTCGGGCTCAAGAAGGAGCAGACCTTATTATTGATGGAACTAACGCCTCTGAATTGAAAGAACATAGACCTGGTTATGTTGCATTAAAAGAATTGGGCATCAGAAGCCCCTTAGCCGAGGCCGGTATTACAAAACCAGAAATAAGACAAATTGCACAATCTCGTGGGTTTTCTTTTGCAAACAAGCCTCCTTTAGCATGTCTTTCCTCTAGAATACCTTATGGTCAAATAATTACCGAAGAAAAAATATTTCGCGTAGGGAAGGCAGAAAAGTTTGTTCGGGAAGTTTTAAAGGACGTTCGTGTTTTACGTGTGCGTGACTATGATGATTTTGCTAAAATAGAAATTGGACATAATGAATTTGATAAACTATTTGATAACGAAACAATAAATAAAATAGTTACACACCTAAAGGATCTAGGATATAAACACGTGTATTTAGATCTTGAGGGATATAAACCGATGGTACCACAAAAATGGAAACAAAAATAGATTCTTAGATGCATTTTTGTGATTCTCTGTTCTTTGATATTTTCGGTTATTCTTTTATTGAGATGACATAAAACGATTTATACTTTATAGAATGCATTATTCAAGGAAAAAAGCCATTAACAGTTGAAGACGCTATTAAAGCGCAGATTATAGCAGCTAAAATTGTTAAAAGTTATCCTAGGAAAGGAAGCGAGTAAACGAATTGATAATATCGTCCTGAGTTGGCGATGAAATAACGCATACATGCAATGAATGATATCGTAGTTTATTTTACAGGAATTCGTCCTTTTTTGAATTAATCAAAGACTAATTGAAATAAAGGACACATAATAACCACTTGACACATATTACAGCATAGTAACTCACTTTAAACAAACCACTAGAATCAAATTGGAATTAAAGCAAAAAGTATTTGGATTTTTTAAAATCAAAATTTAAAAAGAATATATATTTTCGTAAAATTATTTGGGTGATTGGATGAACAAGAAGATAGTAATAATTGGCGGAGGCTATGGTGGGACAGAGACTTTAAGACAGCTAATACTTAGAAAGGTTGAAAATATAGAAATTGAACTAATAACTAATAAAAAGTACTTTGAGAATATAATAGGATGCGCAGAGATCATAAGTGAAAAAATAAAAGTCGAAGAACTTTCATATGATCTTAAAAATGCTTCTAGACAATGGGATTTTGAGCTAACAGTGGGCAATGTTGAAAGCATCGACTTAAATAGAAAAAAGTTAAAAGTTAATGGAAAGGAAAAAACTTATGATGTCTTGGTCGTGGTCGTAGGTGTAAAACCTAACTTTTTTAATGTTATAGGAGCAAATCTTGCGCTTCCAGCTCATACTCTATCTGATTTTATAAATATTCACGAAAAACTGATACAATTGGATTTGGAAAACCCTAACATTGTAGTTGTAGGAGCAGGATTTGTAGGTCTAGAAATTGTGGCTGAACTACTCGATTTTTTCAAGATCAAAAATAGGAATGGTAAAGTTACTGTAGTCGACAAAATGAACTCAATAATGCCCATGTACAACAACGATTTAGCTCGAAAGATCGCACATGAATATTTCATTTCACGTGGCACAAACTTTCTATTAGGGAAAGGAGTAAAAGAAATAGAGAAAGAAAGATGCATTCTCGAAGACGGTAGCACTGTTGAAGCAGATATAACAATTTGGGCTGCTGGAGTTCAGAGCCCTGAAATTACCTCCAAAATTATTGGCGCAAACTTATATAAAGGTTATATTGAGGTTGATGAAAGATTATTGATAAAAGGAAGTGCGGACTCTTTTGCAATTGGAGACGCTGCTTTTATAAAAATTAATGGAACAATAGCCCAAAAAATGGCTGCTGAAGCCTTAGAAGAAGCTAAGACTGTTGCTAAAAACATAGGTTTGATCGCTTATGGTCACAAACCATCCTTTACTCATGTCATACAATATACAACAGATTTTCCAAAGGCAATTCTTTCAATTGGAGAGGACAAAGCTATATTAATCGGCTCCGAAATACCAAGTTACTTAGAAGCAGCGCCAAATATACTACATCGACTCATATATATGCCAGGAATAGATCGCATAATAGATGCTTTTTCTAAAGTGATCTCTGGCCCAAAATATGCGAGTATGGGAACTATGGAATACCTCCTCAAGAAAAAGATAGTCACGGAAGAAATAATGGGAAGATTACCATAAATTAGCAACAGCTCTAAGCAGGAAGCCTCGATGATTTTGCTTGAGGTAGCTCATATTTGTTATATACTTTTATAATAGGCGATGAAACTTATGACAAAAAATTTTGTGACAGTTAGAGGAGAAAAATATAATGTAAGAGATAATATCCTCGACCTTAGTAGAAAAGAAATTACTGATATCAGTGAGATTAAGGGTTTAGAGAATCTAAAATCTCTCCAAGAACTAGATCTGAGTCATAATCAGATAGAAGAGATCACGGGGCTAGAAAAGCTTACTCATCTAAAAAAATTGTTCCTTTGGAAAAATCGGATTACAGAAATCAAGGGACTGGAGACACTTACTCGCTTAGAAAAACTTTTTCTTTGGGACAACCAGATAAAAGAGATTAAAGGATTGGAGCATCTCACTAGTCTAAAAAAACTCCATATTAGTTTAAATCGGATAGCAGAGATCGAGGGGTTAGAGAACCTTACAGAACTCCAAACACTAGAACTTATTAGCAATCAGATAGAAGAAATTAAGGGTTTGGAGCACCTCATTAACCTTAAGGAATTATACCTCGAGCGAAATCAGATAGAAGAAATTAAAGGATTAGCATACCTCACTGATCTTCAAACACTAGCGCTTGGTTGGAATAGGATTAAAGAGATTAGAGGATTGAAGCGTCTCACTAGTCTAAAAATATTGTCACTTAAGATGAATCAGATAGAAGAGATCAAGGCTTTGGAGACACTTACTAACATCCGAGAGCTAGAGCTCAGTGGTAATCAAATAAAAGAAATTGGTGGATTAGAAAATCTCACTAAGCTCCAAATACTAGATCTTGGAGGCAATCAAATAGAGGAAATTAGGGGATTAGAGCCTCTTACTAACCTTCTGACACTGGTACTTAGTTGGAATAAGATTAAAGAGATTAGAGAGTTGGAGCTTCTCAGTAACCTCCAAGTGCTGGATCTCAGGAATAATCCGATAAGAAGTAATGAGAGGTATTTATTAGAGAGGAATGCACAGGAGATTGTAAGATACTATCAACAGAAAGTGAAAAAAGAACAAAGCAACGTCTAAAGAATCAGAACCCTTTAAATTTTTTTTGCGCCTTATTTGATTTACATTTTAACGCAGGGACATTTGGCAGTCTTAATAGTTCATGCTCTTAGTTTAGGATTGACGTAATGAGTTTAGATATCTCTGATGAGCACATTTCTCAGCATTATCATGATTCCTAAAATTTGCTTTTTTAAAATAACGTTTGCGTTTACATTAAGTCCAGCAACAACAATAGCACTATACAAAGGTTTATATGCCACTGTCATAAGAATAATTAATTGAGGTGTGCAATTTGACCCAGCTTCCCTTCGAGTTTACAATGGATCAATTACAAAGGTATAGCCGCCAAATCATTTTGCCAAACGTAGGGGCAAAAGGACAAAAAAAACTACTTGAGTCTAAAGTACTGATTATCGGTGCTGGTGGATTAGGGTCTCCCGCCGCATACTATTTGGTAGCAGCAGGCGTTGGAGAGGTTGGAATTGTAGATATGGACAAAGTGGATATCTCAAATTTACAACGCCAGATTCTCCATTTTTCAAATGATGTTGGTAAGCCAAAAACAGTTTCTGCAACAGAAAAATTGGAAGCCCTTAACCCAGATGTGGTAGTAACATCGATTCAAGATCGAATAACAAAGAAAAATGTTTATCAAATAATTGACAAATTTGATTTCATATTAGAAGGATCTGATAACTTTGCAACGAAATTTTTAATAAATGATGCATGTGTCTCTTTAAGAAAGCCATTCACGATTGCTGGAGTATTGAGATTTGAAGGACAATTATTAACTGTCGTCCCAGGCAATTCAAATTGTTATCGTTGTATTTTTCCAGATCCTCCACCACCAGGTTTAATTCCATCATGCCAAGAAGCGGGTATTCTAGGTGCGGTAACAGGATTATTTGGTTCTTTACAAGCTAGCGAAGCGTTAAAATATTTATTGGGTATAGGAGATCTTTTGACTGGACGCATGCTTATCTTTGATGTGCTTTCAATGTCTTCAACTATTGTGAATATAGCCAAAGATCGAAATTGTAAGGCTTGCAGTGATTTATCGGTTGATTTAGTTAATAACTATGATTACGAATCTTATGATGTGTGTGAATTACCTAATGACAGATAATCTGAAAGGAGGGCTTTAATGAACCAAGAAAATATGCGAAAGGTAATTGATTTACAAGGCTATCAATGCCCATTTACCTTTGTTCTGACCAAGACATATTTGGAAGAAATGGATTCAGGAATATTAGAAGTAATCGTAGATTACCTTCCATCAGTCGATAATGTTCCAAAAAGTGTTATGGCACAAAACTTAGGGAAAATCATTAGCGTTGAATGTATTGAAGGGAACAAGTATAAAATTACAATTCAAAAATCTTAGGAGGGATAAAGAATATGATTGCTGTTCATGTTAAGCCGTTGGCAATGCTAAGAGATTTTTTAGGAATAAAAGAGTTATCAGTAGAACTGGATGAACATTCTAAAGTTAAGAATCTCTTGGAAACATTATTTAGAAAATTTGGAAATGGATTTCGCGAAAAAATTATGGATCCTAATTCTAATCAGCTTAAACATCATTGGGTAGTCATGGTAAACGGAAATAACATTAATTCATTGCAAAAACTTGATACATCACTTAAAAACGGCGATGAAGTCCTTATATTTCCTCCAGTTGCTGGAGGTTAATCATAAGGGGTTTCAGACCCTGGAAAATATCGAATTCAACTTATATCAATCATCATATACAAGGTTTGAGGAATTTCAAACAGTCTATGAAATCATCAAGGCTCAAGAGAAAAATTGCAGGAAAAAGAAGAAATGGCTCTATAACAACTATTTTTCCAGATGCTTTCATTATGCATTCATTAATTCGTTTAAAATAATAGAGAATTACATAATAACGGGATGACTTGAGAATGTTTAAGTCTCTTATCGATCAAGATGACATTTTAAATTTTTTAAATTTCGGACCTCGCCAGTAAGAAATACTTATCATGTGTAGTTCTATCATTACTCTTTCTAAGCCACCTGCCACTACCTCCACATCTCGACCTGGAGATGCGAGGAATTGAGGATATTTTTCTTGGAATAATGAAAGTATACGTAAAATAGTTTCTGACGCTTTATAATCTTCACGGGAAATATATCTTCGTTTAATATAACTCGTGAACAAATTAGAACCTCTTTGGTCTTGTTCTATCGCATTTAAAGTAAATTTTAGCTCTGGCGACCAAAATTGATATACTGGTAATGCTTTTCCTCTCACAAGGAGTCCTTCATTATTGAACGGATTTTGAATATCTCTCCTATCTACGGTCAAAGAAAGTCTTGGATAATTTAGCAAGTTTCGATATTTTTTCGATGTGGGAGAAGTAATGAAGTAAATCGCATGTGTCTTTAGATCAAATATATAAAATATCGTGGCGATGTGGGGCATCCAATTTTTGTCTGTGGTACATAGATATGCAAAGGTGCCGTTTTCCAATAAATCTAACATGTTTTTCGGAATTTTTTGTTGGGTCATGTTTTCCATGTTTTTCGCCTCTTATAATGCTGCACTAATATCAATCATTTTAACTCCATGCCAGTAAACCATTCTATCGGGATCCACTCTAACTAATTTTCGACTGATGAATGGTTTTGTTTTCCACGCTAAAGGCACCTCTTTGTCTTTCTTCTTATACGCACTCATATAGCGCGGGTATTTTTTTGTAAAGAGATGTCTAGCTCTTAACATGCGAATGCCTTGAATCAATGTTTCAATAAAGTTGTAGACTTTTCCTCGTCCATGAATTAATAATGCTTGATTGTTATAACTCTCATTAGGATCTCTGTGGTCAACTAAAAATGCGATCTTTGTGTTTTTCTCCAAATCTTTAAGCTTTTGGGATTTTTTAGACGTAGCGAAATATAACGACCGACCATCAAATACGTAGATCACAGGTGTAACATGGGTGAACTTAAATGGCACGACAGTGCCAACATATGCAAAATCTGAATTTCTTAGGAGCTTAAGAACATGAGGAGGAAGTTTTGGAATAGCGTCCACAACTCCTATAGCTAGAGTGCCTAACATAATAACCAAAATAAAATAACCAATTGTAACGGAGAGGAGTAGCCTATCATCCTTAAATATTGGTAGAAGGAGAAGTGCCACTGTTCCGAATAATTGATTTGCTAAACTTACCTTTATGAAGGTCCTTATATTGACCATAGGCATGTATTCCAAAGGTCCCCTTAATTTTGCTGCGTTGTAAAGCTGTATACTCTTAAAAAAGGTTAGGCTTGATGTGTAAAGACCTAATCCGGCTCGATAAGCCGCATCCCACCAAAGAATGAATACAAAGATCAATAAAACTGGATTTAAATTACCATCTAGCCAACCACTAAACGAGTTTAATCCAAAATTAGGGGTTAAGAAATAGAATATTCCACCACCGAAGATAAGCAAGCCAATTGTAAGTATTATCTTAGAGTCAAACATCTGCTGTCGATATTTCTCAAAGGTTGTTTTCTCAATAGAGTTGATAGGAGGATGTAATTTTCTAAGGGCTGGACCGTAATAAATTGCAATAGCACTCCATAAAATTACAACAAAAATTACCAATAGACCGTAAAACAGCACCGTTGCTGATAAACGAAAAATGATGTTTATTATAGTGCCAACAATTGCCATGATTATTAATTGTGCCAGGACATCGAAGTGACGAGGCAACCATTTGAAGGGAGGAATCTTTTCAACAATTAATTCATAAGTCCATTTTCTCTCATTTCGAATCATGTTTTTGCCCCTGTGTTATTACTACACGCGCAAAATATGTTCTAGTGGAATAGGTCTAAAGTGTTCTCTTTATCTTGTAAATGACAAAGATATGTCTAAAAATAAAAAAATATGGGTAGGGACACCATTTCTCAGCATTAAAATAACTCATGCAACAATAATGCATTTTTTATAAAGATACAGAAATTTTCTTCCCTACTTTGATGGAATATTGGAATAAAGAATCATAAACAAATCTATCGAATATTTCAAGAGACCAAAAACAGTTAAAAATGTGGGAGTACTTACTTGCGCCCACTTTGCATGCAGATTGTGAGTGATTATATGTCAGAGATGCCAAAGGAAGAGATTTTGGATGTACTAAAATTAAATATGATAGGGCATCTAGCTCTTTCTGTCAAGAATATGCCATACGTAGTCCCAATATGCTATTCTTACATGAATGGGAAACTTTATTTTAACCTTAACGCTCCTGGGAAAAAAATTGATGCCTTAAAACAAAATCCAAAAATTTGTTTCGTTATAGATGAATGGGAAGAAGATGGCTCTTGGCGTTCAGTGATCGTCTATGGTACCGCTAGACTTTTTAAAGACCCAGAATTAAGCTGGAAGATATTAGAGAACTTCGTGGGTACACTTTCATTTGAGGCATTTATTGGCATGAAAGAGGAAGACATCTCTTTGGAAATCTTATCACAAATGGAGTTTTTAGTATGTGCAGTTGAAATTGAAGAGATAACTGGAAGGAGTTCTAAAACACTTTTAGAATAAGTTCTTGATATCTTCCAAATACGAAGCAATCTTACATTTTCTTTAGGGAAATAAATATCTCTATTTAAATTTCCGCGCACGATATACTTATTTCAGTCTCGTGCAATTTTTTTGCATAATTCACTCTTTTCTGCAAATGTTTATCGTTATCGCCCACAAATTATTTGACAAAAATAGATAAAGGCACTTAATCTGTTCTACAGCCACTCCCTGTAAAATTGCAAGTGTGTATAAAGATGGCGGTAGAAGAATTTATACCCATCCTTATTTTTCAAGTAATTGTAGCTTTGATGTTCATATTTGCCCTTATTATTTCTCGGATATTAAGTCCCCGAAACCCTGATCCGATGAAAACAGCTCCTTTTGAATGCGGAGAAGAGTTAATTGGGGGTGAGGAAGGGAGGGCACAATTTGTTATGCAATATTACCCCTATATCTTAATGTTTCTTATTTTCGATGTAACCTCAATGTTTTTGTTTGCATGGGCAGCTGCCTTTAGCGTTTTTACTCTTGAAGATCATCTGCCAGTTATTATATTCATTTTAGTGCTCTCCTTTCTACTTGGGTATGCCTTATACTATTCAGCTAAAAAAGAGAGTTGGAAATAGATGTCTGAAGTAGGAAATGCATTTGTAGGAATCTTACGCAGCGTAGCGGAAAAAGTAGTAAATGGACTAAAACCAATTCGGTATTTCGTCAACTGGTCACGCTTATACTCGCTTTGGCCAGTTCATCTGACTACCGCGTGTTGTTCTGTAGAATTTGGTGCGGCATCGTGTCCAAGATTTGATGTTGAACGAATGGGAATGCTTCCTATCGGGTCTCTAAGGCAATGCGACCTGCTTATAATAGAAGGAACTGTTACAAAAAAAATGGCTAAACGTGTAAAGAAGATCTATTCCCAGATGGCTAGTCCTCGTTATGTTATAGCGATGGGGGCATGTGCTATCAGTGGTGGATTATTCTACAATTCATATAACATAATCAAGAGTGTAGACGAAATTTTACCAGTAGACGTATATGTACCAGGCTGTCCGCCAAGACCTGAAGCATTAGCCGAAGGAGTTTTGATGTTACAAGATAAAATACGAAAGGGGCGTGTTAACATTACAAAGGGCGAATAATACGAAGATAGTTGACGAGCTTAAAAATAAATTTGGTGGAAAAATCGGCACATTGGAACTATTAAGACAGCAAAGGATTCTAATGACCGTCGAAAAAGAAAACGTAGTAGAAATCGCCCAGTTTTTGAAGGAAAGGTACGCCCTGAATTACGTCGTTTCCGTTTCGGGTATAGATTATCCAGAAGAAAATAAATTTGTAGTAGTGTACCATGTTTCTTCAATATCCGAAGATGGACATTTACCTCTACTGCTGATCCTTAAAATACCAGTTGACCGGCAAACGCCTCATACTCCTTCTCTAATTTCAATTTGGAAAAGTGCAGAGTGGCACGAGAGAGAAACATGGGAATTATTTGGTATCGAATTTGAGGGGCATCCAAAACTTGAACGGCTTCTTCTCTATGATGAGTGGCCTGAAAATCAATATCCCTTAAGGAAAGATTTTCTATTGGAGGAATAATGATCAAAAATGTCATCTCTTTACTTTAGCGTAGGACCGCAACATTCGGGAAGTGGACATCTCCGCATGAAAATTGAATTGCAAGGAGATATTATACTCAATGCAGAACCTGATCCAGGATTTGTTCACCGAAGCGCTGAAAAAATTGCGGAAACTAGAGAATATCTGCAAAATGTACCAATGATTGAAAGACAATGCTTGCCAGATGTTTCATCAGTTACTTTAGCTTACGCGATGACTATCGAAGAATTATTAGGTATAGAGATTCCACCTAGAGCACAATTTATTCGAATTATCATGTGTGAATTGTCGCGAATCATGAGTCATCTGTATTGGCTTTCAATTATGGGCATTTTTCTTGGACATTCGACTATGTTTATGTGGCCGTTTGGAGACCGTGATATATTCATAGATATCGCTGAAAAGATTACTGGCTCAAGAGTGAGTTATACATACATCATTCCTGGAGGCGTTCGAGATGACTTACCGGAGGGAATTGATGACCAAATAATGAAGACCTTAGATTACTTTCAAGGACGCCTGAAGGAATATGATGCAATTTTTCTTTCAAATCCGATCTTCGAGAGAAGAACTAAAGGTATTGGTGTACTTGGTCGGGCTGATGCAATTAATCTAGGAGTAACTGGCCCTACACTTCGAGGCTCTGGCATACGGGGAGATATACGAAAGGATATACCTTATTCATCATATAATCAATTAGATTTCGAGGTTCCCGTATTTACCGAAGGAGACTCTTACGCAAGATCTATAATCAGATTTAAAGAAATGGAAATTAGTTCCTCTATTATCAGGCAAGCGCTTGAACATTTACCAGATGGAGATTTCCGAGTTAAGGCAAGAAAAAAAGTTCCAGAAGGAGAAGCGTTTACACGAGTAGAAGCTGCCCGAGGCGAATTAGGCTGCTATATTCTCAGCGATGGAAGTGCAAAACCGTATCGCCTTAAAATGTCGACACCTTCTTTTCGAAATCTTCCAGGCTTTTCGTTAATGAAAGGTTCCATGTTAGCAGATATGCCAACTATTTACTGGAGTCTGGATTATTGGCCTCCAGATGCAGATAGGTAGGTTATAATGAATATCGTAAATAATATCGAGAATATCATAAATAGTATTCAAATTGCCGAACTTCGGCAATTACTTATGTTTATCTTCGGAGTGCTACAATCCGAATTATTTTTCAAAATTTTACTTTTCCCAGGGATTTTTACCATCCTCATAACCGTGAGCGAGCTTATTTGGTTGGAAAGAAAGTTTCTTGCAAAAATGCAGCTTCGAGTTGGTCCTCAATATGCAGGTCGCATCGCAGGCATTCTTCAGCCTATTGCAGACTTTGTGAAGTTGCTATTTAAAGAGACCATCATTCCCGAAAAAGCAGATAAAAAATTCTTCCAAATCGTGCCAATTATACTTGTGGTCCTAGCAGCAACCACGCTTACTGTTATCCCATTAAGCGAAACTGCTGTTATATCCAACTTAGATGTTTCTCTGTTATTTACCTTTGCGATTTTAGCGATGTTTCCCATTTTAACACTATTGGCAGGATGGGCATCAAACTCAAAATATCCATTTTTGGGAGGTATTCGCGCATTATTTCAACAGATATCTTATGAAGTACCTCTATGGTTTTCAACACTTGGAGTTGTGCTTTTAGCAGAATCACTTAACTTTGTCTCCATTGTAAAAGCTCAATCTACCTTTTGGTTTATCCTACTTCTGCCTCTAGGCGCGCTTGTATTTATAATTTCAATGATAGCAGAATTGGAAAGAATTCCCTTTGATTTACCAGAAGCGGAATCTGAGATTGTAATGGGGTGGATGACAGAGTATTCTGGAATGACTTTTGGACTTATAATGCTTTCCTTGTACACAAAAGTGTATTTTGCCTCAGCGATGTTTACCGCGTTGTTTTTAGGAGGCTGGATAGGTCCTTCTTTTATGTACCCTGCTTTTTGGTTTTTAACGAAAACTCTTATTGTTGCTTTAATCATTATAGCTCTAAGAGGAGTTTTACCTCGTGTAAGGTTGTCCGATTTATTGGAAATTGGATGGAGACGCCTTCTCATCCTTTCATTTGTGAGTATAATATGGGCTGTAGCCGTAAAATTGATTCTGTTGGGGGTACTTTAGATGGTAATAAAAGCGATTTATTCAGGATTTAAACATCTCTTTAAAAGCAGAATGACGGTGAAATATCCCGACCAGAAACTCAAAATGGCTGAGCGCTTTCTCGGAAGACATATTCTTGACATTCCAACTTGTATTCATTGCAGAGCATGTTTTAGAATATGCCCCACAAAAGCCATCACAATGGTTTTACTTGTCAAAAATGCACAACAAGAAGAAATTCCCGAAAAGGCAGGAAATGATGAAAAAACTCCTAAAAAGAAAAAGCGGGAGGAGGTATATCCCCAAATCTCCTATAAACGATGCATTTTTTGCGGTTTTTGTGTAGATGTATGTCCTCCAAATTGTTTAACTATGTCTCATAAATACGAATTGTCAGTTTATGATAAAGAAAACTTAGTTTATACACCTGAACAACTTTCTAAAAAGCCATCTGAAGAAGAAGGGCGATATGAAATAGTTTTTACCCGTAGGGGTGTGTCTCATGCAGATTAGTTATCTATTCACGACGGAATTCATTTTTATTGTCATTTCAATCGTGGTGATCATTAGCGCAATCATTGCATTAGAATCACATGAGATTATTTATGGCGCATTCTCATTAGGAGTGATGTTTTTAGGTCTAGCAGGGCTTTTCATCCTCTTAGATGCAACGTATTTAGCGATGTTTCAGATCTCAGTATATATAGGTGCTGTTGTTGTGCTAATTCTCTTTACAATTATGGTAGTACCAAGAGAGAGATGGATGTACCGTGCTTTCAAAATAACTCCAGAATTAATTGCGGGGGCTATTGCTTCACTCATGTTGATCGTCTCCATCTGTGTCTTGTATCTATTAACTCCTGCATGGGGTCTTACACCTTCTGAAGCACCCTTTGATTGGTCGGTCAGCCGAATTGCCCAGTCAATAGTAATTGAATATGGAATTGCGCTTCAGATTCTAGCATTAGTACTTTTTACTGGATTATTGGGAGCACTAACCTTAGCTAAAGTCGAAGATAAAGAAGAGGAAGCAAAATGATACCTTTAATTTATTATTTAATCGTTGCAATGATTTTGTTTGGAATTGGCATATATGGGCTTTCTGTTAAAAGGAATGCAATGCGACTCCTTTTTTCGATTGAAATGCTTATGAACAGCGCAAATTTAAATATTCTAGCATTTGCGAGGTATCTTTACGTTCCAGGGATCGAAGGACAACCTATTGTTCTCTTTTCAATAACAATCGCTGCAGTTGAAGCGGCTGTTGCTTTAGCGATCGTTAAAGTCATATCAAGGACAAGTAAAACTATTGACTTTCACGAATTGAAACAACTGAAAGGATAGGAGAGTATATGATTCCAAATTTACTGCTAGCATTATTAATTCCAGCTCTTATCTCTATAGGACTGTTATTTGCACTAAGAAATTGTTCAACCTATGTTGCTGCAACAATCTCAGGTGCGGCATTAATTCTTTCATTATTCATGTTGATGTTAGGTGTAACTGATGTTCTTAGTTATGGATCGCTTCTGGAAACATATAGATGGATTCCAAGCATTGCAGCAACTGAATTTGGCTTATACCTTGATGGTCTGAGTTTTCCAATTACAATAATTTCAGCATTCATCACTCTCTTACTAGCTATCTATAGTATTAAGTATATGGCAACACGAGATAATCAGGGAGGCTATTATGGAAATTTACTCTTACTTTATGTCGGTACACAGGGCGTCTTCTTAGCAACGAATTTATTTCAGCTGTATCTATTTTGGGAGCTTACACTTCTACCAGCGTACTTTTTGATGCTCTTTTGGTCAGAATCTAAGGAATTAAATGTAACCGTAAGAAACACAGCAATAAAGTTATTCATGTATACCCATATTGCGTCACTTTTCCTCTTAGCTGGAATTATTCTCCTTTTCTCTACTACAGGAACGCTCAATATGTTAACGCTTCGAACATTGCAACCTTCTTCAGCCATCTTGGATGTCGTCAGACTTGCGATGATATGTATGCTTATTGGTTTCTTCGTTAAGATTGGTATCATTCCTGGTCACAATTGGCTTCCTGATATGTATGTACATGCGCCTCTCCCTGTTACTGCAATGATTTCAGCGATAATGGCAAAAATTGGTGCCTACGGAATTGTTAGACTTGCAGCTCTTACACTTTCAGATGTTATTTTTTCATACTCATTAATCATTGCGATCATTGCTCTCATAAGCATGGTTTATGGTGCCATCATGGCACTTGCTCAAGAAGATATCAAGAGATTCTTAGCCTATTCGAGTATTAGTCAATCAGGATATATTGTACTTGGTGTAGCCAGTGTTAGCGCCATTGGTTTCACTGGCGCCGCATTCCATATAGTCAATCACGCAATTATAAAGGCACTATTATTTCTCTGCGCGGGTAGTTATATTCAACAAATTGGCTCAAACAATTTGAACAGTTTACGAGGAATTGCCAAGAAAATGCCCATAACAAGCGGATCGATCCTTATAGCATCATTAAGCTTGTCAGGAATACCTCCCTTTAACGGCTTTTATAGTGAAGTTCTAATTTTTGCAGGTGCATTCACCAATCTAAATATAATCATCGTCGCCGTACCCGCTGTCTTAAGCGTTGCCTTGACATTTGCATACTTTTTATGGCTTATTTATCGAATCTTTGTTTCAAAAGCGCAGATGCCAATAGAAGATATTCAAGAAGCCCCTCCCTCCCTCACTGTTCCGATGCTTCTGCTTACGATCTTAATTCTACTCATTGGTTTGTGGCCAAATAGTATTCTTATGTTTTTGAACAAATGGTCTGAATCTCTAACTTTAGGAGGAACATAAATGCTACCAGGGACACAATTACAGTTTCCATATATGCTTCTTGCATTGCTACTCCCACCATGTGCTGCTGTAGTCATATTATTAACATTAGCAACTGGTAAAAAACTTGGATTAAAAGGGGCAGGCGTTTTTTCGTCAATAGTGTTAGGTACATCCTCTCTGCTCCTCATAAGGGTACTCTTTCTAGCAATTGAAACTGGAGGTGCCGTTTATGAGCAATATTACTGGTTTTCGATTGGAAATATTACGATTGAATTTAGCCTTCTATCAGATTTTCTTAACTTACCACTTTCTTTAGCTATCATTCTTCTTACAACTGTATCTTCGGTATACTCAATAGAATATATCAGCCACAAACATGATTTTGAATTGTATTATTTCCTCTTACTTCTATTTGCTACTGGAATGTTAGGAGTCACCCTTGCAACTAATTTAATCCAATTCTATGTCTTTTTTGAAGGAATGAACATCCCAGCTTATTTCCTCGTTAGCGGATGGGGGACAAAAAAAGCGAAAACTATTGCCATGAAATATATTCTTTACGTTGTGTCAGGGGCATTATGTTTGTTAGCTGGAATTGTGTGGTGTTACAGTCTTACTAATTCATTTGGGATTTATGATATTCCAGCGAAATTGCCTATTTATCATCAAAACGTTAATTTAATTAGAACGATTGCTTTAATAATTTCTACGGGATTTGGAATAAAAATGGGAATGTTTCCGGTGCACTCATGGCTGCCTGACTTTCATGGAGAAGCACCAGTACCGATCCATGCATTACTCTCAGCGGTAATGATTAAGACCGGTGCATATGGATTGGTTAGAATAACATATTTCTTCTTCCCACAGGTTGTATTGGATGCATCCTTCATTCTTGCAGTACTTGCACTTATTACGATGTGGTGGGGCGCTGGGATGGCATTAGTCCAAGTAGATTTCAAAAGGGTTCTAGCGTACAGCTCTGTAAATCAAGTAGGATATATTTTGTTGGGCTTAAGTACTGGAACCACAGTAGGCATAGCTGGAGGACTATTTCATATGCTAACGCATGGATTAGCTAAAGGTGTTCTCCTCTACTGTGCTGGTAGCTTGGTGCATTCAGCTGGCACAAAATATATTCCTAAGTTGGGTGGGGTCGCACGAAAAATGCCAATTACTGCAACAGTTGCACTAATCGGTGCATTGGCAATTGCAGGAACGCCACCATTGGCTACGTTCCCTAGTGAATTTTTGATCTTTGCTGGGACTTTTCAAGCAGGATTCACAATTATTGCCGTACTTGGTGTATGTTCTACTGCCCTTACAGCGGGTTATTACCTTTGGACTATGAAGAGGATGTTCTTTGGTCCAGATTCTAAGGAATTAGATATTATGTATGACCGATATATAAAAGGGATTGAAATCCCTGATGAAGGGATTCCAAGAAAATTTGAGGACGTTCACGAGTCTCCAACCCTGATGATTGTTCCAATGCTAATAATTGCTATTTCAGTAGTAGTCCTTGGGATTTTTCCTTCATTTGTTCTGGAACTGATTTATCCAGTATCTGAAATATTATCTAACCTAATAGGAGGAGTCTAAATGCTTCCGTATGCACCATGGCTTTGTTGGGTAATTCCAATGATCGGCGCGGTTGCCACCCCTGGCTTTGCCAAAGTTAACGAAAAAGTACGAGACTATATGGCAGTCTTCTTTTCTTTAGTTGCTGCTGGGTTTGCAATATCTATGATTCCTGACATTCTAACAGGAACTATTGTAAATTATGATCCCCTCAAACTAAATACAACTGGAGCACCCGAATATGTCCCCTTTGATTGGATAGTACCTTGGCTTCCGTTTGCCAATCTCAATGCAGGAGTCCTGGTAGATCCTCTTTCCGTATTTGTGGCAAATGTTTCAGCATGCATAAGCGCTCTTATAATGATTTACAGTCTTGGCTATATGTCACATGACCCCGATCGTACACGCTATTGGTTCTTCATGCAGCTTTTCATTGGCGGAATGATACTTCTTGTAATGTCTGACAATTTCTTGCAAATGTTTCTTGGTTGGGAAGTTATCGGTACTTGTTCTTATGGATTAATTGGGTTTTGGCACAAGAAGGCAAATATGATTGATGAACCATACCCAATGCTAAGGAGATCCGAAGGAGATTACAA
>JAHQJS010000006.1:517037-964535 GCA_019057385.1 Candidatus Borrarchaeum weybense | reverse complement strand
GCTGCTCCCACAAAGGGAAGCCCTCTAATCAACTAAGGAACTTGGTTTCCCAAGCCCTACCCTTTAAGGTGGGGTAGTTGACTTCATCTGAAATATCTTTTTCGGAAGATATTAGATCTCTTTTTGAATGTAAATCTTTAGAACTTAGTCAAATACTTAAATCTTCTGTAAATTGGATGCTGTTCTACATTTTGTAATTCTATTTAAAAAAAGTGTGGTTTTTTCTAATTCCCTTTAAAGTATACTTATTTTAGAATGCCTGAAAAGTTCGATATATTTACTGATTAGACGCATTAATACAAATTTAAGTGATCTATTTGTTTGAGTATCCATAAAGTTCGCAAAGGGCCTTATAATTGTAAAGGGAGCATAATTGACTAATTTACGAAGAATTTCTTCAAGAAGGAAAAATGCCTGATTTGCTTTCTCTATATTCTTGTTTTCAAGATATGATTTAAAGGCGTCAACAAGCAAGAGAAACGCATTAAATAAATTCTTTTTTTCGTAGTTTAGAACTCCATATTCATATTTCAAGTCCGTTAAATACATAGATGGTTTTAAACGAAACCCTGAGATTATATATTTAGATAGAGGTTCGATTTTGGAAAGATCGCCCGTCCAATGTTCCAGAGCGTCCTTATTTTCACTTTCAAAGTCTTTAACTAACATCCTAAGATCGTGACTTATCTTTCTATGAGCAAATGATCTAGCTTTCACTTTTGCAAATAATGACGCTGCAATAAATTCACCATATTCAATTATGATTGTGAATTCCTCTTTTTCAATTACTTTAGGAGGTGTTTTTGTTTGTGTTGCTTCAGCAATCAGAGAAGAGATCCCTGCAAGCGCTCCGGTCATCAGGGCTTCATCCGTTTCAAAAGATCCGAATGATACATGGTCGATCCCTAAGCCAGTATTTGTATAGACATACAAATCAATAAATTTTTCAGCGTCTACTGGTGAAAACAAAAGTGAATTAATTACCATAATAAAAGCAATGGATAATATTGCCACTGAAAGGCTGGGAAGGGGATTGAATGTAACAACTTTCGGAGAGTATGCAACAAAGAAGGTTGATACAGACATTCTTTCGACTGTAAAATCAAAAACTGACCCAGTATCTTCAAAGCCCTCTTTAGAAGCATAAATTTCAAATGTATAACTACCAGGTGTGAGATTTGCAGTTTCTATTTGAATATCATAGATTCCTTCAGTTTCAGTAACATCAAAATATGAGCCTTTTTGAAATGTACTGACAGCACCCATTTGATTGACCTGTAATTCGTTACTCTCAACTTCATCGTATACAGTTATAGTATAAGTCTCATCCAAGAATTTTAACGTGATATTAAATCCTTCAACGACATTTCCCCATCGCGTAACATTTATTTGGATATCCAACGAATGTCCACGTTCAAGTATGCCTTCATAATCTGCATTAACAGTCAGATAGTTCTTAGCTTCTCCGCTCTCTTGAGAAGATTCACCTCCATCTAAAGATTCACTGTTAATCTTAACAATCGTGTCCAGAAAACCAACTTCAGTACCATTATTCCATAAAACTTGCAAGCGATAATTCCCAGTTGGTTCGTTATATGGAACCTCCCAATCTGAAAAAGTAATTCTACCATTAGAATCTGCACCAGAAGTTTTTGTGTGTGCCACATCTGTCGAATCTGGTTTTAATACCGTTAAAGTTGCAGTTCCTCCCCCAACCGATCCACTTAGATTTTCAATATATGCGTTAACACGCATTTCGTCACTTGAATAGAAAGTTGTTTGATTGAAATAACCAGCTTCAGAATATTCTTGGGAGTAAACTTCATCTACGTAGTTAGGTGAAGTGAAATGAAGTTCCCATGTACCACTTTGTGAGATGTTATAAGGAATAGTAAGATTATAGAGACCATTAGCATTGAGGTCCAAAGTGACATTTGACGCGTGTTCGCTATTATCAGGAGCCTTTACAGATGTAATAGTCCAATCACTTGGAATGTCAGTTATTTCTAGAGACCCATTGAAGTCATCATCTAGAATATCAAATTCATACTCTAAAGTCCATTCTACATCATTTCCACTTGTTACGCTATATGTTGAATCGGCGCTGTAAACCGTTCCATCGCTAAACTCACAATAGAGTGTGTAACCAATAAATGTATGAATGAAATCAGGTAGTTCCTGATATATGATATCAAAGTCAAAAGTCCCATCGCCCCTTGGTGCTATTGGATCATTTGTTGCATTCACACTCCATACGGCCAAGCCTTCCCATGGAGGTAGTGGACCTGGTGCCCCGTAACGTGTAGCATTTTCAGATAGAATATATGTGCCGTTTATTTCGTCATTACAAAATACCTGCATACCAATATGTTCCGTAACACTTATTCCTGAACGGTGATACATAAATGCACAGTCGAAACCAATTTCAGTCCACTGAGTGTTACCACCTTTTGTGTGGTTTAGTGTCACATAAGTTGGTTGGTCATCATCCGAAAGTATATCATATGTATCATTAGAAGCCAGCCAGTAAAGATAGTCATAAAAACCTGCTGGTAGTGGATCTGGTTCATTAGATAAAGTGATTCCAATGTAATAATTCCCATTTGGTAGTACCCACTTTTCATCGGGAATATATTCCTCCCACGATACTTCTGGAGGTGCTGTAAATTGTTGATAATACATAACTCCAGTGTAAGTCGCATTTGAAGACGCATCTGGAAGACCATTTGTTACATTCTCTTTCAAAATGTAGAGTAAGAAATCAGTTCCAGCGGTTTGATTAGGATTGATTAATCCTAAGGAGATAGAATCAATAAATACAGCACCGTACACAGAAGTAATACTAAATCTATATGCGTAACCCATCTCTGTACTATTTACTTCTAAGAGATCTGCACCTAAGTTTACATAATGATATCGGTCAATCCAGTCATCTGGCCAGATAAGCTCGCTTTCAACGTAAGTATGTTCTATCGTCAGATTGTAGTAAATTAAATCCGTAGATTGTGAGGGAGCCTCTATTACGATATCAGGAGAGCCAGTATCGTTGTAAATTCTCATATCTTGATCAGAAGTAGTACTTTCAAAATACTCAATAACATCAAAGTCATTTCCAGACCCTGAAGGATTATTTGGATTAATTGGAGTGCTGCCTCCACCTCCACCTCCACCTCCGCCGCCATTATCAAGGCTATTAATGTAATCTTCAGGAGAGAGAGTTGATCCATCATTCGAATAATCTGTGGTGATTTTTGGTGTAAAAGCAAAATTGAATGCTAGAGAGATCACTAAGATCACTAGAAATACTTGCAACGCAATTAATGATGCCTTTCGAATATTAGATGACATTAAGCAACAGCTACGCGTCCATGATTATCATAAACACGACACGGTCTTATAAATATCTTATTAATTCAAAAACCAATTTGGAAATTCACCCTTTGACTAACTACTAACTTAATTTAAATCCGACTAAAATCCTAATACGTGAATGAACCCTCAATATAGTCATATTCTACCCCCTTGAAAGAAAATAATGTCAATTTTTGACAATTAAAGTTGTACTTTTTATTAAATCCCTTATTTGAAAATAAAATTGTTGCTCAAGTCAATTAAGCAGAGTTAAACAAATAAAATGCTATGAAATGACCTAAGAAAATAGGGTTCTTCTTTTGGCAGAACTATTTGGTTACTCTCCATAGGACGATGTTGACTCTTTTAGGTGTCCATAAATTGAAAATCTGTCATTATTGTTCATTATCATTCTTAGAAAAATAGGAGATCTTCTCGTATCTGTCATTATTGTTCATTATCGTTCTTAAAAGAACAAGTAATCTTTAAGTATTAGAAACCTATATCAATTTGTCATATTTGTTCATTAACGATTTAGATCATTAATGATGTATAAGAAATCGTTGTTAAACGAAAAGATGCGAAGAAAAAGGGAAGAGTTGGTGAATTTGGGCTACAATAAAACTGATTCTGTAAGCAGGGTTGACCTAAACTTTAAAAACGAGTTATTAAGCATGCCAGGGGGAGATGTACTAAAGTTATGCTATCAATGTGGACTTTGTACAGGAAGTTGCATTGTCAGTAGAAACGTCGATACCTTTAGACCAAGACAGATTCTAAGGATGGTGCAATTAGGTCTTAAAGAGATCTTAAAGTCAGAGGATATATGGAGATGCGTTACCTGTTATACGTGCAATGAGCGCTGCCCACAAGGTGTTAAACTCACAGATGTGTTTACTGTGCTTAAAAATCGAGCAACACAGGAAGGATTGCTTCCTAAAGCAATAAAGGAACTCCTCAAAGCAATCCACCAATTTGGCTGGATTTATGAAATGGGAGACGTTCAGGAATTTGAACGAGAGGATTTTGAACTACCTGACATTCCAGAAGCGTCACCTATGGTTTTTCGAAAGATTGCAGAAAAAACAGGTCTTAATCGATTGTTAGATATAGAGGAGGGTTAAGAATGGTTAAATATGCATTATATACGGGCTGTACTATTCCTTATCGTCTCAATGCGTATGAAGCATCAACCAGAAAAGTCATGGATCATTTAGGTGTAGATTTAGTAGATCTTGATCAATTGAACTGTTGTGGGCTATACGTTGAGCCCGCTAATAAACTTGCATACCTTACTTTATCGGGGAGAGTTCTCGCCTTAGCAGAAGAACAAGGTCTAGATCTCCTCTGTTTATGTGGAGGGTGCACATCTGCTTTAGCAAAAGCAAATGCTTATCTAAAGGAACATGAAGTTGAAAGAAATGCTGTTAATGAAGTCCTAGCTGATTTTGATATGGCATTTGAAGGCAAGATACGCGTTGTTAACTCAGTAAACTCATTTGTTGAAGACATTGGTCTTAAAACAATTAAGAAACAGATTACTAAACCTTTTAACGGTTTAAAACTCGCAGCACATTACGGTTGCCACCTTCTCAAACCTAGTGAGGTTTTGCAATTTGAAGATCCAGAGGCTCCACAATCTGTAGACGATCTCTGTGCTATTACGGGAGCCACAATGGTTGACTACCGTGACAAATACGATTGTTGCGGTGCTCCAGTTATTGCCACAGAGCAATCGCTTGCGGTTAAGATCATCAATAACAAACTGAAGAACATTTCCGAGGTTGGGGCAGATGCCACCGTAACAGTATGTCCTTATTGTCATCTTATGTTAGATCTCATGCAGTTAGAAGCGGAAGAAGTTTATCAAACAAAATACAAACTACCTGCGCTTTTGCACACCCAACTTCTAGGGCTTAGCATGGGGATTGATGCGGAAGAAGTTGGTTTGTCTTTAAATAAAGTCAATGCCGAGAAGATATTAGAATTTTTACCTGAATGAAGAAAAAAGGAGAAGAAAAAAATGAGTAAAGGTGAAATTGAAGTTCCTCTTAGAGAGCCGATCCATTCTAAAGATCTTGATCCAAACTTTAAAAATGAAGTCTCTGACACGTATCTTGGAAGGAATCTCAACGCGTGCTACAAATGTGGTGCTTGTAGTGGTGGATGTCCAGTTGGCTTAGTAACAGAAATATATAAACCGAGGGAGGTCATCGGAAAAACCATTTTGGGACTTAGAGACGAGATATTAGCTGGTGACCTGATCTGGCTATGTGCTACTTGTTACGCATGTGAAGATCGCTGCCCTCAGAAGGTAAACATAGCAGATGTCAATTTAGCATTGCGCAATATTGCATTTCGAGAAGGCCATGCTCCTAAAGCTTTAGTAGAACAAGCTAAAGTCATGATCGAAACTGGATGGGTACAACATCCCACTGCCTCGATGGATAAAAAGAGAGAAGAATTGGGATTAAAACGCCTTTCAAAAAGGGCTTTAGAGGATTTGCAGAAGATAGTTGAAGCAACAGGCTTCTATGATCTAGTTTACAGGAAAAAGGAGGAGGAAAAATGAAAGAGTTTGCCTTATTTCCAGGATGTCTTATTCCTGAGCGAGTCCCAAGTTATGAAGTTTCGCTCAGAAGGACTGCTGAAAAACTAGATGTTCAGTTTACCGAACCAGATGGCGAGTGGACCTGTTGTGCACCTGTAGGTATCCTTTCACTTGATTATCTTACCTCGCTCAGTATCGGTGCAAGAAATCTTGCGGTCGTCGAAGAAATGGGATTAGACACGATGTGCACCCCTTGCAATGGATGCTTCGAAGGGCTTGATAGAACAGCGGCTATCTTGAGCGAAGAGCCCGAAACTTTGGTAAAGGTAAATGAAATTCTCGCTAAGGTAGACAAAGAATACAAAGGCACCGTAAAAGTTCGCCATTTAGCCGAAATCTACAATGATGATGTAGGCGTCGACAAGATCAGAAACACGATAGTAAAACCGCTTGATGCCCTGCGTGTCGGCGCTAGACCAGGCTGCCATTTGTTTAGACCCATAGAAGTTATTGGAATTGACTATTCTGAGCGTTATTTCTTCTTGGACGATCTTATAGAGGCTACAGGCGCCGAAAGTGTCTATTACAAATATCGTTTAAGGTGTTGCGGTGGACTGCTCCGAAACGTTTCCAATGAAGTAACGGATGGAATGCTAAGGCATCGGCTTATGGAACTTCAAGAAGCTAAAGTAGATTGCGTAGTGACGGTTTGTCCCCTTTGTTTCTTACAATTTGATCTAGGACAACTCATGATAGAACGAAAATTTAAGGAATCATACGATATCCCCACACTTACTTACAGCGAACTTATTGGACTTGGAATGGGAATGAGCGCTGAGGAATTGGGTCTTAACCAGCATCGGATCAAATTGGACAAGGTTCTTGAAAAGATCGGATAGGAGTTGTTTAATAAAATGGAAGAAGAAATTCGAATTGGTGTGTTTGTTTGTCACTGTGGGCTTAATATTGGTGGAGTTGTTGATTCAGAAAGCGTTGCTAATTATGCGGCAACGTTGCCAAATGTTACTGTGTCTGTAGACAACAAATATACGTGCAGTGATCCTGGTCAAGAAGAAATCAAGAAGCATATCAAAGAATACAATTTAAATAGGGTTGTCGTTGCATCATGTAGTCCTCGAATGCATGAACCAACGTTTCGGAGGACGGTAGAGGAAGCAGGTCTCAACAAGTATCTCTTCGAAATGACTAACATAAGAGAACATGTTTCCTGGGTTCATATGTACGAACCTGAGAAGGCAACAGAGAAAGCTAAAGATCTTGTGCGTATGGCAGTCATGAGGGCTGCATTGTTAAAACCTTTGCCAAAGAAAGAAGTTCCAATTATAGATAGAGCTTTAGTTATCGGGGGAGGAATCACAGGAATCAATACAGCCCTCGATCTTGCTAAGCAAGGATTTAAAACATATCTTGTTGAAAAGACGCCGACCATTGGTGGCCACATGGCAATGTTGGATAAAACATTCCCAACGCTGGACTGTTCAATATGTATCCTTGCCCCGATGATGGTTGATGCTGGAAATCATCCAAATATCGAAATTCTTACGTATTCTGAGGTAGCCCAAGTCGATGGATTCGTAGGAAACTTTAAGGTTAAGGTGAAAAAGAAACCACGTTACATTGACATGGATCTTTGTAATGGTTGCGGAGATTGCGGGGAAATCTGCCCAGCTCGTGTACCTAACGTATTTGACGTAAACCTTGGGATGCGTGGTGCCGCCTATGTGCCATTTCCTCAAGCAGTTCCCCTTAAATACACGATCGACCCAGAAAGTTGCCTTCACCTGAATTATGGAATCTGTGGAACATGCCAAACGTTTTGTCCCAAGCAAGCGATAGATTTTAATCAAAAGGAAGAGGAAGTTGAACTTGATGTGGGCACAATTATTGTAGCTACAGGGTACGAATCATACGATCCGACACCGAAGAGGGAATATGGGTATGGCGTCTATAAAAATGTCGTTACAAACATGGAATTTGAGCGGATTAAAAATGCCGCGGGTCCCACCCGTGGACATCTAGTACGTCCCTCCGATGGCAAAACTCCCCATCGAGTTGGATTCATTCAGTGTGTTGGCTCACGAGATTACAGGGTAAATCATAGATATTGTTCGAACGTCTGTTGTATGATTTCTATTAAACAAGCGGTTCAAATTAAAGAAAAATATCCTGATGCAGAGATATACATTTTCGCGATAGATATCCGTGCATTTGGTAAGGGTTTTGAGGAAATTTATCGACGAGCAAGGGATATGGGCATAGTTTTCATCAAAGGAAGGGCCTCAGAAGTAATAGAAGACCCTGAAACTGATAATCTCATATTAAGTGCAGAAGATCTCTATGTTGGAAAGCAATTAGAGTTCGAACTGGATATGGTTGTCCTTGCGACTGCACTTCTTCCCGGATCCGATGCAAAAGAGATTGCGAACACATTAAATATATCACTGGGAGCAGACGGCTTTTTCGCTGAGGCACATCCAAAATTGCGGCCTATTGACACCTTTACAGATGGTGTGTTCCTAGCAGGTTGCGCTCAAGGTCCAAAAGATATACCTGAATGTGTTGCACAAGGAAAAGCCGCTGCAAGTGCTGCCGCTAGCCTCATGGCTAGAGGGAAAATCGAGATCGAGGCAATCACGGCAAATGTCGATGAAGAGTTGTGTATTGGATGTGAGTTATGCACTTTGGAATGTTCCTATGGAGCAATCCAGATGACTGAGGAGAACAAAGCAAAAGTAATTGAGGATATCTGCAAAGGTTGTGGAACGTGTGCTGCGGCATGTCCTCAGTTTGCTATCTATATGAAGCATTATACAGATGAGCAAGTTTTAGCACAAATTAGAGCAGCACTGATGGATGTTAAAGAGAGACCGCTTATCGTAGCCTTTACGTGTAATTGGTGCAGTTATGGTGGCGCAGATCTTGCGGGGATATCAAGATTTCAATATCCTACCAATGTCCGAATTATTCGGTTGATGTGTTCTGGGCGAGTTGATCCCTCCTTCATATATGAAGCATTAAGGCTGGGTGCCGATGGGGTACTCATTTCAGGGTGCCATCTTGGAGATTGTCATTATTCAACTAGCAATTATAGGACAAAGATACGTTTTGTAGCTATACAACACGCACTAAAACAAGCTAGAATAGACCCTAGACGACTTAGATTAGAGTGGATTTCTGCTAGCGAAGGTGAAAGTTTCGCCAATACTATCAGAGAAATGGTCGAGGAACTTGAAAAACTAACGCCAATTTTCCCCGTCCCAAGAATGGAGGGGGCATAACTAAAGGAGGAGAAAAAGTTGAGTGAAAAAAATGTTTTAGTTATAGGTGCAGGCGTTACTGGAATACAAGCTGCAATCGATGTAGCAAATCAAGGAATTAAAACATATCTTGTTGAAAAATCACCAAGCGTCGGGGGGCACATGGCTCAATTAGACAAAACATTTCCCACCCTTGACTGCTCTGCGTGTATTTTAACTCCTAAGATGGTCGATGTTGCTCGTCACCCGCACATCGAACTGCTTACCTATAGCGAAGTAAAGGAAGTTACAGGTACTGCTGGCAATTTTACTGCAAAAATTGAGAAAAAGCCCAGATATATTGATGAAAATATATGCACTGGCTGCGGAAATTGCGCGATTCACTGTCCAGTAGAAGTTCCTAGTGAGTTTGATGAAGGAATCGGCGTTCGAAAAGCTATATATGTGCCTTTTCCGCAGGCCGTACCGTTGGTGTATACGATCGACAAAGATGCTTGCATAGAATGCGAACTCTGTCAGAAGATCTGCGAAGCTGGGGCGGTCAAATATGATCAAGAGCCCGAAGAAATAGAAGTGAATGTTGGATCTATTATTGTGGCAACTGGTTATGACCTTTTTGATGCGACAAATCTAAAGTACTATGGTTATGGGGTCTATGATAACGTACTGAGTTCCCTTGAATTTGAACGCCTTTTATCAGCATCTGGACCTGCAGGAGGCCATGTATTCCGATTATCCGATGGAAAAATCCCGCGAAGAATTGCTTTCCTCCAGTGTGTCGGATCAAGAGATCCCGAGCACGGAATGCCTTATTGTAGTCGCGTCTGTTGTATGTATGCCATTAAAAACGCGATTCTAGCCAAAGATCATATTCATGGTGGATGTGACACGACGATCTTTTATATTGATGTCCGTGCCTTCGGAAAGGGCTTCGATGAGTTTTATCAAAACGCACAAACCAGATTTGGTGTAAAATTTGTACGTGGAAAAGTTGGGGAGATCGTCGAGGACGAAACTACAAAAAACCTTCTTGTGCGAGTTGAAAATACTGAAACTGGAGAGTTGAATCAAGAAGAATTCGATATGGTAGTTCTTTCTATAGGTCTTGTGCCATCACAAAACTCTAGTGAAGTCGGTAAAATTCTAAATTTGCCTACAGATCAGTACGGCTTCTTTGAGGAGGCATCACGTATCTTGCCCGTTGACACAAAAATTGAGGGAGTATACATGGCAGGTGTCTGCGAATCAGTGAAAGATATCCCAGACAGTGTAGGACAAGGGAGTGCGGCAGCGATGCGGGCTAGTTTAAAAGCAATTTAGGAGGAAAAAGAAATGGAAGAAGAACCTAGAATTGGTGTTTATGTCTGCAATTGTGGTATCAACATTGGTGGTGTAGTAAACGTAGATGAAGTGGCAGAATATGCATCAAAACTGCCGAATGTCGCAGTAGCGCGACCTCAGCTCTATATGTGCTCTGATAGAGGACAAACTATGATCAAAGAAGATATCGATGAATTTAAACTGAATAGAGTTGTGGTAGCATCATGTAGCCCTAGAATGCATGAGCCAACCTTCAGGAAAGTTATAGAGGAAAAAGGGCTTAATAAATATCTTTTTGAGCAGGCAAATCTTCGCGAGCATGTCTCATGGGTTCATAGTAATCAACCAGAAAAAGCTACCGAAAAGGCTAAAGATCTAGTAAGAATGGCAGTAGCCAAATCACGCTTATTAGAGCCGCTACCGCAACACATGGTCGATGTGAAAGGTGAAGCTTTGGTAATAGGAGGAGGAATTTCAGGGCTTAGTGCCGCAAAGAATATTGCAGATAGAGGCTTTAAGGTCCATTTAGTCGAAAAGACCCCCAATTTTGGCGGAAAAATGGCACAGTTGTACAAAGTATATCCTACATTTGATGATCCCCAAGAATTATTGAATCCTTTAATAAAGGATGTTATGGAACATCCAAACATTATTCCATACCTTTCAGCTGAAATTGCAGATATAGAAGGTTATATTGGAAATTACAGAGCTATCATTCGAGAACAAGCCGAGGAAAAGGAAATTGAATTCGGTACAATCGTAGTCGCAACTGGCTACCAACCATACGACCCTACTGGCGAATTTACCTATGGCAACCACCCAAATGTATTGACATTACTAGAATTGCATCAGTTATTGAGGGATGATGGTCCGACTCAGGGCAACCTTGTAACTCCAGCTGAGGGGAAAACTCCAAGATCAATAGCATTCATTTCCTGCGTTGGATCACGACAAAATGAAGACACCGTTCCTGAAGGAAAAAAACCGAACAAATATTGTTCTAGAGTTTGTTGCACCGGCATGATAGCCACAAGTATGGAGATTCTTGAAAAGGAACCAAATACAGATATTTTCGTTTTGTACAGAGATTTAAGAACTCATGGCAAAGGTCATGAAGAACTTTTTACTGATTTCCGTCAGGCAGGATCAACAATGATCAGATATACTGAGGATCAGATCCCATTAGTTTCAGTCACTCAAGGTTCCGAGTATCCTTTAGCTGTACGTAGTTATGACACATTATCAGGAATGAATATAGAAATTCCCGTTGATCTCGTTGTTTTAGCAACAGGTATGGTTCCTGATGATTCTGCAGCTCATATTGCATCTAAACTTCACATAACGATGTCTGCAGATGGATTTTTCCAAGAACTTCATCCCAAATTAGCTCCTCTTGACTCTGTTACAGACGGAGTCTATTTAGCTGGCTGCACACAGGGACCAAAAGATGTGCCTGATAGTGTTTCTCAAGCCTTTGGTGCAGCAGCTAAAGCATGTTCCCCGATGGCTCAAGGCACGGTAGAAGTTGAAAGCACGATTTCCGTAATAAATGAGGACTACTGTACGGGCTGCGGGGTGTGTCAAGGTTCTTGTGAGTTTAGTGCGATCGTTTTTGAAGACAAACCTGAAGGAAAGAGAATATCTAAAGTTATTGAGGCTTTATGTAAAGGATGTGGTTCATGCGGTTCTGCTTGTCCATCTGGAGCGATTACAATGTTGAACTTCAAAGATATACAATTGGACGCAATGGTCCGAGCCGCATTATTGGAGGGATAAAAAATGGTAAAAGTACAAGAAATGCCAAAAGAAGCTATCGATTTTGAGCCAAAAATCATCGGATTCCTTTGTAATTGGTGTTCATACGCAGGAGCAGACCTTGCGGGTACTAGCAGAGTACAATACCCAACCAATATCCGTATCGTTCGAGTGATGTGTACTGGAAGGATAGACCCTCAACTTGTCCTTAATGCATTCAGATATGGTGCAGATGGGGTTCTAATTGCAGGATGTCATGAAGGCGATTGTCACTACATTGGTGGCAATTACAGAGCTTATAGAAAATATTTACTCTTAAGAGAGTTTCTGCGAAAAATGGGTATGCATGAAAAACGTCTACGCCTTGAATGGGTATCTGCATCTGAGGGAGAACAATTTGGTAAGGTAGTGAGAGAAATGGTAGATGACATTAAAGAATTAGGACCGAGTCCACTTGGTATAACCGCAACAGGAGGAATTGTTGTAGATGAAGGCGAAATTAAAATCTGAAGAGAATGTTGACAAAAAAGCTGTTCTTGAGGCTAGCGCAGCAATATTTAAAAACGAAAGAACTCGATGGCTTATAGGCAAAGGTGAGCATCTCTTAAAGGAGAACAAAATTACAGAAGAAGAATTTGAAGAACTTTTAGACAAAATACTCAAAGATGAAATTGAGCGAGAACTAATCTCTCAGGTACTTCGCGAAAAAGGAACTTCTTCAATCGAAGAAATTTCCAAAGTAACAAATTTAGAACCAAAATTGATTCTCCAACACTTGGTCGCCCTGAAAAAGTTAAATATAGTCAACATTGTTGGGGAATCAGGCGATGATTATTTATACGCCCTATTATAGAAATGATTTTAGAAGGAGTGACCTAAAATGGCTGTACAAACTGAACTAAAAGTCGGCACCTTTGAAGATTTAAAGGCTGACGTGATTGACAAAGGAATGTGTACTGGTTGTGGCAGTTGTGTTTCTGTGTGTCCAACACAGGTTATTAAGTTTGTTGATGATGTTCCAACTCTTCAAGAACGCCCTGGGGAGGTTCCTGAGGGAGAACCGCCAATAGGTAAATGTATTGAGTGTAAACTCTGTTATTTCGGCTGCCCTGTTACGGATTCCCTTACACCACGCATGCAAGAATTATTTGGCTCTGAAGATGTCCTTGGTAATTATGTCCACCTTTATAAAGCTAAGACAGAAGTACCAGAGATTGCGGAGATTGCACAAGACGGTGGCATTGTTTCTACGATTATAGCATATGCACTTCAACATGGTCTCATTGATGGAGCCATCGTATCCGTACCAAGCGAAGAAAATCCTTGGATTCCTCAGCCGAAAATCATAACGTCCTATGAGGAATTGTTGAAATCTGCCGGTACCCGTTACTCACTTAGTCCAAATATCTCTTCTCTTGCACAATATAGGGATGTCGTAGAGGAATTATTAGCCCAACATCCTGTTGGCGAAGACTGGCTTCGTCTAGCGTTTGTTGGAACTCCCTGTCAAACATTAGGTGTGAGAAAACTTCAATCTGCTCTAGACGGTGTGGATATCCGCCCAGCTAACCTCATCACGTTGACCATTGGCCTGTTCTGCATGGAAAACTTTGATGCAACGAAATTACATAAACTTGTCCAAGAAAAGACAGGGCTGACTGTAAATCAAATACGTAAAATGGATATCAAAAAGGGTGCGTTGCGTATCTTTCCAAAAGACGGAGGGGAAGCGAAAACCATTCCCCTAGAGGAAACTTCAGAAGCTGTAAGAAGTGGTTGTCATTCATGTGAAGATCTCACTGCGTGGTATGCCGATATAAGTGTTGGAAGCATAGGCACACCTGCTGGATGGTCTACGGTCTTCACTAGAACAGAAAAAGGCAAAGAAATTTTTGACGGTGCCGTCAGAGAAAAAATGATCACAAAAGAACCAATTACAGAAAAAGGCGGCACAACTTTGCGCCGATTAGCAGATAAAAAAATGGAGAGTTCAAAAAAATCGTAGCCGTTCTCTGAAGAAGAGAAATCTTTTCCATTCAACATTCTTTTTTTAATTGGTTTTTGAACCGCCTTAAAAATATAAAGCTGTGGCATGCTTGGCTAGAATCTCAGGGAGAAACATTGAAGATTGGTTGAAGGATTTAGATGATCCTGACAAATATACCCGTGCTAATGCTTTAGAGACGCTCTCTGATGCTCTTTCTGATGTCATTCTTGATGATCAAGAATTATTGGATCTGTTAACGTCCCATTTCAAAAGAAAATTGGAAGATGAATCTTCTTTAGTTCAAATGACTGCCATTGAAGCCTTAGGAAAAGTCAGTCAGCAATTCCCTGAGTTAGTCGCAGATACCATTCCTTTTCTAAGAGAATTTTTAAAGGTAGAGGATCGCTATATCCGGGAAGATACCCTAGAACTGATTGGAAGAATTGGCGCGAAAGAGCCTCAAGTTGTTCGCGAGATAGTTCCAGTTATCATAACTCTCACAGATAGTGATGACCCAGATATTCGAGAAAAAGCTTCCGAATCTATTGCCAGAATTCTTTCGACAGATGTACCTCTCGTTTTTGATGATTTACAAGAATTTGCAAATGTATTACTATGCCCTAAGTTTGAGTTCCAGAAACAAGTACTTCCAAAACTTGCTCCTAAATTTGTGAATTTACTTTTAGATTCGAATAACTCTACACGAAACCAGACTATGGAATTAGTCAAATCGTTATCCGACAAGAATTTAGCTCTTATCAGAGAACTCGTTCCATTTCTCATTGAGAAATTAGCAGATCAAAATGCCGTATCTTTAGCTATACACTCTCTAATTGAATTATTACCTTGGATCCGATATGCTATGCAAGCTTAACATTTGTTTCTTCTTCTCAAGTTTCGGATCTACGGTAAGAAATAAGAAGTTAACAATTTTTGACTATTAGGGCTTATACTTATGTGCGCGTACCCAGTTAATCGCGCTGATTGCAGCAGAAGATCCTTCTCCAATAGCTGTAGCAATTTGATTAATTCCGCCCGTTACATCTCCAGCTGCAAATACACCATCGATATTTGTAGCATGAGTGACGCGATGGGCTTTGATAAAATTGTTTTTGTTCAATTCAATACCCAGGTCTTTTGCAAGCGCAGCGTTTGGGGCGGTGCCGCCTTCTATAAAGACCGCTGAGGTTTTTAGTGTATTTGTTTTACCTTCATTATCTACAAAAACAACACTAGTTACGCGATCTTCTCCAACAATCTCTTTTATAGCTACACTATAAAGAATATCAATTTCCTTTAGATCCTTAAGTCGGTCCATATAAGTTTGTTCACATTTTAGATCTTCCTTAATACACAGTATCGTCACTTTGCTACCCAAGCCACTTAGATATAAGGCACCCTTTGCTGCACCATTACCATATCCCGCAACAACTGTATCTCTGCCGCCAAACAAGGCACCGTCACATATTGTACAATATGATACGCCCTTCAGATAGAGTTTTTCTTCACCAGATATATTCAATTTTCTGTAGTAGGCTCCTGTGGCCAAAATAAGTGAGTACGCAAAAAATGTTTTATCGTTTGCAATTATCACTTTGAATAACCCATTTTCGTTTTTTTCCAACTTTTTAGCATTGCTAGTTAAAACTTGAGCTCCCCAACGTTTTGCTTGTGTGTACATCAACTCTGATATTTCAAGACCTTGGATGCCATCTGGAAATCCAGGATAATTTTCGACGATTCCTGCTTTAGCCAACTGAGAATCATAATGTGTACCTAATATTAATGTTTTTAGATTAGCTCTTGCAGCATAAATCCCCGCAGTTAAACCAGATGGACCCGCGCCTATAATTATAACGTCATATAGATCATCAGAAGTCATTTTGACCTCCTGAGGCTTTTTCAAAAAATAAGGGTGCTATTTAAGCTTGAATACCCTGTTTCAACGTGAGTGCCTCGTTGCGTGGATAACACGATGATATTACTTAAAAGTTTTTGTCTATAGAGATTAAACAGAATTCAAGTAATGCGAGTCAGAATTGATTAAATTTTAATTAAAACCTCAGATAACTCTGACAGGGCGAGCTTCTTTTTGTCATATCCTTCTTTTATCTTTTTCAATTCCTTGGTATAATTGGCTTCACTTAATTCGCCTGTCGCGTATCTCGTTTCCAAAATCTCTAACTTTTCTTTCATGTTTTGTCTTTCTTCTTCTAACTTTCTCTTCCATAACTGCATTTTTGCTATTTCATCTCTTCTTTTTTTACTTGCATTTGCATACTTTTCTTGATACTCTGCCTTCATTTTTTGATAAACTTCTTTACTTAGATTTTTTTCTTTTCTAACTGAGTCTAACTTTTGAAGCCGCTCTCTCCATAATTCCTCGTCTTCAGCTAATGCTTCGTGAGGTAAGGACTTTATTTTGCCTTCTAATCCATTTTTCTTTTCCTTTAAAGTTGCAAACTGTCCTTTTAGGTCCTTTATTTCATCAGTATATTCAGCCATATCCACTTCGCCGCTTTTTATTTTATCCATTATTCTTTCCACTTCAACCGAAAGTTTTTCCATCTTTTCTTTGGTTGATTTAAGCTCTCCACGGTAGCTGAATTGTTCATATAATTCTTTTGGAATTTCTATCTCTTTTATTTCTCGATCCGAAAAAATTGGTTCTTTTTTAAGGGGTGTTGGCGGTGTTGCGGTATGTATTGTTGGTCTAGAAATATCTAGTTGAGTGATAGGAGTTCCACATTTTCGGCAGAATCTTTCGCCAGGATTTATTTTATTCCCACATTTTATACAGAATCTAACTTTGTCGCTCATTTATGACCATCCGAAGTCTTGATAGTATAATTATCTATTTCTTTGAATTTCATAATATTGAGGGACATCAATCCATATGAAATTTTTGGATTGATTTTTTAATTTGGATCGAGCAGTTTTATCCTAAGTCTTTGCTATCTCTATCAAAAAACTTAACAAGCCCCTGAAATCGAGAAGAAATACAGAGCGCATTTATAGAGTTTTCTATTAAATAAAATTCTCTTTGACACTTCTTATCGGTTAAAATTCAAGTTTTCTGTGATTAAAAAGAGAGAAATTGAACTCCTCTTTTATGTCCTTATTTGTTCTAAGAGAAGTAATTGATATAATAGCCTGCTGATCTATATTCTATGTTATTGACGATTCTGTTTATTTCATGATGTATTTGTTGAATTGGCAGTTTTTTAAGGTGAATATTTTCTAATTCGCGTTTTTTAAATTCTAAAATTCCAAGTAAAAGAACGTCTTTGTCAATACCTTCGTGATATTTGCTGGTCGCTCCTATTTTGACACCTTTGACAAAGCCTCCAAATTTTAGAAAGTTTATGCATGTGCTAAGGGATGAAGTGGAAAGGCCATCGATTCCAGACCAATGTCTTTTTGAATGTCTTATGTTAAAATTCATGTTGAAACGTCGTAGAATTTTCTGCAGTTGTTTAGCCAAGTCGGGATGGGAACAAGCGATCACCAAACGAGGATTAGCACGCTCATTCTTTTTATATACGGTGATACATCCCTCAGTTGATGCCCAGATTCGTATAGCAATCTTCTGTTCTGCCTTAGGAGCAGTGAATAGATAATCCAAATGAGGCTGTGTTTCCTTTAAATAATCTTTAACGGTTTGTCTATGTGCGGGTGATGTCTTTGTATTCCCAGCAAGGTTTGTTACATCTTCTATGTTTATTGTATCACTACAATACTCGGTGAAATAGCAACGTCCAAAGTAGGTTGAAGGCAATTCTTTGTACTCGTAATATATTGCATCAACAAAATAATCATGTAAAACTTTGCTGTTGCCATGGAAACTGAGTCTATAGTACTGATTCCATTGCCCACTATAGCCATCTCTCTGAAGACAGGGAATAATTACCGCGCGTTTCAAATCGACGCCATCGTTATACCAACCTTTAATTTCATCAGTGAGTGGAGGGTGTATTTTAGAAACTTTGATGTAGCGAAAGAAGGTTTTAAGAAATTTGTATAATTCTCTGCATGTGATTATTTTCCAATCGCGGCCACGAGACCTTGTGTTTACATTTAAAATCTTTTTAATATTAGAAAGTGCTTCTTTAGGACAACATCTAAGTAAAGTTATTCGGCCTTTGCCATCGTCTTTAAGCGGATTGAAATATTGCACTATATTACGAATTCTCTCAAATTTGACTGGTAAGTTATTCTTAGTGTTTAATTTTCTTTGATCAATCAGCAAATAAATTGCATTTCTAGATACGCCTAAAGTTTCAACGATTTTAACTAATGTTTTTAAGGGCATTCTGTTCTGATTATTTTCCCATCCTTTTACACAATCACTATTGCCGTTGAAAATTTCAGCTATGTCCTTCTGTCTGAGGCAATTTTTTAACCTTAAATTCTTAAGGAACTGCCCTACCCCAGCTACACGCAAATCGGGCACCTTTACTAAGTCAAGGTATCCTTCTTCGGTGAGAACACCCTCTTTCAATTCTACATAGTATTTGTAAACTGTAGTTTCGCGCATAAGTGATTTAAACGTTGTTGAGAGTGATTTTTCGTCATTTTCCAAATTTTGCATAGTTATGATGGTTGCGGTGTTCTTATGGATACGCATGCCTCGTAGTTCCTCTAATTCAGTTAAGTCACGACCCTAAATGTATTATATACAGACGTTTTGCTTTAAAATCCACAGGGGGCGCAGTAAAAGTGAAAATCATGGTTTCAAAAGGTTAGAAATACTCACTAACTTATGTCTTATATATAATAAAACAAGAATGAGAGCAATTTAGTCGAAGTCTACCCATTTTCAAGAGAAGAGAATACATAAAAGTCGTGAAATACTGTCAAGAAAAGATGAGAAGGAAAAAATTGAATTTTAATGAGAAAACTTTTCACCGGGATTTATTTTATTCCCACAATTAATACAGAATTTAACTTTTGACATTTAACTTCCTCTTTTAACTTTTAATTTTCAATTTCAGCTCAACAGAAAATTAATTAGAGTTAGAGAATTCTCCATATCCTTTCTTTTTTCTTCTAAATCAGTTTTTTTTGGTAGATATTCATCTTCTGAAACCTCTCCAAGTTCATATCTAACCAATGATTCTTCAAGTGTCATTTTAATATTAGATAATCCTTTATCCAGGATTTTTTTCCATCTACTCAATTTATAACGTTCAGAGTCAAGTTCATTTCTTACTGCCTGTAATTTTTCAGAATACTCTCTTTTGAGTTTTGAATAAGTTGTTTGTGATGTTTTATTATCCTGAAAAATACTTTCTAATTTACTGAGACGTTCTACCGCTTCTTGTTCTTGGAATATTAGGAAGTATATATTCAATGGTTTAACATCCATTTTCTCCGAAAGTTCTTTTTCCAATAATTCTTTCTCTTCTTTTAATCCTGCAGATTCAGAGTTATATTCCTCATCTGATAACTCCCCAACTTCTTTCTTTGCGCTTAACTCTTCTAATTTCATATTAAGTGGTCTTAGTTTTTCTTCTATTTTCCAAACGTTGTACGTTGTAACGATTTGTTTGAATTCTTCGGGGGGTATTTCTTTTTCCTCTACAGATTCTTCTATTTGAGATACGCTTTCTGAAATTGCATTCTTATGCGTTGCAAGGGTGCTTTGAGGGTCTACGGGAGTTCCACAACGATTACAAAATCGTGCACCTGGGACTATAGAATTACCACACTTCCGGCAGAAGCGAACTACTCTACTCATAGTAATATTCTCCATTTTATTGAGTGACATCAATCAATATGAAATTTTTGGATTTTTTTAGGAGAATAAAGAGTTTTCTAAGGTTTTTTCACCATCTTTTCTACACTTTAAAAGAAACATAGATCGGTAATTAGGGAAATGAAAATTCGATATTTTCTTACCATAGATTTCATTGGAGTCATTCTAAGACTCAGGGGAAAAGTCCTGTGATGAGATTTAAGTTAAAATGATGAGATTCATAGTAGTTGTTCCTTGCATTTTTTGAAACCAATAATGTAGAGTCATCAAGAAATTTACTTTCATTGACCTGTCAAACGCATAAATACACTGTAAGACATACTTCTTAGTCGTAGTATAATGAATAAAGGACACAACGCGAAATTAATGAAACTAATAACTTTCAAGGACGTATCTTAAAATGTGTCTACTTGGTAAGTATGTATGTGATTTCTGGTATCACGAAAACAAATGTGCTCTTAAAAAGCATGATTTATGGCAGATTCTCAAAGAAGCCTGTCCATTATTGAATGAAACTAAGATTGTTGAGGAACAGATTATACAAGTTGCTCCAATACAAAGGACAATTAAAGAGTCAATGTAAAACTTCCTTTGTAAATCCTCTTTTTTCTAAACTTCCTCTAAACGCATTGTTACTAACGCTATTCGACGTTGGCAATTTTTCTAAAATAATTAATTGATTTGGTCACGAATTCTTTTACTGGTCTTTTTTAATTCGTTGAGTTGGGTTTATTTAGATCAATCTTTAGATATTTAAACTCTCAAAATTTCAATAGCATCCAGAGTGATTCAGATGAAGTTAATTGTTGATAATAGAGAATCTAATGCGATTATTAATTCGGCACGCGAAGTTGCACAAGAAGCAGGTTTAGCATTTAGAGTTCAACAACTACCATTAGGTGATTTTATAATAATTGATCAAAACGATCAAGTTATTATAATTGAGCGAAAAAGAGTTAATGATTTTATCAGCTCAATAAGGTCAAATAGGCTCTGGCAACAGTTATTAAATTTTATGAAAACAGATCAGATACTCGGATTTCCTATAAAAAGACATATGCTTTTATTTCATGGTACTTATGGTGAATATCTGTCTAGTTTACAAGAGATAAATCCAAATGGTGATCTCTCATCCTTTTGGGGACAAATTGTTGGAGCACAACAGGAAATTCTTTTTGTTTATAATACGCCAATCGTGTTCATCGAAGACGATGCAGATGCATTTAAATCCTTTTTAAGAATCACCGCTAAAAGGGAAGAACAAGGAAAAAATGATAACTTGCCTAAAGGTCGATGGTATAGGAAACCAAAACGTTCAATGTTACCCGAAAAAGATCAGAAATCCTATGTTCTCGCCTCAATCCCACTTATTGGTGATTCATTGGCAAAGATACTTCTTGATCACTTCCGCACGATACGAGGAATAGCCACAGCTTCCATTAATCAACTACAACAAGTACCAGGGATTGGAAAAAAGAAAGCGGAACGCATCTACGCTATCTTCCATTAGACTAATTCAAGATTATTGTGTATAATAATAGTATTTAACTAATTTTTTTCTAAAAGCCTCTAAGATCGTATCTTGAAACGGTTTAATCTCAAAAATATTTTGTCCATCCAAATTATTTAAAAACTCATATTCACTATCAAAGATATCGATTTGCGATATTTGCTTGCCTCTTATAATGACATCCGCTTCGAATCCTTCTGTAAAGTGGATAATTCCAAGACCGCGTGTTACCTTAATGAATTCCCTTTCTTTTTTGCGATCTTTAAAATACTCTGGCATGAAAATCCATTCTTCAGTTAAATATTGCTCGTTTAATTCATTGAGTTTGTTTATTTCCCAGTCTGTTAATTCGTCCTTTTTGAATTCAACATTTAAAGTCTTCTTGAAATGTTTTATAATGTCTTGAGCAACCTCTTCACGGTTAATATCTTTACCCAGTTCTCGTTTTAGGTTAGTAATATAATAGGGCAGCAACTCGGCAAAACGATGTTTAAATCCTGTTGTTGGGAATTTTAATGTTTCAACACAGGTCGTATAGTCAAAATCGGTGATAATATTACCACAAACAACTCCTGTGGATTCTATAGACCCCGCACCATTCCCAGAAATCTTGCGATCCCCAATGAAAATATCATTCATATCTTGATTAGCATCAAGCCCGAGTGATCTTAAATACTGCAACGGTCCTTTAAGTGCTTTATCGTAAAGAATTTTATTTTTCAAGGGAAAATGATAGCCTTTCAAGATGACATGGTAAAAAACCTGTCCTTCATCGAGCATGACAGTTCCTCCTCCTGTCATTCTTCTTGTAAATGGGATATCATTCTCCTTACAATAGTCAATATTAACTTCCGCATAAGTATTCTGACTTTGTCCACAACTCACTAGTTTTCCATCTGTAAATTCAATTATTAGAGTGTTCATAGTAGAATCGAGGTTTTCTGAAGTATATAATGCAGTAGCATGCCACACTGTTTGAGTCCACAGCGGATCTACGCGATCTAGACGAAGTAATCTCCATTTTGCCATGAAAAACGCACCAAATTCGAAAATTAGCTGCTATAAAGAAGGTTTAAATTTCAATGATCTTTGGGTTTACGTCTTGGGACGTTATCTCAAGAATTCCAACAGTATTTCTTTCTGCCCAACGCTTATCAGTTGGAGAACCAGGATTCACAAAAAGCCTCCCACGCTTTTTTTCTACAAATGCATTATGTAAGTGCCCACAAACAACGATTTCGTAATCTTTTCCCCTAATCATATCTTCAATTTTTTCGATGAATCCTTGAGGACCACCACTTCCATGAATAACGCCAATTTTATGACCTAATATTTCTGTTTCATTGATTTCAGGTAGTTGAGTTGCTACTCCTGGAGAATCCATGTTTCCATGTACTGCAAGAACGGCGGGAGCAATTTTATTTAATTCATCTATCACGGTTAAAGAAACTAGGTCTCCAGCGTGAATTATTAACGAAACTTTGTTATTCCTAAAAATATGAATAGCGTTTTCGGGAATTGCTTTTGCAACAACAGGGATGTGAGTATCCGAAATTAAACCAACCTTTTGCGATTTTTCGGTCATTAGTTATCACCCTAAAAAAGTTTTTCAGTTAAGCCTTGCTGTAAGTATTGCAATAGCTGCTGAAGGAGCGCATAACGCAAGATCTCCTGTCCATATTTCATCAAGGTCGTGAAATTGTTTGATACCAACTTTTTGCGCTGCTGGCTTCGCTAGAAAGTCTTTTCCTATCCCGGTAAGAATACACTCTAATCTTTGATCAATGTTATTCATTTCATTAGCTGTCACACGATTAATTCCGTTGCTTATCTCTGCAACTTGCTTTAAATAAACATATTGAGCAATATTTTCGAGTTCTTCTGTTTCTAGAAGTTCAATATCAGCACAGATTGTGCGTGCTAATCTTTCAAGTGCATATTCTTTTGTTTTTCCTCGTCCATCTGGAGTTTCACATGAATAATCTCCTGAATTTATATGTCCTAAGACCAAATGAACGTCTGCTGAAATAGCAAAATACTCGGGACATATCCGTACTAGTCTGTTTTTTACAGGTACATGCGTAACAACTGCTGCCACATTTGTTCGTAATGCACCAGTATAAATAAGCTCACCAGAAATAAGACGGTCTAAGTCGTTCTTTCCAAATGTAAGAACCGTACCATCTTGAAAGGGTATAATATCTGTGGTGGTCGACCCTGTATCAATAAACAAGCCAGTTGAAAAGGCTTCCGCAACTAGTTTTGCTGTGGCACACCAGTTTGCAGCGGCAAAATCTAACGGAGATCGTTTTGCATCTTTAATATCATGCATTTTGCCGAAAATATCGATAGTATAAACCTGATTGCCCTCAAAAGCAGTTTCAGTAATTTCCAATATTTCAAGTACACCTTCCCTTTTGGTCCGATATGCATCAGATAACTCTGCCGTCATAACTATTCCGACAGCATCAATCCTGTCAGTGCAAAATTCTGTTTTTAGTTGCTTCAGTAGGGACAATAGTTCATGGCGTTGCTTCCATACTGGAAAGTATATCGACTTTGTCTTAATATTGCTAATTTCACCATCGTGATATGTTATTAATGCCGCTTTTGTATTCGCACCACCGATATCCAGTCCAATTACATCTGTCAAAAGGCCGACAACTCCATTTATTTAGTTAAAGATTTTTGGATGTTAAACCTATTTCTCAATATTCACATACTTATTTTCATTCGTATTCTACATTTAACATTAAAAACAAACAGTTCTTTGAACATAATTTAGCAAATGATGAAATCTTAAACTTACTCAGTAACAAAAACAGAAACTATATAAGACCAGACTAGAATAAAAGTACTCTAATATTTGTTTTAATAAGAAAAAGTGCAAGTTTTGGGGGAGATCTCTGTTACAAATGAATCAGAAAAAAAGAAAATCTTTTTTGTGCGACGCTTCTTTGATGGAATAAAATTCTTGCTTCAGACGCGTGAAACTCGTTATCTATTGAAACTAATAGCTGTTTTATTTAGTTCGATGATTATTACCTATACAGCTATATCTTTGACAATTGCTACATTTGGAAAAATTGACCTTATTTTACGCTTAGGTCTTTATGTTTTCCCGTTTTTTTTGGTATTGTTTCTATTTATTTTAATAGAACTAGCACGTTTCTATTGGAATGACAGAAAATACAACTTATTTCCGGAAAAAAACCCACTACTAAAAATGAAATATTGGTATTATCCTGATTTAAAGGATAGAAAAGGACGCCGTTTATTAATAAGAGTTGGAATTTTTATCTTTGTATCTCTTTTAGTCCTTATAGCACTTGCTGAAACTCTTATTGTGCAGGAAATATTATTTGCGCTACTTACTATATATACTATAGCGATTTGGAGTTCTTTTTACTTAATTTTCGTTCTTCTGTTCATTACAGCATTTATTGCCGCTAAAGGAACTATGCAGATGTTTGAAGCAAGATATTCAGAAAAATTTCAGCAACAAAATTATTGGTTTTTTATTTTTCTCCCTTTACCTTGGATATTATTCATCAGTCTATTGATTTTTGCTGGTGAAATTCGAAGTATTTTTGGCAGCGAAGCGGGATTTTGGCGTTTGGAGGCTCAAATCCTATACGGATTCCTATGTTTGATTGGGATTTTTACAATTCTAAAGAGAAACTGGCGAGTGGGATATACTGCCAGTCAAGTTTCAGCGTCTTTAACATTTTTGACGGTTATTGTTATTCCAGGCATTATAGATTCAATACAAGCAGAATTGGGAACTATAATTTCACTTATTGGGTTAGCTCAGTTAGATACCAGTGGTGGGACATCATATTATTTCCTGGGCCCAATTATTTCACTTATAGCAATGGGTTTCTTCTACATTCAAGGTGCTTTGGATGACTATGGTGATAAATTACGAAAATATTATGCTGCATGGGATAAAAAACTGCAAGAGTTCAACATTAAGTCCGAAGAGGATATTCAGAATGAGAAATATGATAAAGTATTTGAGGACACGCCCCTCAATACTGATGTTCCAAATGCGTACCGTAATTCTATAAGTGGGTTGATATTACTCCTATTAACCTTTTTTGGAATAATTTTTATAATAGGGGGGTTGTTTTCAGTTAGTGGTACGGCAATAGGATCGGAATTCACAGAACTCTTTTTAAATATAACCTCCTTTTTAGAGCTCATGGGCCTTACATTAGGTCTCTTTGTTTATACAATAATTATCGTATTCCGCAAGCAAAGAAAGCAAGAAGTGATCTCCGAAGCGCTGAAGGTGACAGAAAAATCTACTCATTAATACACCTTCTGTCCTAAATGTGGCACTGTGAATAAGCTTAGAAGCAAGTTTTGTGTCTCTTGCGGGCAGAAACTCTGGGCCCCTTAGTTTTTCTCTTATGTACAAACTAAACTCTTTCCTTCTTTCAACATCTGAAAGTAACTATTTACTTTATTTTATAACGGTGAGAAAATTCCTTCCACAAGGTCAGTAATTCACATTAACCTAATTAAGGCTTTTAATCGAGCTTAGTAGAAATTTATAAATCTTCGAAGGCTATTCAAACTTGTATTTACCTTTATAACTTCACGTCTAAAAGAATTCATATAAGTCTTTTTTAATTGCCTTGTGAGATATCTGGGGCTTGCTAAGAAAAGACGGAAGCCTCTTTTAATTAATTCACTTATTTTTTCGCGTGAAACAGCTTTCGGTACTATATCAGGAACCGCAACACCGGTTCGCCAATATTTGTCTTCATCTATATAACCCTGATGCACTAATTCGTCCCAAATAGGCATACCAGGCGCTGCACCCAGCATATGAAAATCAGGAATGTCCACTCCAATCTTTGACGCAAATCTAAGAGTGGTCCACATTTCCGCTACAGTTTCTCCTGGTGCTCCCAAGATAAATGAAGCAAAGGAATCCATACCCGTTTCATTACAATTCTTAATTGCTTGTTTAGCCATTTGAGGTGTTATCCTTTTCTTATAATATTCAAGAATCCAAGGGATAGCACTCTCTATCCCGAAATACAACGCATTACAACCTGCTTGTTTCATCGCCCACAGCATTTCCTTTCCAGCTAGATCTACCCTTGTTTCAGTTGCCCAATATATGTCCAACTTCTCTTTCTTCATTTGTTTACAAAGTTCTTTTACTCTTGAAGCGTTTACGGTGAAACTGTCATCGACGAAGTAGATTTGTCCAAACCCCTGATCCTTTAGGTAAGAAAGTTCCTCTATTATATTTTCAGCCGAACGACCTCTCCATTTTCTACGACCATGAGTTGAAGCAGCACAAAATGTGCAATTATATGGACATCCTCTGCTGCTCATAACTGTAGTAAATTTTTTGACTGTAGTTCGAAAATTATTGACAACTCCAAGATACTCGCCTTGCAAAAGACTACGGTCTGGAAATGGGATCGAATTGACATCTTCAATAAGTGGGCTATCCTGATTTACGATTACTCGACCATGTTCTCTGTAAGTAATGCCTCTTATGTCCTCGATGTTTTTTCTTGATTCAAGGGCATCTGCAAGTTCAACCGCAATATGTTCGCCTTCGCCTCTGACCACAAAATCAATAAATGGCTGTTCTTTTACGATTCGCTCATGATTTATTGTAGCATGATATCCTCCATAAACGACAGGTACATCAGGTAGTTTCTCTTTTAACAATTCAGCTACTTTATCTGCAAAAAGTGTAGTAACTGTTAGCGTGCTAAAACCAACAAGATCTGGATCTTGAGATGTAATCCAATGGGCTAATCTTTCTGCAGAAAATCCATGAGTACTGTTGTCAAAAATTTTGACATCGTGTCCAGTTTCTTTCAAACATGTTGCTATGTAGAGCAAACCAATGGGCGGCCATGAGCCTTCTAAACTGATAAATTCGCGTTTAACACTCGGATTGGATGGATAAACCAAGATGATTCTCAAAAAAAGTCCTCCAAATAGACTTGGGATAATTAAACTACTATATATTTAATGCGATCATTTTACTATGGAGACGGTGTTTCGTAACGGTTAAGACAGCAACAGAGACAGAGATTTATATTTATTTTAATCCTTATAAAAACGTTTAGTTGATGATTGAATTTTTTGGATGAATATCATTGCAAAATTCGCCAAAAGAATCATTTTTTGTGTCGTTTCGATTTAATCTTAATTCACAGAATCTCAGCAAACGCCCTTATTGGCATTGCTGCAACTTTTTTGCCTTTAAGAGGGACAGCAAAGAATCTGAAGTTTTTATCATAAAGTTTATCCAAGTTCATTAAGTTTTCAACAATGAAAATTTCTTCTTTTAGGAATAAAGTATGGGCAGGTCTGGTTAAATCTTTGAAATTATCAATATTCACGGTATCGACACCAACAAGTTTAACGCCTGATTTAATTAGGTATTTAATGAGTTCTTTAGAAATGAATGGATAAGACTGATATTGCTCAGTTCCCCAATATTTATCCCATCCGAAATTGAAAAGCACAGCTTTGCCTTTTAAATCTAAATTACTATTGACTATTTCTGTGCCAACAGCATCAAATTCACGTCTACCTCTAACAACGATAACCACGCCAGGCAAAATTACTTCGTCAATCATTATTTCACTGATATCTCTGCCATCTGGGTATCGATGAAATGGGGAATCAAGATACGTTCCAACCGAGGTTTGAAATGTCATCTCTGTGATCTCAAACGAACAATTATCTTTGTATTTTGATTTCGTTTGTTCATGTGTTAAGAATGGATGGATCTTTGCAGTATATTGTGTAATTGTTCCATCTTCATTCTTGAGTTTAAAACCAGGCATATTGTCTTCAAAATCGTGACTTAAATCAATAAAGTTTGACATAATGAATGTATTAAGGTGGTTTTTATTATAAAATTAACTAAAAATTGAGAAACCTATGTTAACGAATGCATATTATTAATAGTTGTACGAAACTGTATAAAACTTAATTTACAAAGCTTATATTAAAGATGCCGAAAAAATTATTAATAGGTTTGCGAATGGCACCATTTAAAGAAAAAAGAGGAAAAAACTATGGCAGATGGAATTACAATCTTAGCGATAAGTGCTCCTTTTGTTCTTCTAATAGCAGGAGCGCTAGCTACATCTTGGCTAACCTTAAAGGGAATAGACTGGGATGGTGTCAGTGAAGAAGAAAGATTTGGATATAACGCGATTAAGTTTTTCTCTGCTTGCGGACCAATAATTGGCATTGCCTGCGTCATAACAGCAGTAGCTACTTGGATAACACCTGCTACTGCATTTACACTAATAATTCCACCAGTATGGCTCGGTGATGGCGCAACAATTGGTTTACTTTTAGCAATCGGTATAGCACAAATATTAAAACCAATAACAAAGTTTCCGTGGGCCGCTTTAATAGGACTGATAGGAGGTCTCATAGGTGTTGGTGCTGTCATATTGATATTCAACTATTTCAGCGTTTCTTTGACAGGGTATTGGTGGGTACTTGGCGTAGCCTTTGTAGTAGTTGGAGCGCTGTTCTATTGGCCATTTAAATGGCTTGAAGACACTCTAAAACTTATTAGCCTGGTATTAGGAAATCCCGTTATTAGTACAATCCTTGGAATTCTAGCTATTGCTCAATTTATCCTTTTAGTCTTTGTCGGTACATCTCTTTCAATTATTCCAAGCTTACTCTAGAAAACAAGATGGACACAATACTAATTATCCACTTTCTTTCTTTCTTTCTTTCTTTCGTTTTTCTTTCAATCTTTGCTCTAGTAACTCCTTCATTTTTTCCAAGGCTTCAAATTCTCCATCATCGATAGTTTTTCTTAATAGAGTTCTATTATTTTGCCAGCAGTTTATTCTGTAGAATATGCATATTTATAGATTCAAATAGATATAATGAAAAGTTGCATTTTATTCTTAGGAGGTCTTACATGGATATTTTTCTAACTGGAGGGACAGGCTTTATTGGAAGTTATTTAGTTGAACAATTAATGAAAGATGGACATAATCTTACTTGCTTAATTCGCCCAACAAGTGATATTAAAAGATTAGTAGAGTTGGTATAGATATGATTGAAGGTTCGGTAACAGACATAGAATCGATGCGTAACGCCATGAAAGATGTAGACATGGTTATGCATTTTGCAGCAATGTACGAAATTGGCAAAGTTGATGAAAAACAGATGTATAACGCAAATGTAGTTGGCACCCAAAACGTTTTCGATCTTTTACAAGAACTTGAAGTACCAAAATCTGTTTATTGTAGCACTGAAGAAGCATTAGGTCATCAAGATAAGGTAATGACAGAAACTTCTGAACATCCTGGTAAGTTTCTTTCATATTACGAAGAAACAAAGCATTTAGCACATAAACTTTGGCAGCAATGTTGTGCTGAGGGATTAGATACAATTACAGTTATGCCTTGTGGAGTAATAGGCCCAGGAGATACTAAATTTACTGGTCAATTTATAATGAATTACATAAAAGGAGATATGCCCGCCATTCCAATGCCGGATAAAAAATTCACGTTTGTTCATGTAAAAGATGTAGTAGATGGTATAAAACTTGCAATCGAGAAAGGGCAACCAAAGGAGTCGTATCTCTTTGGAGCATATGTCAAGACGATAGGAGAAATGTTCGACATGCTAGAAAAGCTCACAGGAATTCCGAAACCTAAAAGAACTTCTGGAAAAATGATGTTGAAAACTTATGTCGTTCTCCAAGAAATAAAGGCGGCATTTACAGGTAAGAAACCATTTATTGACAGAGTTGCAGCTCGTTTTCTGGCGGACGGTGGATTCGTAGTAGATTCATCAAAAGCTGAAAAGCAGTTAGATTGGAAACCAATGCCCTTTGAAGAGGCCATGAAAGATACTGTAAAGTGGTTTATGGAAATCTATGGCAGCTAGTATCCCTTGAAATGGTTTTAATGGTTGTATCTCAAAAAATCATTAAAAACTTTTTCTATCTCATATAGCTTACTTAATAATGATTAGTCTATAGTCGTGGCAGAATTTACCTTACTGTGAATATCTCGCTCTAGAGCTAGAAATTGAGATTTACATGACTCTAAAGATCCACCGATCACATTCACAAAGAATGATGCCTCTTCTTGCCTGCCTAAATCGTAATAAGGGGGGGCTATGATTTCTGGTTTTTGAAAGAACTCTAAAGGAATTAAAGTGACACCATCTGGATTTAATGATATCCTCTTAAAAAAAGCAAATTGTTCAGGAACAATCTCCTTAGGAAGTTGCTCTAAAAATACGGCTTTTATCACAAGATTCATTATGTTTTCTTGAATTGCTGCTTTTGCACCTATATATGAAGTCGTAATACGTGGATTAATTTCAATAAAGACTACTTCATCCTTTGTAAAGATTAGATCTACACCAAAATACCCCAATAAACCAGGAAAATAGTCTGGAAAGCGCATAACAACTTTCTTGGCCTTTTCCTCTAACTCATGATGAAAAGGAGTGAAGCCTCCTTCATACTCTGATTTTCCATTAAAAGAGTTAAACGTAATAAATTGTGCATTGAAACTGACGGGTAATGCATACTTTCCATTAGAAATGCAATTTATGCTTGCAGGAGTGCCTTCTATATATTTCTGCACAATGAATCGATTTTGTGTCGAATTTAGCTGTATATCAAGAATTGCTTTAGATATTTGTTTTTCTTGCATTACTAGACTTAAACCACCGCATCCAACACCATCAATAGGCTTGAATATCAAAGGATAGCCAATCTCTTCCAAACTCTCTTTGATGTACTCTAAATCATCTGATATTTCACAAATTACGGTCTCTGGTACTGAAATTCCTCTCTTTTTCAGTATATCTTCCGTTTGAACCTTATTTGATGCAATCTTAGTTGCCTTTGAGGATGAATCTAATAAAGGTATTTCTAGTTGTTCAGCAAGTTTTCTTAAGTTGTATAAAATATGAGAAACTTCAGGGGCGATAATCAATATCGCATCAGGATCTAATGTCTCCAGTGTATAATGGAGCGACCTTTCTTGGGTAACTATTTTGACCTCATCTACATTGAGAAACGACCGATAGTTATCTATTCTGAAATCCAATGGAATAATCACATTATGCCCACAATGCTTAAGATCGCGAGTTACAGAATTAAGCATCCCGAATCCTTCTGGAAAAAGTATGCTAGGTATATCTGTGTCAACAAAACCGCCTGATGAGATGTATTCAACAACTAGAATGTTCGTAAAGTCACCTTCTTCACAATACTAAAAACTAATATACAAAAAATATCACTGAAATTGTGCTCGTGATGACAACTTCGATGATTTTGTTAATACTAGAAGATATGTTAAATATAGTTGTCTAATACTCTAAAAAAATAGGTTTTCAATTAATTTATTTCTCAACTGGATCATAACCAATAATTACAATGTAACTATCATTTCCTTTTTTGATCTCAATCTTGCCATTAAAAATAAACCCTTTAATCTCTTCTTTGATCTTTTCGTCTATTTTTTCATCTAACTCCTCTAGACTACAATCCTCTATTTTGTGTTCGATCTCCAAAACTATCCCTCTGACAACTTTTTCATCGAGACTGCTTATCTGGGTGAGTAACGTAACGCACTTATTTAAAATTTTTTGTCAATAAAAATCAAACAAGATTTTAGCTAAGCAATCCATAAGTATTTAGATTAGAGTTTGCTTCAAATTTAATCAATTAATCAGATTTCTCGTTTAGAGGGAACGAAATGCGTATAATTCCAGTAATTGATTTGATGAAGGGTATCGTGGTTCATGGACAAATGGGTGAACGGAAAAAGTATAAGCCAATTAAGAGCGTTTTATGTCATTCCGCAGACCCTTTAACTGTAGCTTACGCGTTTGAAGATAAACTTCAATTAAAAGAGCTGTATATTGCTGATCTTGATGCTATTTCACATCACGATTACTCAAATCTTAAAGAAATTCTCAAGATAAAGCAAAATACGCTCCTTAATCTTATGCTTGACTGTGGTATACGTTCAATGGATGATATCTTGAATGTTATATCTACAAATATTGACCATATTATTATTGCGACTGAGACGCTGTCTGGACTTAGCGAATTAGAAATAATAGTAGACCAAGTTAACGGAAGCAAACTCATTTTGAGCATCGATACAATGGATAACAAAATTCTAGCTAGTTCAAAAGAAATTATACAGTTAAATCCAAGATCAATTGCAGAATATGGCTTAGAGTTGGGCATACAAGAGTGTATTGTCTTAGATCTTTCTAAAGTGGGAAGTGAGAGAGGACCAAACATTACTATTGCAAAAGAAATCGTTGATAATGTAGATATTTCTGTTATCACGGGTGGAGGAATCCGTTACATCGACGATATTCATTTCTTGGAAGAAAATGGGTTTGCAGGAGTCTTAATTGCTACAGCTCTTCATAACGGAAATATCACCCGTAATGATTTATTGACAGTTAATGGGGACAAGAAAAGTTAGTTTATTCCTTCATTAGGCCTTAAATTCATCCTTTCAACAATATGGGTTCTTTGCTGATTTTCCTATACAAAAAATGTTTTAAACTGAAACCTAGATAAATATAGTTTACTGATTTTTGTGAGGGAGTCTAATGGAATATCAAATTCATGAATTTGAAATGGAATTTTTAAACGCTCTTGAGAAGGGTATGTCTCGCACATATTTATTGTGTGGTGCGTATGGATCTGGTAGAACCCACTGGCTAAAAAACAATCTTGAGGGGTTCTATAAGAAAATATTGTCAAAATTATATCCAAATATGGTGTATGAAGAAATCATATTTCGTCACGAAAAAGCAAGAACACTTCTTGAGACGATTAATGCAGAAATAGAAGCAATGGAAAATAACCTAATTTATTGTGTTGATGATTTTTCTATTCCATCTGACGAAGTGAGACAGACTGTTTCTGTGGCTTTAACAAGAATGAATCAGCAGATTAAAGAACATACAAAATCCGTGTTCATGTTTTTAGCTATTTCAAGAGACGATTTATCATTCTTTAAAGAACATTTGCCAGAAGCTAATGTACTGTATTTCAATTTTGATAAAATCCTTGGAAAGATTGCATATCCTGAAGAAATTTAACATATTAAATTGCCATAAGAATCGATCTTTGACTATAAACCTAAAAGATTTTCATTTAGGGGGTTATTTATTGAGAATAGAAGAATTTGATGCGTTAGTTGTGGGGGCAGGGTTGAGTGGTCTGAGAGTAGGGCTAGGACTTTCGGAAGGAGGATGGAATGTTGCAGTTATCAGCAAAGTCTATCCAGTGAGAAGTCATTCTGGTGCTGCTCAAGGAGGAATTAACGCTGCTTTAAAAAATACCGAGGCGGGTAAAGACGACACGCCGAAACGGCATGCCTATGACACAGTGTATGGGTCAGATTACATTGCAGATCAAGATGCGGCTATGTTACTTTGTGAGGAAGCTCCTAAAGTAGTAATTGAATTAGAAAGTATGGGGACGCCATTTTCGCGTTTAGAATCAGGTCTTATTGCACAAAGACCGTTTGGTGGCGCTGGATTTCCAAGAACGTGTTATGCTGGAGATCGTACTGGTCATGCATTATTACATACTCTTTATGAGCAAGGTACTCGACGAGGTGTGAAATTCTTCGACGAGTATTTCGTCATCGATCTTATTACTGTTGGTGAAAGTGTTGCAGGGCTAATCGCTTTGGATCTAAACTCGGGAGAACTTGTTATATTCAGGTCCGAATTAGAGACTGTCATTCTTGCAACTGGTGGATATGGACGAGTTTATGATAAGTCAACTAATGCGCTTATAAATACAGGCGATGGTTTAGGAATCGCGTTTCGGGCAGGTGTTCCAATGCAAGATTGTGAGTTCGTGCAATTCCACCCAACAACGCTTTATGGAACTAATATTTTAATCACAGAAGGGGCGAGAGGAGAAGGCGGTTTCTTATTTAATACAGAAGGCGAACGGTTTATGAAGAAATATGCTTCTAAAGCCATGGAGTTAGCACCTCGCGACATTGTAGCAAGAGCAATCGACACAGAAAAACTCGAAGGACGCGCATTTGAAAATGAATATGTCCATCTCGATTTAACACATCTTGGTGCTGAAAGAATTAAAGAACGGTTACCTGGAATAAGGGAAATTTCGATGTTCTTTGCCGGAATCGACCCGATTGATGAACCAATCCCCGTCCAGCCTGGTCAACACTATAGCATGGGAGGAATAGCCTCGAAGTATGGGGGAGACTTTGGTGAAACCCCATTGCCAGGATTATATGCTATTGGAGAGGCCTCATGTATCTCAGTACATGGAGCAAACAGATTAGGAGGCAATTCACTACTGGAAACGGTGGTGTTTGGAAGATATGTTTCGAAACAACTCTTAAAAAAAGGCATACAAAGGACACTTTCCACAAAAGATGTAAAAAAGGCAGAAGAATTGACATTGCAAAAAACTGAGCAATTATTAGACCAATGGGAGAAAAATGATGGGAAAAAACCGATCGAAATTAAGGACGCTATGGGAACGACTATGAACACGCTCGTAGGTGTCTTTAGGACCGAAGAAGGATTGACAAAAGCATTAAACACAATAAGACATTTACAAAAAGATTTCTTGAATGTTCATGTTTCAACAACTGATAGAAAGTTCAATTATGGTTTACAACACACATTAGAATTGCGTAATATGCTTGATATTGCCGAAGTAACTACTTATGGTGCACTTTGGAGGCGTGAAAGCAGAGGAGGACATTATCGGGTTGACTTTCCGCGTCGCTCTGACGAGGAGTTCCTATGCCACTCTCTTGTTTATCGTTCAGCTGATGGTGGATTGAAATTGGAAACTAAGCCTGTCAAATTAGGCATTTTTGAAGTTAAGGAGCGTGTGTATTGATGGTAAAAGAAAGAACTTTTATCGTTTATCGACAGGAGAACAGAAACGCTAAACCAAGGTATGAGCGATATTCAGTACCCATTTCCCCAGGCATGACTGTTCTGGAAGCGCTGTATTATATTCAAGATCGTTTCGATTCTACTTTTGCCTTTCGTTATTCGTGCAGAGGAGCTATCTGTGGGTCGTGTGGAGTAACCGTAAATAAATTTCCAGTTCTAGCTTGTAAGACCCAGGTATCTACAGTCAAAGGAATTAAAACTCATCAACAAATCCCTGACTTAACCTTTGGAGATGTACCTGAAGACTGGGATCCAGAAATTGAAATACTAGTTGAACCTATGCCGAATATGAAAGTTATCAGAGATCTAATTGTAGATATGGAACGATTCTGGCAGTTTTATCGAGAAATACAACCATATTTCACACGTGGCTGGAAAGATGAACAACCAGAATCTCAACAAGCCCCAAATGAAATAAAAGAAATTGAACATCTTGTGTATTGTATCCTCTGTGGTCTGTGTTGGACTTGTCCTGTTGAGGCTCAAAATAAAAACTATTTAGGGCCTGCACAATTAGCGAAAGCTGATAGGTTTATAGCAGATACTCGTTTATCAGAAGAACATCGTGATGAGATGCTTAAACGAGTAGCTAAAGAAGATGGTGTTCCTGCGTGTGAAAAGATATTTGCTTGCTCGGTCGTTTGTCCAAAGGGCGTACAGCCAGGAACCGCGATCCAACGGATTCGAAAAATGCTGTAGTTAGCCGGGATAATTATGAAGGGTGAAACAAGAACTGAACGTGACGTTTTAGGAGAGGTAGAAGTCCCTATAAATGCATACTGGGGAGTTAACACTCAAAGAGCGATCCAGAACTTTCAAATAAGTGGAAAGACTTTTCCAAAATCTTTTATTTTAGCTCTAGTAAAGGTAAAAAAAGCCTGCCTACGAGCAAATCTTGAATTGGGCGAAATTGACAAAGAAAAAGGTGACGCACTTCTTCAAGCGATTAATGAGATTCTTGTTGAAGAAAAACATTTGGATCATTTTCCACTTGATGTCTACCAAACGGGCTCCGGAACTCAAATTAACATGAATGCAAACGAAGTCCTAGCGAACAGAGCAAATGAAATTCTAGGGCATGAACTGGGAAAAAAGTTTCCAGTTCACCCGAATGATCACGTAAACAAAGGTCAATCTTCTAATGATGTAGTTCCAACGAGTATGCACCTTTCTACTTTGGAATTATTTCATGCAAAATTATTTCCTGCAATAGATAACCTAAGAAAAAGTCTAAAACGGAAAATTGAGGGGGTCGATGGTATTGTCAAAGTAGGACGCACGCATCTTCAAGATGCTGTCCCCATCCCGTTATCGACTGAATTCAGCGTTTATTTACGGCAGCTTAATGTCAATCAGATGCGATTAAATGATGCTTGCGAAGAACTGTATTCTATTCCGATTGGAGGTACTGCACTAGGCACAGGAATTGGAACCCATAAGGATTTTGGAAAATTAACTGCATCTCATTTAAAAGCCATTTCTGGATTTCCTTTTCGAACTAATCCAGTAAAGGCTGAAGGGATTGCTTCACATAGCGCAATTGTGAAAACGAGTGGTGTGCTACGACTTTTAGCCCTTTCATGCTTAAAAATGGCGAATGATATTCGTTGGATGGGAAGTGGCCCCCGAGCGGGATTAAACGAATTAATACTCCCTGCTAACGAACCTGGTTCCTCAATAATGCCTGGTAAAATCAATCCAACTCAATCTGAAGCGTTAATACAAGTCTGTTTACAAGTCATCGGAAACGATACCGCCATTTCTTATGCGGAAGGATACGGTAGTATTCTTGATTTAAACGTTACCAAACCTCTGATGATAGTGAATCTCCTTGAATCAGTTTTAATTCTTGCTGGAACTCTTAACTCTTTTGTGATAAACTGTTTGGAAGAGTTGCAAGCGAACACGGCACAAATAAAAACACACTTAGAAAGAATCCTAATGATTGTAACAAATCTGATTCCGCAGATAGGATACGATAAAGCCTCTGAGATAGTTCAAATTGCTTATAAATCAAATAAAACGATAAAAGAAGTTATCTCAGAAATGGGAATTGAACTTAAGGGAGACATCGATGATCTACTTGATCCCCGCAAAATGGTCTAAAAATATTATTTTCGTCCCCTCATCTTGAACTTCTTAAGGAGAAATTGACCCTACTATTGAGAAACCTTTCAGACGAAACTTCATGAGAAGGTTGACTCTCTAACATATTAGGAATCCTTATTTTCATCGCACTTTCACTACAAAAGGATTTAACTTTTTAAATAGCACTATTATCTTTTTATCAACATGTTACCTCATTTTTTTCTTTTCTTTGAGTCTTTGAATATGCCAACGGAATACTACGCGCTCAGAACAATAATACTTATATAATAAGTTTATGTAATGAACGATTACACTATAACAATTTGAAACGATTAGTTAAATAACTTTTAAAAATATTAGATCGAGTTGTCATAAAAAGTTACAATTTGTAATATAGATACCAACTATTAGTTAGGGATATGGTGACTTAAATGTCTGAAGTGAAGGTTGAAACTCATCTCGAAAAAAAATTCGAACCTAAGATTATAGGCTTCTTTTGTAACTGGTGTTCTTATTCCGCCTCAGATTTGGCTGGCATCTCTAGAATAAGTTATCCTTCCAACATCCGGATTATTAGGGTTATGTGCTCAGGAAGAGTAAACGTGCCACTGATACTAGGGGCCTTCGCTAAGGGTGCAGATGGTGTTCTGATTGCAGGCTGTCACCCTGGAGATTGTCATTACATAAAAGGTAACCTCTGGACTAGAAGGCGAGTTACATTAGTGAAACTCTTTCTTGATGCAATAGGAATCGGTAGCGAGAGGCTCAGGTTAGAATGGATAGGAGCATCTGAAGGACAGAAAGTAGCAGATACCGTTTCAAGTTTTAGTCAGACAATAAAAGAGCTAGGACCAAATCCGATAAAAAGGTGAATAACTATGGATATGCAGTATGTACCAACGATATGCCCATATTGCGGATCTGGATGTGGGATGTATCTTGTGGTCAAGGACGGCAAAATAATAGGCATAGAACCATGGAAGGAACATCCTGTAAACGAAGGGACGAATTGTCCTAAAGGTAGAAGATCTTACTTATTTTTATATAGCGAAGACCGACTTAAAAAGCCATTGCTTAGAAATAACGGCAAATTTGAGGAAATTACTTGGGAGAAGGCACTTGATGTAGTTTCTGCGGCTCTAAAGGATACTTCACCCGAATCCTTTGGTATACTGGGTTCAGGAAAGACCACGAACGAGGCTAGTTATGTGCTTCAGAAGTTTGCTCGGATCGTCATGGGTACCAACAACGTCGAGTATTGTGCCAGATTCTGTCATTCCGCAACAGTTGCAGGGCTTGGACCCACAGTTGGCTCGGGTGTTATGGAGATCTCTCAATTAGATTATGAACTCGCGGATTGCTTTGTCATTGCTGGGGTCAATATCAAAGAAACCTTTCCTATGATCGCAAAAAGGGTGCTTAGAGCGAAGAAGAAGGGAGCCAAGGTAATTGTAATAGATCCACGAAAAACAGTTACTGCAAGACATTTAGCAGATATTCACTTACAATTGAGACCTGGCACAGATGTTGCCTTGATAAATGGCATAATGAGTATTATTATTAATGAAGGACTTGAAAATAGAGAATTTATAGAATCAAGAACTGCTGGTTTCAGTGATTTGCGCGATTTCCTTTCCACGATTGACTTAAAACAAATCGAACAGATCACAGGTATTTCTATAGAAAAAATCAGAGAGGCTGCACTTACCTACGCCAATGCAGAGAGGGGGTGCATCCAATTTGATGAAGGTATAACTCAGCACACTACTGGAGCGGATAATGTCAAGGTCCTTGCCGATCTAGCACTTTTGACTGGCCATATTGGAAAGCCAGGAACTGGCGTTAACCCTATGAGGGGGCAAATAAATGGAGAGGGATCAGGGGATATGGGCTGCGTTAATGTCTTCTACCCTGGTTTCAAACGGGTAGGTCAGGAGGCAGCAGAGTTCTTTCAAGAGCGCTGGGGAGTAGAAAATCTTCCAATTAACCCCGGTCTAACCTACATGGACATCGTGCATAAGTGTAAGGCTATTTATGTGGTAGGAACAAATCCTATGATGTCAGGACCTGATACAAATAGTGTAAGGCAGTCTCTTGAGAACCTCGATTTTCTAGTAGTTCAAGACATATTCATGACAGAAACAGCAAAACTTGCAGATGTGGTATTACCAGCAGCTACATGGGTCGAGAGGGAAGGAGTACATGCATGGGTTGATAGAAGAGTTCAAAAGATAAATAAAGTGATTGATCCTCCTGGCGAGGCTAAGCCTGATTGGCGCATAATACGTGATTTGGCTGAAAAGATGGGCTTTAAGGATAAATTCAGTTATGCAAGTCCCAGGGATATATTCGAAGAGATAAGAAAATGCGTTCCCCAGTATGCGGGATTAACTTACGAAAGGATAGAGGAAACAGTAGGAGGGATTCAATGGCCTTGTCCTTCTGAAGATCACCCAGGGACACCTACAATGTTTGTAAAAAAGTTTAATACACCTGATGGTCTTGGTCACTTCCAAGTAGTGGAGTACAAACCTCCAGCTGAATTGCCAGATGAAGAATATCCTTATGTTCTGACTACTGGAAGAAGCATCTTCCATTATCATACTGGGACGATGACTAGGAGAACTGACGCATTAAATGCAGAAGTGCCTAGTAATTTTGTTCAGATTAATCCTAAAGACGCAATAAAACTGGAAACCACCAATGGGGGATGGGTTGTTTTGAAAACGAGGCGGGGTAGCATTAAAGCTAAGGTAAGGATCACTGAAGATGTGCCTCAAGGGATGGTTTTCACGCCCTTTCACTTCGGCGATTCACCAGCCAATGTATTAACAAACCCAGCCTTTGACCCCAAGTGCAAAATGCCTGAATTCAAAGTATGTGCTGTAAGAATGGAGGTAGAACAATGAATGGTGATATGTATCTCGCCTGGGCTTCAAATGAGGAAAATCGAAATAAGGCAGACTGTGGTGGTGCAGTTACGGCACTTCTGAAGTTTGCATTAGAAAGTGGACTTGTAGATGCAGTACTAGCTATAAAAGCAAGGGATGGCGACAGATATGATGGTATACCTGTGCTAATTACTGATCCAGAAGAAATAAAAGATACTGCAGGAGTTTTGCATTCGAGTTCTATAAATATTCCCCGCTATCTTAAAGAATACATGGCGGGTGTTTATAATCGCAAACTTGCTGTAGTCTGCAAACCGTGTGATGCTAGGGCGATCATTGAACTAACCAAAAGAGATGTCATGCATCTTGAAAATTTACTTCTTATTGGACTAAATTGTACTGGTACGTTCTCACCTGTAACAGCCAAAGAAATGTTCAAAGAAAAATTTGGTGTAAATCCCTCAGATGTTATCAAAGAAGAAATTGAAGATGGAAAACTTAAGATAAGATTAAAAGACGAAACAGAAGTAGAAAGAGATCTAAAAGTATTAGAAGAAGAAGGATATGGCAGAAGAGAAAATTGTAGGAGATGTGAAATCAAGATTCCAACTATGACGGATATAGCTTGTGGGAGATGGGGAAATACAGACGAAAAAATGACGTTTATCGAGGTTTGTTCCGACAAAGGATCTAATCTTATAGAGAGCGCGATTGAAGCAGGTTCTATTAAAGTGGAAAAACCTAATTCTGAAGCAATAGAAACTAGAAGAAAACAAGATGCACTAGCAATAAAACTAGCTCAAGAGTGGCAAGAGAAAGATTTCGCTCCATTCAAAGCGATGAGTGCTGATGAACGATTTAATTATTGGTTCTCCCAATTTAGTCAGTGCATCAAGTGTTTCGGGTGTAGAGATGCTTGTCCTATATGTTTTTGTGAGCATTGCATGCTTGAGGCGGATAGAGGTTACGTAAGCGGTGGAGAGATACCACCTAATCCTCTATGGCCTATGGTACGAGTCGTGCACGTTATGGACTCTTGCATAAATTGTGGTCAGTGTCAGGATGCATGTCCTATGGAATTGCCATTAGCTAAGTTGATCTTTATGCTGAACAAGGAAGTAGCTCCACGCTTTGATTATGAACCAGGTATAAATGTAGAGTCTCGTGCCCCTTCAGCAACGGTTACTGATACCGAATTGACCATAGAAGATGTGGCATTATTCCTTAAGAAGTCTGTGTGAAAAGTAGATATAACTTACTTGAAATATATTGACTGAAACTACCAAAAAAGATCTTAAAAGGGAGTACACACCATGAAAGAAGAAATTCAAGCGATTTTTAAATATCTTCAAACTCAGATGAAAGCAGAGTATTCTGTTGACGAAAATATAAATTATGTTAGAGTTTCAAAGCCTAATTACTTCCAAGCTGCTGAGTACTTGAGAAATCAAGGATTCCAGAGATTATTGACGATTAGCGCTGTCGATTGGATAGAACGAGGAACTTTTGAGATATATTTCCTCGTGCATAAACTCCATGAAGACATATACGTTAAGGTAGCAACTGAGATCCCGAGAGATAATCCTACAATTCCAAGCTTGTCGAAACTCTGGCTTAATGCTGCTATGCATGAGAGAGAGGCGTGGGAACTCTTTGGGGTTTCCTTTGAAGGAAATCAAATTCTAAAACCACTATTCTTGGAGGATCCCGTTGAGATTCCCCCCTTTAGAAAAGATTTCAATTGGAGAGAATTCGTTGAGAAAAATTATTCATTAGTTCATAATGAAGAGAGATGATGAGAAATGTTTGAAAAGTTAAAAAATGGGCTTACCGTCCTAAAAACAGGGCTTACTCAATTAACTAGTAAGCCAATTACATATAATTTCCCTCCTGAAATGCCAATTGCAAAGAATTCTAGAGGTCGGCACATATTAAACTTAGAAACATGTAAAGGTTGTAAGTTATGCGCTAAGGTTTGCCCAAATGGCGCTATAGAAATGGTTGATAGAGCTGCGTCAGATCAATCCCCCCAGAAAGACGTTGCATATTACCCCCAACTAGATTTTTCTAGGTGTTGCTTCTGTGGATTATGCGTAGATGTGTGTCCAACAGAGTCGCTTCAAATGACAAACTTCCCTGTAGTAATTGGACCCGATAAAAGTAAATTTATATTTTCGCCAGAAATGCTAGCTCAACCTCCTGAGTTAATGCATCCTGAGGATACGAAGATTTCTGACATTGCGAGTTGGGCACGTTCAAGGAGCCTATGGGTTTTAAATTACTTTACAGGTTGTTGTTTTATTGAAGCTGTACCTTGGGTAAGTAGCGGATTTGATATGGAGAGATTTGGGCTTTTAGTAGCTGATAGTCCAAGACATGCAGATGTACTTCTTATAGGTGGGTATGTTACAGTAAAAACTCTCAGAAGAATTATTAGAATCTATCAACAGATGCCTAAGCCAAAGTTTGTACTGTCATTCGGAAATTGCCCAATGAGTGGTGGCACATACTGGGACAGTTACAACACCATAAAACAAATCGATAAGTATATTCCTGTTGACGTATGGATAGCAGGATGTCCACCCAGACCAGAACCCATAGGTGTCGCAATAGTTGCTGCTATGAAACACATTCAAAACGGATATACAGGTAAAGAAGAAGACGCTACTTTTACTCAAAAACTGAAAGTTCCACCATTTAGCAAGCAAGAAACGCTTAATTCGAATGAAATGCTAATTCCCTTCGGTCCACAGCATGCTGGATCTGGAAACTTTAACCTTAAATTGAAGGTTAATGGAGAAAGTGTGATAGAAGCTACACCTCAAGTGGGATACCTGCACAGAGGGTTTGAAAAACTCATGGAATATAGAACATGGTATCAGAATGCGATGTTGATTCAACGTGTCTGTGTACTTGACGGCGCATCTTACGAGATTGCCTATATTGGTGCCGTTGAAAAAATTGCAGGTTTAGAGGTTCCAGAGAGAGCCAAGTATCTTAGAGTGATACAGGCAGAACTTTCAAGAATACAAAGCCACCTTCTTAACTTAGGGTTAGTCACTGGAGCAGTAGGGTTTAAAACAATGCAAATGATTACGTGGGGCGATAGAGAGAGGTTTCTTCGTCTGCTAGATGAATTAACCGGGGGTCGTATATATCACGTATACAATGTTCCAGGTGGAGTTTTCCGGGATTTAACAGATGATTTTACGGAACTCGCTTTGGAGACTATAAATTATATGAAACAGAGAGTAAACATGTATAACAATCTTATGATGGATAACTCTTCATTCAAGGCAAGGACAATGGATATTGGAAAAATTTCTTCGGATGTTGCAATAGAAAATGATGTTACAGGACCTAACGCCAGGGCTTCAGGCATAAACTTTGATGTGAGAAAGAGTCATCCTTACGAAGCTTATGGTAAACTAGACTTTGATATCCCCACATTCAAGGAAGGTGATGCATACCATAGAATGGAAGCTAGGATATCAGAAATCGGGGAAAGCCTTAATATGATTGAAGAAGCCTTAAATAACCTACCTCCAGGGCCATTTAGGAAGAAATTTGCTCCGTTAAAACGTGTGCCTGAAGGAGAAGCAATAAATTGTATCGAAAGTGCCAGAGGAGAACTATGTTTTCATCTAGTTAGTTCAGGGGCCAACACTCCATATAGAGCTAAAATAAGAGGACCAACCTTTGGTCCTATTCTTGTATTGCTTCCTGAGCTTTTGAAGGGATGTAGCATAGCGGATGTGCCCGTAATCTACTGGAGTCTTGATCAATGCCCCGCAGACCACGATAGATAATCTTAAGAACGATTTCAACTTAACAATTTTTTTTCCACTAATTGTTTTACGTTGATATTTATGCTGAACAAGGAAGTCACTCTACGCTTTGATTACGAACCAGTTATAAATGTAAAAGTTCTTATCCCCCCAGCAATGGTTACAGATACCGAATTGACCATCAATGATATGACAGTGTTCCTTAAAAAGCATGAGTGATAAGTCTACTACCCCACATTTTGGAAGGGGACTCCTTCTCCTAATTAGTTGACTCAGAACCCTTTATATCTACTAAGAAAGAAGCTACCTTTTTTAAGGGAGGAATCCATCATGGAAACTGGCATATTTTTCTCTATTTGTGATGATGACGCTTCTTGAAAGGTTGAATAAAAGGATGTTAAACCTTTTGATTAGTTTGAATAGTTTTTGAAGAGTGAACTACCCCACGCTATGGGGTTTTCTTGTGTCGTTACTTGTAATACGATTATCTTTTAATTAACACGCGATCTTATGTTTTTTTCCGCGTATCTGTGAGTAAGCTAATACAATATTACGCGCGCATAAAATAGTAATATTTATATATGCAACCATGTTTTAGTTGTTGTAAGACATTTTGTACTTCCTACTTTCTGTGGGCAGTATGCCCTTGTTAAATAACAGGCTCAAAAAAAGAAACAAACGCAAGAGTTGATAAGAGTGGCAGAAAAAAAAGAAATGGAGATTGGAAATCCGGTTAGAAAAGAGATTGAGAAGTTAATTGCAACTGGAAATCTTAGAAGGCTGCATGAGAAGGCTGGTGAGTTGCATGGGCATTTTTGTAACTACATGACCTACGGCGTGATAGCAGGCTATATTGCGGTGAGAGAATTGGGAATAAAAAGCACTGGCATGGAGGAAGTCATAGCAATCGTTGAGACAAACAATTGTTTCAGCGACGGTGTTCAGATGGTGACTGGGTGCTCCTTTGGAAACAATGCCCTTATATACCGTGATTTTGGTAAGAGTGCAGTAACGGTGGCGAAAAGAGACGGAACGGCAATACGAATTGCCTTAGACCCCGATTTTGAAGATTCTATTGGGGAGGAATATCCTGAGGCATATGGACTATGGGATAAGATCGTTACCAGGAGGGAAGAGGCGACACCAGAAGAGCATGAACGAATGATGAGACTATTCCATGAAATGTCCATCAACGAATTAAGTAAATCAGCAGATGAAATGTTCAGGATAAAACGCATGAAAATCAACCTGCCTGAGTATGCCCCCATATTTGCTTCAGTAAGATGTTCAATCTGTGGAGAGAACGTCATGGAGACTAGGGCAAGGGTGATAGAAGGCAATCCTGTCTGTATAAACTGTGCCAAAGAAAATTATTACGTCTTAGATGGAAGAGGAATGTCGATAGATTCGTCCTAATACCTGAATATACTCTAGGTGGTGAATCCTAACATGAAAGAACCTTATTTTAGTTCTAAGGATCTAGCGCTGATGGCTATCTTCGCGTCCCTGTCTTCACTGGTCGGATTAACGACTGCTTTCATTCCTGCACCCCTTCCGGGCTTATATGGGGTGATTGCAATCCCTGTAGGTACCATCATCGTTCTAACAATAAGAGCAATCGTTGGAAAGACCGGCGCTGCGACCTTCACTCAATTCGTTAGCGGGGTTATATCAACTATCCTTCCAGGCGGACCGCCAGTGATATGGATAATCATTCCATCATGGGTTCTAGGTGGGATAGTTATTGACCTTTTCTTCCATGTCACACACAAGGAAATCCAAGATTCACGAGTAGCCGATGGGATCGCTGGTCTCATCTACAACATCCCAGGAGACATTCTCCTGTATTGGGCCTTTATAATGTTCCTTGGTTGGGCGTGGTCATTGCCACTTTTCCTCTATGGGTTCCTCGCAATCCATGCGATTCTAGGAGGATTAGCCGGCGTATACATGCCTTCACTTCTTAACAGACTTTCGCCGGTAGTAGATATGGCTTTTGAAAGGTCTAAACAGTAATATTAAATTAGAATCCTTTTTTTTTTTTGAGCATGAAAGTACGTATAATTATCCTTAAAGTCTCCAAATGCGTGAATTAAAAATATTAAAGGTATAACTGAAATTATGAGTTTAATTCTTCAGCATAAAGCTCTTTTGTGGAGGCGGACGCAATTCATTGTATAAAACTAGGAGGCGGACTCATTTCTTACTCGGAAGAACTTCGAAATTTAATTAAGTTCTTGGACAAACTCTCAACATCGTATCAATTGCTTATTGTGCCCGGAGGAGGCCCATTTGCAGACATTGTGAGGGATATTTACAGTCAATATAATCTATCAGAAACTATAGCTCATTGGATGGCAATTCTAGCAATGGATCAATATGGTTTTTTTCTCTCAAATTTGTCTGAAAACGCAATTACAACCCATTCTATTGATAAAGCGAAAGAATTAGCGAAGAAAAATAAATTCCCAATTCTTTTACCATTTTGGTTATTATATGAACAAGATCAATTGAACCATTCTTGGGATGTCACTTCAGATTCGATTGCCGCATATATCGCCTCCTTGATAAAAGCTGAATCTTTAATTCTTCTTAAGGATGTAGAGGGAATCTTTAAACACGATCCAAAGCAAGAGCCAAGTGAATTGATTGCAGAACTTGATCGGCATGATTTTAATGCGTTTGAAACTCAGAGATGTGTTGATAAACATTTTCCTAAGATATTGGCACAGGGTAACATCCGTTGCTGGATATTAAATGGAAGACATCCTTCTCGCATATCTGCAGTTTTAAAAGGTCAAAAGCCGATAGGAACTGAAATTCTTTAACTAGATACTGTTGTAATATAAATGCGATAAATAATTTTGTTTTTTGCATATGACAGGACGCAGGAATTGACTATTAGATTTTTATAGGATAAGTCTGCCTTTTTTTAAATCAACAGTATTCAATAGTTTTTTGAAAATAAATTGTAGGGAGAAAATAATGAGAAGAAACAGCAAGTTTCTTATTAGCATCATCAGTGTAGTTATGGTCTGTCTTTTACTCAGTACGGCGACAACAACAGTTGCTGCGGGAGATTTCGGTAATTTAGAAACTGGAGACGAAATGTCATGGAAATTGGATTGGGAGCCTACAGATCCTACCAGTCCGGTTACGTACATCGAGGTCAAGATACTTGATATTAGTGGAACAGTACTCACATATAGTTATAAAACTACAGTAACTTATGACTCTACCAGTTCCACTGACGAAGGTACATATTCGGATTCGAGTGCCATAATCTTCATGCTATATCCTCAGAGTTACTTGCAGCAAATGAAAGCTGATGCTGAAGCAAATGCTGATAGCACTTATTCTGAAGCTAATTTCAATTGGAAAGGAGGACGGTATAAGACACACTACTTCAAATACGTCGATTCTAGTGGAGACAGTCTGGAACTCTGGTTTGATAGAGACACTGGAATATTGTTCGAATGGCGATTCACTACAGGTGGAACAGCCCAAACATGGATTGAATTACAAAGTACAACTGCAAGTCTAACAAAAGCAGGTATATGCTTCGGTACAATCCTTATTAGCTTGGCTTCCGTCACAACACTAGTTGCCATTAGCTTGGTACGATACCAAAAGAAGAAAAAAATCTAAATCTTCACTTTTTTTTATTTTGCAAAGTATTGTACACTTTGGTACGTAGAGATATGCTTGCTTTAAGATAAGGTTGAAATCTTATTGCATTTTTTTATTTTAGTTGACTACATAGATTGCTATTGGATGACTATTTTTCACAAAAAATGTATAAAACAGTTTTACGATTTTCATTTTAATAAAGTAAATCACATGAGGGAAATTCATGGGGAGAACAAGAGAAAAAATTCTTTTAAGCATTCTCAGCGTTTTCGTGATCTGTCTTTTAACAAGCACAGCAACGACAACGGTTGCTGCTGGAGAATGGGGAAATTTAGCAGTTGGCGATACAATGGAATGGGACACCGACGCAACAACCGTCATGGAAGATGAGAGCACGTGGTCCTTAGAATTCACCACTCAGATGGAAATCCTTGAGATTAATGATGGCACTGTCAGGGCCAAAACGGCAATGTCTTTATTCGGTAGCACGTTTACTAGTACAGAAACTGACGATGACTGGAGACCCTTTTTATATTCTCAGTCGCAATTGGAAGGTGCACCAACAGAGAATTATAATTTTGATGGAAACAACTATGAAGCTGCCAATATAAATTATGAAGAGACAGAAGATGGTACAACATGGACAATGGAAGTTTGGATTGATTCTGGTACTGGTATCCTTTTTGAAGCACAAGGTTCCAGTGACCGGGGAGATAGTTTAGAAGTTCAACTAGTTTCTACAACTGCAAATCTAACTTCAGCTGGAGGATTATGTCTCGGTACGCTCTTGATTGCCTTCGCTTCTGTTGCAACACTCGTTGTCATTAGCTTGGTACGATATCACAAGAAGTAAAAAACTTAAATCTTCATTTCTTTTTTTTATCAAGCTTTGAAGCCTTAGGTATAGATATGAGATGGAAATTCGGAGATGCTGATTTTTTATTAGATTTTTTTTGCCCTGACTGCAAGAAACGCACCAATCATGCGTAAAATCGAAGATTCCATGATTTTTTGCTCAATTCTCTCTACAAATGGAAAAAAACGTTTAGGGGTAAACGGAGGGGCAAATACAGCACCTTTTATATCTATTTCACTAAATTTTGCACCTTTAAGCAATTTTATGAGTTCAAAAGAAGTATAGAACTTAGCATACGAAAAAATATCTTTTGAAATTATACCTCGTATTTTCCTATCAAAGGACCAAGAGCTCAGCGATGTAAGGACGCCTAAGATGAATTGTCCTCCTGATTTAAGAACTCGCCTAATTTCTTGCAGGAGTTTCTCTACGTTATTAACAAATTCTAAGGTTGTCATAGCTGAAACTATATCAAAAGCTTCATTCTGAAAGGGTAAGTTTTCAATATCACCAAGAACGAGTGATCCTTGATTTTTACCAATTTTTTCATTAGCTTTTCTAATCATATCTTTTGAAAAGTCAATTCCAATTACTTCAAAGTTTTTCTGCAATAAGAATTGTAGAAGGACACCAGTTCCCGTTCCTAGATCAAGCACCAAAGTATTTGAGGGCAAATCTCTTAAGAAACTTTGAAATACGCGTTTTTCTACTCGATCTGCGTAAGCACCAAGAGGAGTGTCATACCAGAAATCATAGAAGCCAGAAATCGAATTAAATCCCGAACGCACAACAGTTTTGTGTTTCAAGTTTCTTCAATCCTCTAACGCTTTAGCTACTTTGCACACCGTTTGAGCAAGGTTTAACGGCTCAACTCCAAATAATATGATTAGGGGTTCAATTCCTATATCACCATGATCATAGATACCATCAGGGACTTCTTTTAAGGTCAACAATGCGAATGGAGTAACACATTTCTCCTTAACATAACTTTCTGGTGCTTTTTCCCCAAATTCTATCAGTTCTAATCCTAGAGATTTGCAAGCCGAGACTATCTTCAGATCATTTCTTAAGGATATTGCAGCCCTCTTCTCTTTATCAATTGTCAAAGCAGTAAGGATTACTGATCCCATATATTTTGACCATCCAAATTCAACTTCCCCTACCGCAGTCGCTTGATTCTTTACTTTTATAATACGCCCAGTTAACCCAGCTACATCCTCTCTTGTTTTTGCATTCTCAAGAGCGTAAACCATATTTGAGCCAACTTCTGGAATTAGTTTACTAAATTCCTTACACTCTTCAAGCATTTTAATTGCATCTTGTAATGAACTAATAATTTTCTTTGAATCTTGATTTTTTTCGCTTTTTGGCATTCAAGTCAACCCATAGAATTTGAAAGATATTTTAAAATAGCCTAGAATAAATATCTTCTTTCTTTTTAATCACTAGATCCTTTCCGTTCTTTTTCAGAATTATATTTTTCTTTGAAGTGAATTTTCCTGCGATTGTACATGGTCTTAGAGGCGTAAGCGCATTTATAATATCCTCAGTATTCTCATTACTAGCGCCGATTAGTATGCTACCAAATGAAGATGCTGAAAAAATGTCTCCGTCTAACGCTGTAACCAAAGTGTACCCTAAATTATCCCAGGGTATCAAATCCGAATCAAGTTCTATTCCCAAACTTGACGCATTTGCGAATTCATTGAGAGCTGTAATCAAGCCTCCTTCAGCCAGATCATGCATTGCAATAGCTCCATTTTCTGCAGCTTTTATAGCACAGTCTAAGACTGTTAAATATGATAAATCTGACGCGATATCTTCTGGTTTTGTTTCACAGTGTTCTGAGAATATCACTGGTTTGAAATTTGCCACTGCCCATGCAATTTCACGAGTAACTGGACCTACAATTATCAATGAATCTCCTGGCTTCAGATTTTGTGGATTAAGTATATTTCGTTCTTCACTTGTAAATGTAAACGCAGTAGTAGAAAAAATAGGAGTCTGTAGGCCATCATACGCGCCAGTATGCCCACCTAGGATCTTTATGTCATATTTTTTTGCTTCTTTTCCAAGAATATCCATATTATTTTCTAACCAAGCTGAATCAAAACCAGGAGGATAATAAATCCCTAAAATTAAATATTGGGGTCTAATACCAGAGAGTGATACATCTCCAGCAGAATAATGGACAGAAAAAAAGCCGTAATGATTCAATGGCACCCCAATGACAGGATCTGATGCTGAAATTAGAAAGCCGCTCGCTGTTTGTGCAACAGAAAAATCTAGGCGTGGAGTCTCAACAGAGGAAATGTATGACAAAACAAGGCGTTGGAGCTCTTTTAAAGTGAGTTTTCCCTTATGTAATTTCATACATTAACCTTCTTGGGTAGTTATTGTACATATGAGTTGTTCCCCGTTTTTATTACCAATATATAAGTGAGTTATATAAATGAGTTATATCATATAATGTGGTATGCCACATTAGTTGGCGGGTTGTTAATAATGAGTGAATCAAAATCCTATAGCAATTCAACATTAGAGTCAACAGCATTTCTTATCGCACAAATCGCGATCCTGTCATCGCTGGTAGCGTTCCTCAAAATACTCACGATACCAATGCCAATCCCCCTTGGCAGTATTGACGCATCATCTGTTCTAATCTTCGCAATTGCCATTTTATATGGTCCTAGTTTTGCAACTCCTGTGATCTGTATCGGTCAATTTGTTGGCTTACTCTACTTAACGGCTTTGCTAGGATTTCCAGCCGTCTTTATTCCAGGAATAGTTGCCGTAAGAGGTGCAGAAGCATTTATTGTTGGCAAATTACGGCATAAAAACGGTAATAGTGGAAAATGGGAAATCTTTGCAATGATAATCGGTGTACTTTGGGAAACAGGAGCATTTGTTTTGGCGGATACCTATCTATTCGGCCCTGGATTCGGCGTAATCGTGGCATTTACTATCATAGACGCGATCTGGATTATTCCTGCTATTGGTTGCATTGCCGCGCTGAGAAGAATCTTCGAAGCCAAGTATTTCGACGACTATTTTGGCTTTGCTGATAACGAGCAATTGAAAAAGAAACTACTTTATCCGTCTTTAGTAGCCATAATAATTTCATGGATTCTAATAATCTTAGCTCCGTTAGCCGGCATCCTACTTTAACTCATGCCTTCCTTCTTTTTATTTTTGAGAGAGTTAAGGTTACACCATTACAATATTTTGAACTGAGGAGAGAGGATTCTTTGTCCCTTACATTTTGGACATTTTGAAGGATATTTTATTCTCTTGTTTTCAAAAGTAAACCCACATTCTTGACATTGAGCAGGTTTCATAATCAATTTTTGAGGAAGCCGTTTTAACGAGCGTTCTATATGTTGAAGATCGGTAATAAGCAACTTTTTATCATAAATATCAAATTCCATAACTAATTCGTCAATATCTGTAAATCTATCCTCTTGTAAAATCCTTTTGATTTTTTCACGCCTCGTTAGCATCTCAGGACTTATTTTTGTATCCCCATCTCACTTTTGTGAAAAACAAGTTTCTATTTACTGTTGTTTTCATAATTCCCATTTTGCGTTTTCTAAAATGAGCTGGTCACCTTCTGCACCTGTACTTATTGCTCCGTTTTCGTCAATGATGGGGTCAGGGATAATTTTTTCCCATTGGAGTATTCCAGTTACATAAACGGTTTTTCCAAAAAATTCGGAATTCCAAAAATCTAAATTCGGGATATATACAACGATATCATTTTTTAATTTTAGACATGCTGCTGCTTTACAATCAACAGCTTGGCCAACTAAAGTGATTTCTTTGCCGATCAAATTCTCTGAAATAGTGTCAAATGCGTCTTTCATTTTCCTTTCAACCTTCAATTATTTAGAAAATAGAATTTTGTCGTTTTTTTTGCAATATTAGTTATCTAAATATAACTGCGTTTCTAATTAATTTCCCAATCGTGAAGTCCATAATATTAGCTACTCCTTCCTAGAAACAAATTTATTCCCTTTGATGTAGAATCTTAGTTTTCTCTGTAAATCCTTCTTTACACCTATTCTGTACGAACTACCAATTTTAAATTCCATTTTATTGTCTATAATCATAATTTGGCTTTCAGAAGTAACTGGGATCCCATTTAAACTCTTATCGATTTTCAGAGCAATAGTAAGTTTTCCAGGACCATTCGTTAAATCAATCTCTTTTTTAACGGGCCTATGCACTAACATAAATTCTATTCCTTTAGTCGGCTCAAGAGCCCTTATTAAAACAGCCCCAATTTGACTAGGTTTGTGAGCAACTATATTGAACATCCAATACTTGTGGACATTATAGATAAAGACTATTCCCGGCTCTTTCCACATCATTATATTATAATCTTTCTTGCCATGATAAGCTCGAGAAGCAGGATCATCTAAGCCGTAATAGACCTCAGTTTCTACTATTATCCCTTCTAGGAAAGTCTTATCCAATTTTCTAATCAATTTTTTACCTAATAGTTCCTTTGCTACGATCTCTGGATCTCTCTCGAAAAAATCTTCAGATAAAATGCTTCCAGGGAACAAGAATACCATCTCCGTTTCGAGCTTAAGATTGGAATTTGTGAGTATTTAATTCTTCTGGACTTCCCGCCGATTAAGTTAAAATAAAAATATATATGAACGAAAATGGGAAAGAATTTCTAATATAATAATTACAACAGACTTTCAAAAAGGAGTGAGAAGAAAATTGGGTCGTGGTCGTAGGCATCGCCTGCATTATAATTCTATCCCCTATGTGCTTTTTATCATTGGAATCATCTTCATTGCTGTTTCACTTATCAATCTTATACGCCCAGGTTTTTATGGAAGTCCATGGATGTTAATCCCCGGAGGAATCTTGTTACTAATTGCTATAAGTGCAACTGTCCAGCGATCACGTGCTAAAAATGCTGTTTTATCAGCTCTTAGATCATACACTCGTGTAACGATTGGACAATTGGCATCCGAACTGAATATGAAAGAAGATGATGTGAGAGATGCGATAGTGGATCTAAGAACAGAAGGAAGAATTAAAACAACATTTGACCATGCTTCTGGCGAAGTTATAATTGGTACAGAGACATCTCAAACAACACCTCAACCAGTGATTGAAACAGAGAGTGTTGCTCAGAAGTTCTGTCCGTACTGTGGTGAGAAGATACCTTCGGGCTCTGTGTTTTGTCCAAATTGCGGCAGTTCGCTATAATAAACGTACGACATTTTTGATTTTTTTTCTTGAATATAACTTTGAAAAGCTTCTTTAGACTAAAACACCACAAACGAAAAAGTTATTTGTTACTCACTATAAACATAGGAAATAAGTCATAGAAGAGTAGGGTAAAAACCCATTATATTGGAGGTAAAAAATTGTCATTAAGCAAAGAAGAACTAAAAGCGCAATGTGAGAAATCTATTGCGTTTGAAGAACAAATTGTACAAGCTGTTAATAAAAGTACTGATGCTCTACAAAATCTTTTGCTAAAAGAACTTCTGCGAGGAGTTGCTTTCGACTCAATGAAACATGCTTTAGTATTTAGAGCAATAACAGGACTGTTAGACTTTTCACCTGCCATTAGCGACGAAGATAATGCTGTTCTAAATAGGGATATCAAAATTCATATAGAAAATGAAGAAAAAGCCATGAAACAATACGAGGAAATACTCAGTAAAATCGGGGACAGCCCAAAGGACCAGAAAGTTAAATTTTTACTAGAGACGATCATCGCAGATGAACACCGCCATCATGAATTACTTAAAACGATTAGCAAGTTCATAATCGAAAAAGAAACTATTGCCGAAGATGAATGGTTCGACTATATCTACAAATATAGCCTAGCACATGGTGCACCGATTGGATAGTCAATTAAATCACATTTAAAAGCCTAGAAGAAGCATATCATTCTTTTTACTAAAAAGAAAATTCGCTCTTCTTTCATTAAATTGCAATTCATTTTCTTTTTTTTGGAAAACATCTTGGTTTATTCTTTATTTCTTTTAGGAGTTTAGTTTAAAGCAATTTATTCAATTACCCTACAAATGAATCCGAATAAGTTAAATAAGATGCGTGAGCTATTTTCATAACGCAAGTAAAAGAAAACTAGAGTTGTTCATTAAGGGGAGTACAACTTTGACAAATGAAACTGATAAACACTCAACTTGGGATTTGCTAGGATTTGGAGTAAAAGAATTATCCATTGTATTAGTACTTGGTGTTATCTATCTTTTTATGTTCATTACCCACAGCGCATTCAACTTGTTCAACGCATCATATGCTCTTATGATTTTAGGGATCATTCTTGGTATATGGTGTGCCCTTCGAATGTCTGAAATTGCAGTAAAAGGCATTGAATCATTAGCCTATAGTTTTCTTGGTGTTGGTGCTTATGTAGCAGGTGTTCTTTCATCTATAGCCTCTAACACCCCTGAATTGGCTCTTGCGGGACTTTCTGCATATAGAGGCGCAGTCACGAACAATCCTTCTCTGACCGAATTTGCAGTTCTTCTAGTGTTCGCTGCCGCACTATTTAACGTGCTCCTTGTGGGCATAGTGATCTTTGTAGGAGCAAGACAAGCACATTCGTCGCACATGAAGGTGCCGAAAGCAGTTATAGTAGTTGAAAGCGACCTCATGCGTGCTACCGTCGTTATGCTTGGGTTGGTTTTGATTTTAGGGATAGCTGAATACCTCCTCTTCTTACAGCCAGGTAAGGAATTTCTTCCCAGGGAAGCTGCGGCGATTCTTTTACTTACCTACGTTCTTTACATAGTGTATATCTTCTTTGGAAAACCTTTGAAACAAGCTAAAGCACAAGAAGCTGAAAAAGAAGAAGCTCACGACGTCCACGTACATAAATTATCTAAGAAAGCAACCGCAGCTTTATTAATCATAGGCTTTGCAGGGATTGGCATTGGTGCTGAATTGATTACACATAGCGTTGAAATCTTTATCGAGTTTAATCCAACGATACCAATTATCATCATTTCTGTTTTAATTGGAGCATCGGGTTCTATTCCCGAGCATGCAATAGCATTAATTAGCGCAAGGAAAGGACAATTACATCTGGCTTTAGGAAATACATTGTCTGGGGTGCTTCAGAGCTACACGCTGATTATCGGTTTCATTGGCGTTATTGCATTGATACCTTTGGACCCAGCGATAATTTTTCAACTTGCAGTGGGGGTAGCGGTCGTTTATCTCATTAAGACATCGATACTTGATGATGAACAATTGGACGTCTATGAGGGTATAGTAATAATTACTGTGATGGCCTTCAGCCTGATCTTGCTGATTCGAACGTTCAGTATGTAGCATTTTGTGAATGGAGAAAAAACTACGTTTAATAGGTTCTAGAGATCAGAAAATCAGCGAACGCTTCAAAAAACTCTAACCCTTCCTTTTTTAATGATGGCTCAATAGTCAGTTGTTGTTTTGCCCGTGTAATTAATTCTTTTGCAGTAGCGGTCGCATATCCCAATGCTCCACAGTTTTTCATAAGGTTTCTAACGCGCTCCAATTCTTCAGAAGTGGCATTTGCGTTCCCAATAGTGGAGATAAAAAACTCTCTATCAGCATCACCTAGTTTCTCAAGAGTTTTTATCACTAATAAGGTTCTCTTTCCTTCTCGGAGATCACTCTCAATATTTTTTCCCCATTTATCTGTTCCAAAAGTTCCAAGTACGTCATCCTGAATTTGAAAGGCAGTAAACGCTGGAATACCAAAAGAAACAAATGTATCAAGCTGCTCTTCCGATCCTTGTGCTAGTGTTACCCCCAATAATAAAGACGCTTCAAATAAGGCGCCTGTTTTAAGTTGGACCATTTCATAATATTCTTTTTCAGCAATATCAAATCGGTCTTCAAATGCGAGATCCAATAGCTGACCTTCGTTTACTTTCCTATAGGTCGATGCATATATTTCCATGAGTTTTGATTTGACTTCATCAGGAGTTTGCAAATGATAAATGACCTCAAGCCCGAGTTCGTACAGAATGTTTCCTGCTAAAATTGCAACGGATTCCCCAAAACGGCGAACTTTAACTTCATTTTGGTCATCTATCTGTTTATAGAATTCTTGGAACTTTATATGAAAAGCTGGGGCATTACGACGTTTATCATCCCTATCAATTATATCATCGTGAACAAGGGTGGAATTATGTAACAATTCAACGCAAATTGACAATTGACGTGCTACATCTTGATTTTGGCCACCTAAAGCTTTATATGCCATAAATAAAGCTAATGCACGAAGCCGTTTTCCTCCTCTCATTACATAATCACGTATTTCCTGATACACGTCAGCGTTGATTGACTGTTTATATCTTTTAACTGCAGATGCAAGAAATAATTCCAATTCCTTATCAATAACTTGCTTATATTTTTGAAATCGTTCTAAAAAACTCATTTGAATCACATGGTTGGCGGTCTATATTGTCACTTTTAGAATGATTACGTATTTTTCTACTTTGTTTTTCAAGTTTTCGACTATATAATCCTACTAACTTTAAATAGCTTTTTTTTAGAGAAATACTATCCAATGTGTCCGCATAATTTTCAACAATAATTGTCGCGAAAATACTTAGATCGCATATTCTACAAAACAGATAAAATTAAATAGATCAACTTAACCATACTTGCAAATAACAGCCCTTCTATTGATAGGTGAAAGAAATGCTCGATAAGTTCAAAGATCTTGGAAAACTCGTTGGTATAGTAAAAGACGACGAAATTAGGGATTTATTAAAAGACTTGACCTCTGTTAATTATAAAAAACTTAACAATTTGATCCAACAAGATCCTGATAGAATTCAAGAGTTAATTTTATACTTATCAGATAAGAATAGAAAAGTTCGAACAAACGCTGCACTGGCATTAGGAAGTATAGGAGACCCTATAGCTGTAGAACCGCTAATTATTGCATTAGCAGATAAAGATAAAATGGTGAGGCGAGAAGCAGCAAACAGTCTTGGTGAATTCAGGGATGAAAGGGCATTAGAATCTCTTATAAATGCGTTAAAAGATGAAGATAGTGGTGTGCGCCAATATTCTGCACGTGCACTAGGGCGTTTAGAAAACGAGAGGGCTTTATCGCCACTTATAGAGTTGCTTTCTGATGAAGATCCATCAGTGCGTCAATGGAGTTGTGAAGCAATTGGTGAACTTGGAATAGCTAGTCAGGACGCAATTGATTCTCTAAAAGGTTTGTTGAAACATAAAAATAAGCGACTACAATTGAGTGCTGCGGGTTCTCTGGGTCGACTAGGCGATAAGAGTGGATTCGATCTAGCAATGGTTATTCTAGAAGGAGGACGTTTACTACAAAAGAAGTTTTTAAGAGCATATGCTGCTGAAGCACTTGGATATATCGGTGACCCACTAGCTAGTCCATTACTTATGGAAGCCGCACAATCAACGGATAAATTCTTGCGTGAAGCAGCTATAAAGGCATTAGAACGAATACAGTGATATTCCCGTCATACTAACACATAATCTATTAGAGAATTTTGGGCAAAATGTGGAATAAGTAAGGTCTAATGCCGAAATATTAGTTTTTTTTCAATTTCAAAATGAAATGAGTTATATGAAATATGCGTTTAACGCAATTCACTATCAGTTAACTATTAATTTAGCGTAATACAGTATCTAAAAACACCGACAAAAATTATATATAAATCGATATACATCAATGATACCTTTTTTGAGATGCTCGCAAAGTCTTCGAAAGCATAACGCGTGATGGTGGTAAATGCACTCGACATGGAGTTGTGAATGAGAATTTCGCAATTCTAATAGAAGGTTCATTTAATTGTCTTACTTGATGTACTTCAATTGAAAGAAAATAATTATTTGTTTTTAATCAAATTAATTAACTTTTCAACCTTCTTAGAATCTAAATGCCCATTCAAACGATCAAAAGATGTACAAACAACCGAACGAACTCCTATAACATCCGGCTTTAATGGGATTAGTTTTAGAATATGTTCTTCCTTTAATGATCCGGCAAGCGCTGATAGAAGCCCATGTTCATGGCATTGATCGGTGAAATCGGCAAGTTGATCCAACGACATAAAATTCAGTAAGGATTTACCGTCTTTCACTCCAGTATCTAACATTGCAATGTCGGCTTCTGAGTCTATTGCAATGTTTGGAATTGCAGAAGGAGGAACTGATTTGATTCGATATGAATCGGAATAACCTGCGCACACAACTTTAACATCTGAATTATAGTCTTTTACTGCCTTTGACACTGCCTTCATGACTTCCACAGCTTGTGATTCAGTAGTTGTTTCAAAAAGCCCTACTTTTACATAATCCACGTTTGAAACTGTGCAACCAAGCGCAGCAAGAGCCATTGTTCCGGGTTTATAGGGTGCATCTCCAATCGTTGCACTGATTTCTACATCTTTTGCAATTTCATGGGCTTCTTCAGATATACTCTTAATTATCCAGGGAAAATTCGCCCCGAGTGACCCTTCTTTAGGGTTTTTAATGTCAAGTATTTCAGTACCACCGTTTATTGCGTTGATTGCTTCTTCTCTGTTAATAACCGAAATGAGTAATCTCATCAGTTCTACCTTCATACAGTTAATCTATTTGTGTTATCGTATAATACCGAATACCAGTAACATAGGTATCAAATATTGATGTTTAATAATATAATTGATCACTCGTACACGTAATAGAGGGAGGGTATTTATAACACATTCGTAAGAAGACCTTCCAACTCGATGGAGGTTGATTTACGATATAGTTTGTTACTTATACAAAGGTCTCCCCATGCTTAAATAACTAAGAGCTGCTATCCATTTATGGTCACCAATATTGGTCAAGTTACTCAATAAGATAAAAAGGTAATCGGCGATGGTTTCTGTCTGTGCGAATAAGGGGAATTGTTCTACACTTCGTACGAACATTTTGTAATAAATTCGTGTACTCATTCAGTACAAGTTTAATAAAAACGATTGCCTTTCCTTGCGCATAAGTTGGAGTCAACTACCCCTCCCTAAAGGCACGGGGCTTGTTCCGTGAGGAGTAAGAGTAATTAGTTGATTAGCCTAAGAGAGGTCATGGTGAAACACACATGACGGTATCTACGTTATCAGGAGAGTTAAAGAACACACCAAAGGATGCTTCTCTAGTCCCTTGCTCTGTAAATGGTGGTTTAAACAGAGAGGAAACTCTCAGTGATCACCATAGAGTACTGACTGATAACCTTGGCGAAGAGAACCGACCTCCTGTAATGCCAGTTAAAGGAGGCGATAGGACTTGAGAGTACCTATCTATGTAGTAAACATGAGGGGGCAACCGCTCATGCCTACCACACAACGCAAAGGAAAGAAATTATTAAAAGAAGGAAATGCACAGGTTGTCCAGAGATGCCCTTTTACTGTGCAGTTGAACTATGCTACTGGAGAATCTAGGCAACCGATTAAACTCGGAGTGGACATCGGATATACGAACATCGGGTTTAGTGCCAAGACAGAAACGTTAGAAGTCATTAGTGGGACGCTGAACTTACGACATGATGTCTCTAAAAAGCTAGAGGAAAAAAGGAGGCACCGCAGAGCTCGTAGAAGTAGACTAGGGTACAGACCACCTCGATTTAATAACCGAACGCGACCTGAAGGATGGTTAGCCCCCAGTATTCAGCACAAACAAGATTCACATATTCGATTAGTTGATAAACTTGAAACGTTACTTCCGATACCCTTCAAAAAGATAGAGGTGGCAAATTTCGATGAACACAAAATGCAGTATCCAGAAATTTCAGGAATAGAATATCAACAGGGCGAACTTCAAGGCTATGAAGTCAGAGAATATCTACTGGATAAGTGGGGGCGTACATGTGCTTATTGTGGTAAAACAAACGTGCCCTTAGAAGTCGAGCATATCGTCCCGAAAAGCCGAGGCGGGACAGACCGAGTGTCGAATTTGACGTTATCATGCAGGAAATGTAATCTTAAGAAAGGAAATAAGACTGCCGAGGAGTTTGGGTATCCTCACATCCAGCAACAGGCAACGCAACCGCTTAAAGCACCAGCATGTCTGAATACTATTCGCTGGAGGATAGTAGAACAGTTAGGTGCAGAACATACTTACGGATATATCACCAAATACCAGCGGAACAAGTTAGGGCTGGAAAAATCGCATATCAACGATGCGTTTGTTATTGCAGGTGGATCCAATCAAGAACGCTGCCGTCCTTATGAAGTGATGCAAGTCAGGCGTAATAATCGTTCTATACAGAAGAACAGAAGAGGATTCAAACCGTCAATTAGGAGACAGAGGTACCAGTTGCAACCCCACGATTTGGTAACCTATAATGGAAAACGATACAAAGTCAAAGGAGTATTTAATTATGGAACATGGGTACGATTAAGTGATTCAAACGGAAAAGTCGTAAACACCAATATCAAAAACGTGGAGTTGTTGAAATATGGAAAAGGATTGATATTTACGTTTAAAAACAATTAATATACTGCAGTTCAGCTCCACCCTATCAGATGGAGTCTTCTTGCGGAGGTTAGATAAAAGCATTGTTGTTCAATGCGCGCGCAATGATTCGAATTGAAAATGATAAAAGATCGAATGCTTTTCTATTTTTAGTCTTCTATTTTAATTCAAAAGAAAAAATGGAATATTGAAATGATGACTGATTTCAGCCGGTATATCTTAGTGATTCCGCTGGTGCAACCTTTCCTGCTTGCCAGGCTGGAAATATCGCAGCACCAATAGCTGCGACGATCGCAATAACAGTAGTCAATACGATTTCGCTCCATGGTACTATAAATACTGCACTAAATGTTGTTCCTCCAGATGCTGCGATCAATCGAACGATCGTTGCCCCTAAGAAGTACCCATCAATAAGTCCAAGAATGAGACCAATTAGAGCCAGAAATATGGACTCAGCCAGGATAAGCTGAATTACTTTTGCCCTTTTCATGCCTATGGTACGAAGTAATCCTATTTCTCGTCTTCTCTCACTAACTATCTTAATTAGAGTAGTTAATAACGCAAGCAATCCAACGATTATGCTTGCATAACTAATTATATTGAAGAAAACACTTATCTGAGCTGTGCCTTCCTCAATATCTGCTTTGATATCTTGTTTTAGGCTGAACGAAAGTTTATATTCATCTCCCCAAATTGAATCGATCTGATCAGCAACAACTTGCGGATCGACTTCTGTACCATTTTCATAGCGTTGATCTAGTTTAAGAGTAAATATATTTGCATTTTCTTCAAATCCAAATTCATAGAATCTGTCAATATCAATAATACAGAAGAATCCTGCTTGTGGGGCGCCAATGAAGTTATTCGATATTATCCCTCGAACCTTAAATTCAGTTTTATTTCCTGCTGCTTTAATTTGGACAGGTGTTTTCTGATCTATTCGAATTTTGAGTTCATTTGCTAATTTTTCACTTATTATGCATGCATTTTCGTTTGGATTTTTGAGTTGTTTGAAGAGTTTAAATGCATCTGTATTGTTTGGTGCAATAATTCGTGTATTGTCGTTCACTATTGCATAATTTGTACTGTTTACTCCAATGAGCAATGAATTAAAATCTTCTTCCCATAATTCGAATTTTGCACCTGCCTGTTGTTGCACTGTAATGGCTGGAAGCCATCCCTCACTGGTATTTTCCCAATTAATGCCTTGAATATTTCGCGTGATATTGCCACTGAGATTAGGAGGCGCTCCAACTTGAGATATAATGAACATGTCAGCCTCTAGGTTGTCATCTACAAAATTAAGGATCCCCGCTGTGACCGAGCCTGTAATTGTAGCGACTGTTATGACTAATGATAGAGCTATAGTGAAAATACCAAAAGTTAATGTACTACGAGCAGGTTTTCTCCACAAGTTTCGACTTGCAAGTTCGCTTACGTATTCTAAACCAGGAATGCGTCTAAAGAAGAAATTAAAAAGGCTTCCTACACCTCTCAATATTCCTGCGGTGAAGAGTATTGAGCCAGCTACAAGAATAAAATTTCCAACTAGACCCGTTGCGCGAAGAAGCTGTATTTCAATGATACCAGCCATCAACAAAGATACGCCCGCCGACAAGAGACGATATTTCTGCTTTATACCACATATAATTTGGGGAATACCTACAACTAGCATTGCAAGACCAATAGCACTAATGAAACCACTGAGCATTCCCGTCATTTCTAGTTCTGGGATAAGCATCACTGTTACGAAAAGAATTATACCGACAACGAGAAGAATAGTTCCTCCAATAATGCATTTTAAACGAGATCTTAATGTGGGCTCCGTTGTTACCCGGGATTCTGGCCTGAGTGCATTTATAATGGCAATTCTTGTAATACTAATAAGAGGATAAAGTCCCGCAATTATCGTTAGGATAATACCTATAATGAAACCATCTCGAAGAGAAATAGGATCAATAAAAAACTGCCCTGCCTCTCCAAGAGCATTTGGATCTGCTAATTCATCACTGATAATGGTGTTTGTTAAGAATTGAAATAATGCTTGTGATAAACCAATACCAAGCAATAAGCCAAGCAAACTTCCTGCTATACCGATTGCGAGTATTTCATAAATAAAGAGTCGAAATAGTTTCAATTTTTTAAATCCAATTGATCGAAGCACACCGATTTCATATTTACGTTCTGCAAGGGTGATATTGATAGCGTTAAATATAAGGAAAACCATTGCTAATAAAACAGTAATACCCGCGAATGAGGTTCCAGCATTTAGACCAATAAGAGCACCCTGCGCATTTTCAAGTTGAGTTTGTTTTGGTGAGAATACTTCAAGTTGATCATCCTCTGCCTTAACAACATCCTCAATTCCTTTTTGAACCTCTTCGAATTGATCAGAAAATGCGGGATCTAATTCAATAATAAGCCTATCGATCTTACCGCCAGTCTTAGGGAATAATTTTCGAGCTGCATCGATGGTAACCCACACACTTAATCCAAAAGACTCATCACGAACCTTACCAGTGGATTCAGCAAATGCTGCGATATCAAAAACTCTCGATCTTGAACTTCCGCCACTTCTATACCTTATTTTTAGTCTATCGCCAACTGTAGCATTGACTAAACTGATTTCACCATCATCATCTTCTTCTTCATAAGTAATTCCATCGAGTACCAATTCGCTTACGATGACATTCTGTCCAACTACAAGATCATTAATTGTTTCACCACTCTTATAGTCAAATAAGTCGCCAAATTCATTATCATATCTTGGGTCTATGCCAATCACTTGTGCTGCAGTGGAATTTCCATCATCGGAAATAGAGAGAATGCAAAAACGTTGCAAACGGGGAGCTGCAGATTTTACTCCCTCTACCTGTAAAACTTTGTCAAGAATATCTTCATCGAATGCTTCACCGTCAATCCTGGAGATTTCAAAGTCAATATTTCCACCTGTAAGTTCGATAATATCTAAAAAGGTTTGACTTGCATTTGTTGCGGCTGCATCAAAAGCCACATATAATGAAATTGATAAGCTTATTCCAACAACAGTAAGGAAATTGCGTGTTTTTCTGCGTCCTAGATTTCGAATCGCCATTCGAATGAGATCTTGATCTTTTAGCAAGATAACGATTACAATTACAGCGATTATAAGAATTATTAGGAGAATACTACCGCTTATAGTCTGTAATTGCATAAGATCACCATAGAACTATTTTTTATTCAGTATCGCTAACAGAACCAAAACGTTCTTCACATGCTTCTTTAAATTCTTCTTCAGTAAATTTCAATACCTTCTTTGCAGTCATTTTATCAGTAGAAATCTGTCCATCAATTATTCGAATGAGTCTATCACAATGTTCAGCAACAACAGGATCATGTGTTATGACAATGAATGTCACACCTCTGTTTTCATTCAAATCATGCATCAATCCTAAAATTTCGTCCCCAGTTTTTGTATCCACATCACCCGTAGGTTCATCAGCTAAGACTATTGAGGGATTATTTGCGAGCGCACGCGCTATTGATACACGTTGTCTTTGTCCGCCGCTAAGTTCATCAGGGCGATTATTAATTCGATCCCCAAGTCCGACAATCTCTAAAAGTTCTATAGCACGTTTTCTGCGTTCTTTACGAGGCATACCTATAAGCATTAATGGCAATTCCACATTTTCCAAGGCAGTTAAGACTGGTACTAAATTATAGAACTGAAAAACAAACCCTATTTCTTGTGCGCGTAATTCTGTTAATTTAGCATCAGACATTTTTGAAATGTCTTGATTGTTGATGAGGACTTTTCCTGACGTGGGGTAATCCAATCCACCAAGTAGATTTAAGAGAGTTGATTTACCACTTCCAGAGGGGCCCATAATGACTAAAAACTCGCCTTTTTTCACTTGGAGATTAATCCCTCGCAAAGCAGATACAACTACGCCACCTAGAAAGTAATCTTTCCTTAAATCAATTGTTTCGACAACAATTTCACTATTCTCACTCAAATTTGCGCCCCCGTGACACAACACAATATTTTATATCTCTATTAAGCATCTATGTTCAGGAGTTGTAAGTTTACGAGTGTTAACTTTCCTTTAATCATCGAAAATTCAATATGGATCATCAATATAATCATTACTATAGAGGAAACTCAATTATTGTCCCAAAAATTGAGATATCAGAGTGTTGTCATTTAAAGTCTTTAAAAAGAAAGAGAGGAGAACTACGGATTAACCAGTATATCTTAGTGACTCTGCAGGTGCTATTCTACCAGCTTGCCATGCTGGAAATATAGCGCCAACAATTGCTACTATTACAGCAACAATAGTGGTTTGAGCAACAGTTGCCCATGGCATCACAAATTCCCATTGGAATGGTGTTCCACCAGCTTCACCAATAAACGTTACTATAGATAATCCTAGAATATATCCGTCTATGATTCCAAGTATGAGCCCGATCATACCCAAAAATATTGATTCAAACAGAATGAGTTGCATTACTTTTGCCCTTTTTATGCCTATTGTGCGAAGTAATCCTATTTCTCGGCGTCGCTCACTGACTATTTTTATCATTGTGGTTACTAATGCAAGTAATCCAACGATGATCGAAGCGTAACTAATAACTGAAAAGAATGTACCTATCTCTTGCACTTGTTCGTCAATATCTTCTTTAATATCTTCTTTAATTGAGAAATCTAATTTATATTCATCTCCCCATACAGCATCGATTTGGTCTGCCACAACCTGCGCATCGACTTCTGTGCCATTCGGATAGTAGTTATCCAACCTTATTGTAAACATATGAGCCGTATCCTCGAAGCCGAAATCATATAATTTGTCTATATCAATCATACCGAAATATCCTGCTCCTGGATATCCAAACATATCATTATGTATGATCCCTATGACTTTAAATTCAGTGGAGTTAAAATGAGCCTTTATTGTGATTGGTGTTTTCTGCCCTAATTTTACCTTTAGTTCATCAGCTAGTTTGTCACTGAGAATACAATTGTTTGCATTCGGATTCTTAAGCTGTTTAAAGAGTGTATAGACATCAGTATCATTTAGGGCAACGATTTGTGTATTTTCATTAACTACGGCGTAGTTTGAACTATTAACGCCAATCAACAATGAGGGAAAATCATCTTCCCAGAGATCAAACGCCGCACCAGCGAATTCTTGGATAGTACAACCCGGAACCCACCCTTCACTTGTGTTTTCCCAGTGAATACCTTCAATATTTCGGGTGATATTGCTACTGAGATTGGGAGGAGCCCCTGTGTTTGAAGTTACAAACATGTCAGCCTCGATGTTTGAATCGACCCAATTGATTATTCCAGCTCCAATCGAATTAGTAATGGCGGACATTATAATAACCATTGCTAAGGCAATTGTAAAAATACCAAAAGTTAACGTGCTACGAGTTGGTTTTCTTGCGATATTTTTTGTTGCCAGAGTGCTCACATATCTTAACCCTGGAATGCGTCTGAGGATGAAATTGAAAAAATCTCCCACACCTTTAAGGACGCCTGCTGTAAAGATGATGGAACCACCCATGAGTACAAAACTCCCAATGAAAGATCCAACATAGAAAGTATCGTAAATCCCTACTGCAAGCAAGGTAACACCTGCATAAAGAATCATATATTTTCGTTTGAGTGCGCCCGCAAATAAGGTTACACCAATTCCTATCATTAAAAGAGCCGTTCCGTCGAGAATAGAGCCTACATACTCACCTAAACTGACATTTATTTGTGGGAACATCAATAATGCAATGAAAAGACCTATACCTCCAAGGATAAGGCCAATACCTCCAGCAATCCATGCAATTCGACGTTTCAGCTCATGTTTCTCGGTTATCCTTGCTTCTGCGCGTAATGCGTAAATAATCTTCAAACCAGTTATTGATAGAAGGGGATACAAACCTCCTATTACCGTAAATATTACTCCGATTATGAACCCATTTTGGAGATGTGCAGGGTTAATGGGAAGCGCTTCGAATTCCGCACCTACTACCGTTTCAGCTTCTAAGAAAAAAAGTTGTTTGATATACAAATACAACACACGTGATAAGCCGATACCTGCAAATACACCAGTTGCGCTACCAATAATACCTATAATAAATACTTCGTAAAAGAATAGTCGAAATATATGATGTTTCTTAAATCCTATGGAGCGGAGCACCCCGATCTCATATTTACGCTCCGCGATTGTCATATTAATGGCGTTAAAGATCAAAAAGATCATGGCAAGCAAGCTAGTCATACCAGCAAAGAATAGACCACTTCGCATACCTTCGACGCCACTACGGGCTGATTCCAACTGGCTTTGTTTTGGAGCATAAACAGTTAACCCCTCATCCTTCACAACATCCTCAAGCCTTTTCTGCACATCTTCCCACACATCTGCGTAAGCCTTGTCCATTTCAACAATAATCTTATCGATCTTGCTTCCGGCTTTATATAATGACTGTGCTTCCCTCAATGGAATAAACACAGACGCACCATAGCCCACCTCTCGAATTTTTCCTGTAGCTTCTGCAAAGGCTACAATATCAAAAATTTTGGTTCTTACTCTGTTTCCGCTCGTTCGATATTTGACTTTAAGGCGATCACCAACCGTAGCATTAACTAATCTGACATTACCATCATCATCTTCTTCTTCATAAGCAATTCCTTCCATTAGCAATTCGCTTACTATAGCCACCTTTTTCTGAAGGAGGTCATTGACTGGGTCGTTAGTTTGATAATCCCATAAGTCACCAAACTCATTATCGTATTTTGGATCGATTCCAACGACTTGTGCTGCTGTGGAATTCCCATAAGGCTTTGTAAAGATAATACAGTAACGCTGCATTCGGGGAGCTGCTGATTGTACACCTTCAACCTGTAAAATATCTTCAAGAATATCCTGATCAAAAGGTTCACCATCAAGTCTTGTGATTTCGAAATCAACCTTTCCTCCTGAAATTTCTATAACATTAAAGAAACTTTGAAGAGCATTATCAGCTGATATATTAAAAGCTACATATAATGAAATAGACAAGGTCACTCCTAGAACTGTGAGAATATTGCGAGTTTTTCTGCGTCCTAAGTTGCGGATGGCAAGTTTTATTAGTCTTCTTTCGAATTTCGCTAGCAGCCCCACAACAACAGCAATGATCACTAGAATAATCAAAAATAAATTTGCAGCTAATATTTCTAGTTGCATTACATACCCTCGTACACTAAGATAATCTATCTTTGATCACTTATATAGCCAGTAATTCCACGATAAGCTCGAAGTTCCTCATCGCTAATTTCGAGCAATCTACGTGCCGTAGGCTTATCTGTAGCAATCAGTCCATCAATTATTCGAATAAGTCGATCACAATGTTCTGAAACAACAGGATCGTGAGTGATAACGATCATAGTGACACCCATGTTTTTGTTCAGGTGATGCATTATGTCAAGAATTTCATCTCCAGTCTTCGTGTCTACGTCACCTGTTGGTTCATCAGCTAACACGATTGAAGGGGTATTTGCTAATGCACGGGCAATAGACACTCGTTGTCTTTGTCCACCACTGAGTTCATCGGGACGATGATGTAGACGATCTCCTAGTCCAACCATTTCTAGAAGTTCTATGGCGCGTTTCTTGCCTTCTTTTTCAGCAACTCCCGTGACCATCATCGGCAACTCCACATTTTCCAAAGCGGTCAGTACAGGAACTAGATTGTAGAATTGGAAAATGAATCCAATTTCACGTGCCCTTAGTTCAGTCAAAGCACTGTCAGACAGTTTTGAAATGTCTTGTCCGTTGATAAACACTTGTCCTGCTGTTGGGTTGTCTAGACCACCGATCATGTTTAATAAAGTCGATTTTCCACTTCCAGACGGACCCATGATAACTAAGAACTCTCCTTTCTTTATTTGAAGGTTAATGCCCCTTAGAGCGGGTACTATAACGTCTCCTAAATGATATTCCTTCTTTAAGTCAATTGCCTCAACTACTATTTCGCTATTTTCTGGCAACTTGATTCTTCCTTCAATTTATGAAAACTAAGAAGCCCGGAAAAATAAATTGATAATTTGAAACCATTGAAAACTCTTGTCTCTTACTATATATATATTTGCCCAGAAGAGGGGGAAGGGCAGGGAACACTCTCTAGAAGAGGAAATATGGTGTTTAAAAAAAGTTTTACATTACATTAGCATAAGAATGAATTTTACCATCATAAATCAAACATTCCATTTGTTCTATCGTTTTATAGAAGTTTAGGGTGGCATAACCATTCCGATGTGCTCTTCTAATCAAATAATTGATTGCAGGGACATTCTCCTTCATTTTATCACCATGACTAAATTGTTCCAACAGATCTCTTACATTTCTGTTAAATGTTAATTAAACGCCATTACTTAAAAACACGAGTAACATTAGCTGAATTACCCCAATGTTACATATCTATTAAACAGAGTTTACACATTTCTACTTTTGAAAGGAGGACCTACTTTGTCTTCAGAAGAATTTGAATGGTTTCAAAAAATGAATTGGAGTAAAAATCCATTTCAATTAAGTCCAGTAGGAAAACCTGATTTAGTTGTTGGGTTTGACGAAGAATTTCAGTTGCTGGAAAACTACATTCGCTTAGGATATGATGTAGTTATAGAAGGGCCTTATGGTAGCGGGAAAACTTCGCTGCTATTATGCCTAGAAACGCTATTCAAAGATAATAGACTCCCAATCTTTTTTTATGCTCCTCCCGAATCAGTTGCGGAATTGATACAAATAATTGGTATGGAACTAAAATTCGATGGTGAGATACTGCCACAAGTGCTGTATCAAACACTTAGAAGGTCAGACGACAGAATAATTCTCCTTATAGACGAAGCACATGATCTAAATATCGATGTTGCTAAAATGTTACGGGGATTATCTGATCTAGACAATATAAGCATTATTTACAGTGCTTTAAACGGATTTTCCTTCGATAAACTGCCGAAAATTTTGAATACTCTGGCAGATCGAGTTCAAGAGATCATATATCTAGATCTTCTTTCTGAGGAAGAAGTGATATTAGCTATCGAAAAAAGAATAGAAGACGTTAGTGAAGAAAACGAGGTCTCTCCTTTCACTGAAGATGCTCTAAATTTCATCGCACAAGTGTCAGAAGGAGCACCTAGAGAAGCAATAAAACTATGCTCTGCCGCCATAGCCATAGCTATACGAGATTCAATATTCGAGATTGATATTGACATATTAGAGAAAATTACAAAAAGAAGACCATCAGAAATTGTTCGAAAGATCCAGAGACTGGGAGACAGAGAAAAACAGGTAATTAAACTATTTGTTTCTCATCCTGTAATAACAACAGGGCTTGTTAAAGATGAATTATCAGTTTCATCCCAAGCCTCATATAACGTGATTGCCCGCCTCATGGAGAAGGAATTAGTAACATCTAGAGAGGCAGAAGGCAGGGGCAACGAATATCTTCCTGTCGGTTTAGTAAAACGTATCTTAACCCAAGAAACCGCTCCCTTTTTGCTCTAAGCCTTCAGGGAAAAGTACTTAAACATAGTTTAAGGAGTTGCTAGTGCTATTTATGTTTAGTAGCGGAGGCAAAAACAATTTCTTCTTCGGTGAAAGCTCTTGAAATACGTTCAGTCACAAAAAACTATGACTCTATAACAGCATTGGAAGGAATAGATCTTGATATCGAAAAAGGTACAATAGAAGGATTGCTTGGTCCTAATGGTTCAGGGAAATCAACGCTGATGAAGTCAATAATTGGACTTGTAAAACCTGATGCTGGAGACATAAGAGTATTTGGCAAAAGTGTTTTAGAGCATCCCGTTGAAACAAAAAAACTTATTGGTTATGTACCAGAAGACCCAAGACTGTATGAATTTTTAACAGCAGTAGAATATCTAGATTTTATAGCTGATGCATACGCGATAGACGTTGACACGAAAGAAAAAAGAATCAATGAATTTCTAGATGCATTCGGACTTAAAGGAAGAACGAACGAACTAATCAGTGGATATTCTGGTGGCATGAAACAGAAACTTGCCATTATTTCTTCACTACTTCATAAACCTCGAATTCTTATATTCGATGAAGCGTTAACTGGCTTAGATCCTATATCTGCGCGAATCGTGAAAGATCTGTTACATAAACTTGCAAAAGCAGGAGTTACAATCCTTTTTAGTACTCATGTCCTTGCAATAGCAGAGGTAATGTGTGATCAGATTACATTAATGCACTCAGGGCAGATAATCGCCAGAGGACAACTTGATGAACTTCAAGAACAAGCAAAGCTTTCGGAATCAAATTTAGAAGATATTTTCTTGAAACTTACAGGCACAGATAATCTCAAGGCAATTGTCGATGCCTTACGATAAATGGTTAGTGGATATCTCAATGAACCTAAGAGTGATTGTTAGTATTAGCAGGATTTATACTCTTTCCTTTCTTAGAAGAAGACAATCAAGCCCGCAAACTATAAATAAATTAATCAGAAGACCTTTAATAATACTTCTTTTAGACTTATTTGCGTTTATCATTTGCGTCTTTTTAGGCTATATTATAGATGAAGTTTTACTAATAGATGAAGAATTAGCATTCATAGGTGAAACTATAAATGAAATGCTGATTTTTGTACCTGCACTTATGATCGGACTTCCACTTGCTTATGGCATCCTATTCGAATTTTCGCAAGCTGCACAAACATTTACAACTGAAGCTGTCAATATGTTGCCTATTCGTGCTGATGAATACGTATTAGGCTCAGCGCTTTCTACAATCTTTATTCTCTCTCCAATCATTTTTGTAGTACTAGGATTCACATTGGGCTTAGTAGGCATTGGAGGAGGTCTCTACTTCTTGTGGTTTAGTATTCTAGCGCTTTCCATTCTAGCCCTATCTGGAGGGGCATTTATAGTCGAGATAATTCGAGCTATTACTAACCGTGTATCTTCAGCATTTTACTCAAGAGGGGGGCGATCATCAGTATATATTCGCTTCGTTCTTTCGGTTATCATATTCCTAGTTGCTATGTTGCTTTTTAATTTCAATTTTCTGTTCCTTCTGCTCGAAGCGTATTCAGTAGAAATCATTTCGGCATGGTACGTTCCTTTGCTATGGCCATCCATTGCAATCTTGAATCTTATAGCAGGAAATTTGCTATTGGCAGGAATGTATGGATTACTATTTCTTGTTTTTTGCGTATCGTGCTTTTTTGCAAGTGTCAAACTACGAGAGAAGTACTGGGCGCCTCAACCAGTCTCTATAAAGATTTCTAGTAAGTTATATCAACCAAGAAAAGGAATATTGCAAAGAATTGGTTATGCTCCAGCCGAAGTTGCATTAATCCGTAAGGATCTTAGAGGATTAATCAGAAGAAAAGAGATGATACGTATTGTAGTCGCACCTCTATTTTCAACCGCTATTATGGTCATTACACTCCTAGTGACGCCCCAAACAGAAGAAATGCCCACTGGACTTTTTAATCTGTTCTTCTTGATGGGACCCATTCTCTTTGGCTGGTTGCTAGGAATAACGTCTTTTGGTCAAGAAGGGGAGTCAATGCCAATCGTATATAGTTTACCAATTGGGTCAAAAGAACTCACAAGAGCAAAAATTAGTTCATCGTTGTTCATTGCACTTATCAGTTTAATTGCTACGCTTTGTTTGATTTATATAATCCTCCCTGCTAGTTCATTCGATTTTATGCTCGTTTTTACGCTCCTTTCTGTTCTATTGACAATTGAAGCAACGATCATAGGAGTTGCAGTTGGGGCAAACTATCCAGACTTTACAACAACACCTCGTTCCCGCTTTATTACAGTTACAGGGTCCATGGTGGGTATAGTTTTCTTAGGTATCGGTTTGCTTATAATTTCACTGCCATTTTTGATTTTTTACACGATCGAATTCGAAGCGATAAACTACTTAGTTGCTTTTGGAAGCCTCATACTCATTGGATTGTTTGTTTGCTGTTTTACGTATAAAATGGCGCTTAAAAACACAAAAAAATTATTAGAAAGGGCTCAAATCATGTAATTAGATAAAAGAAACGCGTGAAAAGTCCTGCAAAAAGAGAAATAAAAAAGGAGAGTTCGGCAAAACCCTTTTTCTAACTGAAATAGGGTGTATTTTTTCTGTCAAATCCCCGAACGACCTCAATACGTGGCATTCCACGTTGATCTGGGGATCGTTCAAGCATCGCATAGTCTTCTGGAGTGTAATACCTCATGAAGGGAAACAATGCACCAAGTCCCTGTACAGCAAGCTTGACGGCAGGATGGTTTTCATCCTGTATGATTTGTAGGGTTACATCTCTAGTAACTTGACGACACAGTCGCTCATCAGTGATGCCAAGAGCGTGGATATATTCATGAAGCATTACGTGAAAAAGGTACGCGTTATATAGTTCATCGGACTCTTTTGCATGCATCCGAATTCTTCGAAGTGGAGTTTTATTGATGACTATCCAGTTGCTGCCCACCACATGGTACGCTCCGATAAAGTAGTTTCTTTGTGCACCTAAATCCTGTAAGCCAAGCATTATGCCGCCTCTCTTTCTATTGAGGGTTTTTATAAGAGCCTCCTCAACGAGTTCAAAAACATCTGAGAAGTCCTTTGCTGCGCTTAACTTTGTTACCAATTCATTATCGGATGATTCAACTGACATTTCATTCCACTCCAATAGTTTTTATTTATATAGAAATGCACGCTCGAAATATTTGTACAGATAACTCTGTACATATCTATGTTTATCGAGTTTTATAAACATTATGGAGAAGGTATGCTTTCATTTTATCAAACCTTGTGAAACTAAAATTGTAAGTGAAGTGTATCAAATTTTACTAGAAAAGGCTATTATAGCTCCAGCTAACGCTGTTACGGCTGGGACGAGCCAAACGAATATCCACGAGCCAGTGGCATCAAATACGGCCCCCATTACGATAGGAAGAATAAACGATCCCAAAGATGCCATAAAACTTATAAAACCTAACGCAACGCCTTCTACGGTAGAATCAACCGATTCACTTGCTGCTGAAAAAACTCCAGCATTTGAAACCCAGCTAAAGATGCCTATGAGTACTATACCTATCACTGCGAAGAAAAAAACTGATGATGCACCAATCAGGTAGAAAGCGGGAGCAGAAATCAAGGTTGGTAGCCATATTATGATCTTTCTCCCGAATCTAAGCTTCAATTTATCAGAGATCCATCCGCCGCCTAGAAGAGATGGCACCGCAAGTATCGAAACAATACCTGCAGTGGCAGCTGCGCTGGCGACATCCATTTTCAGCAAAGATACGAATGTGGTCGGTGCAAAAGTTGCATAAGCAGTAGTTATTCCAACTATGACAAACCATACGACTCCGATTTTCCATAATTCGAAATTTCTAAATGCTTGTGACATAGGTTCAAAAAATGATGTCGAATTTGTAGGCATACTATCGGACAAGCTGATTTCAGGGATTTCTTGCTGGGCTAGAAGGAAACAGAGCATGCAAACAAGACTCAAAACGCCAAAACTTACAGCTGTCAGAAATATACCAAAAATCGATAAGATATAACCCATAGCAAAAACGCCTATGATCCCTCCAGTGCCAAATCCTGATGCTAACACTCCTGACACGAATCCTCGCTCCTGTGGAGTAAAACATCTTATAGTCCAAGCTAAAGGCGGAGCGCCTGAAAAAGTTACACCAATTCCTAAAATGAATCTTGCTAAAGCTAATAACTCAAAAGTGGCAGAAAAAGCAATTAGGATTAGTCCAATTGCCAAAGAAAGCAAACCTAGCATTCCTAGTTTTCGCCCTCCGTATCGAGCGATTAAAATGCCTGCTGGGATAGCAAGGAAAATACCTGGAATCCATGAAACCGCCATTAGGGTTCCTGCCTGTACGCCTGTCAGTCCAAGTTTCGGAATCAGTAGTGTCAACATTGGACCAATACTTAGGAGTGCAATGGCCTGCATTGACCACGAAAACCACGAAACGCCCAACACGACCCAGCGAAATCTTAATTTTCCAATTTCAGCCATATCATATCATAACCTTACATGTTACTACACAAGAAAGCCCCATTGCTCTAGCGTGAGGTAGTTCACAATCTTGAATCACTACCATTGACTGATAATTAAGTTATTTTTTGATCAAAAAGGCTACTATTGCTCCAAATAAAGCTATTACAGCTGGAACTGCCCAAACAAATAACCACGAGCCAGTGGTATCGAATACAAAACCCATTAGCAAGGGCAAGATAAATGATCCAAGGGCTGACCCAAACGCCAAAAATCCGAAGGCACAACCTACCATAGCTTCAGAATCTACGGATTCAGCACCAGCAGCATAAGCTGCGGCACTCGAAACCCAGTTGAATATACCAATGAGCACAACTCCAATTAAAACGCTTGCAAATACGGTTGATATGCCAATCAGATAGAAAGCGGGAGCACAGATCAACGTGGGGATCCAAATCATTATTTTTCGGCCACGAGCCTTCCATTTATCAGTAAGTATTCCTCCTATTATCAATGAGGGAACTGCAACAATCTGAACTATACCAGCCGTGGCTGCCGCTGTAACTATATCCAGATTTAATAATGCTATAAAAGTAATGGGGGCAAATGTCGCGTAGGCTGTAGAGATCCCTACAATAAATAACCACGCTATTGTAATCAACCATAATTCGACATTTCGAAAGGCTTGTGAAACAGCTTCAGAAGGGGACATAGAGTTTTTATTGGATACCGTTTCTGTTAGTGCTGTTGGGAAGTCCCTACGAGCTAGAAGAAAAACAGTCATTAATACAAGACTTAGTATACCTAGAATCATAACCGTCATGTAGATACCAATTGTTTGTAAAATCCACCCCATAGCGAATACACCTACGATGCCCGAACTAGCGTATCCAGATGTTAAGAAGCCTTGCGCAAAGCCTATTTCATCATTAGAAAACCATTTTGCCATCCAAACCTGTGGTGGCGTTGTTCCAGTGATAATAGCTATACCTATGATTGCCCTTGATATAACTAACAACTCAAAAGAATCTGCATACGCAAATAGAAGTAGCCCTATTGTTAACGTGAGCATGCCAAGTGCGCCTAGTTTTCTTCCACCATATCGATCAATCAGAACGCCAATAGGAATCGCTAATATGATGCCAGCAATCCAAACAACTGCCATCAAGCTGCCTGCCTGCACTCCTGTCAATCCAAATTGTGGAATTAGGATAGTTAACATAGTTCCTATACTTAATACGGCAGTACCAACCAGTAGCCACGAGAGCCATGCAAGACTCAATACGACCCAGCGAAATCTTAATTTTTCCATTTCTGAAATTTCCCCTAGCCTCTTAATCAGCATATGGCGAATTGAACACATGGATACTGGTTTTAAAACTTATCCTACTGGGAACACGTTTTTTCAAGTCAGGAAATAAATTTTAAAATAAACGAACGCTATGCTATTCAGTTTTTACTAAACAAGACTACTATTGCGCCAATAAATGCTACTATCGCTGGAACTGTCCACGTTAAAGCCCAAGAGCCGGTCGTATCAAATACAAGACCCATTGTAAGAGGCAGAATCAATGATCCTATAGAGCATATGGCTGCAAGAAAGCCGAGCGCACAACCTACCGTAGCTGATTCAGTTGATTCAGTACAAGCTGCAGAAAGAGCAGCACTTGAAATCCAATTAAAAATGCCTATAAGGCATATCCCTATCAATGCTATGAAAAATACAGTTGCGACTCCAATTAAATAGAAAGCGAAAGCGCATATTAGTGTTGCTACAAAAACTAATGTTTTTCTTCCGAATCGAGGTTTCAATTTGTCAGACAACCAGCCCCCTGCGAAAATAAAGGGAGTGCCAAGGATTGCAGCTATTCCAGCGGTAGCAGAGGCTGTAACAATATCCATTTGGAGCTGCACAACGAATGTAATCGGGGCAAATGTTGCATACGCTGACATTATTCCAGTGATAGCGAATCCGGCTATACCGAGTTTCCATAATTCAACAGTTCTAAAGACTTTTAATATCATGCGAAGAGATAGTGAGGTTTCAGAGGTTCCATTTTCTTTTACTATGGCTAAAGGATGTTCTTGACGGGCTAGAAGAAAAAGAAACATACAAATAAGACAAACTATACCCAAAACTACGGTGACTAAAAATAGATCCAAGGTTTCTAGAATGTAACCCATTGTGAAAATACCTATTATACTCCCGATGCCATACCCCGAGGACAAGAAACCTAAGGCAAAACCCAATTCAGTTGAAGGAAACCATTTCGTTATCCATTGCTGCAATGGTGTACCACATAACGCAGCGCCAATACCTATCGCCAATCTCGCTACGATCAGCACCAAAAAAACTTCGGCGATAGCTATTAGAATTAATCCCACCATCAACATAAGCAAGCCAAGCGCACCTAACCTTCTTCCACCATATCGATCGGCTAGTGATCCAATAGGAATGGCAAAAACAATAGCTGGAATTGCAGAAACCGCCATGAGCGCTCCAGCTTGTACCCCAGTTAAACCAAATTGAGGAACCAACTTTACTAACATCACCCCTAAGCTCAAGAGGGCAATGCCTAGTAACAACCAGCTAAACCACGAAAGACCTAGCACAACCCAGCGAAATCTTGACTTTGCCATTTTCTTCATCTGTATGAAAATTTTGCAGCTAGAAAGTTATTTATCCTGCTTTCACATTCATTCTAAATAAGTTTTTCAACGACCTAAAAAGTGTTCGTGTCATGTGCTACTACATCACAGCAACTTTGCCGAAAGGAACGAAAATAGATACACTTGTACCTATTTTTGATAATTATGAAATGACTTTAAGCCCTGTAAACAACGAGAACGTTAAATCTCAGTTACCATTTGGGGAATTGTATTTTAGACCGACTCAAGGGTATTGTGATTGTGACACCGTGTTAGGTTCTTTAGATATCAGTCAAAAGCACGAAGCCTTAGTTGATTCTAAGAAAGTCAAGAAGTTAAGAAAAAAGGGATGGAGCAAGGAAAAAATTAATAATTGGATCACAGAAAAAATGCTCAAAGAAAGAGCGAAAAAACAGAAAAAGGACAAATACTGGCCTGATTTCCGAAATCAACAAGCAACCCGATGGATTAACTTCTTACGCGAACTTCTTGATACTGGACTAACCTTTCGTGTAGGAATTCTGATACATTGGTACAATGGTGGATTAGACTCTGAGGAAATAGAAATCAAGAAGACACAGCGTGTTAATGTAGAATCTATTAATGCAGAAGTATTGATGAACTTGAAAGAAGATGTTTTGTACGAATTCTTTTGATTATCACTTTTCTGGTGGTTACTGTCTTAGTAGCTGTTTTATTCAAGATTCTGTGCTTTAATTTTGCATGAATCATAATTTAAAAGAAAAAGTGAATTAACTTCTAAGAAATTAATGAAAATTTTTTCACAACAAACTTAGAAAACTGTGAGAGAGAAAACAATGCAGAAATTATTCAAAATCAGGAACTTGAAGTATTCTGAAATAATAAAGAAAACATTCAAAGGACTCAGCAACGGAGTGGGGCGTAGAAGTCAAGGTGAAGTTAGCCTTGTTGAGTTCATAACCAGTTTTACGTATGTCGTAGGATTCTCAATTTTAGCTATTGTAGCAATGGTCAAGACAAAATTCAACAACCGCTTGCGAATTATATTGCTAAGTGTAACTGTTCTGGCGTTTTTCTTTCTTCAGGGTGGACATCTAATCACATTGATCCCGAAATTATTTGGAGCAGAGGGCATAAGGGCTGCTGCGGGAGAGGTAGGAGCAGGTCATGTAGCAAGATATTCTTTAACCCTGACAGTAGTAGCACTCATCTTAACACTTGGTCTCACTTTTATTATCGGTCGTGCAGTATGTGGATATGGATGTCCAGTAGGGGCACTTCAAGAACTTCTCTATGACGTCCCTACAGGCAAAAAAGGAAAAAATAAACTGATCGTGCCAACAAAAATCACCTTCTGGATAAGACTAGGGGTATTAGGTTTGATCATTGGCTTAATTCTCGCCTTTAATATTGATCTGATCAATATAATAGCGCCATATCAGTTTTGGAGATTGGAAATTGTAATTCCTGGCGTGTTCATCATAAGTGCTTTTTTTGTAGCTTCAATTTTTGTATACAGACCTTTCTGTAGGCTATTTTGCCCTTATGGTGCTATTGCTGCACCTGTAGCGAAATTCTCCAGATTTAAATTGGAGAAAGGAGATTTATGTACGGAATGCGGACTTTGCGATATGAAATGCCCGACAGGAGAAATAATTGAAAGTTATGGTGAATGCTATCTCTGTGGAAGATGCCTTCGTACATGCAATGTAGACGCCGTAAGTTTCTGTTAGACCTGCCTCAATCTCCTATTTTTAACCAGTTTATGTATTGATGCCGTCTATGTTTAACTTCTTTGTTGATTGCTGACGTATGACTTTGCCTATAATTATCAGAAAAAAGAGATGAGGCAGGAGATATCACTTAATTTATCCTGTATATCTCAATGATTCGGCTGGAGGTATCTTACCAGCATTCCACGCGGGAACTAGCGCACCGATGACGGCTATAGCGATAGCAACTACTACTGTTTGGCCAATAGCGACCCAGGGCATAACAAACTCCATGGATCCAAAACCAACGCTACCCATAGCCTGAACGAATGTGTACCCTAAGATGTAACCATCTAAAATACCTAGAAAGAGACCTATAAGAGCAAGGAATATCGACTCAAAAAGGATGAGTTGCATCACTTTTACTTTTTTTATGCCTATTGTACGGAGTAAGCCAATTTCCCGACGTCGTTCGCTTACAATTTTTATCATCGTTGTTACTAAAACTAATAAACCAACGATAATGCTAGAATATGTGATGATATTAAAGAAGGTCCCGATTTGTTGTACTTGTTCGCGAACGTCATCTTTGACACCTTCTTTGAACGAGAAGCTTAGTTTATATTCATCGCCCCATCGTTCGTCAATCTGGTCTGCCACAACTTGCGGGTCTACCTCTGTGCCATTTGGATAATATCTATCAAGTTTCATTGAGAAATGGTATGCTGTTTCATCAAACCCGAAGTCGAGGAATTTGTCGATGTCAATTAGACAGAAATATCCAGGTTGCGGGTAGCCAATGATGTCGTTGTGCATGATTCCTACTACTTTAAACTCTGTAAAATTTCCATGAGACCATATACCAACCGGTGTTTTCTGGCCTACTCTTATGTGGAGTTCTTCAGCTAGTCTATCGCTTATAATGCAACTATTTTCATGTGTACTCTTTAGACGCTTGAAGAGTTTGTAGGTATCAGTAATGTTTGGTTCCAGAATTTTATGTTGCATAGTATTTTCATTCACGGCAAAATACTCCGTGCTGTTGATACCTATTAGTAATGAATCAAAATCTTCATCCCAAAGTTCGAAACGAGCCCCTGCGTATACTTGGGCAGTGCAAGCGGGTCGCATCCCTTCATCACTCGTATTCATCCAATGTATTCCTTCTATATTTCGTGTAATGTTCCCGCTTAGGCCGAGAGGAGCCCCCACAGATGTGGTGATCCACATATCTTCCTCAAGATTGTCGTCAACCCATTGTAGAATTCCTGTTTCGATAGCGATCATAATTGATGCGACCGAAATCACAAGCGCTAAACAGATCGTAAAAATGCCAAAGGTTAGTGTGCTCCTTGTGGGCTTTCGAGCTATGTTTTTACTTGCAAGCGAACCCACATACTTGAAACCTGGAATCTGTTTGGTAATGAAATTAAAGAATCCACCAATTCCTCTTAAAATGCCCGCAGTAAAGATAATCGATCCTACCATTAAGATATAGCTCGAAAAAAATGATTCTACAAAGAGCACATCAAAAAGACCGATTCCTAGGAATATAACTCCAGCTGAAATCGTAAGATATTTACGTTTTAAGCCACCCATGATAAGGACTAGACCAGTAGCTGTCATTAACAGGAATATACCAATAAGAAAGGTATCTTGAAGCCCCAGAACAAATGATGAAGCGAATATAAGGCCCACCCCAACAACGAGGAGTATGCTGCCTCCAGCGATCCATCGAAGCCGATGTCTCAACTTAATTTTTTCAGTTTGACGGGCTTCTGGCCTTAGCGCGCCCATAATTGGCATCGCAGAGACAGCTAACAGCGGATATAATCCGCCTAGGAATGTAAAGATGACACCAATAAAAAAGCCATCTCGTAGATCGCCTGGGTCAACAGGGAGGGTTGCGACTTCTTTGGCAGCGAATTCGATTGGTACGTTAAAGAGCTGTTTAAAATACCAAAGTAACCCCTGGGATATCCCTATGCCAAGGAACACACCACTCGCACTTCCAGTTATACCTAATATCAGTACTTCGTACAGAAATAATCGAAAGATATGTCGTTTTTTGAATCCTATGCTCCTAAGTACCCCGATTTCATATCGTCTTTCGCTAATCGTCATGTTAATGGCATTAAAGATCAAAAATATCATTGCTAGTAAAGTTGTTGCTCCTGCAAAAAGAAGACCTGCGTTCATACCCGATAAAGATGCCTCGTTTTGTTCCAAAATGCTTTGTTTCGGCGCAAATACCGTACATTTTTCGTCATCTACCACTTCTTGGATCCTTTGCCTTACATCTTGCCATTCATCTGCGTACGCAGGATCCATTTCCACTACGATCTGATCAACTTTGCCTTTACACTTTGGAAAGAACTTTTGGGCGCTATCTAATGTAATAAAGACGCATGACCCAAAACCCACCTGTCGAGTTTTGCCAGTCACTTCCGCAAAAGCGGCGATCTTCCAACGCTCCCTTTTTCCTACTCCTTCGCCTCGATACTTGATCATCATGCTATCTCCAACGGTGGCATTGACGATTTCAAACTCATCATCCTCGCCATCATCAACTTCTTCTTGCCACGTAATGCCATCCATCAGTGATTCGCTCACTATGGCTACCTTTCCCGAAAGGACTTCACTAGTATTGATGGGGTCGCTGGTGTTATAATCAAATATCTCTCCGAACTCGTTGTCATACTGTGGATCTATTCCAACTATAACTGCCGTAGTTGAGTTTCCATCAGCTTTGATATAGATCACACTGTAGCGCTGTATCCGAGGGGCTGCTGCTTTCACCCCCTCTACCTGCAAAATGTCATCGAGGAGGTCTTCATCAAAAGGTTCACCATCAACTCGACTGACTTCGAAATCTACTTTGCCTCCCAGCAGTTCAACTACGTTATAAAAAACCTGATACGTGTTATCACTAGCTATGTTAAATGCTACGTATAGACTGACTGAAGCCATTACTCCAACCACGGTGAGAAAGTTGCGAGTCTTCCTTCGTCCTAGGTTGCGAAGTGCCATTTTAACTAAGCGCTTATCTTTCCAAAGAAGAATGGCTATGATACCAATGATTACAGGAATGACTACAACAACCAAGTTGGCAGCTAACATCCCTAGTTGCATAATAATCCCCTCACAGGGTTGATTTAATTGAATATATATCTATATTCACTTAATTCCAGTAAGTTCTTCAAATACCTGTCGTTCTTCATCACTAATTTCAAGTAATTTACGTGCTGTTGCCCTATCTGTGGCTATTTGTCCATCGACTATCCGAACAAGCCTGTCGCAGTGCTCTGCAACTGCTGGATCATGTGTGATGACAATTAGGGTGGTCCCCAAATTTCTATTCAAGTCATGCATCAAATCCAAAATTTCATCTCCGGTCTTCGTGTCGACATCCCCCGTCGGCTCATCCGCTAGAACGATTGCGGGATCATTTGCAATCGCACGCGCTATAGAAACACGTTGGCGCTGCCCACCACTGAGCTCATCAGGTCTATGATGAAGGCGATCCCCAAGTCCAACTAATCCTAGAAGTTCTGTAGCGCGTTTTCTGCTTTCTTTATCAGGAACACCCGTTACCATTAAAGGTAACTCCACGTTTTCTAAAGCCGTCAGTACGGGAACAAGGTTATAAAATTGAAAAACAAATCCAATTTCTCGAGCTCTAAGATCAGTTAAGGCTGCATCCGACATTTGTGAAATGTCCTGCCCATTAATGTAGACCTTTCCTGCTGTAGGGTTATCTAGACCACCTATCATGTTTAGTAGAGTTGATTTTCCACTTCCTGATGGTCCCATGATGACTACAAATTCACCCTTTTTCACTTGGAAATTAATACCCCGTAGAGCAGGGACTATAATATCACCTAGATGGAACTCCTTATTCAGATCAACTGTTTCTACTACAAAGTCCCCTTTCTCCATCAGCTTGTACCCCTTTTTAATTCCTTTTCTATAAATAATGAAACGTAATTATATGCCTATGTTGCTTAAAAAAATATGCTTCTTGAACTTTTTAGACACAAAGATAAAACTTAAGCCAACTATACAAGAAAAAAGAAAAAAGAGTCAATTTCAAATGCATCTGTTGTTATCGCCGATAAGATTAAGGCAACTTATTAACCATTTCTGTAAATTCTTCCTTTGTAAACACCCTGAATGTTTTTGTTCTTACGTTTCCAACCGAACCTAGCTTCAGAATGAAATTTATAACGGCTTCATCATTAGGAGCATCACCGATTGCCATTAAGTCGATATCCCCCAAGACCGTATATAGGCCTATTAACTTTCCCCCTAAAGCGTCCCAGCCTTGAATTGCTTCCTCAATTCGCCCAGGGGAGTCCTTAACCCTCCTAATGCCCATATCAGTGAATTTCATGAAGAGTACAAAAGTCGGCATAGCAGGGTCGTCCTTCATAGAGGATTGTACGGTAAACGCCTTTAATGTCGTTGTCCTTATGTTTCCCAAGGATGCAAGTCTTAAAGTGAAAGTCGTAGCGATCTCATCACTGGGCGCTTCACCGACAGCAATCAAGTCATATTCGCCCTGAGTTGAATAAATAGCAACTAACTTACCTCCCATATCCTCAAAAAGTTTGATACCTTCTTCAATTCGTTTAGGGGAGTCTTTAATTGTTCTAATTCCTTGTTCTGTGTAGTTCATTAAACAGATGAATGTAGGCATGAACTCGCCTCCTCCAATTTCTAATTTTAAAAATCTTAAGAACCATTTATAGCAAAACTAAGTATTTAAATTAACTACCAAGATCCGTGCCAACAGATCGCTTGGAGATTTATCTATAAAAGGTTCGTCCTTCTTGTGTGTTATAAGGTACACAGAACGGCTTAACACCGATATCGCAGTGAATCCAATTATGCAAATTAATAAGACGTTATAGACGATAGGTTGAGGGAAAAGCAACGTAATAATAATGACGACAAAGAAAAATAATCCAGTATATTTTCCGACTGGATCGTAAACGGGACTTTTAAGCCCTGAGGTAATTACGAATTGCAGGAAGAAAACGCCAATAATGATTAATATCCAATAGGGATATATTTGCTTCAGCATGAAAGCAAAGAACATTGTAAAGATAATAATAAAATCGGCTGTGGCATCGAGGTAGGATTCAAGGGATGAAGGAGAAATTATATCTAGTTTTCTTACAAGATATCCATCAAAATAGTCAGTGAAACATGCAAAGAAAAAGAGGATGATTGTCCATATTCTCAAATCGTTGATAAACGTATAAAAAAGAAAAGGGGCGAAAAATGCTCGGAGTAAAGCAACCCCATAAGGAATAAAAGTCTTGATCCATTTTTCGGTAAATAAATTGGCCAAATTCTCCTACTCCTTTAAAGAAGGGAGCACTCTTCTCCAGCCTTCGTCGCTATTACTATTGGATCAGTAGTGCCATACTGTTCCTCATTGGAAGCCGAGGTGCTATATAGCATCAGCGACTTAACGACGACACCGTTTGCTTCTTGTACATGGTTTCCCAGTATACTGGGTGCGTCATCTCCGGTTCCCGCACCTCCTGTAAGAAGAATTACTGTGTTCATGCCTTCGAGATCGCCAACATTACTTACATAGTCCATGACAGGTTGGGTGGGTGTATCAGCATAAATAGGACTCCCAAGGACCAGAAGGTCGTAGTTAGATAGGTCAGTAGGTGTCTGAGAGCTTGCGGTAGTAATTTCAACGCGCCAATCATTGGAAATAAGACCGTCTACGAAGGCATTGGTCACTTTTTCTTGAAAATTGCTTATTCCCGGCTGATAGACCACGAACGCAACTCCAGCATTACCTTCAGGGTTGCTGACTTGAACGTCGCTTACATGTGGCGTATGCCCAATGACAAAAAGTATCCCCACAGTACCGAAAAACCCGACAATAAGGACCACCACAACAATTATTGCAATTTTTATACGCTTTGAAACCATAAGGTTCAACTCCATAAAACGCATAGGATTTTTTTAAAGACTAATATACAACTTATGAATATTTAAAACCAGTATCCAAAACCTATAGTTCTTATCTTCCTCTATGCAATTCTTTGAGCCATTCCTGCCCACTTTTAAAGCCTTTCATCTTTTGAACGAATCTTTCTGCGAAGACACGCGTAACAGGAAACCCTGGTATTTCGAGATAAGCACCTACTACGTCCATAAGAGTGAATTCATCTGAAACAGTTGCTACTGTTGGGAAAACTACTAGGACACGTTCAAAATCAACATTCAATACTGAAACGAATGGCAACGGAAATGGGCGCAGACCCGTATGAGCTACCTTGAAATCTTTACAAATTTTTTTAACAAAGTCGAGTCCAAATATTTCGTGAATTTGATCAAGATCTGTGAGAAGTAACAATTCCTTAAGGTCTGATTGGCTTTTCTGAAGCGTTTCAAAGATTTTGCTTACGTAGAGCGTCAAAGCGGGTTCAACTTGGAGAACTAGAACTACGAATTTTCCTGCTTTCATCATTTTATTCATGGTTCTGTAAACATCCTCCCCTCTCAATGCCCAAAATTCGAACTTTTCTGTTGAACTTTTTTGATCGTATAAATTTTGCAAAGTGGATGTTGCTTCTACTACGCTTTCGGAAAACTCATTGAAATATACGTTCAGGGTTTCTTCTGGAGGCTTCGCCTTATATTTTGCAGCCTTCCCCCCTCGTGAGCTTACTCCTTCTCTATTGACCCAATTTTTTGCTTCAAGTGTTTGGAGAATACCATAAATACGTGAATGAGGGACTCCACTTAGAAGTGTTAATTCTCCAGCAGTACTACGCCCATTTTTGATTAGTGCAAGATATACTTTCGCTTCGTATTCGGTAAATCCTAGCCTTTTGATAGTTTCAACTATGTCTTTTTCGCTCATAAACTCACAATTGATGTTCTTTCAGTGACAATAAATTAAAATAATATTTATTTAGTAGTAATAATTAATAATATTTCTTCAATAATAATATTATTTAAATCTATTCCTAGCTTCAAATGGCTGTGGTATTGTGATAAAATACGCCATAGAATGTAGAAATCTTACAAAAGCATTCGGCGCCTTCACAGCTGTTGATAGTTTGAATTTAAGGATCAGAAAAGATGAAATTTTTGGATTCATAGGACCTAACGGTGCAGGAAAAACCACAGCAATCCGAATGATATGCGGAGTTCTCTCTCCATCAGCTGGAACTGCACTTGTTGATGAAATTGATGTAGTCAAAAATCCAGAAGAAGTGAAGCAAAAAATCGGTTATATGGCTCAAAACTTTATTCTCTATGGTGATCTAACAACTTATGAAAATTTAGACTTTTATGGAACGATTTATGGATTATCGCAGTCACAGAGAAAACAACGCATCAAAGAAGTTTTGGAATTAGTAAAACTACAGGATTTTGAAAATTATTTGGCAAATGAGCTTAGTGGTGGAATGAAAAATCGTTTATCACTAGCAAATGCTTTACTTCATGAGCCTAAAATATTGATTTTAGATGAGCCTACAGCGGGTATTGATCCACCTCTAAGAAGAACGTTTTGGCAATTTTTCCGTGAACTGAATGCAAAAGGAACGACTATACTTGTCACCACTCACTATCTGGACGAGGCAAAGCATTGCGATAGATTAGGTTTGATTAGCAATGGTAATCTCATTGCCGAGGGCTCGCCGACCGAAATCGTGAGAAAGGTTCATAATGGCGATTTAGTTCAAGTGACAGTCCGCGAGTCTGAACAAGACCTAAGAAACATTTTGGTGGATATTGATGAAATCAAAGAAATCCTGTTTTTTCGTGATATTGAGCCACGCGGATGCCAAACACATTTCGTTGTAGAAAATGCGGATTCAGATCTTCCTAAAATTCAAAAGCTACTCTACTCCTACTCGATAGATGTCTTGACTGCAGGAAAAGTCTCAATCTCCATGGAAGATGCTTTCATAAAATTAATGGCGGAGGGGTCATAGTTGTGGTCAAAATTTTTAGCGGTTTTTCGAAAAGAGCTCCTTCAACTCAAAAGAGACCGTCGCACAATCGCAATGATTATTATCCAACCTGCTATGATGATGATTCTATTTGGAATCGCATTTGGCGGTGAAATAACACACCTTCCCATTGTAATCAGTAATGCTGATAGTGATAATAACTTGAGCTGGTATGTAACTCAAAAATTTGAAGAATCAGAAGTTACTGACGTAGTGGAATATGTAAATGGTTTTGAGAATGCCAGATCGTTAGTTGAAAATGGTAAGGTAAAGGGAGCAATACATATTCCGTCAACTTTTGCCGAAACACTTCAGGAAAGCAAAGCAGCGAATATTATCGTTATTGTAGATGGAAGCCTACCACAAATCGCTCAAATTATTACCGCTGAAGCAGAACGGATTTCTGTTGAACTTTCTGAAGAGTTTTCTGAGAGATTTGCTGTGACGACATCCGTTGGCGTTACTTCAGAGAGTGTAAGAATTTCTACGTTTAAAATTCAACTCTATGGAACTACAAAGAATATTGATGCTTTCGCTCCGGGTGTCATGGGACTTGTTGTTCAAATGATAACGACTATCTTTACTGCGGTAAGCCTTGTACGCGAGAAAGAAAGCGGATCAATCGAAATGATTATCGTTTCACCGATTCATAAAGCTGATTTCATCGTTGGAAAATTTGTGACTTATATGCTTGTAGCTCTTGCTGTTATTTGTAATGTTCTCATTGTTGGAATTGGATTTTTTGGGCTTTCGATAAGAGGATCTATTCTTGATGTATTTCTTATTTCAATTCTCTTTGCGATCGTATGTCTGGGGCTAGGTATGCTTGTTTCCACAGTTAGTAAAAACCAACTTCAAGCTGTACAGGCAACAATCATCTTCTTCTTACCATCGATACTTTTTTCGGGCTTCTTTTTCCCTATAGAGGCCTTTCCTCGTAATATTTCATGGATTCCATACCTTGTGCCCTTGACATATTACATAAACGGCTGCAGAGGAATTATGACTAAAGGTAAGAGTTTAGGTTACATTTATACCGATTTATTGGCGTTAGCACTCTTTGCGATTCTTACGCTAATACTTAGCATTCAAAGATTTGTGAAAAAACTTGAATAGGTGAGAATCAATGATAAAAAATGGAAAAAAATCAATTAGATACATTTTTCTAATATTTTTTGTATCTATTTTGTTGTCAGGATACCTCCCAATTCCAACTGAAGCTGCTAGTGAAAGGTTTATTTTGCAGGAATCTTCCTATACGCCATCAAAAGTTTTCCCAGGCGATAATGAGATCGCCATCTCAATTAAAATTAAAAATACATCTTCAAAAACTGCGACAGATGTTGAAGCACGTCTTAACTTGCCTTCAGGCATGAGAAGTTCATATGCTGGATCGATTGAACAATATCTTGGCGACGTTGAAAGTAAGCAAACAGTCTCGCTTCTGTTTTATATAGATATATTAGACACTACTGAAGCAAAGAAGTACGACCTTGAATTAGAATTAGATTGGGGAACTGGCGAAGATACTCTTGAAGTGCCTTTTTATGTAGGCGAAAAAGTCGCGTTTGTAATAATAGACGCAACTCCAAACAAGTTACAGGCAGGCGCTGAAGGTGTACAAGTTAAACTCTTTATTTTAAATAATTCCACTATTGAAGCGAATGATGTAATGGTAGAGTTCATTGGCAACGGTATAACCGGCCAAACACAAGACTTTCTTGGCACAATTTACGCAAATGAAACAAAATACGCGACTTTTGAACTTGACATCAGCAACAATGTCGCAAAAGGACCACGAACAATCAATATACGCTTGACATGGGTTCAGTCGGGTAAAATCGTTTCCGATATCTTATATCTCGATATTATTATTGAAGGACCTTCCTATAGTGTATGGTTAATCGTTATTGGGGTTATTTTTGTTGCTATTTTCTTTATATATACACTAAGAAAGCGTTATTTTGAGAAAAAGGAATTGGGCGATGAATTATAAGTTAGGAAGGAGGAAATGACAAATGAATAAGCAGAAATATCTTTCGATAGCGCTCTTAACAGCACTTATTGTTTTATCTTGTTACTGTTCCCCTTCTAGTCAAGTTGATGATCCAGATTTTGTTCTACTAAAATCGTCATACAGTCCAATAAAAGTCTTCCCAGGGAATAGAGACGTTCAGATCAACGCAGAAATTCAAAATAATGGCACCAGAAGGGCTAGAGATGTGGATATCTCATTGAAATTACCGAAATTCCTATTGCCAAGTTATGAAGGCGCAACAGAGCAATATTTCAATGAGATTTCGGCAGAGCAAAGCGTTCAATTAACTTTTTACGTGGATATTGTTGATTACGCGGAAGCTGGAAGTTATAACATCAAATGCAAAATCGAATTTGGTGACGATGAGGAAGAATCAGTATCAATTCCATTCAGAATTTCAGACAAAGTTCAATGGGAATTTGTGAAAGTTGAACCATACACCGTAACAGCTGGCGAGAATGACATAGAATTGCAAGTGTGGATTCTAAACAATGCAAGCGTAGAAGCTGAAGATGTAACAGTCCAATTAAGGGGAGGAAACGATATTTCTGGAAAAATTGTGGATTACCTAGGAAACGTGAAAGCAAATGAAACGGTGTCTGCATTCTTTGAAATCGACATAAGTCCAAGCGTAGCTACCGGCGAAAGAGAACTAGAACTTCAGATAACTTGGACTCAGGATGACCAAAGTCTCAGTCAAACAAGAGCGTTTCCAGTCTATATTATGAGACCGATTCCATTCACATTGTTGGATTTGTGGGAAATGGCACCATATCTAACGATTGGAATTACTATAGCTGTGACTGTAGCAATTGCTATTGGACTCCTAGTGGCTGAAAAACGTCTAAAAATCAGAGAAAAGATAAGGAGAAAAATTTTAAAACCATAGCGTTGAATCAAACGTGAGAATATCTTTTAACAATCGATCGATGCTATTTTCATGGTATATTTTTATTATTTTGATTCAAAAGGTGTTGATATGAGACCTCCAATTTGTGCTATCTGTGACAAAGATTTTCTAGATCTCGAAAAAGGTGGGCTCGTTTATTTTAAGAAACGACCTTCAGACATTGAATGGGACACCAAGATGGAAAAAAAGGGAATGGTTGGGCATCCACCATATGCAGAATGGTTCTGCGAAGAACATTATGCTAAAGCTAAGGAATTAGAGGATAAAACTATCGATAAAGCAATGAAGATTCTTCGCGAAACTTTTGGCTGAAAAATATTTCCTTTCAGAATTCTTGAAAAAAAATTGAGAAAAAGGATACCGTTTTTAAAAAATAAGATTAATGGAAGTATTTCTTCACTGTCAACAGATATACCAAGACAATCGCTGAGATAACAGTCAGAATAAAGGCAGCTCCAATAGCTAATGTTAAAATCAAAGTGCCAATGATTCCAAGGATTTCAAAGATGATAGTTAGCCACCATGCCCAAGACCGCAAATTCCAAAGACCAGACCCAAGCGCTATGAAGATTAGACCAAAGATCAAGATAAAAACACCGAGTGCAGCAATCCAGAGTTCATCTACTACTCCTCCCGCCAATGCAATAATTCCACCAGTACCCAGAAATACAATGCCTTCGAGGATAGTTATAATAGCAATAAAACTAACTCCTATTGGTCTACCTGCTTTTGGGATGACAGCTGGCGGTGGGGGAGGGGCATAAGTTGTAGTAGGCTGTGATGGTGGAGGTAGTGGAGGTGTTGGGGGTGTTGGGGGTGTCGCGAGCGGTTCAGTATCCAAATAAGCACCACAGTTAGGACATTGATTGTCACGTAAATCGGATGGCTTAATACTTTCGCCACAATAAGGGCAGTAACTCATTTTTACACCTCAAGTAGACTCCGTCACTTTATTAAGACGGAGAGGAGAGAAGGGAAGGTTCATTTAACCACCCCTTCTATGAGGACAGGAGGCGGTGTTTTAATGACGGGTACTCTCAAGTCCCGTCGCTCCCAACACTAGGGAGTTGGTCCACTTCGAGACTGTTGTAAAGGCTTATTAGGTCGGCAGCACCGTTCCTACCCCTCAGAACTTTTAACCACCGACGACAGAGCAGGGGGCTAGTGGAGCACCCCAGGGTGTCATGACCTAAACAACTGCTGCATCTCAAGATGAGATGCCCTCTAATCAACTAAGAGACTTGTGTGAACAAGCCCCTACCCGTAAGGATGGGGTAGTTGACTTTTAGATTACCTCTTTTTGTCACTCATATTCATAACAGACAGCTGAGTATAAAAAAATTGTTTTTTTCTATAATCTCTTGAAAAAGGATGCTTGCAAAGGGCTGATTAAAACTAAGATGCAGGTTCTCTTAAGAGAACCTGATTTAAAATAAGTAGATGGTCCCCTGGGCCGGATTTGAACCAGCAACCAACGGGTATCTGCGAGTGAGCTACCTCGTGCTAAAGCAATGAGGCTTCCTGCTTCAACGACGGACTCGATCCCCTTGACGGGTTACGGAGGTCGTATCTCCACAGGCTTAAATTCCCTACGCCCCGTAGGTACTGTTAACCATCTTGATGGCATCGGAGTATGCACCTTGTAGACAAGTGTGCGTATTATCCCTCCAATTGCCGTCACTCTCTTTGTCATACCACCTTATAACTATTAGGGGGACTCCTCTATAAGTGATGAAAGTGAATCCATACTCACGCAATTCATCTACGCTGAAGCACTGATGCTTTCTTGCTTAGCTACTCGTAAGGGCTGACATTCATACATCTTTATTTTCATGAATGCTAACTACAGCCCGCCGCTCTTGGGGTCACCTAGGATTACCTAGGGATACTACCAGATTGAGCTACCAGGGGTACCAACTTTAAGGGGCGTTCTAGCAACCTGCGGATGCAACTGTAATTGCTTGCAGGTAGATTTTATACAACAACTCTAGTACGTATAAACTTTTCGCCATATATCTCTTATTAACATCTCGCTATACACAGTTTAGCAGTGAACCGTAAAAAATTGAGAGTTTGCTGACTATTCAGGCGATACGTAACCCTCAACTATAATTGCTTTCGAAATAGTCGACTGCTTCCGAAGCGATGAAAGTTTAAGATATTCATCTGATTGAAAGCAGTTCTGTAACTGCTCAATTGTTTCAAATTCTATTAAAATAATCCTTTCGGGATACCAATTGCCTGAGAATGAAGTTACTTCTCCACCTCTGATCAAATATCGACCACCGTAACTTTCAATGACTTCGGGTACTTTTTCTACATATTTGGAATACAATTCATTGTCCTTGACTTTGATTTCGATTATTAGATACACTGACATAATAAACAGCTCTCAATTTGGGAAATTTACAACACGGGTAGAGTCTGATATTAGTTCTGCAGTAAATTCTGATGATCACGCGCCTTTAAATGTGCTTTGAGTGATTTAATGATGAGAGGATTAGCAACTATCGGGGGTAGGCCCAATTCTGTTAGAATTTGTTTGCTCCATTCCTCTGACGTGAGTGTAGTAGTCTCACCTGAAATCTTGATGACAATCTCATGAATGCGTTGAAGATAGCTTAATCCTTCATCCATCATTCGATAAACTTCATTGCCCTTCCTAGGGTTATCCCAGGAGGTAAGCAGGACATCAAGACCCTCAATACTCCTCAATTTCTTGATAGATCTAACAGATGCCAAGACATCCTCATAGATAGGGATACTTCCAGCGAGAGGAATTACATCTCCAGCGAGAAGTGCCTTATCTTCGTGAAGCAAGAGCGAGATTGATCCTTTTGAATGGCCTGGTGTGTGGAACACCTCTAATCTGATATCCCCTAATTCTAGAACATCTCCATCTTCAAGAATTTTATCAATATTAACAGATCCCCCCACAATGGAATGGAAATTTGGGATCGGACGATCCCTATGTTGTTGTTCAATATCTTCGATCCATGATTTTTCACCTAAATGCGCTGCAACTGTACAGCCTGATGCTTTTTTTATGGCTTGTACTGCTCCAATATGATCTGGATGAGAATGAGTTAAAATAACCTGAGAGATTTCTTCAGGGGCACGACCAGTCTTCTTTATATAATCAAAAATCACCAACTCTGAAGAGGCAACCCCACTATCGATGAGATAGATCTCTTTGTCATAAATAAGATATACGTGAACTACCTCACGCTAAAGCTGTGAGGCTTCCTGCTTCGACGACCGAACTTGCTATCACATAGGGAATACCATTTAAGTATTCCAGCGATGCCATAGTAGAGGATTCAGTCTCCACAGGCTTAACATCCCTACGTCCCGTAGGTACCACTTGTTGTGTTAACCCTTCGTGTTCTAGATTAACACTTGAATTGAAGTCTCTGTCAATCACTAACCTACAGACTGGACAGATATAGACTCGTTCATCCAATCCTATTTCCCGGATGTTCCCGCAGCGCGAACAGGTTTTGGTGGAAGGGAAAAACCTATCGACTTTAATCGGAGTCTGCACCTTTGTTTCAAGTGTGCGTATGATCCCTCCGAGTGCCGTTGATAAGATTTTACTGCCCCATAATCGTTGCCAAGCTTTGAGGTTCTCATCCTGATAGCAGACGATTCCATACGTCGCCTGTAGATAGTGGACTAGTTTGTTCTTGATATCTGTCTTGATATTATTGAGAGTGGCATAGGCTTTTTCCAGTTGGCGTCTAGTGTGATACCAGTTGTTGCTGCGATACTGTTGTCTGCTTAACTGCTGATGTAGTTTTCTGAGGCGTTTGCTGAGGCTTAGGAGGATCGAGTATCGGATAGCGATCCCGTCTGAAAGCGTCAATTGCGTTTTCAGACCGAAATCAATGCCCACCGTTTTGTCGGGTGGCGGTGTTTTTTGTTCCTTCACCTGATAGGTAGTAATGGCCACATAATAGTCACCATGTCTCTGAATTAGGGTGGCATTCGCCAGCTCACTTCCACGAGGAATTTGTGCTAAGCCATTGACCCGTAGTTGTTGTGTGATGCCTTGTATTCTGAGATACTTAGCATTCAGTAGGCGATAGGTATTGCCGTATTGTTTCAAGGGGATTGAATCGACACGACTCTTGAATTTGAGGCTGCCAATGTTTCGCCCGTGTTCTTTTAAGCGTGCCAACCCTCGAATATTATCCCTGGTCCGCGTAATCAAACTTTGTTTCATATGTGAGGATAACTGGCTCAGGTGACGGAGTTCAAACGTGTCTTTCACTTTGACAGGTACTGCTGAGAGTTTATAGTCCATCTCAAACACATTAGGCTGGCCCAGGATATGGTTGTACAGCCATTTAGCCTCCAGAAACAGCATCCTTAGATGATGTAGCGTTTCCGTATTAAGATGCGACTTGTCTAGTTTGACCATGAACACCCGGCAGCTCTGGTGCATGCGTCGCGCTTTGGTGGCTTTCAAACTGGCCTTGATGGCTTCATTTTTGGAACCGATCATATGATGTGCTCCTCCTCCTCGTCGTCGATTGAAGATTGTGAGGTGATGAGGGTCTCAGGCTTCTAGTGTACGGATGGCTCAACTTTACAGGCGTCAATTTCCAGCCTGCCGTAGATGATGCAAACGCTCTCAATGTTATCGACTGCACTCTAATGGAGTATGTACCTTTGTTTCAAGTGTGCGTAGTATCCCTCCGAATGCAGCAGATAACATAGTCTGAGTTGTGACTCTACCACAAGTCTTAGTTGTGTATGTAGCTCTCCCTGCCTGCCTTGCTGCCTGCCACTAGATAGTCATCACAATATGTAAGGCACACCAGTATTAAATGTTAACAGACCCCCTGATGAAAGTGAACATACACATCTACCGCAATTCATCACCACGATGAAGCTGTGGTGCTTTCTTGCTTAGTTATCGTAAACGAATCGATCGACTGTACCCAATTTAGTCCTTATTTGAAAAGGGATCTTTATAGCATGAATATGTTCTGTGACCTGAATTTTATTCACCTAATAATATATGGTAAGCGGAATTGGTTGATCATTGGTTTTTAAAGCTTTTCAAAGTTTGTTTCTAAATTAATCTTAATTCATCATCACAATTGAAAGAAAATCTGTAGCAATGGGAAGAAAATCTGTATTTTCTATTAAAAAAAAGTGTGTCAATTTTTGTGAATTGTTTAGAATGCTAATTCTGAGTCAAATTCTTCCAAAAGTGCTTCTGCTGATAATTTCCATCTTGCTTTATCGTATTCGCCTCTTCCGTCAACCTTACCAGCCTTTTTCAGCGCTAAGAGATGCATATATACTGTGGAATGGTCGATTAATCGGCTCATTTGAGGTCCCCATGAGATGCCCATTCTTTCCTCCGCTTCTCTGGCTAGTTTACCTGTTGACATCTCTTTTCCATATTCATTTAATACATCGATAATAGTTTGATTCCATTGCTTGTGCCCGTCAATTGCCATTCTCAACATTTCCATCCCATCGGTTTTCATATACGCCTCATCGTGAATTGGGCATAACAATTTCCAATTCATGTTAAGTAACCCTTTTAATGCTTTGAATCGCCTTGACGCATCACCCGTGAAATCGATATAATACTTATAACTATCTCCAGGATACATCAATGCTTCATCGCCAATAAAAATCGCTTTACTTCGTGGCTCATAGTAGAAGACATGTCCCGCACAATGTCCACCTGTGTAGATAACTTCTAAATCAATATTTCCAAAAGATATTGTATCGCCATCCTCGACGGTTTGATCAACATTACAAGCATGTAAACGATCAGTGGGTGAGCCATAGAAGGAAAGCATAAATTTATCGCTCTTTCCGAGCATATAATGATCTGTACTTAATTTTTTGGGATTTGAAAGTGTCGCTTCTGCTTTTTGATGAGCAACTATCTTAGCGTTAGTTTTCTTTTTCAACCACGCATGAGCACCAAAATGATCGTAGTGTTCGTGTGTTGTTAAAATGTAAGCGACATCCTCTGCGTTTCTTCCATAGTCCCCAATACAGTTCAAAATATCGTTTTTGGGAGTTTGGGGTGTTCCAGAGTCTATTATTGCGATTTCACTATCGAATATGATGTAACAGGCGTTAATTTCGTCTTCTATAGACTCATCGCCTACTACACGTACAATGTCTGGGGTGACTTCAAAGTAGCTCATACCTAAACCTCCATTAATCTTAACTTTATCAGGTTTTACTTCGTTAAACACACTACATTAATCTTTTGTTTTATCATTACTGCTTGAAAAAACTCTTCTTTTAGGTAGGTAGGACTTCATTTCTTTCATTAACCTCGCAATATATTTTTTTGTTTATTTTTTAATTCGTTAAGAACCAAAAATTGCATGAAAACTTGATTTCCGCTTCTAAAAACTATAAATAGAGGGGAGTTGAAATGAATGAGCCACTCAAATAATTAGAATTTTCAAAATAGACAAAATTTTGTGATGAGTGGGGAATTTTTGACCGAAAACGAAAAAGATACGAAAAAAGTAGACGCCTTTCCTCTTAAATGCCCTGAATGTGGATCAACTCATATTTTGAGTGATGAAGAGCGGGGCGAAATAAAATGTGGTAATTGTGGACTTGTTATTTCGGATTCTCTCATCGATAGCAGACCTGAATGGCGTGCTTTCTCTCCTGAAGACCATGATAAGAAAAGTCGAATTGGACCACCTAGTTCTCTAACAGCCCCAGACAGATATTTATCAACGAAAATAGGAAGAGATCAAAAGGATATATTCGGAAAAGGATTTTCTCCAGAGGGAAGAGCCCGAATAGATCGTCTAAGAAGAACCCAAGTTAGAGCTGAAATGGGGGAACCGGGTAGACGAAATTTGGCACGCGCAATGGCGGAATTGAAACGGATTAGTTCACAATTAGATATGCCTTCAGGTATTTTGGAGAGTGCTAAAAAAATATACAAGGATGCCTTCAGCGAAGGTATCACGAAAGGAAGATCAATAAATGCTGTTGTCGCTGCAGCACTGTATGCGGCGGCTCGCCTTCAAAAATCGACCAGAACTTTGGAAGAAATTGCTGAAATGAGTAAACGTATTTCAAAAAAAGAAGTAGCACGAGTTTATAGAATTCTTCTCAATAAACTTCCACAACTACATATTCCTCTTATAGAACCAGATGAATATATTCCACGACTTGCAACAGATTTGGAATTAAGTGGCGAAGTACAAGTAAGATCTCTTGAGATTCTAGAGCAAGCTAAAGAATTACATATAACGCGAGGAAAATTGCCGATAGGTATTGCTGCAGCTGTAGTCTATATAGCTGCTATTGAGTTAGATGAACGACGCACACAAAGCGAGGTTTGTGAAGCCGCTCAAATCACAGAAGTAACACTTCGCACACGGTATAAGGAATTAGTAAAGAAACTCAAACTTACAAAAACAAATTAATCAGTTCACAGACACTTAAGTTTTTATATCAAACAGTTTGTATAACACTGCAAGTTAGTTTTTTAATTCTAAAAAGCGACATTGGTATGGACGGGCTATTAATGCAAAACGGGATAGTTGTTGAAACTGTTAATCTAAGGAAAGACTACGTCATGGGTAGAACAGTAGTTCAGGCCTTAAAAGGAATTGATTTCAAACTCTATAAAGGTGAATTTGTGATCATCATGGGACCTTCAGGATGCGGAAAGTCGACGTTTCTCAATATGATTGGTGCATTGGATGCACCAACTGAAGGTGAAGTTTACATTGACGGAGTGAACGTCACAGAATTAAGCGATAAAAAGGTTACAGATCTTCGCAGATACAAACTTGGCTTCATTTTCCAATTTTATAATCTTATCCCGGTGTTAACAGCGTTTGAAAATGTTGAACTTCCAATGCTAATTGCTAAAAAATCGAAGCAAGAACGACAAGAACGTGCAAAAGAACTTCTAGAGACAGTTGGACTAGGAGATAGATTACATCACAGGCCTGATGAACTTAGTGGCGGCGAGCAACAACGTGTTTCTATTGCTCGTGCGCTTGCAAATGATCCTTCTTTGATCTTGGCAGACGAGCCGACAGGAGATATCGACACAAAGACTGGCGCTGAAATTGTTGAATTGATGGAACAAATCAATAAAGAACAAGGCACAACATTTCTTATTGTAACTCATGACCAGTCAATAGGTAAAAAAGGCAATAGGCTTATTCGCTTTAGAGATGGAATAATTGAAAGCGAAGAAATAATTGCCTAAATTGAATTAAAATATTCAATAGAAACACTCCTGTGGAGATAAAATATTGGCTATTACAGCATTTGTCAAAATTACACGTCCAATCAACTGTTTAATGGGCGGCCTCACTTCAATCATTGGCGTTATGATTACAAGACAATTTTATATCCCGTTATACTCTCAGTTAACGTTTTTTGTTGTTTTAATTCTCTCTTATCTTACATATATGTTTATTGCCGCTGCAGGAAACGTCGTGAATGATATATATGATATCGAGATCGATAAAATTAATAGACCCGATCGCCCGATTCCCAGCGGTGTTGTGTCTCTCAGACAAGCAAAAATCTATTCCATTGTATTATGGGCTATTGGCATAATTCTCTCTTTCTTAACAGTTCCGATTAGTCCTGCTGGATTTTGGTGTCCAATTATCGCAGTTTTCTTTTCAGTTATTGGTTTCGTATATGCTGCGAAAGGGAAAATAATGGGAGTTTTTGGAAATTTTATGGTCGCAATTTCCTTTTCATTTGGTTATATCTATGGAGGAGTCATTACAGGCGCCTTGAATCAACTTGCAAGTTCTCTAGTTATAATTATTTTCTTTTTATCATCCTTTTTTATGTTACAAAGCAGAGAGATCATAAAAGGTATGGAAGATGTTGAAGGAGATAAAATCCGTCAAGTAGAGACTATAGCCATGGTTTATGGTTATAAGATCGCTGCTTTATCAGCGGCAATTTGTGGGGTATTCGCTATTATATTTTTCTCACTAATTTGGGTTTTATCTTTTGTAAATATCTGGTTTATTCCTTTCCTAATCTTAGGTGATAGTGCGGTATCACTTTCAATAATAATACTTCTTTTAGATTTCACATCTAAAGAAAAACAACATAAATCAAGTCTTTTTGCCAAAATTGGAGCACTTTTTGGACTTGTAGGATTCTTGATAGGGTCTATATGAATAATGCATTAAGTTTTTATAAGAAATGAAATGCTACTACACTATAGTTGTTCAGAGAAAAAAAATTCAAAATGTCATATTTATGGACTGTGGTAATCTTTAAGACAATTTACAGGCATCCGCGAAGTATAAACAGAATATCTTTGTAAGATGATGCTGAAGAAATCCAAAATTATATGTTTAAAATCAAGAACATTTATTTAGGAAAATAGTAAAAAAGTTGAAACACTTGAGAACTCAAACAACTAAAGGTGCACTAATAGTCTCTTAGAGGGGAAATATTGTTCAATTGGAAAAATCAACTGTTACAGGTAACTGAAGTAGGCGAACAGAGTAACTTGGGTGATCTCCTTCTAATATTAGATGATAGCGCTATAATTGAAAGGGAAATTCTTCCCACTGTTAAAGAATTTTTTCAGGACGAATTGCAACTTGGACGATTGGCAGACTGTTACTGTGTGATTTCCTTAAGAGAAATATCAAAGAATACTAACTTTCGAATTAGAAGTGCTTTAGAAATTCTTAGTGGATTGGGAGATCTCACCGACTTAATTGAAATGGCAATAGTAAATGTAGGCATTGTATCAGAAATTGGACATGTGGTTGGATCAATAACTTTATGGAATGACGGATCTTATCAAATTGATTACGTGCATGTTATTGACAATGATGACTTACAATTTACTGAAAATGCCAAGAAAATTGTAGAAAAAGCAGTTGCTAATGTATTAGGAGACTTTACAGAAGAAGTGGCATCTTAAAATCTAGATTTTGGTCTTTTTTTTAATGCAAGAAAGAAATTTCAATTTTTCTTAGTTAGCTTATTTTTCAATCTTTAGTTGAGCAAGCACATCTTTACCCCAGCGCCATTTTTTCGTTTCGGGGTCGAACATATCAATAGGAATCAATCGCGCACTAGATCTAAGAAGATAGCGATGACCGAGCCAAATTGATTCACTTTCTTTTAGAGTGCTCGTCACGGCATCGGCAAATTTGACAAAACTACCTGATGGTACCTGTAGCCAAGCAAGAAGACATTTTTTAGTTGTATCTGGAAATCCCTGAAGTGAGTAACTATATACTACGGGTAATTCAAAGAGTGCAGCCTCAAAGGAGTTTAAATATTCTTCCTCGCCAGTATATAACACCACGATTTGTTCATCTAACCCAATTTGCATTAAAGTGACAAACGGAACGATGACATCATTATCTCTCAATTTCTTGACTCTATGGCGTGCACCTGCTTTTGTCATACCGACGTGTTCCCCTATGTGAGACATCGGCATTCTTAAGTTATTCTTATAATAGTCAATGATTTGAAGGTCTTTAGAGTCAAATGAAATAGGTGTTTGATCACTAACTCTAATCTTTGTAATATCAGGACCGATTTCGTTATATCCTTCTTTATAGAGGAAACGTTCCAGCCATAACGTCCAAATATCCCAATCGATATCCCATTCCTGAGTCTCTTGATCATAGTATTGGAACGAGAGATTATCCTTCAGTTCTATGAGCCGATACATTTCAAGTTCTAGATGGCTTTTTAAAGAATCATAGAATTCTCGAATATATATATCCCTTTTTCTGGGGATATGGAAGGGGAACAACTTTACTACATTGCCAGCACGTAGTTCTTGAGTTGATATTAAGTAGGGAAAGTCAATGGTGATGTTACCTTCTGTTTTGACAATTATTTTTTGAAGACCTAATTTCCCAAGGTTCGGTCGACCGAACACACCAAAACGACACAATTTTTCTAAGCGATCCAATATATAACTTATTGAGTTTTCGTGCATGTCTACTGCTTGAGCAATCTCCTTATTCTTAGCAAAGGGGCGGGCGTCAATATAGAGAATAACATTAATGTCGTTTTTTGATAGTGTCGGTTTTTGACTAAGCCAAATATTATCTAAATAGCGGGTGGTTTCATCTAATTCGAGAGGTTCCGTAATATATTTTCTCAGTCGCTGCATTTTCTTTAATAATGTGGGGAGAAACTGACCGAAAGTGCGGGAGTCTGCCTCCAATAAATCGTGTACACTTCGATAGGTTGATCCATCCTCGCATTCGGTAAATATCTCATCGGGCTTATTGGGATTTAAACCGCGTAGTTTATACCATTCCTTGAGTAATTCCTCTTTTTCAAGAACATCTAATAGATTATATGCGAGTAAATAGGCAAGATCCTCTTCTACGGTCTCTGGAAATATCTTTGTCGGTAAGAAGTAGTCTAAAAAAAGATTCATCAATCTTTTTTGCCGGTTGAAAGACATGTAATGTTCTACATCAAGTTTTTCCCTCTGAGGGATGGGGGTTGCAAGAAATTTCGCAATAAAAACAAGTTCATTTTGTAGTGTCTCAAGACCTTCAGGTTGAGTTGTTTCCTTATGATCTTCAGAAATAGTGATTTCTTCCCCAGAAGGCGCCATAATTTATATACATAGTTTTAGTAATATAAAAAACTTTTCAGGATGGCTCAAAAATATCTAGAATCTTCGCTCGTAAGCCATTTAAATTTGGGGAATCTTGTAAATCTTTTTGTGAGATCTTCTTTTTTGTCGGCAATTTGATTAGACTTTGTCGTAACATTGGGGTATTATATTTGGGAGTTTTGGGAATTCTGTAAAAACTACTTTTCGCTTTTGTGGTTATCTGTATCCGACATAACTCCTATTGAAGTTCATTAGTTGAAGTGTTATTAAAAAGATCTTGTAAATTCCTTTTTGAAATTTATTGCGAAAAATACCGACAAAAAAAATTGCTAAGTTCTCAGTAATTGAAGATTTCTAGAAATTGGGCAACCTAAGCTACTCGTTTATAAAGACTAACTACTAGTTATATCCAATATAGTTCTTATCCAATGAGAGGGTTCAAATGTTTGTGAAAAATTGCAAAGGAGGTTATGTGAATGGGTCCTGGCGGTCCATGGCCAATGTAAAGTCTGAAACAGGTTTTCACTACCGAACAATACAGGAGGTCGAAACTAGATGAACATTTTTAATGACTTAGATGCTTTGGGCTTTATTAAGAGCGGTGAAGTTACTATTGAAGACTCTGATGAAACCTGGATTCGACTAAATATAGAGAATGTTGAAGAATCTATGCTTGAACATTATCTCAATCAAATCTTGCAACATATACGAAAAGTAACAGTTCTGCGGATAAGAGTGCTATTAGGTAGCACCAACGTGGTCTTTAACTTACCTATCTGCGCTTAAACACCGCTCAAACCTTTTTCTACTTATGTTGTAGAATGAAAGCTAATTGTCTGCAAAGGGATTAAATTAAGTTTCTTTGTTAGGGACTTAAATACTATTTTACGATATTTTGTTTTAGTGAAGTTTATGGATGGTATATCAAAACGTATTGTTCTTTTTCTTTCTGCAATTACTGGGATTGCCGCTCTTGGTGCGGGTCTTATCACACCAGTTTTCACGCTTTTTTTATATGACGTGATGAGCTTCGATGTGCTTACGATTGGATTGATTTACGCTTTTTATACAGCAGCTTTTGTGGTATTTCCTATTCCTTTTGGTATATTTTCCGATAAAAAAGGGAGAAAACCCACCATGATGTTAGGACTTTTAGGTTATGCGTTTTCTTATCTTCTTAGGATATTAGCAGATAAACCTATGGCATTCGGGGTGTTGTATTCACTTGAAGGATTGGGGGATTCTTCATTCAAACCCGCTGCACAATCTGCAATTGCAGATGTAGTAACAGATGAGGAAAGAGGCAGTGCCTATGGTATATATCATGCTGCTGGTGCGGGGGCAATTATTGTAGGGTATTTTTTGAGCGGATTTGTGGCGACAACGCTCTCATTCTTTTTCTCTTTCTTGATTGGCTCGTTACTTTGTTTTGTTTCATTGATTGTCGTGGTATTGCTGATGAGGGAAACCCTAAGGTTGGATATTGAGGAGCGATACAAAATTAACTTGAAACGCATATTTAGTGAAAAAACAAGACGACCCCTGATAATCTATCTCATCGCAATTATATTAGCCAACTTTGGTGTGGCCGCAATAATGCCTGTTTTGTCCATCTTCATGATACTCCAGTATGATTTAACTTTGAATTACGTCGGCATAGCATGGTTCGTTTATATGATCGCGTATTTCATTACTTCTGTGCCGACGGGAAAACTTGCTGATAAGTACTCCAATAAGAATACACTGGGTATTGGACTCCTCGTTGCAGCATTTTCTTTCTATTTAATCGGGACACAAGGCAGTTTTATAGGCTTAACGGTGGCTTTGATTTTTTTTGGAACTGGTAATTCGATGATTTTAAATGCAGGCACATCATACATGATGAACCTTACCTCGATCGAGATTCGTGGAAGAACTGTTAGCATATTGAACGTTTTGAAAATGTCAGGAGGGATAATTGGTCCGATTATATCTGGTATATTATGGGAAACCATAGCTCCAGTATACAGTTTCTTATTACCTGCAGTATGTGTGTTAGTAGGCGGTATTTTTTTCCTCTTGGTCGGAATTCCTGATAGGGAACTGAGGACACCTGTGAGTAATGTTTAATTGTGCACGAGTTTTCTTCCTGATTATCGGCATTCCAGACAAGGAAATCAAAAAGTTGATGAGAGTTAATACTCATTGACGCATAGATTTATTATTAAGAAGTGATATTTGTCTACTAACTTCTTCTACTACAAAAAAAGAAGCACCGTATAATACTTATAAAATAGTAAAGTTTCTGCTGGTTGATTAAAATGGGTGGAGAAAGTGAAGATATTTCAAGGATACGGTATTATCCATTAGTTTCTGGCACTTATTTCGTAGAGGGTATTGCGTCAATCTTAACTTCGACATTTCTTCCTATCTACTTAATTGTGTTCATGGGGTTAGATATAGTCACTGTAGCTATATATTCCACAGTAGCATTTATTCCATGGTTGGCAAAACCAATTTGGGGATTTATTAGTGACAAGTACTCATTTACCCTATTTGGAAGAAACTTAAGAAGAAGGCCCTATATAGTATTAGGAAGCGTTTTAAATTTCGCTTTATTGCCGTTTCTGGTGATAATCGACCCGACAAATGGAATACTCTATGTAACAGTTTGGTTCTTCCAAAATCTCGGATGGTCAATGCTTGACACTTGTGTAGATGCCTTGAGCGTTGAAAATGAAACAACAAAACGAAATTTGCTTAGTATGGTCCTATGGATCGGCTCATATCTTGGTACATTATTTGCTGGCTTTGTGATTGGATCTATTCTTATGGCAGGTAGTTTTGTCACTGGTTTCGTTATTGGGGCGCTTGTATCGACTACTACACTCCTCTTTGTAATCTTCGCACCTGAAAAAGAAGTAAGTAAAGCAGAAAGCGTCACAACGGATGATATAAAGGATTTTTTCAGCAAAGATAACTTAAAGGATATCTTTTCGAATCAACGATTTGTGATATGGGGACTAATTTTTGCCGCGTTCTATAATATAGATTCTGGTATGACAGACTTCTTTTTCGAGCCATGGATGGTCATGAAATTCGGAGCCACTGTTTATCAGGTTGGTGCATTTACTGCGGTGACCTCTATCTTTGCTATAGTCGGAGCAATAATTGGATGGCTACTAGGGGAAAAAATACAACAATTCGGTCAGAAAAAAGTGTTGTCAGTTGCCTTACTTTGTTTCGCAGCTGGATATGTTCTCACTGCACTCGTGACCACTTTGACAGAGCTATATTATGTCTGGGTGTTCATATTCTTAGCTGTTGGCTTTGGAAGAGTTGCTCAGATTGCAATATTCATGGATATAACGAAACCAAAAATTGCAGGTATTATGTTTGCACTCTATATGGCATTTTTGAATATTGGAACATTTGTTGGTCGCGGACTTGCTGGAGTTGTTGTTCCAAGCCTTGGCATGGAAGGTACATTTTTCCTTGTGGCAACATTTATGCTAGTACTTATTATCCCTGTTAACTTGATTGATACTGAAAAGGCAAGAGAGATCTATCTATAAACAATGATTTTTCACCCTTTCTTTTCATTTTTTTTGTTCTTATATATTAGAGTGTTTTCTAAGCGATTCTATACCCTTTGCTTGAGCAGTTCTTATTTAATCTAATTTCTTAAGAAATGTGCTCAGTTGTGTCTTAGTAGGGCTACCTCTTGTTTCAGGACGTGTAGCATTTAATGCACCAGCAGCATTTGCATGAATTAAAGCATCTTTTATTGAATGTTTTATACTCAGGAATGCAGCAATAACACCGAAAAACGCGTCTCCAGATCCTACTGTGGAAACCACTTTGAGTCCCATTTTTTCCAAGTCAATTCCTGGAATCTTCATTATTTCTTGATTGAAGGCACAAATACATCCATTCTTACCCTGTTTAAAGATTATTTTTAGATTCTTATTAAACTTAGAAATTGATTCGACCGCTTCTGAAAGATCTGTACAACCAGTAAGAGTTTCCGCTTCTACTTCATTAAGAAGTAAAAAATCCACAAAATTAAGACATTTTGAGAGTCCTGATAGCCCCTCACTTATCTTTGTACCAGGATCCCAAAGAATTTCTGCTTTGTATTCACTCCCAAGTTTGGCCAGCATTGTAGCAGTTTCTAAGGGAGGATCGGAAATTGCTATTATTTTCGCTTCTTTAATTAGCGCTATTCGTTCTGGTGATATTATATCTTGTGGTTCTATCTCATTATTTGCACCGAAGTAAGTATGTATAACGTTCTGTCCACCTTCATCGATGACAATATATGCTTGACCAGATTCTATGTTGTCTACGATTTTGATTCCATCTGTAACTACACCTTCTTGTTTCAGTAAATTTATCTGCTCTTTTCCGATCTCGTCATGACCAACTCCTCCAAATATTGCCACGGCATGTGGATCAGAAACTCGCGCTGCTGCTACTGCAACATTTGCTGCTTTTCCTCCAGGAACTCTCCCTATCTGTTTTATCGGGACTTCTTCTCCTATTTTAGGAAACCTCTTTACAAAAAGCTTAATGTCGCTATTAATCGCTCCACAAGTGATAACACTTACCATTTTGTTCATATCCTAGTTGAATCAATAGTCAGATAATTTGTGGTCTAAAGGATAAAAAGCACACTGATTAATCTACATCATAAAATCTATGGTGAAATAAATCAAATAGTAAAAGGACTTAGTTCTTCTAAGAGATGTATGAAATTGCGATTGAATCATTTCATTAATATTGTAAAAGAGCATAAGCACATTATTGTAATTCTTCTTCTATTTTCTACGGCTTTTATTACTAGAATTCTTAGATTAACTCATCCGCCACATATTATCTCTGATGAAATATATTATGTTGTAGCAGCAAGGTCTTTAATATCCACAGGTAGCGACCCTAATCTTGTTCATCCGCCTCTTGGGAAATATCTCATAGGTCTTGGAATTCTTATGTTTGGTGACAATTCATTTGGCTGGAGGATTAATGGAGCGTTTCTTGGAAGTTTAATCTCGCCACTTGTTTATTTAATTGGTAAAAAAATTTGGCATGAAAAAGTTGGTATCTTAAGCGGAGTTTTCATCCTTATTGATCCGCTTACTTATGCTATGTCATGCATTGCCATGTTAGACATTTACCTAACCTTTTTCATTACTTTTGCATTTCTTGCCTTCACTTATCAGAGATATTTTATATCGGCAGTATTTTTTGGACTTGCATCTAGTGTGAAATTTGTTGCTGTATTCTCTATATGCGGGGTGGTATTATATCTCCTCTATATAAGGGAATGGAGACTTATTCGATTGTTTGTTAGTGTTCCGATAGCAGTCTTTTTTGTGATAGTTTTACCGATTATGTTCATTGAGGGCATAGGGAAGTGGTCTGCCTATACACTTTTCTATCTAGTATGGAGTTTCGGATTGAATGTTGAACATCCTTTTGCAAGTCGACCAGAGGGCTGGCTTTTTAACATAAAGCCCTTTGTATTCTATCGAAATACTTGTGATCTAATAGCTGTCGCCAACCCATATCTTTATCTTCTTGCTATTCCAACCAGTATATACTTAATCTACTTAGCTATCAAGAACAAAGAGAACAACGTAAATTTCACTGAAATACTGCCAGTCTTGTGGTTCATAACCCAATATGGTTTTTTCTTTCTCTTACCTAGAACTACTCAATTTATTTTTTATCTACTTCCGTCGGTCCCATCCATTCTATTGCTTACTGCACGAGGGATCGAGATAAGTGTGGAGAAGTTATTAAAAAAATCATAAGACCGTGAATTTGGACATTATATTAAATTTCAGGTTCTCTAAAATCTGGCAAAACAACTCATTTTTGATTGAAAAATCTATTATTTCACAATAACTTTTTATTAACAACTTCTAAATCATCATAAACGCAAGTTTACCACGCAACTATGATCAGGTGAATAGTCTACTCCCTTGACTTGCAACAGCAACATTTTCATTTAAACTAATATGAACCAAATTCGAAAAGTACGTAAAAAAAAGAATCTACTAAGTGTTTGGTCCTCTCCTAAGAATGATGGTGTTATAATGGCTAAACTGCTTTTTGATGATTATGACTTCCAAAATAAATGGGTTAGATACTTAACGCATCCAGTCCTTCTTTCATTGTTCAATTCATTGTTAATAATCATTCTAATCATCTTTGGGCTTGTATTTGCAGCAAGAGATGGGAATGTTTTTGTAGGATTACTCGGAGATGGATGGGGTGAAGTTGCAGTAATTGAAGAAATTAGAACTGGCAGAATTTATCCTTTCAGCGATCCTTATAACGCAGATATTACAGAACCCTTATTACATCAACCACCATTATTTTTTTGGACCTGTTTGCTTATTGGTGAAGCATTTAATCTCCCTTCTTTTTGGACGCAGCATATAATGAATATAATCGCACAGTTTTTGTTTCATTATGCATTTTACATGCTTTGCCTTACGATATTCAATAACAAAAAACAAGCCAGATTAGCACTATTTTTTTCCGTTTTTGCGTATTCATTATCCTGGATTCGTTTGTTAGGCATACTTATATTCAATTGGGGAACAGTACAAGTAGGAATAATGAGTATCCTTACAGGAAACACGAATTTAAACGTTGACCCATTTGTGAAAGAGAAGATAAACTTTGTGATGTTTGAATACTGGGATCTACGACATAATCTATTTACTCAAAGAAATTCAAAGCTCTCATACAGTTTTGGTTTCTTTAGTCTTTTGTTTTATAAGAAAATAGAGAGGTTAACCGACTGGAAATATCTTGGCATCTCGGGTGGCTTTTTAGGACTGGCAATAATAACACATCATCTTTCTACACTAGGTTTTAGTGCGATATTCCTCATTTTACTCTTTATCAGGCTTTTTAGAGATAAGAAAATTTCAAGTGAATTCTTAATTCTCTTAATTGGGCATCTAATTGGTTCATTCGTCACAATACCAGTACTTTTGAACCTATCTGGAGGAGGGTCTACGCTCTGGGTATTAGAAAGCCAAACAACAGGTGCTGGATGGGGATTGAGAACTCCTTCAGGAAGACCATCATGGCCATATCCATGGGAGATATTTGAGGCTTATGGCCTAGTATTTCTATTAGCAGTACTAGGGGTCTACTGGCTATATAAAAAAGGAACTTTGGATAAGTTTGGAATTCCTGCAGTTATGGGGTTCTGGGGGATGGTTATTGGCAATTTACAGTGGGTAGGAATAGAATATCAGGTATTATTTCGTCAGACAAATTTCTTGTTCTATGCATTCTTTTTCTATGCGCCTTTTGCTCTTGAATACATATTTCTTAAGTTTGATTTATTTTCTGCTAATCAATCCAAAATAAAACTCTTCGATAGATTAAGAAAACTAAAACCTACACGATTTCAAGCACGGATTTTATTTATTCTTATTCTTCTTATTGGTCTTTTCACTTCACAATTAGTTGGTTTCTTCATTTTTAATCTGCGAAAGACACCGATACATTTCATTGTTGATGGAGATGAATACGAAGGTATTATGTGGCTAGCAGAGAATACAGAAAATTCCCAAATTGTTTATGCCCCAGAAGATGTTTCAAGGAAAATACCCGCATTATCAGGAAACAAAGTTGCGTTAGGTTACGTTTCTTATTACTCTCTTACCAGAGAGGAGGAGCGCGCACTCAGGATAAATGAGAGTTTAATAGTGTTTGGTGAAGGAAGTTATCAAGAATCTGAGATGATAATTAAAAAATACAATTCGAGTTTCTTATTTGTCGTCTTAGATACACTTCCTGAGGATAAACTACAGTTTTTCGAAGGAAGCTTTGCAAAAGTATTTGAGAATAGCAGCATAATGATATTTGTTTTGTAATTTTTGCCCTATATTTGAAATGTTAAATAGTATTAGCTTTCATGATTTTTATACTAAAAATAAGGAGGCGGAAGAAATTAAAAAACCGCTTATATTTGCTGTGTTTATATTAGGTATTCTTTTGCTAACTCCTAGCGCTAAAGCAGAAACAAAGACTTTAGAACCAATTGCCGATTCATTTATTAATTCAGAAAAATCCACTAGTAACTTCGGAGGCCAAGATGTTTTACGCGTGACATATCAAAATAGAACCTTTTTTGATGATATAGAACGTCGTGCCTACTTAAAATTCAATCTTTCTGAGGTGCCAAGTGGCTCAACTATTAATTCAGCAACATTGAGATTACATACAGTTGTTGTTACGGAGACAACTAAAATAGGTGCCTTTTACTGTCCTGATAATACGTGGGAAGAGTTAGAGATTACATGGGCAAATGCACCAGATACTTCAGGTGATGCTGTAGACACGGTCTCTGTCGCAGAACCGGGAGAATGGCATGAATGGGATGTGACAAGCATCGCCAAAAAGGATACAACAATTAGCATTGTGCTACAAATAGATGAAAGTGAACAGTCAAAGTCGCCATGGGTTTCATTCCGTACAAAAGAAACCAATAGGGAGCCTCAATTAGTTGTGGATTACACTAGTGATGGCGGTGGTGGCAGGTGTTTAGGTACCATAATGATTGCTTTGATCCCACTGATCGTTGCCTTTAGTTGGTTCGGAAAGCAAAAACTTGCTATAAGATCGATGCCCTAATCTTTTTTTCTTTTTTAGGACATTAAAAGAGTTCTCACATTCTAATCACTATGCTTATAGCCCAAGAAGTTGTTTCGCATTTAGCCCGAGTATCTTTGCCTTGTCCTCATCTTTTAAATGACGTGCTTTTTTAATTACATGGACAGTTATCTGCATATATTCGAGATAATCGCTTCCAAACAGAACTCGATCGAATCCACCAATAGCATCTTTTACTTTATCTGCTAAGATAGGATCTGTAACAACATCTGGTACCGCGGATACCTCAAGCCAAACATTTTCATGTTTTCTGGAGAGTTCAAGGGCATCTTTAAAGAAAATTCCAGGGTTATCGCGACTGTAATATCCAGAATGTGCTAAAACAATAGGAAGATCATTAAAATCCTTAGCAAGAGGTTCCAAATATTTCGGATTACAATATTTTGCTAATTCAGGGATTTCCCATGGACCAGGACCACAACCTGTGTGCACTAATAGAATCTTTCTACGTTTTTCAAAATCTTCACAGACCATTCTAAGATTCTCATTTTCAGAAGGATTGAAAAGAAAAGGCCAAATTTTTAATCCCTTTAATTGAAGTGTATTCAATTCTCTTAACTTTTCTGTAACATATTCTTCATCTTGCAGCACATTAATTGATCCAAAGCCAGTAAATTTATCAGGATGGGTATTAACTATTTCTGCCAATTCTTTAAGAGAGGTAGGGGAACTAGAGGCTCTTTCCTTAAGATAATATTCCAATTCACGCCATGCTTCCTCAAGTTGTGAAAACGACCGACTTGATACACCATTTGGCCAGTAATGGGAGGCCACATCACTCTTTAAAAAGGCGTCTTTTATCCAGTTCTTAATCTCCGGCCTCTTTATAGATCCTCCAAAATCTTTCCCTAATAAAACGCTATGGGAGACGCCTGAAATATCCATTTCTTCGAGAATCTCATTTATGATTAATTTTGAACTTCTTTTTGGATGTACATGAAAATCAATAACTAGATAACTCATAGTCTACGAAAGAATCTTTGGAGATTTTAATTTTTTCTTAGGGGAAAACAAAAAGATATTGTATTAATACTTCAAATTTCAAACCCAAAATATCGTAAAAAATTGTTAATATAAAATAAAACGATATTTGATGAAAATAGATGAACTGTAAATGTGAGAAATAGTGAGTAACGATTTATTCTTCATTTTTCACATACCGCAGATTAACAGATTCTTTAAGCATTTCTTGATCAAACAAATAAGAAATTAAAGAACTAGTTCCAAATTGATTTGTTGTTATAAGTGGCTTTTCACGTTTTGTCATTGGAATCACTCTTAGCTACTAAAGAGAATTTTATTGTACATCTTCGAATTCTATGATAAATGTTATGCTTAAGTTATTTTGCCCATGATCTGCCACTTGCATTTGTATATAATAATCCCTAATGGAGCGCCCGACAATTCTTTGCTTTTAAAATAGGCTTTTAAAGTAATCTATTGAGACATAATAACTGATTGTGTTGCGGAGAGTTTTACTATAATCTTTTTATCTATTCTTAATTAAACGGAGAGTTTTACCAGATTCTTTTTATCTATTCTTAATTCAAATAAGAATTAGGAATAAATTTTTAAAGGGTATTCAGATTGGCGCGCGCAAAAGAAATCCACCAAACAAATGTGAAAGTTAACAAGAAACGTACTTATATTTTTAAGGTAATTGTAGCTGGCGAAGGCGGTGTAGGAAAGACTACTTTAATAAACAGGCATGCCACTGGAAAGTTCAATGTCGACACAAAGATGACCATCGGTGTAGGTTTTCTTATATGTGAAGCAAACCACACGTTTGATGAAACGATTAAGCTTCAGGTCTGGGATTTCGGCGGGGAAAAAAGGTTTCGCTTTCTCCTCCCCACTTATTGCAATGGCGCTCATGGAGTCATCCTAGCTTTCGATTTAACAAGCATTTCAAGTCTACTCAATTTACATGAGTGGATAAAATTGATTAAAGATCATACTAAAAACCCCGTTATTTTGCTCATTGGAACTAAAAGTGATCTTGCAAAAGAGAATGGAGATAATATTATACCAGATGATCTAATTAATCAGTTTTTATTGTCTATAGGTCTTGATCAGTCATTTTTTTTCAAAACGAGTTCAAAAACAGGGGAAAATATTGCAACTGTATTTTCAAGTATATCTTCGCTAATCATGGAATCGCTGATCTGATAGAATTAACGGCTATCTTAATTTTATAGATGTTTCGCAAGAAGACCACCCAACTAGTTTGGGGGATGAATTGCTTGTTTTCACTTTCACAACGGTCTCCAATCTTTAAATAGGTCTTTGCACCTTAATAGTAGGTAGAATTGAGTTGAGGTCACACTCGCCAGTTCTCAAATTACCATCAAGTTCAGGGCAGGAACTGCCCGTCGAGCCTGTTTGACATGTCCCGTTGGGGAATGGATGATTCAGGAAGCCAGCCTACTTGTAGGGTGGTAGTTCACGCTATTATCACAAATAAGAAAAGATCTAAGAGTATAAAAGAGTTGTAAATAGTTATTAAGACCTATGGTCGAACTATTTGCATTAACCGACTTATTCTGTACACGATAATAGTTTAGACCATTTTTCTTCTCTGATCTTCTTGAGTTGTTCAATTTCTTCATCAGTAATATGTGCAAATCTGCCCTGTAACTTCAGATATTCCTCGATTGGTTCTCTTTTTGCTGGGTTAACAAGATACTTGCTCTTACCAGTTAGTGTAAGTTGCCCGTTTTCAATTTCGTAAAGAATCCACATACCTGTAGAAACTGCTTTTCTTCCAACAGCAATCGAAAGACTTGAGTCAACTCTCCAACCAGTCGGGCACATCGACAAGATATGGATGTACCGTGGTCCTTTAAAAGTTTTAGCTTTCTTTACCTTTTGAAATAAGTCTTCAGGAAATGCACTACAAGCTGTAGCTATATAGGGAATATCATGTGCTGCCATAATCCTCGGCATATCCTTTTTTAATTCAAATTTACCTGTGGGAGTTGTTGTAGTTAATGCACCGAAGGGTGTTGCACCGCTTCTCTGATTTCCTGTATTCATATATGCTTCATTGTCGTAGCAAATATAGATAAAATTTGTACCTCTTTCAGCAGCTCCTGACAAAGCCTGCAGACCTATATCAGCGGTTCCGCCATCACCTGCCCAACTTACTACTGTAATATCATCTTTTCCCATAACTTCCAATGCTGCAACAACTCCTGAGGCTGCAGCTCCCGCAGTTTCAAATGGCATATTCAAAACAGGGAACTTGAACGGGGTAGCCGGAAATTTACCAGAGATTATTGTAGCACATGAAGCTGGAATAACTAGAATCACATCTTTACCTAATGCTTTAGCTACTGTACGAAGCGCAACTACAGCTCCACAGCCAGGACACGCTCTATTCCCTCCTAAAATGAATTCTTCTTCTGGAATAATTGTCTTGACACCCATCTTCTCACCTCAATCCTATAAACTCAAATTTTTCTTGAGCTTCGCCTTTTTCCGCTGCAGTTATGGATCTTTTCACAAATTTTTCTATGTGCATTTGTGTTACGTCTCTTCCACCCAGTCCTGCTACAAAGCCGAATAGATTTGGTCTTTGTTTAAGGTTGTATAATGCTCCTTTTACCTCCGTGAACAGGCAGCCTTCATTTCCAAATGAAATGTTCCTATCTATGACTACAAGTGTTTTGCCATTTGCAACATCTCGTAATTCTTCGTTTGGAAATGGTCGAAATACACGAATTTTAACACTTCCGACTTTGTAGCCCTGCTCTCTCAGTCTATCTACTGCCATTTTAGATTCTGAAGACAATGTTCCCATACTTAAAATCAGGAACTTTGCATCATCACATCTATAGCGCTCTATCATGCCTCCATGCGATCTTCCAAAGAGTTTTTCGAATTCTTTGTCCACCTCATTAATCTTTATTCTTGCATTCTCCATTGCTCTATGCCTCAAGTATTGGAAGTCCATAAATCCAGGGTATCCTGGATCACTCTCTGGAAAAACCATCGGGTATAGCACAGCAGGTCGATTAGGATCTAAGTAGACGTGTTCGGGATTATATGAAGGTAAAAACGAATCTATAGCTTCTTGACTGGGGATACTAAAGGGCATTACTGTATGGGATAAAATAAACGCGTCTAGGCAAACCATAGCTGGTAAGAGAACATCTGAATCCTCACAAATGCGATAAGATTGAATGATTGTGTCAAAAACTTCTTGATTATTGTCTGCATAAAATTGAATCCAACCGGTGTTCCTTTGAGATAGTGAATCAGTATGATCAGCCCAGACACTCCAAGGAGGTCCAAGGGCCCGATTGACAACTGCCATCACAATAGGAAGTCTTCCGCCTCCTACCCAGTGTAGGACTTCATGCATGAGAGCTAAGCCATGACTACTTGTCGCAGTAAATGTCCTTGCACCTGTAGCACTCGCTGCTGTAACTACTGCTAGTGCACTGTGTTCAGATTCGACTCGCACATATTTGGCTTTTATGGGATATGCATCGCGTTCAATCCACTCTGAGAGAGTTTCAACGATCGAGGTTTGAGGTGTAATTGGATAGGCAGAAATTACTTGAACTTTAGCCATTTTAGCTGCTAAGGCTGCTGCAGAATTTCCAGTAGCAATTATCTCCTGACTCATTGCTCACTCCTCCTCCTCTTTCACCATTATAATGGCTTTAACGGGACATTCCTGTGCGCAGATGCCGCATCCCTTGCAAAATCGCAAGTCGATTTCAATGGGGTTAGTCTTCTTAATTGCTACCTCAGGACAGAATAACCAACAACTAAAACAGCCTATACATTTTTCAGGAATAAGAACTGGTCTTTGTGACCTCCAAGTCCCAGTTTCGCCTGCTTCACCTTCTTCAGGCACATTTATTGGTATTATGAACTTAGCACTTTTCTTCTTTTTTGAAGAAACATTTGATGTTGCCATAAGGCTTTTCACCCCTCGTTGAAAGAAATCACAAAACTCGTCATATAATATAGGATTATAGACTTAATCCCCTTTCGATTTTGACACATCAATTAGGCTTAGTGCTAACCTATTAAAAAAAGAATCGTTATTATTGGATTCTGTTATTAACAGATGAGAATATTGGAATGAATTCTCATTTCGTTTCTAAAAACTCAAGATGACTCAAAACAATAGAAAAAAAATTAAAAAAATAGGTGGAGAAGATAAGGAAAAAAGGAGCTGTTGGATCCCTACGTTTTCCTATCATCACAACCCTTTCTGATTTCACTTAAAAAAGTGATAATGCTTATAAGATTCCTTCTCCTGTCTCACGTGTCCGTATCCTGATCGCTTCTTCAACAGGAAGAACGAAGATTTTACCATCGCCTGGTTTTCCTGTTGCCGCATTTTCTACAATGATATCCATTATTTTTTCAAGTGGCATTGTTTCGCTCACAACAAGCTCTAGTTTAAGTTTATCGATCCATTCAACAACATAATCTCCAGCTCTTCCCGTTAGCTTTATTCCGCCCTGATGTCCGTGGCCTTTTGCGTCAGTAATACTCATGCCTTTAACTCCTAAAGCAAAAAGTGCTTTTTTCACTTTTTCGAGTCTTTCTGGTCTAATATAACATTCGATTTTTTTCAAATTACTCACCTCTATGCATATATCTTAAGTAAATGCCTTTTCACCGTGCTGGGAAATATCCAAGCCTACATATTCTTCTTCTTCACTGACTTTCAGTCCAATGGTGTACTTAATTGCCAATGCAATTGCTAAACTGACTCCAAAAGCGTAGACAATTGTCACAACAACTCCAATTAATTGTATCCAAAGTTGCCCAGCATTGCCTAGAATTAACCCTGTAGCTCCAACTGAAGCAAAGATCCCAGTTGCTAAGGCACCCCAGATTCCACCAATTCCGTGAACAGCCCAAGCGTCTAAGGATTCATCTATACTTGATTTATTACGTAAGTCAAATGCAATGTAACAAACAATTGCTACGACTATACCTATCACTAGAGCTGCTGAAGGAGTGATAAAGCCTGCAGCCGGAGTTACGGCCACTAAACCAGCTAATCCACCAGTTACTATACCGAGAGTACCCGCTTTACCAGTTCGGAACCAGTCAATAGTTAACCAAACTAATGCTGCTGCACTTGCTGCAAGGTGTGTATTGAACATTGCTAAGACTGCTATCCCATTTGCTGCTAACGCACTACCACCATTGAAGCCAAACCATCCTAACCAGAGTAGACCTGTCCCGAGTAGTACGAATGGGATGTTAGAAGGTTCAAATGCTTCATCCTGGTAACCTTTTCTAGGTCCAATTACTAATGCTACTGCTAATGCTGTGAATCCAGCATTAATGTGAACAACAGTACCACCTGCAAAATCTAAAGCTCCAATTGCACCTAAGAAACCACCATCGCCCCATACCCAATGAGATATGGGGGCATAAACGGCAAATAGCCAAATAGCTATAAAAATTACGAAAGAACGGAATTTAACTCTATCAGCAAAAGGACTTGCAACAATTGCCACTGTTATAATAGCAAACATTAGTTGAAATGCCATAAACAATAAGTGCGGTATGCCTGAAGTGTATACATCATAGGGTTCAATGCTAACTTTATTTAAACCAATGAAATCTAAGCCACCAACAAAGCCTGCGCCTGCATCTGGTGCAAATGCTAAACTGTATGCTGCTATAAACCATAATATACTCACAACTACAATAGAAATCCAGCACATTCCCATCATTGAAAGCATATTTTTCTTACGTAATAGACCTCCATAGAACAACGCTAAGCCAGGAGTCATTATAAATACTAGACCCGTACAGACAAATATGAACGCTAGATCTGCGCTTGACATAGTTTCACCTCATTTTGCTTTCTGATTTTTGATGCACGAGTAGATTGTATATTAAAAATATATTTGAGAATGTTTCTGCATATTTCAGTATAAAATATCAATTATTATGAAAACTTAAGAAATTTTAAGAAAATTTAGGAATTACCAATTCGCATTAAACAAATTAGAATGTGCTGAAACATAGCCTCTCATTTTAACAGAACATAGAATCGTAGTTAATGCTCTTTTATTTGCTTGTCAAAAACTTTATAAGCAATGCATTTGTTGGTGAACAGATTAATTATTAAAATCAAAAAAAGTGATGTTTATATTACTAGAAACATAAAAATTTGTTAATTTGACGAATTTAATCAAAATATACTGAACAGTTTAAAAAGACAATTCAGCTAAAAATGTGAAAGCAATGAAAGATCCTGTAAGAATAACTATCGCACTAGATAAAGATATGGCGTCTTTATTTGACAAGATGAAAATAGAATTGAAAATATCACAATCAGAATTAATACGAAAAGCAATACGATTCTATTTCGATTATAAGAATATCCTTGAGTCTGTTTCGAATACAAAAACTGACATTTACCTTGATATGTTGCCAACAGGCGAACACGTCATTCTTGATGTAGATCATTGGCTTTCATGCTTGAAGTTTATTGAAAAATCCTCAGATCAAGACATGTTCTGGGATACACACCGGAAAATCGCTAGAGCACATTCAGAACAACTTTCACAAAAAATGAATACAGTGGAAGAAGTTCTAGAACGGTTTGCAGCCTGCAATTTTTTCAAAGTAAAAAAAGACTCTATTAACAGATTTACCCTATTGCTAGGTTCTGAAATCCCTCAAAAGTTTTTAAAAATACTATTGGAAGAGGTTTTAGAAGGTTTGGGTTATAAAATCGAGATTAAGGAAGATTTTGCTAAACTTAGATTGTCACTCACAAAACCTTAAAGTATAATAAGCGACTCAGCAGGTAGTTTGTTGGAATGTAAGTCTTGCTGCTTCTGCATTTCTTTTACCTATCTCTCCATGCCACTTTTTCCCAATTACTTTCGTAAGAGTGTCGAGGGAGACTAAAGCAGTAATTTTAGAAAATGCCCCAAGTATAGGTGTGTTAAGAACAGGAATTCCAGCTACTATCAAACCTAAGTCTTGTGCTACAGTTGTTACATCAGTTGTACATATTTGAAAATTTCCTTTAAGGTTTAGTTCATAAGGTTCTTTAGAGGAATTGATAATTATAGTTCCTCCATCCTTAAGCCCTTCATCAGGTCTTATCAAACCAAGTAATGTAGAATCTAAGACCACAACGAAGTCTGGATTATAGATTTGTGACCTAATACGAATTTCTTCATCAGACATTCTTGTGAATGCCATGATTGGAGCCCCTCTTCTTTCTGCACCGAAATAAGGAAATGCCTGAACTCCTTTATACCCCTCTAAATAAGCAGCTTCAGCCAAAATTTGTGCTGCTGTGACTGCACCTTGTCCTCCACGTCCATGCCAGCGAATCTCAATAAGTTTGCCCAATCATAATCCCCCTACAAGAAATATATGCGACTACCTCTTTAATTTAAACTTCTACCTTTGATATAATATCATTGGTTATTATCCTCTAAAGGTAACTGAAAATTTTTTGCAACAATAATCCCAATAATGAAAAGAGATGTTCCAATAAGTACAATGATTTCGCCTATCAATCGGATTCCAAAATAATATGTTAGCATTCCAAGAAAAAGTACAAATATAGCTAAAACCACTAAAATAAATCTCACAGTAGAGACCCCTAGAGGTTTGCAGGCATGTTCACACAAAACAGGACATATGTCCTTTATCTTGTCTTTGTATCCTTATTCATTCTTGTGTTTTATTATATTTCCGATTATTTCTACCTAAAAGTTCTAACCGCATTTCATTCCTCTTTACTCCTGGAACATTTGTTTTTAATACCTAATCATTCTCAAGTTGTCGGGAATAAAGTCTTTATTAACGACTTTGAGATCATTAGAGAGTGTACAGGTATCCAAGCAATCGTTGTGTTTGTGGGCCTTGTCTTATTTGTTCCTAGAGGACCTTGGAAGAAAAAAAACCTATCCCTGGCGCTTATAATAGGTTTTGTTTATGCTTCGAATGTTTTTAGAATTGCATTTGAAATATGGCTAATCGAAAGCGGTCTTCTTTCTTACGCGCTTACACATTATCCTTTAAGTCTAGTTCTTGGAGTTATCGGTATATTCATTCTGGTTATTGTAACCGAACAAATATATCCACAATTTTCTGAATTCATTATAGATCTTGTAAAAGCCATGTATACACATATTAATAACATCTGGATTTCGAATCTTAAAGCAAAGAAATCAAGAGATATGGAGGTAGGAAATGATTGACTTAGTAAACGTCAGGCTGGTTGACCTTTCAAAGAAATTACAGCCTGGAATTAAACATTTTGATGGAACATACATGCATGGAACTGAATTACGGCGTCTTGAACTAAGAGAGTTCATTTTCGCTGGGGATAATACATATATGTACTGGGTCGAGACGGAAACTCATATTGGCACTCACGTCGAAGGTCCCTCACATTATCTTAAAGGAGAAAAAGATATTGCATCTTTACCTTTAGAAAACTTCATCGGTGAGGCCCTAGTAATCGCTCTAACTCATAAGAAACCAAATGAGTCTATTTGCCCTAATGACTTAGAAGGAGTCAATCAGGGAGATATAGTTCTCCTATTTGCTTCTAAGAATTACAAGATGGAAGAGCGCCCTTACATAGCCCCTGATGCTGCTGAATACTTTTACGAAAAAAGAATAAAAATGCTGGGCATTGATGACTCTATTTCTATTGAGGCACCTGGTTCCATGGCAACACATGACTTCTTGCTTAGAAATGATATTCCAATAATCGAAGGATTAGATAACCTTCAAGCGTTAACAAAGCAAAGGTTTTTCTTCATAGGCTTTCCTCTCAGAATAGCAGGGTTAGATTCCTCGTGGATACGAGCCGTTGCTTTAGAAGAAGCCGACTAGGCTTTTCAAAAAAAAAAGAGATTGAGGAACGTATTGATTTATTTGAGTTATCTTTTTTTATTTCGACGTATGAAAAATACTGCGATAAGTCCTAAGACCAAGCCGATGAGGATTCCCTCAATAGGATAACCGGGTATTCCTCTTGGCGGAGACGTTGTTGGTTCTTCCGTTGCGGGCGACGTCGTTTCTGCGGGTTTTTCCGAAAATGTAACTTGGCCAATATCTTCTACTCTATAGCCGTCATATGTCGCGCCGACAATGTAGGTTCTATAAACCAATTTTACAGCAAGTTGACCACTGGAGGCAGTACCCGAATGAGGTGTAAATCCGAGATAAAAAGTTTCTGTATCACCTACACTGTTAAATTCAGTCTCACTGAGTGAGAATGACAGCCAATCATTATTATCGAGGAGGAGATCGCAAAACGAAAAGCGTATATAGTCATTTTGGGCTTGCTGTGTCATTTCTATTCTTAAAACAAACGTATATGTTTCTTCGTAATACATTGAGTCGTAATAGTCTAACTGGCAAGAAAAGGTATTAGTATAAGGATCACTGAATGACCAAGAAGCACTGTAATTTTGTGCTGAGATAGGTACTGCGACCAATAAGAGGCAAATCACAGCAAGGGGTGGGATAAAAATTTTTAGTTTCATTGATGCATCCACGCTTAATTTGATTTTGAAAATGATGTTAATAAACTTCATGTTAATAAATACATCTGTCTATGAATTTGCTGAGTTATTTGCTTAGAACTTAATCATGATGGAATTGAATGTGTATGAATGTGCACAGTTTGATCGCAGCGTATTGTAAAAAGTCTGAGAAGGTTTCTCAAGTACTTTCAGATATGATAATTCTTTCAGATATACAGAATAAACAGAAATTGAGTGATCCTAAAAAGTTTACGGTTGTTGATCATAACTATGGTATTGGAGCAGTTAACCTTGGGCAAAATACTGAAAACAGAATAAGTCAACCTTTCATAGATGAGAAGAATGAATTAGCTGTTGTTCTTGATGGTGAAATTTATAATCGAGAATTTTTTGAGGAATATCTCGCTGAATATTCTATAGAAACAGATCCTGATGCCAAATTGGTAGCCCACCTTTTTACGAAACTGCTTTCTTCATTTGATTTAACTTCAGCAGTTAGAAAGATGCTTTTACTGCTTGAAGGAGCATATGTATTCATAATCATGTTGCATAAGCATAACAAATTGATCATTACAAGAGATCCAATCGGAGTTAAGCCACTATACTTTGTGAAAACTCCTGACTGCATCCTTTTTTCTTCGCAAAGAAAACCACTCCTTTTTCAAAAATCTGAAAACATCTTCTACGAAGATATTCAAAGTGTCCACCAAGATAGAATCTATATCGTTTCAGGATCGGGAGATGTAGCAGATTTTGCAGGAGAAGGCTTGCAAAAACGTCAGATGTTTGATTTACCTCTCAATAAAATGATCCAAGCGCTTGAGGGATACTTTCGGTTTGCGATTGAGCGAAGATTGCCAGATTATAATGAGAAATTTGGTGTACTATTTTCAGGTGGACTCGACAGTTCCATTCTGGCAAGGTATGTTTCGGACTATGACGTGGACTTTAATCTCTACTCATCAGGTTTTCAAAATTCTTCCGATCTGGAGCACGCTATGGAATCTTTTAGCACATATGATGCTACTCTTAAAATAAATGAGTTAATTCTTGAAGATGTCGAAGTAGAAATCCCGAGAATTCTTTTTTACATCGAACAACCAGAAATCATGCAGATAAACATCGCAATCCCCGTCCATTTCTCAACCTTACTTGCAAAAAAGGATGGGATTCAACTTTTTTTTTCAGGGCAAGGACTAGATGAACTTTTTGGCGGTTATTCTCGGCATGTAGACACAGTTAAATCGGAGGGCCATGAAGCATTATACGAGCAGTTATGGGAAGAATTTAAGACGTTTCCTCCTATTACTCTTGAACGTGATGACACTTTAAGCAAATCACATAGAACTTTATCCAGATTGCCTTTTCTAGATCAAAGGATAGTAGAGTATTCGATGAGAATTCCAGCATCCTTCAAAGTGTATGACACAAGTAGAAACACTTTCATAAGAAAATGGATACTACGGCGAGTTGCTGAAAAACTTAATCTCCCAAAAAAAGTTATTAAGCGTAAGAAAATTGCTATGCAATTCGGATCGGGTACTGCTACTGCTTTGGGCAAAATAGCAAGAATGAATGGATTTGATAAGTCTCTTGCGAAGAAGTGTGGATATCTCAATAACCAGAAAATGTATCTTGATGCAATTGCGTGTCTATTGGGATTTCCCTTCAAAAATGTAAAACGAAAAAAACTGCTAGAATGTGTGCCTAAAATCTGGGAAGAGAAAATGAGTCAATATCTTTCTTTTAGGAGTCCTCAATATTTATAGTTTGGACCTTTCTCAAAAATACAAAGATTTACAAAAGCTAACTAATTTGATTTTGAATAGTCATTTACATTTGTAAATGTGAGAATGGGATTTTGATTTAACACAATTAAAGCATCAATTAAATCTGTTTAATCAAAGCAGATTCTATAAGATCTATCTCCAAAAGATGTTCATCTATATAAGCAAAAAATTTACTTTGATTCAAATAATTGCCTCATGAATGTTCCTCTTTGAAATGAAAAACGAAAAAACATTTTAAGATACATATTTGAAACCTGGAAATAAAAAAATGGATGTCAACTTTCCTTCACGCGCTAATAATTCGATCCTAAATTGAACGCAAGAGTCCTAGATGTTGTAAATTACTCAATTAGAGTGACGGCTTTACATTTGTCAATGTTTTTACTTTTGTAAATTGCTATGAAAGTGTCTAATCCTATTTAAATAAGGCCTACTAATTTAGAGCTTTTTGTGCTTTATCAAAAACTTTTTAAATAAGATATTATATTTGTTACTACAAACCAATCTATCTTTTGATAGAAAAAACTTTACGTTTGTAAAGATACTATCTATAGTTGATGAAAAATGGGAACTATTGAAATTTATGAGAGTCGAATATCAAAAGAATCTTGCACTCCTCAAATATCCGAAAAGGTTGATATCGAGGACTATATTCCAGCCAGATGGCGTAAGCATGGGATCTGGTGAAAAGGAAGTCGAAACGTCTAGATATCTTTTTTCCATTGATTTTTGTTTGTTGGGCACATCTTTCAGACAATATAATTTTGTATGCATCTTTCAGACAATATAATTTTGTATGCATCTTTCAGAAATTAGAATAGTATCTAAGCTATTTTCTTATGCAACAGGATATCTACCTAGAGCTAGGTCATTACACAATTCATCTATATTTTGAAAAGAGGATTCTATTAGTTCATTGACCTGTTCTGAAATAGAAGAGAGTTCCTTTCCTTCTTTCATAATTATTTCTGCCGCTGCTAGTTCTGGTTTATCAATTGGTTGCCCAATTTTGCTTAACAACCATATATATGCTTCTTCTATATCATCTTTAAATGTTGTATAGATTTCGTTTGCAATTTTATGGCTTAACAAACTATAAATCTTTCCGACGTGACTCACAGGGTTTTTCCCTGCTGCTGCTTCACTACTAACTGGTCTGTTTAAAGTTATTAATCCATTTGCTCTATTTCCTCGCCCTACTTGGCCGCTGTCCGCGCTTTCTGCACTTGTGCCTAGCGTGCTCAGATATAATCCAGAAATACCTTTTCCTTCTCTATCTAGTGTATTAAAAGATAGATCCAAGGTAGGCGAGTCATCTACAAGTTCGTTTGCTACGAAAGTTTGTATTGTCTCTAATACTTCATTCTTCTTTCGAAAATATGTTGCTTCTGAGTCCATATAAGAGTCCAACATGGGCATAGCTACAATCATATTGAGCGATTGACCATTTCTATGACCCATAACCTTCACGTCTTCCCCAGTTTCTGGAAATTGGTTTTTAAATTGACGTGAATTAAGATATCGTTCTAAGGATAATACAGTCTTTTCAGTATAGGTTAATGGTGCATATCCAACAGCCGCTGATGTGTCATTTGCGACAAGAATCCCTTCATTCTTATGAAAAATGTCCTTAAGTTCTTCTGAGCCCTCTTTCAGTTCTATCTGATACTCCACATGTTTAGTTGGGTCAATACCTCTGATTTTCGCCTTTAACCAGTCTTTTGCTGTTTGTATGGCAATTTCATCAACAGGTATTACTTCATCACCATACCTACTTGTAGCTCGGTCACCAATTATTAACCGCATAGGCTTAATAACATGACCGCCTCCAAATTCGTGCTTTACTTCTCCAGCAGCTAATAATGCTTTATCGATGTTGTGGTGGAGAATTACACCAAATTTTTTCAGATATTCTTGACTAAGCTTCACAGAAATTTGATCCATAATTGCATCACACATGTTATCAGGATGTCCAAGCCCCTTTCGTTCTACAATTTCAACTCTTTGCTGAGGAAGCGGAATATTTTTCAGTTGCTCGATAACAACTGCCTTGTTCATAATCGCCACATCACCTAATTTGTAAATCATTTGAGTATATCTAGCAATTTGGATGTATAATTAACGTGAGCAGGTGCTAAAATAAGTGCTTTTAGTTTTTAGTTTTTTGGTATCGATATTATTTACCTAAAACTATGAATTTCCTAAAATTCATTGTGAGTATTTTCTCAAAAAGACAATTTGAGGTCATTTCCCTTAAAAAACGTTAAAAATTGTACAAGAATTAAATGACCACAAAAATGATAATTCAAGGGGTTTTAAAGGCGTGGGTGACAGGAAAGCATTCTGGCTTTTTTCTTTTAATAAATTTTTACGATTAATTAAGCAAGAAAGCACCACAGCTTCAGCGTGGTGATGAATGGCGGTAGTGGGTGTTCACGTTCATCACGTACATCGAGGGGTCTCCCTACCGTTATATAGGTGATATGTGGGAGGTATCAATAACAATTGGAGGGATCATACGCACACTTGCAGATAAGGTGCATACTCCGATTGCATCACCATCGTTCGCCGTACCTACGGAGCGTAGGGATGTTAAGCCTGTGGAGATATGACCTCCGTAACCCGCCAGGGGATCGAGTCTGTCGTAGAAGCAGGAAGCCTTGTGGCTTTCGCACGAGGTAGCTCACTAAATTCTCAATCAATTATAAGGTGAAGCAAAACAATTGTTTCACTGTATTTTTTTCATATAACATGTATTTTTGAGAACAAATTTACCATAACAAATATGAAAAAGCTTCGCGAAAAATTCAATAGTAGAAAATTTCGTAGTCGTATTACGCTCCGAGGCATTAGGTAAAAACTGCAATTTAAAGTATAAATATTGCAAAAACCATAGTAACAATAGCGAACTATTCAAAATGAATTCGGGGAATATTTCTATGAATTCGATTGAACGAGTGAAAATAGGGATTCCAGAACTAGACGATCTTCTCCATGGTGGATTCATTAAGAATTCTTCAACAGTTATTACTGGGGGCGTCGGAACGGGTAAAACGATCTTAAGTTTGCAGTTCTTATGGAATGGAGCTAAAACATATAATGAACCAGGCTTGTTGATAACGATCGATGAAAGCCCGGCTGAATTACGAAGAGAAGCAGCTATGTTTGGATGGGATTTGAAAGAATTAGAAGAGGCAAACCCACCTTTACTAGCGATCATCGATATAGCAACACCAAGAGCGGGGTTACCTTCAGATGAACGCTATACTTTGCGTGAGTTAGATTTGCCACTGATTATAAAAAAAATATACGACACGCATAAAGAAATCAATGCGAAACGTGCGGTAGTCGATTCATTATCTGCACTTGGTTTTCGTTATGATTCGCTGGGAAAGATAAGATCAATAATATTTCAGTTGACATCCTTTTTAAATGAGTTAGAAGTTACATCTCTTATGACAGTTGAATCACCAGAAAACTCATCCATTTCCCGTTTCGGGATTGAAGAATTTCTCGCCCAAGGCGTGATTCAGTTATTCTTAAGAAATGATGACGCAGGTAATCTAAAGAGAAATCTGCAGATTCGCAAAATGCGGTCTACTCAGCATTCACTAAAGAACTTCTTCTTTGAAATATCAGATAAAGGAATTGTAATTCTATCAGGTTGAATGCGTTTCTAATACATTTAAATAAGATTTTTTTAATTACAGTACTTTGAAGTGAACTTCAAACGATTTTTGTTTGATTCTATCCCCATTGTTTAATGCATGTAGCGCTATGAATCACAAAAGAGATTTTCTTAAGTTATTGCATCTATAGTAAAACTATAAAAGGCATAAACAGTTCATGTTTTGAGGGTGTCAGCGGTGCAAATCGAAATAGATCCAATACTATTCTTTATCGCAATTGTTGTGGTAATCGGAATTTTCGTAGCTCGCGCCGCGGAACACAGAAAATTCCCACGCACACTCCCTTTAATACTTACTGGGATAGCCCTTGGTGTCATAAATTCGTTATTCGCTACTCCACTGTTCAATTTAGAAGAAATGGGCATTCCCTTAGAAATAGTAGCAACGCTAGCACTTGCTGCCGTTTTATTCAGAGAAGGCTTACATCTTAATATTGACGAACTCAAGAAATCAATTAAGCCTGTAATTTTGTTAGCATCACTTGGAACGTTGTTAACCACATTTCTCATTGGTGCACTGGGACAGTTCGCATTTGAGTTAACTTTAATTCTAGCTCTTCTTTTTGGAAGTATTTTTTCACCGACTGATCCTGCAGCTACGTTTGCTTTGTTCGAGGGCGGAGGAACAAAGATCAAAAAGAATTTAGAGACTACTTTAGGTGGAGAATCGGCTTTTAACGATGCTGTTGGAATCGTAATTGTTACACGGATATTTCTTCCTGCAGCAAAAACAAATCAATTTCAATTTAATGTGTTGTTAATAATTTGGACACTTATTGGCGGCATAATTATCGGCTTAGCTTGTGGTTGGTTGGGAAATGTACTAATAGAACGTGTCCGTAGAAAATTAGAGATTTCCTTAATAACCATCAGTGCTGCCCTATTAGCATTTTCTCTTGCAGAACTGTCAGGGGCGAGTTCAGCCATAGCAGCACTTATAGCAGGCATAACTTTAGGCAGCCCGCATATAATCAAAAAGCAGCCCTTTCCGAAAGAAGGAACCCTGGAAATTTGGGAGAATATATCGTTTCTTGGAGAAATTATTGCTTTCATTCTGATTGGTGCCTTTTTCAACCCTCTTGAAGCTATTGCATTTGTCCCGTTAGCACTACTTATGACAGCAATAATTCTCGTATCAAGACCAATAGCAGTTCTAATTAGTACACTAGGAACTAAGTTATCTCTAGGTGAAACGCTGTTTGTGGGTTGGACTGGAATGCGAGGATTAGCTACTGCTGCCTTAGTCGCAATTTCATTTGAAGAACTGCATATATCTAACCCGGCTAATGCAACGGCATTAGTAAACGCGTCAATGTTAGTTCTTCTTTTCACGTCCGCTATTCAAGGCCTTACTATTCCTTTTATAGCTTCAGAAACTGGTGTAGTAGTTGAAGTTGATGAACTTGAGGAGATTACTGCAAAGCAAATTGCAACAGCGGCAGTTATATTGAGATTACACGAGGCTTTAGAAAATAGAGAAATTGGGAGAACCACTTACACAAGGCTCTCTACACCCTATCAAGATGAATACCGCATTTTATCAGAAAAAAAGAAAGCACTCGATGCTGAGCAAAGAAATAGAATTAAAGCCCTCAAGATAGAACTAGAGGCGTATAGGAACGCTTGTGAGCGTCTATATGATGCTTTAGAAGATTGTGAAATTGGGGATAGATCTTGTGAAGATTTAGTGAAGTTGTACGAAAGAAAGATTCAAGATGTCGAAGCTGAACTTCTTAGACTAATGGAGGGAACAGCAGAAGGACCATCAATACTAAAAAGGTTATTTGGGGGTATCCGCAAGACCCTTAATCGAAAGAAGGTTTCAGAAGAAAAAACTGATCTTGAGAAAATTGAAGGTATTGTTGAGGATGTAGGAGAATTAAAAGATTTAGGAGAGATTGAAGCAATAGATACTGATGACGTGGATAATAAAGATCTAAATAACTCCTAAAAACATTCTTTTCCTTTTCTAAAGAAAATCTTATTGGTTTCACAGATAAATCTAATTGATTAAAAATTGTTGCTCATATACTTTTTATAAATAGTTAACGTCATTATACTACTCTTAATAGAAATTTCTGATACTATGTGGTTAGCAAATCTTCTTTGAATGCAGTTTCGGCTATTTAATGACGGGTGCAAAGTACTGGAGAGGCAGATATTTGTCAACAAACAGCCTAATTTCAATGATTGGAATTACAATCATTTTAATTGCAACATATGCCCTGATTTCAACTGAGAAAATAAATAAAACAGTGGCTGCGTTAGTGGGTGGATTAGGAGTTTTAATTTTTGTTAAGGTTACATTTCTAACTACAGGCGTTGAAGTATTTTCCGATGCTGAGATATTCAGTGAATTAATTGATTGGCAGACTATCACAATTGTTGTGAGTATTCTTATCGTAGTCGAAGCGGCTCGTGAATCCGGACTTTTTGACTGGATAACTATTAAAATCGTCAAGTTAACGAAAGGCGAACCAATAAGGATCTTCTTATATATGAATCTGTTGACCTTTGGTCTCTCTGCGCTTACTTCATCCCCTGCTTTTGTCATCGTGGGCGCGTTAACGCTAGTTGTAACAAAAAACCTAGATTTAGATCCATTGCCGTTTCTTGTTAGCGAGATTATGATCGCAAATACAGCTGGTGTTTGCACTGTGATCAGTAGTTTCGTCAACATATTAATCGCTTCAAACTATAATCTTGACCCTGTGTATTTTCTTTCATATGGTGCATTTGCTGCTCTTGCGATTCCTATAGGTGGCCTTCTTGTTGTTGTTAATCTAATTGTATTCAAGTTAATTTATGGAAAAAGGTTACAAAAAGATGCTGAAACACTCTCTGAAGACTTAAAAAGAACATTGATTGGACTGGACGAATGGTTAGTCGTGAAGAATCGCAGTGCCTTCTACAGGTCTGCATTTTTGCTAATAGGGACAATCACTACATTTGCAGTTGCTAGTTTCATAAATGTGCCTTTCTTCCTCGTTGCGTTAACCAGTGCAATACTTTTTATTTTCTTTTCAGATAAAAGAATAGAGGTATTGCTCCATAAGGTTGATTGGGAGATGGTAATCTTCTTCATAGCGATATTTATTCTTGTTGGAGGAGCTCATAAAGTTGGTATTTTGGATATATTTGCTGAAAGCATTGGAGGCTTGTCAGGGGGAAATAAGTATCTTCTATGGATAATACTCGTTTGGATGACTGGGATTCTGAGCGGATTCATGGACAATGTCAGTGTAACGGCTGTCCTTATCTTTGTCATTCCAACTATCGCTGCTACGGGAGGCTTTAACGAGACTGCGATCATCTGGGCAACAATTCTCGGCGCGAATCTGGGTGCGAGCCTCACGCCCATTGGAGGAGTGTCGAACATCATAGGTATAGGACTTTTAGAAAAGGAAGGAACACCTATTTCATGGCTTGATTTCATCAAACTTGGGAGTATTATTACATTTGTAGATCTCGCAGTAGCAACAGGCTATCTTTTCCTGCTTGCAACCATATTTGGTTGGTAGGAATATACATTTTGAAACATGTTTTGTATGCCCGAAAAATCTTGATACTTGAAAAATAAGAGCCCTTTCTGCTTTAAAGGATTCGCTTGCTTAACAGAAATCAGGTGCGCTCAACGTGATTATCAAAACGGGACATTTTGAATGTTCTGCAACATAACGCGCGGCAGGTCCCAACTGCATTGTCTCAGTCATTTCACTTTTGCGTCCCATTACAATTAAATCAATATCTTCCTTTTTTGCTTCCTCAATTATTTTAGGACCAGGCTTACCGCGTATAATCATAGTGTGCATTTTAACATCTTTTGTGCTGCAGATTCTCTCTACCTCTTTTATGTAACTTTTTCCGAAAAGTTCAGAGAATTTTGCAATTTCTTCTTCGAGAGCTGCATCCCCGAATAACTGTTTTCTTGTTCTAGTATCTTCGGTTTCAGGTGCAACATAAAGAATCACAAGTTCTGCGTTCATTTGTTTAGCCATATTGATTGCGTGACCTGCAGCTTTTAGAGCAATTTTTGAACCATCTATTGGAACTAAAATCTTTGTATACAATTTTATACCTCGTCATAATTTTCAATTATGAAAGTCCAGCATACTTAATAAGAAGTCTCATTCTATTTCAATTTGTATTAATCTATTCATTAATGAGTTAAAATACTTATAAAGGTAGTTAATTTGTTTAAGACGTATTCATCGGTTTTTAAAAAGGAGAACACTTAAAAGAACTTTGTCCCAAACACCTTGAGAAATCCTCTTATCACAACAATCATAATTATTTGTCACTATTCCCGATTTTGTGATTCACGCTATTTATCTATAACTTTAATAAACCATTTTTTTATACGTGTGTCATATATTGAATAACTACTGAGTAAGAAATAACGGAGGACATTATTTGTCGGATAACGTCACTGCGGTGATTGTAATTGCCATAATATTGATCGGCACATACATTCTCATTTCGACAGAAAAAATGAATAAAACATTGGCGGCTTTGCTCGGAGGAATAGGCGTTATATTATTTGTGAAAGTTACTTTCCTAACTACAGGTCTTGAAATTTTCACAGACGCCGAGCTATTCGGCGAAATCATTGATTGGCGAACAATAACAATAGTAGTATCCGTTTTAGTAATAGTTGAGGTATCACGAACCTCTGGGCTGTTCGATTGGATCACGATCAAGATAATTAAGTTAACAGAAGGTGAACCTACCAAGATCTTCTTATATATGAATCTGTTGACCTTTGGTCTTGCTGCCCTTTTGGGTGCTGCTCCAGCTTTTATTATCGTCGGAGCACTTACTCTTGTCGTTACAAGAAATATGCAATTGGATCCCCAGCCCTTCATTATTAGCGAAATCATGGTTGCTAACTCAGCAGGGGTATCTACAGTCATCAGTTCCTTTGTAAACATATTAATTGCTGCGAGATATCAACTTGCCCCTGAACATTTTCTTACCTACGAAGGATTTATCGCACTTGGTCTTCCAATAGGTGCACTTCTTGTCATAACAAATCTACTCTTATTTAAATTACTTTATGGCAAAAAGATACAAGAAGAAGCTGCGAACGCATCTGTAGACCTTAAAAGCGCTTTATTGAGTTTAGATGAGTGGCAAGTAGTTAGAAGTCGACCAGTATTTTATAGATCTGCAGTATTGTTAATAGGAACGATCGCGGGATTTGTGGTTGCCAGTTTCATAAATATTCCATTTTATGTCGTGGCATTGACTAGTGCCATTCTCTTTATATTCTTCTCAGGCATAAGAATAGAAGTTATCCTAAGAAAGCTGGATTGGGAAATGGCCATTTTCTTCGTGGGTATTTTCATTATTGTTGGAGGAGCTCATAAAGTAGGACTTTTGGATTTATTTGCGGAGTCTATAGGTGCTGCAGCGGGAGGGAATAAGTATGTGCTGTGGGTTATTATTATTTGGCTCAGTGCACTTCTTTCTGGGTTTATGGATAATATCAGCGTAGCTGCAGTGTTAGTTTTTGTTATTCCAAATATTGCTGCAATTGGATTTAATGAAACATCGATAATATGGGCAACAATTCTAGGCGCGAATTTAGGCGCAAATCTGACTCCGATCGGAGGCGTCGCAAACATTGTGGCAATTTCTTTGCTCGAAAAAGAAGACGCACATATTTCATGGCTTAACTTTATCAAACTAGGAGGAATTATAACTCTCGCAAATCTTGCAGTGGCAACAGGATATATTATCCTACTTTCAGCTGTGCTCGGCTGGTGATAGCCAATCTTTAAATTATGATACTCAATACCGGAAAACCTACTAGCTCAATTTTTTCCTTTCGATTCATAGTACCTTTATAATTCACAGAAATTAGGTGCATCTGTTGTAACGATTAAAACTGGGCATCTTGAGTTTTTCAATACATATTCTGTGATATTTCCCATTAGCTTGGCTTCCGTTGTTTCGCTTCGGCGACCGATTACAATCAGTTCGATATCTTGCTTTTTTGCTTCCTCCACAATTTTTGGACCGGGTTCACCACGTTCTATTATCTTTGTCATAGCTACTCCTTGCGTGCTACAAACCTCTTCTATTTGGTTGATATAACTTTGTCCAAAAAGTTCAGTAAATAGACTAAGCGATTCTTCAACTTTGTCTTCCAGAAATTTTTTCTCTTTTTCAGCTTCTTCGGTTTCGGGTATTACATGAAGGACCTCTATTTCTGCGTTCATGAGTTTAGCCATATTGATTGCGTGACCTGCAGCTTTTAAAGCAATTTTAGAGCCATCTACCGGAACTAAAATCTTATTATACGTTTAAAATTCCTCCCTTTGTTTCTTGTAGCTTATAAATAACAAGAATATCTTATTATTTCTTCATTTAAATCATTATTCTTACGACTTTTAATATGCATTTTTGCTGATAATCTTAATTTTAGAATTATTAAGGGAATAGTTCATTTCAGTTTTATATAGATGCTAATAGTAATCTATAATTCGGACCTATTTTTCTTCTCAAGTCTTAGGGGCAAGTTTAGGGTAAGGAGGTTCATTTGCACGGAGTTGATTGAAATGGATGCTTCTGAACAAGCAAAAAAGGTGCTAAAAGAAGTATTTTTTCTTATTGGAAAAGGGAGAAAAGATCAAGCCATGATCCAACTTGAGAAGGCAATAAATCTAGCAAAAACAATACAAAGCGAATATTTAAGACCATATGTCCTAAATGAAATTGCACAAGCAATGTTGAAACTGGATAAAATGCAAGAAGCTATTCAAATCATTCATGAAGCTATAAACATTGCAAACGAAATTGTTTTCACTGCATCTCGTTTAGAAATTCTTCTTGAAATTGCAAGATCGCTGAGTGAAACCAGTTCCGAAATTCAGAATGTTAAAATTCTTCATGAAACTCTTGAAATTACAGAAAAAATTCTTAATAATATTATAGATCAACCTCACATCGATATTGCACATCAAGTAACTGTAATTTTGAGAAACATTGTTAAGAAGTCAAGAAACCTTTCTATACTTAATGAAATCTTAGTATTAAGTAAAAAGTTCAATGATAAAGATTATCGCAAAATGCTTTTAAGAAATATTGCATTCCGTCTTGCTGATCTTTGTAAAAACACAACTGATATCTCTTATATCAAAGACGTTTTGAAAATTGTAGATCAAATCGAGCTGAAAAATTATCGTGAAAAAGCTATTGTGGAAATCACGCGACTCTTAACAAAAACTGCTACACACAATAGAAACCTGGAAATCGTTCAGATCGCATTAAAATTATCAGAAAAGATCCCCTCTGAATATTATCGTTCAAAAATTAGGTCTAAATTGTCTATTTTAAAAGAAAATGCGAAATCCTCTTAATATCTATAAACTCTTGATCACAAATTTCTTTTTGATGTTTAAGGAGAGTACAATTAAGGAATTTGAACCATCTTTGCCAGAACGAGAAGCTTTCCAATCGACCAATTCCCTATGATAATTGAGATGTAACTCAAGTTGAGTGATATAAGAACGTGACTAAGCAAAAAGTTTGTGCCATTAATTTAAGGTTATTTATAAATAACGTTTTGGCGTTCTAACCTGATTTCTGATAACTCTCAATATCTGCAGGATACTTTACATTAAAAACCCTTATTTTGATCACTTTCACTGATCCCTGTAGTTGTTTATAAATCAAGAAATTTATACACAGTATAGTAAATTAGTACTGAGGAGTTACTTTGTCCATAGACAATTTTTTTTCGAAAACTTTTGATGAAGAGATGCGAGAGACTTTCAAACTTCTTAAGGAAAGGAGCATATCTCAAGCTAAAAAACTAAATCAAGATTTACAGAGATTAGAAAACCTATTAATGAAATTTGAGCCGTTTCCATTTGCACATAAATTTGATGATGATTTTTTAGTTGCAGCGGTAGACGGAAGTGGTATATCTTCTCTTTGTAATTTTGAAGACAATTTTATACAATTAGTGACAGCAGCGACTGTAATTCACAATACAAATACACATGAAAACAAACCAATGAAATTTATAGCTTTAGATGACGTAATTCCAAATAATGGACTATTAACGAAAGTTTTTAACTTTTCAGCGGATCGATCGCTTTTCATTCAACAATTAATTGATTTTTGTGAGTCAGTCTACCCAATGCCAGATTTAGTTGATCCAATTCTCTCACATATGACGGAGTATTCAGAATGGGATCCAGAGGAATTACAAATCACTGATAAAAATAAATTAATTAAAAAAATCGCATCGGAACTACTAAATTATATTCTATTCCCAAGTCCACTGCAGGAGGATAACATACTTCAATCGGTACGAGAAATTGCGGAATATAGTCTGGCAAAACAGGTTGTACTTAGTGATTTACCAATAAAATATCTTATTCTCGATGGATCATTAACAATTTTTCCACCAGGCAGACAGAAAGTGCCAATTGGGGATTATCTTCTTAGAGATCTATGTTTAACTTCAAGAAAACGCGATATCATTGTCTGTGGATTGAGCAAAACACATACACTTCCTGGAGCCACGCAAATTTCAGATATTGCTAAAGAGCGTTTTGGATCCCATGCACATTGGTTTTGTCGAATACCAGGTCGTGAAGATCCGCAAGGGAAACTCACTATCTATGAAAATCGAGAAATACCCCCTGCTATGGCAGTTACTTATATTTTCAAGTTTTCTGAGACTTCTCCGATATTTAGAATCGACTTTGACTATTTTTGGTGGATGAAGTCTATTTTCAATGAAGATAAAGAAAAAATGAAGAACCGTGAAATGAAACTATTTAGAGAACTTGACTTCATGAGCCATGAAGCAAACTGGTATGGCTATCCTTGTCCACCTGGATTCGCTCATAAAAAATGTACTCTAACTCACATCGTTCGTGAGGTTTTAACTAGTAGGGCAATACAAATTGCAAAAGAATTAGGCATAAAGGAAGAACATTTAATATCAGCTAGGAAAAAAATAGGATTGTGAGGATGAGCAAACTTGGAATTAGATCTAGGTATGCCATTTGGCGTCTTAGCCGGAGGGCATTTAGGAAAACTTGTTGTTATTACAAAAAATGAAGATCTTTCTGTAGGAGACATCTTTCTTATTCCATCTTCGAGAGGTGAGTATCGGTATTTTATTTTTCGTATAAGTAATTTTGAGAATATAATAAGACGACTCAGCTCTATTGATACCGTTGCTGAAACCTTGGTTGTCGAAAAAGACGCATATCTTGCTAATTTGGAAGAGGAAAAACTCATTGCTGTCGAAGGAAGTCTATTAGGATATGGCAAATACCATGATAAAGACAATAAATTCGTTTTCAAAAAAGCTAGACGACTACCTGAACATTTTTCAGCAATCTATAAAGTTCAGAAAGTTCAAAACGAAGATTCTTTGAAGGATATTTTAGCATCACAACTTTCAGGCGATATATTTGTCGGGGACTTACTGGTAGGTGAAGAAAGTCTCAATATTGATGTTATGATACCGAAAGGAAAAATTCCAATGCACGTTGGTATTTTTGGTGCTACTGGCTCTGGAAAATCTAATCTAATGCAGGTTATCACAAAATCCTTCATAGATTACAACCTTCAATGTTATTTAAACGGTATTGAAGATAGAATAACTCTCTTAACAATCGATCCACATGATGAATATGCATTAGGGACAGGAAAGTTTGGAATACAAGATATCATAGATGAAATCGACAGTCGCTCAAGCAAAGTACGACGTGAGCTTTTTGGCGATTTCTATTACCTAACCACTAGTATCGATGCTACAGCAAGGGATGTCCAAAGATATGCTAAAAAACTCAAAATTTCCTTACAAGAGATACTGCCAATTGATCTTATGTCTATCCATCAATTTACCCCACCACAAATAGCTTATATGTATTCACTACATGCAGTTTACGGTGACGAATGGATAAATAATGTTGGAGACGCGCAAGGTTTTATGGATGCAACAGTTAATGCTGTCGAAAGATACTTGGCCTTCTTAAGACGATCTAACATTTTTCGTGATGGCTACACTGGTTCAAATCTGTTAGATGTTGTTTCTGCCCTTGAGATGGGGCGTGTATTATTATTCAATACAAGCATTACGAGTCAAAGGGAGCAATTTCTCAGCACAACAATAATTGCGCGCACAGTTTTTGAACTGCGCAAAGCAGTAAAATCCAGTAATACACTAGATATCCTAAAGAAGCAAATTGCAACGCGTGATTTATCTGAATGCATTAGAAAAGACTTTTCACAAAAAAACTTGATACAAAAGTTCTACTTAAAAGATCAAACTACAGTAAAAGACACTTCAGAGCTTGTTCCTATTCTCATAACTGTGGAAGAAGCACCCTCTATTCTCACTCCAGATCTAATGAGATTTGAAGGTAATGTCTATAAAGCTATTTCCCGTCAAGGCAGAAAGTTTGGAATCGGTTTGGCGGTCATAAGTCAACAAGTTTCATCGATTAATCCCGCTCTATTGAGTCAACTTAACACACAAATTGTTTTAGCACTTGGAAATGCTGATGAAATACGATTAGCCATAAAAGCAGCTAGCAGAGACATTTCAGACTTTGAGAGTGAATTTAAGGTATTAGATCGTGGAGAAGCTGTTGTAACAGCAAGTTATCGTGATCTTCCTTTTGTTGTTCATGTACCTCTCTTTGACGATCGTTTTAAAAAGGATAGTGCAAAATATACTACCATTAAAGATGCTAAGGATCCAAAAGTTATACTGTAATGAGGAACTTCATAATGGTCAACTTTTTGCATGTTTCAGATACCCATCTTGGGTGCACTTCAAGCGATGTCCGACATATGACAATAAAATATCTCAATATGAACTTCCAACCAATTGAATTTGATTTTGCAAGGGCCTATTGGAAGATTATTACATATGCGCTTGAAAAAAAGGATGAAATTGATTTTATTGTTCATAGCGGCGATTTCTATCATTACCCCTTTTTAAGACATCCTTATCCACCGTCTGAGGCTTCTCGGAACATCGCAGTTAAAGGACTTAAAAGATTAGATCGTGCAGGCATTCCAACGATCATAATAGATGGAAATCATGGCATTTTTCATTCCCGAAGGACTTCAACGATACAGAGTTTTGAAGTTCTAGAAAATGTGAAGGTCTTTACATTTTGGGATGACCTAATAAACGTCTTGCAAGGGAACAAAAAACAATTGATCTACAATCTCAACGAAAAAGACTGTGTAATTCATTGTTTTCCATTCGTTAATAAAAAATATCTTGGATCACTTAGCGAAGATGCTAAAGATGAGTATTTAAATTGGCTGAAAACTTACAATACTTCAAATAAAGGTGTTACAGAAATAGGTGTAACCCATGGAATGAAACTAGATGAAACTTTGCCAGCAGAACTTCTTGATATAGATTTTGATTATTTAGCGGTCGGACATAATCATCATTTTGAAAAAATTAGCAAAAAAGCCTATAATGCAGGAGCAATAGAGCGTTGGCGTTTTGATGAATCAGATCAAGAAAAAGTAATATTAGAGGTACAAGCAGAACATGATGAACTACCCAATGTTACATCTATCACCCTTGATTCGCGACCTATGCTTTCTACGATAATTGATGCAAATACTGACGATCCTCCTTCAGCGGTAATTGAAAAAGTACAAAAGTATCTCAACACACACAAATTAGCTACTGGATTTGATTTTGATTCAGCGTTTCGTGTCAAAATTGGTGTGAAAGGCGATATGCCTCATACATTCTGGGCACGCTTCAATGCAGAACTAACTGAGTTATATAATGAAATAATGCGAAAGGATGATTATAACATACTCCAATTCTCAATAGGCAGAATATCAGATCCTATTGCAGAAGACTTGGAGCTTAAACCTGGAGAAGAAGTTGAGTATCTAATCGAAAATCCAGAAAAAGATTTTAGAAAATTCATTGAAAAGATATCACCTGAAGATTATGATATAGATCTACTCATTAGGCTTTTTTCTGATGCAGTGAAAAGAGTAGAGGAAGCGTCAAATACCCCACCCAAAAGGTAGGGGCTTATTCCGTGAGGAGTAAGAGCAATTAGTTGATTAGCCTAAGAGAGGTCATATAGTTTATGACGATATCTATGTTATCAGGAGAGTTAAAGAACACACCACGGGATGCTTCTCTAGTCCCTTGCTCTGTAAACGGTGGTTTAAACAGAGAGGAAACTCTCAGTGATCATCGTAGAGTACTGACTGATAACCTTGGCGAAGAGAACCAACCGACTTTAAAGCAATTTAAAGGAGGAGATAGGACTTGAGAGTACCTATCTATGTGTTGAACATGAGAGGGCAACCTCTCATGCCTACTACACAACCCAAAGGAAAGAAATTACTACGAGACGGCAAGGCACACGTTGTTCAGAGATGCCCTTTTACCATTCAGTTGAACTATTCCACCGGAGAAACTAGGCAACCGATTACACTTGGAGTGGACCTCGGATATACGAACATCGGTTTTAGTGCCAAAAACGACAAGTTAGAGCTCATAAGTGGGACAGTAACACTTCGGAAAGATATGCCTCAAAAACTAGAAGAACGACGGATGTATCGCAAAGCCCGTAGAAGAAGATTAGGGTATAGATCACCTCGATTTAATAACCGAACAAGACCTAAAGGATGGTTAGCACCTAGTAATCAACATAGATTAGATTCACATATTAGATTAGTTGCGAAGCTTGAAACAATACTACCGATAACCTACAAAAGGGTAGAAGTAGCCAATTTCGACACTCAAAAAATGCAGCAGCCAGAAATTACAGGCATAGCATATCAGCAGGGTGAACTTCAGGGTTACGAAGTCAAGGAATACCTGTTAGACAAGTGGGGGCGAACATGTGCTTATTGTGGTAAAAAGGATATCCCTTTAGAAGTCGAGCATATTATTCCTAAAAGCAGAGGTGGGTCAGATCGAGTGTCTAATTTGACAATCTCATGTAGAACTTGTAATGTAAAGAAGGGAAATCAGACCGCTGAGGAGTTTGGCTATTCTACCATCCAGCACCAGGCAAATCAACCACTTAAAGCACCTACATGTTTGAATATTTTCCGTTGGAGGATAGTTGAGCAGTTAGGGGCAGAGCATACCTACGGATACGTTACTAAATATCAGCGTACCAAACTAGGGCTAGAAAAGTCGCATGTTAGCGATGCGTTTGTCATTGCTGGTGGAAGCAATCAAGAACGCTGCCGACGGTATAAGGTCAAGCAAATCAGAAGAAATAATCGTTCGCTACAGAAGAATAGAAAAGGGTTTAAGCCATCAATTAGGAGACAGATATACAAATTACAACCGTATGACCTTGTAAAATATAACAATAAAATCTATAGAGTAAAAGGAGTTCATTGTCTTGGAAAGCGCGTTGTGTTAGAAAATCCTAAAGGGAAAAATCCAAGTATTGCAATTAAAAACGTTAAGTTGGTAAAATATGGAAAAGGGTTATTATTCACGTTATGTTAGTTTCTGCACCTCTTTCCTCTCCAGCTTAAAAGGAAAGAGGCTCCAGAGGCGATCTTAATGAAGATCTCATCGATTGTAGTAGAAAATTTTAAACCATTTTCAAGGTTAGAATTACCAGACAAAACGGCAAATGTATCAGAATTGCCAAATGGTCTATACACAATAAGAGGTCGAAATTCATCTGGAAAATCTAGCCTTATCGAAGCGATTTTGTGGGGATTGTGGGGATCAAAGAGGGATTGTGGAGTAATTGACGAGTTAAAAGATCGATTAATTAAAAAAGATGCAGCAAAATGCAAAGTACAATTGGATGTTCAAGTAGGGAATGCAAGATATAGAATTAAACGTGAAAAAACACGTGGCAAACCGACAATAGCAACGATATATGATTACAATCAGAAAAATCAATTAATCAATCCGATTTCAGGTTCTAAAGCAGTTTGTAAGAAGTTAGAATCTGTTATGAACTGCGATGGGAAACAACTGGACAGCACATTTTTTGTTCGTCAAGGTGAAATTGACTATCTAGCAAATGTAAGCGGCTCAGAACTTCGTAATAAAATTCAAGAACTATTTCAACTTGATCAATTTGATCTTATCAAAGAAGAACTAAAAGAAATGAGAGAAGAACATATTACTCTGCAACAAGATTTAATGAGTGAAAAAAGTAGAATTGAAGGAAAAATGGAATTGTTACCTGAACTTAAAAAGGATATTGAAAAATTAAATGAAGATAAATTGAATTTAGAGCAAGTTATTCAGCATTTAGATGATAAACTTGTTAAGTATCCAACAATTGAAGATATCCAAAATATAGAAACATTAAACGAGCAAATTAAAAATGCATCAAATCAAGTTGAAGGTTACTCAAAAGAAATCTCCATACTCAATGATATTCTAAAAGACGATCGTAATGAATTAGAAAAGGAGAAACACACTCTTTCTAAAGAAGAAAAAGAATTTCAAACTCTTGAAAAAAAGATTAAGAGTCTACCAACACTGGAAAGCGTTACTGCTTTGATAAATTTGATTAGCAAGCGACTAAATCTGACAGAGCAAATTAAAAGTCTGGACGATGAGTTTATCAAATCGAGTTCTGGTTTTGATTTTCCTCAAACCTTAGAACAGAGAATAGAATATGAAAAAATACAAAGAGAAACGCTCCAAAATAATGAAGAGACGGCACAGAAATCACTCACAGAAATCGAACAAAAGATAAAGGATCTCTTGGGAACAATAAATACTAAAAGAGGTGTGATTTCCAGTTTAAAATCTAATATAGAATTACTTAAAGAAAAGGGAGACTGTCCTACTTGTTTCACTCCATTCCATGATGAAGAAGAATTGGATGAAGTTGTTCAGAGAATCGAAAAAGATATCTTGAATTATACTAACGAAATCAATCGATTAGTAAAACTTGTACAAGAAAATGAAACTTCAATGCGTGCCATGAAAGAGAACTTAGAGATTATTAGACAGAATTCTTCAAAACTTGAAAACATTTCACACTGTTTAACACGAACCCAACAAATAGACCATAATTTATCAGATCTTGAAACTGAAGTTTCTCGACTTTTAAAGTCATTTGAAGTCTCATCTTATGAGGATTTATTAACTAAATATAATATTAGCGACATAAGTGAACTTAGCGAGAGTATTGGACGCATTAAAAATGAATTTACATCAAAAAAGGATCGTTTGGAAGAATTTAATACAGACATCGGTAGATTAACATTAAAGATACAAGAAAAAGAGGATCGAATTCAGAAACTTTTGCAGGAACAGGAAATTATAGTAAATGAAAAAATAAAAAATGAAAGCCAGAAACAGGATCTTTTGAATAAATTAAGTGTTGATACCATTAATGGATTACTAGAGAGATTTAAAGCTACAAAGTTGCAAGATATGATTACTGCTATTCAAGTTTTATTTCAAGAAAAGAAAGAGAAACTTAACCAATACAATTCTCTTAAAAAAGACATTAATGAAGAAACTATTCGCTTAAATAAACTATTGGATGAAATAAATAAATTAGACGACATTGAAAAACGAATACGACAAGAAGAATCAACTATTAAGCATCATGATGTGCTAATTAAACCATATTTAGAGCAATTTATCTCTCAAGAAGTTATTCAAAACAAACTTTTCAAATCATTACGTAGTGTCGTTTCGAAATATCTGCAGCAATTTACTTACGGACAATATAAGATGAATGAGATCTTGATTACTAAGCATGGGAAGACTCACGGTGTATCAATAACACTTACCGATTTGGTCGACGGACTTGAAAAAGATAAAGACATGCTTAGTGGTGGTGATAAGGCTGCACTCGGATTAGCATTACGAATGGGTATCTCAGAATTGATGGGGCATATACGTCCATTTCGTTCATCTGGTTTACATCCTATCTATTTTAAAACAATCATTTTAGATGAACCTCTTGGAAGTTTAGACACGGAAAGAAGAGAAGGCGTATTAAGCGCATTGATGAATAATAAATCCTTCGATCAAATCTTCCTTATCACACATACACAAACAATTAAAGACACTGGCCACACAATCACGGTTACTAGAGGAACAGATAGAAGCATAGTTGATCTTCAACTTACAAATTAAGAAGATCTTAGCACATAGAGAATTGAAATGTAAAGGGATAAAACACTTTCTGATTTTAATCTAAGCACAATTGTAGGCGCATATTCATTTGTATTTCACTAAGTTTTTGCCTTTGACCTTAAGCGAAAATAGACTATGTAGGGTCAAAGGAAGTATATTCCTTTTAAAAGAATGCTTTATCAACAAAAATTTTTAAGACAACAGGACTGTGGAATTCTTAATGATATTTTGCTCTATGTTAGTTCAATCAGATCTTTCTTATCACACATACACAAACAGGTCAAGAACCCCGCCCTGAAGGACGGGGCTTGTGATGGTGGTAGCAATACAAGTCTTGACTAGCCTAAGTTCAGAAGAAATACTTCAAGAACTACGCCTTGTGGGCTACAAGAATGTCGGGGATGCCTCCCTAGTCCCCTCCTCTTCGACAGAACCACTGAATGTCATGTCTCTCATCTCAAGAGGCTAAGCCTACTTGGCATTGGCGAAGGGATACTCGACTCGGGCAGGGAGACCGCAATCGGTAGAATTCCTGTCGTTAGCAAAAGCGGAATACCACTAATGCCGTGCAGACCGACAAAGGCGAGGAAACTTCTCGAACAAAGAAAAGCCATTAAGAAACGTAATAAATTGGGCATATTTTACCTCCAATTAGAGTTCGATCCCAACCATCCCGTCACACAGCCACTAGCAATAGGTATAGATCCCGGCACGAAATTCGAGGGGTTTTCAGTCGTCGGAATAGAGGACACGGTGCTTAACCTGATGTCAAAAGCGGTGGACTGGGTAAAAAAGGCAGTAGCACAGCGTAAAATTATGCGTAGAGTACGAAGATATAGAAAAAACCGCCGAAGAAAATCTAAGAAGAACAGGCGGAATAATAAAACGTTTTTACCACCCTCAACAAAGGCGAGATGGGACGCAAAGTTGCGACTTGTCCGTCAGTTGTGTAAAATCCTGCCCTTACAATACGCAGTGAGCGAGGATGTCAAGGCAACAACACGGAAAAATCAGCGAGGCTGGAATCGCAATTTCAGTCCGCTGGAAGTTGGTAAACACTATTTTTATGCAGAACTAGAAAAACTAGGGCTCATCCTCATCACCATGCAAGGCCACGAAACCAAACAATTACGGGAGGCCTTTGGACTGAAGAAATCACCAAACAAATCAAAGGTGGCGTTTGAAACGCATTGTGTAGATGCTTGGGTAATGGCCGCCGCCATAACAGGGGCGAAAAATCCTTCTACAACCGGCCTCTATTATGTAGAACCGATACGATTTCACCGATGACAGTTACACCGGCTGCAGTTTTCACAAGGCGGCATACGAAAGAGGTACGGCGGGGCAATCTCATTAGGGCTAAAACGCGGCACCTTAATATGCCACAAAAAGCATGGTTTATGTTATGTGGGCGGAAATCTGAACAATCGGTTAAGTTTACATTGTGTAAGAACTGGAAAAAGACTTACACAAAGCGGTAAAAAAGAAGATTGTCACATCCTCACAAAGATATCCTTTAGAACGCAATTCCTCTCCTCGGTAAACAGGGGAGTCTCCTTGGGGTGATTCTATGAAGGACCTAGCCATTCAATTAAAGTTAGTAGATCAAAAGATACAAGTATTGCGGACCTTCAATTTGCATCGGAAGTTAGTTAACATTTTTCTAAACTAGCTTTGAGTTCAGACTTTCTTAGACTTTATTTTAAGAAAAACCTTAGCTTAGGACATAGACACCAGCAAATAAAAACTCGGATAACAAAGACATGAAAAAAGCGTGGAGAAAGGCTTTAATTCGCCGATCCTTTGATGGGTTCTTATACAAAAAAACTATTATAGCGATACCCCATAGCGACATTAAGGAAATCGGTAAATAATGCCATGAAAAAACTTTGAACAACCATAATACAGGAATAAGAAAATAAAGCCCTACCATAAATGGTGCAATAACTATTATTGTCTTTTTCAATCCCAATTGACCTGGAACCGTTCGTCTACTTATAAGATCACCTTCAAAGTCTACTAAATCTTTTATTATGTTTGCGCCAGTGATCTGAATAAGCAGAAAGATCAATATTATGATAACAGTTAATTCTAAGATAAGCGGCGCAACTATTGCCCAGCCCCAAAGGAAAATGAGTGTACTGTAGCTGAATGCCAGTGCAATATTAGCTAGAATTCCCCGCTCCTTCAGGGCAATTGGTGGAACAGAATAAATTACAGCAAAAGTTAGACCGACTATAGCAATTAGGAAAGGTACAATTCCAAATAGAAAAGAGATAATTAAAGTTAATATTAGACAAAAGATTCCTATCATAAAAGCCTCATGAACAGTTACTCGGCCTTCAGGAAGCGGTCGATTAGGCTTATTAATTTTGTCAACTTCGACATCAGTTGCAGCATTAACCAGATTAGCAGAAAAAGTTGCAGAAATCATCGCTATGCACATTAGCAGAAACTCAAAGACAGGTGGAATGCTTTTCAATGCCATGAGCATTCCACAAAATGCCGTTCCAACTGCAAAAAGCCAAATAATCGGTCTGCTTGTTTCGATGATTGACAAAAATTTTGAAATTATCTCAGGCATTTAAATCAGTCTCTATTTATAATTGAAAAGTCTTCATTTGTTATAAGGACTTCTATAACTCAAAACTTGATGTTGATGAAGTTTTCTGAAAATCTTTAGACTTTAATTAATATTACTTACCAGAAATCTTACAAGGAGGAAAGAATTTGAATTTAGAGAAATTAAGAGAAGAATTACTCAACGCTTGGCTTCAGAAAAACAATCTTCGGTTTAATGATTTAGATTTATTCGATTTAGCATTAACACATTCAAGTAGTCCAAAAAATAATCACAAAAATAACGAACGTCTGGCCTTTCTTGGAGATGCAGTCCTCGATCTTCTAATTGCTGAACTGCTTTATACGAAATTTAGTGAAAAAGATAAAGGTAGTCTTACAGAAATGCGAAAGGACCTCGTTAAAGACGAGTTTCTTGCAAAAATTGGGATGTTAAAAAAAATCGATGAAATAATTCAAATGAGAGGAGTTCGGAAAGACGGATTACAAAAAGTCATTGCAGATACTATTGAGGCAGTGATCGGTGCATTATTTTTGGATAAAGGATGGGATGATACGAAACAGATTTTGAAGTCTTTCTTCGGAGGAAATAATTTCAGTGAGATATTCATAGACTAGTTTTAGAATGAATTATTACTTGAAATCTCCCTTTCATGTAACTCATAATTACACATTAATTTTTTTCCGATATTTTCATTGCAAGGAAGTGGCACGTACGTAGATTGTGTGACCTACTTCGATTTGAGCATAGTTATCTTCAAGAAACTCTATGAAAACATCATAGGTATCGTCTTTTCCAAAAAGAAATCCTGTGTTTACAACGACTCTAACATCAAAATCATAACATGCTTGGATAAACATTTCTCCAGTAAGTTCGCCAATATGCGTTCGCTCTCTTGAAATCTCAGCAAATGCGGACCTCCTTCCTGACCTAAAATTTATTTTCAAATTATCAGCAAGGATATACTCATCGGGAGAAGTGTTTACTTTAACCCAATCAATTGCTTTTCTATCTTTTGCAGAAAGACGGGGATATGTTACATTACACACTGTGATTAGCACAACAAAGAACACTACAAGAGCGAGTTTTACCCCATCATAACTAAGAATACCTCTTAGACTCTTAAAGATCTGGTGACGGGAAGAAAATATATCTTTCACCGAATCCGTAATTTTAAGTCCATCAAATTGTCCTTCTTTGATTAAAAAAACGATAAAGACACATAAAGCAATAAAAAACGCTACAAAAGTTAACTGTATCCAATAATAGCTTGAATAACTATAAAAAGGCAATGATAGAACTGGAAAATAAAAACGAGGACGATAAAATCGGATAAAAATGGTGAAGTTTAGAATAATGAAACCAAAGAAAACAATAACACTCAAAAGCGTTGATCTTAAATTAAACGATTTAAAATCTGATAAGGGAAAGAAACCGCAAACCATGGCCATCAATGGAACGCTTAAATAGTAGTAATTTGCTTGTTGTCGTGGAACAAACAGGAATACGCTGAATAACATGAATAGAGTGCAAATGAGTAGCCCTCTTCCATATGGTTTTCGTGCCCCGAAAAGAGCACTTAGTGAGAAGAAAACGAAAAAATAGAGATTTTCCCTAATTATGTATTTCGTTAGACTATTCCAACGCGTTCCCCATGACACAAAAGGCTTCTCTAAATGTTGCCCCAATACTTGCAGTGTAATTTTGTTACCAACTATTAAATAGAAAGGCGAAAACACAACTAAAAAAGGAATTATAAACCCAAGAAGAAGAAAAGCAAGGTCTTTAGCCTGTTCATTGATTCTAACTCCTGCAAATTGTCCTTCTATGACCAAAACAACAATGAAGGCGAGCAATATTGGTGCAATTATGATTTTGATCGTTACTCCGATACTTAAAAAAACTCCAGCCAAAAATGCGCAGTTTCGATTAGCAAGAAATTCCCCTTTGTACCTGTTCCCCATGATGACGGGTGTTAAAAAATAGTATCCAACAATACAGAAGGTCACGGCAATGAAATCATTAACAGCCACCATGCCATTCATAACAGATAAATGAACTACTGCGAAAATTAGGCATCCCAACAATCCCGTTTTGTAATTAATCCTTTTTCCTGCCATGAAGATCATAAAACATGTAACGGTTGTAAAAAAAACCAAGAATAACCTTGCTTGAAGAATGCCGACTCCAAACATAAGGAAAACGAAAGCAAGTAAATAAGGGGAAAGCGGAGCTTGTGCGTGAAAAAAATCACGGTAAGGAAGATCACCGTCAACTATCCTCCATGCAGCCATGCCGAAAGTAGCTTCACGAAAAAAATAGTCGACATCAACAATGACACCATAAAGTCTCAATGCAAAATTTAAAAATAAAATAATTACGAGCACAGCATGCTCTTTTTTCAGTAACTCAAATTTCATCATCAGAGCTTCCACTTTATGTTTTAGTTTTCATTTTAGAGGTGTTGTGCGCACATAGATTATGTGACCTTCTTTAATTGGAACATAGTTAATTTCAAGAAATTCCAGGAAGACATCGTATGTATCAAAGGAGTCAAACAGCCTTCTTGTTTTCACAACGACTCTAATATCAAACTCATAGCAAGCTTCAATAAACATTTCTCCAGTAAGTTCACCAAAACGTGTTCTCGGTGTTGAAATTTCAGCAAATGGGCTTCTTCTTTTTGCCCGAAAATTGATTTTTAAGTCGTCAGCAAGAACATAATCGTCAGGAGACGTATTTGCTTTAATCCATTCGATAGTTTTCTTATCACTTTCAGAAAGACTGGGATATGAAACACCAGTTGTCGCGATTATAACAATTAAGGCTGATGCAAGGACCAACTTTGTTACGTCCTTATTAAGAACGTTTTTTAAGCCTTTTAAAACTTGGTAAGGGGAAGAAAGAAGTTTTTTTGCTCGATCGCTAATTTTCAATTCAGTAATTTGCTTTTCTTTTGTTAAAATTACAATAAATGCGATTAAGGTGATTAAAGTTGCTGCAAGGGCTACCTTTGCCAAATAATGCTCAAAATAAGCAAATCCTGCTACATTAGAGTTCGAATAGCGATATATTTTATATAACAACAAATTCAAAATAACTATAAAATTTGGGATCAGTGATTTAAAATTTAATGCTTTGAAATCGGGTAGGGGAAAAAAACCGCAGACCATGGACATAATTAGGATGTTAATTTGATAGTAATTGGTATTCTGTGATGGAACAAAAGTAAATACCGCTAATATCATGCAAAGAAAACAAATGATTAAACCGCGTCCGTAAGGTTGCCGTGCTGCAAACAGAACACTTAAACTAAATAATACGAAAAAATAAGGATTTACTATGATCAGGCGAGACATCAGTTTATTCCAACGCTCTCCATAAGATACTGGCTTTTTTGCCAAATGTTGTCCCAAAACTTGTGCAGTGAAATTGTCGCCGAACAGAAGATAAAAAGAAGAAAATACAACTAGAAAAGGAATTACGAATCCAACTATAAGGAAAAAAATCTTTTTTACCTGATTTTTAATTTCAAATTCAGAAAATATGCCTTCAATTATTAAAATAACGATAAAGGCAAATAATATTGGTGCAACAATGAGTTTGATCATAACTCCTATACTCATAAAGAGTCCGGCCAAAATTGAATTATTTCTTTCAGCTGTCAAATTCTTTTTATTCTCGTTAATCATAATGACAGATGTCAGAAAATAATATCCTATGGCACAGAAAGTCATTGCAATAAAATCATTCACTGCATTCATGCCATACTTAACGGAAAGGGGGGTTATTGCAAAAATCAAACTTCCTAACAATCCCGTTTTGTAATCAATCCTTTTTCCTGCCATGAAGATCATAAAACATGTAAAGGTTGTAAAGAATACCAAGAATAACCTTGCTTGAAGAATGCCGACTCCAAACATAAGGAAAACGAAAGCAAGTAAATAAGGGGAAAGCGGAGCTTGTGCGTGAAAAAAATCACGGTAAGGAAGATCACCGTCAACTATCCTCCATGCAGCCATGCCGAAAGTAGCTTCACGAAAAAAATGGTCTACATTAACAATGACGCCATAAAGTCTCAATGCAAAATTTACAGCCAAAATAGTTGCGAGGATGACATGCTCTTTTTTCAGTAGCGTGCGCCTAATAAAGTTAATCAGTGTTTCATGGCCATCAGTTTTCAATATGAGACCTTCTTCGAAATTCATCTTTGGATAATGATTTCAAGGCTATTGTTAATTAAATATAACCTAGAAAATTAGTTCTCAATTAGTTCTAGTTAAGAAAATAAAGATTTCTATAGTGATCGTGCCTTTTAACATAGTTTTGATTAGTAGTTATGACAATTCGCAACCCACAATTTCTTTAAAAGTTATAAATAAAGAGATTTTGAAGTATAAACTAATCGAAAACAAATTTAAATTAATGAATATTGCTTTAGGGATCGAAAATGAATTTAAAAGCGTATCTAATACGTTCAGGAGTTGAATTCGAATTCTTCGAAAAAAAAGAGACACATACTGCAGAAGCCGCTGCTAAATCGCTTAATGTTCCGCTAGAAAAGATTGTTAAATCGATAGTTTTTATTGCTGAAAATAAATTGCCCCTTCTTGCAATTGTTCGAGGAGATCAGCATGTTTCTCGCAAGAAACTTCAGCGCGCTCTTAATTTAAAAAAAGCAAAAACATCAAGTCCAAAAATAGCTGAACAGATCACAGGGTATCCCACAGGAGGCATCCCGCCAATTGGGCATAGAAATCCTTTAAAGACTGTGATCGATCCCTTAGTCTTAGAAAATGAGTTCATTTGGGCGGGTGGAGGTACTCGCAAAAAAATGGTCAAGCTAAATACTGCAGACATTCTTAGACAAAGTAAAGCTTTAGTGAAGGATGTCACTGTAAATCAAGACAAGAGCGATTATTCTAAAAATGAGTAGTCACTTCTGCTTGAGTGCGAGATGATCGTTAATGTAACTAACTAAAATGTATGAAAAAAGAATTAAAAAGAGAGGATGTTTACCCGAGTTCCTCAGTTAGCAATTTTCCAAGGAGTGGAATACCTTCACGAATATTCTCTTCATCTTTGAAAGAATAGCTTAATCTCAATTCATGCGTTTCTGCAACAGTTGGTTGTAGCGAGTTGCTGTCTGGCAAATAAGCCATACCTCCAAGTGGATAGAAGGCTTCTCCAGGTACGAATAGTACTTCATTAGGCATAGCTACCCGTTCAAGGAACTCTTTTGCATTAAAGTTCTTATTCTCAGATTCCCACCATATGAAAAAGCCGCCCTTTGGATCTGTACGTTCTCCTGCAGGGAATGTAGCATCCATTGCTTCAATCATTGCTTTTGCTCGAGCTTCATAAGTTGAGTTAATCTTCGGGAGCATATCATCAATATAATTGCGGTAATATTCGTCCAAAATCCTTTGCATGATCAGCGGTGTGCACAGATCTAAAAATCCCTTACCTTTTATCATATTTTCTCTTAATTCTTCTGGTGCGAGTGCATAACCAACCCGTGCGGCCATAGCTTCCTTAGTTGTGCTTCCTAGATAAACAACTCTTTGATTCTCTTTATCTAATGACTTAATGGGAAAAACTTTTTCTCCTTTGAAATGAATGTTTCTATATGGGCTATCCTCGATAATCAAGACATCTTGTGCTTCTGCGACGTCAAAAAGTGCCTGTCTTCTTTTTGCTGGGAGATTAGTGCCTTTTGGATTGTCACCATCTGGAACTAAATAAATCATTTTAGGTTTTTTCCCGAATTCTTTCTCTGATAATTCGATAGCATTCTCAACATATTCGGGGACAATGCCATCCAAATCAGTGGGTACAGTAATAATATTCGCGCCAAGTTTTCCAGCTGGCCCGAGGAAGCCTAAGTATGCTGGACGAGTCGTAATTATGACATCCCCGGGATCAATTAATGTATCAAGAACTAAATAAATTGCTTGCTGAGATCCTGTCGTGATCATTAACTGTTCCCAATTAGTTTCAATTCCTTCTCTACGAAGTCTTTCAGCAAGGGTTTTTCTAAAAAAATCCGTTCCAGCAGTGACTCCATAATTATAAATATCGGCAACTTCCTGTTCTCGACCATCCTCAATATTTTTAAGCTGATCTTCTCCAATTTTCTTAAGAATTTTAGCTATAATTTCAGTAGGAAGTACACCTGGCTTGCCTCCTGCGTAATAATATTTTACATTGAACCTCAGGAGACGACGAATTTCAGATTCTGGAATTTTATACGCCCAATCTGCAAATTTCATAAATTCTATCCTCCAAATGCTTGGATTTCATCCTACAATAGTCGCGGAGATGCGTCATATAAAATTGCAGGTTAAAATGATATATCTTTTCTACTCTAATCTCACACTTAAAAAGATTTTCAATAGGATTCATAAATCGCAAAAATCAAAATAATTAAAAGGTAGGCAGTTTTAGGCAGTCTTAATTAAAAGAAGTTAAATATAGTGACTTTGTGATGGTATACGCGGATTTTTTCTGATATCAATCGAGACTGTGATATAGCGTAGTGGTAGGTCGCCTGTTTGTCGAATACTATGATTCTTTCTGGGCGCTATGTAGATTATATCTTCCTCATCGACTAACTCAGTATCTCCATTGATGGTCATAAGTGCCTGCCCAGAGATAATATAATAGATCTCTTCCATATTTTCATGGTAATGTGGTATTGTCCCCTGACCTTCTAGGAGAATTGAATCCCATAAGCCAACTAATCTATGTGTCCCATCCTTCTTTCCCAAATTCTCCTCTATCTTCTTTATAATCAAATGTGTCACCAGCTTTTTCTATTTGATTCTAAGTTGACGCCTTGAATTTATTTTATCAAATATATCGTTATGTTTTACACCAAGGTACATATTAATTTGACTAAAATGACAGCTTTTTGGCCTAACCATTTTTTCTATATTCAGCTATTTTTAATGCAAAAAAAAATATAAGAAACGGATTCAGGTTTTGATATAAGGAGATATCAGGTCATTAAAACAATCAAATTCTAATGATCAGTCAATAATGAATTGATTTCTCTATTGAAGTTTATCTTAATGCTTAAAAAACTGTGGGAAGTTAAAATGAGAAAAGACTCAAGAAAAACTATGATTCCTTTTTATCAAAATCTGATATACTTAAAAATGGATAGAGTTTAAGAATCACTTTAGATTTTGGTGTATAAAATGGCAGACGAAGAGTACTATAAAGCAACTACCTTTGAAGAAAAATATAAAGCACTTACAAAAGGAACATGGACACCTGAGTTAGCGAAACAGAACGCCGAGCAAGTAGCCTATATGTGTATGTGCGGGAAATGTCCCAGTTACGCGGAGACTGAAGAATACCAACTCGTCTTTTGTACCATCGGCAAAAGTGACAGGATACAAGAGCAAAAGGGTTGTCTTTGTGACCAATGCCCCCTCACAAAGATGATGAATCTCCGCTGGAAGTACTACTGCATCGAAGGTAGCGCATACGAACTCTCAGATCTCAAAGAACTATGAAATCATTTTGAGACTCTTTTAATTGGAATTCGATGAGAAAGAAACTCAAACACGAACAAAACTGAATCAACAGTTAGAATGGCTTAAAACATTGACTATTTAGCTGGAGAATCAGTTAAGAAGACTTAGTTACTAAATAAAAAATACTAGTGATATTCGTGAATAGGTGGCGAATCTCGCAATAACAACCCTTTTTCCTCTAACTTAGACATTATTTCGAGCGCTTTTCTAGGAGAGACAAAAATTTCATATGCTTTTAGTTTCGATCTAAGATCCATAGCATTGGTTCCATTATTTGTTTCGAGAATATGGAGGCTGAATTTTTCGGTTTTTTTCCATCTTCCTAATTGTTTCACCGATTCTTCTAACTGAACACCATTATTAAATTGAAAAGGAGTTCTATAAAATTGCCATAACTGGTCATTTTGCAAGTATGGACAATTCTTGATTTCGTATAAATTACAAAAGATACATGAACGTTTAAGAGGTTTATCAACAAAGGTACATCTTTTTCTAAACCATCTTTTTTTCAAAAATGGACAGGGAATTTTAAGAAGGGTTCTCCGAAGGGTATATTCCAGTTCATCTTTTAGGGAGGGCATTTGTGTCATTGTCAAATGATTAATTCCATCATATTCAAGAATTAAAATGACTTGACGAAGAGCTTCTGAGAGTTTCTTAAGTAACACCTCAACAACTTCATTATCTGTATCTATATCCTCAATAACTCCGAGAATTAGTTTCTTACTTAAGGCTCGAAATATTGTACGAATTTCTTGGAACATGATCTTATTAATTCTCTTTTGGAAGAACACTTCCCCCATGCCGAATATGGCTTCTAATAGCCCATTCACTAGATTTGAGTCTAAACTCTTTTTAGTTCCAGTTCTATAGCTATAAATACAGTTGCCATCCTTAATTAGGAATATATTATGGATCAATGACGTTTAACTCCTTTCTAAATGCACGACAGTGCTAGAAAGCCTAAGTATCATTTCACAAGTAATAGACTCAAAAACAGATTTTATAATTTCTAGTGAATTCATCCGCATTAGTCTTCTATATATGTAGTTTAGTTCAATGCAAATGATATGTAAAGAATTAGCTATGAACTATCCTCAAATTTTTTAAGCGAAAATCCATTCGAAATATAAAAGCGAAAAAATGAAGATACCATCCAAGTACGGAGGTAATATAATGGCTAAATGGGCTTGCTTAGCATGTGATTATGTTTATGACGAAGAAAAGGGTGACCCCGACAACGGAATTGATCCTGGTACTCTTTTTAAAGACATTCCTGATGACTGGCTCTGTCCAGTTTGCTTTGTGGGAAAAAATATGTTCGACAAACTTTCAGAATAACATTCAACTATAATAATCTTCGAAGACAACCCACGTTTTTTTTACCATTTCATTGAAATCATGCTGGGGATTATTCCAGTATGATTCAAAGAATTTTCTTTTTTCTACTGCATGCATGAGTGAATCGCCAAAAGAGTCAATACATTCCTCTTCATAATCTTTTAAAATTTCTAAATCTTCTTCTTGAACCGCTTCCACAACATATTTTCCAGCAAGTTGTCCACAAAGCAGAGCAAATGGTACACCGGCACCAGTTATTGAGTGACATTGTCCGGCTGCATCTCCAACAAATAGAATATTTTCCTTTTGAAGAGGTAGCATTCCTCCTGCAGGGATTATTCCAGCGACTATAGCTAATCTTTGATCAAGGATTATCTCTTGTTTTACCAGTTCTTTAACAAAATTCTTTAATGCCTCTCGTGGTGGTATTCCAAACTTAAGACTTACACCAACTCCAACGTTACATACATCATCTTTTGGAAATACCCAACCATAGCCTCCAGGTATGTACTTTCGAAAATAAACCTCTGTAAAGTCCCTTTTTTCTCTCAGTGGCATTAAAAATTGATTTGCATAAATATATGTGGTGTTATATATTCCAAGAGTTTTTCCCATCGCAGATTTTGGACCACTCGCATCTACAATTATTCTTGGAGAAATAATTTGTTCCTGTTTTCCTTCACGTATTTTGACTTTGTCTCTATGGAAGCCTAACGCTTCTGTATTAGGAAAAATATATACCCCCAGTTTCCTCGCTTTCTCAGCTAAGTGCTTATCAAACAAATCCCTGTGAATAATATATCCTTTGGATTCAGTAATGGTTACATCACCGTTTGGCATAACTGTATGCATGTAGTTAATTTTCTGTGCAATTATTTCCTTTTTTGAATCAGTAAAATAAGCAACTTGAAAAGGTATGTGTTCAGCACATTGCACTGGCACGCCCAACTCTTTTCTTTTATCAATAAGAACAACATCTACTCCGTCTTTTGCAATATTACTGGCAGTAGTGCTTCCAGCGGGTCCAGCGCCAATTACTAATACTTCACATTCTGTTGGAATTGCCATTATGAGCGAACTCTAACGTTTTCAATGATTTTTTTTAATAGATCAAGTTTTAGGTCTGTTTGATGACCAAATACGCCCTCATACGCTTCTTTCTCTTTACCGAGTTCATAGCACGTGGATGAATCGATATCAATTAGTAAACCGCCGAGCCCAGATTCTCGAAATGCTTTCTGCCGTTTTTCGAAAAACGCTTCGCAACAACAACCTATATATGACTGAATACCTTCACTTTGGAGCTGTTTAAAGGTCTCAACAAGATGCTCAAAACTGCAGATACTTATAACTCGCAGATTCTTTTCTTGACCAATATCGTAAGCTTCACCTATGCTGCAGCCTCCACATCTTGCACAATAGTCTTCGTTTCTAAACTCGCAATCTGGAAGCTTAGCACAATACGGCAGAAGTAAAACCGTATTATTTTTCAATAGATTTCTAAATGAATCATTAACGACAAATATTGAATTGGCCTCATCTATGCTAAGACCAACATATTCTAGTTTCTCAAGTGCCTCGTTGATTGCTTGATAGATGTCATCTTCAGATAAACCTAAAAATCTCGGCTTTTTTTCTACAAAAAATTCGTGGAGATTCTCCTTTAGATCTGCAATTGGTGTGTTTTTAAGACAAGCTTCTAAGTCATAAACCGTCCTCGCTGGATCAACGAAGAAGTCTCCTGTTATTAAAACTTGCTTAATATAACGCATTTTTGCATCAACATGAAGATTTAGCCTTAATAGACCTCCGTCTACTTTGTATATTGATCGTAACATTTGACTGTAGTTTTTAGGTTCAACTATCAGGTTTTTCCAGTCATCAGATCTTTTTTCAACAAGTTCACTTTGAAGCAAAGATCGTTCATGAGAAGTAAGCGAGTCAGGTCTGAATTGTATACCAAGTTCTTCAGAAAAACCTTGTAGCAAAGCCGTTTTAATTTTTTCAAGAGGTGGGATAGTTCCTAACTCTTCCTTAAGACAGGTTACACGATCTCTAGCAGATTCAATTCCTCGTTTAGTTAGTTTTTCTATAGGGATCCTCAATGCTTTAAGCATCATTTCCATATCAGTGTCAACTAACAAAGTTCCTTGGTAAAGACAAGCATTATCCTCAAAAACTCCCCCTGTTCCAGATATCTTCTTGCCGTTAACCTCAATATCATTCCTAGGTCTAAATTCCGCCTTTAGACCTAATTTTTGAAGACCTCTGACTGCCCCTTCACAGACTTTTTTTGTTATATCCTCAAGATTTCTTCCTACGTCTAAATCCTCGCTATTGAAAACTAATTCCCAACCTACTTGAGATTCATCAAAAAAAATAGCGCCACCACCTGTAATTCGACGATTAATATCAATGCCCTTTGAGTTACAGTAATTTACTCTGACCTCGTGAGCCACGGTTTGGTGATATCCAATCAAAACTACGGGAGGTGAAAACTGTAAAAATCTGAAGATATTGGAGCTATTAACTCCATTTCGCTCTTGAAGTAATATTGCGTCTAGAGCCATGTTTTCAGCACCAGTAAGTACACCTGTATCCAATAGACGCCAAAATCTGCTGTTTTCACCTGTATCCATGTTCTTACCTCGCTGTTCTGCTATGAAATGTGTGAAATTTTGTATGTCTTAGCGCATAGCCTCTTAAGGATTTGTCTGATATGTAGTTATGATAAACTTTTTTATGTCTGCATATATTCTTAATGAAACTGAAATATCTAGTGAAGTACTTTCAAAGAGGGCTTTATTATGGACAAAGCAGCATCTCAAGAGATTGAAGACACAGTATCAAAAGAATCACCTGAATATCTTCAAATGAGCCTTGCCGCAGCGATGACACTTGGTCTAAAATCAGGATCATTTTATAAAGACGCTACATTACCGTGTGTGAACCTTTTATTGACCTACGAAGAAGGCTGCTTTGCGCGATGTGCTTACTGTGGTTTAAGTTTCGTAAGAGAATGTGAAAGCGAACTTCATAAAGATAAATCTTTTATCAGAGTTGAATGGCCAACCCACGACCTTAATACAATAATACAGAAATTAAATTCGAAAGAGAAATACTCTCACGTAGAACGCGTTTGTATTTCAATGCTCACAAATAAAAGAGCCCTCCAAGATACTATCATCATCGCAAAAAGAATCAAAAATGAAACAGGGTTATTAGTTTCTGGATTAATCACGCCTACTATCGTTAATAAGGACTGGCTTATAGCCTTGAAAAATGCGGGCGTTGATAAGTTAGGTATCGCTATCGACGCCGCCACTCCCGAATTATTTGATAAATTTAGAGGGAAAGATATACGAGGACCACATCGTTGGGAAACATATTGGAAGATTATTCAAGAGGGACTCCAGGTTTTTGAAAGTAAAAATGTTGGGATACACTTAATCGTAGGACTCGGGGAAACAGAAGAAGAAATGGCAAAAATATTTCAACAAGCCGCGGATCGTGAAGTTCTCATACATCTTTTCTCATTTTTCCCAGAACCTGGTTCTCCTTTAGAAAATAGAGAGCAACCCCCAATCGGACAGTATCGAAGAATGCAATTAGCAAGATTTCTTATTGAAGAGAAGAAAGCACGTGTCGAAAACATGAAATTTGATAATGAGGGAGGACTTATCGATTTTGGAATCCCAGAACAATTTCTAAAAGAAATAGTCAAAACAGGCATACCATTTATGACAAGCGGTTGCCCAGGTTCTACTCTACGCGTTGCATGTACTAGACCTTATGCGAATTCTACACCTTATCAAGCATATATTGGCGAATGTAGAAATTTCCCCTATTCACCAAATGAAAAAGAACTAGAACGTATACAACATCAACTGAGTGATTTTTCAGATCGTGTTTCATTGCATTCATCAGATGCAGAACTTGTATCTGATGATAACTAGCTCACTGTAATACTTTTCAAAACTAATTTCTATTATTTATAAGCGAGATCTTTGTCCTTTCTCATCTTTCTTGCTTCATCTACTAATAAATTTAAATATCCAATAATTTCTTTTGCTCTTTTTACTTTTGTTGGTTCTTCGATCGCTTGCTTATATTTAGTAGATAATCGGATCTTATTGTCCGTTTGACTCATTTTCGAGTTCTCCCACGTTGCGTAACATATATGTGCTGTGTATTCTTAAACTTTATCAGGCTAGAAAACTTCTCAAGACAGAAAAATTTATGTCGGTAAAATTCGCAACTTAGAATACGTTGTATTAATTTGAATCAAATCAGAATATGAAAAAACTGAAGAAAAACAGAATTGATTTGCAAGTCTTGAATTGCGAATTCTATAGAAAAAGAAAAAGTGTTTTGTAATTAAAACCGTTCTACTTATTTACAGGTTTAACACACTTTTATAGCCAAAGATGTCAAGAAATCCATGCCCTGAGACATTACAGGCGATGGTTTTTTCCTCGCCGGTTTTCTTACACTCTATCGCTTCATCAATCATGGCTCTGATAGCATAAGAGGATTCTGGTGCAGGTAAAAATCCTTCTGTTTGAAGGAATGTCCGTGTAGCCTCGAATACGTCTTTCTCGTCTACAGGGTAGGTTCTTGTTTTAATATGTCCTAGATTTCTCAATAGGCTTAGAATTGGTGATGCTCCAGAGTATCGGAGACCGTCTCCGAATATTGGTGGCATATTTGAATCGTGACCTAAGGTGTACATTTTCAACAAAGGTGTTTTTCCTGCGTGATCTGCAAAATCATAGCGGTATTCACCCTGACTTATGTTTGGTGCTGCCAAAGACTGAGATGCAAGAAATTCACATTCTCGTTTACCGTTTAATACTTCCCCAATGAAAGGTAATGTGAAACCACCGAAATTCGATCCACCTCCGAAGCAGCCTATTAGCAGATCTGGTTGTTCATCTACTATGTTGAATTGTTCGATTGTTTCGAGACCGATTATTGTTTGATGCATCAGTACGTGATTTAGCACGCTTCCCAGAGAATACGCATATCCATCATGTTTTTCAGCATATTCTAACCCCTCGGAAATTGCGATACCCAACGACCCTGGATGATCTGGATTTTCTTTGAGAATAGTTCTGCCGACTTCAGTTAACTGATTTGGCGAAGGATGAACCTCACCGCCATACATTTTCATTAGAGTTCTTCGATCGACCTTCCAATCATGCACGTTACGTACCCAAAAAACTACACATGGTAATTCCATCAAACTTGCACCATAGGACAATGCAGTACCCCATTGCCCAGCACCAGTTTCAGTAACTACTCCTTCTACACCTTCTTGTACTGCATAATATAACTGGGCTAGTGCAGTGTTGACTTTGTGACTTCCTGTTGGTGATAAATCTTCCCTCTTCCAATAAAGATGTGCTGGAGTTTTCAGTAATTTTTCAAGTCTTTTAGCTCGACGTAGTGGTCTTGGTCTACCTGCCTGTATATATAACTCTCTTAATTCCTCAGGTATTGGTACCCAGCTTTGATCTGAAAACTCTTGTTTTAAACATTCTTTAACAATGACTTTAGAGAGAAATTCAAGTCGAGAAGGTCCTGTTTCAGGTTCTTTAGGTGGTGGAAGCGGTTGTGGAAGATCAGGTATAATATTATACCAGCTTTTTGGAAGATCTTTAACCGGTAACTGAATCTTTACTTCTTTCATGGATTTTACCTCCATTTAGTTCTAACTAGATACTTTGCTTCTTTTAATACAAAAAATAGAATGTATATCGGTAAAAAGACAATCATCAGCCTTGACACTAAAGTTATTCTCTTCTAATAAAATGATTGTTGAAACTGAATAAAGAGCAATAATTAGTCTATAGCCGATTTAAGGAGAAATATACTTTGATTCTCTTATAACCCACTTACGATAACTAAGCAAGAAAGCACCACAGCTTCAGCGTGAGGTAGTTCACTTCATTTGATATAAGGAAATAGTTTTATTCGATCCCGATATCATAATTCCCGAACTCATTCAGTTTTTTAAAACAAGAGGATGTGCGCCTATCACTTCTAAATCACTGTTTTCAATGTCGCAAGCAAAGATGATTCTGAACTCTAGTTCCTCAGAACTTAAAAAATACATGGAAAATGCTTTTAATCTTCGTAGAAAAAACTTTGGAAACCTGTTATGGAATTATGCTCCCAACATAGTTCATTATGAGATTGAAAGTTTTAAGCAGGAATCTCCGAACGCCTTTGTGCCTATAAGTATTACAGGAACTGCATGTGCTCTTAATTGCGATCACTGTCAGTCTAAAATTCTAGAATCAATGAAACCCGCACGCTCTCCTGATGAATTAGTTCAATTATGTGAAGAACTTAGCAAAAAGGGTTCTAAGGGTGTTTTAATTAGTGGAGGCGCAAATAAACACGGATTTGTCCCTCTTTTAAAGTATACAAATGCTCTAAAAGTTATAAAAGAACGTTTTGGATTAAAAGTCGTTGTTCATACAGGACTTATCGACAAGGAAACCGCGAAAATTCTTGCAGATTCACATATTGATGCCGCTATGCTTGATGTGATCGCCAGTCAAGACACAATTGAAACAGTTTACCATATAAACGCAACACCCGAGAAATATGAAGAATCTATTAGACTTCTTAAGGAATTTAACATTCCAATTGTACCACATGTCGTCGTTGGTCTCAATTACGGCACTCTAGACGGAGAAATCAATGCATTAGAAATGCTGTCTAAATATGACCCTGATGCCATTGTGATAGTTGCATTAATGCCCCTAGAAGGAACACCAATGGAGAATGTCACGCCACCATCACCTGAAACCATTGCCAAAATTATCACTATAGCACGTTTGACTTTTCAGGATAAGCCAGTTATGTTAGGCTGTGCCAGACCAAAGGGATATCACAAGGAAGAAACTGACATTCTCGCAATTCGAGCTGGAATAAACGGAATTGCTTATATCACCGATGCGGGTGTAGAAGAAGCACAGTCACTTGACCTTAAAATAATTCATAAAGAACTCTGCTGCTCGCTTATCATCAGCGACATCTTAACTTGACTATTTAGCTGTTTTCAAAAAAAAAGGATGTTAAAAAAACATCCCAAAAGAAAAGTGGCAACCCGCTGTGCCTTTTTGGTTTCCTCGCTCCAGGTTACGCGATTTTTACGTCGCGCGTGCTTTCGACCTCTCAGTCGACAACCGTTTCACTTTCGTGCTACGGCTTACACTTCACCTTAGTTTGATTTTTCCTCTAAGGCTCATTCTCGATCTTCCCCTTATCTTTCCAGAATCCTGTCCGGCCGTACACACTTACTTCATAGTTCAGGGCCGATTCTTCACCATGTTTCTTTGTGTCAGTTTTTCTTTCCGTCTAAGGTTCTTTACCGATCACAAGTTGCCATCCATACCTTATAGTTAAAACTATTTAAGCCTTTTTTTGCAAGAAAAATGTCCACTTTATTATATAGCTCTTGATTACTCTATAGAGCTATAGACAGCATTATGTCAATACAATCGCGCGCGCTGATTTAAACACCGATGCGTGATACAAAAAGCTATAACAGAGTAATACCTTTTTGTCGAAAACGACGTTATCTAGCGAGCAGGATTGCTACGCTGAATAAGGTTTGTGAAATCTTTTTTTATAAAACTGCAAAGCATTAGCTTCTAAAAAACTTGAACGTGTATATGATTGTCCAGAGTTTTTTTAGATAAAAAGAAACACGGGTATTTGCATATAGATCAATTAGAGCGATCTTGCGTAAAATAATCATAAGAAGTCTTGAATAAACCCACTGCAAATCGAAGAGAGAAGCCTACTATTAAAACTAGAAGAATTCCTAATCCTAAAAGAAAAGAAAGACTTCCTAGAACCAGAAGAAGCATATCAACTGCATATCCAAGTAAAACAAGTCCAAGCATTATGCTGACAATGCCTATTAAAACGCCAGGAAGAAATAACCAGCCTAAATATGTTACAAATCTGGTAAGATGTTGATCAACGGCGGGGTGAAACTCATCTTCTATTAGGGCGAGTCTAAAAGCAATATTGCATAAAACAAAACCGAAAAGCAATCCCATTACAAAATAGATTTCCTTTATTCCTGGAATCGGATAGGAATGAAGGAAGAACCGCTCAAAATTCAAGATAAAGAAATAGACTGATTGAGGTAACATTAGAGGGATTGCAAATCTAAGTTGAAATAATTGTTTTGACAGATTAGACAATCTTGGAAGGCTTGCAAAACCAATCAACGCGCCAGCATAAATTCCTAAACATCCAGAGCATACAGGTAAATAATATGCTCCAACTCTAAAAGTTGCAACTTCCCATTGGAAGCATACAAGGGAGCCGACCCAATAGATGAAATTAAGAAAATCGCTAATAGGCCCTGCTTGTGGGGGGACAACGGCTAATAAATAACACTCAAAGCACATATGCCTCACATACAACGTTGTATGATTGTGTCATAAAGTAAATAAATATTTAAAAACTCTGGTTTTATTGCACATTGGCTGGCTGGTGATACTGTGGACAATTTATTCGCGAGTGCAGAAAGGGCTCTTAAATTTGCAACAAGTAAAGTATACCAAACAGAGATTTTTGCACAAAAGGTAATTAGTCAAAGATTATTATTCGCTAAAAATGCAATAAAAACTGTAAGTAATATTGAAGACAGTGGTATAGCTGTGCGAGTTTACGATAATGCAGGTCGATATGGTTTCTCATATGCGGCCTCACTTAATGAGATGGATGAAATTGAAAGGATAGTTAATGCAGCCGTATCATCAATGAGATTAGGTAGCCCAGATCCTGATTTTGAGTCATTACCTGATCCGAAACCGCTCCCAAATGTACAAGAACTATATGATGATCACATTGCGAATAGTTCAGCTGAAGAAGTAATAGATTTAGGGCAGCAGATTATAGATGCTGGGCTTTGTAATGCTAGTTCTGTTGTACTTGATGGGACTGTTAGTATGACACGGGAACAACGTGTACTAATGAATTCGCTTGGTAGTGAATGCAGTTCAGATAGCACGATTGGAATGCTTTCAGCTTCAGCAGTTGCAAAAAACACCGAAGGTGAAGTGGCTACCAATTCTGATTTATCAAGTAGTCGACAACTTAAAAATCTAAGACCACAATGGTTAGGGGAAACCGTTGCTAAACGAGCCTGTGATATGCTTGGGGGTAAAAAAATAGAGACGATGAGTGTTCCGGTTATCTTATTCCAAAATGCGATCTATCCGCTGTTTTTCAGCATTGTTGGAGTTGCTGCGAACGCAGATGCAGTCCAACAAAAGCGGACATATTTAGTAGATAAGAAAGGAAAAACTATTGCTTCGGAACAGCTCACAGTTATTGATGATGGACTTGTTGCAGCAGGGTTTAGGAGTTTGCCATTTGATGGAGAAGGAAATCCAAAAACTCGTCAAAAAATCATAGAAAAGGGGGTATTACGTACCTATCTCTATGACACATATACTGCTAAAAAAGATTCTATAACAAGTACTGGAAACTCTATGCGACTTGGATATAACACATTGCCACAAATTTCATGTAATAATCTAAGAATAACACCTGGTAAGCATAGCCTTGACACACTAATAAGTGAAACAAAGAAAGGAGTTTTTATTTTGGCTTTACATGATTCACCAGACCCTGTAAGTGGAAGACTCTCAGGACTCTTATCAGAGGCGTTCCTTATTGAAAACGGTGAAATAAAACATCCTATTAAAAATGCAATGATTGGAATTCATGTTTTTGATTTATTAAATGGTATTTCTGATATATCGCAGGACTATAGAGAAGAAGCAGGTGTATTAATACCTTCTATTAAGATTAACAACGCAAGAATAGCCGGTGCAAATTAAGGCTACCATTTAATCTGCGTTTACATCTTTAACACCGTTTCTTGATTATAATTTATTGTCCCATTTTCTTTTAGAATTTGTAATAGAGGATTCAGAGCATGATCTATAATTAGCACGTAGAAAAGGTTTATGTGTCATTATTATATGAGGAAATTAGGAGATTCAAATGCCAGACAAAATTGAGGGGAAAACCGCTTCAGAATGGTCTAACATTGGACATGATCATGCAGAATCCGGAGATTTTCAAAAAGCAATTGGGTGCTTTAAAAAAGCTGTAGAAATCAATCCTGATAGCAAGACATGGTATTATTTAGGAGCCGCTCATGATAAATTAGGCGAATTTCAAGAAGCAATTGAGTGCTATGAACAAGCAGTGACGCTAGATCCTCAAAATATGAATGCATGGATTCTCATGAGTTCCGCCTACGATGCGTTAAGGGACTATCATAGAGTCATCGAATGTTGTGAAAAAATAGCTGATATAGATCCTAATAATATCAACGCCTGGTATAACAGGGGAGTAGCGTACGGTAACTTAGGCTATCTTGAAGAGGCAATAGATTGCTATGAAAAAGCTCTTGAAATTGAACCAAACAACATCGCAGCTTTGAATAACATGGGATCTATTTATATTCACCCCTTAGAAAATTATGAAAAAGCAATTGAATACTTTGAGAAGGTTGTCGAAATCGACCCATTGTACGTTATGGCGTGGTTCAACATGGGACTTGCCTACTTTAAACTGAACAATCCCCAAAAAACCAAAGAGTATTTCGAAAAAGGTGTCAAGTTGGATCCTTCCGATACAAAAGCGTGGGATATCTTAGAAAAAGCATACAGCATGCTGGATGATACCGAAAATGTTCTAAGATGTAATAAGAAAATAGTCGAAATTGACCCCTTGAATGTGGAAACGTGGTACAATATGGGTATCACCTATGAAGATTTAGGTGATCTACTTAAAGCAATCGAATGCTATGAAAAAACCGTAGAAATCGACCCTCAATATAAAAAAGCCTGGTACAACATGGGTATTGACTACTATAAATTAGAAGACTATCAGAACGCAGTTAAAAGTTTTGAAAGCGCAGTTAAAATTGATCCACATTATTCTAACGCATGGAATAATATGGGGGCTACTTATAATAAACTGGAAGACTATCAGAAGGCCATTGAGTGCTTCGAGAAAGCACTGGAGATTAACCCTCATCATCCACAAGCGAGGTCTAACATGGCATCTGCTTACCGCTCACTAGGTCAGACAACTGAAGAAATTGAATGCTACGAAGAAATTATAAAGGAAAAACCGCAGAATATCAATGTATGGTATTACATGGGGATTGCGCACAAGAAATTGGCAGATTATCAAAAGACCATTGATTGCTTTGAGAAAGTAGTTGAGATCGATCACCAAGATGTAGAAGTCTGGTATGAACTAGCTGTTGCCTATGATAAACTAAAAGATAACCAAAAAGCCAAAAAATGCGTAGAAAAAGCATTAGAATTGGATCCTAATTACCCAGAGGCATTAGGTCTTCTAAAAAAATTGAATGAACAAGGAAATTGAACCGGAAATTGAAATTGAAATATGAATTATTTTTCATTCATTTTCATTCGCATTTGCATTTACTTCAGCTTTTGTAGTTTTTTTCTCTTCGGTTTTCTTTTCCTTTTTCTCCTTTAGGATTTTTGCTGCATAAAGAGTATAGCCAATGGGATGCGCAATTTTTTTGGCTCTTTTGCCGTACCTTAATTCGAAAAGTTTTGCACACGCATTTCGTGGTTCATTATTCATCAAATTTACCATTAAGTCATCTAAAACTTGACTAAATCTTGTTGGTTTATCCTTTTCTTCGAATTCAGTTTGTATCCTTTTCATAATCTCATCTGCAGCTTTTTGGGCGAATGCACAATAATAACTTGTTATAATCGTCTCACACTTCGGGGCTTCATAATCCGTCCCACCACCTGCCTGTCCATAAAGATGATCAATAGTATAACCAACTTTGCTATCAAATTCTTCAAACGTCAAGCCTATGTTATCAACAGCTTTTTGATACCAGAAGTGTTTTTGCTCTTCCAATGGCATTCCTAGTTTCTTTAAAAAAAGACCTAGTTGTAAGCGTTCTCCATGTCCTAAGTGACCCTTTTCGGTGAGGATGGAGATTAATTGGTTCATACACTCAGGAAACAGATCAAAACGTTGATAAAGTCTCCCAGTAGGACTAATTTCTGTTTCAAATCTCTTTACAAAAGCTTTTTCATTTATTTTAATATGGTCTCTAAGTTCTCGTATAATCGGTTTAAGAGATTTATCAGATTTAATTTGATCTTGAATTCCTTCAAGTTTAGTTTTTAATTCAGTTTCAAATGCACGTTTAATAGTTCCTCGAAAGACAAAAATAGGGGCAATAGCCCATCCTTTTAGCAATAGAACCTGTCTTTTACCCACTACTGTTGGAACTTTTGTAAAGTGAACACCAACATATTTTCTTAAACCTTTTGGAAGTGTAACATTCTGTCGCTCTCTTTTAATAGTAATACGTCCATCACGAGTTATTGTGCTTCTTTTGATGTATTTTGAATATTCTCCGATCTCAATCAGTGAATATCTTTTTTTTATTTGCATATCAATTTTTTCTTCAAGGTCTTTGAGTAGCATAATATTATCGTTTCCAAGAAAATAGCGCATTACTGTGATAATATCTGAGAATGACGCCTTTCTAAATCGATAATCAAAAAGATCGCCTTCAAATTCTACTAGCCAAGCGCTAAGTCTTGGATCTGTGGCAACAGCAACCCTTAGAAGGATATGTCCTGCAAGTAAATCTTTACCTTCAGCTCCTCTAACATTCCAGAACTGACGTCTTGCAAATCTATCTATCCTTCCTTTTGCAAACTCTATTGCATCTTCCGGAGAGTGTTGCATAGGTATTTTTCTTAATTGGCACCAAACTGGTAGCTCTTCTTCCAACTACTTAACCTCTTGATTATTGAGAAATTCATCTTTTAAAGGATCAATGTTGATTCTATTGGTTATTGGTTAAGAGGCAATATAAATGCTCTGCATTATTTAAGAAAACTATAGGTGTTACTTTTCCTATTGAATAACAAGTAGTTTTATATACGTCCGCCATGAGGACATGAAATTAAAAAAAGAGGTTTTGTCGGATAGACCTCATTCAACCTTAATTTTATGAGGCTTAACCTTCGGAAGAGTGATCTCCAGTAACCCTTGCTTAAATCGAGATGTTGCTTTATCAGGAACAACCTCCACAGGCAGTTTCCTGATCACGTGATGATAATGCTTAAACTCTGTCTCCTTCTGAACAGTTCCCCATTTTTCGAGTTTTACTGGTTCTTTAAATTGTGCGTCTAGTTCTAAGGAAGTTGGCGTAGCTTTGATCTCAATGTCGTCTGGCGAGCGAATATAAGGCAAATCATAAACGACGATTAAGTTATCAGCGGTTTCACTAATCTCGATAAGTGGCTCTAGGCAACAGTGCCGTAAATCAAAAGAGGGTTTCAGGAAGCCTTTTCTTAGAATTTCATTTATGGAACTTTCCATCCTTTCAAATAATTCATCCATCATTCTTACAATGGATTTTGATTTTTTTGACATTCTTACACCCCCTTAGCCGTAGAAAGCGGGAATTTCGTATTCTTGTGTTTTATCAACTTGTTGCATGGTGTCGCTAGTCCGTCTCATTGTATCTCTCATTCGAAGTCTGATTTCTTCTGCTTGTTCAAGCAATGGTTCGACATCGACTGTGACATTCAGGAATTTTGCGACAGTTTCCAGCAATATGGCAGCAGCTCCTGGGTCAGGATAATTCATATGAGACTGAACTAGAAACGTTATATTTGGCACAGCCTCTGTTATGCAGTTATTAAGTATAGAAGCATATGGTCCTGCCATAAAACCTTCTTCAAGTTTTTGAACTTGTATCGACTCTAAATCCCCAAGAATAGCTGCTGCAGGTCCTCCTGATGAGACAGCATATATGCCAGGTTGTTCAATATCCATCCGGTTGGGTACTGGAATACCGGCGAGAGAGAGAACAGCAGTTGGGTTCAATCTTTTTGCCCAGTTCACTACTGCTTTTGAGAATGGGCGTATAAGAGTAGGAGGTAACGGAATTTCACTAACAACAAGGATGACATTCTCGGCACCATATACTCTTAGAGGAGCCATAGGTATCGTTTCATGGATAACAGCGATGGGAGGTAATTGCTCTGAGTCAATAGACCCTATTGGTTTCATGTTAAGAGATTTAATTAATTGGGATGCACTGATGACCCCTATCAAGCCAACATCAGGAAGTCCAATTAGTACATATGGTTTTTCAGCCTGTATTTCACTTACATTGATTTTAACGTCATTACTAGACATGGTCTATGACCTCATTAATTTTTTATTATGATTTCTTTTCTTTATGTTAGGAGAATTTCCTTAATATAATTTTTCAACCTTACATCGTTAAGACACAAGTAAGCCCCATTGCTTTAGCTTGGGGATAAATGGTGTAAGGATAGGCTATTTTTTAACTTTGTGAGAATTTATGCTGTGTTTATAAAAACAGTTGGAGTACAAAAAGTGAGCGATTGTGTTGTATATTATTAACGAGTTATTATAAGTTGTTCGGAGCACTTGTGTCATGTTAACAAAGAACCAGCAGATCAAAGCTACTTTAAAGGACACTAAGGAGCGGCGTAAACACATGAAGTGCCGGGTGTATACCGTCAAGCTAGACCGCTCGCATTTAAACCAAGACTCATTAACTCGCTTAAAACTCTTATTTTTGGAGGCGAAATGGCTGTACAATTTTTGCGTTGGCCATCCTAACGTATTTTCCATCGATGATAAAATAACAGTCGTGCCAGTGAAGGTTAAAGACCACTTTGAGCGACGCCAATTGAGGCAGTTATCGTCACACATGCGTCAAAGTATTATAACACGCACCCAACAGAATATACGCGGCTTAGCGCGTCTGAAAACTAAGGGTCACAAGATTGGACGCTTGAAGTTTAAGTCCCATGTGGATTCCATCCCGCTCAAGCAGTACGGCAATACCTACAAGCTTATCAACGGCAAATATATGCAGTTTCAAAAGATACCGCAAAAACTGCGTGTCAACGGATTGGAACAGTTGCCGCCTAATTGTGAATGTGCCAATGCTACGCTCCTTCACCAGCATGGTGATTATTACGTGGCCATAACTACCTATACTCCGCGAAAACACAGTCCGGCGATGGTAGTGCCAGCACAGTCAATTGGTATTGATTTTGGGGTAAAAAACCAGTTATCGCTTTCGAACGGGATACGTATACAATACAAAGTACCAGTTACGCGCCGTATAAAGCAATTATGTAAACAATTAGGTCGTAAGCAGTATCGCAGTAAGAACTGGTGGAAAACGCTATATAAATTACTCAAAGCCTACGCCAAAACTACCAATATTAAACGAGACATTCGCAATAAACTAGTTCATTTCTTGTGTACTAATTTCCAAATGATATGTTATCAAAACGAGAATTTACGCTCGTGGCAACGCCTGTGGGGTAGAAGAATGCTGTCAACCAGCCTCGGTGGAATAATTCGCATGCTTGAAATAAAGGTGCAAACACCGGTGGAAATTGACCGTTTTTTCCCCTCCACCAAGACCTGTTCGCGGTGCGGTCACCAGCGCCCCATGAGTTTAGCCGAACGTACTTACGTGTGTCATCATTGTGGTCTGGTGATAGATCGTGATTATAACAGCAGTTGTGTAATAGAACACGAAGGGCATAGAATGCTAGGTAGGGGACCTACCGAAGTTACGCCTGCGGAGACTAATACCTCTACGTTAACGTTGGACTATCTGAACCAGATAGCCTATGTTGAGGCAAGTATGGTCGCAGAAACAGGAAGCCTCACTGCTTTAGCGTGAGGTAGTTCACAAATGTAGGTTTAATAAAAAACTCCACCCAATCGTATTTGTAAGAAAAAAAATTTCACTATTATTAGTTTTAATGACTTATTAAATTGTTAACAAAGAAGATAGAAAACATTAAGTTATAATAAGTTGTCTTAACGCATCTCATCGTTTTTTATTCGCTAGTACCAAAAAAAACCGACACATCCTTTCTAGGATTGATAATAGAAGTTGTTTTCAGTTTCACCCAACTCTCCGTCAATATATAAGCAACCGATAAAAGTCTTTAAACAGGAAATAAAGGAATTAGGAATTTGAAATATTTGAAGACACCAGCTTATTCACAAAGGGAACCAAATTTTCGACAGATAGCGCTATCAAGCTTTATAGAATCACAAGAAGAACTAGATCCGAATTTAATATCTAACGGTAAACTCTCGCAAAAAGATGAGATACTCTTCATCCTCTCTTTAGTTGAGGGGCGAATTTTAACCAAGAACGAATTATACGAAATAGTTCAATTCATTGAATGTATTTTAGGGACAGAATCTATTTATGGAATTCCCAATCAAGATGCTTTTTCTAATCATTTACATTCACTGATTCATTCAAACCTGATTATTCATCACGCTAACAATTCAATTAAGATTTCTAAATCAGGAATCAACTATTTTAAGAATTCCTTTCAAAAAACTATTTTAAAAAGTCCATCACTTCGTCTTGCACGGCGTTTTCTCATATGTATTTTACCTGCACTTCTTGATAAGAATCCTGAAATCACTCAATTGCGAATCGTCTTAGAGCAAGCAGCAGAACTCTACGGAGAATTATCAGGGCAAGAAGATTAATAAGATACAAAGTAACCAACTACTTAACAAGGGGAGGGGAATTGTACGAACAGTTTTACCAAAATATTTAATTAAAATTAATACGTTAAAACAACCTGACCATTAAATAAGGCGAGAAATATGCTTCAGTTTATTGGTTTTGGTGGAATACTGAGTTTCAGCGGTTTTAACATAACGGTAAGCATTATTGGCATTGGAGCTTTTATTAGTACAATTACAATAATCGTTTATACATTAAAACAGATTTTAGAGAGCGTTGTAGGTATTCAGCTATATGATAATGCGAGGTTCTTTTTTAACTATTTATTCAAAGAGATTAAAACGTTTTATCATATGATAGCAAATTATTTCAAACCTACATCAGGCTTAGAACTGGAAAACGAATGAAAGTATGTTTCTCTATATTTTCTCATGCACTATTTTTTCAGTTTATTACTTGTTTAATATACAGCCCAAAATGATAAGATCGAATTTTGAATGAGTCTAGTTAGATTCATTCTTATAGTTAGAAGATGTATTCAGGACAGTATCTACCGATCTTTATCATGGTTTAGGGGAAACCTCAGATGACTGAAAATATTAAAACGAAACTAATTATAGAACTCAAATATATTCTCACAGAAATTAAATCGTTATTACTGCTACTCCTTGATTTATCAAAAAGATATAAATTTTCGACATTATTGTTGCTTATATGGATCGTTTCGATACCCCTTCTTTTCTATTTTTTCAATATCGGAGTGGAGATTTCTAATGAACTTCTATTAATTGAGTTACCAGTTGTTTTTTCCTGGGGGCCTATCCTACTATGTTTTTATCATGGTTTGATATGCAGTGTTGACGAATGAAACTGAGGAACCTGCGAATGATACAACAAAGAAACTCTAGTGACCTGCATGGGAAATTGAAAACAACTATTGTGGATAGCTTTCCTTTAGATAAAACTCAAGCTAATATGGAACAGATTCTTTTTGATCAAATATCTTTAGAAATTGACTTTCCGATAGTACCCCAGCTCGAAGATATGAGTCTGATGTTTTTGGAACCTTTAGCAGAGCAAAATTGTGGGATCGAAATAAAAAACGGAATTACACACGTTATAGGAGATCTTATCCCTCCTCGTGAACCTTTTGTTCTTCCTGAGTTAATATGGACTAAAAATTATATTGAGAATGCTGGATTTAACACAAAAATAGATGGCATAAAAGTCTATGTTACTGGTCCTTTTACTCTGGCATATTTTATTAAAATAGCAGATATGCCCGCACTTTTAATGCCAGATATTGTAGAGAAATTAGCTTATATAATCAAAAAAATTGTTTATGATATTGATAAAGAAGGGGTCGCAATAGTCACTATTTATGAACATATTTTGAACTTCGCTATAGCTCAGTTCGCGATAGAGGAAGATTTTGCACTTAAGTGCCTTGATATTGTTTTTAAAGGAGTATCCAGAGCTATTCCTTCGATACATGTATGTGATGATATCTTTTCAATTTCTAAACTACTTCTTCAACTTGATAATGTCTTGTATCTTGATCACGATTTTGTAAACAACCCTGACAATCTAAAGGCATATACAAAACAGGATTTAGAAAGTTATGATAAAATGATTGGTTATGGATGCCTCGCTTCAGTTTTTGATCCACTTTTATTGGAGGACATTCGAAGAGGGAAAGTACCTTGGCAACGTGCTGTAGAAACCGAAAAGGACGTTAGGTCACGGATATTAAAAGCTTCAAATCGCTATGGAATTGAAAATCTCATAATTGACCCAGACTGCGCGTTTGGAAATCTAAAGTTTGCTATTCCATCTGAAATTGCCTACAATATAACGTTAGCAAAATTAAAAAACATGATGGGAGCCGTAAAAAACCTTCGAAAAGAATTTCGGTTAGAAGTTCCTTAATGGTTGAGTTGTGAGGTTTTCTTATGATTCTAGCATTTTTATATGCGTGTCGATTATGGTAATCGCATCCTTTAAATCATCCACTTTGGATCCTTCTCCACTCAGTTTTTTCTTTAGCGTCATTGAGCGTTCATATAACTCAGCTAGTCTGTGTGGTGTAATAACCCCAAAAGGGCTTTCAATTCCGCTTTCTTTTACGAATTTAAAATATTCCCATTCGAGTTCCGAAATGAAATCATCATCTAGACTAAAATAATCACTAATAGAAATAAAGGCTCTTTTAAACGCAAGTGGAGGAACTCCTATGAGGTTAAGACCATTCTCTTCATCGAATTCTCGAATGAGTAAATCTACTAAATGAGCGAGTGAATCTATAAGAATATGCATTTCTTCTCTATTTCTTTTAATCAATACAGAAACAGGACAATGCATCCTCAACTTTCTACTCCCTATTTCCGGGAGATTAATTGACCATTGTAGTGTACTTCCGGGGAATTTCTTGTAAACCATAGAATAACCTCTCTTTAGCGAAATATTCCCTTATTTTTCTTGTGCATCTTCATCTTCACTTTCTAGCTGTTCCATTGCTTCTTCTAAAACCTCATCAGTGGTTGCTTTTGTTGCGTAAATTTTGCTCTTTAACTGTGAAGATCTTTCATAGATTTCTGTTATTTCACGTGCCGTAATCATAACAGAAGGACCAGGTAATCCTTCTTCTTTAATGAATCGTAGATATTCATACTCTAAGTCACTACTGAAGTCATCACCAAGATTAAAATAGTCAGCTATAGTTTTTACAGCCCTTTTAGTCGTTAAAGGTGGTAGCCCAATAAAGTTTCGTCCATCCTCAAATTCCCTCACGAGCAAGTCTACAAGGTAAGCTATTGAGTCCAAGAATATTTGCTTTTCTTCTCCATCCTTTCTTATTCCCACATAAATATGAGAGTGAAGACTACCAGGTTTCGCTTCTAGAACATCAATAAACCATTTTGTTGTTGTACCAGGTACATTTTTGAATACCATGTAAAGAGAACCCCTCTATTTAAGCCATATTCATTATTAAAAATCCATCAATCTATTACATCAATGTTTTGGAACAATTTTTGAATCTTCCAAAATAGACTTTTTATAGTAAGTGTTTGTTTTCTAGTGCAACATATATCTTATTTCAGGTCGTTTTATGGTATTAGACTCTTATAATTAGTCTAAAATGTGTTTAATTTTTATATGCCGTTTAAATAAAAAACTGAGGTCAAAACAGAAATTTGAAACTCGTTTAAAACTCATTAACATAAGAAAAATATATGAAACACCATTACAATTTTTTATCACAAGGCAATATAAAAGAGTGTGTAAAGATGTCGAGAGGTCATAAGTTTATCTTCAAGGTAATAGTTGTAGGAGACGCAGCGGTCGGTAAAACGTCACTTATGTTCCGTTTCGTGCACGGTTCCTTCCAGCGCGACTATAAAATGACCATTGGGGTCAATTTCGCGACAAAGATGGTCACTTTAGACGGAGGCACAAAAGTCAAGCTCTCTATTTGGGATACTGCGGGACAAGAAAGATTTCATTTTCTATTGCCATCATACTACGACGGATCAAGCGGAGGACTTGTAGTCTTTGATGTAACCCGGCGTGAAAGCTTCACAAACCTCGCTAAATGGGTTGAACAAGTTCGTGGGAAAACTGGCAACATCCCGCTTTTAATCATTGGTAATAAAGCAGATCTTGAAGATTTACGTGCTGTAACTCAGGAAGAGGCAAAACAATTTGCACAGCAAAATGGCGTTGTTTATACAGAAACAAGTGCGAAAACCGGGGAAAATGTGAACGATGTATTCGCTGCATTAACGCAATTTATGACAGAACTTCAGGATTGATATTCTCTTGGATAATATCCTAAAATATAAACCGGCTCTATGATAAGCGGGTTCTTTTCTACAATAATTCCCCCTACTTCACAGATATGACCTAAGAAGTCATCATAATAACATATTTCTGCATTCTTTGTAAGTTTACAGATAATATCATAATCACCATTTTCTTGAATAAATTCTAAGTTTTTATGAAAAAACTTATTTGAAAATAATCCAATAAGTTCTGAGCCGTCTTCTCTTAGATGTTGATGGAAATTGCCATAGATTTTGATTGATGTGCCTAATCCTATCATTTCTTTCTTGAAGGCGGTAGATAATTCATTCTTAGACAAAAAAATAGGTATAGACTCCCTGAGATCCTCCAAAATAAATTCGGAAATGGGATCGCTGATCATATCAGGCTCCAGAGGAATTTTTAATCGAATTTTTTCGTTTATTCTACTACTTTCTAATTGATTCATACTTTCGTGAAGCATCTGCTGGTTGAAATAAAGTAGACGAGGAGTTACGGTTTTACGAAATATATCATAACTCTCTGAGATGATTTTCTCGGTATTCTTTTCTTTATACATGTCAATGAATCTTTTATAACTCCTATATAGTTCCATGTTATTTGTAAGCCATTGTTGCATCATTTCTCTCCCTAATTCTGTCAAAGAATAGTTTCTAAGAGTTGGACTCTTTTGATCTTTTCTGTACCGAATTGTTTGAATAAGACCTTCTTTTCGTAATGCTGGAAGGATTTCATTTGAAAGTTCAACACAAAACGGGCCGTACAAAAAAGGTGCATAAACTAAATTTAATGGAAGATCAGATTTATACTGAGCGAGAAATAACAATTTCTGAAGTTTTATCGAACTAATTGGGGAAAAATCATTTACTAATGCAAGAATGAGATTTTGTGTATCCCATATCTGATTAAGTGATGATTCCACTATTTTACTCCCTACCTACATTTTGTTACTGGAGAGTTTACCGAATGTATTCGAGCATCCAATTTCATTTTTATTAATAAGCATCACGTAATTTCACTTTCACATAGGCCTCTGTAACTTTTAATAGATGTTCCTATACATTTGGTTGTGTCTACCTGCAGGCAAGAGGTCGGCATGCGAGTACCCTTCTGAACCCTGTATGCCATAAAGCCAAGTGGGTCTGGAAGGGGACACAGTAGGGCAGAGACTGTCCGATTTAAAGTCTGTGTTAAGCCGATACCGTCAAAGGTACGGTTGGAGATGCCGCAGGTCGTCTATGAAGCAGGAAGCCATTCAACTTGTTGGATGGTAGTTCACATACACCACAACTCACCCTTACTTGTAATAATTACAAGTGAAACCCTAACTTGTCAATCACCCCCCTAACAAGTGAGGGGGGCTTGTCCCGTGAGGAACAAGAGTAATTGGTTGATTAGCCTAAGAGAGGTCGTGGTGAAACACACATGGCGGTATCTGAGTTATCAGGAGAGTTAAAGAACACACCAAGGGATGCTTCTCTAGTCCCTTGCTCTGTAAACGGTGGTTTAAACAGAGAGGAAACGCTCAGTGATCATCGTAGAGTACTGACTGATAACCTTGGCGAAGAGAACCAACCGACTTTAACACTCGTTAAAGGAGGAGATAGGACTTGAGAGTACCTATCTATGTGTTGAACATGAGGGGGCAACCGCTCATGCCAACCACACAACACAAAGGAAAGAAGTTATTACAAGAGGAGAAGGCACGCGTTTTTCAGAGATGTCCTTTTACCATTCAGTTAAGCTATGCCACTGGAGAAACTAGGCAACCTATTACACTCGGAGTGGACCTAGGATATACGAACATCGGATTTAGTGCCAAGACCGATAAGTTAGAAGTCATCAGTGGCAAAGTAACGCTGCGGAAAAATGTGTCTAACAAACTAGCAGACAGACGCAGGTATCGTAGAACTCGTAGAAGTAGATTAGGATATAGACCGCCTCGATTTAATAACCGAACTCGACCTGAATGATGGTTAACACCCAGCGTTCAGCATCGATATGACTCACATGTTCGATTAGTTGAAAAGCTTGAAACACTGCTACCGATCACCCACAAAAGGGCTGAGGTGGAGAATTTTGATGCCCACAAAATGCAGCACCCAGAAATTACAGGAATAGAATATCAGCAGGGTGAACTTCAGGGCTATGAAGTCAAAGAATACCTGTTAGAGAAGTGGGGACGTAAATGCGCCTATTGTGGCAAAATAAACGTGCCCTTAGAAGTCGAGCATATCGTTCCGAGAAGCCGAGGCGGAACAGATCGAGTATCAAATTTGACGATCTCATGCAAAGTCTGCAATCTAAAGAAAGGAAAAAGGACTGCCGAGGAGTTTGGCTATCCTCACCTCCAGCAACAGGCAAATAAGTCTCTTAAAGCACCGACATGTCTGAATAACATTCGTTGGAAGTTAGTAGAGCAATTAGATGCAGATTATACGTTTGGATACGTCACCAAATGCCAGCGCAATAAGTTAGGTTTAGAAAAATCTCATGTTAATGATGCGTTTGTCATTGCTGGTGGAACCAATCAAGAACGCTGCCGCCCGTATGAGGTTATGCAAGTCAGGCGCAATAATCGTTCGCTACAGAAGAATAGAAAAGGATTCAAACCGTCTATTAGGAGAAAGAGATACCAGTTGCAACCACATGATTTGGTAGCCTATAATGGAAAACTATGCAAAGTCAAAGGCATATTCAATTATGGAGCATGGGTACGATTATGTGATTCAAATGGAGCAGTGGTCAACACCAGTATCAAAAACGTAGAACTGTTGAAATATGGAAAAGGATTAATATTTATGTTTGAAAACAACTAAGAGACCCAATTCATCCCCCCAACATGTCGGGAGGTCTTCTTTCGAGGTGATAATAAATCAGAAACTGGTTCTCTTATTGTTAAAATTACTATTTCGAGTGTATTTTTTTCGAGAAGCAGTATATGTTAAAATACAGAAAAAAACCAAGAAAATATAAAGAGATCTTTATTGAATGCTGATAAAAAAGAGATATCTCTGTTCTTAGAGTCTACTGATATTAAGAAAAGATATTCTACTTAATGTTTTTTCCTGTGCTGGAATTCTTGATAGATTGATTTCAGATCTACTCCTCGATGTGCAAGCATGACTAATAAATGAAATAACAAATCGGTAGTCTCATGAGTTCGGTCATCCAAAGTCCGAGTTAATTGGTCAAAAGAGTTACATTTTGACCGCTACAATACCGCTCTCGTTGAAAAATAGTAGATACGCATTTGGGCGTTGCCTAGAAAAGAAGGAGTGCATACAATCAATTCTATCTTTCACTGAATATCCAAAATAAGAAATATTTGTGCAATAAAGCACTTTAAAGAGTCCTTATTTGAATATAAAACTATAGGGGCTAAGAAAATGGATGGGAACAAAAAAAATCTCATAAAGGTTGCTATTCCTACCAATGATGGAATAAATATTTTTCAAAAGATGTTGGGTAGAGCAACACAAATATTTATTTATGAAACTGATGGGAAGCAATTTAAGTTAATTGAAAAAAGAAATAATCCATTTGAAAAAACGATGCAACATTTAAAGACCTTAGATGTATATGATTTACTTCATGACTGTGCAGTAATTATATCTGCAAATATTGGTAAAAAGGGAATACAAAGGCTAAAAAAAAGAGGGATGAAACTTTTGTTCAAGAAAGGAAATATTCAAGAAGCAATAGATGATGTAATTGAAAAAGAAGAATTAAAGAAAATTTTATAGTAAAAGTTTGAATTAGTTAAAAAGATATGGAATATAGAAATTGTCAATTCCCCCACCCCAACGTATCAAGTAATTTGATTTCTGGAAATAGAGAGGTTACTAATGCTTTTTCCTTCGTTGGAATTCTTGATAGATCGATTTTAAATTTACTCCTCGATGTGCGAGCATGACTAATACATGAAATAACAGATCAGTAATCTCATGAGTTATATGAGGCAGATCATCAGTTTTAATCGCGTCCATCATTTCTTCAAATTCTTCTTTGACCTTTCCGAATATTGCATTTGTACCCTTTGTAGCTAATCCAGAAACATAAGAGTCCTGTCTAGGAGATGAAATACGTCCTTTTATTATCTCATAGACCTCGTCCAAAACCTTGCTGGTAGCATATGTCTCGTCTGAATCAAATATCTTTTCTTCTATTTGCTTTAGTCCTGTGGTATCTATTTGTCTGTAGAAACAGCTAAAAAACCCTTTGTGGCAGCTTGCCCCTAGAGGCTCAACAAGAAAGACGAGTGCATCATTGTCACAATCGACAAACATTTCTTTAACTATTTGTCTATTACCTGATTGTTCTCCCTTTTTCCATAGAATACCGCGACTACGCGACCAATAGGTCATATATCCTGTTTTTAGAGTTTCTCTAAGGGCTGTTTCGTTCATGTATGCTAGCATAAGTACTTTCTTGGATTTATAATCCTGTGCAATCGCAGGAATTAGTCCATTTCCTTTTTCAAAATCGACCTCTTTGAGGATTTCTTCAATTGTTTTGTTGTTGAATTCAGGCACTACAACACACCTAAAAAAATTCAAGTAAATGTATTATAAACGTACAGGAACGCCTTTTTCTTTTAAATATTCTTTGATTTCGCGTATAGAGTAAATTCCATAATGTACTATCGACGCAATAAGAGCGGCATCTGCTTTTCCTTCTACCAATGCTTCATACATATGTTCAGGATTTCCTGCGCCTCCACTGGCAATTATAGGAAGATTTGTCAGTTCTGCCATAGCTTTAGTTACTGGGATGTCATAGCCGATTTTTGTGCCATCCCTGTCCATGCTTGTCACAAGAATTTCACCAGCGCCTAATTCTTCTACTTGTTGTGCCCACTTTAGTGCATCATTGCCAGTTGGTTTTCGACCGCCGTAGGTTACAACTTCAAACCAACAGGGGCGTCCATCTTCTGTCTCTCTTATAATGCGACCCTCTGCTTCTGCTTCAGATTCGATAAATCTTCTTTTAGCATCAATAGCTATTACGATGCACTGGGTGCCAAAGATCTCAGCAGCTTCAGTAATGAGTTCAGGTTTTTCAACGGCGGCAGTATTAAGAGAGATTTTATCTGCTCCGCTTTCTAGGATACCTCTTATGTCTTCTATAGTGCGCATGCCTCCACCAACAGTGAATGGGATGAAGACTACATCAGCTACTTTCTTCACCATTTCCTTCGTGATCTCACGTTTTTCATGCGAAGCAGTAATATCTAAAAAGACAAGTTCATCTGCTTCTTGATCAGAATAAGATTTGCCCTGCTCTACAGGGTCTCCTGCATCTCGAAGTTGAACAAAATTTATCCCTTTTACAACTCTTCCTTCGAGAACATCAAGGCAAGGAACAATTCTTTTAGTTAATCCCATTTTATCATCTTTCCTGAAAATTATGTGACTATTAAGTCGAGCATATCCTTCTCGATCGCTCTTTTCACCTCAAGACAAGTTCGTCTTCCTGAAGACATTCTCTTTCTCCAAAGAATGTTACCATATGGATGCCCTAGATACATATGGACGTTCGTCCCACCACCTATTCGCACTGCAATATCATAAGTAGTTGGTTTCATGTCTTCCTCAATGGTCGTTTGAATGGTAAAACTGCCGATTATACCTGGATCAAAATAGGCTTTAGTTGCTTTAACAAATCTCTCAGCTTCGGGAAATATGTATCGAAGGAGACTTTCTCTTAATGTGCAGGAATTGTGACCGACCACATTGTAAACGGGATCCTTTTGGAAGTCCTGTAAAGTAAGTTGCTGTGCTGCTGGAAGTCGTACGAACCCATCCAGTGAACTTTCAAATCTCCAGTCAATCCCCAATAACTCTAATGGCTCTTCTCCCAGTTTCTCGCTAACTGGGCTGTAGAAGAAATCAAAATTGAAGACAGGACCAACTGCATAACGTTCAATTCTTGCCTGCTCAAGATCTTCCTTCGTAATCACTCCGCGGCTCAATAGTCGTTCTGAGGTTTCTTGATACTCTTTAAAACTAGCGGCTGTAAAGAAGCCTCTTTCGAGGCGATGCTTTGCGTGTTTTAATTTTACCATTACTAGTCCAATTTCGTCGATCTCTTCTGGTGAATCCAGTTTCTCTGGTATTCGCATGCCCGCCTTTTCTGCTAGGGTGTAATAATTGAACTCCTCTGACTCACGATCTTCAATACGTAGCATGTTTCGGGTGCCTACTATTGGAGCCACAAAATTATTTTCAATTTCATCTTTTCCGCAATAAACAACGAAGCTACGATTAGGAATAAACACGATATTGTTGAGGTATATGAATTGCAACCACTTATCATCATAATCATCGACAAGTTCTTTAAAACTGTCGAGTACAACAGGATAATCGATTACACCTTTTACTAAGCGATCCTGGTGGTATAGCGTTTTGAAATACCTAGTATAAGGTGCCTCTCTGCCTTTTTCACAAAATGCGTACATCTCGAAGCCCTCATCTTGGGCTCCATCAGCGACATCGAGAGCAGAATGTGAGGCCACACATCCAATCGCAATTTTTTCAGGATCATATTTCTCTAAAAAACCAAGGATTTCATTTCGATCAAGCATACTTTATTCACGACTCCAGCCTCTGGAAGCCCCTACCCTTTAGGGTGGGGAGGAAAGAGGCGTTTAGACTAACATAAGTTAAATAATAATCCTTTCCCATATTTAACCAACTCTACTTTTTTGATAGATACGCTTTTATCTTTTCCATTAACATTTTTTAAAATAACTCGCTTTCCAAGACAATGAGTACCTTTTACTCTATAGGTTCTACCCTCAAAGTTTACAAGATCATACGGTTGTAACGGGTATCTTTGTCTTCTAATAGACGGTTTGAAACCTTTTCTATTCAATTGGAGTGAACGAGTATTGCGCCGCACCTGAACAACCTCATACGGTCTACACCGTTCTTGAGTTGTGCCTCCCGCAATGACAAACGCATCATTAACATGTGATTTTTCCAGCCCTAGCTTGTTACGCTGGTATTTAGTGACGTATCCGTAGGTATATTCTGCATCTAACTGTTTTACTAGCCTCCAACGAATGTTATTGATACATGCGGCTGCTTTAAGTGACTTATTTGCCTGCATCTGGATGTCTGGATAGCCACACTCCTCGGCGGTCTTATCCCCCTTCTTTAGATTACAGTTCCTACATGCGATCGTCAAATTCGACACTCTATCAGTTCCACCTCTACTTTTCGGGACGATATGCTCGACTTCTAAGGGCATGTTTATTTTACTACAATAGGCGCACTTTCGCCCCCACTTCTCTAACAGATACTCTCTGACTTCGTAGCCTTGAAGTGTGCCCTGCTGATATGCTACTCCTGTAATTTCTGGATTCTGCATTTTTTGTGTGTCGAAATTCGCCACTTCTACTTTTCTGAAGGGTATCGGTAGCAGTGTTGCAAGTGTTTCAACTAATCGAATATGTGAGTCATGTTTGTGCTGAATGCTAGAGGCTAACCATCCTTCAGGTCGTGTTCGGTTATCAAATCGTGGTGGTCGATACCCTAATCTGCCTCTACGGTTTCTACGATACCTACGCTTTTCCTCTAGCTTGTCAGAAACATCCTTGCGCAAGCTTAAGGTCCCACTGATGACTTCTAACGTATCGGTCTTGGCACTAAATCCGATTTCAGTAAATCCAATATCCACTCCCAGTTTAATCAGTTGTATCGCCTCTCCGGTGGCATAGTTCAACTGAATGGTGAAAGGACATCGCTGAACAACGTGTGCCTTGCCTTCTTGTAATAACTTCTTTCCGTTATGTTGTGTGGTAGGCATAAGCGGTTGCCCCCTGATGTTTAACACATAGATAGGTACTCTCAAGTCCTATCTCCTCCTTTAACGTGCGTCACAGGAGGTTGGTTCTCTTCGCCAAGGTTATCAGTCAGTACTCTACGATGATCACTGAGCGTTTCCTCTCTGTTTAAACCACCGTTTACAGAGCAAGGGACTAGAGAAGCATCCCTTGGTGTGTTCTTTAACTCTCCTGATAACGTAGATACCGTCATACACTATATGACCTCTCTTAGGCTAATCAACTAATTGCTCTCAGATCTCACGACCCAAGCCCCTACCCTTTAAGGTGGGGTAATTGACCTACTATTAAGTACTATTTTCCGAAATGGTCATAAATGTGACTATTTTCCGAAATGGTCATAAATGTGACTTTTAACCGCCATCATGTAACAATCATATTAAGTTTCTTCTTTGCGATGGCTACCTTTAACTCTTTGGCGATTCTTTTTCCCATATACATCTCCTCACCGTGCTTTACATAAGCATATGGAGAAATTCCTATGCCAACATTTGTTCCTGCAACAATTCTTGCTGAAATTTCAAAGGTAAATATCTCGGGAACATCTGTAACTATAGTTTCAAGACAAAAAGGTCCTATGATGCCAGGAGGTGCGATTTCTTCTGAAATTTTGGTCACATTATCTCCCATTCGGATATACTCTGATAATAAAGATTCCCTTATGGTTATCGGGATATTGCCAACAACCGTGTACGTTGGCGTGAGATTATTCATATTCAGTTGTTCTTTCGCAGAAATTCGCCCTAAGCTATCTATACTAGATTCATATCTTCTATCTACGCATAATAATTCAACTTCATTGTTAAGCCGCGAATTAAAATAAGAAGGATAGATTGTCACACCGAAAATATACTCCTGTAAGTAAATCTGGTCCATATCTTCTTTTTTCATGAATCCTTTCTCAATCATGTCTTTCGCTTTTGTTTGGAAGGCTTCTGGTGTATTTATTAGAAAATAACCTTTTCCGCCTTTTGCGCCTGGAAATTTTGCAATAGTCAACCCATTTATGTCATGAGGAGCGGTAAACGTTCTAGGCTGTTTTAATCCAGCCTTCTGAAGCCATATTTTCTGTTTTTCTCGGTTAGATTCAAACCGCAGAAGGTGCCGGTTTCCAAACATAGGCACTTGCAGATCGTTAATGACCTCGTCTAGATCTAGATAGGCAATGAACGAGCCGTGAGGCACAAGAATCGTGTTTAGGCGTCTCAATTTTTCCTGGACTTCACGGTTTAACAGTTCTTTAAAGTCATCTAAAATTATTATTTCGTCAGCTACCGGAAATCTTTGATATGTAATTTGATCTTCTTCTTTACAAAGACAAATAGTACGGAAGCCCTCTTCTTTTGCCCCTTTAAAAATATTCAGGGCTGAATGAGAGCCAATCGTACCTATTGTGATCTTATTCATATCATAATCTTGAATGATTTCATTAATTTCGTCATGCATTGATTCACCGCATCAAGTTTCAGACTATTTTCACAGAAATTGGTTCTCGTCTAAAGAAAACAGGTAGATCAAATGATTTATTTAGATTTTCATGAAATCAAAAAGAGAATAAGAAAAAAAGAAGGTTTCTTTTTGTGTTGTTTTCAATCTTGCTCTGTATCCGTTTCTTCACCGCAATAGGGACAGAACTGATATGAATTCAAGAGACTAGAGCCACACTTTCTACAAAAACTTACACTTTTTCTTCGAGTTTGTGATATCAGGGCAGATAGTAAAAAGAATATTCCTCCGACGAGACTTACGAAGGGTCCTGGACCGATGACAGGTGTGTAATAATAGTAGTAATCATAATACATGAAGAACATTGCCAGAATCGACCCTACATTGTAAAAGATCATTAAACTACTGACTGACAGAAATCCTGGGCGTCGTTTTGTTTCCGTAAAGAGTGCGTATGCAGCGATCAGTGTCGCTATTGAAGTTTGCCATCCAGCGCCTGTGATGCCTAATTCCCAGATTGTATAATATGGGTAAATACACGATGCTGTTGCAGCGTATACTTGCTCTCGGAGAGCATAGTAAGGTGTTGGCCAGATCATCCAGGGCAGGAAAAGCCCCATCACCGTTATACAGAGACCTATTAAACCAATTGATCTGTCTGAAATACGAAATACGAATTGATGACCCATCTGATTGTCCACCATTTAGGTTTGATTGCCCCGCTCTAGGGTGCTATTGATGATATAACTCTGTTAAGTAATGTATGTACTTGTGCGATGATGAACAAATCTGCATACATAGTTTATACAGCATAAAGAAAAACGAGAAGTTTCAATTTCAAAAAACCACGAGTTAGAGCAATGATTTGATCTTATATGATTCTAAAGAAAAACATTTTTTCTATAGAAAAATGTGTAATAAATCACACATCAAAAATAGAGAAATAGTCTAAGAAATATGAAAAGATGATATTGGGTTTATAGTTTTTCTTGGCAATACTTATGAATACCTTGTGCTGCTCTTTTTCCATCAGCTAACGCCTCTACAACTACCGAGGCACCATTGACTACATCACCGCCAGCAAACACACCTGGTCGTGACGTGGCACCGAATTCATCAACAGGGATGGTACCCCATTCGCTAAGCTCTAGACTGTTCAGCCAATCGATATCCGTACCCCGTCCAATTGCTGGCATAAACACATCTGTTTCAATTAAAAATTCAGAGTGTTCAATTGGAATTGGACGTCGTCGTCCGCTTTCGTCAGCTTCCACAAGTTTCATGCGAATGCATTCTATCATTTCAAGTTTGTCTTCTCCAATAAGTTTCAAGGGTGCGGCGAGGAAAAATAAAAGGACACCTTCAGCTTCTGCATCACTAATTTCGTGACTATGTCCCGGCATTTGTGGTCTCCTTCTTCGATAAACAATAGATACTTGTTTTGCACCAAGACGTAGTGATGTTCTTGCGGAATCGAGTGCAGTATTTCCTCCTCCGACTATAACTATCTTTTTTCCGGTAAAATCAATATATTTTCCAAGATTTACGTCTTTCAAGAAATCTTCGCCGGGATATACACCAAGCAAATCTTCGCCTGGAAGTCCTAGACTTTTAGACATCGGGGCGCCCACACCGATAAAAATGGCGTCGTAGCCTTCTTCAAAAAGATTATCGATATTTTGAATACGCGTATTTGTCCGTACCTCAATGCCGAGATTCAAGATGTTGTTAATCTCCTTCTGGAGCACACTTTTTGGTAAGCGATATTCTGGGATCTCCCACCTTAACATGCCCCCAAGAACCTCAAGCTCCTCAAAGAGTGTTATATTATAGCCTAATCCTGCGAGATCAAATGAAACTTGTAAGCCTGCAGGTCCTGATCCAATAACAGCAACTCGTTGTTTTTTCTTTTCTACTCCACTAATGAATTCGCGGAAGATATCACGTGTAGTATAGGCGAGATGTTTTTCCTGTTCATACATATAATCCGCAACGAATCGCTTAAGTCGACATATAGAAACAGGCTCACCCCTATGACCTAATACGCATAAGTCCTCACAGGGATGATGACAGACACGCCCCAGAGTAGCGGGTATTGGGGAAGTCGTGAGAATTAAGCGATATGCCTCTTCAAACTGCCCGCTAGCTATTAATCCCAAATAGCCACGAGCATCTAGATCCTCACGATAAGAAGAAACGGGCATACCTAGTGGACAGCCAGTTTCGCAAAATGGCTTCGGGCATTGAACGCAACGGCTTGCTTCTTCGATGGCTTCTTCTGATAGATATCCTCTTATAACTTCGGCAAAGCTCTCAATACGTTCTTCAGGTGATAGCTTTTCCATATCGATACGCGTTGTTTCATATTTTTTCTTTAGCGTACGAACTCTTGGATATTTTACTACTTCCGCGAAGTCCATCATTTTTAAGCTTTCGACAAATGTATTGACTTCTTTGGCACCTCTCCCTTTAATTTTCATTAAAACATCGTAAGGTCCTTGAATGATTGATAGTTCATCAACCATATCTAAATTGCTTAAGTCTTCGAGAACTTCCTCACTTGTATCAGGGCAGAGTCTAGCGAGAACATATGCGAGTATCGTCAAGAATGATCACCATTTTGCATTTTCTTGATTTAGGTAGAAAAATAAAGCCCTTGAGTTAATAGATGAGCGATATCTACTATTATAACTTGATTATAGGATTCTTGTAAGCCTAAACGCCTTTGAGTATTTAAATGTTTAAAATTTTTTAAACATTGTTTTCTAAACATGTTTCTTAAACATGCAATGTCTTGCTATTAAAAATTCAATTATACAAAATTAAATGTTGTGAGATAAATCCTCAACCAAGAACTCATATAAACAGTCAAGTTACAATATGTTTAGAGAATGTCCTTTATTATCCGAAAAGGTTGATCAGGATGACAAAAAGCCTCCAAGATTATCTTAACACTCTTAAAACAACATGGAACAAGCTTCGCACCAAAGTCGAAGAGATTAAGAGTGCTATGGAATCATCAGAAACATCTACACCACAAAACCTTTCTGCAATCAATCAAGAATTGAATGCACATCTTGAATACTTGAATAATACGACCCAGTTGTTACAGACTCTTATTGAATATACTAAAACTCTTGAAAAAAGAATATCCATTTTAGAAGAAAGATTGAAATAATTATCACACTTAACTTAGAAACGTAAATTCTTGTTAATCTATACCAATAAAATGAAATAAGAAGATAAAATACGTAGTTAACGCTCTACTTCTTCTACGTCTCTCCACCATTGTTTGTTTTCGCCTTTTTTTGCGCGTTTTTGCCAATTCTTTGTTTTTGGCTCATTTTTAATGATTTCTAGAATGGTGTTAACTTTGTTCAATACGTCAGTCATATCTTCCTGGCTAATTAATTCTTCCTTCCAATATTTCTCTGAAAATTTTTTAACCTTGTCAAGGTTTTCAGTTGCGTCTTTCCAGAAACCCCAATCGTTAGCCAACACTTCTGCGATATATTTGATATTTATTAGATTGGTTTCATCTGTATTATCGGTTGCAATGAGGTCATGTGCTCTCAACAATATGATGAGATCTTTAATATCTTTCTCATTGATTCGATGGATTTGTGTTTTTTGTAGGACTATATCCGCAAGTGGGATTGTTGGAGAGTCAAGATGAAGCCGCCCATCTTTCTTAGGATCCTTGCCAAAATGAACATTATGCGAGAACTCAAGTTTATCAAAAAACACATCTATATGATAGGCATTGTTTTTTTCATAGTAAATCAAACGTCCTCGATCCCGCAAGTACTGGAGCATCATTCGGTCAACAATAAATCCTAACTCGTTTTCAAGGACTTTCCTGAGGTTTTTTAGTTGTTTTTTGTAGGCAACGAAATCAATATCTGTGAATTTCTTATCTGCATCTAAACCAAGACGACTCAGTTTATCATATAGATCCATGAATTCTGTATCTTGAATGTGCATTCGTATTGCCATAGCCCCTAGTAGCCTTAAGTATACACCTTGCTTTTCAGCGGCTTCAATTATATTTAATCCATGCTTAAACATTTCATCGTCATCTAGCGTTGCTCGAACCATATCATTCACCATAATAGTTTATGAATTAACCAGAGGTAAACATGAAATCTTTTACTCCCTTTTTAATATCGACATCTACAATCAGACCCCGTAGTATGCCTTCAGTATATTCGCTACCAGGATTAAAGCACTTTGTCTTTCCAATTTCGAAATATCCCTTAGATTCGTGAATATGACCATGAAGCCCTAATAACGGCTGGTATTTCTCAATTGCAGAGCGAACTGCTTTACTTCCAACTGGAATCGAAATCGTACCTCCACCTGGAGCAAGTTTTGGTTTCAGGTTCTCGTCCAACTCGGGTGCTGAGTCAATTCCTGTGCCATAGGGAGGGACGTGAATATTGAAAATACATTTTTCTAGATCGTTTACTTGACTTACTAAACCATCGATATGCTCTGCTAATTCTTCTTCAGTTACATCGCGAGGACACGCCCATGGCGTCATGTTGCTTTTCCCAGTGGAGAGCATCTCATGGATGTCATCAATCATTACTACTTTCTCGTCTGGATGCATCACAACATCCGAACTACCCAAAATCGGATCTATTGAATAAGTATCATCATTTCCTGCAGAAATAAAACACTTTACTTCGCTGTCTTTCAAATGCTCAGTTGCTAATGTTATCCATCTTTCCATTGATTCGATCATTAATTCTTCAAATAACTTCTTTAATTTTTCAGGATTGGCGTTAAGTTCTTCAACTTCTTGTTTATTAGTGATATATGGATAAAAACCAGCGGCACGAACCCTTTTTTTAACATCCTCAAGTTCGTCATTGTTGGAAGCAGAATGTGAGGAACCTGCAAATTTGGTTGCCCATGTACCATTACCTTGATCAACAATGGGGACTACCATTTTTCCTGTTATATCGCCACCCATAATCAATACATCGGTCTTATAAAATTCGCCAGCTTTAATAAATTTCTTAAAGCACCTTTCTGATCCGTGGATGTCTGTAGCAAAAAAAATCCGCGTTTTGTTTTTCTTCTTACCCATTTTCCTTTTACTCCTTATTGAATGTTGATGATTCTGCTTCTTTGATTTCAATGACTCAAAGACAGCAGTAAGTTCTATAATAAAAGCATTACTCTTTTGTACAATTGCATTAACTTTGTAGAAAATGCTAACATATTTCTTAAAAAGAAATATTGTTGATAAGATTACCTCAAGTAGACTCCAGCCCTTCAGGGCGAAGAAAAATTGAGGTCGGGCATTTCTCACACAACCCTTTCTATGAGCACAGGGGTTTGTGAACCTAACATCAGGTGGTGTTTTAATGACGGGTACTCTCAAGTCCCGTCGCTCCCAACACCAAGGGAGTAAGTCCCCATCGCCAATGTTGAGGCAGGCACAGGACATGATGATGGTGTAAGTCTCGGGATAACGACCTAGTGCGTCCATCATGTCTTTCAGAGCGCGGGACTGGGGGACATCCCACGGTGATTTTCAGACACTCAGCCTCGAACCGAGCACATCTGCCTCCACCCTAGAGGAGACATCACTTAGGCTAATCTCCTACTCCGTTATGGGAACTTTTTCAAGCCCCTACCCTTCAGGGTGGAGTAGTTGACTTTCAGTTAACAAGTATAATTGAAAGTATTTCATTATCTTTTTAAAAATCTTGATGTTCACAATCCTCATATTCTAAAACTAATATTGAATTGTCACTACAGAGTTACTGAAGAATTTAATTCCTTTATTTATCATCAAAAATATAAATAGAAAACACGAAATTATCTTTTTTAAGGATGAGTTTCGAAACGCTGTTAATGAGGTCAGAAACGTGACGTGGGCTGAAGAAAAAGAACTTCTTGGAAAAGAAATAATGGAATTATTATATGAGAAACGACTTATCAGGACATGGTACAGAGATGAGCCGCAAGGTTGGACATTGGTCTCAGGGATATGGAGTCCCTTCTATATTCAATTACGTCCTTTATGCTCTTTTCCAGATCTTCTTAAGAAAGTTGGAATTGCTTTAGGGAAAATGATTCGGCAAGAGATTCCAGGAATAACCAAAGTTGTAGGGGTTGCAATGGCAGGAATACCTATCGCAACAGCAATAACGATTGTTGATGGTATCCCAGCTACATTTACACGAAAATTAGAAGGTGTTAGAACTTTAAATGACCTCCAAACAGTAATAACGCAATATGGTGAGCATGCGCTATTAGAGGGCGAACTGACGGATAGTGATAGCCTTGTTATTGTTGATGATTTAGTAACAAAATTTGATAGCAAACTTATCGGCATTGAACAAGTAAAGTTTGAAGTAGAACGAAGAGGGTTAAGAGATGTCAATGTCAATGCTGTGGTTGTTTTACTTGATAGAGAACAAGGTGCGTCTGACATTGCAAAACAACATGGTGTTGCTCTTCATTCACTAATTCTATTTAAATCGAAGGGAATTGGCTGGTTAGCAGATAAAATGTCTACTACAGAACTTACCGTTATTGAAGATTATTTAAAGAATCCTGAGAAGTATCAAAACGCTGAACTTCAAAAAGATCTGCAAAAAAAAGCAGAAAAAAATTAGATTTCAAAAGAAATAAAGGGGAATTTCCAAAATCAGCTGTAAAGGTCCTGTGAGACATGCTTTCTTAAAGGAAATTTGTTTTGTTGAATTTTTGGCATTTGTCTTCGAAAACTGTTTATCTGTTCCTCTGAAAGACTAGGCTCGACTTTGGCTAATGCTTGGCGAAAGTCATCCATAGAAATAGTTATTCTTCCTTTTGTCTGTTTTGTGAATGAAATACGTAATGCTTCCCTACATAATTTCTCAAGATCCGCTCCTGTGAAGTATTTTGTTTGCCTCGCTAATTCTACAAGATCGACATTTTCAAGATCTAGTTTTTTTGTCTTGATTTCCAATATCTCTCTGCGAGCTTCAGCATTAGGCGGCGGTACAGGCAAGATATATTCTATAACAGGCATGATATACTCCATACCCGCTAGATCACTCGTTTCACAAAATACTATAAGTGGGGTTTCTTTTGGTATTTTTTCTAGTTCTGAAGCAATAAACATTGCAGTATCTTGTGTAGCGATTGACTTAGTTGATTCTAAATCGTCTAGAGCAACGATGCTTGGTGCTACTTTTTCTGCGTCGCGAAGCATATCGCTGAATTTGTTGAAACCACCAGCGATCCTTAATTCAAGTGCTGAAAACTTAAAGAAGTTTACATTCGCATCTCTAACAGCCGCTTTGATCAAAACAGTCTTTCCACAACCTGGTGGTCCAAATAGAATAATACCGCCTCTTGATGATAATCCAGAAGTTCGGACTGTATCAAAATGCTGCACCAAAAAACCTACATAATTCTTCAGAAACTCCTTAACTTCTGATAAACCGCCTATTTGCTCAAAAGTGACATCTTCCCAGACCTTCTGCTTGCTTATAGATATTAATTGTCTTTCAAATCGTTCCTGTGCTTCTTCATATAGTCGAATGTCTTCTTGTGACAAGCCTGATTTTGTAACTTCAAGCTGATTAAGAAAATCTTCCATCTTTACTTCTCGAAATCCTGATTTTAGAGCTTCTATAGCAACCTTTCTTCTGGTTTGATTGCAAATATACTCAATTTCCGCTCCCGTGTATTTTTCGGTCTTTAATGCTAAAAAATCGAAATCTACATCTTTAGCCAAAGGCATACCTCTTACATGGACTTCAAAGATTGCTTTCCGTGCTGTTAAGTCAGGCGGTCCTATACCAATCCTTTCATCAAAGCGTCCTGGTCTTAGAAAGGCAGGGTCTATATCTTGAGGTCTGTTAGTTGCGCCTATAACTAATACACGATCTTCTGCTTTTAATTCGCTCAGTTCGGTTAGTAATGTAGAGACTGCTGTTTTATGACCTGAAAAACCTGTTCCTATGGCTTCTCTTCGCACAAAAAGACCTTCTAACTCGTCAAAAAACAGAATTGTTGGTGGGTTTCTTCGTGCCTGGACGAATAAGTCATGGATTTGTTTCTCTGTTTCACCATAAAACTTGCTCATCATTATACCTGCTGAAATAACTTTAAAATTGGCATCAGTTTCAGCAGCTAAAACTTTTGAAAGGTAACTTTTACCGCAGCCAGGAGGACCATATAAGAGTAAACCTTTCGGGGGCTTGAGTCCGTACTTTTCAAACAATTCTTCTGACTCTAGGATCTTCACAAGGTTTTTCATATAATCTTTTACGTCTGCGTAACCGCCAACATCTTTCCAACTCAGTTCTTTTTCCTTCTCAATTATTTTCTTCTTTGGAGCATATTTTCGCCTACCGAACCTTTCTTGTGCTTCATTAAACAGCCTCACATCGTCTTCAGTTAATCCCGGCTTGGCTTGAATGATCTGCTGGACGAAGTCTTCCATCTTTATTTTTCTAAATCCTGACTTCAAAGCTTCTTTAGCAACAGCTTTTCGTGCCGTATCACAAATAAATGCAATTTCGGCTCCTGTAAACATCTCTGTTTTCTCTGCTAACAAGTTGAGGTCAATGTCATCAGTTAATGGCATATCCTTCGTATGAACTTTGAAAATCGCCTTCCTCGCTTCAAGATCTGGAAGTCCTATGCCAATTAATTCATCAAATCGTCTAGGACGTAAAAATGCCATGTCCACGTCTTGTGGTCTATTTGTAGCGCCAATCACAATGACTCTATCTTCTGGGGTTAAGTTCGAGAGTTCTTGAAGGAACACAGAAACGATTCTACTGTGAACTGGGGATGCTTCACCCCTAGTTTGAAATAATCCCTCCAATTCATCAAAGAAAATAATGCTTGGTGGATCAACTTTTGCTGTCGCAAATAACTCAGTAATATTTTGTTCTGCTTCTCCATACCATTTAGACAAAAGTGAGCCCGCAGTTACAGTATGAAAGTTCGCCTTTGTGACAGATGCTAATACGTTAGCTATATACGTTTTTCCGCAACCAGGAGGCCCATAAAGAATGATTCCAGAAGGGGGTTTCAAATTATATTGAGAAACAGTTTCGTTAGCTTCCTCTAATACAGCAACAATATCTTTTAATTGTTCTTTGACTTCAATATAACCTCCGACATCTTCCCAAGTCAGTTTTTTCTCACGTTTTCTCCGTAATTCTTCTTCCATGGCACCCCAACGTTTTGCTGCTTGCTCATATTGGGATATTAGGGCGTTTGACAGCGAGGGGACGACGTCTTTGATCTGTCGTAGAAGTTGCGACATCGTTATTTCGACAGGTTGCGGCTCTTTAAATGATCGTTCTAGCCATTCAAGCTCTAAGTTTCTAATGAACTTCTTAATATCTAAAATTGAAAAATCTCTGGTAAGTTCAGCTAATCGGCTAAAATCAACGTCTTTAAGAGGACGACTCTTTAGAAACTTCCTTATGATTTCCTCACGTTCTTGAAGAGTAGGTGGTGGAACATACATAATCTCCGGTATGTAATCTTGTTTAAGTAAAGTTCGTAAGATTAACTTTGGGTGGTCTGTCGCCATAATTAGTGCGACAGGGTTATTAGTTTCGTCTAATGTTTCTATACTGTCCATCAGGACCAATACAGGATCGCGTGCTAGTGGCAAGGATCTCTGTTGGAAGTATTCGACTGGTTGTGCAACCATGTCAACTTCATCAAGGAATATTATCGTAGGCTCTTTAGCTTCTTCAACAAGTGTTTTTAATCGATCTATTTCTCTTGGAATAAGTGTTTCTAAATGGGCTCCACTTTCATGAGCTAAAACCTTGGATAAACGAGCTTTACCACAACCATCTGGCCCAAAAAGCAGTATAACCTTTTGGGGTAATACGCCAGTAGTTGAATATTTTTTATAAAACAAGAGCGGGTGCTGAACTTTTTGAACAAGTTCTCGCTTTACAACATCAAGCCCAACTACGTCACGCCATTTCCCTTCTTTCCAAGCTCGCGTAGGATCATAAATATACTCACATTTTCTCCAAATCTTCGTTTGGCAAAGTCCATCAACCCTCTCTGAAGGTAACAGCTCGTGAATAACTCCACACTTGAAAAAATCTTCATTAATGTAAGGTTTGTCTTGTAAATGAACACATTGCGCGGATTCAAAACTTGCGCTTCTTTCGTCTACTCCCATTTTTAATCCTCAAAAAATTATAATGTCTATGCTCTACACTATTAGATGTAGTCTACACATGCTTAAAAAAAGTTCTTTTAATGGATTCAAAAGCAAATGAATTAACTAAATTTAAAAAAATAAGGGGAATTTAGATTAGCCTGGAGGTTTATCGGGCTTTTTACTTAGAGTATCCATTGTCTTTTTAATGCCAACCATAATCTCTTCCAGCGTTTTTGCTGCTTCTTTACGAGCTACATCTGCTAAATCTTTTGCTATTTCTCCAGTGAGCCCCACGATTTCTTTGGAGAGGCCCATTAACTTCTTGAGTTTTTCGTTCAACTCTTGCTCAGACAATTATTCCACCTCAATTTTCTTCTTTTCAAGAAATTCTTTTGGAAGTTCGATTTTTTGACCTGTTAGAATTTTAGTGGCAAGTCCTATTCCGTTTACTACTTCAGTAAACTTTTGAAGAACATTCTTAGGGGCGACAACATCCCTAAATATTTCTGAACTAAGACTCATAGCTTCTCGTGATAATTTAAGTAGACGTTTTATCTTCTCTTCCAGAATCTGTTTTTCTGACATCTCTTTCATCTTGTATTTTTTAAGATTAAAATTCTGTTAAACATAAATAAATCTATGCCTCAACCACTACTGGGCAAATTTTTGAGATGATAGATTATTTTTTCACATTTTTCAACTTCTTGAGTCCATTCCAGTCGATTAAAAATAAGTTTCGCTATTTCAATCCATTCCATTGATGCTTCAACCCATTTTGCCTCAGAGGTTTGAGCTAAATTGTACCAATCATTTCCTTCCTCAAGAAAATATTCTGCTACTTGTGGACTTGCATATTGCACTTCTTTTAAATATTCTGAGATTTCTCGGTTAATCTCATACCTCGCACCAAGATTTGTTTTAGAATTTTCTCTAAGGGTTTTAGAAGTTTGTAAAAGACGTTGTACAGTTTCTTCTTGTTGATATAACTCTTGTTTTTTCTGATGATTTTTCAAGTCTACGAGGGTTTTTACGGTTGAATCATCTAATTGAGTTTCAAGTGTTGGGATAAAGTCTACTGCTTTTTGTACTTCCTTTATCAAAGAGTTTCTGAGGGTATTGCTTATCTTCTTTCCTGGCCATGCACCTAGCGCATTGATAAAAATACACACACGTAACTTATGGGAGTCAAATTTGCCAAATTCATCCTCATTTTTTTTCCGTAGTGCTTTCTCCTGAGCTCTTAAAAAACTCAACACTTTTGATGGCATCATTGACTTATAAACTGTTTTCCATTCATCCTGAAAGATTTTATGATTAACAACATTATTAACTACCTTATCATGGAGGCAATCATCATAGGCATCACACAGTTCGCATCCATCGATTTTACCCATCTTTCTGCAACTCTTGAAATAAGGTTTTTTAGGATTGTCTTCTTCTTTCGGTTTTCAATTCAGAAATTCACTTTTAGCCACTACAATCAGATAAATATTCTACTTTTATCATGATATTGCAAATATCTTAGTTTAGAGGAAATATGTAACTAAACTAATTGTTTTATACTAATCTAATGCTCTTTGTCCTTGATAGCTAACGTTCATTTTACCTTATGAAATTTGTGAATTTTTAGATATATCTATCTACTGGTGATATTATGTCAAGGAAGGTCTATAGTGTAAACTATGAAATTGAAGGTGCTCTTTCATCGATAGCGCCTCCATTTTTGCAAATTATTGAGGATTTTAAAAAGACTACACAGGCAAAAGAGACAGCGAAAGTGCATGTTTCTGTGATAATGGAGATTATTGAAGAGTAAATGGGTTAATGTGAAGTACAATTCGCAAAAGCAATAAACGTTCTTTTTTTAATTTCCATTAAAATGATTGAAAAATGACTTGTGAAAATTAACGCAATGTGTCCTTGAAAATCATTTGTTTCTAAACGTTATTTACTTATATCGCTATTTTTTAGTTTGGAAGTTCATCAACAATTGTCTGCCTAGAATTTCTTCTGGACTTAAACCTTCATTTCGTATTTTCGATTCATATGTTTCCGGGTCAAACTCTAAGGCATTAGTGAAGGCATCTTCTGCTTTCTTATCCTCACCCATTTTTTTATAGATCATTCCAAGATCATAATGGCCCTCCGCGTCTGATGGCCAAAGATAGATTATTTTTTGGTAAGACTCTGCTGCCTTATTCAATTCTCCAAGACTTTCATAGGAAAGAGCCAGATTTTTTATGACTAATCTGGGAGGACTCCTTTCTTTAGCTTCTTTGAGATCGATAAGTTTTGAATAATATTCAATTGATTTAGAATACTCTCCCAAACGACTATGAACGACTCCCATATTAATGAGTCCGTCTTCATCTTCTGGATTGTTGTCGAGGAGTCTCTGATAACTTTCACTAGCCTTTTTATACTCACCAAGTTCAAGATAAGTGTTTCCTAAGCCATTAATTGCAAATACGTAGTCAGGGTCTATCTCTATAGCGTTCTTGAAGTATTCTAAGGCTTCAGTGTAGTTACCTTGTGCGTAAAGGAGATTACCAATGTTAGCCATCGCAAATTTGTAATCTGGATCTATTTCCAACGCTTTTTCATAGATTTCTCTCGCTTTCGCGAATTGATCTAAGCCATAGTAACAGTTAGCTAAAGAATTCAGTATAACGACATTATCTGGGTCGATGGCTAATGCTTTGTCATAATAACTGATTGCTTCTTGATACTTTATCTCATCATATAAGAGATCGCCAAGGTTTCGTAACGCGAACTTATAATTCGGATCTATGTCCAATGCTTTCTCGTAAGCTTTTTTAGCATTTTCAAAATCTCCATGATTGTAGTAAGCATTGCCTAACCCATTTAAAGCTGAGATATAACCCGTATCCAAATCCAAAGTCTTCAAGTAATGCTCAACTGCTTCATCATTCTCGCCAAGTTCGACGAGTAAATCACCCATGTTCTTCCATGCAAATTTAAAAGTTGGATCGAGGTCTATTGCTTTTCTATACGCCTTTTTTGCGTCTTCATAATTATTCTGGTTCCAATAGGCATTTCCCAAACCATTCCATGCGGAGACATATTCCTCATCAATTTCTAGTGCTTTTTTATAATACTGTTCAGCAAGTTGATATTCAGAATTGTCGATGTAAACGTCAGCAATGTTACGATATGGAAAGTTAAAACCAGGGTCTAACTCGATTGCCTTTTTATAAGCATCTTCGGCGTTCTTGAAATCGTTAACGTTATGATACGCTATCCCTAAATTATTCCAAGCATTAGCTGCATTTGGGAGTCGTTTTTCAATGGCTTCCTTGTGACAACGGATCGATTCTTCATACTCACCTGTCTTGTTGTAGACGTATCCAAGATTATCCCATGCTGCACCGTCCGTTGGATCTAATTCAATCGCCTTCTTGTAGCATTCAATTGATTCGTCGTAAACTTCGATATTGCTGTACATGAGCCCCATGTTAAACCAAGCCGCCTGATAATCTGGCTTTGCTTCAACGACCTTTTTATAGAGTTCAATAGCACCGCGATAATTCCCAAGTTCTCCTTTGTCGAAGGCTTCATTAAACCACAACTCATAATCGTCAGACATGATAAAATCCTCAAAAGTTGATCAGAATTAAAATAGAAATCAAGATACCCTTATAGATATCATTCATTACTTTCTTTTTTATCTTTCTTTTTTTCGTCATCATCGGACGAGAAAGGTATTTCTATAGAATTTTCTTTGAATATAGCATCATCTTCATTTGTACTAGAAGAGGGAGGCTCATCTTTAGACTCGGGTTCAGTCTGAATTGCCTGGTCAAACATGTTTTTCATCATCATCGCAAAAGGATTTGGTAGGCCTTGGTTCGTGTCATCAGTATTAATATTTTGTAAGCTTTCAGTTACAGTCTTCATCAACTGCTCCATCATGTTTCCAAAAAATAAACTAGGATCGGCCTCTTTATTATCTTCTTCTTCATCAGAAGACATATCACTTTTTCCGCTAAACATATCAGCGAAAAGGGTACCTATTCCTTCCATTAAGTTTTTCATAAAGTCTTGATCTATTTCAATGCCATGTTCGCTCTTAACATGAGCTATTAATTCCTCAGGAGAGTTGAATTGTGCTCCACACATTGGACAAGTGACATTCAAATTTTTTCACCAAACCAAAATACGAACTATTTTTTATTAGTCTTTGTTTTCGAAAAGAATTTCAAGAAAAAGGAAAAAAGGGTTGCTTGAAATCTTTGAGGATGTTTAAGATAATTATGAAAAGGAGAGGTTCAGCCCGTATATCGTACAGCTTGTGCAGGACTCATCCGAAGTGCTTTGTATGCTGGAAAAGCGGTACCTACTGTCGCAACGACTATCCCGAGAATGGCCACTATAATAGTTTGAAGAGCTGGAAACACGAATGTCACTTCATACGGCGTGAAACCGATTTCCTTGAAATGTGGGAGATAGCTTGCAGCCAGAATATAGCCGTTTATGATCCCAACTGATAGTCCTAGAACAGCTAAGAGTAATGATTCGCCAAGAAGGAGTTTGACTATCTCGGATCTGTAGTATCCAACAGAGCGAAGCAATCCGATTTCACGTTGTCTTTCCTGGACAATTCGTATCATTGTTGTAGCTAAACAAAGTAAAGCTATTATGATAGATGACGATGAAAGAACAGCCATAAATTGCGTAGTTTCTGTCACGTTCACCCGCCATTCTTCTACGATGTCTTTTGTCTTTATAATACTTAGATTATACTCATCGCCATATAAATCAAGAATCTGTTGTGCAACTTTATCTTGATCAACGACCGTTCCATTCCAATGGTGATTTCGAAGTTTAACGTAAAAAACATGCACATCATCATCAAAACCGAAATCATAGTATTTTTCTATATCAATAATGCAGAAATATCCACCCTTCGGGTAACCAATCAAGTCATTGTGTACAATACCAATGATTTTAAATTCTGTAGAATTTCCATGGGCAGATATTTCAAGTTTGGTTTTTTGACCAACTTTCACATGAAGTTCCTCTGCAAGTCTATCACTTATGATGCACTTATTATCTCCTGTTCCTCCTAATTGGTCAAAGAGGGCAACGATATCTGTCGTATTCGGATTAGGCTCGATTAAATCCTGTTCAATAGCAAGAGGAAAGGTTGAAGAATTCACAGCCACTAATAAAGAGGTCTCTCCTTCATCCCAGATTTCAAATTTTGCCCCAGATAGTTCAGCTACGCTTACACCAGGTCTCCATTCTTCTGTAGGCGTGTCATTCGTCCAATGAACACCTTCAATTCGTGATAGATTCCCTGCTAGAGTTGGTGGAGCACCAGTATTTGTTGTCACTATTAAGTCCATATTGAGTCCTTCCTCAATGTAATGAGTTATACCTATATCAACAGCTGAGTTAATTGATGCAAATAAGATCGAGAGAGAGATCGCGATCGTGAAAATTCCAAATGTAAGAGTTGATCGAAGAGGACGGCGTGTTAGGTTTCTACTAGCAATTTTAGCAACTGTTCGAAAGGCAGGTATACTATTCAATAATCGATAAAAGCCTCGCGATACAATGCTAAGAAGTGATCCGCAGAGAATTATGCTTCCAACAAGTAAAACGATCTCACTCAAATAGGAAACCGCGGTTATTGTAATGAGTGCTCCAGTGGCAGTAAGACCGATCCCTGCGACAAGACTGGCTGCTTTTCTATTGTATTTTGAGACCGCTATTGAGACCCCAGAGATACATAATAAGAGCGTTATAGACAAGAAATCAGATAAGTTAGCTGCAGGAATCGATGGGGCTATAAAGAGTAATCCGAATCCTACTATAGCTAATATAATGCCGCCAACTAATAATCCACGGGAAATTTTCCTCTTTCCGGCTTCGTGGGAATCACCATGTAAAGCTGTAACGACTTTCATAGTGACTACGGATCCTAGCGGGAAAAGGGCACCTCCAACTGCAAAAAGAAAGCCCATGATAAAACCACTAAAAATAATTGAAGGATCTAGCTCAACAGACTCTATTATGACTCGAAAGCCATAAACAGTTGTATTTGAAACGTAAGTAGTTATTCCATGAGCAACTAAGACTCCTCCAAATGAACCTATAATAGATCCTATTCCACCTAAAATAATTACCTCATATAAAATTAGACGAAACACCTGAAATTTTGACATGCCGATAGCACGCATTATGCCTAACTCGTAACGCCTTTCTGTTACTGTCATCACGATGCTATTAAATACTAGAAATACAGACGCCAATAAGGTAATTAATCCAGCCCAATTCAAAGCAGTGTCAAAACCCGATACCGCGCCTTCTGCAACCGCCAGTAAACTTTCTCTAACTGCGTCAACTCTGAAATCTTTACCGAGTTTAACTTCTATATCAGCTATAACGGCTTTGTAATCTTTTCTACTTTCTTCTTCAAGATTTACTATTATTTTGTCAATCTTACGCCAAGTTTTGGTAAATTGTCTAGCACTATCTAAAGTTACGATGACAACACGCCCATAGCCAACTTGAGCGATTTTTCCCTTACCTTCCGCAAAAGCAGCAATATTAAATCCTTTGGATCGGGAACGTGGTGGATCATGATAGTATTTAATGTTAAGTTTATTTCCTATTGATGCATTCACAATTTTTTCATCTTGTTCTCCAGAAATACCATCCTTTAATGATTCCGAAACAATTGCATTACCATCAGTTACTAGGTGATTGATTGGTTGAGATCCATTAATGTCAAAGATGTCTCCAAAAGCTTGGTCCAATGTTGGATCTATTCCAATAACTGTAGCCATCGTAGAATTCCAGCTATCATGAACGTAAATCACACAGTAACGCTGAATTCTTGGGGCATACGCTTCAATGCCATCTATATCGTCAAGAAGATGCATTAGGTCCTCTGGAAATGGCTCACCATCAGCTCTCGTAACCTCAAGATCTAATTTACCCGCAGCAAGTTCAATAGTATTGTAAAATGTACTTGTCACATTTTGTCTTGCTATATTAAACCCTACCAACATAGCAACACTAAAGAGCACACCTATAACAGTCAGCGTATTTCTGACTTTTTTTCGTTTGAAATTTCTAAATGCCATTCCAATAATCCATTTTTCCTTCCAAACAATGATCACAGCAAGTATCACTAAAATAATAACGAATAAACTTGTATACTGAGCCAGATTTGCGCTAATTTGCATTAACTCTATCCCTCAATTTTTTTCAAGGAGAGTTATAGTCATAAGTTTTAATATAAAAATTAAATGGTGGTTGTTACTCTATGGTAGAGATAAACAACGACTTTTACTCGTAATTGATGTGAAAGATTTCTACCCAAATGATAAGACTATTATACTTATTGACGTTTTTTCCAATATCGCAGCGCTATATAGCACTATATACTCCAAAATCGCACTATTTATATACTTTTAAGTGTATGAAATAGAAAAGATTCTTAAATACAAGTTAATGATACAACTGCTAAAATATCGGTTAACGTGTTTTAGACCTCGATAGTACTCACGTAAAATTAATACAAATTAGAAAATGTAATTGTGTACTAAAAATGATCGTTAACTATTGTATAGAATCCTATCTATTTATTCAGAACTATGACGAAACTTTCTTGTCTTAAGGGGCAGGTGAATTTACATGGCACGTGCAGAAATCGTATTAACCTCAGATCTATCACTAACAAGCGATTACAATGGGATCCCATACGTCGGATTTGGCGCTTGTTTACCACAAAATATATGTCCACACTGGATTTACTTCAAGTTCTTTTGCCCACTCGAACCAGCTTACCCTGATGGAACTTTAGTTCGGGCAACTCTCGGTCTTAGGACCATTGAAGCAACATGTATACAGAGTGGTTTTTCCAGAGAACAAGTAAAAGTTACACATTCGCTTTATTTGGATAAGTTGATAAACAAGAATACAAAAATCGTTGGTATTTCAGCAGAAGACCCATTGGGCATCGGTCCTGCTACATCAACGTGGAGCACCATTTTTAAGGGCATTCCACATAACCGAATCGAATATTTTAGATTAATGAGAAAAGTTAAGGAACTAAAGAATAAATATGGATTTAAAGTTGTTATGGGCGGCCCAGGTGCATGGGAAGTCGAAGCTCACATGGATAAATTTGGTATAGATCATTTAGTAATCGGCGAAGGAGAATATGTAATTCCAGAACTCTTTAGCCAACTTGCAAGCCCGGAAAATAATGGAAGCCTTGACAGAAGAGTGTTTTATGGAAGACAAGTAAAACCAAAAGATGTGCCTCTAATACAGGGTCCAGCGCTTGGCACTTATACGGAGATTTCACGAGGATGCGGGAGAGGATGTAAATTCTGTGCCCCGAACACTGCTGGAAAGATGCGAGATTTCCCTCTTGAAAAAATATTGCATGATGCAAAAATAAATGCTAAGGGAAGCCGTGATAATTCTATGTGTCTACAGTCAGAGGATGTGTTCTTATATGGTTCCAACTCAAAGCACTTCTACCCGGACGAAGATGCTATAATGAATCTTTACAAAACACTCTTTGAGGATGTTGGCATAAGTCGGGTGTTTGTAACCCATTCGACTTTAGCACCAATGGCTTTCGACCCAGACTTTTTTGAACGATTAACTAAATACCTCCGAAGCAAAGGACATAGGTATTATGGATGTCAACCAGGAATCGAAACAGGATGCTCTAAAACAATTGAAGAAATAATGCATGGTAAAGCCCTTCCTTTCTCATCAGAAGAATATCCAGACATGATATACGACGCTCTACGAACTTGTGCCAATTTGGGTTGGACGAATGTCTGTACATTAGTATCAGGACTTCCCAGTGAAGGACCAGATGAAATGAAAGATACTATTGAACTAATAAAAAGACTTGACGCATTTCCTCACTTGTATATACCACTTTTCTTCGTCCCGATGCAGGTTACAAGTATGAAAAACTCCAGAGCGTTCATAGCAGACAATATGACACCATACCATGCTCGTATTCTATTGGACTGCTGGAGACACAACATTAAACACATGGACAGAAATTATAGAGTGGTTGCCAGCGAAATAGGTCATAAGGCTATAGTTAAGATGGGAATCCGTGCAATGATCGAAGTTCTAAAAGCATATATCCGCTATTATGAGCGACGTCATCCCGAGTTAGTTATGGTCCATTAACGAAGCCTTCTTCATAAAGACTTAGCTAAAAACCCCTTTTTCTTTTCTAATGAACTCACCAAATATTTCAATATGTTCTCCACAGTTAGGACACCTTTTTTCAAAATCAATTCTATCATCTATTCTTTTTTTAACATTAAAAAAGATCTGTGAGTCAAAAATAAACCGTTTAATCAATAACGCATTGCAGGAAGGACAATATGTGTTTTCATAAGGGTGATTTGGGACATTTCCCAAATACACAAATCGCAAACCAGCGTCTTTTCCAAGTTCGTAGGCTTTTTCCAGTGTCTCGATTGGTGTTCTCTTTTTGAGTCCTATTTCCCTAGATTTATATGCAGGAAAAAACTGAGTGCAATGCCAAGGTGTGTCCTTTCCTAACTCATCATAGATACGAGTGGCAATCTCTTTTAGGGTTTGCACATCATCATTGATTGTGGGTATGACGAGTGTGATTACTTCGATATGTGCACCCATTTCCTTTGCTAACTTTAGGTTTCTCCATATGAGTTCTATATCAGCACCACAGTGCTTTTTGACAACTTCTGCATCGCCCTTCATATTAGCGGCAAACGCATCGCATTTATGTTCTGTGAGTAATTTCAAAGCCTCTTCTGTCATGTACATATTTGTTATATATGTATTATAATATAGACCAGATTCTTTCACAGTATCAAATACATCAAGAGAGTATTCCAAAAGCAGGGTAGGTTCATTAAAGCTAATCGATGATCCAATGCAATCATTCGCTTTCATAGTTTTTTCGAATACTTCTGGACTCATATAGTTTGTTCGACGTGAATTTGGTTCGGTTTTGCTAATTCCACAATTCTGGCTATAAAAGTATTAATAACCGTAAAGTATTTATAGGTACTAGGGTATAAAGAGTATTAGAGATGAAAGTACGGGGTAAAATCCCGCGTACTGGATAACCATACGACTTTTTAGAGAACTAAAACAAGGGCGTGTGAATAATTGGTAAAGAATGAACATATCGTAGTGAAAGCATCATCCATACAAAAGGAAAGAATCAAGAAGTTTGCAGAAGACAACGAAATGGATACTTCAGAGTTTGTCAGATATGCCTGTGAGTTCTTTATTTCTAGGGGAATATTATTTTATCCAGATTCAGAGCTGGCTATCCAAAGTTCAGTAAACATCAATCCAGTAATGGATTTACTTAAAGATATTCAAAAGAACTTGAGAAACGAGATAAAGGCAGTGAAAAGATCAATAACATTATCCGATCTCCAATTGGAAGAAATGAATGAAACAAAGAATCGAGAAATAGCTATCAATAGATTAAGGAGACTATTACAACAAGAGAAATTCAAAGAGAAATATCTACAAGATTGGATCAGTCTTGATGAATTAGAAAAGGCAATCAGAAATGAGGATGAAGGAATAGCTCAGTATTTTGACTGGGAACAAGAAAATATTCCATTGGAAGAGTATCCTGACAAGAATATTCTAGCTGATGTCTTGTTTGATCTAAATGGAATAGGTAGAATTAAATGGGATTTCAGTAAAGGAGTTAAGGCGTTGATCTAATGGGGAATAAGTACAATAAATACACCGATGAATCTTTATTACAATACATAAGAGATTTGCATGAACAGCATGGTAAAGTTCCTCAAGCATTGGATTTCAAAGGTAATCCTTTGAATCCTTCACCGATGACATATACAAGGCATTTTGGTAGCTGGTCAAAAGCAGTAAGACTAGCTGGATATTTACCTAGAAACTATGTGTATTCTGATAAAGAATTATTGAATGTTTTAGTAAAATTCTTTGAAGAACATGGAAGAGTACCGAAATATCCAGATTTGCGAAGAAAAGAGTTACCAGATGGAGCTACTTACAAAAGACGATTTGGATCATTGATAACAGCTATAGAATTAGCTGGCTTAGAGATACCAGAAAATAATAATAAAACAGATGTAGAAAATTTAAGTGATATATTAAGAGATTATTATTATTCTGGTGAGTTTGCGCGTTCAAGTCTAGTAACCAATATACCCATTCTAGTAGACTTTGAAAGTTATCTCATTGAAGTAAGGAATAAACAGGGATTTCAAGAGTTAGAATTAAGTGATATGATAGAATATTTCAATCATTTAGAAACGAAAGGTGTTTATGATGCAAAACGAGATCAGAAAGCTAATTCAGTAAATACGCTAGTGAACAAGGCATATACTATAGCTGGTTTTTTGACGTGGGATGAAGAAAATGATGTATGTATATCTAAAAAGACTAGAAAAAAGATAAGAAAATGGATCAGAAATAACTATAGTAATGAACACAGGACAGAAACGACAAGAGTATCATTAACAGAATCACAAGTAAAAACAATATTTAAAACAGTAAGACATCCGATACTAAGATTTGTTTTTTGGTTAGGATTGAACTTTGGATTGAGAAGAGAAGAGTATACACGGATAAAAAGAGAACATATAGACTTAGAAAGTAAAAGAATAAAGATATACGGCAAGTCAAAGGGTAATATTCCAAAGGAACGAATATTGACATTGACCGATGAACAAGTACGATATTTGAATAGACAGATGAAACAAAGAATGTTATTTAGACCGAACCATGATTACCTAATAACTACAAGGCAAGGAAAAAGACCATATAGAAATGCTATCTGGAAATATTACAAGGAAATTTCAAAGAAGGTAGGATTCAGGGTAACTCCGCATGATGTTAGATATACCGCAGCTAAGATATGGGAAAAAGCCCAGAATGAACACGGTGAACGGATGTTATTATCAGATATACAAAAGATGTTAGGTCATGCCAATTTGAGAGTAACATCATTATATCTGAGAAGTGGCATAGAAGAATTAGAGGAACGAGTAGAGAATGTGCTAGGTAATAATCAAAATAAATACTGGTAGGAAAAAAGAGAAGGAAAAGCGAATTGGTAACGCAAAGTTCCTTCCCTAATCCCTATTTTGATACAATTATTGTATCACTTTCTTTTTTTATTAATTATAGATTAAAAGGTTTTTATTCTGCTATTTTTGAAAAGTATAACAAAATCAAAATAACGTATAACAATATTCTATAAAGTATAATTTTATTCGGTTTTTGGTATAACTAAATTATTAGATATACTATAAGATTGAGATATACCATAAAATTGTTCAAAATAAGGAAATATGCTCTAATATCAACCGAAAGGTTTATATAGGTGCTGAGGTAATAGTTAATTGGGAGATACTGAATCTCCTGAACCGAGATGAATATATGGGGCTATAGCCTGCATATAGGATGTTGTTCAGACGCGAGTAGAGAGTACGACAAAAAAACCAGAATATGGGAAAAAAGGGAAATGATTGATACATTTGGCAATAATAATGGTAATGGTCATAAGAAGAAAGATAAGATCATTAATGCTAATTTAATAAAAATGAGTCAAGTGTAGTGTTTTATCTGATTTCTAAAAACCATGTTAAGGTAGGGGGGTATCATAGGATACCTAAATTGAACATTATGAACCATAAATTGAGTAAAACTGAGTTAGACAGAGTATTTAAGTGAAGAAAATGAGTAAGATTGATCTTGAAAAAATATCAAGAGATGCAAAGCGTGAATTGATAGAACTAAGTAGAGATAAGAAGAGAAGGAAGAAACGTAAGAAGAGAAAAGAAATAGCGAATAAAAAATTTGGATGTGTGGAAATAAACGATGTAGAATATAGATACAAGAAACATGAAGGTAATGGCGATGATCGTTATGATAGATGTTACAAGCGTTGGAGTAATGAAGAGGATAACGAGTGTGAAAATCACTAAGAATTTTTTTTAAGTTAATTGTAGCATCTATTATTTTGTTCCATGTGTGATCATCTAAGTGAGTCATTTTCTCAATTAAGCCTTGGTGAAATTCATCCAAAGAAATGGCTTTCAAATAATTGATTAAGAGATTTGAATCTTGAAATATTTGAGGGTTTGCCTCTACATAGCTTTTGATATTCCTATAAAAGTTTTCGGGTGTTTTATCCTCTTTAAGAAGAAGATTAAAAATTATTACACCAAGGGGATAATGGATCTCAGAGTTAAGTAATAGTTTAAAGACTGCTTTCTTTACAACTTCTGCCCTTTTTTGTGTTGGATAAATAAAGAGAGTCCAAACTATATAATACCAAATAGCAGATGTGATCAATCCGACAACTATGGGGATTACAAACATATTAAAAAACTCGGGGAAAAGTAACCTAATAATTAGCGGTACGATTATTACTATAACTATGAGGACAACAATGCGGAGTATGTGTTCTTTATATTTTTTTAAGTCTTTGAAAATTGACATGTTTTAAAGATATAGAATTTCTGAATATAATAAAATTAGTGAAATGGGGATTTTTCAATTTTTTAGAAATTTGCCATATAATTTTAATAAGAAGAAGAAAACATAGACTTTTTCCATGAGATTTGATATAGAGATTGAAACATTTGAGAAATCCTTAGAGTTTGAGTTATTTGAAACAAAGGAACTCTCAGTAGGAGAAACAAGAAAATCTATTTCTGAGGATGTAACAGTAGAATGGGAGTACATACATTAGAAAAGCAATTGGTATTCCAGATATTGTTCTAATAACAACAATAATTAGTAATATCGGAAATATTATCAAATTTGCTTTTTGGTTGAAAGAAAAGTTAAAGGATAAAAAAATTGCAGAAGTAAGAATAAATGGGGTAAAAGTAGAAGTTGTTGATGAAGAAAAGGTTAAAGATATTATGACTGAGCAGATGAAACGTAGTGAATAATATCTCTAAGGATCGAGAATATGATGTTAAAAATAGATCCAACAATTTCAGGTTTAATAGGAGTTATTATTGGTTTTCTATTAGGCTTAGCGTGGGATGTTAAGAAAGAAAAGGATAGAAGAAATCAAGAATTGGATAAGGTCAAAAAGAATCTTATCATTGAATTAACTCAAAATAAATTAAAAATTGAAGGACATATAAAAATTTTAGAATCAGAACATTAGGGATTTTGCCATTCCGCCTATAAATTTAGATGATAACGCTTGGATTTTTATCCGATCCAGTGGAATTTTATATTTGCTTACAGATCCATTTCTATCTCAGTTAGGAAAAATTTATGTGGATGCTGATATTGAGGTTGATGTTGAAAAGATAAATGCTATTTTTGATCGTGATCTGATAATAAACGTAGAGAGCAGTACTGATTTTATTACAGAGAATAAGAATAAGTTAGAGAGATTAAAACAAAAGATAGATGATATATTAGATAATTTACGGAACTTAAGTATATAAAAACAAGATCTAATTTTCTATAATAGGATAAAAAAGAGTTTATTCTACATATCTTAAACTTAATTATTTTGCATCCAAAGTAAGAATCCTCTTTTTGTTTTCTAAAACTATCTCTCAGTTTTTTCTCAATTTTTAGTTATAGAGAAATAATAGGTAGAATGTTAAATGAGGTATAAAAAATGATAGGATGTTAGGTAATTGGATAGAAGATTTAGATACCTTATTAGAAGAAATAGATAGCAGGACAGAAATCTAATAATATTGAAAGGGTAATTAGTAGTGATAGAAATGATGTTACAAAATGCAACACAAACAGCAACAACAGTATCAACAACAGATTTGACTACAATAATAGCTTTAGTATTAGGTGCAATAGGTACAAGTGGAACGATAATACAAGTTATTCGATTTATTACAGAACGACAAAAATTTAGTGTTGAGATAATGGAAAGTGAACACCATACACATAGATTATGGGTTAAAATTAGAATTATCAATGCTGGTGGAAAAAACACAACCGTTGAAGCACCTACCCTAAAGATATTTGATAATGATAGAGAAATAGAGGGGAGATGTGAGGGAAGGAATTGGAAAGGCGAATGGGAACAGGAACAGGTATTTCCATTGAGAATAGAAATGGAGGATATAAAAGATAATATCTCATTACAATATGAATTTGATGTAGCATTACCGAATAATAATTTAGACTGCCAGTTAAATGCAAAATATACTCAGGATAGAAAAAAAGGAGTAAATACTGATTTTATTTCAAGATATACAGAAGATATTTACCAACATCAACAATCACTTGCGAGGTTTTCAGTAGAACAGTAGATTATAATTTTGATATATCTTAGTATGATAGGTAATTGACATACTATTTACTTGTTTTGATAAGGAAAAGTAACCTGTTATGAAAAAAGGTATTTAAAATGGGTATTTAAAATCAAGTGATATTTTACTAGATAATTAAGGTATAAAATTCATTCTTTTTTTAGATACGGTACATAAAGTTCTATCTTCAAGGAAAATGCCCAGAAACTGCTTGTAAAAATCTATTATTCAATAAAACTCAGGTAGTCTTTTTTGTTTTAAAAATTTGATTAATTCTTGCGTGATTTCACTTATTCTCCTTTCTAATGTAGCTGTGTGTCTTAATAAAATTCTGTAATATCCATCAGTTTTCTCAATAATCGGATCAATGTCAATTTTTTTTGGTAATTCATTACAAATAAACTGTAAAAATAATCTAAATTTTTTCTTAAATGTTTTTCTTTGTTCCCAACCTACATTTAAGTTCTCAAAATTATTTTGGAATACATAATTTATGAAATCATCCACTAGGAAAAGTGTATCTTCTTTTCTAATTTTTCTCGAAAGAACAAACATCATAAAATTAACAGCAAGAATTATACCTGATCTGTTATGAATATCTACTTCCTTTCCCCCTTTTCCTCGAAAATCTTGGATATCCTTAAAGGTAAAAGGAACATATATTTTATTCCAAAGACTTGTCTCTTGGGATAACTCTATAATCTTCTCCATTAATTGGTCATTAAGATTTCCTGAATTTGATTGAATGGCAATAATTTGGCGTTCATTTAAGTTTAAATGATATACGTTCGATTGAATTGGTACACTGTTGATTATTTGATCAATTATTTGTCGCTCTGAGTCATAAAATAAATAATTAATATAGATAGTTGTATTTTGGATTCTTGGAATGAGATAATCATCTAAATCATTAACGGTTATATTTTGATATGATAAATATTGTGGTTTTATCTTCTCATTAATATCCTCTTCTGAAAATACAGTTCGTGCTTTAATCTCAAAAAGACTATAATAAAACTCACCTTCCTCAACTAAAAGACAAAATAGATCAGGCTTGCAATTTGAATCATTTTGTAGAGAAATATCTAGTTCATATATTATTCTTCTATGATTTTGCATTTTCTTAAAACATGCTAATAAAAAATTAAGTGTTTTAGTTATACTAGAAATTTTAAAAACTTGTATTAAATTTATCAAAGGAGAATTTCAGCTCCTTTTAATTTAGAATTTTTAAATCTTGATTATCTATTTCAATTGAAATTTCTGAAGAAATATGTTTTTGTAAATTGGAGAGTAAGCGAAAAACAACATTACCGCATGAATCTGGTTTTAGATTAACAAGAATTTGTCTTTTAGATATTTGTAAAGAAAAACGCCCTCCTGTGTGTGTATCTAAACAATCAAAAAAATAATAGTCTTTTTCTTTGAATAATGGGATAATTATCATTCGAAAGGTTGACTTATAGGACTTGAAACTCTGATATAGTTTTTTGGGGTCTATATCTTTCTTTGTAAATAGAATTTTTATTAAATCACCCTTTTTTTTCGTCCAATCAATACGGTAATCTTCAATTAAATTCAATTTTGAACTATAGTCGTCTCTAACTTTGTGAACAAAATTAATATGCTGGATAAGTTCTATCCCTTTATTAATCGTAAATTTACCATCTCTATGAAAGTTCTCTTTCATAATAAGTTCATTATCTTCATTATAAAAGGCATAATTAAGATAATTATAATTAATTGGCAATCCAATTTGTTTGAAACTTTTAAGTACATAATCCATTTTTTCTGATCTGTTAAGCCATATTCTTAATGCGTAATTATCAATTTCTCCTTCTAGATCTTCTGAAACATCTGTACTTAATCGTTGGTCTTTAGGTTCTTTCTCTGCAATCAATTGTTTAAAGTTTAAGCTCGCTCCTAATGATTGTTTACTATAATTTTTCCGATAATCCTCCATCATTTGATTTGGAACATATATTTTATCTTGGAGATAACTATTACAGAATAGTTCAACAATTTTAGGGTGAATGTCCTCTTGTCTTTCTAGACTATGAATAACCCAAAAACGATCGTTCTCTGTATCGAGATATAAGAATTTATGCGTTCCATATTTGATATTATAAAAAGATTGTTCTTTTGATTCAATGATCTTGTTCTTTAACTCTGGGTGATATGCTTTAAGTTGATCAATAGATTCGAAATTAGATTCGACTATATATGCCTTTAAATATTTTTTTGTAAAGGATTCGTCCTCTATCTCATTTCTAAGAACAGCCTGATAAAATTGAAACCAGTCAGATTTAAATTCAAAAATTTGATTAATAGGTATTTCTATCCCCCATTTTTTTATTTGTGTCTAATTTTATATCACATCTAAATTATTAAAGGATAATGTTTAATGAAAATATTAATAATATTGAGATAATTCCTTTGAGTTAGTCATTTTTATTTTTTATGAAATAATAATCGTAAATATCAGCATGAAAAGGGATATGTCTGATTTCATCAAAAAAGTCAAAGATTCTATCCATTCGGTCTTTGGTAGTATTAACAGAACCTATTTCATAGCAGATTCGTTTTTTATCGGTTATAATTGCAAAATCAACTCTATAATTTGAACCAATAACCGTAAATTCTGGAAAAATAGAATGTTTGGAATATCCTCTTCTTAGGTATTCTTGTTCTAGTTTCTCTTTAATTTTTTCATGCCAAATAGATTCAGTCATAATAGGAAAGATTTGTGTTGAAAGTATTATAATAAGGTATTGATTTGTATTAACATAGGGTAATACCTTTATGATCAATTCCACAATTCTGACACCATGGACAGGTAAAATTACAGCTCCATGAGCCTACAGTTAGTGCATGGCTTCCTGGCCAGAAATGAAATAATGGTTTTTTTTCAATAGGATTGGCAGAAATTGATGAAATATCGCCATAAATCAATGTAAACAATTTGCCATCCATATTTTCACGTGTTTTACAAAATCCTCGCTCTCCGTTGAGGATTACACATCTTCGTTCACATACGCCACAGCGTACTTTCTTGTTTGGTAATTCTTCATAAAGACAGGCTTCTCGAACACAAGGATTTTTAGTTGAAATGAAAATACCCTCCAACAAATATTTACTCTATTCTTTAAATATTTGCAGATAACGAGCCAGAGTGCTCCCCCTATAAGATAAGAGTCTCCTTGAGGTAATCATTTGATATTTATGGTAATTGAGTGCTTTAAAAAGAGTGGTGCAAAAGTAATATACCATCGATATGATAAGCATGGTAGGATGATGCCAGAAGGCTTGAAATCCAAGACGAAAAAAGAAACAAAAGTGAGTTTATGGGTGCCGATAATTTATGCTGAAGTACCTTACATCACTTCAGAAGGAGAGGTCTTGCCAGCCTCTCCTAAAATCCTAAGGCGAAAGATCTTAGGTCGAACAAAATAGAGTCTGCCCCGAAGGAACAGTGCGGTGTTGGAAAATTACGTTCTGGAGAGGCAGACCCCTCTTAATAAGGATAGCCGAAAAAGTCAGTCAAATCTGTTTCCTCTTCATGGATTTTCTATATATTCTCATTCTTGAGAGTGCTACAATAATCAGCCATCGCATTAGCAATGGATGCTAACATTCTAAATAGCGTTTCTGCCCGTTCTGGAGTTACTGTCGTTCCGATTCCAGCGTGTAATTGCCCTCGTCCATATTTTATTGCGTTTTCTATTGCGTGATCCATTGGAAAGCCTTTCTGTAGCCAATATCTTGTTTGTTTCAACATACCTGGAATAGTACTAACAACATAATTCTCAACCCATGTTTCTATTGGCTTAATTTTTACCATTTTTTTCACCTATTTGTACAATTGGCTTTTTTAACAAATAAAGCTTTTTTTAGGGGGGCATCCCCCCTTTAATGTGATACTAGCAAAAACAAACAATGGACGTAGTTGCGAAACGGTTCAAATGATATTCTTTCGGTTGCATCAAAGGTCACTTTATTTGCCACTTATCTTCAAGTAAATAAAAAATGAGGCTGAAATCAATCCGCCCCGTTTAGCACGCCTCGTGAAATCCATCCTTTTCACTTAGGTAGGATAAACTTTAAAGATATTTTAGTCTTAAGCTTTAAACTCTAATTTTCGGCATTCTATAATAGATTAAATAAACTAGATTTTATTCTAGGTGAATACCTCTTCATAAATTACCTTTCATCTGGTAATTGTGAGCCACATCAAGGACAAAACTTGTAGGCGAGCTGGGATACCTCTCTACCGCAATTAGAACAATCTATTATAGGTCTAAATCCTTTTTTCCAGTTACAATTGCGGCACAATATGTTTAGTTGTCCTTCTTTGTCCACTGTAAAAAGAAATTGTTCATTGTCCTCATTCTGACATTCAGGGCATTTGAAAATCTCTACTGCTTTTACCATTTTTATCCCTCCTGAATTTCACTAAATGTTACTAAGGAATAAAAAAGATTTTGTCAAGATTTGGCAAACGGAAAGGTTAAGTTGTTGTAGCTTTAATAATGAAGCATGTTTCAAGCAAATAATGGGATTCCTCTTGGGCTGTGGATTACGATATTTTCATTAGTTATAGCTGGCATTAGCGGATCTGTTAATGTTATTCAATTTCTTTTAGGACAGCGTGATAAACGACGTCGATATCTTTCAGAACGAGTATATGAACCACTATTAAACGAAATATATGCAGTGGCACGCGAAAAAGTACTGGGAAAAATCACCGCAAAACAATGGATAGAAAAAAGCGACGCAGTAGTCGGAGCACTATTAGAGTTGGACGACCCAGCCTTGTATCAACGAATAGACGAATTTTTTCTTAAGGTACGCGAGTTTGAAATGACACTGGATATGCGTAAAAAAGAACAATCATTAAGTGAAGGTGGCATTCTTCTTGGTGTCCAAAGTCAAATACTAGAAGAATTGCAGGTAGATATACGGGATTTAGGTAATGAAATAACGGCTAAAATTAAAAAGAAATTAAAAATCTAATATTTCTCAATAACCTTGTATAAGGATCACCTTATAGGCGAAAATCATGGATTCCGTTGTCGCTCAAGGACTGCAAACAAACTAAACCTTAAATGCAATGATAATGCCATATGTGACTACTAATTGAACAATATGACATGTTATGGATAGAAGCATCAAAATCACACCTCCTTCTATTTTTCTAAAGTTTTAATCTGGTTTTTCCTCTTTTTAATTATATAGATCACAACAGAATCGTCATTAAACGAAGTAAAAGTCGTCCAAAACACGAATGTCCATGTGATAGTTGAATAGACTAACCCTGGATTTTTCACATCATTTTTTGTGATGGGTTACGTTTACGGTAGTAGAAAAATTCAATCTACGATCATTCATATATTCTTCCAAAAATACATTCATATGGCTGAAACTGTCTGTTTGCAGCTCTCCAGCTGTTTCTTCCACTTATTCCAGCTCCCAACTTCTATGTTGAATTGAATCCAGCTCTCTGTTTTTGCTGTGGTGTTTCGAACTTATTGAAGTAATATTTTTAAGGTAGTAGTTATATAATGGGGCTTTAGGACTTTTATAGTAGGTTTTACCTTTTACAAATAGAAAGAAACGATAGATGGGGAGGTGATACAATGGGGAGGAAAATAACAACACTCTCAATGATGGTTTTATTGGGCTTATTACTACTTACAGGCACAGTCATAGCTGACAACTGGGAAACAAATAAAGGAACGCAGACAACAATCACCATGTCTTTCGATAGCGAATGGTCGCTGGATTCAAACAATGATGTAAAAGTGCAGTTCAAAGTCAATTCATTTGGTGAGGATGTGAGGGATGTTCACGATATTGAGCTTGGTGCAAGAGTGAAGTTTCCTGATAAGACTTACGAGGACACAGCAGGCTATTGGACGATCGATTCAGCAGGAGAAAGCATATCATACACCTTTGGAATTTATGTGTATTCATCTGACGTGGATGAAGGACAAACAGGCACAGTCTATTACAGTGCATCATTTAAGGAGGATGTGCCCTTAGCTACCGACCCAGAATCAGCCACTGGCTGGCAATCATATGGAACTGTTAAGATTCCAGGTGAGGAAACAACATCACCGTCGCCACCACCTGACGAGACGCCCGACGAGACTCCTGATGAGACAACACCACCGCCAGAGGAGACTCCACCTCCAACTGAAGAATACGCAAAGGTCAAGATAGTAGAGGTGGACTGTCCAAACAGGGTAAGTGAAAATGAGGATTTCAAACTACAGGTTACATTAGAGAATGTTGGTGCCATAGATGCGACTGGTGTGAGCGTAGAAATATCATATGACGAGTCCATGTTGAGCAGTGGAGGGGATACAGACTACATCGGAACAATAAAGGCAGGAACAACAGAAATAGCCACATTCAACATGGGTGCAGAGGATCTGCCCTTTGGCACGTCTGAGGATTCAGTGAAGTTATATGTCGAATTCGATTCAACAAACGCAGGAAGCGGTGGAACATCGACAACAGTTACAATTGAGTCTGGAGGAGTTGTTGGAGGAATGTGTCTGGGAACAGTTATGGTTACAGCGGTGATCATTGTGGTGGGGATTGCCAAACTTGGATACAAAAAACTCGAATAACTTCCTCTTTTACTTTTTTCTTTGTAAACTTTTTATAGCAAAGAACTAAAAGATATTACCGAAAAGTTTTGTACTCAATATTTTGAAAGGGAGGGATAAATCAATGAGTGAAAAAGCACACAAGCCTTACACTGACGAAGAGTTAGATCTGATCTTGGAATTACTCAGTAAAGAAACTCCAGATGATCAAATCGCAATTGAGATAAAAAGGAAGCCAAGTCAGGTAGTTAGGATAAAAGATGCAATTAAAATCTTTCTACAAACAGGGATAGTCCATGAAGAAAAAGAAGAAGAAAGAGAACTGAAACAGAAAATAATACGAGCACTACACAGATTTTTCAATCTCTAAAAACAGGGATTTTTTGGTGACTTAAATTCCCTCTATTTTTCATTTATTGTCATTTTGGGACAGTATCTATCCAAGGATTAAACTTATTTTCATGTCCAGTATGATCGTGAAATAGCAGTTTCTGGCACCAGTATAGGTCATTAAACGATTTTTGAGGCATGAAAAACATCATTGTCATTTTGTTGGTGGAAAAGGCTATCAGTATCATTCTTCACTCTGAATTTTACTGATAGAACTTTGGTGTTTTGTTGTTTTTAATAAATACCTAATTAATTTTGTCGAAATCTAACCACTTTTTTCTGTACGACGTCTCTCTTGTAGTGACTAACCCTTTGTATGTTTTTAATGCGGAAGATTTATATTTTTAGAAGTCTTATCTTCATGGAAGATGCAATTACATACGTATTTCATTAGAAAAAAGACCAATAGACAAGAAGAATAAAATAAAATGAATGAAGTCAAATCATTATGCGGAAGGGAATAGTGTAAAGTTAATTTTAGCCATCATACTTGTTCTTGTGTTAACTTACCTTTTCAGATGTTCAATATTAACCTTTTCTGGTCAATAACTGGTTAGGAGGTGAGTGTATGGGTAAAAAAGAAAAGAAATATGCGTGTAAAAAACAGAAAGTTGATGAGAAAGTCGAAATAGAGTGCGTTGATTTGAATGATGAGGAAGAAAAGCAGACAAAAATGGTATGCTTCCCAGGGACACAGGGAAAATCAGGAGGCGTATCCTTCGGAGGTATTGGAGTTCAGGCAGGTACACAAGAGACAGTAATGATATGCGTTACCGAAAATGACCTCGAAGAAGCTGTTGCCAAAAAATTAAACACAAACAAAGATGATATTGATTGGACAGATTATGAGGATGAATACGAAGATGAAGATGAACACGAATGTGAATGCGAATTTGAGTTCGATGATGAAGATAATATATAGGTGTATAAATTAATGTTGAAATAGTACCAAAATTTATCCAAAACGTACAAAAATGCATATGAAATCTACCGCGCATTAATGATATTTTTTTCGTTGTGATTGAAATGCAAGCCACTCCAGATACCTCCATTGTTAGTGCTCTTGTCTTTTTAGTTATCGGTGCAGCTCTCGGTTTCATTGGCACTTATTTAGTGCAAAGATGGGGGCAGAATCGAGCTTGGAAGAGAGAATACATTCTAAAGAATGTTGAGGAGATATTTGTGCCTCTTTACAAGGAAATGCATTCTTATTTCGCTCTTGTAGAAAAATATGATTTACTTCCTCATAGCATCGGAAATACGCAGTGGAATACTATTCGTAACGATTATAGAGACCTCTTCATTGAGGATGTACTTAGGAATAAACTGAATCAATTATATCTTAGCGACTGTTCAACACATAACGATAAATTTCAGAATGCGACCAGAAAAATTACGGACATATGGTTTGAAAGGAAAATAAAAGTAAAAGTAGAAGCAAATGGGCATACATTCACAAATGAACCAACACGTGAACTAAATAGAAACAAATTTAACATAAATATCGAAGATGCAAAGAACACATTAACAGAGCTTATAAGGAATCATATTTCCAAATTTATTTTCTTGAATAGGATCGAGTCAGAAGGATATATTAGGCAAGAATTAGAACATCGCTTAATATATTCATTATCAGAGGAAGAGTATCTTAGAGAACTCCAAGCATTGAAAGAGGAAGTAGCCTCTCTTCCTGAGATTCTTGAATTCGAAAGGTTTAGAGAACAAATACTGCACGAATTGAATAGACTAAGAAACATGCTCAAAGAACGAATAAAGAAACCTTACGGAGCCAAACTTTAATATTATAAAAACAAGAGAATAGTTCATTATTTAGATTTTTTGATTTAATCTACAGTACGGAGGGACAAAGATGGAGGTAATAGATGCAACATTAATTATAATAATAATTTCTTCAGTTTTTGGTTCATTCATTGCACTGCTAACTAACATAACATTAGAATGGTACAAAAGCCGAAGAGTTCTCAGAAGTCAAGTTGCGGATCGAATGCAAAGGACTCAATTTGAAGTTTATAGAGATTTATGGAAATCTTTAGACACTTTAAAAAATACCGCTGATGCTTTATGGGAAGAACCGAATGTGTCCAATTTGAAGACATTTGCTGACCAACTTAAAGATTCAGAGCGTATGGTTAATCAGGAACGGGTAATTATAGAAAGATATCATTTCGAGGAATTAAAAAGGCTGTTTAAGGTCTTTAAAGAATATTTATTTGGTAAAGAAGAATATCTACATTCTGTAGATGAAGAGTTTGCAAGGAATGTTGTAGAAGAAAATCAGGAGAATAAAGATAGATATGAAGAACTGCTTAAAGAAGTCGAGCAATTTGTTAGAGAACGACTAAGAAGCCCAGTTCTTTTATAATAAAGATCTAAGGCGAAAACGATGAGTTTAGAGTTTTTAAACCAAAATAGTGGAGCATTTGTTATTATATTTTCTGCTATAGTTGCTATTGCAACAGTAGTGTATGCTCTTTTGACGTGGAGACTGGTTTCAGAAACCAAAAGAATGAGAGAGGTTCAAACAGAGCCAAAAATCTCCATAATTGCTCAACCGAGAGAGGAATGGATCAATTTTGTAGATATGATCATCCAAAACATCGGATTTGATACAGCCTATAATATAAAATTTAAGATTGATCCTGATTTTGAATATAGAGACGGTAAATTTCTCTCAGATTTAGGATTTATGAAAAAAGGTTTGGCATACCTAGCACCTAACCAAGGACTACGATTCTTTTTAACAAGTATGGTTGAAAAGTTTGAAGAGAAAATTGACCGCCCCTTTGAATTTGAAGTTATTTACGAGAATAGTATAGGTAAGAACTTTAAAGAAACATATTCTATTGATTTTTCAGAATTAGTCGGATTATCTCAAGTTGGGGAGCCACCTATGTACAAAATTGTTAAGAATCTTGAAAAGCTACAAGATTCTCTCTCTAAAATTGCTTCTGGATTTCGAAAGATAAAAGTAATAACTTACACACCCAAAGATATTGAAGAGGAAAATAAACAGTTATTAGAGCAACTCGAACAAGCTAAAAAGGATAAAGAAAATAGGTGAAGCGGGATGGAATGGTATTACGTAATCATTGCATTTGGAACATTGGGGACTTTTGGAACTGGATTATGGTATTATGTCATTAGACCATATCTTCAAGGACAGGAAGAGAAACGTAATTTAGAAAAGGCAATAAAGTCGGAGCTTCGTGAAGACTACAAAAACGTGAAAAGGAGAATTGAGGTCGAAATTGAACAAACGTTAGATTTCACATTTCATGGTAACACATGGTCAAATTTTCCTGATTCAATTTCGCCTGAAATAAGAAACGACTTAGAGGATTTTAGTGATAAACTATGGGAATGTAGAGTTTGGTGGTATGCAGGAAAACAAACCATAAGACTCGCAATTTGGTATTCAATAGCTCAGCATCTCCCTCAAACATTTGTTAATTATCCAGAAATGTGGGAGGATTTTTCTCGTGTTTTGACGCATCCGATTCTTGAAGGGAAAGAAGTTAGAAAAAGTTGGCTTGAGGAAAAAGAGATCATGATTCATAAAAGACTAAGGGACAAATTTGACCGAGAAGATGGCTCTGAAGCTATAAACGAGTTTTTCAGATTATTAAATAATAAATTAGATCATAAAACGCAACATCAAGAGGTTCTTCAAGCTTTAAAAGCTAAAATAGAAGAATTGAAAAGATTTGGAGAAAAAACAATCAATAAAATTGAACAACAGATTAGTGAAATAGAGAATCGAATTGATTGGTTAGAAAAAATCACTTCCTGATAGTTTAAGCTGATAATTTCACCTATCCTGCACAAAAAATCCAATTTGTGCTGTGATCATTTGAAGAACATTTTTTATTCAGATTTAAATATCTAAGGTGAACATAATTCCAATTTGGATTCAGATGTCTAAAAACAATGAGGATAAAATTAAGTATGAGACCATAAGAGATAAAGCGCAGACACGGGAGAACTCAACACTCGTCATAGCTACTGTCGCATCATCAGCTTCCATTGTGATTTTGACCACTTCCAAATGTCTAGGGTTACACTTCTTTGCTCTTGTTTTCGCACTTTTTGGCATTTTTTATCGAGAACTCACCATATTTTCTATAGATAGAATTGAATATGCTTTTTTGCGTGATCCTAAGTTCCGTAAGTTCCATCCTTGCATAGATGTAGGGTTTTGGGATAGGGTGGCGCGACTTGTTCGTTCTTTTATCTTTAGGGTTTTATTGTTTCTCCCAGTGAAACTTTTCGTGCTAATCGATTATCCTGAATTCTTATGGGTGCTGTTAATTGGTGTCGCTATTCTTTTTGGTCTCGTTGTTGGTGAAGATCTTATGATCTCAGATTGCTGATATCATAGACACGATAAATTTTTAACCGATAAAACTATATTTTTTATCGTCCTATAATTATAAAAAATTTCTTTAGTGTATTAATTTTGGCGAGATCGGGCTATACGTTTTCGTAACAGAAGGTTTATATTTTTTCATTTATTATAATCAGGAAAACAAAGTGATATTTTACAGGGATGCTTTCCTTGTCATGAAAAGATGATGAGTATGGAGCCTAAAGATAGACTAGAATGTATGCTAAAGGAAGCCGAAATAATCCAAGACATCATAAAGCGAATGGGTTTTAATTCATTTTTAATAAAAGGATGGGCTATAACTTTAGTTGTTGCGATTTTACTGCTTGAAGGGACTCTGTATCAAGTTTTGATTGCATTCATTCCTTTGTTTCTTTTTTGGTTTTTAGATGCATACTACTTAAGGCAGGAACGAATGTATAGAAAGTTGTATGAATGGGTTATCAAAAATAGGCTGAAGACAGACGAATATTTATTTGACATGAATGCTTACAGATTTAAAGATGAAGTCCAGTCACAACTTAGAATTATGCGTTCTATAACTCTAGGCTGTTTCTATGGTATAATAACAGTGATTTTGATAGTATTAGGATTATACTTCAGTATTCTAATCTTAGTATAGAAGGAAGGGAGGTGTTAAAGTGATAAGAAGAGTATTTTTCAGCTTTCACTACGATAGAGACATATGGCGTGCGAATCGAGTCAGAAATAGCTGGGTAACTAAGGATAGGGAAGACGCTGGTTTTTGGGACGCATCCCTCTGGGAGGAGGCTAAGACGAAAGGTGATAAAGCGTTGATGAAACTGATTGACGAAGCATTAAGAAATACGTCTGTTACAGCTGTATTGATAGGAACAGAGACATATGAAAGAGAATGGGTCGAGTATGAGATAAAAAAGAGTTTTGAAAAAGGAAACGGTCTTTTAGGAGTTTATATTCACAAACTCAAAAACGAAAATAAGAAAACTGATAAGAAAGGAAAAAATCCATTTACCAAATTAAAAAGAAAGAGCGATGGCAAGAACCTTTCAGAAATATACCCTACATATGATTGGGTGTCTGACGATGGCTACACTAACTTTGGTAACTGGGTAGAGAAAGAAGCTAAACGGGCAGGTAAATAGCTTATAATATAAAAACTAAGTATTTGCAAGGAGGATGCTTATGTCTTCTTTTGAACTACAGAAGCCACTTCCCTACTATTTGGACATATATGCTGATATCGATGTTAATGAACTAGAAAATATGAATTTTCTTTCGTATCTGGAGACGAGATCGAAGAGAACAAAACGCTATATCAAGGCAGGCATTATTTTTTTTATTTTAGGAATTTTGTTTTTTGTATTGCTGATAAATGAGGTCAATTCCACAATTGCCGAAGGAAAATCAGTAATTTTTGAAGTAGATTTAAACACGCCATCGACTAGATTGTATTTTTATTCGGTAGCATTATCGACGTTGGCTGCAGTTGGAATTTTTCTCATATATTATGGTTACAGCGAAGCCAAACCAGTGCGTTTGACCGATTCTGAGACTTATCTCCAGCAAATTTTTAAGGACTTGTCAGAAAGTGGTGAAAACGTCGACGATTACGTAGTATTTCATATGGACGAAAATGAATTAAAAGTTCGATATGAATTAAAGAAAGTAAAATTGAACTGGGATTTTCAAACATTATGGGAATGCTTTACAAAAATGGGTTCCTTGAAACTCTCACTGATATTTTCCATTTGTATATGGTTGACAGCAGGTGCATGTTTAATACTTTTACTGCTTAGATCATTAGAAGTGACATCTCCTCGTTTTTATATGGGAGTTATTGCAATACTTTTCCTTATAACTCCAGTAGTTTATCTAATTGTAATCTTGCGCCATTTTATTTCATATAGATCGTTGCTCAAAGAATTTATTTACGCACAGAAACTTGAAATCAACAAGCTATATTTAGAGGCTGAAAGAAATCCAAATGATTCATTGTTTCAACATAGAATCGCAAATGCGCAAGCACTGTTAAACAGATTAGAGTATACACCCTCGCATCCCTTTAAACCTTTAGTAAAGGTTGTTACTGTCATTCCATTTCTCGTTGGAATACTGTCATACTTACTTTAGGAAAAGTGTGAGTCAAATGGATGAGCAATTCATCGAAAAGAATATTCACGATAAATTATGGGATTATTTAACAAATTTACACAGGGATGATTGTTTTGCAAGGAACTGGAAAGGTTGGACCTATCGAACGAGCGAAGGGAGGGATAAATCATTTTTCTATCGTGAGTTCGACATCGCCAGATTTCATAGAATAAAACGTGATCACACCACTGAGCTTTGGTTACATGGCTACGAGGTAAAAGGTTATACTAAAAAAGTCGAAACATACTATGAGCCGTCATTTGGACATGGTATAGAGCAAGCATTAGTTTTACTGTTTCAAGGAGCAGATTATGCCTATGTTGTAATTCCTGAACCAAAAGATAATGATTATAAGAACGATCTCAAAGAATTTTGTGAGAAATTTGCTCGTAATATAGGATTAACATTCTTCACAGAGCACGGAACATTTTGGGATTTTCGAAAGCCAGAAAGGAATATTTATGCTACGATGGATCGAAAGAAGAAAATGTTGACAAGCCTCATTACAATGCCTCAACTTAGCGAAATCATATCACCTGTTTGGGCGAGAAAACACGAATATTAGGACAAGAGCCGTAAACGGTTCTTTTCGTTCTTTTATAAATGATGTAATGAATGCGCTGAAATCAATGATCGAACGCTTCGAACTTATGGGAAGGATCATTGTAATTCCCTAACGTGTTGCATAATCCAGCACAAAATTTTTAAGTTTTAGGAAAAGATATCATTTTCTCTAGGAAATCGCTTTCATCGTGCTTTTCCAAGTCGATATGGTGTGTTTTTTTCAGTTTCCTGATACCTAATTTATTTAGGTACGTAAAAGTTCGCTAGTAAAATGATGCTTTAATGCAATTCAAATTATGGAGTTTTATTAATACGAATTGATCAAATGCTTTTTTTTGATACAAAATTGCACATGTGACATCCTCCCCAGCCTTTCGGATGGGGACTTCCCGCCGCATAAGTTAAACTTGAACAGGCATTTAGATCTGCTCTTTTGAGAACTTGTCTAACACTTTAACGATCACGAGGCTATGAAAAAAGGAATCTGCAGTTATTTCTAAGCCATGTGTCACACGAAGAGCTATTGGCCATAGTTGGAGAGGAATAAAACCGGCTATAGCACCCACAACTGCTAGAATTGCAGTTAAATAGAGGACTAATTTCCATTTCTTAAGTTTAGCCATTGCCATGGGTAAGATGAGGACAAGAACGTAGATTATTCCTCTTGCAATTCCTAAGGGGATCATTACCTCAAAGCCGGGAATTGCAAGCTCAAGTCCTAGGACTGGGTCAGTATAGTAGGGGTGGTCAACTGTTGATAATTTTATAGACAAATTTTATCACATGTAGTCAACTATCTCGTGTTAGAGACACATATTTCGTGGTGGAGGCAGATGAATGGAGTTCTGTTGTGAGTACTAACGGAATCGTTGCCTTTTTATAGCAGCCTCCTTAAAATATATGTGCCGATAACTAACTCGGCTCACACATCACCCTCACCATAGGGGAATGCTGGCAGTCATGACCTCCCTGACGCTAAGTTATCCACTCAAATTCCCACAGCATACTACCTTACGCCACCAACTGGATATGCTACGGGAATTGGCTTTACAAGCCGCTCAACAGTTATTAGAGGCCTTATGGTCGGATCACTGGATTGATGCGCTGGATTCCAACCGTAACAACAAAGCCTACAAAGTCGTCAACGAAAAACGCGTCATTTTGACTACCTCTCAAGGGAAACCAGTGTATCTCCCCTCACGCATCAGACGCTGTATTGCCGAACAGGTAGGACGCATACTCCGTTCCCAAGCCATCCGCAAGCAGTGTTATTTTGACGTGTTGCGCATCGTGCAAATCACGGGTGTGGAGGAGAACCTCGATAGTTTAGTGCGCACCGTAGCCTTCACCTTAGCGAATTTTGAAGGCAAATACTATCGATGGGCGCTAATCCGTCAAACGCTACGCACCTTTAGGCGCTACTACTATCAATTGGGCCTGGATCTCAGCGTCTTGAAGCAGTTTCCTTATACGGCAGTGGTAACACCACAAATTCGCTCTTTTATACTTCCCTACAGCCCTGATGAGGGACAGGTCATTCAGTATGACTGGCAGCCAGAAAAAGATCCTTTCACCATCCGTATCAGCCTGAAAGTACCACAGTGTGCTCAGCCCTCACAACGGTCCCACTGGACCTGGCAGGAGTGTATCCTGTCGATACCTGCCCAAATTCACCAACGTATTAGCTCGTCCACTAGTAAATTGTGTGCTCCGACTTTACGCTATCTGACGCTGAAAAGCGGCTTAACACTGCCTTTTTTGGAATGTGCCTGGTCTTTTAATCCAGACACACAGCACAACGTTCAACTTCAAACACAGTATTCTGCGTTACAGGCAAATCGGGTGCTGGCGACGGACCTAGGGGTGATCAATCTGACGACCTCGGTAATTTGTGAAGCTGGGTCGCAGTTGAGCACTCCACTATTTTGGTCGCCGTCTCACACCGTGTTACAAAAGATAGACTCCCTCTACCACCATATTGCCCGTCTGCAACGCAAGTTAGACCGCTACCTCGTCAATTGGTACGGGCAGGGCAAACGCCAACAAGAACTAGAGCGGCTTTACCGTAAACTGAACCGCTATCGGGAGGAAATCTTGCACCTAGCGAGCAACCAACTGCTAAAGACTGCCCTTAAATGGGGGTGCAAGACCATCGTGTTGGAGGACTTGCGCACCTACCAGCCGCCGAAACACAAGCGAAAACTCTCCCGTAAACTGTCGAATTGGTTACGAGGGGCGTTGTATGACATCCTTAAGTACAAGGCAAAACACTTCGGAATTAGGATTGTCCGAGTAAATCCCAGGTGGACGTCGAGTTATTGTCCGCGCTGTGGTGCCAAAGGCGAGAAAATCAGCGATCCCCGCTCCCGTCATGCCATACAACGAGGGAGATTCTTTCAATGTAGCGCGTGTTGCTATCTAGCCGATCGCGATTACATTGCCGCCATAAATATCTATCGTGTGTATCAAGAACTTCGGAACAAACGTTTTAGGTTAAAATCCGCAAAGCCTGTCCCCTATATGGCGACAGGTATCCCGCTCAACCGTCCTAGCGGGGACTCCACTCCCCTTTCGCGCGTGAGTGGATAGACACTATTATTGTAATAGATGTCTATTGTGAAAGGAACGGTACTACTATCGGGCTGACTACCAAACCAAAAGCAAAATAAATTGGGAAATATAATGCACCGGCTATCAACACTCGGAAAATCCACCAAGTCGTTGAGTGTCCAGAGAAGAAAATCTTTAGTTGAGTTATCGCAGAATCTGTGTCGTTCAGTGGTGGAAAGAGAAGAGCAATAACCGCAGCCGTTACTATGTGCGTTGCTAGTGTGAATGCAAAGTCATGATAGAATACATAGATTGGTGTTGTTGAATAGAAGAGGAGTTCCACAATATTATTTGCGTAGCCTATAATGAATAAAATCGAAAAGACAAATATGGATCGTGTAACAAACGGAAAGGTTAATCTAATTGAAACAAAGCCAAGAACTAAGGCAAGAATTACTCCAGCTATAACTTCAAGAACAAAGCCTAGCAAAGGATTACCAGGTATAGGTCTGACCTGTAGGAACTGAAACACGAATCGGAAACCATAGATACAAATTGCGTATATAAATCCAATGATTATCGCTTTAACGAAAAAATCTGACAGTTTTTCTGGATATTCTAGTATTTTTAATGCCATAATCCCAACTTCAAACAACATATTAATTAATCTATATAAAAGTGGATTTCTTTAGTTGTTAATGACGAGGGATATGATAATATTATTGTAGTCCTCCTACGATAACGTCTTTTACGCGAATATGTGGTCCTCCATCATCAACAGGAACAAGTTGGCCTCTTTTTCCGCATTGACCAGGTCCTAAAAGGACTAAATCTTTGCCTATAGTTTCTATGTTCCTTAGTGTTTCTAAAGTTGACCCTGATAAAGCAACATCTCGTAACTGTTCTTTTATCTCTCCATTCTCAACGTTCCATCCTTGCTCTGCTTTAAATAGGAATTCGCCAGTTGCAGGATCCACATGTCCGAATTCAGCTCCTTTCATGTAAATGCCCGTTACCCCTTCAATCAATTCCTCAAATGAATAATCTTTAGGTTGAACATAGATACTACCCATCCGTGCTAGAGGCGTCACGTGATGATTACTAGCCCTTGCACTCCCATTTGGTGACATATTCATTTTTGAGGCAGTCTCCAACGTGTGTAAATACTCAATTAATACCCCATCAGCAAGTAGTTCTTTTTGTCTTGCGATTACTCCCTCACTATCCGTCTGGAAAAAACCAAAGCTTCCAGGTATCGTAGGATCATCAATAATTGTCACATTTGGTGATGCGATTTGCTTACCAAGCATGCCCTCAAGGACAGAAGCGCCCTCCATTACTAAATCAGCTTCTGCTGAATGTCCAAATGCTTCATGCGCAAATAATCCCGTAAGACGGGGATCTAGAATGACGTTAAATTTGCCTGCTGTAGGTGTTTTTGCAGTAAGTTTCGATAATGCTTTTCTAGCAGCGTTTATACTGAACTCTTCAGCGTCAATTTGTTCAATAACTTCAAAACCTTGTGTTTTTCCAACCGTGGAGAAACCTTTTTCTCTCAAGCTCATTTCTTTGGCTGTAACTCTTCCTCTCAGTTGTGTATAAATCCAAGTACTACTAACATTACTTCCAAAGGAATTGACAACTAGTTCATGGATAATTGAATCTTGATAGTTGAAATGTGTGTTTACTATTCGGGGATCGACTGTCCTAGCGATTTTTTCATATTCGAAGACTCTTTTCGCTTTTTCTTCAAGAGATACATCGTTTGGATGTATTTTAGCTTTAATCACTGTGTTCTTTTTAACAGGTTGAATTGAAGGCAATTTGATTTGTTCATTGGAAGTTTTGTTAGTAAGACTTTTTGCGGCTTTATAAGCTACATTTAAGGTTTTCAACAATGATTCTTCACTAACTGAGTTGGTGGAAGCATGACTCCAACAGCCATCAGAAGAAAACACACGCACACCAGCGCCTCCGTATGATGAATTTATTAATTTTGATATACGCCCTGTTTCAACACGGACAGTTGTTGCTTTTTTTTGAAAAACTCGTATATCCATGAAATCAATTTCAGGGAAATTTACCTTATTCAATACTTTTTCTAAAAGATCATCCATAAAAGTCCCCATCCAATAGTTAATTCTTCAAAAATCTCAGTTAAAATGAAAAGATCAAATGAGTCCTTTTTCCACAAGAATCCTAAACTCTTCCATTGTTAACTTCTTTCTCTTTTCCTTGAGTTTCTGAACTGCTACTTTCTCTTTTTCCTCTAGTTTTACATCTATACGTCTTTGCTTTTCTTCCTCTTCCGATTTCTTCAAATCATTAATTTCCTTTTTTAATATGTCAATTTTTTCATAAATCTTTACGACTTTTTGGTGTTCGTCATCGGCTAGTTTCTTAACTTCAAGAAATTGCTTATACAATTCATCTGCTCTTTTTTCAAATTCCTTAGCTTTCGAAAACAGCTTTTCCATTTGATCATGATGTTCTTGTGCTTTTTTAGCATAATCTATAACTTTTTGATGAGATTGGTCCAGTTTTGCCTTTATTGCCCCAAGGGAAGCAGCCTCTTCAATTATTTTTGATTGAAACTCATTTATTTTATTTTGAGCGGTCGTTTTTTCTTCTAATTGCGCTTCCAATTTTGCTATCTTATTAACCAATTCTCTTTCTTTATCTAAGCTCATTACCGTTGTTTGAATTATCCATTCTGAATCTTTTAGTTCTCTCATCAATCTTTTTGTGGGAATCTTCGAAGGATTATTATCCTCGAGTTCATTTCGTCCCTGTTTTAATTCATTCAATCTTTCTCGTGCCTTTTTTATTTCTTCATTTAGCTCCTTCCGCTGTTCTTTATATTCACGGACTTTACTGTTCATCTCATCGCGTTTTTTTTGTTCGTTCTTGGCCTGTTCAATAAATTTCACACGTTCTTCACGAAGTTGTTTAGATTCTCTCATCAATTCACGTGTTTTTTCATTATATTGATCTCTCTTCTTTCTATGTTCATTAACTAGTGTATACAGATTTGCAATTTGAACTTGGAGCTCCACAAAACTCAATAATCCACTTCCAAGTGCTATATGAGAACGATTGTCTGACAATTTATTGTTTTACTTAAATTCTTTACTAAATAGGATTTCTACATTCAAAAAACAACATATTAAATCTTGATTTCGGGTTCTGTTGAACCTAAATCCCCAAAATGAAAAAAGAAAAAATCAACCTTATCACGACTCCCGCCTCTGGAAGCCCCTACCCTTTAGGGTGGGGTAATTGACTGCTTCTGAGTTATTCGAATCACTATATCCAGTGGAAACAAGTGTTGACCTGAAAGCAGCAAATCAATGAGTTCAGGTTCAATGTCCTTAGCATAAAACTGTTCAATAATTTCATTTTCCTGCAATTCTGTATTATTAACATTCTTATGCTGTACAGGTTCTCCTAGGAATTCGCAATGAATCACCCATCCGCTTCCGTCACTTTCTCTTTCAAATGTTGTTTTGATTTCCTTTTTGATACCATCCCGGCATTTTTTCTGAATGTCTTCTGGTAATTCGTCAAAAGGAATGTTAACCTCAAGAATTTTCATTTTTCTCACCATTTTTCTTTGGGAAACTTTGACTTTATTTTCTACTTTATTTTCTACTTTATTTTCGTTTATATCTAGTCTTTAAGACTCTTTACTGTTTTTTAAGGAGGAAACTGTCTATCAATTAAAAATCGAAGAAGTCTTTTGTTCGAATTTCATATGAATAATGGGATGCTTTTGTTTTGACATTTTGGATGTCATTCTTAATGATTTCTAAGACCTTTTCACATGTAGATTTTGTTATGACATTCAGTAGACCCCTGTGTTCTGTCGCGTACATTACACGAAAACACATGGCAAATTCTGTGTCTCCTAAGCGTACAATTTTCCAGCCTTCATTTTCATTTGAACCTAGATCAACATTTAGTTCTAATCTACTTTGAAAATGAAATGGCATTTCACATACTAGCTTGTAGAGAGTTCGACGAATTTTACCTCCATAATCCTTAACAGGCTCCCATGCTTTTACAATTCCACCATCAATATCAAAAAGGTAAACAGAAGTTATTGTAATTTGCGGTGGAGCAGTATTGTCCAATTTTTCAATAATCTCATTGATTTCTTCCAATTTGTCTTTAGGAAACACCTGAGTAGTCAATATTTGATCTAATTTTTGATGCAATGAATTTTCAATTTCAAATTGCGGTTGCGTTCTATCTGCCTTTCTGACGGTAGAATCCAAAAGTTTGATAATTTTCGTAATCTTTTCTTCGGTATAGGGCATATTATCCCAGAAATCACAAAAAAAACCCCATAATACTTCACCAGTATCAAAAAGTAGAAGATTATAATTGAGTAAATCCACTTTATGAATTCGAAATTTCTTTTCCTTTGAAATTTCTTGCGCAAAATCATAAAGTGCTCGAATAAAACGAGGATAATATTCTGAACTATCATATCCTTCTCCTAAGTTTGAGTGTGAGTTTTTTGCCGAAATAACCTTGTCATCATACAATACCGAGCCCAGCCCAGACTCAAACGTTGCTAAAATGAGATGAATCATATCCTCCATCCTTTTTAAAGAATATTTTAAGCTTTGCGTAGATTTATTTAACTCTAATTAATTAGATATTTCTTTTCTGACAGATCACATAAGTGGCGTGTTCCTCAAGATTCTAATGTCATCCTTGTAAAAAAACGTTTCGACCTTAAAAGTCGCATCCTGAAATAACTTCTCTTTTCGATCGTCTTTATTTCGAGAATCCCTTATTCTTTAAAATCCCTTTCTTCCAGCCGAATAAGTTAAAAAACACGTACTTCTTTAATCATCACAAAATATTTGAGGACGTAATGTTTATTAAAGAGGATAGTTATAAATCTGGTATGGGCAAGGATTGTGATAATCCTCACGTTTTCCCGTCTGAATTGATTATATAATCTCTGTGGTTGATAATTATGCTGTCCTCTAAGATAATTCAAGTAACATGCCCGAATTGTGGTGCTAGAGAAGCTCTTGAAATTACTGAAAAAGATATTGAACGTGCATCCCAATCCATGGGGTTAGTTACGAAAACACTTGACCACGGCACTCATATACTACTTCTGTATCTTGATACTGATGGAAATGTACGAAGAGAGAACGTTTTTCCAAAGGATGAAGCCATCAAAATCTCAAAGGATCACAAAACTGCGATCATTGAAGGTGAAGCCTACAAAATAGAAGAAACCGAACTCTCACCTGCATTTTATAAACGATATATGCTGAAAAAACCATGGGCAGAGTTGAAACCACGCGTAGAACACTTTTCAGAAGAAAACAAGAATGTTCTTGAACTCCTTGATAATTCTGCTACTGCAGGAATGATGGCACCAGAAATTGTCGACAAATTGAAAGCACAAGGAATTGAAGCGTCCGTTGGAAAAACCTTCGAACAGCTTGAGTCTTTTAAGAAGATGGGGCACATATCTGAAATAGTAGAAACGGCAGAAGAAATTTCGGCAGAAACATTTACACGTGTTTATGTGCTCAAAAAACCGTGGGCAGAGCTACAAGAAAAAGTAGATCATTTTTCAGAAGAAAATAAAAAAATTCTCGAAATCATTGGCAGTTCCAAAGATGCAGGATATACAATTAATGAGTTAAAAGAAGAATTAAGTCCACATGGCATTGAATCTACTGCTGGAAAGTTATTCGAACAGATCGAAAGTTTCAAGAAAATGGGACATGTCGCTTCTAAGATTAGACCAAAATAGATGCGGACATCTTTTTTTACTAAGAAGTCGGTTATACTCAAATCCAGTCATATTTAAGACCATCCAGCTATCTTGATTTTCTTATATGCGTGAACTACCCCATCCTTTCGGATGAGGCTTCCCGCCGATTAAGTTAAATTTATTTTCTAATTTAAGGCAGCAATTCTACCCTTATAACCTGTGAGCTACCTCGTGCTAAAGCATCGAGGCTTCCTGCTTCAACGACGGACTCGATCCCCTTACGGGTTACGGAGGTCTTATCTCCACAGGCTTAACATCCCTACGCCCCGTAGGTACGGCTAACGATCGTGATGCAATCGGAGTATGCACCTTGTCTACAAGTATGCGTATTGTCCCTCCAATAGCCGTTGATATCTTCGTCATACCACCTTATAACTATTAGGGAGACCCCTCGATGCAAGTGTTGAAAGTGAACACTCACGCAATTCATCACCACGCTGAAGCTTTGGTGCTTTCTTGCTTAGCTACTCGTAAAATCAACGGTAAGACAGACAGAAGCAATTGTTTTTGGAAATTAATTTCAAATTGGAAGTTTTTTCTAAGAAGTCCAAAATACTTTTTTAGAAGTACTGCAATTTCTTCATTAACGATACCTACATATAAAAGATATCAAAGAGGATCCTAAATGGCAGCTGTGGCATCAAAAGAGGAGTATTACGTCAAGGTCGTGGTAGCGGGCGACGGAGGGGTTGGAAAAACAAGCTTGCTTAATAGGTATGTGTCAAACACATTTTTAGAAGTGATGAAAATTACGATCGGTGCAGGTTTTTACAGTGAAGTGATAGAAACCGAAGATAGAATAGTCACTCTTCAACTATGGGACTTTGGTGGGGAAAAGCGTTTTCGCTTCATTCTCCCTAGTTACTGCAAGGGTGCTCATGGCGTTATATTGGCTTTTGATATGAATGATTTTACTACATTAATTAATTTAGATGAATGGTTGGCAATTATCAGGGAAAATACAAAAAAGCCCTCAATTTTTTTAGTTGGAACAAAATCAGATATTGCAGGAATAATCGACAATAAATTTATTCAAGATTATCTTGCAAAGAACAAATTAAAAAAATTCATCCCAACAAGTGCAAAAACAGGAGATAATGTTGGTCGTATTTTCCAAGAGTTAACACAGGATATCCTCGCAACACAAACACTAAGCAAATAGCTTTTTTTTAGTTAGATTGTGAACCGTCCCACCTGTTGAATGGGCACGTCTCACCACATAAGTTAAAAGGACGAGATATGCTAAATATCACTTTGTATGCTGTGCTATTTTATGTTATGAACATTCATATAAACTGAGAATGGAGTGATAATTTTGAAAGATACCGTAAAAGTAGCTGCCGTCCAGTTATGGATTAAGAGTGAACTTAAGAGTGGGAGGGAGGGGAATATTGAACGTGCAATAGCCTTAATGGAAGAAGCTGTTGCGCTAGAAGCGGATTTCATTTGTTTACCAGAGTTATTCATAGGTGCTGGCTTGTCAGAACCCATCCCTGGTCCAACAACTGATGTCTTATCAGATTTTGCAAGAGATAATAAGGTGTATTTAACAGGCGGACTTTTTGAAAAAGCGGGTGAAATAAAGTATAATTCAACACCAGTATTTGACAGAAAAGGACAAATTATCTTCAATCACAGAAAGGTCAATTTATTTCCATGGGAACCCACCTTCAGAAAATCTACCTCTGGCGATGTACTCAAAGTACTCGATCTTGATTTTGGAAAAGCCGGTGTGCTTCTTTGTCAGGATCTCGCTATTCCTGAAACCCCTAGAATTCTTGTATTGAAAGGAGCAGAAATTCTTTTTGTACCATCTCGAATGCCAGCGCAATTTTTAACCTTTTGGAAACGGTTATGTCGTGTTCGCGCTCTAGAGAACAACGTGTTTGTGTGCTCAGCGGGAATGGCTAAACAGAAATGGATAGGATCACTAATTGTTGCACCGAAATTTGAAAATGACGTGATAGTAGAATGCGGCCCAGATCAACAGATTATAACCGCCGAACTTGATCTGGGTTGGTTACGTGAAACACGCAAAGATAGTCCGTTATATCATGTTACGACGTGGAAGGAAATAGAACAAGTACTTCCCAGAATGGAAACGCATAGTTTTATACTTGATCGCCGCCCAGATCTATACTTGGAAGAAATCCAAAAAATAGATAGTGAAAAATAGGTCCTCCCAGTTTTCCAGAAGGTATATTAAATTTGCGTTTTTCGGAAGAGAAGACTTCCAAGTAACACCGTTGCCACCATGAATCCGACTAAGACAGGTACAGTGATTGTAAAAGGAAAGGCTGCTGCTGCACTTCCAATCACTGCATTTCTCAGACCATCAACGGCATAAGTCAAGGGATCAAAGAGGACTATAATACGTAGCCAGTTTGGTAAATTTGTAACTGGAAAGAACGCGCCTGATAAGAGGAAAAGAGGCATCACTATGAAATTCATTATTAGTTGAAAGCCATGAGGATCCTTCATTGTCGATGCGATAGCCACTCCCAAAGCCACGAAACCACATGCTGTAATCAACATAAGTCCGAGCGCTATTAATATTCCCGCCGGATTTGTGAATATTGGTACTCCAAGAAGTCCCGCCAGCAAGAGCATAATAAAGGCTTGTAGTGTAGCTGTTGTGGCGCCGCCAAGTGTCTTGCCGAGCATTATCGATGATCTCGGCACAGGCGCTACTAGGATCTCTTTTAAAAATCCGAACTGTTTATCCCAAACTACGCCAATTCCAGAAAATATAGATGAGAAGAGTAACGTCATCCCTACGATACCTGGAGCCAAAAATATAATATAATTGCCGGTACCTGGAATCATTACTGACGCTCCTAAACCAAAACCGAAAATGGCCAACCAGAAGAAGTTCTGAGCCAAAGAACCAACAATATTCGATCTAGCACGAAAATATCTTTTTAATTCACGAAGCCAAATTATATAAATTGCCTCAAAATTCATTTTTGCTTACCTCCTTCGGTTACGAGCCCTCATCATCGTTTTAAACATTGAAGCCCTGTCTCCTCGTTCTTCGCGGATTCTTCGACCTGTAAAGTGCAAAAAGACGTCGTCTAAGGTCGGTTTGTTGAGACCAACAGATGCAATTTCAACCCCTGCATTTTTAGCGATCGCTAATACTTGCGGGATTCGTTTTTCACCCTGATCAACTACTAGGTTAAATATACCATCGGTGGGCGAGATTTTTCTGATCCATTCTAATCCCTGAAACGGACCTAGTAAATGTTCCATTAAAGTGCCATTAACTGGTCTTAAAAGAATGATGTCCCCCCCAAGCTCATCTTTCAATGCCATAGGGTTGTTACAAGCTACAATCTGTCCATGATCAATTATAGCAATTCTGGCACAGAGATGATCTGCTTCCTCCATGTAGTGAGTCGACAACATAATTGTAATATCTTCTTCTTTGTTTAGTCTTTCAATGTGACTCCATATCGCTCGCCTAGATTGCGGATCTAGGCCTATGGTTGGCTCATCTAAAAATAAAACATGGGGATAATGCATCAGTCCCCTCGCGATTTCCAATCTCCTTTTCATTCCGCCTGAATAAGTTTCTACTAATCGATCAGCTTGTTCTGTTAAATTTACTAACTCAAGAACTTCTGTAATCCTCTTTTTTCTTAAATCCCGTTGGATGCGATAAAGTCTAGCATGAAAGTCGAGATTTTCCCGACCCGTAAGCCTATCGTCCAGACTGGGGTCTTGAAAGACAATACCAATACATCGCCGAACGGTATCTGGTTCTTTAATAATATCGTGACCACAAATTGTAGCATTTCCTTCAGTGGGTTTAAGGATCGTAGCTAACATAGAAATTGTTGTTGTCTTTCCAGCCCCGTTAGGACCTAGAAATCCAAAAATTTCCCCCTGTTCTACTTCGAAATTTATGTGATCTACAGCCTTTATGGTCTTGTCAAATACCTTTGTAAGATTTCTCACTTCAATAACATTTTTCGCCATTTCCATCCCACTTAGATTGAAGACTTTAACGATTTTTAACTATATTTGTCGTCTTGCCCAAATCAATCAGTACACTATACAGTTATATATTGAGATCTATATATATTGACATCTACATAATAAAAGCGGTATAAAAACTTATCCATTGTGAAAAAACAGTTAATACTATCACTATTCCAAAATTAAGTTTGGCTCAACATAGTGATGAGCAGAAAAAAGAGAAGTAAAGGGGGAGGAGGCACGGCTTAAAGCCGTGCCAATAGTTTTTTAGGCGGTTGCTACTCTTTGCGTTTGCGGTTCTGGGGGGGCTAAATTAGTTTTATGACAATAAGTACATGCATCGCAAATACCATAGATACAATAAATTAATGGAACGTTTTTGCAGGGAAGTTTCATTATTTTTCACGTCCGAGTTTTATAGTTTTTTTTCTGATATATTATCAATTCTATAATAATATTGATGTCTCGACATTATTTTTAAAACTTTCCATAAATTTCTCCGCAATATTTAATTGATGACTCTACATAATAGTAGAGGTATCAAATATAAAAAGCTTTCTCCGAGATGGCTAAAATTTATAAATATTGTGAAACATGTGTTTTTTGCACAATTTATGCAAATGAATATTAAATTTTGTAACCTATGAGGCTGTTAAATTGGCCGTGAAGTGTGATTTTAGAGTCCCTACAGTCAATCCGAAGAAGATTGATAATCTGCTTCCAAAAACTTTAATAAGTTTGGCAAACTTCTTTTGCGCCATGTTTCATCTTATTAGAAGCGCTAATTTATTATTCTCATATAATACTTGAAAGTAATAATGATATTCTGGTGCTATATCGTTGAAAATACAAGAGTCTCAAGTGAATCACAGCGTATCATCAGTCGAAGAATGTTTAGAGGTTTTAAACTCTAAGCCGAATGGTTTAGATTGCGAAGATGCAGAAAGACGTCTCCTACAAACAGGTTACAATGAAATTGAAGAAGGAAAGAAAAAAAACGTTTTTCTTCTATTTGCAGAACAATTCAAGAGTTTTTTGATTATTATTTTACTAGCCGCTGTTACCATTTCTGCTTTTTTAGGAGAGTTACTTGACGCAACAGTAATCTTCGCGATTATTATTGCAGTAGCTGTTCTTGGATTTATACAAGAATTCAGAGCAGAAAAAGCAATCGAAGCGTTAAAACAGATTGCAGCACCTGTTGCGCGTGTTAGACGTGATGGCATTATTCAAGAAATCCCTTCGAGGGAAGTAGTTCCTGGCGATATTGTTCTTCTCGAAATGGGAAACAAAATTCCTGCAGATATTCGTCTGATCGAAGCAATTAACCTCAAGATGGACGAAGCATCGCTTACTGGTGAATCTGTCTCGGTCCACAAGTCTATACTACCTCTTGAGAAGGATATGCCTCTAGCAGATCGGACAAATATGGCATATTCTGGCACTTCAGTTGCATATGGAAGAGGAACTGGACTTGTTGTAGCAACGGGAATGGAAACCGAGTTTGGTAAAATAGCAAAACTCATCCAAACCGCCGAAGAAGGGCAAACGCCTCTTCAACAACGACTTGATTACATTGGTAAATGGTTGGGAATCCTCTGTATTGTTGTGGTCGTTTTTGTTGCCTTGATACTTGTCTATCACGAGACTGGGTTCAAGTTTGCACTCTTAAATCAAGCACTTTTGGTAGAGATTTTTATTTGGTCAGTTTCATTAGCGGTAGCAGCAGTTCCAGAAGCGCTCCCCGCAGTGGTAGTAGTAGCTTTGACTGTCGGTGTCCAGCGAATGGCGCGAAGACATGCCATTGTACGAAAATTGCCAGTCGTTGAAACGCTGGGTTGTACTACGGTCATTTGTAGTGATAAAACAGGGACGCTTACTAAAAATGAGATGACCGTTTCAAAGATTTTTACAAACTCAAAAATAATTGATGTAACGGGAGTCGGGTTTGATCCGCAAGGAGACTTTCTGTTTCAAGGCGAGGCAATTAACCCTAATGAAGGGTCGACCCTTGCTCTTCTGCTTCAAAGTGCAGCGTTATGTGCTAATTCGTCCTTTGAAATAGATACTGCCTCACAAGATAAGTTTTCATTATTCGGTGATCCAACGGAAATCGCACTAATAGTCGCTGCAGCAAAGGCGGGTTTGTGGCAACAAGATCTCAAGAAGCAGTATCCACGCGTTTGGGAAATACCTTTTACTTCAGAAAGTAAAAGGATGATTACTGTTCACTCAAAAGCCAATGGCGATTTACTAGCATTTCTCAAGGGTGCTCCCGAGATTGTATTGGATATGTGTTCGGATGTGTATGGAAATGGTCATAGCATACCTTTAAATGAAGAAAATAGGAAAAACATTTTACAGACCAATCAAAATATGGCTTCTGAGGCTTTAAGAGTATTAGCGGTAGCGTACAAGCATTTATCAAAAAGTCAGGATATTTCTGAGGATAATTTACAAAATGGCTTCTGCTTCATTGGTCTCGAAGGCATGATAGACCCGCCAAGAGAGGAAGTAAAACAGGCGATCCAAGAGTGCAATCAAGCAGGTATCAAGACGACAATGATTACTGGCGATCATAAACTTACAGCAATGGCAGTAGCTAAGGAAGTTGATCTTTTAAAATCCAATGATCTTGTTTTAACAGGCTCAGAACTGGATAAACTTTCAGATAGTGAGTTTGAAAATATGGTAGAAGAAGTATCGGTTTATGCACGTGTTTCACCTGAACATAAACAGCGTATAGTACGTGCATTACAGAAGGGTGGACACATTACTGCCATGACAGGAGATGGAATAAATGATGCACCTGCATTAAAAATGGCAGATATTGGTGTAGCAATGGGTATTACCGGCACTGATGTATCAAAAGAAGCTAGTGATATGATTCTTACTGATGATAACTTTGCCACTATTGTAGCTGCAGTAGAAGAAGGAAGGGGTATTTTTGATAATATTAAGAAATATTTGGCTTATTTACTTAGTTGCAATGCTGGGGAAATTCTTTTACTACTCGTTGCTAGCTTAATGGGACTTCCACTTCCTTTAATTGCAATTCAACTTCTGTGGATAAACTTGACTACTGATGGACTTCCTGCATTGGCACTAAGTATAGATCCACGAGATCCAGATGTATTACGCCGGTCACCGAGAGATCCACTTGAAAGTGTATTTACTAGGCGAATTCTTTGGCTAATTGCCTCAGTTGCGATTTTAATCACAATAGGCATCATTCCTGTATATACATGGGCTGTAAACAGCGGGGCAACAATTCAAAAAGCTCAGACAATTGCATTCACAATGCTAGTTATGTTCGAAATGTTTAATGCATTTAATTGCCGCTCAGAAAAACATTCTATTACAAAACTGGGTCCTTTTACCAATGCATGGCTACTTCTAGCAGTTGCTTCTTCAATTGTAATGCAGTTAGCGGTCATATATGTACCTTTTCTTCAGCCATTATTCAACACCTCACCGCTAACCTTAGCAGAATGGGTTATAATCATAGCAGTGAGTGCTTCTGTTATCTTGGTTGTGGAAGCAGGAAAATTTATTTGGTCCCCTGAAAAGCATTTATCAATTCAAAACCAGTGACTACCTCACGCTAAAGCAGTAAGGCTTTCTGATTCTCCAACATGGTTCGATTAGAATTTTTAAGGAAAACGTTCTCAGAACCGAACGTTATTGACACAAACTTCACGCAATTTTATAAAGCCAAAAGGACTCATTTTGAGTTCATGGAAATTAAAAGTATAGGTAGACTAGTGGAAGGTATCATCGTCATCGTGTTAGGAGCTCTGATGCTGGCTGAAGGAGTGGTCAGCTATATCGCAGGTGTGTCACCATTCTTCGCAGGCACCAATCCAGCGTTTGTTGTGGCAGTAGGGATAATCGCACTCATAGTAGGTTCCTCTCTCATAGAGAAAGTGGAGAAGTAGCATTTAATTTGAGGATGACTCATAATATCTTTATCATAGTCAATCGGAAGAGACCAGTTCATATACTTAATTCTACTTGAAAATAAGATTTTTCAAAGAGTTTCAGGAAGAATGAAAACCCTATTCAAAAGAAGTAAATTACTAAGTCAATAGCGTTTCAACTAGAATCTTGAACTAGTATTCAGAAAAGTTATTAAGAAAAGAAAACTTCTTTTGCGGACTGTGTGTTTACGACTAGGTACGTTGGGCTATTGAGTTTTTTAAAGCGTGGAGAATGTCGAAAACCGCCTTTTCCTAAGACCTCGTAGAGTTCCATATAATCGGTCGGATTGCTCATTTGGATTCTAAGTATATCAAGGATCTCTTGAATTAATCTAGTTACATCCTCAGTAGGAATATCTGATTCAAAAATACCTTCATCAAAACCCTGAAGGATTGTTTCAAGAGTATTTTCGATCGATTTGAGTTTTTCAGCAGGCGTGGCAATTGGTTGTGCATCTACCGATTTATCAGTAACTTCATGTGTCTTTTCAATCATGTCTTTGATGGATACTCCTTTCGCAACTAGTTTAGGAATTAGCCTAAAGAGGTGCATCCAACTTGTATACTCCGAAACGGACTCAAGTATGTTTTCCATTGTGAAACTAGGTCCATCATAAGTTAAATTAAACTGTTTAACTTCTTCTAATGATTTGTCGCGTAATTCCATTAATCGACCTTCTTCTCGTAACACATCCATGTCAAGACGTGGTAAAAATCGAAGGTATTCTAGTTTCTGAGAAATACCACGAAATTCTTTGAGTTTTGGTTTGAAATCTTCAGAATCTGAAGAAATAGTTCCCGCATTATACAACTGTTCTATTGCAGAAACGACTGAATTATCGATCATGAATTTAATGTGTTCAGCAGGTACGTGCCTAATTCCAAATTCTGCATGTTCTTCACGTTTGAGAATATCTTGTGGTGTAACTTCATCATAGCGACTTATGAAAGTAAAAATGTGGCGTTCTTTCTCGGATCGTTCTTCAAGGTTTACCGATTTTCCTTTTTTAATAATAAAAGTCGCTAATTGAGGTAAAAGTTCTGCTAATCCACCAAGCGCTCCCTCGGCATACATAATGATTTCAACCTCAATAATTAAATGATCTTTTCTTTGTTTATGCTTTTATATTGATTAAACTAAAAAGCATATCGTTATTGGAAAAGTTTCTCTAAAAAAAGAAGAAAGGTGCCGCTTATGGGGACGAAGATAAGAGATCTGACTACTGATGAATTACGAATTCTAATATCTGAAACTGTTAAAGAGACTTTAGAAGATTTTATTGAAGATATACTGGAGTTTTTAAGTGAGGAGCTTGTAAAATCAGTTGAAGATGCTGGACAGGAAACAAGAAAAGCAGATTAAAGAATCTTGAAAATGTTTTAGCATAGAAAAGGAGAAGTACTAGCATGGTCGAATTCCGAAAGGTTTTATTCACTTCAGAGCATTATGAGACTTTGAAGATAGAATTACCTTTTTATTCAGCCTTTAGAGACTTATTAACTGTACCTTGGATGAGTTTCTTTCCTCTTGAGCTTTATTCAAGTTCTGGGGAGATGGAACTAACTGATTTTGACATAGTTGTAATAGGACATCCAAAAAAGCCATTTTCGATTGATCAAATCATAGAATACATCAATTATGTAGAAGATGGTGGCTGTCTGTGGATTATAAGTGGAAATGGCGGAGATCTCAACTGGAATAATAATTTAAGTGAGTTAGGGAAACAATTCGGTATTATTTTCCAATCAGACAGAGTTATTGATGATCAAAACAATGTTGGAAAGGTAACATGGCCGATTATCACAGATATAATTGAAGATCAAGTCACTTTAGGAGTGAAACGCTTAATATATCCTGTAGGCTGTAGTTTGCTCACCAGAACTAGAAGAATGAAGAATATAGCCTATTCAGATGATAATGCATCAGTTGAAGCCATTAATAGAGATGCATCAAAGAGCGAGTTTTCGGATAAGACTGGATTTTTTGGCAAAGAGGACTGGATAGATATAGGTATCCCACATGTGCCAATTATCGCCACCACTACGGTTAAAACTGGAAAGGTTGTAGCTATTGGAACACCAAATTTCTTTCATGATCAAGTATTTCGTGTTGAGGACAATCATACGCTAATTCTGAATCTTTTTGTGTGGATGATTTCAGATTTATAGACTACCTTGAAGCATAGTTATTTATGCGAGAATAATTAGAGTAACGGATCATGTCTAGATTAGAGTTAAGATATGACCCCTCGCAATTTGATATGACCCCTCTGCAAATTGCTTCTTCTTTTGAATGGATTGTCCCCAATTTTATTGGCGGATACGCTTCATCTTCTATACTTGGTGCAAATACTAGAAAATATCATGGACTGCTTGTTGCATCTATGAAACCCCCATTAAAAAGGACAGTGCTCTTAAATAAACTTGAGGAAGAAATAATTCAGGCTAACAGGGTTTTCAAACTCTCAACAAATTTTTACAAAGATACAATATATCCTGAAGGTTACAAGCATCTTAAGAATTTTGTACTAGCTCATTTTCCTTGCAGTCTTTTTAGTAACAATAGAGTAACTATCCAAAAAAGTATTAGCATGATACATCAAAAAAATGCTACAATCATTCAATACCGAATTCTGAATTTAGATGACGAAAAACTTCGTTTTGTAGTTTATCCGTTGATAAATTCACGATCCTTTCATCATATTACGCGTTTAGATGAAATTAACTGGCAATTTCAACAAGAAATAGAGGAAAATTATGTAAATATTGTTGCAACATACAAAGATGCACCCTATTTGTCTCTTTTCTCAGATTGGTGTGGTTATAAGGAAAGTAATTTGCCTGAAAAACAAAGATGGTACACAAATCTGAAGTATCCTCTTGAAGAACGCCGTGGCGAAGTTTTTCTTGAAGATAATTACTCTCCAGGAAGTTTTTCCATAGAAGTAGAACCTGCCTCATGGGAAACAGTACATATCATTGCTTTTGCCACAGATACTTCACAGTCTGAAGCAACTGCTATGAAACAACTAAACATACAGAAAAACACAGACTGGGAGGCCTTACTTGAATTTGAAAAATATAAAATAACAGAACTATTTAATGAATTTTATAAATTACATGATGATGCGACTAAAGCAGATTGGTTAAAATGGCTGATTAGAGCGGCAAGATCTTTTGTTGTAAAGAGAACGAATGGAAATACAGTTATTGCAGGCTATCATTGGTTCTCAGATTGGGGGAGAGATACGTTTATTTCGTTACCTGGATTATTGCTTGTCACAGGGCAATATAAAGAAGCACAACTAATTTTATCTACGTTTGCAAAATACTGTAAAAATGGATTAATCCCAAATCGATTTTTAGATCTAGGAATTACCGTGATGTCAGGAGAGGAATATAATACAGTCGATGGTACTCTGTGGTATATCTATGCAGTCTACCAATATTTAAAATACACAAATGACTTTGATTTTGTAAACGAGTTGTGGCCAGTTCTAAAGTCGATAATGGAGGCTCACATTGACGGAGCGGATTTCAACATAAAAACGGACAAAACAGATGGACTCCTTTCACATGGACCACAATTAACATGGATGGATGCAAGAATTGACGACTGGAACGTTACGCCTCGTGAGGGCAAAGCTGTTGAAATTCAAGCGCTATGGTATAATGTTCTGCAAATAATGAACAATTTATCTCGCAGGTTAGATGATAGTGTATCATTAACCAATTATACTGCCCTTTCGAATCGAGTAAAGAATAATTTTGAGAAGACTTTTTGGAACGAACAAACTAATTGTCTTTACGATGTAGTAAATAAAGATGAAAAGGATGCCTCTATTCGACCTAACCAACTGTTTGTAATTTCTCTGGACTTCCCACTTTTAGACTATCAGAAACAAAAACTTATCCTTGATAAGGTATGGGAAAAACTACTTACCCCATATGGTTTAAGAAGCCTTTCTCCAGAAGATCCAAGATATGTCGCAGCATATCAGGGTGATAGATGGAAAAGAGACTCCTCATATCATCAAGGTACGGTCTGGGGTTGGTTATTGGGACCATTCATAACTTCCTTTGTCAAATTGAACAAATATAAACCCCAATGGAGAAAATTTGCCTTAGAGACATTTTTGGAACCTTATGTTGTCCAAATAGGACACGCTGGACTTGGTAGCATCAGTGAAATCTTTGACGGAGAGTATCCCCATTTTGCACGAGGTTGTATTTCTCAGGCATGGAGTGTCGCAGAACCTCTAAGGGCATATATTGAAGATATCCTATATAGGCGACCAATGAACTTTTGTTAAGGCCAGTAGCTGACAACTAACCTTACAATTTCTTTCCACAGAACCTACAGTACCGGATAAGAGGGGGCGATGATGAATATTCGTTTTGCTGCATGAGGGAAGTAGAGTTGTTTTCAACGCGATTGTATCCAGGTACGATGTTGCTGACGGATGACATTTGATAACTCTCATAGTTCATCGTTTGATGGCTTGTGACATCCGGCAGGAACGCAGAAACTAATAGCACTAATCCAGCGATCAAGCAAATAATTGCACCAATGCCTATTACTTCTGGGAGATACCAAAATGCCAAAAAAGCCATCACACCTCCCGCATTGTAAATGTTTAACAATCCTCCAATAGCCAAAGGCACTTTTGCTTTTTTGAGTAAGCCAATCAATGCAAGAAAACTACCAATTACAGATAATATCCCAATACCGAAAAGTCCAATGAATTCCCAGCCATAGTAATAGTAATAATAATAGTCGTAATAAAATACATTCATCCAAGGCAAAAATACTCCAACTATATTGAAGAAAAGACCAAAATACCCAATTAACGTGTGAAAATTTACTTTAATCTTGATTTCAGCGCATGTTATTTTGAAACCTCCCGAATATTCTAAGATAAAAAGAAGACATCCAATATTATCTCATTTTTCGTGTAGTTTGCCACAATAAAAAAGAAACATTCATTAGTTTCTGAAACACATGTGGTGTTTTTGAGAATGTTCTTTGTTTAAGTTAGAAAAGGAGATAGTTTTTACAAAGTGTTTTGTGATAATTATTGGATAATATCCTCAAAAACGAATATGCGAGGTAAGAATATGAGCAATAGAACAAAAAAATCAACGATGTATATTGTACTTGTGCTCGTTCCAATAGTCTTCTTCCTTGGGCTTTTGCTTTTGTATTTCTTTGGTTGAAGTATATTGCTATACTATACGACCCAGCTGTTGTTAACAATTCACTAGAAGCGAGCACTCGTTGGCTTCGAAGGGCGTTTCGTCATCCATAAGAAAAATGGATGACGTGTGCGTAACCACACCTTCTAGTTAACTAACTAGGAACTACTGTTGAGAGGGAAGTTCTATTCTCTTTAAAAATGCTGTAAAGCCTCACATTGCTCTAAAACGCATTGTAAGGAAGTCTTCTTCTTTTGTGAAGACGAAGAAGAGAATTAAGAGAATAGCTACTACAACGAAACCACCAAGTCCTAGTGCAAGACCAACTAAAGGCGTTAATCCTGTTGTAATGATTAAGTAGCCTACTCCGAAGCTTGCTACGAGTATAACAGATGCCGCGATAGTAATTGCAAACAGTATTGAAATGTACCAACCTGAATACCATCGGAAAAATACGCCCAATACTCCTGCAAATGAGAGAATACCGATAAGCAAAGCAAAGCTTGCCAACACAACAGCCCCAGAAACACCTGTTGTTGCCGCCAATAATACGAGGAGATAACCTCCAAGAACTAGGGCAAACCCTAACAAGATATTTAGCATCAGCATTAAAAGCGTCGAAATTGCTAGTAATTGAGGCTTTTTTTCTACAAATTGTGTGTCTATGTCTTTTTTAGAAGAAAGTTTTTGACCGCATTTTTTACAAAAGTCATCCGTTATAGAATACTTTTCATTGCAGGATTCGCAAAACTTATACGAGACCATTTCAGAAGGCATCTTTTTAACTACTTTTAGGTTTTTCACGCAGTGCGGACAACTTTCTAACTCTGAGGGAAAATTTAGATCACATCTCTCACAACTAGAAAAGTCTTTGGCTATATCTAAACTGTTTTTCATGAGTTTAAATCCAATAATGTAAACTATAACACCAAGAATTGCGAAAACTACGAGAGAAGCAATATCAAATACAAATCCACTAGGTACTAGGGAAAACAACACGCTTGATCCATTCCAAGAAAGATGTAACAAGACTGCTAGTATATAGAACAGGAAAACCGTTTTTAGCGCCGAGAAGCGCGAGTTTGTTTTTGTTCGTAAGCGATCAGCTTTTCCGAGAGCATAACCTGTCAGCATGGCACCACCCATGTGTACCGGAGCGCCACCCCGAAGAACCACCTGTAACCAATATTGAAAGAGATCAGTTACTCCAACTGCGGGGAGATTGATAAAGACATAAAGATAAGTTTCCAGGACTGTAAAGATCGCACCCGTCATTATTCCGAAGAACCAACCTCTGTATTCACTATAAAGTAGCCCTTTTCTTTCGCCTTTTATTACAGTTGAGACACTCTGTTCTTTAGACCAGTAGAATAACATATTAGGAAGCGCTTTAGTAAATTCTTCAACAAGAGGTGCTACTATTACAACAGTAAGTACCGTAAGCCATAATTCGGGAGCAATTATTGTACCGATGAGCAAAATTCCTACTATCGCATTAAGGGCTCCAAGCTGGTTGAGAATTAATGCCGTGAATATGATAAAAACTCCTCCGTAACCTACGAGAAACATTAGTTTAAGTGGGATACGAAATGGTCTTACTCTTAAGTAGCCATACGAAAACCAAGCCAATGCGAAAACTATCGGACCAAAAATCAAAAATGCAAGAAGATAGGTCTCAAAGAGAAATGTGAAAATCATAAGTCCTATAAAAATTAGTAGAAATATAATTGGAATTACTCTATTTAATAGTTGATTATGGCCTGTTAGATCATTAAATTCCATTTCAAATGCTCCTTATATCAATGAATAAAAATTAGTGAAGAAATATGGTCTTGTACATAGTGGTTAAATGGTAAAAGGAGTTTCATGTACTTAAAGCTATTTTTTGAATAAGACGCAGTTGCTCATTTAAATCCTCATAAAATGCGTTTTTTTCTTCTTTTTCATCAAAAACGGCTTCTAAAACGCTAATAGTGGTATTTTGTATTTGTATTTTTACTTTACACAATTGCACGCCTTCTTGACTAACTCGAAAGAGGTCATGTGTCTTAGTTCTACTTATAATTGGTTCAACTCGATAAATTTGCTTTAAAGTATACGAAATAATTAACGACGCTAAATCACGTACTTTTTCGGAATCCAAAGATGATAAAGAAACCTCAGGCTTTTCCTCAGTCTTCGATTCAGTAGTTTTTGTCACGCGTTGAACAGATGTATCGGTCTGAGTGCTATTTGTCACTTCATTAATTTCTTCTATGGGAGGAGATATTTCTTCAAGTTGAATGGGTGGTGTTGAAGGGTCTTCAGCGTCCTCCTTAAGTTGAGTAAGTGGCATGATGGGGTCTTCTGGTACATCTTCAAGTTGAACAGGTGGCGCCGAAGGTTCTTCCATTATCCCACCAGTAGATTCAAAGACTTTTAACAAATCTGAAGTTTCTTCGCCTTCACTTAATGGGGACATAGTACGAAACTTAGGACCCACAACACTTCGTAGAGCTCTGGCTGCTCTTGCACCAATAAATTTGTCTTTTGGGCCTACATCTTTTCCATGCCATATCCAAATTGCACGAGCAACAATATCTACAATCAAAACTACAGATCCTGAACTCAGATTTTCTTGTTTGACACCAGCTTCAGCTAAACTTCCATCTTCCTTCACGATATACATTCTTGACTTTTGATCAGTAATAAGCGCTTCCCATCTACTCGTCCAATCCGCAAACATCGTTTCTACCAGCCGTTATAAGCTTAAAATTAGAAATGGTAAGTCCTAATGAAAATTTTTTCAAACCTAATGAAAAGTCTTTTGGTGAAATTCTTAAACAGAATTCGGTATGGAAAGCCTTTTTTTTGATGTTCTAAACAAGTGGAATTATGTAATCTTTAGAGTGTGCATCTATTGAGCCGATCAAAACCCTGAATGCTTCTTTATTTCTGTAAGTCACTTTTTCTAGCTTTCCAAAAGCGAGAACGTTTTCGTTTTTTTTCGCGAGGTCACAATACAACCCCTCATATGAAACAAGTTCTTCAACAGTGGTGTCGCCTTCTAAAGTCTTTAAACCTTCTAGTATTTCTACATTAGAGAGTTTATATTTGCATGGAAGATATACCGCCTCTGAATTATCTGTTATTTGTGCTTTAATCTTAACAAACCCATATGGTTCGTATTTTGCGTCCCCATATTGTTCACGAATTTCTTCTTTGGTTCTGATAGGATGAATAGAATAGCGAGTTTGCTCAAATGTGCCAATATTCCATCTTCTATGGAAGATTTTTTCTAATTCATTCGCATCTAATGGAAGTACTTGTGCTCTTGATTCGCACCAGTTTTTTAAAAACTCAGTTGACATTTTTGAAAAAGGACCAGCTGCTTTTGTTAATTCTAGCAATTTATTTTTTACCTTATGAGCATTCTTTGATCCATATACAGTAACATCAATATCAGAAAAAGCAGGATTATGAATATCAAGAAGAATTGAACCAATAATTCCAAATGATGTTAAAGGGACACCACTTCGGCGAGATAACTGTTTTATTAAGTCTACTGCCTTTTTTTGGAGACTGTCTAAAGAGTTCTTCTTTAATAAACTCTGGAGTTTTTCCTCGGGGATATAATACTTATCAATTTTATTATAAGGAACAGTAGACATCTCAATCTGATTTACTGGACAGAAAAAGAGATAATCGGGATATTCTTGCCGTAAAAAACCAAATGTATCACCAACGGTTGTTGCAGAATAATATGGAAGCACTCTTTCTAGAGGTGTTGTTCCGTCCTTCCATTTTCCAGAAGTTGAGCTAGGGATATATTTAAGGTAAGCGATAATACGATTTGGTGGATGTGTATATCCTACTACAACCCAAAAGAAACCTTCTTTCGTCCGAATAAAATCTCTGTCAGCAAAATAGGCCCGATTTGAAAATAAGTTCATGAAATTACACCGATAGGCTTGGGCTTAGGTTTAAAGAACTTAATCGGCATGAAATAATCATCCCGACGTTCTCCAAGTACCATTTGATACCATTCAGTTCCATCTTTTCTTATTACTTTTTCAATTTTTCCACAGGCAACAATTGTCTCTCCTTTTTGGGCCTGCTCACAAAATCGCCCTCTAAATGAAATTATCTCACGAATATCTTTTACCTGGACGCCATCAATAGTTTTTGTGTCTTCTAATAAGTATTTGCATGGTGTGAAGATAGCTTCAGAATCATCAGCAACTCTACCTTTCACCACTGCAAAGCCAACTTTTTTGTAACGACAATCTTCGTATTTCTCATCTATTTCAGAAGGAGTTTTTACAAAGCGCATAAAAAACTCTCGATTGTTGTACATACCTGAAATATGTTTTCTCTTTTCTAGCTGTACAAAAGTTGAAAAAGCCGACTCTGTTTGTTGATTTCTGAAAAAGTGGAGATCCTGCAACTCATCAATTGTCATAGGACGCACATTGTGTTTTCTTTCATCCATTAGCTCAGTTAAACACTTATGAACTTTGTAGGAAGCATCCATACCATAAACTACGATATCCATATCAGATTTTCGTGTATGTAATCCGACCATTAAAGAACCAGAGATTCCTATAGAATTGTTTGATGTACCTTCGCTAAGAGTCTCGACAAAAGACATACTTTCTTTTTCTAGATTAGAAAGAGTAGGTTTGGTTAAAAGACGTTGTACGGTTTCAGTAGGATTATAGATCTTTTTTATATCTTTATGAAAAATTCCTTGAAGGAAATTACCATTATAATGATTTGGGAAGAGATAATGTGGGTAATGTTTTTTTAAAAACTCAAACCGATCATTAAGTTTGTAAATTTTCGAAAATCTAATACCATTTCTTATTCGTGTTCCTTTTGGCGATGGATAATATCTGACAAATGCAATGATACGGTCCATGGGATGTAAAACACCTTTCACATCGAAAATTAGGGATTCTTTAGTTTCAACGAAATACCCTTCAATCGCTTTAATTGAGTTCATTTCCTATATTTGCTCCTAAAAAAATGGGTAAAGAACTAAGTTATCGATTGTTGATCTGTAGAAAAACCGATCTCTCTGAGAGCCCGTATAACCACAACGCCAATTATTGTAGTAGCTATTCCAACGATTATTCGTTCTATAGGATAGATAAAGGCGACAAGGATCCATATTTCTGCTGGCAGATACCCTCCAAAAAGAATTGGTGCACTTATAGCTTGAACGAAAAAGCTACCTGTAATTTGGTCGCTCATTGTGCTACTAAAAGCTATGAAAAACACCCATATCCAAGGGATCTCACTCTCAAGTATTCGTCTCCGAATTGGTGGTATAAGAACAGTTATAGTCAAAACACATAAAAGAATGAGATGAAGCCAAAGGAAAGTAAGAAACAAAGCAAAAGGTCTATTTGGAGGAAAGAATAGAAAACCAAGTACTAGAGCGGCGTAAATAACGCAGGCAAGGTACGCTGAATAGGGATATAATCTTTTTTTCGCTAGTAAACCAGCAATGAATGCACCAACAACTCCAGGAATAAAACCGAAGCCGAGAAAAACAGCACTTGCTCCAGGGTTCAAAAAACTACCTATGATACCGCCAATTAGTGCTGCGATCGGACCAAGGATGGGTCCCAAGATGATTCCAAAAAGCGGAACAGTAATAGCAGAAGCCGCAATCGACCCAGCACCAAACGGAGTAATTATCGGAAAGATAGGAACAACGGATAGAATAATATGAAGTGCTGCAAGGATTGCAACAAGTGCCCAGCTGAATGAATCTTTTGGAATAAGTCCTTGTGATCGTTTCATTGGTTAGTTCCACCAAAATTTTAAATAGTCTAATTTATGTAATAATTAACACTACGAGTGTCCTTAGTAACACTTATGTTTCACTTAGAACACAAATATAGTCTCTAATAATCCATTTATAATCTTTATCATTCGATTGAGAAAAAAAGGCGCTACAACACTCTAAAAACATATTAAGAACAACAGAGTGCATTTTTCCGCTCCTATATTTGGAGGCAAACTAGTATGAGGGAAGAAAATGAGAATGAATCACATAAAAACGTGTTTCCCTACATTTTGCTGCTACCGATCGATTCTAAGGAACTCAGCGCTATTTTGAAAAATGTATTTGGCTCTGAGCTCGGCATCAGACTATTTAGAGAGTTAGGAAATGAAGTATGCCTAATTCAGAAAGATGTTATTGAGCGCCTAAAGAAGAAGGTAGATTCGGAAGAAAAGGGTCATTCGAATAAAACTATCATCCAAAAATTAAAACTCTTTGAGATGTCACAACTTTTAAAATCCGAATACAGGGAAATCGATGGACGTCGATTGCTTTGTTATGTCCCTACAAGAATGGGAAAAACACTATCTTTGCTCCTTACAGGACATGAAATGTCAAGAAGTTCAATTAAGAATGCATTTGAAGACCTATTTCAAATGTACCTAGACAGCGCTTTACGATTGTCCTTTGAGCAAGGATTTGAGTTAGAACAACTTCATTATATTTTCCACAAAATAGTTGCACAGCTTAGTATTCAATTAATTCAAGCACCAAAAATTGCTCCAGATGTCGTTGTTTTCGGTTCTGCAGCCATGGATATATTGATCAAATCAGGATTTCCAGATGTTGATGAATTAGTCATCTCAGATGAGATATATAGATTGCCAGGAGGCTCTGCAGCAAATGTGTCTGTAGCTTTATCCAAGCTTGGAATCCAAACAAGTTTTGTAGGAAAACTAGGAGGAGATTTCAACAGTTTACTTCTCATCAAAGAGTTTATTCGTGAAGGTGTTGATATTTCTAATCTTAAAATAGAACCTGATAAAAAAGCCCCTGAACCACTGGTTTTTGTTGATTTAAACGGAGAAAAACGGATAATTGTTCCATATGGAGAAGACATTGCTTTATCCATCAACTCTCCTGAGGAGATTGATTGGGGGTTATTGAAAAGCGCAAGATGTCTTTATATTGGTGATATGTTTCGGGAAGTGAGTGCCGTGATTTCTAGTTATGGACAAAATTACCATAAGCTGGTAGTCTATCGCCCATCAACAGTATATTTGAAACTGGGAGTTGAGTCCTTAGAACCTATTTTAAAAAATACAAACTACCTTCTTATGAATAAGAAGGGTTGGGAACTATTAGAATCATCCTCAAATGGAAAACTCAGAACCGCTAACGATTTATTAGATTATGGTTGCTCAACAGTCATCATCACTCAAGGCATACATGGATGTACAGTATATCAACGTGAGAAAAAATTTAATATTCCTGCTAAAAAAGTAGATGCTGTGGACACTACTGGCGCGGGAGATGCATTTGCTGCAGCGCTCATCAAAGGATTGCTCGAAAATAATGATTTGTATAATGCTGTTCGGCTTGCGATGAGGTATGCCTCACATTCTGTTCAATATCTTGGGGCAAGAAGAGCTTACTCGACTTTTGACACTTTAAAATCTTAAGAAATAGGTTTGCCTCATCAAAAACATCTTTGAGTGAGCTACCTCATGCGAAAGCATCGAGGCTTCCTGCTTCTACGACAGACTCGATCCCCTGGCGGGTTACGGAGGTCTTATCTCCACAGGCTTAACATCCCTACGCCCCGTAGGTACGGCTAACGATGGTGAGGCAATCGAATCGGAGTCTGTACCTTGTTGGCAAGTGTGCGTATGATCCCTCCAATTGTTATTGATACCTCCTCATACTACCTATATAACTTGAGGGAGACCCCTCGAAGCACGTGATGAAAGTGAACGCACATTACCGCCATTCATCACCACGCTGATGCGGTGGTGCTTTCTTGCTTAGCTACTCGTAATACTTCATTATCGAGCAAAAAAAAATATTAAAATTTTTTTTCAAAAATAACTGATGTTTCAGCTGCGGAAAATATACATTTATAAAGGGTTTTTGAGGTACTGATTAAGAATCAAAATAAATAGGTATGCTAACTATTTGCGTTTATTTTAACTATTTTTGAACTATAATCTTTGATAGAGATTTATTTCAAATATGAATGATGTTTCAATCAACAAAAATGTGACTTCATAAACAGTTTTTGAGGTTACTCCTAAGACTCAAAATCTCATTCCAAACGTTAACTAGAATTGAAAACAAGGTGAATTGAAAAAATGACAGAAATACAGGATAGAGCTTATGCTGCAATTGTTTCGTGCGGCAGAACTAAGTTTTCAGAGCTCTGGGAAGATTCTATGAGTGATCTAATGCTAGAATCACTTCTTGAATCACTTAATTCAACAAACGGTAACATTGAGTTCAAAGACATTGAGTCGATGTATGTCGGCAACTTTATTTCAGAAAAGATTGTCGATCAAGGATTAGTTGCTGGGGAACTTGCGCAAAACTTCGGAACACATATTCCCATATTCCGTCTTGAGGGTGCCTGTGCTTCTAGTGGACTGGCTCTCTATAATGCATGTTTGGGCATTAAATCTGGAAAATTTGATGTTGTAGCAGTCTGTGGCGTTGAAAAAATGACAGATCGCGGTGAAATTGTTACAGATGCTTTAGCTTCTGCTGCCTCAGATTGGGAAAGATTTTATGGGAATACCTTTCCAGGACTTTATGCGACACTTATGGCACGTCATATGTACGAATATGGAACTACGCGCGAACAACTTGCCATGGTTGCTGTAAAAAATCATCAGCATGCAGTTAATAATGATAAAGCACAATATCCCTTTCCGATCAAAATTGAATCAGTATTGAAGTCTCCTTTAATTGCAGATCCTGTTCGTTTGCTGGATTGTTCACCAGTTTCTGATGGGGCTTCCTCAATAATTTTGTGTAAACCAGAGATAGCGAAAAAATATACTGAAACACCAGTTTATGTTACAGGTGCTGGCGCAGCTACAGATGCACTTTCGTTCTTTAGCCGTAACGATTTTACAGGTTTAGCTGCCACAAGATTTTCGGCCCAACAAGCATTCAAAGAAGCCAAAATTATACAAAAAGATGTTGATATTCTAGAAGTTCATGATTGCTTCACAATTGAAGAGATCACTGCCCTTGAAGATTTGAAATTTGTTGAAAAAGGAGAAGGCGGTCCATTTATTGGAGAAGCTGTAGATTCGTTCAAGGGAAGTAAACATATCATATATCCAACTGAATCTGGAGAGATCGTTGTAAACTGCGGTGGTGGACTAAAAGCAGATGGACATCCAGTTGGTGCAACAGGTTCGAGACAAATCTGTGAAATTTGGGAACAGCTTCTAGGTATTGCTGGCAAAAAACAAGTTGATTTAGACACCGATCTCTTAACGGGCGTAGCACATAATATCGGTGGCACTGGTGGTGTAGGTAGTGTTCATGTGCTACAAATTTAAGAAGAAACGAGCAGCACAGGCATCTGGAGGTTATGAAAATTGAGTGTTCCGTACGTCCACAGGAGCATTGCAGCACGTTATAGACTTATTGCAAGTTATTGTGACGCTTGCAATGGAAAATATTTCCCAAAGCGTAAGATTTGTCCAAAATGTGGAAATAATAATCAATTAAAAGATATTAGCCTTATAGAAAACGGTCATAGTGCCAATGTTTTTTCTGCTACTGTTATTCGACATCCTGCAACAACTCACACAGGATATGAACCTTATATATCAGCTGTCGTGGAAATGGATGGATATAAAATACCCACTATGATTACGGATTTTGAGATCACAAGCGATGAAATTGACATCGTCAATGACATTATAGGAATGCCAGTTGAACCCGTTTTCAGAAGAATCACAGAACAGGGTGACGATGGCGTTATTGAGTACGGAATGAAATTCAGGCCTTTCCAATCATCACTATTCAAAGAATATAGTACATATGTTCCGAGAAAAATCTCCCATAAAGCAGGGCTTGTGGGGTATGGCGTTTATCTTCCAAAATACAAAGTTACTGTAGAACAGATAGCAACCACCTTTGGAACCAATGCAGAGACGTATAAAAGAGGATTAGCACTTGAGGAAAAAGGTGTTGGCAATTTGGACGAGGATACAGGTACATATTCGGTCGAATCAGCACGAAGGGCACTTAATCACGCAGGAATTGATCCACAAAAGATTGATCGTATATGGGTCGGTTCTGAATCACCGCCTTATGCAGTTAAACCAACAACCACTATTGTTGCTGAAGCTATTGGCGCAATACCTTACGTCGGTGGCAGTGACCGTGAATTTGCGTGTAAAGCTGCAACTGATGCGATTCCAGACGCAATAGCACTAGTTAATGACGAACTCACAAGTAAAACACATGAATATACAATGGTCATTGGAGCAGATAAAGCCCAAGCTAGACCTGGTGATCCACTTGACTACAGCGTTGGAGAAGGTGGAGTTACTCTTATTTTTGGCAAGACTGATGTCATTGCAGAACCATTTGGATTTGCATCATATTTAACTGATACACCAGATTTCTGGAGACGCGAATTTGAGAAATTTCCAAGTCATGGTGGACGGTTTACAGGAGATCCCTCGTATTTCAAGCACGTAATGGGTGCCGCTGAGAAAATAATGAATGATCTAGAAATGACTCCTAAGGACTTTGATTATGTTGTCTTTCATCAACCAAATGGTAAATTTCCAATTCGTGTCGGTACTAAATTAGGATTTGAAATAGAGCAACTTAAGCCGGGACTAATGGTAACGAAGTGTGGAAATCTGTATTCTGGATCTAGTCCACTCGGATTTGCATCCACTTTAGACATTGCGCAAGATAACGAGAAAATCTTACTTGTTTCATATGGTTCAGGTGCAGGTAGTGACGCGTCTGCCTGGATAACAACAGATGTATTACTCGAAAAAAGGGAGCGTACAATCCCAGTAAGGGACCAAATCAAAGGTAGAAAAGAAATGGATTATCTCCAATACGCCCGCTCCAAAGGTACGCTGATGTTCTGACTTACCTTAATCTGTTTCTTTTTTCTATTTTTCGACACTCGTTACTAAGAACTATCACTAGGACTCTATGATACTATTTTAGTGCCTTGCATTATTCTGCAAAATAAATATGTGAATATAAATAGGCATACCACTACTTCTGATAGCAAATTATAACTGAAATTAATAGATTTCTGAGGAGAATATTGAGCTGAAATTTCAAGAAATGGTTTGATAGTTACTTCGCAATTTATGATAGTTTCTTTAAACAGAAGTGATTAAGAATGAAAATAGGAGATTTCACTGAAAATGATGTGCTTAATTTAGCCAGAAAAGCATACAACGAAGGAAATGCAAAATTTGAGATCATACCTGAGAAATGCGCCTTACTAGTTATTGACATGCAAGATGAATTTGTGAAACCTCATTGGTCACCAGATTGGGTGCCAGAGGCTACTAGGCAAGTTCCTCTTATCAAAAGTCTAATTGAACATTGTAGGAATAAAAATATCCCTATTATTTATACTGTATATTCTAGGACACATCATTACTTAGATCGTCCTAAAACTGGAAAATTTATGCCAGGACGATATTCCGAGTTGGACATAGATTGGTCATTATTTTATGTGGAAGGACGTGTTTGGCATGAACTTGCCCCACGGGAGCATGAAATTGTAATTAAGAAGTCATCATATGGAGCTTTCTATGATACAGCTTTAGAAACAATATTGAAAAATCTGGAAAAAGATACAGTAATAATCTGTGGGACTTTGACGAATTATTGTTGTGGAACTACAGCACGGCAGGCATATGAAAGAAGTTTCAAAGTGATATTCGGGAGTGATGTAACATCAACAGATGATCCAGAAATGCAAGAACCTGAATTGAAAGTATTAAGGAAGGGATTTGCAAAGGTTTTAACTGCTGAAGATATTATCAAAGCGTTAAGGTGAATCACCTTACAATGTTTTCTAATATATCATATAAAAACAAACAATATTTGCTGGGAGAAAAATGAGCAAAGACTTCAAGAAATGGTTTGATGATTATTCTGCCATATACGATTCCTTCGATGAGCATTTAGAAGAAAAAAATAAGAATAGCAAAATTCTGTTCAATCATTTGAACTTAGGACAAAATCAAAAGATTTGCGACGTGGGAACTGGGACTGGTAATAGTATAATCGCTTTGCAGAAGTTATTGAATAAGAATAAAATAAAGGGAGAATACGTTGGTATAGACATATCTGACAAAATGTTAAAACACCTAAGAGCAAAAAGTAAAGAAATCCACACTATTTGTGCAGATATGAAGTATTTACCTCTCATTTCAGACTGTATAGACTGCCAAACTTTCTATTTTTCGATTCACCTTGCTAGAAATGAAGATTTCGACCTAACTCTTAGAGAAACGAGTCGAGTTCTCCGTAATGGTACTGGAAAAATAGTTATTGTCACAATCACGCCAAATTCTCCATTTAATCAATTACGTGATCACCTCAAAGGAAAAAAGAGACCTGTAATAACCGAGAAATTTCTCATAGAAAAATTGAAATCAATTGACCTTCTCGTAGACTTCACTACTGTTGTGACAAATGCTTTGTACTTCAAGACTATTGATAATGCCCTTGATTTTTTTGAGAAGAGAGGATTGTCAATTAAGAATAGAGAGGAAACAGCGGACATATTGAAGCAGTACATGAGAGTCACTGAAGAAGGAATTGAAATCGCTGTTATGGATCAAATATTTATCGCATTTAAGCAATTATAGAAACAAAATCACAAATTAGAACTTTCAGAATTTGCCTTACTTATATTGAGAGCTGGTAGTCATCCAATTTTTTTTATAGGCAAATATAAGCCTATATTCCATTTAGGTAGATCGTTTTTTTGGATGAAGTCATCTATTTCTTTTTTATCTGCTATATGTTCTTCAAGCCATTGAACTGTAATGTCACGTTCGTACATGTTTTCTTTCATCCACAGTTTCGCCGCTGAGTGAAATACATTCCAACCTTTAGAAAGGAAATCAATAAATGACATTTCTGTGGTAGCAAATAAACCACCTTTGAACTCTTTTATTTTAATTTCATCATCACCTTTAAAATCATCATCTAAAGGCAACCACACTTCGTAACTATATACAGGGTTATCTTCAGTAGGAATTGGGTTGTTAAATCCAAAGAAATGAAACTTCACATCTTTACTGAAAAATTCCTTTCCCTGTGCCCATCTAAGTAATGATTTGATAGCATTTAATTCTGGATTTTCACCAAGAGGCGAATGGAATGAGGCTACTTTCATTGGATTAAGTTCAACTACTTTGATCTCCATTCTTAATCCATCTTTTATGTTTGTTAGTTCATTATTGGAATTATTACATTAAAACAATGAGAGGGAGGTCAAGAAGTGATCCAAGTGATTTCAGTATTTTGATCGCCCGCCAGAGATACTATAAGCTTGACGTGTAATGAAACTAGCTGCATCTGAAACTAAGAATTTGACCAGATCGGCAACTTCCTCAGGTTTTCCAAGTCTACCTGCTGGGATTTTTTCTGTTAAGAATTTAATTTGATCTTCTCCTAAACCTAAAGTCAGTTCGGTTCCAATTAGGGCAGGACAAATACAATTGACATTTATTCCTTTCTTGACAACCTCTTCTGCTAACGCTTTTGTAAAGCCAATAATTCCCGATTTAGCAGCGCAATAAGCGGTCATATGATCATTACCTTCTTTACCAGCAATGCTGGATATGTTAATAATCTTCCCATATTCTTTCTCTATCATATGAGGGATTACTGCCTGAGAACAGAGGAATGTTCCTTTCAGATCAACATTTATGACTTTGTCCCAATCTTCTTCGCTTAAATCTTGAACTGGCACCATAGGACCAGAGATGCCTGCATTGTTTACAAGAATATCGATTTTCCCATATTTTTCTAATGTAAGCCTTATCATTTGCTCTACGGCGTTCTTGTTAGAAACATCAGCGAGAATCGCAATTGCGTCTCCACCTTTGGATTCAATCTCTTTAACAACGTCTTTTGCATTTTCTTCTACAATATCGTTAATAACTAATCTCGCTCCATCTCTAGCTAAGGATAAGGCTATAGCCCGACCAATTCCCTGACCAGCGCCTGTAACTATGGCGACTTTTTCAGAAAGGTCAACTTTCAGCATTAAACTCACCTTTTACCTATTTGTACTTACTATAATATATAGCCTACTCTAAACTGCTATACTGTTGCACAAATATCCCAATTACGATAAGCACAAGCCCAATCACAGTTGAAATCAGTATTTGCTCACCCACAAGCAAATAGATGAAAACAAGTGAAAGAAAAGGAGATAAGTAAATCAGATTGCTTACACGTGCAGTTGTTTCTGAAAATTTCAAAGCCTTAAGCCAGATTACAAAAGTAATCCCCATTTCGAAGATACCTACGTAAGTTGCTCCAAAAAGTCCGATTGGAGAAACTATCACTGTTGAAAAGATAAGAGTTGTAATTAGAATAAAAAGAAAACCAAAAGTGAAGTTAAGGAATAATTTTGTTACTTCATCTCTTTCATCTTTTGTATTGTAAATCCAAAACAATGCCCAGATTCCTGAAGAACCAACAGCTAAAGACACAGCAAGAGGATCTGAAAACTTTAATGACGTTAAATCGCCTCTTGTGCCAATTACGACTACTCCGATGAAACTAACAATGAGTGCAAGAATACTAGTAGATTTTATTCTCTGCTTAAGTAAAGGAATAGATAATAAAGCAATCGCTATTCCCCATGTATAGTTCAACGCTTGGGCTTCTTGAGCAGGCAGCATTGAGTACGCTTTTAACAGGACTACATAGTAAAGGAAGGGATTTAAAAATCCAAGAAATGCAGAGTGTAAATAATCAGTCTTTGAATACGTTTTCAATAAAAATAACTTTTTCTGGATTAACAAAACCACAAAAAAGACTGCAATAGAGATTATTGAAGAATAAAATAGTAGTTGAAATAAGTCTAAATATCTTAACGTGATTTTAAAAGCAGATGCTACTGTAGACCAAAATAATACTGCTGTGAGCGCATATATATAGGCCCGTTTTTGATTTTCCATAGTTAGGAGTTATCTTTGGTCTAATATAGATTTTTGAAAGTCACAAAAGTAAAAAGTACCAAAACAAGGTGGTCCAAGATTACTTTGATCACTTTTCCAGAACCCTCTCTAACTATTTAACGTCACTATCAGTCTTTAAATTAGTCAAATTTTCTTTTAAACTGGTTGCGGTGAGATAGGGGAAATGGGATTTCTTGAAAAACTTAAAATATTGGGAGCGGCGGCAAAGTATGACCTGTGTGCTTCAACAGCCTCAAACAGAGCAAATTCATATTCAAAATTCAATAAAGCTGGAATGGGAAATCCTGTGGCAAGTGGTGTTTGCCATAGCTTTACCCCAGACGGTAGGTGTGTCTCCCTCTTTAGAGTACTCTTAACAAATCAATGCTCAAATGACTGCGCTTATTGTATCAATAGAGTTGGAAGAGAATGCTTAAAGGCTTCGTTTGAACCTAAAGAACTAGTGAGAGTTTTTCTCGGACTATACGAACGAAATTATGTTGAAGGATTATTCTTAAGCTCAGGAATGCCTAGAGATCCGGAAATAGCTATGGAAAAGACTCTTGAAGTTGTCGAGTTGTTAAGAACAAAACATTATTTCAATGGCTATATACATTTGAAACTTATTCCCGGAGCGAATTATGATCAAATTAAACGCACTTCAGCAATTACAGACAGACTTTCAATGAATATTGAGGCTCCAAGCCAATCAAGACTTTCTGAACTTTCATCCACAAAGAGAATGATGACTGACATCTTAAAGCGAATGAAGTGGATTAAAACTTTGGCTGAGAGAGAAGATAAGTATGTTCCAGCAGGTCAAACAACTCAATTTGTCGTAGGTGCAGCAGGTGAAAGCGATTTAGAGATATTAGAAAGAATGGAAAAACTTTATTGTCAAATGGATCTGAAAAGGGCTTATTTTAGCGCTTTTGACCCTATTGGTCAAACTCCTCTAGAGAAAAATCCAAAGACACCTCTAATTAGGGAAGTACGATTATATCAAGCTGACTTTCTCTATCGACATTACGATTTTCACTTCAGAGATCTAAAAAACGTGTTAAATGAAAACAACATGTTCAATTTGTCAAAGGACGTGAAACTCTGCTATGCATTTCAAAACTTGGATCGCTATCCTATCGACGTGAATAATGAAGACATTACCCTAAAGGAATTACTTAAGGTACCAGGTATTGGACCGACGTCAGCTAGGAGGATTATAAAGGCAAAAAAAGCGGGTTATCGTTTCAAGAAATTGAAAGAACTGGCAAGAATTGGAGTTGTCATAAAACGGGCGACACCTTTCTTGGAAATCAATGGACAAAAGCAGACAAGGATTGATAATTATGTGTAAAGATAAGGGCGTTATAGTAGTTTTCGACTCCACTTTTGAATCTCTCCTTTCGACAGCCCTAGTTTGTGAGTCAATTGGAGCAAAAGCGATTCATAAAGACCATTTTAATCCATATTTGATTGATAAAGAAAGCCACATCATTCTTAATGAGGAAATTTTAAAGATTTATGAAAAGAGGAAAGGATGCTTTCGTTTAAGCAATTATGAGTTACGCGAGATTAAGAAACTCATAGATTGGAATTTGCGTTATAAAAAGAATGAACTGAGTAAATTTGCTTTAATTCTTAAAGTAATTAGACAATGTTTAATTGAAGGGGCAGGCATTATTTTAAGTCAAGTAACAGCAGAAAGTAGAGAAATGTACAAACGCTCTCGTCAAGTGGCTTGTGAATATCACAAAGCGTGCGGATTTCTAAGGTTGGATACAATAGGAGAATTTTTGGTATCAAAGGCGAAATTTGAGCATAATGTAGAAGATTTAGTCGTTCGATTTTGGAGTAAACGTTACCCTGAAAAGACTGTGGTGCTTTTTTCTCCAAGTAAACTGAAACCATTTGCATACAAAGGAAACAAGGGTAAAGTCTCTTTTGTTAAAGGTGAAGAAATGGCAATTTTGCAAACAAAAATCAGTGAAGGAACTAAAGAGAATCCAACATATTCTATCGCACACAAGGATTCAAATGAAGATTTTGAGAAGATTTTCGAAGCATTTTATGATGTTCAATATATCCCTGCCAGAAGAAACAAAAGATTAGCGAGGTGTTGTGTTCCGAAAAAATACTCTGAGCGATTTAAAATGAAAGAAGGAATTAAAATCGAATATGGACTACAGAAAACAAAGCTTGATTCGTTCTTAATTGATCAATCATTAGATTCTACAAAAAAAATCAATGAGAAAAAGAATTCAGGGAAACCTAAAAGCTAGACCTACATAATCTTTTTGGCCTCTTCGACATACTTCTTCAATTTTGAAACTGAGATGCCAGTTTCCTGTGAAAGTTCCTCCAGGTTTGCATTAACTAAATCTTCTATAGATGTACAACCAACCTCACTCAATTTATCCGCCGTTTTTTGACCAACACCTGGAAGGTCAGTAAGTTCTAGTTCGAGGTCAAATTCTAATTCTTCTTCCGTTAAGTCTAACTCTGTTTTTGCTGGTACTTCTTTAGGTTTCTTCTTTGGTTTTTCTTTTACACCAATCATATCTAATTCTGCTTCTAAATCTAACTCATCTGAAGGTTCCATTAAATCTAACTCTGCTTCAACCATCTCGTCTTCTGGAATCTCTTCAACCATCCCTTTCCATTCTGCGCTAAAAATCACAACAACGCCACTTGGAAGCAGTTTAAAATTAACTAATAGTGTTGAATCTTCGCCAAATTCACGTTCAGCTATATAACCCCTACGTTTTCTAACGCCAGTTGGGTAAGATAGTTCGTAATTCACTGGATAAATCTGTCCCTCTTGGATTGTACGTCTGATCTTACTTTTAGAGATACCATATTCAGCAAATTCTTGAAAAATTCTCTTACCTGGAAACTTAACTCTTCCTGTCTTGGTTAAGGTTCTTATTAGTTCGTCTTGCTGTTTTGAAAGTCTGGACTCAAATAAACTCAATCGACTGTTCCTCCTAGAGCCAAAAAAGATTTTTCTTGCCATAAGTATTAGTGAGTACCAACGGTTTTAATCGTTAGATGATTGTGAATACACTAAAATTAGTTACGTTTATAATTCTTGTGCAAGAAGACTCCCCATTTCATTAAAGAAATGTGGCATAACTGTTGCGAACTACTTATATGATAATAAGGTTTGTTCTCAGATGATAAAAAATAACTAGCATTTATATAATAAGTTTTTCGTTGCTCTCTATAACGGAATCCACATCTTAACATTCATAGTTATAAATCTTAGTCAAATATCTGAATAACTATGATTTAAATGATATTTTAGTCGATTTTTACTAGATAAAATGAAATTAGCCAAATTCAGAGTCATTAAAAGTTGTGTAAAACTGAAAAATAACCGAAAATAGTTCCTCTTTTTCGACATTACCCACAACTCTCGTAATTCCAGGAAATATGAGTGTTGGGCATGCAAGTATATGATGTTCTTCAGCAAGATCGGGTTCTTTTGTTACATCTATTTCGCGGATCTCTAACTCCAATTTTGTTTCATCTACTATCTCTTTAAGAAGGCGTTCTACAACATGACAAAATAAACAATGAGGAGACGTGAAATAAAGAATTTCTCGTTGTTTTATTATATTCATTTACCCCTCAGACCGCCTTGAATATCGTTGTGCTATCAACTCAATCATCGTATTTAATAGTTATTCATCATATTCAACTACTGCTCACCATAACTTCAAAAAGAATTGTAAATATCTTGAAAGAAGAGTTTTTTGAAAAAATCCAGTTTATTTAATCCTTAAGGATTTAGCAGAACAAAATATAAGGCAAATAAGAAGATTTCTCGCTAAAAAATAACAAAAACTCCTTATATTTAACATCATTTAAAAGGAAGTTGATAACCTATCAAAAAACTCTAATAAGAGAGTTTATATATGAGAAATATCATTTTCATATTAATGAACCGAATCAATCATGGAGTTAATCTATAGATTATAAATCGTAATGAGGTCGTAAGATGAGCGAAGAAGTCACCATAGCGAAAATGGTAACCTTAGAGCCTGATCAACCGATTGAAATTCCCAAATTGTTCCTAGAGGCGCTTCAAACTCGCGATTCGAAGTCAGCCGTAATGATTTTGGCTCCCTCAACCCGCATTATTCGAATTATTCCAACAACAGGCAATGAAGTTGTGAAGATAGCCATAGAAATTGGCGAACTTACCCCTGATTTCTTGAAGGACATGGGATCTGTGTTTGCAAGGAACAAAATAAAGACACTTTATTCAACAGGCTTGTGTTTTACGAGAGATAAATGTGTGTATGAGGGGTATATCGACAAGGCAGAGATTACCGTTGATATGGGGCAATTACAGACGGATATCAGCCAGCTAGAAGGCGTCAACAACGTCAACATTGTTGAGTTAAAAGCGGGGTGAGAGGAGTCTCATAGAGGGAAAGACGTGTCCCCAGCTAAAGAAAAACGAATGAGTCTCCTTATGCATCCGTTAAGAAGGAACATTTATAAGCTAATTTGCGAATCCCCTGGAGCATATTTTTTTGAGTTAGCTAGCGAATTATCTGCGCCCCATGGGACACTTTCGTGGCACTTGAAGATGTTGGGGAGGGCTGGTTTAATCCAGACTATGAAGTTTGGAGGAAAACGTATTTATTATCCTAAAGTCCTAAGAAGTGCACAAGCTGAAACTGCCTATGTTGCCTTGAAAAGTGGAACGGCAAGAAACATTTTTGAATATATTACAAACAACGAAGGTTGCCATCAACTAGAGATTGCTGAAAGTCTTGGTATCCATCACGATACAGTTCGCTGGCACGCTTCAAAATTAAGGAAGGCCGGACTTATTGATGTAATGAGAGAAGGGCGCCGTATACGATATTATGTTGGCGAAATAGGGCAAAATTTACTTGAAGGCGCACTAAACTTGATTACAGAGAGTTTTATCAGATTTCTTTGCGAAAAATTAGAAGAAGATTGTTTACATCCAGAAGTAACCGAAAAGGACAGAAATCACGTTACAATTCGTATTCAGTGTCCACGGTCGCAAGATATAGAATTGTCAATTAATCTAGAGACCTGGTCGTTCAGCGAGGACGAAGACGAAGACGGAGACGACGGAGATATTGAGGAAGAAGAGGAAGAAGAAGTAGAAACACTAGTGTCACAATAAACATATATATATTATATAACAACTTCTGTGAAGTAAAGTACCGTCTTTTTGTGCAATAACGCTAATGGACGAGAAAACAGTGCCCGGAATACTAAGAAAGTTTTCATGGTTTATCATCAGCAGTCTTATCTTTTTTGTTTTCTTAGTAATTATATTGGGTTTTGTTTATAGTTTTGGGCTTCTATTCTTTACGTCAGAAGGTCAAACAATTGTAAATGTCGTTCCCACTGGTTTCTTGTTTTACATCTTCTATTACGTCGGCTTCTTGGTATTTGATATCGGCTGGCTGTTTCAAGCTGGTCAAATTTCAATTGGCATTCTTTTTATCTTATGTTGTATTATTTACGTGATCTCTTTTGTTCTTCTCTTCTTCAGACCAACTGTTAATTTCCTGTCTAAGTTAAAAGCGCTAATAACACAGACAACTTTAGAGCCTTTCGAAGAAAACGGTTTACTTGCACTGATCTTATTTCTCAGCGTAAACTATATTCTTATCTATGTTGCAGTACTTATTGTAACGATTTGGGGAATTCCTTTAGGCGGACCAACAACGATTAATTTAGTCTTTATCATTGAGGGGGTTTTAGCTGCAGTAATTGAAGAGTTCTGGTTTAGACTGATCTTGATAGGCCCCTGGTTAGGAATAGGTTACTGCTATTTCATCAGGAAACATAGTGTTCCAGATTCTTATCTAAAGATATTTCTAGCAGCCTTAATTAACCCCACTCATGCGAGAGAACGATCAGGTAGATATTACGGATTTTATCGTTTTGAATATTTCTTAGTAATAGCTTCTGCTGCTTATTTCGGCATTCTCCACGTTATAGGAATGTGGGATATCGGATTTTTACCTATAGCGACTATAGGCGGATTGTTTCTCGCATTTAGTTATTTAAAATTTGGAATAAAAGGAAGTCTCTTCTTCCATTGGACATTCAATTTCATCCAGAGCATTGCAGCAGTCACTATACAGGAAAATATCGTCATTGGATTTGGTCTACTCTTTATTTACCCAGCTTGGTTGGTTTTAGGAATCATTGGAATTATTCTTGGTTTGATTTCGCTCAGAAAATGAATTAGTTAAATGTAACTTTTTTATAGACCGCAATATCGTAGGGATGCCAACTACCGCTTCCTAAAGTAAATACGCAGTCTACATTTTCAGGAATAGTCAAATCATACCACACAACAGAATGCTGTGTTGCATATAGATACATTTCGATGAGTTCGTCAGACTGTACACAGGATGAATCAACCACAATATAAACTGGGTTTGCATTTGACATCTTAAGAATTTCTTGAATAGTTGTTTTTTTAAGATCAAGTGCAGTTCGTTCTGAATATCGCTCAATCAAAGTAGGGAAATTTGTGTAGATTACTGAGTTTGATGCTGTATTTTGTTGTAACCATTCTCCAGTTCTTTCAAAGGCTTCAATTTGGGGTTTGTACTGTTCATCAATGATAATATCTTTAGCCAATAAAAGAGAATTGACTGTTATTATCAATAAAACACCCAAAATAATAATTTGTTGAAATTGTTTGCTTGTCAGCCTGATTTGAAATACTACTATAGTTTTCTGATATACTCTTGATAATAGTTGTTCAAGTTCTGAGAGACCCCGTCCTGCAAAGAGCAAACAAATAGGTATGAGCACAGTAAGATATCTTGGTACGATAGAAGGCCAGACGTAAGACGGCCAGCTGTAAGAAAGCAGATAGAAAATTAAAAGAAGATGAAAAAATAGATATCTCCTCTTGATCGTGAGTATAAATCCAAAAGCAAACAAAAAAAAGCCAAGTGGTGTTAAACCAGCAGAGAGTTGTAACCAGAGCCTATAAAACCCGACAAATAATCCAATAGCAATCTGTGTTAATGAATGATAAGAGAATAAATAGTCAAGGGGACTAAGCATCATTGTAGGAATCTGTGTGCCGAATTCCCTAAGGAAGAAAAATGCCCCATGATAATAACTCTCTCGATTAAAAACACCAAAGGTGAGATAATCACGAATAAGCCATGGTAGAATAACAAAAATAGTCACAGAAATGGTGATACCTATCTTCTTAATCAAACCAAGTTGTCTTTGATCTACAAACAGAAGACCAAAATAAAAAACTTGGAATATTAATAGATACAGTCCTTCAGGTCTTACTAGATAGAATATTCCGGATAAGAAGCCCATTATAAGAAAATTTGTGTATTTTCTCTCGTTTTTTGCCTTTATTGTAAAAAGAATAGCAAGAAGGAAAATAAAAGTAGAAAAACCCTCTCTGTAAACGCCTCCCAAATAAAAATCTGTGCCTGCGATGAAGAAAGGATTTATAGCAAAGATTAACGCTGAAAATAACCCGGTTCTTTCATTCTTAAAATTCAGTTTCACAAGCGCATACAAAATAAATACTGAAAGACTTCCAAAAACTATCGACACAAGTTTTGCAGAAATATGATTAACACCAAAAACTAGAAAAAAGAGGGCTACAAAAAGGGGATAAATGGGTGCTCTTATTGCAGGAATGTCTCCAGAACCGATAGTATAACCCTTTCCTTCTAGTAAATGTCGTGCAGACCAGCAATAGTAAATACCGTCTGGATTAATAGCGAAAGTGAATTGCAAAAAGAAAATGCGTAATGCAAATGAAAATAAAGTTATGACGAGTGCTAGTAAATCATAAATGGAGAGTTTGATTGGAAGTTTTGTTAACATTTTCTGAATGGAAGTTATAGAGTTCTCCATCAAAGAATCATCCTTTTTCAGACAATATTCTAGAGTTTATTTACCGCTTTAAGGCCTGCCTGAAATGCTTGCATATTGAGATCTATAAAACGTTCTGGTACTGTATTCTTGATCTCTTCGATAACTGTCTCCGAGTTGATCGGAATTGATCCTTTAGCCATAGCAGCCCCTAATAGCACAATATTTGCCACTATAGACGCACCAAGTTCTTTTGCAATTGCAGTAGCATCAATAGAATAAACATTTTGACAGAAGTGCTTCATTTGTTGAACTATCAAATCTAGGGAGGGGTACTCTGTTTTTAGAATAGACAGCGAAAGAGGACGGATTTTGTAATTGTTAAAAATAATACAACCTGTGTTACGGACACTTTGAATATTTCTTAGTGTTTCTATAGGCTCCATTCCAACAAGAAGATCACCTGTACTATCGGGAAATGTAGGACTATAAACATGCGTACCCATTCGTAAATGCGTTGAAACGCTCCCTCCTCGTTGTGACATGCCATGCAGTTCACTTTGAACTACCCGTAATCCGGCAGACAATGCAGAACTTCCTAAAATATGTGCAATTGTCAAAACTCCTGTTCCGCCTACCCCAGCGATAAGAACGTTAAATTCCTCAGTCATTATTTTGCCTCCTCCTTGTAAATTGCACCGCAGGGACAAACATTGACACACACACCGCATCCATCACAAAGAACTTCTTCAATTTTCATCTGAGGGGTGGTAGTATCCCAAACAAACGCTACACAACTAAACTCATCAATGCATGTTCTACAACCTTCACATTTCTCAGGATCAACTCTTGAGGGGGTAATTTTAATGCCTTTTTTTCGTTTTATTCTATCTAATACCAATGCGCAAACATGTCGTGCAATAACTACAGTTGGACCATCTTGTTTTATCGCATCTTCGAAGATTTGGATCGTTTCTTCAAGTTTGTAGGGATCTGTTTTATAGATATTTTTTACACCGCAACCTCTTACAAGTTCGTCTATTTTAATTGCAGTTTCACGCATATCTCCAAGTTTACTTCCCGGACTTGGCTGATGACCTGTCATTGCTGTCGTTAGGTTATCTAAAACTATCAAAGTTAAGTTTGCGTTATTTTTAACTGCATTAATCAACGCAGGTACCCCTGCATGAAAGAATGTTGAATCTCCGATAACTGCAATTACTGGATCATTAATGACCTGTGCGGTTCCACAAGCTATACCAACTGACGCACCCATACATACCAGCCAATCCCCGAGATGGAAAGGTGGGGCTATGCCTAGAGCATAACAGCCAATATCGTTGCCAACAATAATCTCCTGACCTTTGGTTGCTTGCTTTATAGCATAGAAAGACGCTCGATGAGGACATCCTGCACACAACTGTGGTGGACGAGATACAAGCAGTTCTTTAGCTATCTCGAATTTCTCATTTGCGGCAGTATAGTCTATAGGAAGCGTTTTTCCTGAGATTTTGGCAAGTGCTAAAGCGATTTGTTTAGTGGATAGTTCAAATGCTTGAGGTAATAATTCCTGTTCTTTTCCAAAGATTGGCGTATTCAACGAGTTTACTTGAGCAATTGCACGGACATGAGTTTCCAACCAAGGATCCAGCTCTTCCACTACAAGAACCTTGTCAACGTTCTCTATAAATTCTGAAATCATTTTTTTTGGGAAAGGATAGGGCATTCCAAGTTTAAGAATAGATGCATTGATATCTAGCCATCTTAATGCGTCAAGAGTATAAGAATAAGAAATCCCTGAAGTAATAACACCCAATTCTGAGTCTTTCATTAGAGATTGATTAAACTCAGAGTTCTCAGAGAGTTTTTGCGCTAATTCTAAATTCTCCAGTAATTTTAGATGGGCAGGGCGTGCATTAGAAGGAACCATAACTCTCGAAATGCGACGTTCAAAATAAGGTGTTTTTCGGTCTTGAATAGGACCAAAAACAACATTGCCATAAGTGTGAGCGATGCGAGTTGTTGTTCTTAAAAGGACAGGCTCTCTTATTTTTTCAGAAATTTCAAATGCAGTTCTTGTCATTTCAAGAGCGTCCTGAGATGACGAAGGTTCAAGCATTGGCAATCCAGCATGAACAGCATAGTGCCTGTTGTCCTGTTCATTTTGAGAACTCCAGCATGAGGGATCATCTGCAGTAACTACTACCAAGCCGCCATCAATACCAGTGTAAGCTAACGAAAATAGTGGATCAGCTGCTACATTCGCACCAACATGTTTCATAGAACAAATTGCACGAACTCCAGCAAAAGATGCACCTGCTGCGGCTTCGAGGGCTACTGCCTCATTTGTACTGTACTCGAAATAACCAGGCCATCTAAAACGACTAACCAAAGTAGCAAAAGTATCTCCTATCTCTGAGGCGGGGGTACCCGGATATGTAGATGCAAATGAAACGCCAGCCTCAATTGCTCCACGCACAATAGCCACATTTCCCATTAGAAGAGTTTGTCTACCTATTTGATCTTCTAGTATTTGCTTCAATACAATACCACCAAACAATACTTTTTTGATGAAAAGAAGCTAGTTATCTTAAAATCTCTATGAGCTATCAACAAATTAACTTATAAATTTTCATTCATTTCTCAGGAATAATTAGTTGTATATTTGGTATTTTCTAAAAGCTTCTGATCAAGAGATGGGTTTTATGGAAAAAAATGAATTAGAAATTCTTAAAGACCTCACAGAATCATTTGGACCTCCAGGTTTCGAAAGAGAAACGGCAAGCATTGTAAAAAAGTATGTGGAAGAATTTGCAGACGAAATCCTAACCGATAAGTTAGGCTCAGTAATGTTTAAAATCAAGGGAAGTGCTGAAAAACCAGTTATTATGATCCCAGGTCATATCGATGAGATTGGATTTGTTATTTCAGGAATAGATCTAAGTGGCTTTTTGACATTCAACACTCTTGGAGGATGGTTTGATCAGGTGCTTCTTGCTCAGAAAATAACCGTTAGAACACAGCAAGGAGATCGCCTAGGAATCATAACAAGCATTCCCCCACACGTCTTACCTCGTGAGGAACGAAAAAAGGTGATAACAAGAGATAAAATGTACATAGACGTTGGTTGCTCAAACAAAGAAGAGGCAGAAGAAGAAGGCTTCAGAATAGGGGATCCTGTTGTACCTATTAGCCCATTTTCTCTGATACGTAACGGCAAACTCGCGGTTGGAAAAGCGTTTGATGACCGCCTCGGAATTTTTGCGGCTATGATTGCACTAAAAAGGGTAAAAGCGCAAGGTATTGAGCATCCAAACACAGTTTTGGGAGCAGCAACAACCCAAGAAGAAGTTGGTCTTCGTGGAGCTAGAACTACTGCTTATTTAGTTGATCCTGATGTTGCATTTGTTCTTGAAATAGATATCAGCAGTGATGTGCCTGGGGTAGAAAACTTTCGAGCTCCGTCGAAAATGGGAGAAGGCGTCTCAATTCTTACCCACGATGGTTCTATGATTCCTAACCAGCCCCTCAAGGAATTTGTGATCAAAACCGCAGAAGAAGCTAAAATAAAATATCAATTGTCTGCAATGCCTAGAGGAGGAACGGATGCTGGAGCGATTCACCTAAGCCGTGTAGGAGTTCCATCAATTGTACTTGGCATTCCGACCAGACATGTTCATTCGCATGTAAGTATGACTTCGATTGTAGATATTGAACGTATGATTAATTTGCTAATCGAATTGATCAAAAGAACAGACAAAGAAACCGTTACATCATTTACTTCAATTTAATGTGATAAATAAAACCCGTTTATAGTCAATTCATCACTTGGCAGTTTCTATTTGGAGGTGTGTCTTTTTTACATATCAACAGATTTAAAAGTGCCGTTACACTTACGTAAGACTCTTCAACGTCCTTTAGGGCAATTAATTCGTTCAGACAACTCAAGTTTTATAGAAAAGATAACTGAAATGGCTAATCAAGTAAGGTTGTTAACGAAAAAAATAGTCACAGTAGGAGATGTTGTGTCATCAACTTTACTTGAAGCTGGGGTAATACCAGATATTATTATAATAGATTTTAAAACTAAAAGAAGAGCTTTATCTCCATCACAAGTTGTCAAATGTGATTACTCTATAGCAAATCCAGCCGGAGTTATTAAAAAAGAAATTTGGCCTTTATTAACTAGTCTTTTTCAAAAAGAGAAAATACCAATACGGCTCTATGTTGATGGCGAAGAAGACCTCCTTGCAATTCCTGCTACCATGCTTGCCCCAAATGGTTCAATTGTCCTCTATGGACAACCTGATCAGGGTGTTGTAGTTATATATGTGAACAAGGACACCAAAAAAAGATTTCAAGATATAATAGAGGCAATGGAGAAACTAAATCAGACATAACCTAATTAACTAACTTAAGAAAAACGAATTTTCTTTTTAAATTGTAATTATGTGTCTTTCAATACATAGTATACTAAAGTAGATCGATGTATACAAAAAGAAATTAATTTCATAAAGGAGATTTCTCTAATATTTCATGACCGCGCCAAGTTCGTAGATGCCAATTAAATTCGTCTTTCCGGGTACAAGAACTGACCCGCAAGCGATAACAGCCGTATCATCTTTAGAAAGCAAACCTGCATCGTAAACCGCCTTTAAAGAACTATATATTAACTTTGACGCATCATCAGTTTGAATTTCTTTGTTTAATGGATATACTCCCCACAGAAGTCTGAGTTGTCTCATAACGCGTTCATCTTGTGTGATCGCTATTATGCTTTTTTTAGGCCGATATTTGGAAATCATACGCGCAGTAAAACCTCCAGTCGTTACTGTTATTATTGCTGCTACATCCATTTCTTTGGTAATTGTATGAATGACGTGTCCAATCACCTCAGCCACATCTTCGTGACCATGGTCGTAATAGTCAGGATCTCTGTAGGGCATTGAGCCTTCTGCATTTTTTGCTATTCGTTCCATAGTCTTTACAGACTCAACCGGATAATCACCTACTGCTGTTTCACCCGAAAGCATAACAGCATCAGTTCCATCTAATACTGCATTTGCAACATCACTCGCTTCTGCTCTTGTAGGGCGTGGATTTGACGTCATTGACTCTAGCATTTGTGTAGCTGTAATTACAGGTTTCCCGTAGCGATTACATTTGTGGATGATATCCTTTTGAACTAAGGGAACACGTTCTGGTGGTATCTCTACCCCTAGATCACCCCTAGCTACCATTATTCCATCAGCTACTTCCAAAATTGCGTCAAAGTTTTTTAGGCCAATTGAATGTTCAATCTTTGCAATGAGTGGAATCTCTACTCCCTCGTCTTGCAGTATTTCTCTGACTTTTAGCATTTCTTCTGGTGTTCTCACAAAAGAAACCGCTAAATAATCTGAAACAAGTTTTGCCGCAATTTTCATATCCGCTATGTCTTTTGGTGTAGGAATATCAATTGTAAGATGAACATCTGGGATATTAACGCCTTTTCTTGCGCTTAACACTCCACCAGATTCAATCTGGCAATGAACATCCTTATCATCGATCGAGACAACACGAAGCCCAATAATACCATCATTGAGAAAAATCATATCTCCTATATTAACATCATACGAAAGATCTTTGTAAGAAACTGAGGTTATTGATTCATTCCCTAATACATCTCGGGTTGTTAAAGTGAAATTATCTCCTAGACTAAGATATACTGACTCCTTACCTTTTTCCATTTCACCTGTTCTCATCTTAGGTCCTGAAATATCAAACATAATGGCGATATCAGAAATACTTCTTATCAGATCAAACCGTTCAATGTGATCTTGATGAGTACCATGTGAGAAATTTAGTCTTGCAACATCCATCCCCGCTTCAATCATCTCAATAAGTGTCTCCTCAGAATCAGAAGCCGGTCCTATAGTCGCTACTATCTTTGACCTCGTAAGGTTAGTTTCTTTGTCCATTCTTTCTCCCTCAGTTCGCATCATATTATATTTTATTTTATGTGTTTATTCATTTTTTCAAATTCCTTAAAACTACAAAGAATTTTTCGAAGAGCCTCAATTTGTATATTCAATAACTCCTTTAAAAAACGGGTGTTATGAAATTGATTTAGTTAGAAGACTATTACCTAGTTCGAATATAATTTTCAGTTAATTCACTATAGTCTGTAAAATAGTATCCCCAACTGGATCAATTCATAAGTGACTGCTTAAAACTGATATTATTCCAACACAAAATTGGCTTGAGTCAAACAATAAAAAGTAAGTGGGCGATAATCGAATTAAAAAATGAAACAAATAAGATTATCTGAAAAGCGGATTGACATACACAACAAGAGTTTCTTCATCATCAGTTTTCATAAAATCCTTTTCAGCAAGGACTTCTTCTTTTAAAGCTTTAACATCTTCAACTTCGTCTCCTTCCCTGCGAGTTTCAGGTTTTTTAATGAGTTCAATAGCTTTTACTTTGTTATCCTTTATTACAACGCGTGGAAGGTAGCCTTCGATAATGAAATGTCCATCTTTGGCATCAGTTAATTTTTGAAAACTCTTGTCAATTGTTTCAGTGCCAAGAAATGTACTCTTACTTACAACCAAACCATAGATATCGTTTCCAATAATAACATATCCTCTATCATAACCTTCAGGTATTTTGCCAAAGAGATCATCGAGTTCTTCCATTTTAAGAGTTAAGTTATTAGAGGATTCTTTATTTTCTTGCACTAAATGTACATTCTTAGGGTGTATTTCTTGAGGGGGAATCGTTTCTTTAATCGTAGGGGTATTATTATCTGTAGAAGTTAGTGAGGCTTCAGATTTAGATTTCTTCGATTTTCTAATACTTGAATTAGAAGCTTTTTTAGAAGTAGATTTTCTGACATTTGTCTTACTAAAGAGGTTAAAAAATTCTTCAGGCTCAGTTCCCTCTTCAATAGCGGCAGACTTGAATTTTCGTCCCTTTTGGGTATTTAATTGAACTGCTGCCCGTGCACTTAAGAATTTTTTCCTGACATCTATTTTAGAGCCTTTCCAAAGCCAAAGGGTTTTTGTTGACTCGTCTGCAATCAGTAAAACGTCTTTGCTTTTTAATTCTTTTTTATCCAAGTTGATTGGGGTGAGTTCACCTTCACTATCCAAGCGAAACATCTCAATCTCAAACGTCAACACAGAGGTGTACCCCATTTTATTGTGGTTAAATACTTAGTCTAGGTTTAAGATTTAAAATTTTCTGGGCAAACTCTACGCAGAACTAGAAAAACTCTCCGCAAATGAAATTTTTGTCGACTTACCGAAAGCAACGAGGTTAAGAAAATTACATTTTTTTAGATTACATTCTGAAATAGTGAATATCAAATAAATTATGTTAAAAAGAAGTCAAGAATTACTCAAAAAAGCAAAAAAATAGTTATGAAACAAGAGGTTGGAAGGCGCTTTATGTGGCTTTTATGCCTTTCTTCTGCTTTCTTCGCGTGCTATTATTTTCCATGCACCGTATTCTGTTCGGTTAACAACACGTACGGTTCCTGCAACTTTAAATTTTTCAAATTCGCCTTTCATCCATTCTTCAATCGCCTTTTCGCTATAAATTATGTTCGGGTTCTTAATTTCTTCGTCCAAATTAGATGGTTCAACTTTTATGAGCCAGCCTTCGTCATAGCAATCTTCATTCAAGAGTAAAGGCTGTTCTTTGATTTTTTGGTTTACTTCAACGATCTTACCACTAATGGGTGAAATAAGTGGTCCAACATATTTACCAGCCTCTAATGTTCCAAAGACTTTTCCTTGCTTAACTTCGCCGCCAGCTTCAGAGGGAAGGCGTATATACTTAATCTCACCTGCTTCATACACACCAAAATCATCGATACCAACTCTAATTTTGGGAATTATATATGTTGACATCCAAATATGTCCTGGATGTGAACCCATTGCACCCGACCAGTAATACAAATCGTCCAACATTATAAAAATGCGTTTTTCATCATACGTGATGGTAATCGGCATATTTAGTCCTCCCAATAATTAAATCTGCAGTTTTTCAAGAATAGGTTCCACTGGACTTGTGTGAATCATGAATTCTAATCCAAGATCTTCTTCGGGATCCATTTCCATGGCAAGCCCCATCCATTGGATTAAGTAGAGTACGGGAACTTGTATCTGGGTCTTAAATGTGGCGGCCATCGATCCTTGGCTATAATCGTAGACGTATTGACAAAGAGGACAAATTGTTGCGAGGCCATCGAATCCATATTCTTTTATGGCTTTGAGTTTTGAATATCCAAGTTTTAATGTGATTTCCGGATCATATGAATATTCTTTCGTTCCGCAACACGCAAGTCGTTCAGGATAATCCATTGTATCTGCACCTATGGCTTCAAGAATTCGTTCCATCTTTATGGGGGTTTCTGAATCGTCAGGGCGTCCTGGTAGTTTGCTTGGTCGTATTGCATGGCATCCATAGTGGGCTGCAATTCTAAAACCAGTCAATGGTTTTGTGACGGACTGTTTTATCTTTTCAAGACCAATTACGTCATGTAGAATCTCTAGAACTAAATAGTTGCCGTTAGTTCCTTTGTATTCTAAATCCTCTTCGGCAAGTAACTGATTTACTTGCTCCTTAAGTTCTGGATCTTCTGCTAGGAAATGTTTTACTTCTTCCAGAGATAAGTAGCATCCATTACATAGAGCAAGAATATCCAGATTCTTTTCTTCTGCGAGAGCCATATTTCTTGCACTCATCGTCAACCATGCAAGACTATCAAGATCTCCAAATGGAAGACCACAACAGCCAGCTTCAGGAAGGTCAATCAAATTAATATCAAATTTTGGTAAAACTTTGCGTATTGCTAGTTCATAGTCATAGCCATAGGTAGGTACTGTGCAACCTAAATAAAGTGCCAAATCCATGTTTATTCCTCCTTTTCCATCCACCTTGCTAGGGAAGTCTTTTTCAACATTGCTTTTATTTTATCCAGACGAGGTTTCGGTAACTCGGGAAGATCATCTATATCCTCACGTTCTCCTTCAACCCATGTAAAATCTCTTGCAAAACCAGTTGTAATGATATTTCCAAATTGGGATTTCAAACCTATTGTAGGAGGTTCAATACCTCGTTCAAATGCGAGTTGAGTGAGTGATCTGATAACCTCCATTGGTGAAACGTCTTGAGGACATCTTTCCTTACAAGTCATACACCATACGCAAGCCCAGATAGTTTTATCATTGATAAGCTCGTCGATAAATCCCATTTTTGCCATTGCCACAAAAACATGTGGGTTGAAACCGTCTAACTGCCTAGAAATAGGACATCCGCTAGTACATTTTATGCACTGGTAACAATAACCAGGCTCTGCCTCGCCTACAGCTTGGCGAATTTTTTCTAATGCTTTTGGGTCAGCTTTTTTTGTCTCTAATACTTGTGGTGACAGGGGGAACAGCCTCCTGTAGTTTGAATATGTGAATAAATGAACTTAAAGTGTAAATTAATTAGAAGGAAAGGATATGTAAGCCCCGCATATGGGCCCAGTTCCTGTCGACTTCATACTTTTTTGTCGATCAGATCATCCTGTTGCAATGACCATATCCTTCTTTGCAAGTACGTTACCCTTCTCATCTTTGACAATGAGATGAGCACTACAAGCTATTCAACAGTCATAACAGCGTATTAACATTTCGAACAGGTTAAGAAGTTTCTCATCAATTTCAACCATATAATCGCCTCTCTTTAAATTTTCATTAATAATTTTAATTTCTCTCTTGTACTTCGTCCTCTCTTTGTTTATGTTTTGACCATAGGCTCTGGTAATTTAAGTTCGTTTACGATTCCTTCTTCGAAAACTTTCTTAGCCAGTTGTTTTAATCCGACTTCAATTGCGTGGAGATTGTGGTTCGTCGCTACAATGAGATTAGCTTTCGTTATTACTCCGTTCGCATCAGACCAATAGTTGTGGGTAAGCGTTCCGCGAGGTGCTTCAACAATACCTACACCTTCGCCTTCTTTGGGCTCGATATCGGCTAATTTAATATCTGTGCTGACGATATCTGGATCTTCCAATAGGATCTTAGTTTTTTCTGCAGATTCAAGCATCTCGATGAGACGGGCCCAGTGATATGCAAATGTATGGTGACTTGGACGTCCTAAAGTTTCTCTGAAGAGTTCCAATTCTTTTTGTGCTATCGGTGTTTCCATTTTGTCAACAACATTGATTCTAGCTAAGGTGTTTGCTCTCCAAATTCCTGCAGGGTAGCCAGCGGGTTTGTAGAAGACATGTGTTGTGTAACTGTGATCGGTCACATATTCGCCCATGTAGTCCTTGTAGTCTTGTGGTTTGAAATCCTCGACAATTTTGCCTTCGGGGTTCATTACGCGCACTGTTCCATCAAAGTAACTATGAACTCCATTATTTGCCAGACCAACATAATGCGTTGGGAGCACCCCAACCTTTGTCGCAACATCAAGATAATCAGTTGTTACTTTTTTCCCGAGTTCAAGACTCCATTCGCATAACTCGATGATACGATCCACTCTCTTTAAGTATTCGTCCCGTGATTCTTCTGAAAATCGATAGGATTGTCCTCCTGGGATTGCAGTAACTGGATGTACAGCTCTACCTCCGATTGTATGACAGAGGTCTTGTCCGAATCGCATGAGCTCAATAGCCTTCTTTGCTTCTTCAGGCATATTCTGAATAATGCCAATCAAGTTGCGCACTGCTGGATCTGCAAATGGACCAAAGATAAAGTCAGGCGCTGCCAAAGCATAAAAGTGGATTGCATGACTTGAAATCATTTTAGCTTGAAGTAGAAGTTCTCGTAGTTTGTGGGCAGCAATGGGGGGTGTAATATCCCATGCGTCCTCTACTGCCTTTATAGAAGCTAAGTGATGTGCTTCAGGGCAAATACCACAGATACGTGGCACAATACGAGGCGCATGTTCCATCAAGCGACCTTCCAAAAACTTTTCGAAGAAACGTGTAAGTGTCACCCGTGCTTGCGCATCTTTTACTTTCCCATCATCTGTTAATTCTATTGTTACATTTAAATGTCCTTCCAACCGTGTTACGGGTTCGATCTTAATTGTAGGCATATTTCTTATACCTCCATACTCTTTTCTTTTACCATACGTGGGAGGAGTGCTTTAGCTAAAAAGAACTTGTAAAATGTTCCTACAGTATCAGGCACCATTTTCCGGAAATCTTCAGGGTCAATATCTTTACAAATACTAGCTAATGCACTCATCATCTTAGATCCTTGATCTCTGACGTTAGGCGCAGGACCCCAGCATCCAGTACAAGGTACACCAGCGTTCGGACATCTCACACCACATCCCGCACGAGTGGCAGGACCCATACAAATGTAACCTTGTTCTAGAAGGCATTTTTCTGGGTCAGGAATGCCTTCGAAATCTCGTTTTATCACTGTAAGTTTTTTCTCCTCACGAGTACGCTCACATTCATCACATTGAGTTTTCACCGGGAACCCCAATACCTCAGACCAGAGGTATTCTTCTCCGTGCTCTTGTAAGATGCTAACAACCGTGCCGAGTCCATGTTCAAGAACACCACCAACGACCTTGAGAATGACTTCAGTCTCGGGCGGACATCCCCAGATATGAAGATCCACTGGAACTATCTCGTCGTTAGGAATGATGAATGGTTCGAAATCAGGTACATCATGCGTAGGGATTGTTCCCTCAACAACTGTATCTGCGGTGAGGAATTTTCGTTCTTTGCAAGCTTCAATTGAATATGAGTTTGCCATGCCATAAACTCCACCGAAACAAGAGCAAGTTCCGAATGCAATTACCGCTTTTGATTTCTTCCGCAGTACTTTGAGATGATGCACGTCTTCTTCTGTTCTGCTACAGCCTTCGACAAAACCGATGTCAATTTCTCCATCAGGAAGGGCTTCAAGGTCTTTGTACTTGTAGTCGACCACAGCCGCCCAATGGACAATTTCCAAGTGGGGCACTACATCTAGGAGTTTCTCATGCATGTCCACAAGACTCTGATGACAACCCCAGCAGCTCGCAAGCTGCAAAAAAGCTACTTTCAATGGCATAAAAATCAACCTCTTCCATTCATTATTATGTTACCTTTTCACATTCTTTTCCTTTCATTAACATGTTTTGTTTATTTAAATCTTCATTATTGTTAATGACGAACGCCAAAATATCATCATTCATCATTATTGTTCATTACAGATAATTTGTGACTTCTTTATTCTTTATCGGAGCCATCAAAGGGCCCTAACTCCTTCAATACTTTAACGAAATCCTTTACTACTCTCGTGAATTTCTCACCCTCAGAAGCAGAAACCCACTCCAAACGAAGACGCTCTGGATTAATGTTCATTGAACTTAAGTACTCCTTGAGCAAAATAACTCGTCTTTGAGTCCTGTAATTGCCCTCGACGTAGTGGCAATCTCCTAGGTGGCATCCTCCGATGAACACACCATCGGCTCCTCTTCGAAATGCTTCGAGAATAAACTCAGGGTCAACGCGTCCAGAGCACATGACTCTTATGATTCTAATGTTAGTCGGATACTGCATTCTACCAAGACCAGCCATATCAGCGCCACCATAGCAACACCAGTTACAAAGGAAACCTACGATCTTGGGTTCAAAGTTTTCTACGATTTTTTCCTTTTTTACCATAACAGCTTCTGTCATGACATTTTCCTCCTTTAAGTCTCCAAAGCCGCTATTACCTGATCCATCAGTTGTTTTCTAGTATAATGTCTATTTGTTATTGCATTTGATGGACAAGCAGCTCCACATGTGCCGCAACCTGTACACAGGGCATCAATTACTTCCGCACGTCTGTGTCCTTCGACATCAACACCTTTAATAGCAGAGTAAGGACATACATCAAGGCACACACCACAACCACTGCATATATCTTTGTCAACCCATGCAGTAATCGGTTCAATTTCAACTTCACCTGCAGCTAATAGATCAATTGCCTTGGCAGCAGCATTAGCTGCGTGTGATACCGTATCAGTGATATCTCTAGGTGCCATACAAGTTCCAGCAAGCATAATTCCTCTTGTATGCGTTTCTGCTGGCTGTAATTTGACGTGGGCCTCTAGGAAGTAACCATCGGCACCTCTTGAGATTCGTAAGATTTGTTGGAGTTCATCAATTCCTTTAGGTGGTGTTAATGCGAGGGTAAGAACAGCCATATCAACAGTTATTTCCATATGACGAGCTATATTGGAATCGTATACATTGAAGACTAGTGATCCGTCTGGATTTTGTAAGATCTCAGATGGCTGTCCTCTGATGAATTTGACACCCATGTTCCTTATTTTTCGATAAAATTCTTCGTATCCTTTACCAAAGGAGCGGAGATCAATGTAACAGATGTAAACATCTGTGTCAGGTCCGAGTTTCTCCTTTAACAAATACGCTTGCTTCATTGCAGCCATGCATCCATATCTGCAACAGTACAATTCGTTTTCTTCGTCTCGTGCGCCTACACATTGAATAAAGGCTACCGACTTAGGTTCCTTGTTGTCCGAAGGTCTAAGGATGTGGCCCTCCGTCGGACCGCCTGCATTAACTATCCGTTCAAAGTCCATATTCGTAATGACGTTGGGATATCGTTCATATCCTAGTTCTGGGATCTTAGAAGCATCAAAGGTATCGCAACCCGTGGCGACTACTATTGAACCAACAGTTAATTCAACTATTTCTGGCTCTTGATCGTAATCTATGGCATTTTTAGGACATAACTGTTTGCATGTGGTGCATAGTTTGTTTTTAAAGTAAAGACAGTGCTCAGAATCAATCGCGTATTTTAGCGGGACTGCTTGAGGAAATGGAACGTCAATTGCCGCTCTCTTGCCGCGGTTCATATCAAATTCGTTAGGAATTCTCACTGGGCATACAATGGCGCATTCGCCACACCCAGTACAAGCGTCTATGTCAACATAGCGAGGTTTTTTCTCAACAGTTACCTTGAAATTTCCGACATATCCATCTACATGCTTTACCTCAGAATAGGTGAGAAGCGTAATATTAGGATGTCGAGATGCTGAAACCATTTTTGGCGTTAGAATACAAGCAGAACAGTCGAGTGTTGGGAATGTCTTGTCTAACTGCGCCATTTTTCCTCCAATGCTGACCTCCCTCTCAACTAAGTAGACCTTTAGGCCTGCATCAGCCATATCTAACGCAGTTTCGATTCCTGCAATTCCACCGCCAATAACTAAACTTGATTTATCCACAGGTATAGTCATCTTTTCTAGTGGTTCAAGGTCGCTTGCTCTAAAAACAGCCATACGTACTAGGTCCTTTGCTTTATCGGTAGCTTTTTCTTTTTCATTCATATGACACCAGCTACATTGCTCCCGAATATTTGCAACTTCAAGAACATAAGGATTTAGACCAGAATCAGTAATCGTTTTTCTAAAGGTATTTTCATGCATTTTTGGACTACAAGCCGCAACAACAACGCGGTTTAATCCAAGTTCTTTGATATCATCCCGAATCATATTTTGTCCAGGCTCAGAACATGTATACAAATAATCCTTAGCAGTTACAACATTTGGTAATTTTGCTGCATATTCAGCAACTGATTCGCTATCTACTGTTCCTGCTATGTTCTTTCCACAATGACAAATGTAAACGCCAATTCGGGGTTCTTCATCTTTGCTTTTTTGAAGTACTTCTTCACTCATGAACCGTCACTCCACTAAAACATTTAATTAAATGATGAAATTAATCAGACATGAGTTTCTTTGTATTTTTTGCCTGTTTCTTGTTTTTTACTTGTTAATCGGCGTAATAAACTCTCTCCTTTCTCTGTAAGAGACTCTTTTTTGATCATGTTCGCTCTAACGGCGCCTTCAAAGATATCTTTGCCTTTTTGTGTACGGACGAAGACGGTTGACCAGCCACCGGGCGTGCCTATACTTCCAACACTTATATCTGCATACCAAGCAGTAAGATCTTCGCATGAATGACAGCCACTTCTTACAGCCTCTGTAGTCTCCTCTAGGGGTATAGTTTTTGCGTCTCCTCCATCTTTTGGAAAGATGTGCAAAGCGCCTTTTTTAATATCCATTTTGCGTATCTGATCGATGGTCGCGCCTGTCTTATCTAAGATAAGTTGATGCAACTTCTTCGCATCGAAGTTTTCCATACAAAATAGTCCAATATTTAAAACAACTAAATTTGCTGGGCGGATATCCGCACCTTCCAAGGCATTATGCATCTTTCTTATGCCATGTGCTTGACAAGGCGTTCCAACAAACGCCAATCGTAGCCAATCTTCGCCTACCGGATGTTTCACTAATAACTCCTCAACAACTTCCCTATATTGGGCAAGGGAAATAATATTAGGACTGAGTGAGTAACGCGTACCGGCAGATTTCATTAATTCCTCATATGAAGTAATGATCTTTGGTTTTGGAACCCATGGGTTCTCCTCACTTGCTTCAGAGACTATAGCTCCATCTATGAGTCCTTTTTGAAATGCAAATGCTAAGATTGTGGAGACTATACCTCCATCTTGAGCGACTTCGGCGATCTCAGGTACCTTAGTTTTAGCTTTGTAGAGATTTAGATAAGTACCAAAAACATCTTCTGTACCAAATAATTCTTGCATACGCGGCTCAAGTGATTCTGTGACAGGGCACACAAAATAACAAAGTTTACACTCAATACATTTGCCTACGGGTGGTTCCCCCTCAGGAATCTCCCCAGGAACTTCTTGAAGAGTTGGAATGTCATCAATAAATTTTATAACTTGAGTTGGGCAGACAGCAACGCAACTACCACAACCAGTACACTTTCCTTTATCAATAACATCAGCCTTTAAATCTGTAAATGGGCCTAGTTTAAGTTCAACTTCTAAAGTCATTTCAGCTCACTCTCTTATCATCTACTTATAGTAAAATGTTCATTGAACATCAAAACAATATCCTCAAACGACAAAGCCTAGCATTTTAAATTTCTTTCTACTAATGATTAATGATTATTTTAGTTGTTCGAGTGGATTCTACAGTTTAGGGTTTAAAAGGTTTATCTTATAAACTACAATGAACTATAATGAACTATATCTTGATTTGAAGAGCAAGAAAACTATCTAATAGTACCATATAACATATAATAGGGGATTCCTATGAAGTTACCAAAAGAACTTCTTTTAGGATTAATACCACCTCACATGCTGGATCGTGGTCTTATTGTTTTGGAAGAAACGCTAATAAAACCTATAAAAAGGCTTTTTGAACAAAGAACACTTCCAAAAGAGGGATGGTCTGATGAGTCAATTAGATTATTGCTCAAGGTTTTGTCATCTATGGATACAGATAAGGATCCTAAGGCGGCGCGAATCGGCGAACGGGAAGCGAGAATTGCATCGCCTTTAGTTTCAGAATTAGCTGCGGGATTTAATCATGGAGTTGGAAGAAGTGGTGTATTAATAGATCCTCAACCAAAGGCAGCAGGCGGATCTTTAATGTATCAGATCGCTAACAGACTTGCGACAGACTTACTCAAAAAATTTGGAATTGAAAATATTTCAGGGGCATACATCATCCCTCTAGCTACTGGTATGAGCATTGGTCTGGCATTAAAAGTTGCACGGGATCTTACAGGAGGACAAGAGGTCGTTTATCCTCGAATAGATCATGAATCACCGTTAAACGGTATTTCACTTGTTGATTTGCAACCGAAAATTATACAATGTAAATTAGACGGTGATGCTGTTATTTCTGATCCAAATGATGTTGAAGCAGCAATAGATGAACACACCTCTGCGATTTTGACAACAACTACCTTTTTCCCACCACGACAGCCTGATGATGTAATTTCAATAGCAAAAATAGCAAAAGAAAAGAGGATCCCACATGTAATAAATAATGCTTATGGCGTGCAATCACCTGTGATAATGAAGATGATAAGAAGCGCGATTTTTAAAGGACGTGTAGATGCAATAATCCAATCTACTGACAAGAATTTTCTGTGCCCTGTTGGCGGATCTATTATAGCTGGACCTGATGAAGAATTTCTTAAAAGAGTAGCGCATTCATACGCGGGACGTGCAACTGCTGCACCAGTTGTACAATTTCTGGCCGCGATTCTATCATTAGGAGAGAATGGATATAGAGAATTAATACAGCAACAAAATGAATGCTATAATTTATTGAAAACAAGACTTGAAGAGACGGCAGAAAAACATGGAGAGCGTTTACTTGAAGTAGATAGTACTATCGCTGTAGCAATGACAATTACAGAACCAAGAATCGCGCATAAATTAGGTGCGCAATTATACACTTTACGAGTAACAGGACCGCGCGGGTTACCTAAGGCAGACTCTACTTTTGGAACATGCCATGACACATATCCAACCCAATATCTTACAATTAATGCTGCTATTGGAGTAGAGAAAACAGATATTAACACAACTGTAAAACGATTAGATGAACTTCTCAGTAAACATCCTCTCTCATAAACAGCGATAAAAGGAAATTTGTTATAGCCTCCAGGAAAAGCAATGTTAAACTAACTTTTTTATAGTAGCCTTCACCCATTTAACGAGTTCTGGGCTTCCTCCCTTCATTAACGCTTCTTTGTCTGCAAGCAAATTAATAGGTGAGATTTTAAAAAACCATCCTGCTCCATACGGATCTGTTATAACCAATTGAGGATCATATTCTACATCTTGATTCACTTCTACTATTTTACCAGAAATTGGGTTGTAAAGAGTTAAAGAGCCCTTCCACGAATCCGATGCCCCTATTGGCTTCCCCGCAGTTATTTCATACCCAACTGGATAGAAGATTTCGATGAGCGCAAACTCTTTAACCGCTTTTACAGCAAGTTCATTGAGTCCGATTATCGCCAAATTGTCACTTTCTATGCGAATCCATAAAAACTGGTCGGAATAATAGAGATCATCAGGAAATACATAACCTTCTATGTCCATTTTTATTTCTCCTAAATATAATGTATAAATCTCCTGGCGGTCGCGTTCATCGCCCATCTCCCACCTCAAGAGGCTTTAAGAGGTGGAATCATTTGTATTTTTTATTTTATTTAATAGCGCAATACCTTGCTCCATGTTCGAGTGGAAATGTGTTTTATCCATACCTGCTGCAAAAACCACTGGTAAGTTGATCGTTTTTTGAGGCGATAGCTGTCCAAAATCCCATTGTAAGCCAATTGAACAGTCATCAGGACCTCGAAAGTTGATGTTTCCTAAGTTAAGGTGATGTGATTTGATTCTGAGTCCATAAGGACTGTTACATTCATACCGGGATGATTTAATTGTACTACAGAAGCCCGCATGAACATTAGATCGCGAATGGTATTGGTAAATTATGTCATCATCGTACCGTGCAAAATTATCTTTGTAACTCTCCTTACCCTCGATATCAAGGTCTATGAGCCAATAAAGAGAAACATCAGTAAGTGATGAGTTTTTCGAAGTATTTTTTATCATGTAATCAAGCACAAAGAACGGTTGCTTTGGAAAATACACACAGATGTTAAGAGATAAGGATATATTCCTCAAGGGATCGTATTGCAGATGAGTTTCTCTGTATCGAATTCTGTGACCACTAATTTCTGCAAATGAAGCAGTCGTGTCAACGATCTCCCAATAATCGCAACTTTTTATGATCTTCTGAGAATTATTCATATTGCATTTTATCCAGAGACCATTTACTCTTTTTAGCGGGTTATCCAATAATCTGTGTTCACCAGTGTCATCAACATATGTGATTCTTGCGATGTCAAGCCCCATCAGATCCGCTTCCGTGATTCATTTAGAGCAAAGCATTCGTGACTCTACTATCATTCTTTCGACAGTGGAAATTAGCGCCCACCTCCTCAATGTTCTTGCACTACATCATCAGCCTCATATAAAGATCTAATACTTAAATTGTTACTGTTAAAACTTTCTCCATCGGCATATTCTTTCCGATTTTTGGGCATTTACAATAACAAACAGCACAAAGTACTTCAATTAAACGCTTAACAAAAAGGTTTCATTACCTAAACAGTTACTAATTAAACTTAAGGGTCAAATTGATATGATTGAGGGACAAGAGTGGACAGTTTACAGTACGTAATGCAGAATCATCCTTGTTATATCAACGGCCATTCGAGATACGGGCGAATTCATCTTCCAGTCGCTCCAAAGTGCAATATAAAATGTAATTACTGTGACCAAAAAATAGGCTGCAGTTATCATGCTTTTAGACCCTCAGTGGCTACGAAAATTCTTTCGCCTGATGAAGCTGTTGAGTTAGTCAGAAAATATGCACACAATGAACGGTTGAGAGTAGCGGGTATTGCTGGCCCGGGTGAACCACTATATAATGAAAATACATTCAAAACACTAGAGAAAATTCATATTGCCTTTCCAGAGTTGATATTGTGTCTAAGCACAAATGGTCTATTATTAGAAGAAAATACTGAAACGTTGAAAGATTTAGGTGTTCAAGCTTGTACAATAACCATTAACTGCTTAGATGCAAAAATTGGAGCTAAGATATACTCCTATGTAATGTACAAAGGTATTAGATATGATGGGAACGAGGGAGTCCGACTCCTGATAAAAAAACAACTGAAAGGGCTAAGCGAAGTTGTTAAACAAGGGATAGTTACGAAAATAAATACCATTCTGATCCCAGGAATAAACGACATGCATATAGCGGAAATTGCGGCTGAAGTGAAGAAAAGAGGTGCACATCTCCAGAATATAACTCCATTAATCCCACTAGCTTTATTTGAGAATGTTAGAAAACCTTCATGTAGCGAAATAATCAATGCAAGAAATGCTTGCGAAAAAATAATTCCTCAATTCCGACACTGCAAACAGTGTAGAGCAGATGTTATTGAGATCGCTTGAGATTTTGGTGGTTTTTATTACTCTTTCAAAATGAGCTGCGTGAAAATATAGTTTAACTACTATAGTATATGCGTGAATAAAATTTAAATACCAAGTTTCTCATGAAGAAGTATTTATGACTGCCATTACAGAAGTAAGTTCTAAAGAATGGGTTAAAAAGTATGAAAATGTAGAGGAGTTTCTCGCGGGGAGGAAAGAATCAACTAAGAAACAATATCGGACCAAACTCAAGAAATTCTTTCATTTTTTTGGGATTTCTCCTTATGAATTCCTCGAAGAAGCAAAAAAGAACAAAGTTAAAACGAAAACAAAACTCAATATATTCTATAAACACTTACTCGATCAAGGGCTCTCAGATAAAACCGCTTCAAACCACGAAGACGCAGTCAAATCGTTTTTAACTTACCACGAAATTCGAATTAAATCACAACGACGTTCTAACGCACGAAAATATAAGAGGGCAGTATATAGAAAAGAAGAGATCAGAAAACTTTATGAGGCCTCCCCTGATTGGCGGGGAAAAACCCTCATTATCCTCGCGTTTCAGACCGGGATGGATATAAGTTCGATGCTCAGGCTTAATTACGGAGATGTGAGTGCCGCAATAGAGAATGACAAACAGTATCATGTAATAGAATATACGCGCTCTAAGACAAAAACAAAAGCAAAAGCAGTGATAGGCAAAGATTCTATTGATACACTCCGTCAATATGTTCGATGGCAGAGAGAAAGAGGAGAAGAACTTTTCTTTGAAAGTCCTCTGTTTGGTTCTGTTCGTAATCTTAAAGTAAGAGCACGAATTTCCAAAAGAACCGCTCAATTAGAGATGCGAAAAACGATCGTTAAAGCAGGAATACCGTCGACCAAATACGAAGGAAAAATAGTCACGTTTCAAGAACTGAAAGAATATGGGAAATTTAACCCGTATGGCTTCCACGCGATAAGAAAAGCCTTCTCAAGCGTTGCAAAACAATGGATGCCTTTTGAACAAGTAAAAATGAGTATGGGACAGACACTACCTTATGATGGCGCGTATGATGAATACACTGAAAAAGAAATGATTAAAAACTTCAAAAATGCAGAACCATATCTCTCGATCTCTATAGATACCAGAGAACTTGAAGAACAGGTACGCGAAGAAAGTGAACTTGTTAAACAGTTAGAAGAAAGATTGAAATCGACAACACAGGAACGAGATGTGCAACAAGAAAAATTAGAGGCTCTCACTAATCGTTTTGAAATATTAGAGGGACTTTTCGTTAAAATACTTGAAAAAGAAACTAAAAAATAAGTGAATTTACGACTTGATGATTTCTTTACATTCTTTAATTAATTTTAGACCATCAAGAGCGAGTTGAGAGACCGTCTTTTCCTCTTCTCTTCCTTTTTCGACAGAGACTTCTTTTGTCGATAAAACTGATGTCACAACAATCACCATTGTACAGTCTTCTATAGAACCAAGAACTACTTTATATCTTTTACTAATTGATCCTCATTACCTAAGTACTAATATTAAGTTTTCAAAAAAAGAAAGAAAAAGGTATGTTACAGGCGGATCCATCCGCGAGGAACATTTTTATTTTGTCTACGTCGATATGCTCTACGTTTTAAGAATTTGGTGTAACTGCTTTCGATACTTTCGTTCTTGCGATATTCAAAGAGAGATAAAAATAACACGAATGCAAAGAAGAAATTAATACAACTTAGTAGAGCTATGTACTCAAGGTTTAATGTTAGTAATAAAACTCCAATGGTAACGATTGTAAGACAGACATTAAATACTGCAAAACACAGTTGCCCTCTATGTAATGTTTCTTTGTAATCTTCTAACGTGTATTCTTGTGATTCTAGTTCTAATTCCTCATCTGTGATCTTTATTTTCTTCCTTCCCAACTTATCACCCCTTTTTCTCTTATTATGGCACTCCGCTCATTCCACCGCAATCATCACGACTGAGATACCATTTGTAAAATACAATTCCTCATCACCTTTCAGTCGTCGTATTACGGGATTCTGCTCACTCCACCACGATCATCACACTATAGAATTCCCGTAACGCACGATATTAGGTCCTCATCGCCTATTGAAAGGCTTAGGTGGACGAAAAGAGGTTATCCTCTTTCGGCTTCTACCGACAAGGCAGATTTCCCTCATCGTGTAGCCATGTAAAGAACTTGGGAGCCCAACCATCGCTTTGGGGTGTTCTGTGATTGAACTATCTGCTCGAATGTTGTTTTCTTTTAATTTCTCAACGAGGTCTTTTCGGAACTCAAGTTCTTTTTTGAATGATTTTGAAGAATTATAATCGCAAAAATAAACATGAAAGCCTTTTCTTCCACTAAAATAAATCATAAAGTCAGTTAAACTTAATTTATCCTCGCAAAAATCAAATAACTTCATCGTTTCGTGTTTTACATGGTCTAGTCCAATTTCGCATATACCACTTTGAGTCAGGAGACATGGCACATGCAGATCGCTACAATCAATATCAAAAGCTAATATCGAATCTAAGAGAGTGTTTGAATTTTTTCTAAAAAATAACTGCTTTGGATCTCGCCACTTTGAGATCGAAACAAAAATTCTAAGAGGAAAAACGACTCTTTTGGTGACTTCACGCTTCAATTTTTCTGTGTTTGAAATTCTCTTGTCAATTTGGTTTCTGAATCTACCGCTGGACATGACGTATGAAAAATGATGCCACCCTAAACGTGTTTCAAAATACTTAGGTAGTTGTGGTTCCCATTCCTGGTAAAATTGTTGTAGCCGGGAAGGAAAATTTTCAGTCGTAAAGGTCATATATTCAATCCAAATATCCTGTCCCTTCTCAAGATATTTGTTTTTGAATCCTGGCGCAATTATAATCAGTTTTTCAAAGTGCTTGTTTGTCTTTTCTACAAGTTTTTTACAATCATCTCTGGAAAGAGGATACGATTTCACTTCTACAACAGTTTGACCATCAAGGGAAAGTCCGTCATATTCAGGACTTGTAGAATCGCCGAATCTCACATTAGTAAAAATAGGTCCTACCGATTGTGCAACTGCTGCTAATGCTGCATATTCGTAAAACCGCCAAAATTGGTTCATTTTACCTGATCGCCTTCTGTATTATGTCTGTTTCCTTCATTGACAAAAGAAGAGGTAAATCTCTTAACGGGCGTCCTATATCAAGAATTTCTGTTATGGCTACTTTGCCATATTCTTTCTTATCATTGGAACTCAAGAGGACTTCTGAAGGGAACAAAAACTTTGTAATAACTTTGCGCTGTGTTTTTAAAAGAAAGAGGAATATCGAAAAAATTCCATTCCGTTCTGCCTCTTGTAGCCCCTCTAATTGTACTTTAGTGATGTGGATATTTGCTAAACGCTTCCATTTTTTCCCGTTATGAACGTAGTAGTTCCACAAACGACTATATTTAACTTCGATATAGAGAGGACGTTCGTTAAAGGATGCAACTATGTCTGCCTGACCCCACGTCCCCGTACCATTGGTTGCAAAGATCTTTAGTTCTGCTAGTTTTTCTTTGGCAATTTCGATGCCTTCTTCACCAATAAGTACAGAAGTTCTTGGAATGTTTATCCCTCCTCCTCATCGTCCTCGTAAGCAAAGTGTTCACTGCATAGCCCACAAAATTGCTCAAATGGTATCTCTTTAAAGAGTGCGTCTTCAAAATTTATGACCTCTGTATGTCTTAGAAGATGAATTGTGCGGCAGTCTCGACATCGAGTAACATCATATTTTTTCGGTATTTCTTCCACCGATCTACGCGATAAATAATAACCTCGACACACTATCGGAGAATCATAAGAGCAGTTTTTACACGTAAAATAGACATTCTCACAGTTGGGGCAGATCCGTATGTAGTCTAATTCACGAATTTTAGCCCCTAAAATTACCTCTAGTTGGTTTAAAGGAATCAAATCGCGGTCTATGGTTAGCGGATAGATTTTCTTTTCAATTTCACGGCTTGTTATTTCTTAACCCTCCTCAAATTATAGTTGACAGTTACACAGACATCTCTTAGAATCAAGACCCAGATTATCCCATACGTCCTGAGTCTCCTTACAAAGTGCATATCGAGAATAGCCAAATTTTTCTTCTAATAAGCGGATCATGTGACGATAGATTTCTTCTCGATCCGTTAAGCGATACCTCCCATCCTCAGCACAGCGTTCTGCTGGAAAGAGGTCAAATAAGGAAGTGTCTCGTTCTAACTTCTTCAACCTTGAGGGAAGCGAAGGAAAATAGCGAAGAGTTCCAAGAGTTATTCTCTCAGGAAAGCCAAAGTCAAAAATATTCTTTAGTAAATCCTCATATTTCGTTTTCCAATTTTCTACAGGAAGCATGGGATCTATTCGTATTCGTGTCGATCCTGGAATACAATAAGTGGCGTTGCCAAATGCATGTATTCGTCTTATAGGACTTGGTGCGCCTTTTTCCCATTGATGGGCCACCTTCGGAATATTGACACTCCAGGAAAGAATTGTTTGTGTCACGTTGCCTTGCTCAAATAAAAACCGAAAATTGCGAAGGTTATTTGATTTCGTCAAGAAAAGTATTTTATGTACGTTCTGTGACTCAAAAAGTGGCACAATAAATGTTGAAAACGGATTATCCGTGTTTTCCATCAAGAAAGAGTCAGTCAATTCCCCTGCATTGAGAAGAGTAGGATATTCTACTTTTTCACAAAAATTACAAAAGTCGTCTTTTAGTTGATTCCAAGAATACAGATGTGGCTTGACGCCCTGTATTCGATAAGTAAGGGCGAGATAACAGTACGAACAACCATATCTGCACCCTCGGGCAAATTTCAACATCCAGAAGTGCGGACAAACAATCCCTTCTGGTGTTTTGTCAAAAAACTCAATGAGTTTTGCCAATCTTTCACCTTCCTAATTACTTAAGTACTCATGTTATAATACCTAAAAATTGAGTACCATAAATTATATATTGGTAGATGGTATATAAGATATTCGATTATCTTATAAGGTGTAACCAATGGGAAAAATCACTGTTGAAATTCCAGACGATTTAGAAAATGAGTTTCGAGACGTTGCTATACACAAGTTCGGAAAAAAGCGTGGTCATTTGAAAAAAGCGGGTATCGAAGCAATAAAATTGTACGTTGACAACGCAGTAGTAGAAGAAGGAATTGCAATGGGGTTAACGGACCACTAATTAATTGTGGTGAAAGGATAGGAGACACGAGAATACAGAGATGAATGCCGCGATCAAAAAACTGCATCTTGTAACAGACTGGTCATTTTTATAAAAGTCCTGAATGGATTAGGCGTCTCCTATCCCACCAAAATTAAAACTACTTAGGTAATGAGAATGAAAAACCAAAAACATCATGCAACATTAATTACTGAGGCTAAAAAGCAAGTTAAAGAAATCTTAGATCGTGAACAGTACGAAAAGGACGGAGCGGATGAACTCATCGAAGAATACAATCAATTATTAAAAGAAAATATGAAAGCACTTCAAAAGGCACGTGCACAATTAGAAGAAGCTCAAAAACGAGCGAGAAAAATTATCAGGGATGCAAAAAAGCAAGCGGATGAGATACTAACCAAAGCAAAAGCAGATCTCAAAGTATGGGAGAGGGAAAGAAGGGAATTACTCGAAGCCATGAAACTTTGTAAAAAAGAAAGAAAAGGCAATATTGGAAGTAGAACGTATCGAAAGTTAACAAAAATTGGTTTAAACAAAAAATTGGCTAAACATCTTGTTGGAGAGGCGTGCTAAAACACTAATTACAAGTTATTGTGTATGAAATTAACCATTGACGTAATTGGATGTTTTGATGTAAAATGATTAAACCCATTGAAAAATGGATTCTTTTACTATTGAGCGCAAATAACAACCAACCGATTAAGGGAAAAAAGAGATTTATTTATCAGATGTTTATAATCTCTAAAGAGATTGCTGAAGATAAAAAACTTGATGAGAGTTTAGAATGGTTTCCTATGAAGTGAGAGACTTTGACGGAGTTGATATTATGAAAATAGAAGATCGTGTTAAACGACTTGAACGCCTGTTATTAGAGGTAGCTGATAGCATGGCTGAATATGATTGTATTAACCCAGATCTATATGCGAGATTATATTCTGAACTTAAAGAAACATCAAAAGGAAAGCATCAGCAAAAAAAATTGACAATGTAATTACTTGAAATGATGTTTGATATGATTAAGGGTGTTTAAAATGACGGAAAAAACAAAATATATTCAATTAGACCCCGACGAATGGAAACAATGCAATGTTTGTGATGGATATTTCGAAAAAGAGAATATATGTGAGTGGGGGCGGTGTGTGCATTGTTGTATGACCGTTTGTGCCATTGAAGAGTTCGATCATGTAGAAACAGAAGATTTGACACCTAAAGCAGGGAAAATCTTTGATGATCTAAAAAAACATGGCGTTCATCAGAGAGAAATCATCCCTCTGATACGTTTAATCTTTGGCGGATACGGTTTAAGACTCGCCGAAGAAACACTCAGAGGAGAAATTGATTGGCCCGCACGAAAGAGAATTGCACGATCCTTAGAGGCGTTAGCAAACTGTTATAAAAAAGAATCAGGTCAATCTCGTAAAATTTCCCTGTTGCAGGAGGCTAAAGGATGAAAGTACCTGAGCCTAAAGAATGGGAAGATGATTATATTTTCAAATGTGACAGTTACAAGGTCCACATATATTACAAGCCCAATAACGGCTCTGATCTTACCGTATGTGATATTTGCCAAGATCAAATGTTTCATTATGTTCTTACTGCTCTAAATCGACTAAGAAAGGTGTTTAATATTAAAACTCCTTTTTTCTTGGTTCTTAATCAGCAAGAAAACGTCAAGGATGAGAATATCAGAGCAGACATGACAATTCAACGCTATAAAACTACTAAGAAAAAACAAATATTCTTTGTATTAAGATTTCCCAAATGGAAAAATACCATAAAAGCATTGATTGATCTTGGTGCACAGATCCTTTTTGCCCATGAATACACACATATCGTAAGCAAGGATCGGTACACTTCTTCGGATGGTCTAACTTATGAGACTGCACATGACAAGAAATTTATGGATACTTTTCTAAAATTAGCAACAACTCTTCTTGAAGTAGATAATGAACTTTCAATTCAGGAAGCAAAAGAAAAGGGTTGGAACGAGGAGTATGGCAAGTGATTCTATTCAACAGTGGCTTCATTTTGTGCTAATTTTTATAATATTAGTTGCTCTAGCCCAACATTTCTTAAAATAGGCTTTTTTACTTTCAACATCTTGGATTCTTTTGATGTCTCCTAGCTTTTTATGAATAATATTCATCGGCGGAATATTATAACAATTTTCTTCACTTAAAATATATCTATCATGTATTCTTTCAACATCCTTTTCATCAAGAATTCTAAGTTCTACAGTTATTCCTTTATTGTCCATCTCGGTTTTAAAGGCTTTAAATATATCCTTAAAATCTCTACTTAAATGATCTGTACTCATTAAGATTTTCACATTACTTACAAACAAGGGATTGAGTTTTTTTACAAACTTAAAGCCTTTTTGATCAAAGTGTTTCTCAATTAAAAGGATATCTCCTTTGAGTTTTTGCATTAATTCAGAAACTTTAGTTATATTCGTAAAAGGGGTCTCAAGCGCCATCTCTATCTCATTTGGCATGGAAATTGTATCTTCTTTCGCAAGTTTATTTTTTTCAGGAACTAGTTGATCAATACCATAACTAGTGATCTTAATGTCGAATCTTTTTCCTGCAAACCAGTTTATTTCAACAAGGCCAGTTTCTTCTAGATATGAAAATATTCGTCTTGAGGAAAAATCATCCATATCTAAGAATTCTTGAAAAAATATATTCTCTACGTAATTAGGATAATTCTTGTTTAGTTGTTCAAGTATGATCATAAGAGTTTCATTATCAACTATTTCTTCGCCAATATACCGAATTCCAGCAGCGGTTATTTTGAAAAGAGGACCATTTGATTTTCTAATATAGCCCTTTTCCGCAATGTAATGGATATATCTTGACAAATCACTGTCTGAAAGAGAAATATATTGTTTCAATTGTTCCTTGAACATAGAATTAGGATACAAGTCTGCTAATTTCTTTAAAATGATTGTTATTGTTTCATTCTTTATGTTCAATCCCCTCGTTCAAACTTAGGATCGAGTTCAACCACTCTTACATAACTCTCAATCGCTTTAAAATAATCTTTGCTTTTTTATCCTCAGGATTGATCTCTAAAACTTTTTGATTGCACTCAATTACTTTATTTTATTTTGCCTACCAAAATAAATCTGATACTCTTTCGAAGCAATAAACTATGTGAATCTTTTCCGATGATAAGCTTATATCTCCTGTAAATTTTGTCTTTAATCTTCCAGAATGAGAAAATACGTAATTACCACCAATATTTTCTACTAAAAATGAACTAAATACTCCCGTTCTGATTGCTAGAAATATTCCTGTTTCTTCGTTGATCAACTCTGGATACTGCAATCTGGTATATGATGCGAGAGATAAAAAACTAACGTCCTTTGATATCTAAAAAAATAAAAGAGAATGTTACTAAAAGTCAGAGGGATCCTCGAAGAAATCATCGCCCTCATCATAAAAATGTGAATCCCCACAACTACCAACGCCACAAGGAGACTGCATTACTTTTATTTTTGCGCCTTTCACAATGTAGTATGTTTAATAGATGAAATTGAATAATTATTTGGATAAAGATTTAGAGAATGTGAAAAGAAATGAATGACAAAAGTGACCTGAAACATTATCTTGATGTTAAGTTAAGGATTGGAAAACTCGATTCAGCGTTGTTATTTCTTTCCTCGTCCATAACTATCATTTTTGCACTCATACAAGTGTTTATTGGCGGAGTTGGTGCCCTGATATATTTCTTACCTTTATTTTTCTTGGGTTGGATTATTCCATTCTATGTAGGATATATTAAAGGAGGATTAGGAGATTCCGTTGTTGAGAGATGTAGAGGGTGGTTATATTTGATTCTGGGCATTATTATGTCTATTACCACTTTATCTATGGCTTTAATCGTTAGATTCTTCTCCGTGATAATAATGGTCATTTTTATGATTCCCATTATCTTCTTAGTTAGGATATGGAAAGACACTATAGTTAGAAAGATTTCTAAAATTTGTAACTACAAACTATCAAACGTAGAATCTATGGCAATGTCTTGCACATTTATAGCAGTTATGTCATTTTCTGGCTTTATCATCGCCTTCTTTATTACATTTCCGTACTACTATGCACTTGTGACTTTTTCCCCATTAGAATTCAATGTATTATTAATTTTTTTATTTGATCTTATATCACCATTTTTGGTGTGCTGGTTTTATTTTGAAAAAAGGAGCAAATATTATATGAATCGACTTGATATCTATAAGGAACCAATTAAGAAGCCAAAATTAGCCAGAACGATAACGATCCTAAATGTAGTTTTAATATTGACTTGCCTCATCTTAACAGGTCTCATACTAATAATGTTATATTTTTCAGTGATAAATATTTATATCAGATTTTTAGCAATCATTAATATCTGGTTGATGTTTTTTAACCTCGTACTTTTCGAAAAAACGGGAGATTTATTTATTTACTTTTGATGGGAAAATTAAGGCTTATAATGGTGCAAACACTCCTTTAAATTCCTTCTTTTCTTCTTTTTGATTGTTAATTAATTTTTCTAAGTTCTTTACCGATATCATTACTTATAACCCATCCTCAACTTTCAATTGTTCTATCTCTTTCAAGAGTAGTTCAGGCAGTTGTTGTTCTGCAAGTCTCTTCTTTAATTCAAGTCTATATCGCTCAATCTTTTCACGTATATCATTGAGTTCTTTGATTTTTTTCTTAAGCCTGTAAATATTAAGATCTGAAAGGACTAAAATAAGAAGGACAAGTATAGCCCCTACCAAAAATCCGATAATCAAGAAGAAGGCGACGGTTAGAACTACCGCAATATGCAACACAAGTAGATCATTTTCGTAAAAAAATAGAAAAACACTTTTTACTTGTGAGATCATTCGATCATACCTCATTACCTAAGTAGCCATCTCAAAAATAATATTATTGCACTTGTGAAAACCACGCCGCCGATTACATCTAACCAGAACACGATTGCCAGCCAGAGATTCGGTTTTAATCCAACGAAGTTCAATAAAGCCGTATAGGTAAAAAGATGATGTGCGAAGAAGAGATATAACACTGCGCCAATTCCTATAAAGGGAATCAGTATGAACCCTGAGATAAACGCGAATCCGCAGTACTTAGCACCGTGTATCAGAGTTCCTCCAACTGCCCAGCCAATAATAAAATTCATTGTAAGCCATAACATCACAATAAAACTTATTGAGCCAACACTTAATTCAACATCTCCCAAATTAAGTCACCTCCTTCCTCATTACTTAGGTACTTGCGTTTCAAAGTCCTCTTTACCTTCCTGATCGCCATAGATTACAGACAGAATGTTGTCTACTTGCATTTCGAGACAGTTTATCGCGTCAATAGTTTTCATTAAAAACTTACGAAGTGTTTCTTTTCCAGGCTTTTCCTGAGAGACTTCTGTAATTTCTTGGATCTTTCGTATTGCATGATCCCAAAGGTCTTGAATCATGTGATTCGTATGATGTCCGTACACAGGTACTTTTGCTAAAATCCTCTCCATTTTCAGATCGTCTATTTCTGACCTGTTTACGAATAAATATGGTTTTTTCCAAGTAGCTATATCAACTAATTCAGGGCTTAAAGGTTCACATCTTTTGTAAGACCCTAGTGCCTTACATTCGGTACATTCGTATGGTGCCCCGCTATCCTTATCCAGGTAGAATCCACAGTTTTCACAATAATACGGTATGCGATCACGCCTCCTTTATTTAGTCCACGATACACCCTTACTAAGCCCATTCTTCCATAGTACACTTGCAACGGTCACATGATCCTTCCATTTGCGAAAGGGATATGTACAGTCTTTCCATGGAGATGTTACGTCAGGGTATCGTGGTACAGGCACGGTTCTTGGATTCGGGTTTGGTATAACTACGGGCTTTTCAACGACCTTAATAACCTCTTTGACCACAACTTTTTCTTTCACTATTTCTTCTGGTTTTGCTAAAATTAGTTTTCCATCAAGAATGTATCCAACCCAAATTGAGCCACAAATACATTCAACAGGCTTCTCTATTGTTGGAATACGGGGCAAGGGACTCCCGCATTCAAGACATTCGATTTTTACCAAAGGCAAAGATACCGACATTCTTTTAAGACCTCCTTTAATTCATTTTAATTTTCTAAGAACTAATCCTCCGCCTCCCGTCGCTGTGAACTCCCAAAAGCAGTCAGTTCCTTTTTTTAAACCGAAGGCTTTTGCTAAATCGCTGGAAATAGTAATTTCATGTTGCGTGGAGTATTTTATGCCTTCTTTAGTCGGGTAAGGAACTTTTTTGACTCTAACCTTATAGGTTTTAGTTCCTGTATCAGAAATTTTTATCACCTAAGTATTGGTTTTTCATACCTATAAATTTAGTATAAAGTTTTAGGTAGTAAAAATTATATATAAGTTATTAGTTACACTTGTAGGTATAACTGTAATCAGAGAGGATTCCATGAAAAAAGCCGTAGGGTACATAAGAGTAAGTACCTCTGGACAAGAAGACAAAACAAGTCCAGAGGTCCAAAAAGACATTATTAAGGAAAATATAGATGCCATGGGATATAATTTTCTGCGATTTTATGATGATGCCAAAAAAGCAGCAAGTGGTTATACCTCTAAACGGACAAACTTCAATCTAATGATCGAAGATGCCCGGCAAGGTAAATTTACTGCGATTTTTGTCACTGATTTAAGTCGATTTGGGCGAGATCATAAGATCCGCATGAAAAATCTTTGGCTTTTGGATGAGATTGGTGTAGAAGTCTGGAAGGGTACAACAAAAGTCGATCTTAACGATCCTAAAACGTATTTACTCGAATCAATTGACGCTTACGCTGACTCAGAAAAGAAAAAGGAAGAAATTAGCAAAAGCAAAACATCAAAAAAATTTAACATCACAATGGGAATCCCTCAAAGTAGAGCTCCTTTTGGTTATCGAAACAAAAAACGAGTTATTCCCTCGATTGGTAGAGAAGTTGCTATTTTTGAAATCGTTGAACAGGAAAAAGAACTTGTAGAGAAAATCTTTAAGAGAAGAGCCAAAAATGAATCAAAATACCACATTGCAAAGGATATGAATCTAGGGCTTGTAAAGGTTTCTCGCATTCTCAAAAACAAAACTTATTGCGGATATTTCTATTGGTTAGGAAAGTGGCACGCAGCACATCCAGAGTGTATTCCGAAAATTATTCCAGAAGAAGTTTGGGAAAAGGTGAATAAAGATGAATGAATTAGAAAAAAAATTTAAAGAAGAAGCAAAAAGACGTGGTTGCGAAGTTCTTAGAGGAGGTTATCCCGATTTCTTAGTAATCCCACCAGAAGGTGACCCCTTCTTTGTTGAAGTAAAAAAAGACGGGACCTATTTAACTAAAAATCAGCATAAGATGATAAGAGCATTTAGTCAGTTAGGATTGTCTGTTGTTATATCTTTTAATGGTGAATGGGAGTGTATGGCAAATCCGAGTGACTATTACAAAAAATCAATGCAGAAGAAGAAGTTTAGAATAACTCCGTAAAACGCGAAGGGTTAATTATTACTATTCCCATTACTGTAAACTCAAATCTTAGTACTTAGGTAACTAAAAACGAGCAATTAGTTTATAGAGAGTCTCTATATGAGCATTTTTTGAGAGAGGTATATATACTATCTAGCAATATTACTGTTGCTACAGAAAACTTTTAAGATATATGTATGTATATGATAATTAGGTAATCTGAAATGAAATAAAATAACGCCATTATAGACACTTTTTTTGGATGGATTGCCAGCAAAATATAAGAAACAGCAGTACATATTACACTTTTTGGCGAATCTGAAGTTCAGATTACATTTTTGCTTGACAAAAGTTTAACACTTTTGACAGGGTTGATCGTCAATGTTAGATATCATCATTGATCCTAAAGTCCCTTTTAAGTCAAAGGTCCATCCAACAATTATTGAGCAAATACGTAAAAAAATGTTGAGAGATTCCGCCCCTACAAGACCAAAAGCAAAAAGGAAATGGCGAGAAATCGTGTACCTGAGTGCGGGACCGCGCTACGCGGTAGATTGTCAGAAAGAGGAAGATGATAAAATCGTAATAATAGGCGTACAACAACTGAAAAGAGGTAAACCCGTAGGTCCTCCGAAGAGGAAATGAATAAATATTTCAATTGAAGAATTAAGGTGAGATAAAATTGGAAGGTAACTGGATACCAATAGCCATCGATATGGATTCAGTCGATTGGCGAGGGAATACTATCCACTTGAAAGATGTCCCTGCAATCAAAAATGTGAAAACTGGTAGAATTCGAGTTTATCCATCAGACGTTGCGACAGCAGAGTTTAGGATGTTGGCAGCGCAATACGATCTGGAACCCAGAGATATCGCGTGGTTAATGATGCTCTTCGTTAAACCTGGTGTTTTCAAAGAAGGACAAGTACATTACAAATATCATTTGAACAAGATGCTTTTCTATCAATGGCAGAAAATGGTACACCTAGACATAGGGGAGACTTTCCCTCATGACGAATTTGAACCTGCACCGCGAGGACCTGTTCCCAAAAACTTGTCTGATGACCTTAAACGACTAGAGAAAAAAGGAATGGTCACGCTTAAGTATAAACCGTGGGGAAAACACCCTAAACAAGCCTCACTGCTTACGGAACTGACACCATTTGGTTTGTCTATTGCTGAAAAACTATGGACTGTACTCCCCGAACCATTCAAAGAGGTAACCTTAAAAGTCAAGGAAGTAATTTTCCCATTAGACCCTGAGACAATCCGTAAGAGGGTGCATCGAGATTATCCAGAATACAAAGAGACATATGTAGAGTTGGATAGAGACTAACGACACCACACCTCTCTCTTTTTTTTTAGTTTACTATTCTCATTACTGTAAACTCAAATCTTAGTACTTAGGTAGTTCAAAATGAGTAATTAGATTTTTTAGGGTGATAGCTCCTTATAGCATACGATGCATTTGGATAGAGGGGGGAATGGACTTATGAGTGAGACCACATCTGATTGGGTGCTCGATTGGCAGAATAAACTTCGTCCGAGAAAGATCAAAAGAGATTGCAAGAATGAGAGTTATTGGGTTATAGTTCCTGACAAACCTGCCAACTCTGGGCACTTGCTCGTAATCTCATGGAAAGGTTATGGAGACATAACCGATGAAGGATTGTTTGAAGACGAAAACCATATGCAAGAAATAATGGAAGTGATACGTGACGTAACTCGGAAAATGCAAGATTTTCTGACTGATTCAGAAGGAAACAAGTGTGTGAGAGTCTACGTAGTAAGTGAATGCGAAACAAAAAATTTTCCTTTTCATTTTCATTTAATCCCAAGATTTGAAGGAGACGAGACTGGGCACATGTTCCTTTTTGAAAAGGAGTTTGAAGAAGCACGCTGGATTGTAGAGAAAGATCGAAAAGAAGGGATGACAGAGGAAGATCAGAAAGAAGATAAGATCCGCAAGGGAAATCATAAAATCAAAACTGCGGAAGGTATTTTGAATGACCATAAGAAACTACTTTCGTCGAATAAATGGGCAAGACCCAATGAAGAACGGGAAAAATTCATCGAAGAGATTAAAGCGACAATTGAAAAGATCTCTCAATGATGATTAAAAATGGAAACCGAGAAAAGGCATGTTGAAGTAGTGGTTACTGATGATGGAGATGAATTATGGAGAGTCGTTTGGATCAAACAAGCGAGAGATGGAAGTATTTATTTAGGACCTGCTATTTCTTTTCCAGAAACCGACTTGCATAGTTCCTATCATACGAGCGGTTTATTTCGTCTTTCTAGACTTCAAGAATGGATTAAATTTCAGAAACTCTCTGATTTCAAAGGAATGCATACTATCATAACGCATGGTATTCCGAAGGATGTAGAAAGGAGGCTTTACGAACCATTTAAGTCTAAAAAACTCGACGGGCTAGTTTTCATTGATTTTCGAACTATGAAGAATAACACGGTAAATATCGACCTAATTTTTCTCGAACAGGGTCGTCTGGAACTTTTACAAGGTTTACTAAGGAGAGGCTCTTCTGATTTACAAATTACCATTTTTACTTTCATGGAGCCTTGGCTTGTGATTGCGACTCAATCATATTAGATCTCACTAATGAAAATAAGACTATAGTTTTATTTTCATTCAATTATTTTTGATCTTATTATATCGAAACTCAAATATTTTTTAGTCTAAGAGCGATGTTTGTTTTACCAGGTAACAATGACAACTTTTTCGATAGACTTCTTCCTAAGTACCTAAGTACTAAGGAATGAGACCTAAAAATATAAATATAAGATATAAGAAAGAGGTCTACCAGACAGCTACTGTAATGGTAGCCACAGGGGATTTCATAAGTCGGTCAGGAAATCCTCTACAGGAGTTATAGTAGATCCCCTAGCGAAGTCCTGCTTTGCTAGGGGAATCCAGAGAACTATTTTCCTGCTGACTGAAAAACTCCCCCCCTGTGGTGCTCTCAGTTTCTTTCTCTTTTTTTAGTTTTGATCAAGTAAGGGTGTATAATACGTTTGAACGTATAGTTTCACTTTTTTAGTTGTAAAGACGCCTCCCTCTTTTTAAATACAAGTACAGCTCATTGTGAGAGCAAACCGAATATATTAAAAGGAGGTGGAGTAGATAAACGCATTTACTACAGGGAAACAGTTCGCTTTTGCAGATATGCTTAAGTTAGTACGAAAAATCACTAAAGATGAATCAATGAAGACAGAAGAAAAATTAGATACACTCGAAAAGGAAATCGAAGATAAAATAGTAGACAACGCTATAGATGCAGTAGAGAAAGAGAGTTGAAGCGTTTATCTATCACCGAGGAAGGTAGTTAAAAAAAATGTTTCACGCCTACCTACCTCACCCCGATACGTCCCAAAAAGGAATGTCATCGGGACTCCCTCGATAGATAAGCTTCGCGCTAAGACAACAGTTGTACGTCTTACTACAAAAGGATTACGGTAAAAGAAGCCGACTTTTCTCCTTTTTTTTATTTTCCCAAAAAATGTGAGGAGAAATTTACCTCAAATAATTTAAAAATATACTTTGTTACATTTATTACAACCTATGCTCATCCTATTGGGACTCCCTCTTTAACAGGTATTTATCTTTATGCCAGTAGAATTGAGAGAATAGTCATACCAATAAAGGTAAGGATCGTTAAAATATTTGAACTTGAAGTATACGGTTCTTTCCATGGTCTTTTCTTGATTTTCTCAAAGTGAGTATTAACAATCCCTTTTAAGTTGCTCAGTCTTGGTGCAGCATCCATTATTTTACTAAAACATTCTAAAGTTTCAGGGATCATATCCATAAATAGATATACTATAATCTTATAAAGGAGAGACGATAGTTCTTTTCTTTCTTCTAAATTGCCGTATCTTATAATTAAATACATAGTTCCAATGCAATTAGTGAATTCCTCTCCTTCGTCAAGTAATGAGTCAAAAAAAGAAAAATATCCCTTCATATATCTATAAAACTCTTCTAATAGGATGAAATGTTTTTCAGTTTCTCGACTTTTTCTTACTCTTAAGGGGTGTTTCAGAGCTTGACTAAGAAGTATGGGGCGAAAAATTGTGGCGAAGTCCAATTTATCTTCTTCAGATTTGAGTTCTCTTCCCTCGAAAAGAACCTCTCCGAATTTTTTTAATCGCTTAATTTCTTTATTTGAGTTTTCTTTTTTCTCTCTTTCTTCAATGAGCTTATCCCATTCAACTTTAGTTTTTTGAAGTGTTGGAGTTTCTTTTATTAGATCGTCTAAATAAGAATCTATTCCTAAAAGGCAATAGAGGGATCCCTCTTGAGGATTAGGTCTAAAAGGGTCTTTAATTGTGGAATACATAATTAGAATCATTGAGAAGACTAAAATGTTTACCAAAACATGAAATGATATATCTAAAAATTCGTAAGGAATAAATATATTCACATAATAGGGATTTACTATCTGTCTTAACAAAGTAACGAGTATTAGTAGTCCTAGAAGAAGGCTATACGGCTTAAGTGCTATTTCTGTAATTCTATCAAGAAAAGTATACTTCCCTATATTCAAAAACATTAGCACATTTTCTGAAGAACCCTTTTTCGTTAATGTGTTTGAATATTTTAGACCCCCTGAAGTTAAGATAATACTTATTATAATAACGCTTATTATAATGCATAGAAAAAAAACAAGTGATAAGACATACTTTTGATATGTCAGAATTGAAACTAGAATGTTAATTAATCCTATAGGTACTAGGAAAATAGAGCGTCTTCTATTTGAGTCTTTTATCCAACTTATCAAAGGTAAACCGAGGTTTTGTATCTTTTGATTTGAAAGTATTCCTCGTAAGATCTTTTCTAATGACATTCGTTATACCTATCTGTGTTCCATTTAAAAGGTTCAAAATTTATAAACGTTAGTATTATTTAGTTTTTAGGTATTATAACTTATCTCATACACAAAAACTGAGTCATAAAAGTTATATTTTGAGAACTAATACTTAATAATAAACTCAATTGGAGTGGGATGCTATCCGACAAAATTAGGAGATTAATACAAATATTTGGAAAAAATAAAAAATTTATCATATTAATGTGATTAGAAAAAGAGATTAGGATTGAGAAAGCATAACTCTCAAAAGATCAAATGCAGTACGTATTTCTGCCGCTGATTTTGCTTCTCCGTGTTTCGTTCCCTCACCCGTCAATCTCTTAATCATATAGGGTGCGGAACGAATACCTCGATTCTCTTTGAGCCAAGATATGAATTCCTCCAAAGGAGGGATCTCTAGTTTTGATGTCCTCTGTATTTTTGATAAACTTGCTATTTTGGTCTCCAAGTGGTTAATTCGATCCTCTAATTCTGAAGTTACCTCTTGTTGCGCCTTTGTTTCCAATTTCGATAACTGCTTTTTGAGGGTTTCAAGTTCGGCTTCTTGTTTTTTGTAGTGTTCTAAATCCTTCTTAAGTTTCTTAAGTTCTTTTTTTTGAGTCTCGTATCGTTTTAAGTCATTCTTTTTTATTTCTATGGTATCCTTTAGTTCAGTTTTAAGTTCAGGTGGCAGAATAGGTTCTTCTTCGGATTCTTCCGCCTCTTTTAATGCCCTACTTAGTGCCATTATGTAAAAACTCCTCCTCAATAAGTTCTATAAACTGCCTCTCTTCATCGGAGAGTTCTTTTGCTAAGACTTTCAGTGCAGATTGGGGCAATTTTGCTAACGACTCGTTAAGAATTTTGAATCCTCTCCGTAACTTGTCGTATGAATCTACACGGCGGGTTATGAACTCTGTTAGTGATTTTGTTTTAGGATCGTCCTCTACCTCATCTTTCCAAGCTTTTTTCTTTTCTTGTTCTATCCGAAAATTGATATAACTGTCCTTTTCGCCCCATTTACGTCTCAAAATATACACCCCAATTTGTGATAACAATTCTGGACCAGGAACTATTTCGTTATCACAACTTACTACTTTGTTATTACACTTGTAATAACAAACTTAATATTTAAGTTTTATGTCTTAGTTTTTGGTTTTTAGTATATGACTACTTAGGTAATAAGAAAAAAGAGAAATTAGACAAAAAGAAATTAAACTCAGTTCACTCTTGACTGGGGAGATTATTTACGAGGCATATATACCCCTCTACGTTCTTGCAGACCCGTTCTTCTACTTCTGAAATCCGCTGCAAACCCGAGACTGTACTCCAGAATTGTTCTAATTGGCCGTCCTCCCAAGCATTAGCGAGATTACGAAATTGGGTTGCTTCAATCCGATTTAAAAGTGCGCATGCTTCTCTACGCTCATTTTCGTTCAAATAACACCCTCCTTGCGTAGTTTCATAAATGCTAATGTCGCTTTCTTGCCTCGTTCTGCCATCTCTTCTGGTGATAATGCTTTAACTCTTGCAACTGCCTCTCTCAAACTTTTGGTCAATTCTTCACGGTTTCCCATTTAGTTCACCACGTACTACTAACAAAGTTATTTCTTAAGAAGTTTTGTTTGAGAATGTTCATCAGTACCTAAGTACTTTTAAAATGATACATAACGTAGATGAGCACCAGCACACACGATATTCCCAGCACAATAAGTATGTCCTGAATATACTCGACATCGCGTGTGACCTGTACTGCTTCCGACTCATTTCATATCAGTATCTCTCCAACAATTTCCAATAAAACATCTCCGATAAAAATACTATATGAGAGATGAGTGAAATTGAGACCAAAAATTGGAACAGAAGGGGTTAAAAAACCTTAGTGAGGGGGAAATCGCCTTTCAGGCAAAAAAATGCAAAATTCTACCCCTATGTTTACCTGGGGGTGTCAGGGAGGATTTTAAATCTTTTAGTCTTTTAGTCTTTTCAGATAGACTATTGCCTTTATCCCTTAGCAAGCTCTTCTAGTCTTTTTTCAAGTAGTTTTATTGCTTTGTGTTCAATTCGATTTGCTTTATCTCTTTTGTCATAAGCCTCAAAAACAAGTTTGCCAATCTTCTTCTCAATATTTTCATCATTGGGCTTTAATATTAGGACATCATTGAATAGTTCTCCTGCCTCTCCAATTTCATCAACAACACCACCATAGATCAATCGTTGAAATTGAATTTGTCCGTAAGTACTATGTAAAAAAGCAGTTAGATAACCAGGATGTATTTCTCTTTCATTGGGTATAATCCTTAAAAGGTGATTTGTTGAAGTCCATCCATCCCATTGATTTCTAACTAGTGAAAGTCTTCCAATAGTTCCTGAACTAGTTAAAAGAATCCAATTTTTTTTGACAATATATTTTTCTAAATTTTTCATCTTTTTCCACAGATACTTAATATCCAGGGGTTTTATTTGGGGGATGTGTGTTCCTTGAAGTAAAGGAATACCTTTGGACATATCTTTAACGTACGCTCTTTTAAACCTTGGTGGAACAAATGAATTAGCAACATCTTTTAACCTTCTGAAAATTCCTGATTTTACGTTTCTTAATTTTTGCATCGCTAAATGAAATAATGGCAAGTGATAGGAAGCATCTAAACGTAAGTCTAGTTCGCTTGCTTTGATCTCAAAACTTCTAATAATTCTGCCGTCCTCTCCACCAAAATATTCAACCTCCTCCCTCTTCAGTTCTGGCAACCCTAACTCTGCGTATAACATTTTTTCTACCTTTAAAAGGTGCTTTTGTGCTTCTTCCCTTAATTTACAAACATCAAGGATTTTCTGATTTATTTTTTCTTCTAATTCTTGGATTCTAGGGATAGGAATTGATTTTATATGATGGGGTTCAATTTCATCAACAACACCACCAAAAATATTCTTGATTAATAGTGATTGTCCTATTGTTGAGAGTAAATAGCCATAAAGATAACCTATAGGCGTATTTTTATCGGGGACAACCCTTATTACGTGTTCTGAGATAGCTGCCTTGCTGATATATTTATTTGAAATTAAAACTCTTCCAACGCTTCCAGATCGTGTTACTAAAATCCAGTTGGGCTTTATTAGGTATTCTTCTGTTGCGTTTTTTATCCTTTTACCTACTTGTACTAGATCAAAAATATCCTTAGATGATAAAAAACTTGTTCCTTCTTTTGCGTATATTCTTTTAAACCTTGTGGGATAGAAGACATCCTTTACAATATTATCGACTACAGCGATGTTTACACCTTTACTCTTTAATTCATCAATCAACACCAAGGCTTTGGCAGCATCTGGAGAAAATGAAGAGGCGTTAAGCCTCATCTCATCTTCCATTAACCATTGGGATTCTACTTCAAAGATAATTGGGTTACCATTTTCCATTTTATGCCATTCCCTTCCTTCTAACCCACTCTTCAAATTTTTGAGTTACTATGGGAAGATGATCATCAAGTACAGGGTTATTATTAGTATCTAATATTCTCTTTCCATCTGGTGTAGTTTTTATCAATGGATTGCCTCTTCGGTCGTGGCCTACTTTTTCAGGTAGCGCCATAAAAGCCTCATAATCCTCTGTTATTTTTTCTTGCTCTGTTTTTTTCTTTTTCAGTATAAGAATGCTTGTTTGCGTTCCAGTATGGGGCTCAAAAGTTTCTCCTGGCAAATCTACGCTTGCAATCATGTAAGTTTTTTTAAGTATCCATTTTCTGATCCATGTTAGCCCAGGATTGCTCAAAATACTATCGGGAAGAACTATTCCCAAAAAACCACCTGGTTTCAGGAAATCCAAGCATCGTTCGATAAACAATTGTTCTGGTGGAAGTGATGTTCTTGGAGATTTCGCGTCAATTTTGGTTAATTCATATTGATCCAGTATATCAGTGTTGTCTATTAATGCTTGAGTACCAAATGGAGGATTAGTTACGACTATATCAAATTCTTCAAATTTAATTGCATTCTTCACATCATCTCTCCAGTTGGATGGATTTTCAAGAGAATTAGTTTGAAATATGTTTGCGGAACCATCTCCATGCATAACCATGTTCATCTGGGCAACCTTTACTAAGAATGGATTAAAATCTATACCAAAAAGGTTAGTATTTGATACTTCTCTAACTAAGTCCCTCAATCGATCATATTTGAATCCACGTTTTTCCGTTAACTGTTTTATCTTTTGTACACTCGCTATTAAAAAACCTCCTGTTCCTACAGCAGGATCAAGGAGTTTTAATGCACCAGGGCTTGTTACTTTTTCTTCAGGAAACAGCGAAAAGAGCATTCCTATGGTCATTTTGCAAACATTTCTTGCTGTAAAAAATTCTCCTCTGTCCCCCCTTAAATTAGGACCTACTATTTCTTCGTACGCTTCGCCTTTTATATCCGTCTCCGTCTCTACAAGACTAAATCTTTGTAGTTCTTTCGCAATATATCTAAGTATAGTATCATTCAATTCTATTTTTTCGTCGCCCTTAAAGATATATTTATAACGGCTTTGCACCTTCTTGAAAACTTCAGTTAATCGCTCCCTCAGATCAGAGGTTTCTTCATCATCTGAGATGTAAAACTGCAATCGCGGACTATATTGTTCGTCATAAACTTTTATGAAAATGAGTTTTTGTAACTCTTCAAAGGCCTTATCCTTTTGGAGACCTTGATTGGCATAAATATAATTGTGAGTTCGCTTAAACACCTGCTTTAATTCCACTGCAGGGACGAGTGTTCCTTTTGTGTATCTGGGAGCAGTTGTTTCTCCTCTTTTAGGTATATCAGAGATTTCCTCAATATCTCTTTTTCCTTTCACTTTTATAATTTTAAACGCTAATCTCTCGTTACCTACCCAAAGTGCAAATGAACAATTAAGACAAGCTGCCACATAAGTCTTAAGTTGGTTTATTCCCTCTTTTCTATCTGATGGCTTCACTTTTTCCGTTTTTACTTCGATAATTATATAAGCGTTTTCTTGGGTGTGAGCCTTCTTTTCATAAAAGATTACAATATCTGCTCGCTTCCTTGCACGTCCCATTTTAACAGAGAATTCGACTTCAATATCACTTTTTTCATAACCATACTCTTCTACAAGACTTCTAGCTACATCTTGTCGTATTCTCTCTTCTGGTGTGTCTTTTCTTAATTTACCTGTAATGAAACACTTTATTTTACCTGCAGGAATTACTTCTAATTCCTCATCATCATCATCTGTTGTCTTTCTTTCCGACACTTTTTCACATCCTTTAATTGCAGGATAACTCACATAACAACTGACAAGCCAAATTATTCATTTATTTGGATTTTAAGCTAAGCAAACTTGTTAAACTCATTGGCAATATAACCAATGTCATATCTCGGTCTTAAGGAATAATAGACCGTAACTAATATTTATAGGCAAATATCAATTTATAAAAAAACTTTGCTTTTTTTGTAAAATTGTTATCCTGGTGTTGAATATGGTAGTATTATTGGCGTAACTTTTCCAGTTCCACATTTAAATGAAATAATTTGGCTGTCATCATGTATAAACTCCTCTACAGAGAATCCATTATTAATTAAGAAAAATAAATTGTTAGAAAAAGTCAGGAACTTGGAGGCGCACCCTTCTCCCAAACTTCGCGCTTCAACAGGTCTCTAACAGCCACTCGAATTGCTTCACTTCGCGAATGGTACACTTCTCTTTTTGTACCATCTTAGAATATGCGTAGAATTTTTCTACAAACTATTTAAGACACCGACAAGCGTGTTCTATTACATAAATAAGTAAATACATCGTTCATACGACGAAACAGAATCTCTGAAGTTAAGACACTCTTTCAAAGAAGAACTATCATACTTTCAAGACTTTTTAGTGGTAGCAGTTGTAATGGTCGACAGGTAGAGAGTTGCTATTCGCACTCGAAGCTGGGGCACTAGATCGTGGTCTACACATTCGTAGACTGGAAACATAGGAGGAAGGGAGAACGACATGCACTATTCGGAATTATGTAACGAATTGAATAAATTCCTACAAGGAGGAGTCCCTCTTTCTACCATTAAGGATTGTTTCTCTCTCTATTGGAATAATGTTGACGAACAAGGCAATCACGAAAACAACATCGCCAAAGTTGAGTTACTCCATATAGCTGTGGAGGCCTACGAATCCGGGTGGTATTCAAAAGAAGACCTGCAGAAAACTTTTTTGCATTATTCCTCAGAAGTGAACCATTCCCAGCATGGAGTAAATGAGGATCGTACACAAAGGCATGGGTGAGAACATCCCCTTAAAAATAAGGGTTTTGTACATAGGAAGGATTTTGTTTGCCATACACCTCTTTTCTCTTACAATCCCCTTACACCTCTTTTTTGTGTAAGAAAACGACCAAATTCAAAATTTTCAAATTGGTTTTATGTGCCTCTAGAATTAATTGTTCTACAATGTTATGTGTAATATCTCCGCTTTAGACGTTTTATTTTTTAATTTCCAATTGTTTTAATGAGTGAAGGATTGCATCGTGAGTTTCTTTTAATTCTTTCAGTATCTCATTTATTTGTGGCTCTAATTCGTTTTTTTGTTCTTCTAGATCTTTGAAAAGGTGTCGTTTCATTATTTCGTCACGTCCTCGTCTAAAATATTCGCTTCGCTTATCATTAAATTTTATAAAATACGTATTAAGGCTCTCAAGATCGCCTATTAATTTGTTTTTCCACTTTAAAACGAGATAATATCCCTCGGATCTATGTTTATTGAAAAGTAGATCAAGAGGTGGACTCTTCTCAAAATCCCGAATATAGTCCAAATTATTTTCTAACGTACTGATACGAGATTTTAGAAATTCTTTCACATCGTCTATTCTTTTAATAACTGATGGGGGCAATTCGTCATATTTTTGAAGTGCACTATTATACCACTCAATTATCTGATTATAGGTGCCTGTCACATCTAATTCAGTCTCTTCTTCACGATTCGTAGTACTCCACTGAAGAGAACATCTCCCTAAAGTCATACGACGTCTGAGAAAACTAATAAAAGCTTCAAGGTTTCTTTTATTAGCCGTATTTACTTCCTTGATAAATGCGATAACATCCGCATCTTCAATATTGTTCGGTAGATTTATTTCTTTAACTGAATCAAAGTTCTTAATTTCTATACGAGTCGCCAGGTTTACAAGACGAACTTCGCCATTTTTAATAGGGAATGGTGTTTTAGTTTCTGATACATCAGGGTTCTTAAACGAAGGGTCTAACTTAACATAGAACGAACTAAACTCATTGCTTTGTGTGAAAGTTAGTTTTAATCTTTTAATAACTCCTGTTCTACTTCCTTCATTAACAAAAATTAAGGTAAAAGGCTGTAACCGTAATGATCTTGTAATATTGCTTTTGTTCCGAATTTCTTTAGGGTCATCACTTATATCAACTAACTCGAATTTTATTTCTTTTTGGTTAATCAGATCAATATCGGGCCCCTTTAAGTGCGCATAATATAAGGCGAGAAATGCAAGTACAAACGCAAATATAGAGATGAGTTTAGGAAATATATCGAAAATCTGAGGTAGAGACAACCCAACACTCAAAGTTAAGACGAGAATAACCACTGAAATGATCACAAAAACAATTAATGTCAAAACAGAAGCATTAGTTCTGGGGTGCATCTAATCATCCCCTATAAATATCACAGGATTTCCAAAATAAGTTTATCCCTCTACTTAGATAGTAGTTTCAAAATTTTCAAATTCTTGAAATCACTAATCCTAACTACCTAAGTAGTCACGAACATCCTAACTACCTAAGTAGTCACGAACAATCAATCAAAAAAAGAACGGAAGAAAGTTACAGTGAAGCCATAACCCTCTTCGCATTTTGTTTGGCGTCCTGATAGTTCTGTATGCAGTCAACGACAACTACAGTAAAGATGTCGTGACATTCCTCACACAGACCTAAGGGAGAAACGTTTTTATTTCCACATACCCTACAGTTGTCTGTAGGTGAAACTTTCTCACTTTTTTGAGCCATTCACTCACTTCCATGGGTATTGGTTCATAGTGGGAAAGCACCACTTATCCTTCGACTTTTAGAACCCTGATTTTTACTTCATTATTTTCATAGACTTCAAACACAAGTGTATCGCCTATTTTAGCCTCTAATGCGTCCATGACTTCATCTGGTAAACTAACACGCTTTTTAGCACCAATTTTGTTTGTGTATGCTTTTGCCATCTGAACTCACCTACTCTATTATCCGTGTAAATAGTGGCACTGTTCCCATATTTCTCACTAATGACACCAAGTTTATATAGTTTTCTTGTATAAATTAGTAACCAAGTTTTAGGACTTGAGTTTTAGGTTTAATGAAGTTGAAGGTGAGTCAATGATTGACGTAATTGACTCTGTAGTAAAAAATCTCGAAGACTGGGATATACACCCCGAGAGGCTACTGGACGCAATATTACTCGGTATGTCTGTAGAAGAACTTATTGACACATTTTACAACGTATGTCAATATGAGTGTGACAATCAAGACTGCTTGGTCAATATTACAATAGGATTCGCCTTGTTAAACATGCCCGATATTTGCAGAGAACCAGGCTGTAATGAACCATGCGCTGAGGATCGGTACGGAAGCAAGTTCATTAAATGTGAAACGCATATCGCTAAGAGACATCAAAAACTCAGGGATTGGTTAGATTGGACGAGTTTGGAATTCAGCGGAGATTTAGAGAAATGGAAGTGACCATATATGGACGAAGTAAAGAAAGTAGAAATCCTTGATCTTGATGGGAAGAAATACAAACGCATACAGACTCCTGAAGGTGAGTTTTGGTGTTTAGAAACCATAGCGTACCATACCAATGTACCCTATAAAACAATCACCAACCATTTATACAAAAAGAAGAAAATCTTCGCACCTTTTATAAAAAAATTCTTGAAAAGTAAGAAAAATTCAGTAGGGCGTAGACGTTTATTTTTGAAAGTTCCAGAAGCACTTGACCAACTAAGGCTCTATGTACGTGCTTTGAAGAACAATACTGAAATGAACAGGATTATGGAACACATCAGCAAAGTTAGAACTGGTGAACATAGGATAATAACACAAGACGATGTAACCAAACTACAGAACCAGGTTCTCACACAAGTTACGGAGAATATCGCTGCGGTTTTAAAAGGCAATCCTCTTTTACAGAAGTTTAGCACCATGTTTGTTCAGATTCAAGAGACTCAAAAGAAACTCGATCAGCAGATTGAATACCTCAAAGGCGAGCAAAAATTCACCTCGCAGCATACTTACATAATTCAGAATCTCATTAGGACGTATGCCGTCAAATACAAGCTTAGTGGCCGCCAAGTATGGTTAGAATTTGCTGAGGAATTTGGAATTTCAGGATATCGTAATGCCGAAAGGAAATACTTTACGGCATTTGTGGAGTATTTCTTTGAGTTAGATCCAAGAGTAGTGGCGTCGGTTTTTAACAGATATGTCAAGAAATCCTACAAAGACACAGAAATCATAGAAACAGTACTTTCAATCCTTCAGGGAAAATCAAAAACACTCGTTAATTTAGGAGATTATACCTAACTCCACTTCATTTTTTTAAAACTTTATTCCTGACTACTTAGGTACTTTTGAATGATAGTGGAAAGCGTGGAACACTGCTCTCGTTTTAAAGAGTGATATCCACAAGTTTAGAGAGAATTATATCGGAACCAATTCTTACAGTGTCACTAAGATACCATTCTTTTGTTCCGCGATCATATGTGATTAGACCATACTCTTTTAATTTCTGTAGAGCTTTTGAGACTTTCTTGTCACTCAATCTAGATATGCGCTTAATATTTCTTCTTTTGAAGCCTGTATTTAAAAGATTGGTTATTGCATATTTTAGCACGTATTTAGCGGCATAAGACAGACCTACAATAAATCCAAATTCCATAGAGACTCACCGTATACTAATATTTTCTTTTACTTTAAAAACTCAATTGCTTTCCGACTACTTAGGTACTTACGAACATCCACTAAAAAAAATTGAGGATTTCATAGTAGAAGTCAATTTGACTTCTATTGATGAAAGAAGAAAGTTTTATTGAGCATATTTATTTTTGAAATATGTCAAGCCTTCTATTAGCGCAGTTTCTATAAATTTTTCAGTTGTTAGCCATGTATATCCTGCTAATTTATGTAATCGCTTTGCAATACCCATAAGTGTAGGAGATGCCCATAAAGGGAAGTATCCTTCCTTTTCTTTGGTACAAAGTTCTATTTGTCTCCATTTTAATCTATAATCTCTGACAAGCATGATATTACCTCGTTTTGCTTTCGGTTTAACTTTGATATAACAATGGTCATGCCACATTTTTTCTCCTTCGCCTGTAGGTTGTAGTTCTTCTACGAATCTTTCAACTGTGATGTCTATTTCGCCATCACAGCCATCACATACGATCATAGTATTCCTCCTGGGAGATTAGTGACCTTCTCCTGTAATTGTAGAGCAGGAGATAAGCCCCTCCAAAAATAATCAAAAATACTTAGGTAGTTAGATATGGAAAAAAAGAAGGAAATACAAAATGTGATCTGTGTACTTAGGCTAACAGATCACTAAGTTTTATGATTTCAGTATCACAGTCTTCACAATACCGTATTTGTTTTCCGTCTATCACAAGATAACAGTTAGATACGGTATTACAAAATGGACAGATGTTAGGATGATTGAAGTCTCTGGAAATGTCACTTTTTAGTTTTGGATATAAGTCTACGATTTTAAGACCATGATTAAATGTTTCATTGTCTTTGACAGCCTGTTCTACCATAGATTTTACACATATACGGTCATCATACCCGTCTATATTTGCAAGCGTTTTTACAATCATTTTTAGACGTTCCTGTAGGTCGTATTTATGTTCTTCAGACATCACTACTCTTTCTTGTTTCTTTTCACGCAGCACTTCTATGTCTACAGTTAAATCAGCAGTTCTTTCATCTGCAAGTTCATTAAGACGTTCTATTTTTGAGTAATAATCATCTTTAAGTCGTTGTAGTTCGTCTTCTATGCTCTCCACTGCTAATCTAATATCTAATGTCTTCTCATCTTTTTCGTCTGTCAGATTGTAGATTCTGTGTTTGATTCCTGTGATTTGTCTTTCAAAATTAACTATGACAGGATCGACGTTGTAAATATATGTTGCGATGCCACTTACAACTTCCCATGCATTAAATTCATCTCTTTGTTGTTGTTTAATGAAGTCTACATATAGTTCCTGTGATAAATATTCTTGTACTCCTTCGGCTGCTATTTTCCGCAACCGTTCTTCGCCTAGTGCATCCATTTGAAGTCCGTACCCATAGAGATGTGTTTTCTTATTTTCAACAATTTCTTCAGTCTCAATGGCTTTTTCTTCTATCCATTTTTTCTTTGAGAGAGGTATAAGAACTCTCTTTTCCAGATATTCTTTATCGCTTATTTGATCTCTGAAAATACCTATCCTTTTAACTTCACTGATAGGCATTTCAAGAATTTCAGCGCGTTTTTTCAATGAATTTGGTATGTCTTTTTCACCACTGGGGTCGTAGTCACTAATTACTAACAGCACATGGTCATACTGGTCATCTAAGTATTCATTAAGATGACACAGGAAAGTGGTCGGTGACATGCCTTTGGTAGCAAACATGCTGACTGAGAATAGATTGCTTATGCTGATTGCGTTTTCATACTGACCGCGTTTTTCTAGGAAGACTATTGGTATTTTGAATGGTTGCCGTGTCGAAGGCTTCTGTAGGTGCTCTGGTGTAAGCACACAAAAATTTCTCCCCGTTAATTTAGTGTACTTTACTACGTTATCCTTGTATTTCTCTCGAAATATAGGATAGTCTAGGCGGTATTTAACGTCGGTGTCCTTATTAATCATCATGTCATCATAGTTGATCCCTAAAGCACCAAGCATAACTAATTGGCTCAGTGTACCCGTCACAGCACTGTACTGATTTTCTGTCCACTTCGTAGTCAGCCGTTTTGGTGTTAGCAGTCCAAATCTACTTAGTAGTGGTTTGAACATATTATAAAAAAGACTTGTTTTAATAGTTCTGAGTTTTTTAGGTTTCTGTACGGTCTTACAGTTCATGTATTCATCAATAAGCGTCAGACATCGAAGGCCAGCAATGGATAACTGTCCTTTCTCAAATAAGAAAGGGTACAAATGTAAATTCGATTCGTTTTCTTTCCAGATGAAAGGTCGGTCTGGTGGCAGTTTTAGGTCTAAAAGCGCATTTAAGAACTTGTAAGGCACTTTGTCAAATGTCTGTGGTAAGCCTTCTTCTTTGTCGATTTTCTCTGTCTCTATTTTTATTTTTATAGCCCTACGAATCGTTTGTCTAAATGACTCGTTTATCTTAGTCACCGTGTATTTTCCTCCTGGGAAAATTAGTAGCTTCCTGGAGAAGAAGCCCCTCTAAAAATGAACGAAATTACCTAAGTAGTCACGAATATTCATTAAAAAATAAAAAAAGGGATTATAGGTTCTTTATGAAACAACACGAGGTACAAATCAGTATTTGTGGGGTATGAGGCCACCACATTGCAAATCCAGGTATGAATCGACCCCCACAAATGGGGCATGGTTCTTTTACTTGGATAGGGGTGGCATATAGTTCGGTTATTCGTCTTTGTCGCATTGTGTTCACCACTTTAAAACGGAATGGGGTAGCCGCCGCTATATGGCGTGGGTCTTTTGTTGATCTTGACCTCCAGCGTAGGTTCTTCTACAAAGACGTAGCCTCCGCCTTTCTTATTCTTCTTGACGTGTTTGCGTCTTAGTTCCCAGATTTTTTCTCTCGTATAGTGTTGCCATTCAGGTATGAAGACGTGTAACCAGTCGAACTCAATAATCTGAAAAGGGATGTCTAATAAGTAGAGTTCGCCAAACCTTCTTTTGTACTTGTTTGTAAACCACTCTATCATCTCATTGTAAGAACTGAAGCCATCTTTCTTCGCTATTTCATCATCCATGTCTTTAATTCGTTTTTTGGACAACGATGTAATCTGTGAGAATCCTAAGAAGTGTGGAATCCCGGCAATTATTTTTGTTTCAAGTGAGCGACGTACCTCCCAGTAATTATGGACCAAGTCACCCACATGTAAGTCCCATTTCAGTCGTTCTGGTCGAATGGTTTGACATTTCGTTCTCAGCAGTAGATTTGGTAGCAACTTGTATTCAGTAAAACTCATCATCGGCAATGTTAGTCCTCCTTTTGCCACAGATACTTCTTGAGCACTTGTACGATCTCTATTTCGATCTCGTTAGAACATCCTTCACAGATTAAGCCCCTCGAAGGAATATTCCAGGAAGATCCTTTGTCGTCAATGTGTCCATGATGCCTCGTTGTCCTAAACTCGAACACCGCGAGACGTTTATCAGATTCTCCGCACATTGCACACTTGTTTTCTTCTTTCGTTAAGTCTGCACAACACGCAACGTCTATACGCATCCATATATTCATGGATTTTGGAACTTCAATTTGTGTTGCCATAGCGTTTCCTCCTGATTTTAGTAGCCAATCCCACAATGGGAAAAGCCCCTCACTTATTTTACTCTCTTATCTCCTCTCTCCTCTACGATCTCCCAAAATGCAATTAACAACCGATGAGAAAAAGAAAAAATAAGGGATTAGTTCTTGATACTTAAAAAGTAATACACAAAACCTAAAAAATAGGTCTCCAGTCGAAATAATAGGGAGTTAGGTATGAGTCCACTCGCCCATAAAAACTAAGGAGAATATTATTTCTGCGAACGTGCTAAAAGATATACGTCTATTTCCACACGAACTTATCTTTCGGGTGGAACTTACGTCAGTACTTAAGTAGTCGTGATTACTTCTTCTTGTGTTTCGGGTTCTTGTCCTTCTGTCGTTTTTTCAACGCATTTATACTTGTAAAAGCGTTTCTCACTTAAGCGTTCGATTTCATCGTTATCCATGAAAAGTGGAACTAAAATATTCCTCATTAGCGACACGGAAACATTGAACTCCATTGCTAACTCTTGTGCTGTGAACGCGGTAGGCGCGTTTTCTCTCAAGAACTTTTTGACAAGTCTCATTCGTGTGACTGGAGAGACCCTCAGAAGTTGAATCTTTTTTCGTTGTCTTATATTAATCCCTCACAAAAAGTTGGTAGCGTTCTTCCTGGAGAAGAAGCCCCTCATAATAAAAAAATAAAAAAGGTTCTCACAAAGCGCACAAGAAAGTCTAAGATGATGAGTATTGGTGTGAGAACCCAATAATTGAGATCATTGCGGACTTCTGGAATATAGAAAGACACAATAATAATATCTATACCGCAACCAATTAGAAGCCCTTTGATCGTTTCAATGAACTCTTGCCATGAATCTATAGGCATAGTTTGTTCACCCCTGAGCCATGAAGCCCCACATAAAAATAAAAAATTGAAAAATATTTCTTAGTACCTAGGTACTAAGATTTGATTTAAACTAATTTGTAGAAAAAATCTCTTCTTTCTGGTCACCAAGTTCAATTTCAACTGCTTCTTTTTGTTCTAGTTCAAGCGTTTCTGTACCAATTTCTATGTCGATGTCCTCTAATTTGTCTATTAGATCCATCGCAATATTTTCATTTTCTTCAGCTTCTTTGATTTTCTTTTCGATGTTCTTCGAGATGTTTGTCAAAACTTTCAGTGCAGCTTCTTTGTCTGCAATCTGTGCATTGAGATTGTCTATAGAATTAGAAATCTGAGGAATTTTGAAGGTGCTTTTATTTAGTTCTTCTAATGCATCTAAATCATTCTTGATTTTATCAAGTTGGTCTGCACGAAGTTTTTCTCTTTTTGAAAGCCGATCATCTATGTATTCAAGGATTAACTTCATCTTTTGCCATAACTGTTTTTTTATTGCAGACTTGCATGTAGATAATTCTGCCTGATACATTTTTTGCTTTTGCTGTTTAAGTTGTGTATCAACTAAGTTGTCAGTGAGTTCTTCAGTGGGGAAAAAATATTTGCTGAAGCGATAATAAAATCTCTTTCGCGCTTTAATCTCCTCTAACGAGGGTACTTCTATCACCGACTTATTTTGTTCTAACCAATGATCCATGAGTTTTTTAGTGAATATATGCGAATCATCGCCTGTGCATCGCAATTTTATGATCTTTCCCGCCTTTTCTTCTTTCACAGGTCGCCCGCAATAAATACAATGCTCACTGTAAAAACTAAAGATTTCTTCATTCAAAGTATCTCTGATTTTGCCAATAAACTCAAGTGTCTTTTTATATTCCTTTTTGAGTTCCCGTAGGTCTTTGCGCAACTTTTCGGTCAGAGACTCGGGACAAAAATATACAGCCCCTCTGTTGTCTTCAACGCTGTTTTCAAATAACCTGAAACAGTATTTCTGCCTTAGTTCATGTGCTTTTGTCTTGATTGAATCAAGCGTGAGAGTATCGCCGTTTGTATAAGTTTTCACCATTGTTGATGAAAGCCTTTTATATCCTTTGTAGAGCAATTTATTCAACTTAGATTGACTAAACATATCTCCTGACGAGATATGAAGATCTATTCGTTGACCATTCAGAAGAACATCCATTTCATTAACAGAAATGGAAATGTTTTTCGTATCTGACATCTTGGTTTTCTCCTGAAGTTGGTAGCCTCTCAACGAAGAAGCTCCATCCTAACGAATTACCTAAATAATAAGAAAAAAAAGAGAAATTAATCGCCCCGCAATGCTAAGGCTAAAGGGATTAACTCAGTTGGAATATCGCAAAAAATGACTGTTCCATCGTCCTCAATGCGAATTATTGTTTTTATTTTAATGTCTAAGTCGTTGGCGGGTTGTTTGGACTTGTCGAGGTTTTTTATAGTACTCTGGTGTTCTTTTGTCATGTGTTATCTCTCCTAACTCTTCAAATGACTTTAAAACGTCTTCACAGATCGGTCCTTCGAATCCTTTGCCTTCGATTGTCAAGTTACCTGTCTTTTTGTCGATTTTGAAGAAGATCTGCTCTTCTTGTGTCATCTGGCAGACCTCCTTGCTTTTGCGGAAACAGTCACTCTTCGTTTCAAACGAACTTCAAAATGAGTTTCTTTGTCTGTCAATGACAGATTCCAACGGTTTTTCTTGGCAAAGTCTCTGATAAAACTGAGATTGTATTGTTTCTTTATCTCAGTATTCGGAATTCCTTTGCATTGAGTCGAATATGGCGGACCATACAAATTAAGTTCATTAGCGAGTCTTTGGGGAGTCATTGATGCTACTACTTCGTCAAATTCTGAGATAATCATGGTATAAACACCGTTTTCATTTTTCTTGAATCCAAGATCGTTTGACGCTGGATGAATGAAGCGTCTTGGTACTACGATATCTGCCTTTTCTGGTCGTATATTGCCAAGATAATCCTTGAGAGGTAAATTTTTACCCGCTTTGACTGTACCGTAGCCATAGATTGATGTTAATGCCTCGATAAGATGTGCCATACTTTTGAATTGAGTTTTTACTTCGAGATATTTACTCAACTTTTTTCCTCATTAAAGTTAGTAGCTTCCTGGAGAAGAAGCCCCTCTAAAAATGAACACAATTACCTAAGTAGTGATAAAGAAAAAAAAGAGGAAATTATTGAAAGAGTGAATCCCAAGTGCCTTCTTGAAACTCTTGAACCTTCTTTTCTTTTTCTTTGTGGAGTTGTGGCGGCAAAAGCCTTTTGTCATTCACTACTGAAAGTGCGTCGGCGGTCATTTCTTTGATCTTTCGCGTATCGGGTAGAAACACCGTTTTTGCGACATCAAAATCTTCCTGCTCGGTTTTTTCTTTGTCATTTTCAACACAAGCAATAGCCCATGCTACACTTGCTAATTCTCGTAATTCTGCGCCTGTGTATCCCTGAAGTGTTGCGGCAATTGCTTCAAAATCTATGTTCTTATCGTATGGGACTTTTAATTGAACATCTAACACCACACGAAGTATTTTAGCCCGTTCTTCAGCGGTAAATGGTGGCAAAAGTGGTATTTTGTAATTAATTCTGCCCACACGAACCATGGCAGCATCGAGTTTCATTGGATAATTAGTATTGAGTATAAACAATACTCCATGATCTCTCGCCATTTCATGAAGAAAGGTTGCCTTCAAATTGGATGTCACACCGCTATCAGTGTTGACTGCTGTAGATCGCTCGCTGAGTAATTCTTCGGCTTCATCAATAAGGACAACTGCCTCACCAAATTGTCTGATTACTCGGAAAAATTGAGCAGTCCGTTTCTCACTCTCCCCGACATATTGAGAGAGTAAATTACTTGCGTCAACGGTAATCAACGGTCTGTTAAGTTCGTAGGCTATTACTTCCGCCAACACTGATTTCCCTGTGCCTGGTGGTCCTGTGAACAAGATCCCTTTTGGACGAATTTGCATAGCTTGTTGATATGGCTTTATTATGAAGGTCTTAAGGAAAGTACTTAAGTAGTCTGGTAGAACTAAGCCCTCGAATCCGAACTTTGGATTCTCTAAAGAGACCATGTCGTACTTCTCTAACTTTTTCGCTTTTTGATCATAGAAGTCACCTAACATAATTGTGGTGTCTTTCTGATAAAGTTCAACTATGATCGACTTAAGTTCTTTGATTGTCAAACCTTTCGATCCGACTACCCATTGATCCAAGTCCTTAGGATTATAAGCGACTTTTTCAGTTGCTTGTTCAAACACTTTCTTTCGTGATGTATCGTCAGGAAGCGGAATTTCAATGATATTAGCTACCTTTCGGACTTTTTGGGCAATATCCTCAAGCCTCTCGGCAGTCACTATGATTGCGCTTCCTTTTTTGCGAATTTTGTGGTCTAATGCTAAATTTTTAAGTAGTTGCGAACATTGACGATCCTGTAGCGTCATGTGTGCCGCCGAACTGTCAGGTGCTATTGTTTCGCAATCATAAAGAACAAAAAGCCCCTTATATTCGCGGAATAAATAGCGGATAAAGTTCAGCGTTTCTACGGGATCAACAGGTAGTTCATAAACTTCGTCTGACTGTATAAACTTCGCATATTCTTGACGTAGTTTGTCGGTCATTGTAATTTGTTCAGAGCTGTCTTCATCTGTTGTAAGTTGTTCAGAGTCTGTTTTTTGTGGTTCAAAAGGACATAACCCCGATCCAATATCATACTCAATTACGAATTCAAAATATCCAGGAAGAGTTTTCCCATTTACTTTTGCAGTAAAAAGTTGCGGGAAATCCTCGATATTGAAATGTGTGATACTGAGGGGTGTTATTTGGGCACGATATTTCTCAAAAAATTCATGTATCCACGAAATTTGAATTCCTCCTGTTTGTGGTAGAGCCTTCATGATTGAAGCTCCATGAAAAGAAAAAATAAAACAAACATGAGTACTTAGGTACTCACGAATACTTCTGAAGTGTTTTCAGGGTTGAGTCGATCTCTTCTTGTGTATCTCCTAAGCGGCTTATCTGTATGCAGTCTCTTATATCGCGGTTTTTAAAGTGCCATACTTTTTCAGCGATATAGGTGGCTAAGTCATGGTCTTTTCCTTCCCGCATAAGAAGTTTTACGGCAGTTTCTATAAAATCTGCTTTTGAATACTCCTTAAATCGAAGTGCAATAAATCGACTTTTAACTTCTCGCGGAATTTTTTTGTCATCATTGGCAGCCGCGAATACAGAACATTTCAACTGAACACTTCGTACTCTCTTGTATTTTGTTTCTCCCACAAGTCCACTCTCACATAAGGAGAGCAGTACGGAGTAGTCAGGTGTGTTCATTTTGTCCAACTCGTCGATCAATAATATGCGCGGAGAATACTCAATAAGAAAATCAGATAATCCGCTTTTGGTACTCGATGAGCCAAGAGAATAATGAGCCCCATCTAAACGTGCAAGACAAAAAAGAAACATACTCTTTGCGCTGGCGGGTGGTCCAATCATGAGGATATGTATCGGTTCTTCACTCCGCAACGCCCGTTTAAAGAGTTTTTTCACATCGTTATAGCCTATAATGTCATCAAAGATAGATTCTGAGAATTCAATCTCTTCGTCTGTCTCTGGACTATAATTTAATTGTGCTTCGTATAGTTCGATCTCTTTCTTTGTTTTTTCTCGATCTACTAACAAATAGCCGCGATTCTTGCGGGATTTATACACAATTTGAATTATTCCCGCCAAAACTAACTGATTCAAGTGTGGTCCTGAAAGTCTAATATCATCCCAAGACCACCCTAAGTCCTTGAAATACTGATCGTCTTTATGGTCCTCTTCATATTCGAGGATTCTTCTGACACCTGAGAGGTAGTCAGGGTTTTTCTGCAAAAAGTGCACTAAGGACATATTTCGCACTACCTAAGTAGTTCTGAAGTAAAAACTCCCGTTCCATTAAATTTATTAAGCTCCACGTATAAATAATATTTGCGACTATATGACTATGCGGCTACGCTAGTCTTTAATTTTTGAGGGAGGAGCTTGGGGGAATCGAACCCCCGTTCTTCTACCTCAGGAGGGTTTTTTCTTTTTATGAGTTTTCTGTTTCACTGACTTCACTACACGACTTTTACCCACATTTCGAGTCGTGACCACGCCCGCTTACTCACGGAGGGAAGTGAGTGACGTTTCAAACTCCCGCGGCAGGAGACCCTTCCTTTTCTGAGACATAATAGGTCAGCAAGGGTGCGACCTTGTAGATGTATTTCGTGTGTGTCTCATGAACTACATTATAAGAACTCAATTATATATTTTGTGTCTCAGTTATTAGGTTATAATTTGTCATCACAAAATAAGTTGCCGGGTGTAGAATGTTATTACAAATGTGATAACAAAATGAAAGTAAGGGCCTGAATTGTAATAACAAATTCTGATCCTGGAGGTTTGAGCCCCTGCAGCACTTTGCAGACAGAATTAGAAAAAAAGGATGTTAGGACTTACAAAGTTCAAGATCCGCATTGAAGTACTTATGTGCTGGTGGGAAATTATCTGTTTCCATCATAAACTTAGCTATCTCTAAGGCTTTTTCTTTTGTAGTAGCCCATCCAACAGTTCTTGGGCTACCGTGTTCAAATAAATAAAGATACCAACCACTCGGACCAGACTTTTGTATCAATAGATATAAGTCCTCTTTCTCAAAATCAACGAACGAGAAAGAATTGTCTTTGTAGAGTCCTTTTTCTTCGGTATCCCATATTTTTTTCCATCCGTTCATGTAAATACACCCTGGAGTCAGAAGCTCCTTAAAAAATTACTTAAGTAACGAGAAAAAATAGAGGAAGGACTATTCATCAGAGTCTTTATGTACGCGCATGTGTGTGTTAAGTCCTCTTTGGCTAGTAAAGGTCTTTCCGCACTCGTCACAAGGGAATTCCTTAGTTTCTTCGTGCGTTTCTTTTTCCTCTTCTGTGTCATCCTTAGTTTTTTCTTGTTCCTTTTCCTCTTTTTTTGGTGGTTCTTCATCCGAGGGTGGAATACGTGGAGCTAAGTAGTAATCTAGTTTTGAGCCGTTTAACATCCACGTAAGTTTCAGAGGCATATCATTTGAGAACTCAATACTTACCTCAGATTCGCCAGGGATAGGATCGGTCATATCGTCTAAGTACTTTAAAGCATAAATTCCAACAGCGTCACCGCGTTTCTCAAGAGAGATTGATTCTCCATATTCATAGTCTATGCTGACGTTTCCTGTATCGCCTTCTGCCCATAAAGAAAATTTATCGGCAGTCGTCTTGAGTTTTAAATAGTCACCCATCACAGCGGCGTCTTTAATTGCCTCTTTGAGGTACTTTGCTTTAAGTTTGATTTTTGTTGTAAAGTCTATCTTCGGTACAGGAATGTCTTCAGCGGAAGTTGAACCTAGGAGAGGAATTGAAAATCGTCGTTTTGTGTATAAAGAGTCTGCTACGACATGAAATTTGCTTTTTTGTGAATCCAATGTCAGCGTCAATTTTTCTCCAATGGGGATACGTCGCATTATTGTAGCCATTTCAGTAATATTTATGCCGAATTTCGCGAAGTCTGCCTCTTTGTCATGAAGAGTAAAAGAGTATTCTTTCATAGAATCGCTTGGTATGTCCAAGTCGATCATGGCAATGTGCGCGTCATCAATTGCTCGAAGATGTAGTCCTTCTTTAGTGGTCTCAAATTCGGCTTCTTTTATGAGAGCATTTACACCCTTCACAAGAGAAGACCAAAGTTTTGCACTATCAAATTTGATTTGTACCATATTGTTCACTCCAGAGCCTTTTGAAGCTCCACACATAAAAAAATAGGAGATGTTTGGAATTACCTAAGTACCTAATTACCTAAGTAGTCTCGTTTAAGATTCAATGACATCGTAAATTTCGAAATCTTTATCGAGTATGTCCTGATCTACTTTATCTAAAGCGTCTTGGCGGTCTGTCGCCATCTTTCTTAAGATGACAAATACACTAAATTCGCGTTCTTCTGTCATGTAAACACCCTAATTCTGATCTTCACTCCATAGCAAGTTCTTCTTCCATATTAGCGTCCATTTCAGTGATTCGATCTACATAGGAAAGCCGTTCCTCATCCGTCGACGTTCTGATTTCGATGTTCTGTTTCTTTATCGCATTACAAAGAGCCTCAAAACTCGGTTCTTCCTTAGAAGTCGCACACCGTAAGGTGTACTGATATGCGGTGTCCCACAACTTTTTGAAGTCTTGTTTCCTGTCATTTACAAAATATTCTGGTGCTTCTGAAGTTTCACATCTGAAATGTGTTAAATACACACGTTCATCGTCTTCACTGACGTGCCATTCGTAGTTTTTATCAACTTTTGCGAATTCAGATAGGACGTATATAAGATCCGCGAAAGAATTGATTTCGACATTCATAGTAAACACTCCTGAGCCTTTGTTAGCTCCATGAAAGAAAAAAAAGGTGGAGATTTATTGGTCGTAATACAGGGATGGATCTGGTCGTTGAGGATACGCCCATTCATCTATACAAGATTCATTGCAAGACGTTTCATCGCACTCTTCAATTGATTTTGTTTGACAGTTTTTCCTAAAATATTGATCTTTGAAGTCGGAAAATTCTTCGGCTTCTTCCTCTTCGATTTCCTCTAAATATTCGCGCCATTTGTCGGGATTAAGAGCCGACCAATGAGCAAAATAGCCGTCATCGTAGAGTTTGTTATACAATTTTTCAAGACCAGGACTCATATTAATTAACTCAATATATACGTCCCCGTCTCGCCAATTCAATTCGCCGATCAAGTCATTGATCACTTGAATTCCTTGTTCATAGTTCTCGAATGGAATGTATGCGTAGAATGCCCAATAGTCTTTGTTCCAATCGCTTGCAAAAACCTCGATCCAATCTCCCTTTTCGGGTTCGTAGTTTACGTTTTTAAAAAACCCTTTGTATTCTAAGGTCATGTTTTCACTCCAGAGCCTTATAGCTCCACAAGAAGGGAAAAAAAGGTTAAGAGTTGTAAGGTTCTAAACTATTGAGCATACTTCTCTCGCTTTCGAGTTTTTTCTGTAAGTAATCAATTCGTGTCTCAATTAGTTCAAGAACCGTTTGTTTATTCGCCTTTGTGAGTTTTTTCTGACATTCTTTTTTAGCCGTTTGTAGTCTTTTAAGTTCGACTTCTCGTTCTTTAATAGTTTCTTCGAGATTCACAAAGGCTTTTTGCCATGCTTGGTGCATGGTTTGCGCTTCGCCTTTAATTACCATAAATCCACCTTAGAGCCAAGCTCCACAAAAAAGAATTATGTAACCTTCCCATAACGCAGTTCTATTGACTTGAGAAGGTTTAAGATGTCAGATTTAATCATCTCAATGTCCATATCCTCATTAAAAACTATCATAACCTCGTTAAAAGCAACTGATACCTTATCGGGTTTCTCCATCGCTTTAAATGTAGAGGCGGGTATGAGGACGGCTTTTGAGTTGCCTGATCTATAAACTTTCTTTTTTTCGATCAATATAAACACCGTATATACTTTTGTAGTGACTATGTTAAAAATATTACTCCTGGAAGTAAGCTCCATTTACAAGTACTTAAGTAATGAGAAAAAAATTAGGAGTTGAGGATGATTGTTGCGTTTTTCCTGCCTTTACGTTGTATTTTTCCCTGCGCTTCCATGCGATTTAGTGCTCTATAGAAGGTCGCTTTGTGACATATATGGAGTTTTTCCACGATTATCTCATAAAGATCCGTACTTTTAATGTGGTCTTTACCGTGCATGATGATTTCTTTCTTGATTATGTCATCAATGCTTGTCAATTCTTTCTTTGCGCCTGTTTCTTCGTACAGTTGTCGGCGGCGGTGCATTAAGTCCTCCCATAGGGAAATTGCTTTCTCAATGTCCTCTTTTATAGCATACACGTAGCCGTCTTTTACCTGTCTATTATAAAAGTTGGCAGACGCTATTACATTGACAAATCGGGCAATGGTTTCGAGGTCTCGAAGGATTACAAAGGGGCGGCGTGGTAAACGAATGTTATACAGACGAAAGACTTCTTTTATCATTTTTTGGTGTTCTTGTTCGATTTTAACGCCTTTGAGTTTCTGTATGCCATGAATTAAAGTTGCTAAGATTTCTTTGGTTTTTGTAATATCAACGATTTTATCTTCGGAAAAGAGGTCTAAACGATCAAGCATGAGGTTATTACGTAGTGGGGTAGATTGGAGGGGCAATGTTATATCAAACCTGCTCAGAAGCCCCTCTGAAAAGGGGATCTGATCCCGATAACATTCTTTATGGAAAAAATCATCGGTTGGGTTGGCTCCACAGAAAAGTGTCATGTTGATGTTAGTGATTTTCATGTGCTCGCCTTTCGCAATTGTAAAATCTCTGCAATCGAGACACCTTCGGAGTAATTTAAACTCCTTCAAGGCTTTATCGAATTCGTGAATACAGAGCAAGCCATTGTTAGCATGGTCGATAACCCCAGCTTCGATTCCTTCAGTAGTATATTTTCCTTCCATAGCGGCGCGTGTGCTATCGTCTATTTTAAAACTCTTAAAGGCTATTTCATCAGTAACGTCGATGATTTCTGACTTTGCTGTAGAAATATCGCCCACCAGAAGTACGTGCAAATTAGCACGTTTTTTAAGACCATTGATGTAAAAGGGTGGGCAGTGCGGGCTCACCATTGCATAGATGAGATATTCCCATACCGTTTCACCGAGAATAATCATCTTGTTTAATTCTGCTGAAATTTGCTGAATTTTTCCCTTAGATTCCTCGATTAATTGCAATTGTTTACTGATGACGGGATCAAGTTCTATTTCGACCCCTAAATCAATTTTCTCCTCAATCTCTGTCATTTCGTTGTTGACAAAATCTTCATATTTCCCGTTCGTTTTGTCAATTTCATTTTTAATGATTTGACTGAGTAGATCGGGATATTTTGCACTGATCTGATCTTGCAAGGTTTTAAGTGTCTGTGGTTCTCCGAGAGTAGCTTCAGTAATCTCAAAGAGATACTTTTCTACTTCTTGTGAATTCCTGTAAAACTCTGGTGCCGTTGGTCGGGGAGATAACCCCAATTTAACCGCATATTCATTAAGGAAACTGATGAACAAATGCATTGCTTTATACTGTTTCAGTCTTTCACTGTAAAACTGATCGAATTCGTCTGGTGTATCTGTCGAGGATAACCGCTGGTAGAATTCAAGGATTAGTGATTGTATCCCTGAGGTTATGGGTTTTAGTTTAAGTTCTTCATCCTCTTTAGTTTTTTCAAAATCCGCTCGAACTAAAGTTTTTAGCCATTCCTTTTCAGGATTTGTGGCTTCTTCTATTGCTTCAGTCATAATTTCACTCCAGAGCCTTAGAGCTCCAAAAAAGAGGACTACTTAGGTATGACGATACCTATGTACCTAAGTACTTAAGTAGTCTTGAACAAATTACGCCGCGACCACAAAGTTTAGTAGTCTCGCGTCTTGGTGTATTGCAAAATACCACAAGACAAGGCGGAGAGTTACGTTTTTCTTATTAAATTTGTCTTGCAAGGTGTATCTCTCCTTTTTGTGCGACTATGCGACTATGCGACTAATAGCCACAACAAGAGTAATGAAATTCAGTAAGGTCTCAAGAATTACTCTTTGGTTCATTTAGCCACCTTAGAGCCAAGCTCCACAAAAAAAAGATTAATGATTGGGTTGAGGGGTGAGTTTATCCTTCATATTTAGAGAGATATGACGGTTAAAACGTCCTTTGCGGTTTGGTATTCTCTCTTCTTCTATAATCTCACCAGATTGATTTCTGACTACTCGCCAGATTCTTCTTTTACGTAAACCCTGACTTTTTCGATAGTTACCTCTATTTTTAGGGGGTATCCCTAAAGGGATAGAACAACCTTTTGGCTTCTGAATCACTTTTTTGTAACACTTACGACAGTATGGTTTACCTTCAAATAAATTGGGTGTGTGGCGAGTTGTTCCACATTTAGAACACAAATACAATTTCATAAACTCCTGAGCATGAGCTCCATATACAAAAGTGAATTTTTTAAGGGTGGAGCTCGGGGGGTGTGACCCCCCAAGTATAAGTTGGCTCTCCAGGAGTTGAGTTGATGGTATAAGCTCCATCAATTGACGTTGTCTTTAACAAGTAGAATAGCTCTTGCCCGTCCTATTTGGTGGGGTGGGTGCGTCCAAAAACTGCGCGACTATGCGACTATGCGACTACGCGCCCGATTGAACACAGCGACTTAGCTACTAACGTATCCATACATCACCATCCTTCAAAGCTTGTTAATAGAAACAATGTCACTACTTTTATATATATTTTGTGGTAAATTTCTCCGCAAATTGACTTATTTAAACGCTAGCGTTAAATTTAAATAGCAGTACTCTCATATTCTTATCTAAAAACTAAAATCCCCTCTCTGGAGATGAATATGTCAAAAACGCTTACAGGCTTCTCTGAAGTCAAACAAAGAATATTGAAGGAAGTAAGTAAAGGAAACAACACATCAAAGGTGATAAGTGATGCCTTAGGGAAGGACCGGGAGTTGGTTTGTGTGATACTACTTCGGTGCTATAGACAAGGGCTTGTCGATCGTGATAAAAAACACATTGAAGAAAGCAAGAAACCGATATACGAGTACATTATAACTGAAAGAGGTAAAAAACGATTAGAATATTACGTAAGTAGTGAGGAACAAGTAAAAGGTGTTGCTTCTAAGGAACTTAAGCCGTATTTCCGTGTTATTGCAAAAAATATGAAAGAAATAGAGGCAATTCTCAAAGTACTTGCTACAGAAGAGAATGAAAAAAATCGAGCGAAACAGATAGCGGTAATCCACGAATTTAACGACAACACACTTGAAAATCTAAAAATAATAAGGGATTTAAAAGTAAATCTCGAGCTACAGTATTAATTATGACTGTTCTATTACTTTTACAGGTTTGATATTGAGTTTATTCGCCATTGCATTTATGACAGGTACGAATTGTTTTGAGAACTGTTTTAAACTGACGCCAACGAGTTCTATGCGTTTATCTAATGACTCAATGACTTCTATAAAACTTCCCTTCGTATCCTGCAAGAGTTTATCTACGACTGTCGATTTGATGTGTTCCAAGTCTACAGTCCCTACTTTTCCAGCTAAGTATGTGGCAACAAGTTTTCTCGGCATTGTTATCGAGTCAATGTTCACTTTGTCGATCATTGTTTGTTGTTCATTTAGTTCTTTTGTCAATTTCCGTCCCGCCTCTAATCTCTTTTTACGTTCATTCATGATTTCCTGATTGGCATTAGCGATCTCCCTCGAATAAATAGACTCAAGTTTATGCACCGCGAGTTCATTCTTTGCCAATAATGATTTATTTTTGATTTCCACCCACGGCTCAATTATATTTGTGTCGTCTTTTTCGTAGATGTCAGCAACTTCCAAGAACTTATTTCCGTATTTATCTTCTTCAAGAAATTTACCTAAAGTTCCTCTACTTAGTAAATATTCCACTACACGCCATCCACGTCTGAGTTTTAATTTTTTCCCGTTTGGACTGTACTCGATTAAGGTAGTCCAATCGGTTTCACATAAGCCATGTTCATTTCTGTACTGTATTAGGAGAGGATCTCCCCTAAATTTCATTCTTAGGTAAATTAATACCGCAATAACCGTTGGTATTCCTACCAAGACCCCGCATAATGTATAGAACTGTTGTGGGGTCATTGTAATAAATTGCACGTTTACATTCCTCCTAAAGTTTTTTATTAGCGAATTGTGTCCAAAAATCTTTTTTTAATCCCTCTAAAATACGGGATTTTTGAATTTCGTGAACTGTTTCTGAGATACCACTTCCCTTCAAGATCGATAATATCTCTTCTGAACTCTGAGGTTTGAACCCTTCGACTACAATTGGGAGACCTGTCTCATCGCCAAGAATTAGTGTTGGAGTTCCCTCGAATCCTGCGGCCAGGAACTCCATAAGATGTGATTCTTTCCCTATGTCCAACATAATGAACCTGATTTTGTTATTGCGGCAGTATGTTTTTACATCAGTGAAAGCGGCAGACTCGATAAACTGCATGCAGTGTTCGCAGCTGTGATGAAAATAGTACTTGAGTGTGCCTCTAAAAAATAATGATTTTCGTGTCATACTTTTCGCTCACCAATCTACCAATTCCTACATGAATACTTAGGTAGTCACGAATGAAGGTGCACAACCTACCCCTGTCAAAAGCAAAATTGCGATATACGACACCTATAGATGCCCTCCGTTGTCATATACCAATTTTCCCTTATCAGTGAGGGAAAGCCGAAAGGTACGACTCTCTCTATCTCTATCTATGCATCCCTCTTCCAAGAGGAACGAAACTTGTTGTCGGATAGTTCTTTCGTTGTACGTCATTAAATCTTTCAAATCGCTTTGTAATAATCCTTGTTCGTTTTCATCACGTTCAACTAACATTTTAAGCAGTTGGAACGCGGAGTCAGGGATCTTTTTTTTCTCTTCTGTTACTTCACGTCCTTTGCCATTCATTTCAATACATCGGATCGTTCCTGAACCTGCGAAAAGACCGTAATGAACTTCATTTAATAGTTGTTTCATTTGATGGGGATATACACCCATTACCGCACTGCTGGCGTAATCAATTTGTTTCGATATTTGGGCAAGTCTACCCAATGCTCGCATGATAGGATGAATTTGCTGTGGCTCTCGTTTGATAATTTCTCTTGCACGTGCCGATGTTTCAAGAATACCAAGTGCTTCAGCGCAAATTTGTGCGGTAGCATACATATACGTCGAAAAAACAGTCATTGCGTCAATATACGTCAATTTCTGACACGCATCGGCAAAATCGGGATCAATAGCCGAAGGTTTAATCAGACTTACCATCATATTAATATAGTTGAAAGCGGCTTTACGCATTCTTTCCCAGAGTGGAAGCGAGTCATCGATCATTTTAGGTTGTGTCGGCTGTTTAACATCATCAGACGCGATGGCTTCTGTTTTTGGAGCCTCACTCTTAGTTTCCGAAGCCATAGTCTCACCCCAAAGTAGGTAAATTCGCTATAGTCTCTCTTTGTTGTTTATCAATGACTCGAACAAAAAAGCCGTCATCATCCATCTGTGTGACAGCGAGGATTTTTTCATTTTTTGTAAGCTTATATCGTTTTCTAAGTTCAGCGGGTAAATAAAGTAGGTCTTCGTTCACTATCGTTAAAGTTGGTATTCCATACAATTGCAACCTCATAAACACCCCATAGCGGAAAATGTATGTTTCCTGTATAAGTAATCCTCACAATTTATATATAAAAACATGAGTATCAAAAACCAATAACCAATACCAAAGATTTGATTCTATGATTTCAGAACCTTGGAAGAACAAAATGACTAAGTCTTCTACTATCAAAAAGTGGAAGGAAAATGTCAATGCGGTTTCTGAAGAGGACTTTAACGTCAGTATAGCTGCCACTGATTCTGTCGAAATGGACAAGAATTGGGCAGACGGACTTATCAAAGTACATAAATCAGAATATGGTGCCCCATGGGCAGCTGCGATCTGTCGAATAGACGGATTACCACAGGACGTCAGAGACGCATTTGGTTGCATCGATGTCAAAAGGACCTGGTAGCGTTACTTCTTTTGGTTTGGTTTTAAAAAAAACGAAAAATGTGGAGGAAAAACTATGGTAATTTCTGGCCCTTGGAAGGCAAAAATGACAAAAAAATCCACGATTGCAAAGTGGAAAGATAATGTCGCCAATGTTACCGAAGAGGACTTCCTTAACGACATCAATGCCACCGACACCGCAAAGATGGACAGAAACTACGCTAAAGGTCTGAAAACTGCTGGACCTGACGCTTGGAAAAATGGTATTTGCAGTATAGAAGGTCTTCCAAAAGAAGTTTCTGACGAATTTGGTTGCAAATAAGCCGAATTTGACTTCACTAGATACAGAGCACCCCGCACCCTTTTTTTACTTTAAATTAGGAGGTCTAAAAGTTGGTTCAATGGCGAGGAGACAAAACTCATAACGGTCACGGCAGAGACATCGTTGAACGCGGTGATCAGATTTGTTTCATAACAGAGGACGGTAGGGAAAAATGTTATCCCAAAGACGAATTCGCAAAAGTGCTCGAGGAAATGGGTACTTTTGATAGCCCACTTGACGTAGAGATCGCACGTATCAAAGAACAGAAGAACCTCCCAAAAGACGTATAGGAGGTTCAATATGTTATGACTGCACTACGCGGCGTTACCTACATAATTGCGACAGTACTGATAACTTGCGGTATTTTAGCCATATTTATTACGCCTTATCTTTTTGCTAGTATACTTATTATGGCAATTGGTTTTGTCACACTCTTGCTGGCATTTAAGATGGACAATGTGGCAGGACTCGGCGCAGGATTACAACGACTCCTTGTAAAATCATTATTTTTAGCGTATTTTCACCAGATCTTAGTTTTAGCAATAGGTGCGGCTATCGGCTTTTTCATCGGTGCATTAATTGTATTAATCAGTGGAGGTAGCGCAACCACAGGCAGTTTCTTTGGATTCGATGTCATTACAAGTGTTGCCGCCGCGTTTTCGACTGTGTTTTCTGCTATCATCGCAGATCTACTAGAATCCCGTAGAAAATGAGTTTAGCACGCTTTTTTGTGCCTTATCTGAACCGTACCCGACTACTTAAGTAATTTGAAAAAAAATGGAGGAAATTTGGAAAATGGCATTTGGTATATCTTTTAAGAAATTTACTAGAAAGGTCTTTTCTAGCAGAAGAACAGCAGAAATCCAAAACATGGTTAATAATGTGTTTTATTTCTACGCACTAGCTGTAATTGTTGTGATCACTTTATTCTTGGTGACAATATTTGCTGACATCAGTTTCTTGTCTGGTATTTCGCTTGGAACATTCCTCAAGACGTTTTATGCGTTCGGAATAGTTGCGATTATATTTGAGATGATTCTGAACTTTCAGTATTTGCGGGGCTATCATATCGTTGCTAATCTTGCAATCATTCTTCTTCTGACGTTCATAGTAGCCAATGGACTTGGGGCACTCGCAACAATGTCCATGACCGACTCTAATGCTATGGCATATCTGAGCCTCACACCGTTATCTTCCGCCACTTACACCGAAACTGACATTATACAAACGATTTTGACCGCGCCTAAAATGATGATCGGTGCGATATGTGGCATGACGGCACTTTTTGCATACGCAACAGGTAGACGAAAAGCCGCAGGAATGGCCATGATCCCCTTCATCATCATCGTGGTTAGTCTGTTTTTCGGCTGGATGCCGCCAGACGACACGTTTGTTGGGGCACCATTGAATCTTGGCGAAATGGCAGGTTGGATCGAAGCGTTTACAGTTGGACTCTTTGCAGTAGTTCCGATAGGACTCGGAAAAGCCATTATTAACGCCACAAGATAACCAATAGTGATAGTGGGGGCTTATAATCTATGAAACGTACAGCAAACTGGACCTCAACAGCAGTTGTTTCTACGATTATAGTGCCTTCTATCGTTCTTGGGATCTTTAGGCAATACATTTTTCTTATTGGATTTCTCGGTTTTTTTTATTTAGCAGTTCTTTTAGCAACACAAAAGGGCTATAAGTATTTAGCGATCCTTTGTGTTGGCTACGCGATTCTATTTGGTGTTTTTATTGGCACAAATAAAATGTCCATGATGGACCTCTCTATCTCAAGTACAAACACAGAAGTAGAACTTGATTTTGATATAAGTCAAGTGGGAACTATTTACACGGTTACCGTATCTGACGTGACTCCAGAATTGGTTGATTCAATTGACGACAATGAGTTACCAAAAGATAACGATGGAGGCGCGGAGTATCAAATACAAATATTCGATATAGACGACAATAGTCTCTACACAAGTGATAAAATTAAAATTGATGACGGTAGCTTCACGGCAGTTCTCTATTTTCAAGATAAAGATTTGAAGAACGCTGACTTTTACGGGAAAATCTATCTTTGGTACGGTAGTTCTGAAACGTATGAGAATTTTCAATGGAACGCTGAGGAAGGCGAAGGAGGGAGAGGCTTACCAGAAGACGTAGAAGACGAAGATCAAAGTCCTGGTGCGGGCTACGAATGGAAAGGTTATCCAAACTTTTTCGAGTGGATCGTACACCCAGACCAAGTACATGAGTTCATCGCATTTGTAACTGTCCTTCTTGCGTTTATATTCTTTGCATTGAGTTTTGTCATAGGCACTGATCTGCTTGAAACACTCGCAAAAATTAGTGGTTCATTCTTTATTGCTGGCATTGTCATAATGCTTGCTGCACCTGCAACTTTTACTGCTGGGATCGAGTGGGCGGATTGGTTTCCTCCTGTATCGCAATACGTAGCATTAATTTTCGCACTCCTTGAATGGTTTACAGCGTTTGGAATACCCACTCTGATCTGTATGGGGCTCATCATGGCGATAAGTTACACGGACAAGTATGGTTTGCGTTCTGTTGTGTCTGAAAGAATAAATGATGCCGCTGGGAAACTCGGTGCAGGGATAAAGAATGTAGTGACAAAAAAGGCACAAAATCCCCCCGAGCGCAAGGCAAGTGGCAGTTCACTTGCTTTTATGGTAAGAAGTGGCTCTTCTGGTAGTTCTTCAAGAACTATGAGAGAGCGTATCTCAAGAGGCGCAAAGAGAATAGGGAAAATCCTCAAATTTCGATAAATTGTGCCTCATTGATCCAAACTACCTAAGTAATTAGAAACAGAAAAAATGGAGAAAATTGGAAATGGCAAGAATACAACGCAAAATAAGTAATGCCTTAGAAGTCACACGCATCGGCATATTCACAAGAGATTACAAAAAAGCGTTCTTTGAAATCTTGATTCTTATAGCAGTAATAGACATATTACTCTATGTAGTGCGCTTTATACCGTTTTACATCTCGTTCTACGGTATGATCGGTCTCTTTATCACGGGAACGGTGGTACGGACTTTTTACAATTTTTCAAAACAAAGTCCACTCGGAATGTTACTCAATCTCATTGGTATGATGTTAGGCGTACTTGTTGTCTTAGACTTGGATTTACAGATAGCAAGTTTGTTCGGCTATCAGGAACAACAAGTCGCACGTTCATTGGCGTTTGTGGACGTCCCCTCATCATTATTGAATTCTACGCTTTTTCCACTGCTCTTACTCGTCTTTGGGGCAAGTATGGTTCTGGTATTCTTCGGAAGAAAACTTGTTGCGGTGGGTATAATCTTTCTGACCGTTGGTGTGACATTCTGGCTCCTACTTGGAGACTTAGTTCCTCCTGAACAAATATTTACCGTTGCGTATGGTGCTAACGCCGTTGTAGCGGAAATTGTTGCTATTTTGAAACTCGTCGCACTAAATCTAGTAGGGATGTATCTGGTATTTCTCCGAAAGGAAATGGAGTGATTTAACTATTGACAGTTATCGTGAGGTAGGTAGATGAGGATAAAACGTAAACCGATTAAACGTAAGAAAACACAATTAGTTCCATTAGTAGCCAAAGAAATCATAAAAGGGTTAGTTCCCAGACCTAAAGCCCGTCACATTACATCAGTGCTTATCATCTTTTGCCTGTGTCTTTTCGCCATACAAGTGGCTATGAAAATATCAGACTCATCACAGGCCACACTTCATAATACCAAAGAACCAGATATACATATAGAATCTCCTGAAATCCCAGACGAAAAAAAAACAAGTGGTCCTACTATCGGTACTCTGTCTAATGGCGATGGCGGTGGCGGTGATCCTCCTTCTGATCTCAACTATTATGCAATTCCTGAAGGCGGTGATTCGTGGACTGAAAATACTGCAAGTTCATGGGGAAGTGATAATTTCACGTTATCTGATGAAGGAGATATAAAATACACAGGCAGTTATTCGATTAATGCAACTGCTACAGCAGGTGAAGATAATCGAGTGGCTTATTATAATGCTTCTAAAAACCTTTCATTAGATTGTGAGAATTACTATGAATATCTCAACTTTGCAGTCTATCAAAGTGGAGGCTATTATTTTGAGATAGAAGATATTGGTATTATGACGGGCACAAAATCAGTATCAGATGCTTCCTTTACAGGAATGGCTTATGATGGAGATGGTTCTGTTTATTTTGGAGATAGAGAACTAACAGATGTTTGTAATCTATTCAAATTAAACATCTCTACAGATACCGTTACTGAGGTTACTTTGCCCTCTGAACTTGAAACACATTATGACTCGATTCAAAGTTTAATAAATGTTGATAATGAATTCATTTATTTTATAGCTTATAATACCACTCCAACTTTTTCTCATCAAGTTTGTAAATTAGATATCTCTGATGGTACAATAGAATTGGTTGGTGACATTTTTACTTCATCAACTTGGGCAGTATCTTCTTGTTGGTATAATGGATCACATATTTTTTACTCGTTTTGGAGAGAAGCTGCTAAAATGGGTTGGAAAACTTTTGACGCTCAAACTGATGAATGGGCAGAAGAGTGGTATTCTACCGTTGGCACTAACGATGAGGACCCACAAACTTTAGTTAATGTTGGAGATTTTCTTTATATTGGCGGTGCCTCTGTTGGGATTCAAAAAATGAATCTCACGTCACACGAACAGACAGTAGTTAGTTCGCTTGGCGATACAGCTCTTAGTCCTACAATGAATGGTACTGATTTAATTCTTTTTGGAAGATCAATTACAGGGCACCTTTATCAGTTAAACGTAACAACGGATTCAACTAATGATCTTGGTTATATTGGTTATTCAGATCCCTATACACTTGAAAGTGTATATTACGATGACGATAACAATATTATATACTACGGTTGGTACGTTGGTGGAGTGGGATATTATGACATAAAAGAGGATACCTTTACAGATCTTGTAACATACGGATCAGGTGAAGGTTGCCCAACAAGTTCGTTTATTCAGCCAACGGATGATTATATATATTTTCCGATAAATAATGTTGATTATGCTGATGCACATATTGTTAAACTTAAATCTCATTCATTTCTGGAGTTAAGACTTTATGATAGTGATTCTAATTATTTTTATCGAACAGTAGACATAACTACTCCTAATACATGGCAGGTAGAAACTATAGAGTTAGGCTCTGGTAGTTCAGGATGGAGTGAGCAGGGCTCTCCTAATTGGAATGATATTGATTACATTGGATTCTATTATAATTCCTCACAGATCAATTTAAAGGCATACATTGACAATATTTACTTTGATAGTTCAAGAACTTTTGCGGTAGCATCAGAAAACTTACAATCTGGTACTATCACACCTTCATACACTACAGGCATTGATTCAGGAGATATATCTGCCACAGATGGAGATTCTTTCACGGCAACATGGGATACAGATCATTGGGAGATTTCTGAGGTAAATTTAGGTAGTGATACTGACTTAGATTTTATTATTTCTGAGGATTTTGAAGGGCATAACACTACTCTAAGTTTTAGTAATTGGCTATGCGATCAGGGTGTTTCTATTACTAATGTAGATCCCTCACATAACGAGAGAGTAGACTTTGAAACTGTAACAGTAAAATGTACTGCTACTCAATTATCATCAGAAGCTGCTACTATCTCCTCAGTGAAATTTAGATACACTTATGAATCACAAATTACGCAATACGAGGTTTATTCTGCCTGGCAAACTATGAGCCTAGAATCAGGAAATACTACTACAGGAGTTTATGAGGGCTCTTTTGAGGTAAACAGCACGTTTTTTGATGAAGATGATGATTATAAACTACAGATCAGAGCAGAAAATACTAATGGGCTCACAGAAAAAGAAACAATAACATTCTTCGCAGATTCTACCCCTGAGAATGGACTTCAATTAGGTTCACTTCACGAACCTGAAGAAGTAAAGTGTGGAAACGTCACAGAAGATCTTATGTTTTGGTGCACTGCAACGATTCACGAATCACAATTGGTCTATACCAAGACGTTAAGCAATTCATTCAAGGAAAAACTAGGTGACGACTTTGACTTAGTTACTGCTGTTGCTGTAAGCACAAAGAATGTGACTAACTTAAAGTTTAAAGCAGAAGGATCTAAGTGGAAACTCACACTTGAATTTGATGAAGCACCTACCGAAGACGCTTCCTTCAAAATCTATTTCTATGAAACTGAACCAAAGGTTTCTAGTCCCGCTGTGGTAAACGCTGATAATAACAAAGCTGTCTATACGATGAATATAGACACTCAAATAGCACGAGAGAATGTCTCTATTATTGGAATCGACCTGCCTTCAATACGAAAACTATATTGGGCGGGTTACACTACAGACAGCATAAAATCATGGAAAATATACACTGACAGCAAATTACAGAACGAAATATCCTCTGCTGCAAGTGCAACTCTTTTAGACTACTTAAGTAATGAAGAAAGCGGATATTCAGTTGAATTTATGCCTAATGATTACGAAGGAACAATTAGCATTTATGGCATCAATATAGAACCCGATCAAACACTGTATCTTGTGGGATATGTCAAAGAAAAGACTTACACGCTTACAATAGAGCCTTTTATCTACGCTTTAAGTATTTCAATAATAGGCATAGTTGTAGTTCAAAGTACGAAAGACGTATCGCGTGTTAAGAAATTTTATCAGAAATATGCGTTCTATGTTTACACAGCGATCTTCGGTGCAGCTGGAGTAACACTTGCTATATTCTTGTTTTTACCTCAACTTGGAGGAGTTTTGTCACTTACCGACATATCTGAATGGTCTGTAACATTTAGAAAACCAGCAATTAACTTAGCAAGTCCTGTATTTGCGTTTGTCCCAATCACAGTTGCAATTGTTGTGATCCTGTGGAGTCATGTCGCTAAGGCGGGTCCTGTTTATGAGTCTTACAGGAAGCACAACTTCCAATGGCACATCGGACTTATTTCAGGTGGGGGTCTATTCTCGCTATTGATTGCTGTTGCAGGATCTATCGGTGCTTTAAATGTAGCAGAGGCACCAGTAGAAGTACAAATGCTCACTCAATTCGGTGTCTATGGGTTCTTTACATTCATCGTAATCTTTGGAATCATACTGCTTAGGTACTTCAAAGGTGACAGGAGGAGATTTCGTTGATAACTAGAGAGGCTATTACTGAAGATATTGTAATCAGTGCGGCAGATTACGTTATCGCTATGGGGATACTGATGTTTACAATTGGTTTCGCCGTCTTAACCTATCTCCAAATTTTTCTTTTTTATAGTTATGCGATTATCTTTTCAGCGGTTGCCGCAGTATATGCATTTTATTCTTACAAAAGTGTGCGAGAAAAGAAAGCCAATTTTATCGTGGGTATTACTTTAGGCGTCACTATTGTGATATTTACGAACGTGATCTTTAGTTATGTGCTCGCACCTTTTCAAAACACTCTTGGTCTGTCAATAGTAGACACAGAAAGCCCGCTTTATGGGATTTCTGTATCCCCAACGTCAGAAATCTTGTTATTAGAAAGCACGCAAACCTTATCTCCAATTGAAGGGTTTTTTGTCAGTATAATGTTCCATGTTTGTTTGATCGCTCCGACTGAAGAACTTTTTTTCAGGTATGCGTACCCTGAGCCTATCAAGTGGGTTCTGCAACGATTTCTTAAGTTTGATGAAACAACGGCGTATGCGATTGCGTACGTGATTTCATCGACACTATTCTTTGGAATTGCGCATAGTGTAGCGTACGCCTTCAATGCAATTTTACTCATGTTTACAGTTGTAGCAGGAATAGAACTTGCTGCGATCAGAACAAAGTATGGACTCTATGCGTCAATCTGGGTTCATAGATTAAATAATATACTCTCGAAAATGTTTGCGCTGATGTCCCCCTGAATAGATTTGCACCGCCTAAATCCCCAAATGCTTTCATAAATCGTGTGTTGCGTCAATTCCTGGCGTGACAGATATTACGAAAGTACCTAAGTAATTAGAAAAGGTGAAAGGAAAAATGGTCAAAAAGGTAGTTTCTAAATTGCGGTATCTCGTTGGTGTTGCGTTTTTATTCATCGCATCAGGTATGATCTGGTCACTTGGAGGTTGGATCGCTAATGCAGTTGGTGCTAATTTGTGGGTCACTAAGGCTAAAGACTATGTTCTTCAATACTTTACTACATCTTCAGAAAATATCGTTGGAAATCTATTGTATCTAGGGTTTCCTTACATTGCAATCTTAGTCGTTGCGGCATTATGCTTACTTCTAAGTATTGCGCTACTTGGTTTTCCGACCATTAAAAGAATTATTGGGAAGTAAGAAAAAAATGAATCATAAACAAGCAATGTGTGCGCTAATTGTAGCACTTGTCTTAGTCGGTGTTCTTGTTCAACCAACAGTCGCCGCGACTGATACTATCAGTAATGAGGAGATATGTCTTAGTTACCGAAACGATAAAGTACACTTCCGTTATTGGTACAAAAATATCAATAATAAACATGACCTCGAATACGTTGCCATTCAAGAGTTCAATTCTAACGGCTTAAAACAACACACGCTCGACTTTAATTCAGAAAAAGTTGACTTGTTTCAAGTAACTTCTACTTCACAAAAACTTGTATATGACATAGATGAGTTCAATGGCGACCAGAGACATCATGTAGTACTGACTGTTGAAATCATTTTCAATTACATTGAAATCAATCTGTACATAATTCGATGGGATTTCTCAGATACAAATAACCATCTCAGGCTTCAACGAATCCACGATTCGATTAGTTACGTGACAACAGTAGAAGAGAGTTATTTCCAAAGAATAGTTGTGACGCAAGTAAAAGAGGGAAGTTCACTCTGGGATCCTGAGTCTTGGTATGTATACTTTTACATCGGTGGTTATGAACTACTTATTCTTATGATCGGCGTAATCATTACTGTACTTATTCTTATGATCCCGTTGATTCACAAGAAAAGGAAGAAGAGCTATTATGAAAAATCGTTCTCCAAATAATGAGTAGAAGTCGCCTTTTAGACTACTTAAATAATCAAAAAGAAAAGAAGAAGGAGTGTGCATGAAACAATGCCTTTGAATCTCGATAGTTGGATTTTGTTTCTTGTTGCAGACTTAGAAGAGTATGCTGAGAATCAAACTGAACTCAGGGAAGTTGTTCATTTATGCAAGGTACATGGCGACAAAGAAGCGTGTTCTAAGATAGGACAACATGAAGCAAAGATGAAACATACGTTAACTAGCATACAGAAGAATACCAAAGCAATTGCGGACATTGTTAGTCGACTGCCTGTTGAACTCTAGTCAATTATTTTTTTCATTACCTAAGTATAATCAGGAGGACTTTTCTTGTGTGGTTCTGTTTTAGAAGTTATCAGACAGGAAATTGAAAAAAAAGAAGAGGAAAAAAATAATGGCAAAACCTGACGACTTGAGAATTGCATTCATAGTATTGCTCGTAATCATTTGCAGTTCTGCTTTCATACAAATTGCTTTCAATATCACAACGGCAGAGAACAAATATGAGGAAGGCAGAATCGTTACTATCAAACTTGATAGCGGTCAGTATAAAACTCAAGAAGAAATTGATGCCAAGATTAGGCAAATTGACCAACTTGGCGCAAACATAATTTCTTTAGCGGTTGGTGGATCTCTGACGTATTATCCCAGCGAAGTTTCACAAGGTCAAATTTCTATCACTGATTTTACGTATGACTTTGACGTGCTGGAATATTTTATTCAAAAGGGAAAGGAAAAGGGACTCAAAGTCTATGCAATTGTAGACCTGTGGATTGATTATTCTTCACGAACGGGTAGTGAGAACCATAGTGAGTGGTGGGCAGTGGACAGACAAGGCAATCCTGTGACTCCTCAAGCTTCGTGGATCAAGTATTGGTTCTCACCCGCGATTCCAGAAGTCCGTGAGTTCTATTTTTCGATCATTGAAGAAATACTTGCAAAAGGCGTGGACGGGATTATATTAGATTTCGTCAGATATTTAGATAAACCGTCCTATGATCCATACAGTTTAGAAAAATTCACCGAAACTTACAGCGTTAGTCCTTTAGATTTTGATGAAGCAGATACACAAATGTGGGCTAAATGGGAAACCTTTATGACTGAGACCATCACCACCTTTGTTAAAGAGGCTTCAAAAATAGTCCACAGCAAATTCAAATATATCGGATGTAATGTGTTTACGCGGCCAAGTATCCATGGATCAGATGGATATGGAATCTTCCAGGAATGGGATTCATGGGACAATTTTGTGGACTTTTACAAGGTGATGGAATACGGCGATCTCAAGACGTTTCAAGAAACTATCACTTATCTAAGAAATATAGACTTACGTTCGGCGACATATTTGCCGATAATTCCTGAAGATATTAACATAATGAAACAAAAACTTGAAAGCATTCGATTAAGTGCCGATGGAGTAAGTATCTATAATTTTGAGAGGTTATCAGGGAACTCCTATCAGTTCCTCAAAGAAAAATTTGAATCAAAAGTACTTCTTCCACACACCCGGCTTGTTCAGGTCCTCAAAATTGGTGCTCTTCTAAATATTGTATTACTATGTTTTGTTACAATCTATCAACTCTACAAAAAAATGCCTATAATTAAAATAGCGATGAATCTATTTATTCTTATTTTACCGACAATAGGGCTATTATTCTTCGCCTACCTTTATTTTCTGTAAGTATTCCAGGAATAAAGTTGTTATTACAATTTAGGACCAAACCTTTATTTTGTTATCACAACTGTCATAACAAGATTTATGAAGTAGTTTTTAGTATGAGGAAATCATATCTTATTACTTAGGTACTTTGGTTGGTGTTGATATTGTCAGTCATTTCAGATCTCAAAAACAAAAAAACAATGCAAATGTTAGATGCTTTCGAGAAATCAAAGAGTGTTGAAGTGCTCTTGATGTTTCAAAAGAAAACGACTTGGCGAACCACAGATCTTTTACATGAGTTTAAGAATGAATTTGGAAAATTTAGTTATAATACAATTCGTAGTAGAATTGATTCTCTAGTAGAACTTGGTGTTTTAGAAGCAAAGGTTTACGATGAATCTCGTAACCTTGAGGAATACACTATTACAAAATTAGGAAAAGACGTCACAGAGAGATTCGTTGCACTTATTCAACTTTTCAAATAATCTTTTTTTTTATGCTACTGCTTTTATGGTATTTTTTATAAAAGTAGAAGAGGTTTGGGATGCTATAAGTGCTTCATGCGTAGCCCAAAAGCCACAACAAGGACATCTATAAATAGCATTTTGTTTGAAAAGTTGCGTATTGCAACGTGGACATTTGAGGGCACCCACTTTGTCATCCCACCACACAAGTTTTTACATTGGTAAATGGGGATTTAGTCTTATATAAAGGTATGTATTCCTCAGTACTTAGGTAATGAGTTTGTGATAGTTTTTTCTTATGATCACTACGAAAGTACTTAGGTACTCAGGAACAAGTCGGATAACCTCATTTTTAAAACGAAGTCACGTATTTTTGCAGGACATAGAGAATGATCTTTTAAAAACTGAGCAAGTAATAGCCAATCGAATTGATTAAGAAGAGTCTTATAGTGTTCTAATCTGTTTGAAATGATTCCTTTTGCATAAATATATTCGATGAGATCTGTAAGACCTCTAAAAAGACTAATCAATTTCCTGAGAATTTTTCTCATAAACTGTTTGATTGATATGCTTCCAAAGGGTTTTGCATAGGGAGTATGCGGCACATATTTTTGCATGAGTTCAACAATGTCTATTCCCTCCCCATTACTCCTCTTTTGCGTCTTGTAACTACATTTTTTGGCGACTAAGATTTTTCGGTCTATCTTGATGTTTGTTTTTGCAGTAAACTTATCTAAAGCATAATTAAATTTAGTAAGACAAGATGACTCTACTTCTTTGTCTCTATTCTTCACTTCAAAAGCAATTACGAATTCTTTTACTTTGCAAATACGCCAATTGAAACTTTTAATCATTGCAATAAGGTCAATATCACCTTTCCCTGCTCTGACTCGTTGCAGGACTGTGAAACCTAATTTCCGTAAGACAGCTCTTACAGCTCCTTCACCCATCCTGCCAACAATATTTGTCTTTTTGTCATTCGTAATCATCTTTTTAAGATAGAGTCTGTAATTTGCCATGAAACTCTTTGCACGCTGAAATGCAATTTCCTCAGAAATGTCAAGATTGTAATAGAAATGAAGAGCCTTCCCTTCAAAGTCTATGACAATTCTGCCTAATTTTTTCGCGTTATAATAGAGAAAATGTATCACTTTTTCAACAAGAGATCTTGAAAAAGTAGCATGACTTTCCTGAATTTTCGCAACAAGATAATTGTGTGGATACGAATTATACTTCAACTGCAAAAGAATTTCGTGAACCGCGAGCGAAAACTTTTTATCGGAAAAGTTCCTAATAGAATCCATAGGGATTACCTTCAAAGAGGGAAAGGCACCAGCGCAAAATGGAAACCTTTTCCTCTTTTTCCTATTTTGTTTTTTGAGCAGAATGTATGCTTAGGAACTTCTATATAAGTTTTATTAGCCGTTCCTGAGTACCTAAGTATTAAGGAATAGTTTTCAGAGACTAAGAATGTGATAGCATGAAGTAGTATTAAGGTTAAAATATAGTTTTATGTAATTGAAAGTAAATTAATCTAAAAAAAGGGACATAGACTTTCGAGATTAAATTCATTCTAAGAACGAACTTTATGTTTTATATTTCAAATAACTCAATGAAAGATGCAAAATAAGAATGTTATGAATTGTATTCAAAGTAAACTTTTCTTTTAGAGAAGTTAGCAATGATATTATTTTTTATCTTTAGGAACTTATGTACCTTTGATATCATGAATTAAAAACTAAATGATTTCAATTTAGCAGAAGAGAACTACTTAATACTCTTTTTTCTCTTAGCACCTCTTCCAATGAGGAAAAGTCCGAGTGCGAATAATAGCAATAGAGACATGCCAGAGAGAAAATTGAAAAGTTCCTCCAGGTATGGAACATAAATATTGAAATGGTTTAGAACAATATTAATAGGAAGAGATACAGCAAAAATAATTCCGGTAATTAGTGTACCATAAATTTGTATAAAATCTGCAAAAGCGTCCCAAGATATCCCTTGGTCTTCAAAATCTTGAATCGGTAGTTTAAATTCATCAATTTTGTCTACCTTTGTTCCGAAAAAATTTATTGATCACCTCCTTTGCTTCTTCTGAAAGCTTGTAAATTACAAATATATCTCCTTTTTTAGGTGTAAATTCAAGACCGCAATCTTCACAAACTATTGTTTCTTTTGGTAGATTATTTGGATCTGTGATCTCGTCTATTGTATACGCACATTTTGGACAAATAAGTTGTTGTTCAACTTCAAAAAAGTTAGTTTTTACAGCATGCTGAAGAAATTTTTGAGCTTCTCTTTTTGATATATTGAATTTTTCTGAAATGAAACTTGGAGAAATAGCTGTAATCGTAGTAATATTGTTCATTAAATAATCGATAAATCTACAGAAATCCTTTTCTTCCTTTTTATTAGGATATTCCAAGTATTTCTTTAATGTAATTAAGGACATATTTAATTGCCCTCTCTCCTATATTAGTTCTAAACGATAATCTCGCGGGTCCAGTGCTAGTATTAAAACCCACCTTTGATTTTTCGAAGGTTTTCAATACATGAATACCTCCTTTCAAGGAACTCTCTATTTCTTTCTTAAGTTTTTCACTTTCGTAGAAATCCTTTCCTCTTTTTGCCCTATATTTCTTGTCATTTATTATTTCCTGTTCTTCAGCATCGTCAAAAACTGGAAGAACTGTTGCAATTCGTCTTTGCTCTGACCAACCAAATAAATTAAGCAGATGATTTTGATCAAATTTTAATTCAATTCCATTACCTTTTGAGAATCCACGTTTAAGTTTTTTGAATATTACATCAGCACTGTTTCTATGATCCATTCCAGGAACTCTAATGCTTAACAATCCAGTTTCAGGTTCTATAAGTGCTATTGCTAGACAAGGGTATTTAGAGACTATTGGTTTGTTTTTTATATAGTCCCATTCAGAACTTTCATCTAGGTAGGTATAATATAGTTTGAACCAAGAATCTTCCATTTGTTTTATAAACACCAATTGTGGCGTTTTAGTCTTAGGGGGGTTTTTAGATGAAGAATAAAGATAATCAGTTAAGTTGTGACTTTCTAAGAATTTAGTAAAATCATTCTTAGCCAAGCCTAAGTGATCAGGCCTTAATAAGTAGAGAAAATGTGCTTTCAATCTACAGTCAATATAATTTTCATACTCCTGTTTCACATTGGTGTGAGATAACATCGCCAGTAATCTAAGTAATCTTTCTTCAGTATTTCCTGGCTTGATACTGTGTTTATTTGCAATTCTATTGATTATTGGTCCACCCAACTCTCTTAGTAACCCTTCTTTTTCATTTTCTTTATTGTCGTCTTCTTTGTCTTCATCCATCACTGATACCCCTCCTATGAATAAATAAAAATGCCAATAAATACCCCTTGTATAGTAACTGAAGCCCCCTCAAATAGTCCCATTTCATAAAAATTGTAACAGAACTTCTATAAAAGTCTTTTAGACTTTTAAGTAATAAAAATGCGAATCTCTCAAATACATACATAAAAAGAAAGTTTTTTACCTATTACGGCATGAAAGTGCAAAGAAGTATAAAAAAAGAGGGGGTTATTTATTTCTTTTCAAAGAGTTTTCTAACTTCTTTTCCAACTTCTTCTATGTTTTCTTTAGCACCAGTAATTCGTTGAACCTTAAGAGATGGTGCATTCGCCTTGTATTCTGAAATCCATTCTTGAGCAAATTTTCCGCTTTGAACGTCTTTTAGGATTTTTTCCATCGCTGCTTTATTTATTACACTTTCACCTCTAGTTCTGCCACCGTATTCTGCCGTGTTGGAAACGTTGTTCCACATTCCTTCAATACCGCCCTCGTAAATTAGATCCATAATTAGTTTACATTCATTTAGACATTCAAAATATGCGAGAACTGGATCATATCCATTTTCAACCAACAAGTCGAAACCTGTTTTAATAAGCTCGTGTAGACCTCCACAAAGTACCGCTTGCTCACCGAAAAGATCACTGGTTACTTCATCATAGAATTTTGTCTCTATTACTCCAGCACGTGTAAAACCATTTGCTTTGCACATTGCAAGTGCGATATCTTTTGCCTTTCTACTTACATCCTGTTCAACAGCGATAAGAGCAGGTGCACCGAAACCTTCGCAATAAAGACGACGTTCGATCTTTCCTGGCGCTTTAGGGGCAACCATGATTATATCTACGTTATCTGGTGGTACTACTTGCCCAAAGACAATACTGAATGCATGGGAAACGCAAAATACTTCACATTTTTCCATGTAAGGTTCAATTTGTTCTTTATAGACTTTTTCGTGATGTTCATCGGGTACTAAAAGATAGATAATCTCGGCACGTTTTGAAGCCTCTGGGATTTCATAAACTTCAAAACCATATTCTCTTGCTTTATTCCAAGATGGACCATTAGGACGTGCACCAATTATGACATTTACGCCAGTATCTTTCATGCACATTGCCTGCGCCGACCCTTGTAATCCATAACCGATTATTGCAATCGTTTTACCATCTAGGAGTGATAGATCCGCATCGTTTTCATGATATATCTTTACCACATTTAATCCTCCAAAGCTGTTACTTTTTTTTCGACGAATACACGAATGCGCTTTTATAAGTTAAGGTCAAGCTTTGTTAACCATCATACTTATTTTTGAAAAGATCGGATTGAAAACAAAGACTTATAAAAGATTAGTATAAAGTAAGCGTACAAATTCAACCCCCTAAAAGTTACCGGAGGTCCGCAGATGAACTGGAGGTATCATCAAATCTGTTAGTTACACAGGCCTTTGCAACAAAACATTATTCTTTTTGGATTTTGGGGGTTACCTACCTAGAAAATTATTCCCAGCTATAGACTTGTTCTTGAAACAAGATTATATTCCATTTGGTAAGCATAAAAGCTATTTTTCTAATAAAATTAGTTTAGTCATTTTAAGACAATTTAATGCTTTTAATGACAACAATGTTTTGTTTTCAGTCAATAGTAGGGAAATATACAAACTAGATTCTAAAAGGAGGAATTTTAATGAAAATTAGAGGTGCTAAAGTAGTTCTTGAAGCTTTAAAAAGCGATGGTGTAAAAGCTATTTTCGGGTTTCCTGGTGGAGCTGTAATGGAACTTTATGATGAAGTTTTATCAGCGGTTGATGCTGGCAACGTGAGGCATGTTTTATGCCGACATGAGCAAGGTGTTGCCCACGCAGCGGACGGATACTATCGAGCATTAGGAGAAGTAGGAATCGGATTCTCGACGAGTGGTCCCGGAGGAACGAACCTTCTTACGGGCATGGCCACTGCATTTCTAGATAGTTCAGCGTGTCTTTATGTTTCAGGCCAAGTTCCTACTTCCATGATGGGAACCGATGCGTTTCAAGAAGCCGATATGTTTGGACTCACCTTAAATGTTACAAAGCATAACTATAAGGTCACAGATGTCAATAAACTCCCTTATGTAATGAAAGAAGCCCTTGCAATTGCTCAAACAGGACGTCCAGGACCCGTATTTATAGATCTCCCAAGAGATGTGCAACAAAAGGAAGTCGAATTCGACCCTAACATGACAGTAAACGTGAAGGCGAACAATAATAGCTTGGACAAGACGAAAGTAAAAGAAGCTGTCAAGATGTTGCTTCAAGCAGAACGACCAGCTATTCTTGCAGGAGGAGGAGTGCTCATGTCTGGTGCATGGAATGAATTAGTTCAGTTGGCTGAACTCCTCATGGCTCCAGTATCAACGACACTCGTGGCGAAAGGAGTGATTCCAGAGACACATCCGCTTGCAATGGGAATGGCAGGCTTCCATGGTCGAAGAACAGCAAACTTCCCGCTAATAAATAGCGATGTTTTGTTGGCGGTTGGATGCCGATTTAGTGACCGTGTGACAGCATGGCAACAGTCTGTATGGAGTAAAACACAGATAATTCACGTTGATATAGACTTTGCAGAAATTGAAAAGAATCTGCCGGTGGATATGTATATTCTAGGCGACGCGAAAAAAGTGCTGACAGAAATGTTAAATCAGGTTTCCAATGTAGAAATGAATGGTAAGAAGTTAGAATGGAGCAATAAAGTGAAAGAACTGAAAGAATTGTGTGACTGCAATCTAGAATTTGAAGATGTGCCTATAAAACCTCAAAGAGTGATGAGGGAACTCAGTAAAGTTTTGTCAAATTACAAACGCCATGTAGTTACAACGGAGGTAGGCCAGAATCAGATTTTTGCGGGACATTTCTTAAAGAGTACACATGCTCGGAGTTTTCTAACATCGGGCGGACTAGGGACGATGGGCTTTGGATTTCCTGCCGCTATCGGTGCAAAGGTAGCCATGCAAGTTTCAGGACAACCAGATGCACCAGTCATTGATGTAGCAGGAGATGGATCGCTTATGATGGTGTGTCAAGAGTTCGCAACTGCAGTTGAAAATGAAATACCCGTTGTAATAGCACTTTTGAATAATAGATGGCTTGGAATGGTGAAACAATGGCAAAAATTGTTCTTTGGAGCACGCTACTCTGCAACGAATTTAGGCCAAGTTCCAGATTTTGTTAAGTTGGCAGAAGCTTTCGGAGCAAAAGGTGAAGTCGTTGTGCGCCCTGGCGAGATAAGGGAAGCACTTGAAAGGGCAATAAAAGAGGGAGTACCTTATGTGGTTGACATCAAGATAGATCCAGAAGAGGATATCTTACCGATGGTACCACCGCCAAAAGGACTTAATGAAATGATAGGTGGACGGTGTCCCCCCGAATTAGTGGAGAGATGTGGATAGAGGTGATGTAAATGACAAATGGTCTTCATGTGATATCATTAAAGGTATTAGATCAACCAGGTGTGTTGCAAAGAATCTCAAGTCTGATCAGTAGAAGGAATTTTAACATCCACACGATCACCGCAGGAGCGACAGAAACTGAAGGCATCACGAGAATAACCATCACGTTCTGGGGAGACGATAATACAGCAAACCAAGTTGTAAGGCAATTAGACAAACTTCAAGAGGTCAAATGGATAGAAGAACTTGATAAAGAAACCACCCTCCTCAGAGAAATCGCCTTAATGAAAGTACAAGCCAAGAGTCCTGAGGAAAGGGCAGATATATTGAACTTTGTCAATGTCTATGGAGCAAAGGTTGTTGAAGCAGTCAAAAATGGATTGGCAGTTGAGGTTACAGGAGGCCCAAAGAAAGTCAGTAGCTTCATTGACGTAATGGAAACTTTCGGAGTTACACAACTTGTACGCTCTGGTGCATTAGCAATAGAGAGAATGGGTGAGGTGAAGTATTAATGAATTATACATTTCATGTAACGACCCGAAGAAGAGATCTTACAGCGCTTCAAGAGATGCTATCAGTCTTTCAGCAGAATGATGTAAACCTTGAAAGAATGGAACTTTCGGCACATCCAGACTCCTCTACAGTGACTTTTTCTTTTTCTACGGAAGAAGAAAAGGTGAATTCGCTCAAGAGTGTATTGTCAACTTTTGGCAGGGTTGACGAACTTACATCAGAAAAGCTACTCTTGCTACTTAGCTAACCAATTGACAATTTTTTATTTGCGGATTTCCCTCTTTTACTTTCTTTATACTTCAAGTTTAAAAGAGGCTATTTCAGGTAAGCTTATTGTTTAATTTGTTGTTTTAATAATTTATTTTAAAAAAAGTAACAAAAATAAAAGAAAATTGAATAATGATCGTATTATTCGTAGTCTAGCAAAGTCAAGCTATCAACCCCACGGGGGCGTGGATCAGAACCCCTAGATAAGGCAGTAATGCCAGTACGTGCGACTTCAATAATGCCAAATCGCTTGGTCAATTCTAAAAAAGCATCGATTTTCTGACTGTCTCCTGTAACCTCAACCGTCAAGGAAGTGGGGCTTACATCCAGCACATTGCCCCTAAAGATATTTACGAATTGCATAGCTTCATTTCGTTCTTGTTGATCACTTGTATTGATCTTTATTAAAGCGAGCTCGCGGATCACACAATCTTTTGGTTTAAGCTCAGTAATGCGTAAGACTTCAACCATCTTATTTAACTGCTTCACGACCTGTTCAAGGGTTGCTTCATCTGCATTGATAAGAAAAGTCATTCGAGTAACTTTCTCAATGTGTGTTGGGCCCACAGTGATCTTCGCAATGTTAAAATTTCTACGTCTGATCAAGCCAGTAACTTTAGCAAACACTCCAGGTCTGTCTTCTACCAGAAAGGTTATAATATGAGAGCCTACTGTTCCGTTTTCTTTGCCGTTTCCAGAATTTATACGTACCATATCATTCCGCCTCCGTCCAAGATGGACATGGTATTATTTCTTCTAATTTTGCACCTGATGGCAGATGCGGATAAATGTTCTCATTTCGATCAATTTGTACATCAATCACTGTTGTTACATCAGACTCTTTGGCCTCTTTAATCGCAGGTCCTATTTCTGAAACACGCTCTACTAAAATCCCGTTTGCTCCGAATGCTTCTGCCAGTTTTGCAAAATCAGGAACTCTTTTCTTAAATCCTTTCGGCCCGAGATCTGTTACAGCATAACGTTCTTCGAAGAATAAATTCTGCCACTGTCTCACCATGCCCAGTACTTGGTCATTTAAAATTATTACTGTGACAGGGATGTCTTCTATTACGCTTGTAGCGAGTTCTTGCTGTGTCATTAAGAATGAGCCATCACCATCGACATCAACGACCCAATGATCTGGTTTTGCCGCTCTTGCGCCGATAGCCGCAGGAAATCCAAAACCCATCGTTCCAAGTCCTCCAGACGTAATAAACTTTCTTGGACCGACACGTAAATAATGTGCAGCCCACATTTGGTTTCGTCCAACACCCGTTGTCACAATCGTTTTGCTATCGATATGTTCCCTTAAGAGCCTCATAACTTGTTGCGGCTTGATAGGCTGAATGTCAGTTAGTGGTATGTTGCACTGACATCTGTCTTTGAGTTGTTTTATTTTCTGCATCCAGCCATTCGGTTTAGTTACTTCCAGTTTCTTTAATTCTTCAACGATTTGACGGAGCACAATTCTTGCATCTCCAACGATAGGATAATGTACTCCAACGTTTTTTCCAATTTCTGCCGAATCAATATCTAAATGGATTATCGTTGCCTCTCGTGCAAAATGTTCGAGTTTCCCTGTTATTCGATCAGAAAAACGCATACCTACGGCAAAGAGTAGATCAGCCTGATTGATAACACTATTTGCGCACATGTGTCCATGCATCCCAGCCATCCCTAATGACAAAGGATGCGTCTCTGGAATGATTCCCTTTCCCATTAACGTATTTATGATAGGAATTCCTAACATTTCTGCCAATTCTAAGACTTCATTACCTGCCATAGCTGAGATAGTTCCACCTCCAGCTATTATAATAGGGCGCTCGGCTTTTTTCAAAACCTTTGCAATCCGTTTGATTTGACGTGGATGCCCTTTTAAGGTAGGATTGTAGCCAGGAATTTCAATCTCACCTTCAGGAAATTCAACATGTTCTTCACCGATTTGGATATTTTTAGGAAAGTCCAAGAGAACTGGTCCTGGACGTCCTGTTTTCGCTATTTTGAAGGCCATCTTAGTAAGCAGTGGAATATCTTTGACTCTATGAAATTGAAAATTAGCTTTAGTAATTGGCATAGTTGAGCCAATAATATCGGCTTCTTGAAAGGCATCGTTGCCAACCAAGTTGGTAGGTACTTGACCAGTAATCGCAACGATAGGCCGTGAGTCAAGAAATGCATCAGCGATGCCCGTTACTAAATTAGTAGCACCTGGACCTGATGTGGCGAAGCATACTCCGACATCACCGCTGGCAACTGCATAACCTTCTGCTGCATGAGCAGCACATTGCTCATGTCTGCAGGTTATTATCCGCATTTCTTCAGCTTCGCCGTATTCCCATAGTTTGTGGAGTAGATTCATTATAGCTCCACCCGTTATTCCGAAAAGATGTTTTACGTCTTCTCGGCGCAAAGATTCAGCTAATACTTTAGCTCCTGATATCATAACCATGTTTTAATCGCTCCAATAATAGTTTGAATAGAAATGTGACGATAAGTGGTGTTCTGTTGTTTAAGAATGTAATGATCAACAAATCTTGACCATAAGTTGAGTATAGACACACATAACAAGTTTTGTGATAATGAATAAAGACTTTAGAAGAAAATAGGAAAAAAAGAGATAAAAAAATGAAAAAGTGATTGTATAACTACTGACTTACACGGCTGTGAGTCCGCCATCCACAAGGAGGGTTGTACCGGTTATAAAAGTAGATGCATCACTAACTAGAAAGATTGCCGCACCGACCATCTCCTCTGGCTCAGCAAATCGATTTAATACGTGCATAGAAGCCAGTTCGTTATACCAATCGTCATCTTTAAGAATCTGCGTTACGAGCGGTGTCTTAGTCATGCCAGGAGCTATAGCATTAACTCTTACGTTAAACTCGCCCCATTCGGCGGCTAAGCATTTTGTGAGTATTACAACAGCTCCCTTGCTCGCAGAATAAATAGATTGCCGCCCTTCCTTAGCGCCTACTAATCCTCTGAATGAAGCAATGTTGACCATGCTTCCGTACTTCTGTTTTACCATAACTTTTCCAACTTCTCTAGCACACAGGCAAACTCCTCCAATGTTAACGTTCCATACTTTCGTCCATTGATCCGCACTGAGTTCAAGGAAAGGAAGTCTAAAATTAATTGCAGGTGCGTTAAAACAACCATCTATCTTATTAAAAGTTGATAAAGTTTGTTCGACCATATTTTTTACATCGGCCTCACTAGTTACATCGACTTTAAGTGTCAAATAGTCATTCTTGAGTTCTTTTGCGACTTCGTCCATGCCTTCTTCGACAATATCTGCTAAGACGACATTACCACCCATTGCATCAATGCCAAGAGTGATAGCTCGTCCAATGCCAGAACCTGCGCCAGTAACAATTATGGCTTTACCTGTTAAATCGAAAGGTTTGCTGGCATCAAAAACCCAGTTCTTAATTCGCCAATCTTTAATACGTTCAGACATTTTATCGCCTCAATTATAGTTTAAATATTTCAAAATGAATGAATGAAATTCACTATTATAATCATTTATAAAAATAACTTACTTAAAAATGAAGAAAAACTTTGCAGATTGAAAAGGAATAGCGTGTCTCGACTATTCTTCTTCTTTTACTGGACTCTCTTCCTCACATGGGACATCTGTTTGGCACAGCCCACATCCATAAATATCGATCTTGTAGTTCTCTTTAACAAATTCAGCAGATTTCTTTACAGCATGCTCAAAACATAAATCTTTGTCGTGTCCAAATTCTTCAGAAATTGCACCAACGGGACATCGCATGACACATTCAATGCATCCTTCATTTTGGTAATACAAACAGTCCCAATGTAAATTGGTTTCATTAATTTCGCGTCTCTGCGGAGAATCCAATGGTTGATTAACAACAACGCTACCACATCTATGGGCCTTGCCAGCTTTCGTGATCAAACCATCTGAAAGACCGAAGGTACCTAAGTCTGCAGCGAAAGTTACATGACGTTGAGACCATGTAGAAGCATAACCGACTTTGTCATCTCTTTTTGTTTCAAAAAGGTCTCCTACTTGTTGGGGAGCAATAGCAAAATACCCCTCTTCTTCTAAGAACGCCACTAAATGTCTTTGAAGTTTCTTGTTAAATTGTTCACCAAATAAACGAGTATGAGCCCATCTTTCACCAGGCATTGATTTCATTTTAGCGTTTTCTTCTCGTGTTTTCTTAGAAATCGGAAGAATATAAGAAATAACTCCAATTTCTTTTTCAGAAGGAACTGAAATGCCTTTATTCTCCGCAATTTTTGTCACGGCCTCTTTTGGTGTAAGATGAAATTCGCCTATGACTTCTTTCAATTTATAGAAGATAGGATCATCGCCAGCCACAAAACCAATTAAGGGTTCTTCAAAGATATAAGAGCCATCTAAAAGATTTAATCGATTATCAGGGTCTTCCCTTACAAATCTTTTAATTTCTTCAGTAATCCATCTTTTAAACTCTTCTTTGTCTCTTTGCATATTGATTCTTCCTTATCCTGTTTGAATACTCACATTGAGTAGGATTTTTTCTTTTTATTTTTTCATTTTGTAGAAAGAAGGCTTAATATACTTTGGTGGCAATATCATCCCATAGAACGAAGCTTAGTGAATAAGCAACTCAAAAAATTTTGCCTTCATTCTGTTATGTTACAATTAATTCATTTTGGGAAATGGATGGAATAAGAAATGAGAAAACTTCGAGCTTTCTTTATTATTTTGTTTATAATTGGATTACTGGCGTTTATCGAAGGATATTTCTTGCAATGGATAGTTCTTGATCCCCAATATTCACTCGTCATTTCAGGAGTTCATATTCATCATTGGCAAATGGGTATAGCACTCGCCTTAATTTCTCTTATCGGTATAGCTTTTTCGGGAGAAAAATATTGAATTCAGTTTAAACTATCCCATTTTGAACTATATTTTGAAGGTATCACCGACGCTGGGTGCAACCGCATCCAGGCCTAAATTCTCAATAGTTTCTTGAGCAAAAATCGTGCAGGAATCATTATCGCCATGCATACAAAAGACTTTTGGTGTCCCTTGAATGTTTTTCAGTAATTCAAGAAGACCAGTTCGATCGGCATGTGAAGAAAGCTCGAAATGCTTAATTTGTGCTTCAATGTCAACAAATTTCTTCTTATATTGAAATTGTCCTGTTTTTAGTATCTTGTAACCGGGTGTCCCTTCAACCTGAAAGGAAACGAAAAACAATCCATTTCTGGGATCATCATAGAGTTTTTTGATGTAATATTTTACTGAACCACCCGTTAACATTCCAGCTGGTGCGATAATTACACTTGGTAAGTCCTTAGAAAGCGCACGATCTCGATCTTTTTTGTTTCTGACGCTATGAATCTTTTTTAATGCATCTAGGAAAAGATTATAGTCTCTAATGGATTCTGGGTTTGCCGTGATAATTTGATTTACGGCTCGGGCCATCCCATCAACAATGCAGAATGCATCAACTGCATATTTTGTAAGAATACACATGATCTCTTGACTACGCCCTACAGAAAAAGCAGGAATACAAATCGTTCCGTTCTCTTCTAAAATATTTTCTGTCGCCTTAATTAACTCCAGTTCTATTTTCTGTCGATCAGAGCGAAGTTTTTGTGAATAAGTACTTTCGATGATTACTGCGTCAAGTTCTTCCTCTAAGAGAGATGCACCGGTTAAAAGTGCGGTATCTAAATCGTTGAAGTCGCCTGTATACAGAATTCGTTTGCCATTGCATTCTAAAAGAATAAGAGAACTGCCAGGTATATGCCCTGCGTTAAATAGCTTGAAACGAAATGAATTAGCCTGCATCCATTTATCGTAGTCGAGTGGAGTTGCATAATGCATCATACGACCAAGTTCTTGAGCTTCAAAGGGGATATATTTTCCTGAGATACGAAGCATATCTTGAATTAAAAGTTCTGTTAACGCTAGAGTCGCACTTGTGGCAAATAAGGGTGGTGCTCCTGTTGAATAAAAGATAGGGAGACCACCAGAATGATCGATATGCGCATGCGACAGAAGAACTGCATCAAGACTTTTTGGTGATACATGTTCTGGAAAACTGGGACGTCGTCTACCATTCTGAAAGAGGTATACACCGTAATCGAAAAGAGCGCCTCTATTATCATCGTTCTCGACTAGTACACCTGAACCGCCTATCGTTCGACAACCGCCGAGAAATCTAACTGTTAAAGCTGATATTATAAAACCTCCAAATTAGAAAAAACCCTGTGCCATGTAAAGCGAAGCATCTTTGGGAATTTAAAAGTCATTTTCCATTTCGTACTGAATCTTTTAAAGATTGCGATCTTATACAATTTTCTGTACTTTTAAACAGAAAAACATGTCACCAAAAACCTTAAGAACCCACTCTATACGATATTAGAGACTCCTTAGCAACATAATTGTGTCCTCTTAATATCTGAATTAGGTGAGATGAAAAATGAAAATTGCTTGTTTCTGCAGTGAGTTCCCTCCACTAAGGGAGCGGTCTTTAGGTGTTTATGCAAGAGAAATGAGTAGAAAACTCCTAGAGGTAGGTCATGAGGTCACAGTATTTACAACAAATCCAGCTGGCTCTTTTTTAAGCACTGAAATGTGGAAAGGAATAGAAGTACGTCGCCCTGAGCTTATAGATATTCGTGACATGATACCGATGTTTGTGAGTTCCGATCTTATGCGATCAAACTATGATCTTCATGTTTTTTCAGACATGGTATCATATAACATATTAGCTTCAGGTCAATTGATTAATCAGCTTGTTTTTGAAGAAAAAAGAGAATTTGACATTATTTCTGCCCATAACAGTGATGCAATTCTTGCTGGAATTGCAGTAAAAAGACAATTAGACATTCCTCTAATTTTTCATGTACATTCTACAGAAAGAATACGCGGTACGGGACGTGGAAGTATCACTATTGAATCCATCGAGAGACGAGGATTAGAAGTTTCGGATGCCATAATTGTTCCATCTTATGCTGTTCAAGAAGAGTTGCTAAGGATGGGGTTAAAAGAAGAAGAAAGAAAAAAAATTTTCGTTTGTTGGGATGGGGTTGACGCACAGACTTATGCACCCTCAAATAGCGATGAGGCACTAATTCTGGAACTTCGTGAAAGATATGGAATCAATGAAGGCGACCCCATGATTTTATACATTGGCGACTTTTCTCCTTCTGAGAATATTGAGGCGCTCATTAAAGCTATGCCAGACGTAATTAACGAATTTCCACGCTCGAAATTAGTACTTCTCAGCGAAAATGTTTTGCCTACAGAATTAAAAGGGAAAATTGAATCAGAACTACGAGGAAACGTTATAGTGAGAACAGAATACGTTACGGAAATAGAGAAAATTGCCCACTATGTGGCTGCAGATGTTGCCGTCTTCCCATCCACATGGAAACCGTTTGGAAGAGCATGTACTGAAGCTATGGCCTGCAGCACACCTGTTGTTGTTGGAGCTCAAGGTATAAGTGGATTAAGAGAGCAGATAGTGTCTAGTGGTGAAGGACATTGTGGGTATCATGTGAATCCTTATGATCCCAAAGATGTTGCCTGGGGGATTAAAAATATCCTAAGAGACCCTGATCATACGAAAATCTTAGGAGAAAATGCACGAAAACGGGTACTGGCAGAATTCACATGGGATAAATGTATAGAAAGAACTATACCCATATACGAAAATGTTCTGCAAAATTACGTTAAATAAAAGCATTAAAGGGTAGGCAACTGTTTTTTTGAATAATTAAAATGCTTTAGGTTTCCACGGATTTTTTTGGTATTCACTAACAACGCGTTGGTATACCCGAGTAGTATGTTTTGCAATTCTCTGCCAATGATATAATTTCTGTACTGTCTCAAGTGCATTTTTGCGTAACGAACTCGCTAATCCAGAATCACTTAATAGAGAGATAATTGCTCTCGCTAAAGCACTAGAATTATTGACAGGAACTTTCAATCCAGTATGACCATGATCAATGATTTCAGAGAGACCGCCAATATCTGAAACTATAACTGGAGTACCTGCAGCCATAGCTTCTAAGGCAACAATTCCGAAGGGTTCGTAGAAGCTTGGAAAGACGCAGGCATCTGCAAGAGTAAACAATTTTCGGACATCACTATCCTTTTCGACAAAACCTGTGAAGAAGCACTTATGAGCGACACCAAGACCATATGCAATGCGCATGTATTGTGCACGATAGTATCCATCTCCAACGAAAATAAATTTTGCGTTGGGCATGCTAGCTAGAACTTGAGGTATGCTTCCGACTAAAACGTTTACGCCTTTTTCTGGCACCATCCTTCCGACAAACAAAACGATTTTTTCTTGATCTGTTGCATATGTTCTTCGAAAATCGAGATCTACAGTAGATTGCGTGTCTACGCTTTTGAATTCTTTGGTGTAAACTCCGTTTGGGATTACATCGATCTTATCTTCAGAAAGAGCATATGCATATTTAATTTGATCCGCCATATAACGGCTACATGCAATTATTCTCCAACTATCGAAGGATAATCGCTTTTCAATTGCATGGATCATTCGTTGTCCATCATCGTGCAGTCCATTTCTTCGTCCAAGCTCCGTGGAGTGGATAGTCGTCACTAGTGGGAGTCTAAATCCGTGCTTCAATTCAATTGCAGCAAGGCCGGAGAGCCAGTCATGAGCGTGAATAAGATCAACTTGCTGTCCTGAAGCATGTAATTCAGTAATGACTTCAGCTGCTTTTTCCTGCATTGTCTGTTGCATTAAGATAGCCCATGTAATGAAGTCAGGTCCAGGGAATGAATATGAATCATACCTGTGAACGTTCACGCCACCAACGACTTCAGTCTCTTTTGTACCTGGAAAGTCGGTAGTTATAACGTATATATTGTGACCTAACTTTGTCAAAGCTTGACTGAGGTCAGATACATGCGCAGCAAGACCACCAACCTTACGTGGTGGAAACTCCCATGATAAATGAATCACTGTTAACGGTTTCAAAGATATTCCCTTGACTATAATCCTTTATTGTTTCAATCATGGGAATTCAAAGAATTTAAGCCTTTATGTGGAGGAAGATGAAAACAAAAAATGATTAAAAAAACTTCAAATCTCTTATTTAACGTACAGAAATAGATTGATCTTGTTCAACTATTTCGTTATAAATTTCTGCGGTTCGACCACTCAGGGCTTCATCTAAACTCATTACACAAATTTTGTCTTTGGATACACCATAGACATCGACAATCCCGTCCCTCATGAAGTTGGAAAATACTATTATCTTTGAAGCCGCTTTTACTCCTTTTCGTTCTATAGCCTTAATGGATTCATTAAATGGCGATGTCGCCCCATGGCTTCTATGATCTTCCAGGCTATAGAGTGTTAAGATGAGAGGTTTATTAAATATGCTTTTCAAAGAAAGTCCTGCTAGGACAGTTATCCATTCGTGGACATGAATTACATCTGGAACAACAGGGGACTCATGAAAAATAGACGCCGCCACACGTTCCAACTCAGTATTGAGAGTGGCATAGAAGGTTATTGTATTAGAAGCAGGCGAAATAGGGGCGCTAATATAATGAATTCGCACATCATCTCTATCCTCAAATCCCATATATGCTCGCCAATCATCCCAAGTAACTACGTCCACTTTAATATTTTGAGCTACAAGTCCTTTAACTAAAGTTTCGCATGCAGGAGCGATAGAGCCAATTTTTGGAGAGTATTCCCAAGTTACAATTAGAGCTTTCTTTACTGCCATAAAAAACCTCTTTAAATTTAGATGAGCTCCTCCTAGATCAAATGACTTATGTAAACATGCTACAAACAGTCACTATGCCCTTCCCTGTGAGGAAATAGGCATGACTATTCTCGTGAGGAATTTTACTTACGTAACTTTCTGATGATAGTGTTTCTAGCGCCCTTTTAACATCATCGAAATTCATGTTTAACGTATTTGCAAGTTGATCGGGTGTCTTTGCGACTTCCTCTTTTACAACTCCCAAATTATGAAGACTTAACATTACTTTAAGTTCCAAAGACATGAAGTCACCTTCCAAGACTTGTAGTTTCTACGAGAACATTCCCTATAAAACTTTCCGTTTTTGTTAAGTAGTATTTTGCCATATTTCGCTAAAGGAGCAACAAACACAGTCACGTCTATTCTTCTTTTTCTGTTAAAAGTTGATTAAGAATATTTTCAAGTGCATTTCGGGTCACGCCTGTACGCTCTATTAGATCTTCAAAGGTAAAATTACGGAGTATTGTCGTATATAAAACATCATGAGGGAGTCCTAAGTCTTTTGCGAAGATTTTTAGGGTCTTATCTTTCGAGATTGCCAAAAAAATATGTTCTCTTAGTGAATCAAGGGTAATGAAGACTCTTTTGTCCTCTGATAATATTCCATTTAATAATCCATTAGAACGATACTCAGTAATTAGATAGCTGCAATAATCTTCTGATAAGTTGAACTTAGTAGATAGGGCCTTAATTAGTATGCTTCCAGCACTCATTATTTCCTCTAAGAAAGTATTTTTATCCTGCTCTTCAAATTTAACGAATTCATTTTTGCCAAAATAAAAGCCAGTAACATTTTCGACTCGAATAAAGTTGTTAAATTCATACTGAAATGCTTCATCAGTCAATCCAAGGCGTTGTTTCGTCTTATTTAGATTAATTCGTCCTTGCTTTTCTAATGATTCTCTAAACGTATCATAAATCCATTCTTGTGTGACGAATTCTCTATTTTCCTCTACAAAGTAACCGTGTACCATTTTTTGATCCTGAATCTCTAACAAAATGAATTTCGCTTCACTTTTTAAAACTTCGAAGTGCTTTGCTAAGTCCACAGTAGAGATTTTTTTATGTTCTATAAGCAAATTTCGCGCTTCATTCCATCGGTCTCGACTAAAATTGAGATAGACGTCTTTATCAGCATTAATAACTCCTGAAATTATTCCTTCTTTCTTGAACTGCAAAATTGCGCTCTTGATTTTCTTTTCAGGAATCAGAAAGTTTTCAGAGATTTCTTTAATTGACACTCTTTCATCTTGCAATAATGATGATAAACGAAGAAATCGACGTCTAACGCGAGCAATCAGTAATATGCTACCAAAAATAACAAATAAATGGATTGCCAGTATAAAAATTATCCCCGATAATGGGACTGAGATCGCAAAAAAATAAGAAATTACCCCATAAAATAGCCAAAAAAGTAAAAAAGAAGCTATAATAAAAACAAGAATTGTTAAATCCCTGGAATCCAGCCATTGTTTCAATTTAAGAAATTTTAAAGCATCAGATGATATTTTCACCATGAATCCTCATTACATTCAATCGGCTATAAGTAACAAGAAACATTGAATAATCAATTTTACAAAAAATAGCTGAAATTGAGGCTAAATAACTTTTGGTTGCAAAAAAAATTTAGATTTAAAAGAACTAAAAGATATTATTAGATTAGAGAATTGAAGGGAGATACTAAATTGGCAAAAGAAGCGGATCAAATATTCACCCCTAAACTTTTAGGATTATCTGAAGATGAATTTCAAATTTATGCTGCTGCCTTAGCACAAAGGATAATTACGTTAGGTGAAATCGAACTATATTCGAAAAAAGAGAATGTACCAGAAGCGATAGCAAAACTGCAAAGAAAGGGATTTATAAAAAGCATTCCTGGGAAAATTGAGAAATTTTTTGGTGTTCCCCCCCTTTCGATCATTCAAGAAGGAACTTTGACATTTCAGGACTCCATGAGCCGTATTTATGAGGAAGTGAAGACCTATCTTGATCAAACTTTAGCACAGCTTGATACTGAAATAGTTAAATCGACTGAAACTATAGTTCAAGCAACAGATTCTCATACAAATGTCCTGAAGGATAATATTACACAAACTGATGAAGAACTGACCAGCATCTTATTTGAAAACCTTGAGGGGATAAAAGAAGTAAGTAAGAACACAAAAGGGACCCTCTTAGATATCCTTTCAAGTCTACAAAATGACATGAAAGCATTGATTCAGAATATAAGTAAAGAAATTAGTGAATCTTGCGATGCCACAAACACGAAAATCAAGAGCCAATCATCACAGTCAACAAAAGTGATCATAGAAACTTTAGAAAGCGAAAAGACACAGTGCAATGATCTTATTACCCCTTTAAAAGAAAGCACCACTCAAAAGATACAAAATTGTCAAGATGATGTCAATAAGATCGAGCAATCAATAGACAACAAAATAGATGATGCACTTACAGTTTCAATAGAAAAAATTAACACACAAATTTCCAGTTTAAGAGATCGTTTTACTCAAAAAATAAACACGAATTTTGACCAAATAATGGAAATCCCCAAAAGTCTAGGAGAAATCACATCAGTTAATATTTCCACTCAAAAGGATGAATTCGAAGAAGATCTGAAAGCATTTGAAATAAAAATTCAAGAAGATTTTTCAACATACATAGAAGAATACCAAAAAGATTTGACGGATTTTATTACAAAAGCTTTTGATATGGTAAATTTCATCTTTGGGCACTATAAAACGAGCGTAGACGAGATCACATCAGAATATGTTACCAATGTTAATCTTTCGAAACAAGAATTTGGCACCGCTATTTCTAGTTTTGAATCAATTCTTCAGAAGACATTAATTGACGAAATTGAAGAATATCAAGTAAAGTTAGCAGGAAAGAGGGATGGATGGATTGAAGATTTAGAGGGAATAGTAGAAGTCCTTCATTCAAATTCTTTGAAAGTCATTGAAGAAATTGCACAACTAAGGAAAAATAATTTAATTGAGTACGAGAAAAATGTCGACGCGATTAAACTCACACATGAGAATGAAGTTACTACCCATGTAAAGGAATATAGGAATGTATTGACTAAACTAAGAGCGCAAACGGAGAACACTATTACCCAATTTTCTGATGAGTTTGTGAAAGAACTAGCGAGCCTATTTCAATCAATATCAAGTCATATGGCAAATCGTTTTGAGGAATACAAAAATACTGCAACTCGTGTAGATAAATCCATCAAACTAACTTTTAATGAACTTATAGAGGACAGCAGGAAATTTAGTAGAGAATTAGAAACAAAAGTCTACTCTCTACTCTCTGAAAATAAAGAAACGTTTACTACGAATAGCAAAATAATACAAGACGAGGTAAATCAAATTCTGGATGACCACTTAGAAAACGCTAAAGACGATTATGAACAACTTATTGAATTTAATAATTCAATAATTACAACTCATTCTGAATCGAGAGAAGAAATAGATAATAATCTTATAGAGAATCTAAGCAACGTTATCAATGACGCAGCAAATGAAAGACTTGAGACACTTGATAAACTTCATAAGTATCTTGATGGTGGAGCGACTCACTTAGCCACTACATTTACTAACGAAGTTGTGGCCTTTCTAAGGGAAATAGAAACAGGTCGAGATGCGAATATCGAAGAATACAAGAATGCCTCAAATGAATTCAAAAATACAGTTTCTGAGCACTTAAGAACAGAATTTACTACTTTTGATCAAATTTTTGGAAATTTTACGACTACTACTACTGATACAATCAATCAAGAAAAGGAGAGCTTAGATAATTTATTTGCCACGCTTCAAACTGATTTAAATAACAAGATATCAACATTTCAGAAGTCAATTCAAAAAGAGAGTGCTGAAACGAAAAAGGAATTACAAACGCTCCTCAAGGAAGAATCTAACGAAGAAAAAGGAATTTACAAAAAATATAACTTAATACTCAAAGAAAAGATGAATGAATTAATAGGAAATTTGAGCTTATATCTGGATGATGTATCACTCAAAATTAGCGATACGCTTCAATCTCAATTAGAGGAGATAGAACCTGAACTGATACGCGTTAAGAAATCCATAAAAATCGATTCGGAAAGCAAGCTTAGGAATTTGTCAGAAAGCGTTCAAGAAATTCTTACAAAGATTTCAACAGACATTTTGAATTTCTCTTCTACCTTTGATCAAATTGTTGTATTCTTCTCAGGTAATACAAACTCCTTATTCGAAGAACTTCAGACTACTCTTAAAAATATTGAAAGCAGATTTTCTGTTCACATCGAATCCAACTTGAAAGGAACAATTGATTATTTGAAAGAATACAGTAAAGAGGCCCTTGAAACATCAGAGGGTTCCAAAACACAAGCAATGAATGAAACTAAGGAATTAAAAGCAGAAATCTCTGAATTTTTTGAAAATCTTGATATAAACAAAATTAGGGAATCTAAAGAACTGTTCGACAAACATATAGAACGTTACACAAATTTAATTGCGCAGCATTTTGAACAATTTGATAATAATATCGAAGAGTCTTTAACTCAGAAAATCACCGCTCTAAAAGATAAGCAAACTGAGTTTAAAGAAGCCCTTAGTACAGAAGTCTCAGCAAAAATCCATCGACCTCTTATCCAAGCCTCCAAGAACAGTGAGCTAAGAATATCAACAACCTTACAAAACTTTACGAATATGATGGGCTCACTGGCTAAGGGATTTGCAGATAATTTGCAACTGCGCTTTAAAGAGTTTAGCGATGAATATCAAACATCACTCAAAGAGTTTTCTCAGATTATTGATAAACAAATGAAAGAACTAAAGGATACAACAAAGTCGATTGACAAATACAGCAAAGAGTTAAAAGCAAAACAAATTGAAAGCGAGAAAATTGAAATCAAGAATATTGAAAATGAAATAATGAAGTATACTGGAGAACTTCATAACACCAAAGAAACGACATTGAAAACACTTGAAGAAACACTTCTAAGAACGTTGGAAGAAGGAAAAACGCGGACTATAGATACAAATCAGAGTCTTAAGGAAAGTATAGAAGTTGCCTATACTAAGACACATGAACAACTTACGAATGAATTAAACGCCGTAAATGAAGGAATTATTTCAAACTTCCAATCAGAAATAGATCGATTGAATACGGAAACCAAAAATCTGACCAAGGAACTTGATACTGTTGTAACAAGTCACTTGAGAGAACATGATGAATTACTAACCGCACAAGTAAATAATATAACAAAATTGATTGCAGGAATAAAAGAGTTACTTGATGCTCAAGTGGACGCTACGAAAATAGCTAGTTCAGAATATATTGGAACTACGAAAAAACTTTACTCAGAGAATATAGCTGCAACATTAAAAACAATAACATCAGCAAAAACAGAACTTCTTGAGGATTTTGCCGCTAAAACGCAAGCTTTGCAAAAAGAAATAAACAACCGTTTTACTGACCAAATTTCAATTCTAAAGAAAGATATAACAACTCTCAAACAAGAATATAAAAAACGGATCGCAAATAGTAAAAGACAGCATTCTAAAGCCATAAACGCGCTTAAGAAAGAATTTAGTGACGATTTTTCAACCTACATTGAACATATTGATATAGAAATCACTGAGGCAAAGAAAAGCGTTAGTGACTCACTTCTGAGCAATATAACATTATATGAACTCAATAATGCTCTCGCCATAGGTCAATTGACCCAAATTCAAGAGGATACCACTTCTCAATTAATAAAATCAATGACAGAGGCAAATGAAGACTTCATAAACTTGTTATCAACTCAAGAGAGCGATCTGGACACGTTTTTTCAGTTGGTTCGTCAAGAATTGACCAGGTTACTTGATTTGAACAAAGAAACGCAAAATAACAGTTTAGATTTATTTGAGGATGCTCTAAAGAACAAAATTGAATCTAACGATGCAGAAATAGAAAATACTGTTAACTCAATCAGAGAAAGTGCTTTAGAATTAGTTGATTTTCATCTAGCAACATCTAATGAAAGCCGAGCTGCGTTGAGAGAAGAAATAAACGAACGGTTGAGTAAGGTGCTACAAGAGGTTAATTCGATCGCTCTATCAAAAATTGATGCCATTGAAACCATAAAGTTACGATTAAGCGAAGAAATGGAAAAGATGGTTCATACAACACAAGAAGACACTGAGGGGATTCATACAAAATATCTTCAAGAACTTGAAGAAAAAGCTCAGATTGCTGAAAATGAAATACTTGCCACAGTGAAGAAAATTTCCGAAACAGTTACGCAAGAAATTACAACGATCAACGATGAAATAAAGAATTTAGTCGATGGACATAGGCAGAAGACCAGCGAAATGGCAACTCTAGTTGATACTGAAATTACGACCACTTTGGAACAAGCTATTGAAAGTTTTGAAAAAAGACTTGCTAAACTAAACGCGGATATTACTACAACAAGAGAATCAAGAGTGCAGCTTTTTGAAGAACATGTGCAATCTTTGGAAGAATTTGTTACAAACGCTCTCAATACGAATTTAGGTGATTTATTACGATTTGTAAGTGAGATTCAAGAACTTTCACAAAGTTGGACTGCAAAAATCACAGACGATTTTACTGATAGCGTTAATCAACTTAATGAAGAAACAAGAAATCATTTAGGACAAAAATCTGAGGAAAAGATTGAAGAAGTAGCAAGAATTGTCAGTGAAATTGGAGAAGAATTAACAACGAGTTATAATATAATTGAATCCACCAAGAATGATCTTCAAAACGGCCTTCAAAATCTATCATTACAGCAATCTCATAACATAGATGAGTTCAATACAACAATTAAGACAAAATTTGTAGGAAACGTCAAAGCAAATATAGAGAATTTAGTCAATATAAATAAAAAAATAATTCAGGAGACAAACGATAAGATTCAAGAGATAATTGAGAATACTGCAAACTATGAAGTGGTTGTAAAGGATCTTTGGGAAGAAATTCAGGATATTCTTTCAGTTGGGATTGCCTCAGAAAATACATGGTATTTAATTGGAGAGCAACTCAATGATTTTAGTCGAGCAGCTATCGAAAGAACAAAACGCACTCTAACTATAATAACCCCAAATATCAAGGATGTGTCATTTAACACGATTAAAAAACTTGATCCGTCAGTTCAGGTGCTTATAATTACCCAACCTGAATTAGAAACTGATGATGAGAAGCATGCACTGCAGGAATTGTATCAACTTGGAAACGTTAGAGTCAAGAAAAATTCAAAAATAGAGTATAGTGTGCTTTCAAGAGACAATGAAGAAGTACTGATTGCACCTAAAGGTGCGGAGACTCTTGGAATCATTTCAGAAGATCCAAGTTACGTTGCCATGATCAACAAGATTATTCGCCCTGAGGTGGTTAGATCTGCAGGATCATCACCATAATTCTGGAAAAAAACGAGAAACATGTCTCAGAGAATTAAATAATTTTCTAAAAACTAAAGTGTGATGAGGCACACAACCAACTTAATCAATTTTGGGTGCGATATGTTATGTCAGAGGAAAGCATTGTTACAACTAAAGAAATGTACGATCTTCTCATAGGATTTGCATCTCTAAGTGAATTGAATCGTAAGATCTTGTTATGTCTAGCTCATATATATCCAAGAGCAGTCTCAGGTGTACAGTTGACTAAACTTATCGGGTATTCTGGAAAGGCTAAGAGTCTATATAGAGGTGTATTACAAAGGCTTACAGAGGAGAAGTTAATCCTGAGCGATAAATTAACTTCAAAATTGCACTCATTACGAATTAACCATCTTCATCCATTAGCTAAGACATTAATCGCTATTGCAGAACAACATGGAAAAAAAATTAGAGAAATGTATGAAAACGCACTAAGGACTGACGAAAATGGCTGAAAAATTAGTAGATGGCGTAAAAAAGAGTTATAAAAGATACAAAAACCTTCTTTATGTAGCTTTTTCGCTTATTTTTGTCATTTCTATTGCTAGTGGGATATTATTAACTTATGGACAAGTTGGCATGCTAGCACAACCTACTTTTGCTCAACAAAAGGAATTAGTTGATGGTGGAAGAAGTTCAGAACATCTAAGTTACACTTCTGCGTTTTATTTCATTCAACCCTTTGCAGCAATTGAACTTGGCTTACTTGTAATTGGAGTAGCGATTGGTGTTATTACTTCCAATTATATAGAGCCAGAAATGAATCAATTCATAATAGATGAGGTTCAAACACTCGGATTTAGAATTCAAAGAAAATTCTTTCGAAAATTCACTATTGAAAGTCCAGAAGGAAGAATCTTCTTAAAATTCATTCCTCATAACAGTAACTCTGCTGAATGGTGTCTTTTTAAACTTGAAAGTCCAATAAACGGTAAAAAAGCAAAAAATGGATTCGAAGAGATTGTATTTCGACATATGTTGATTATTAGAGAAGATAAAATCAGTGTGATATGTAATTTCACAGAATTATTTTTTAAGCTAATTTTGATGACCAAAGCACTTGGGGAAATTAAATCTGTTTTAAGAAAATAGAATTATTCTTCTTCCATTCTCTCTAATTCCAATGCTTCCCTGCAATATTCACAATAATAACGACCATCAATAAGTTTCAAATCATCCGAATATTCCTCACATTCATCGCAATATCCAGATGCGCCCTTTTCAATTGGTTTGCTTTCTTCACCTCGAACTGAAACTAATTCTGCAAGCATATCAATTAATTCTGGTGCAACAGCGAGAGCATCCCTGGCAAGAAATACGCCCACAAGAATCCCTTCGTTGACTACTAATAGTTGTCTTATTTTCTGCTTTGTCATTTGACGCATAGCGTCTGTAATTGAGGTGTTAGGACTGCATGTTCGTACCGGTGAGGACATTATGTCTTCAGCAAGAGTTTCGCTTGGTTTTTTATCTCCGCCTATAACACGGATAACAATATCTCGCTCTGTGAGTATACCTACAGGAAAGTTTTCTTTAGTGCAAACGACAAGTAAATTAGTATCTTTCTCACTCAACAGCGAAACAGCTTCTTCTATTGTGGCACCAGGATCGATTGTATAAAACACGTTACTCATTACAGAGCCTACTTTGATAGTTTGATACTTTTCCATGAAAGCCAACTTCCTTAAAGGCAATTATAAAACAATTACAGTTCATGGCTGTAGTTGCCTATGGCTATTATTTTAGCTTATTTTAAGTTTTTGTTTATGATGAAGTTAATTGATATTTGTGAACTACCTCACGCTAAAGCTGTGGTGCTTTCTTGCTTAGTTATCGTAACTCATTCATTAGACATAATTATTAAGCCAGTGATAAACCCATTGAAGTTTTTAGCCAATAACTACTTTAAACAAGTTGAAACCCATCAAAGAAGCCGTATATGCCTTCAATAATTATGACAATTTTATTATATGATTTTGAACTATCTTCTAATAAAGAACACTCTCAAATGAGAGGTGAATAGATTGAGTGTACCTACAAGGAAATTGCCTGGCACGTCATATTCTGTTCAATTACATCCACACCCCACATCAAAAAACGGCAAGCTAAGTTTAATTAAAGGAAAATGGCCTGCAATAGAAAAAATTTGTCCCTCCTTAGACGCTAAGACGGTTAATTCAATTCTAGAAGATATTATTCTGTCTGAAGGCTTTGAGTTGAATCCCAGAATTCTCAGTAGAATTGTTGGAGAATTATTGGAGGAATTGAGTGGAGTGTCAACCACGCCAGTGGTAGTAGAAAAATCGTCAGACCTAATTGAGATTGAAGAACATACTCCTCCAATATCTTTACAGCCATTAGTAGAGGAAATTATTACTCCACCAGCAAGTGAATTAACAACAACATCATCCTCAATAACTACAACTACATCAAAAACATCAATTGAAGACTCCAATCGTTCAGAAGAAACATTTGAACATATTCAGGTACTCAAGACACAAATCAAAGAGTTACATACTTTGATAAAAGATATGTACAAAAAAATCGATGCGTTAACAATAATCGCAGAAAAACTTGAGAATTAGACCAATTAGAATTCTCTAACTCAATATATTACCAAAAATGCTTTTTTGCTCCTTAGTTGTTAGGAGAGAGAGAATTCTAGAGAGCTGCGGTCATTTTTCCCACATTTTATAAAAAAGTTGAGCCAAAAAAATACAGTAAGGACAATACTTTGATTCGATAATCAAAACTAGCTTTTGTCTTCTTTCGAAAACAAGAGGCGTAAAAAAAATGCCAATCAAAACTCCTGATGGAAAACTAGTTTTCAAAATTGTATATTGGGGTCCCTCAATGGGAGGAAAGACTACATCTGTTTTTTGGCTCAGCAAAAATGACCCTGAATTGATAAAAGGTGATTTACAATCCATTGCTGATCCGACAGGGCGTACTTTATTCTTTGATAGAGCAGTTGCTGGCGTCGGCAAAATTACGTTTCAGGTATATACTGTAGCTGGACAGAAAAGGCATAAGGGTCAAAGAAAAGTCATTCTCCAAGGTGTGGATGGGGTAATTTTCGTCTGGGATGCACAGAAAGAATTTTGGGACGACAACATTTGGTCTGTAAATGAGCTAAAAGATTTTCTTATCCATGAAGAAAATGGATCTAAAACACCAGTTATAATTATGGTTAATAAACGAGATTTGCCAAATACTGTAACTAAAGATGAGGTTCGAAATGTCTTTGACAACGTCTTTGACAATGGATTCAGTGATATCCTAGTTTATGAAACAATAGCAGTAGATGGGCTTAATGTTAAACGTGCATTCATCCAGCTCTGCAGAGAGATTGTAATTCGTTACTATGAAGCAATTAAGCAAGCTTAGTCAGTGAAAAGGTAAAAAGGAAAAGGAAAAGGAAAAGGAAAAGAACCAAAAACGAGTTAATAGATTGTTCCAAACATTTTTATTCGATTTCCAATTTCTTTCCTTTTGCATCTTCAGTTTTAGTCAAAATAACTTTTAAAACACCGTTCTTGTATGATGCCTTCGATTCTTCTGGCTTTGTATTCTTTGGAAGAAGAATTTCACGGTAAACTGACTTCCTAGATCTTTCTCGTCTATGGTAACCTTTTTCTTCCTCTTCTTTTCCTGTTTCAGATTCCGCTTTGATTCTTAGTCGATCTCCAGTTATTTCTAGGTCAATATTCTCTTTCTCAAACCCAGGAATATCTGCCTTAACGATTATTTCAGTTTCAGTTTCCTGGATGTCGATTGGAGCAGATCGAAATTCCATTATCTCGGAAAAACCAGGACCGAAGCCTCCCATAAAATCCTGAAACACATCCTCTAAATCCGTCCTAAATCGTCTGATAATATCAAATGGATCCCTGGGAATTAAATCGCGTCTTCTTCGTCTTCTTTCAATAGACATATTCTATATACCCTCCTAAATCCTTAAGCGATAATTTCATCTGAAAAGATGATTTTATCACTAATTTTCATAATCTCTCCTACAAATTGACATTTTCCTAGAGAAGGAAAAGATTCATTATCCAAAATAATAGTATAAACATTACATTAAAAACGTTTCGTGCATGAAAACGCATGGATAGAGTAAATAATTGTAATATATCTATTTTTAAAAAATTAGTTAAAAATAACGTGAAGAATTTTATATTATAGCGATTAGATTAAACCTTAGGAAGTAACAACTTAGAAACAAGCTCGGCTAATTGAGTTCTATGTTCATAGTCACCAAGATTCACTGATGTAACAATTACTTCCATGCCCATCTCTTCAAGTTGCTCCTTGTGTTTTTCGTCTGATTTATCAATAATTAACGTGTCGATAAGCCCTGGATATCTTTCAACAATTTCAATTAGTGAAGTCCCGTGTCCCAAAGCTTCTATAATTCTTTTGATCGGTTCCTCCATTGGTTCATCACCTATAGCAGGACTGATCGCAATAACATTACAACTCGCAGTTTCTAACGCGTGTTTTATGTCATTAAAGGCTAACATCGGCTCAATATATATTGGAGGACTACTAGGTCCAATTATTATTGTATCACAGCGAGACAAAGCTTCACTTACTTTAGGGCTCACTTTTGCTTTATCGATTCCATTAAGTTCAATCTTCTTTACTTCTTTAATAAGACCCTGATTCTCCTTATTTCGGTATTCTAAGAACGGTAACGTCCCCTTATCTGTAACAACTTTGAATGTAGCCTTATCATCTGTCAGTGGAATAATTTGCGCGGTAATGTCTAGTTTCTGTGCGATTATTTCGATAGCTTCTGAAAAAGACTTTCCTTGACTCATAAGATAATCACGAAAGACAACCTGCGCAATGAGGGTATCTCCAAACCTAAACCATAAATTTTCTTCATTTTCCTTTAGATAAGATAACGAATTCATAAAACTGTAAGTATCTCCTAGAATTGTTTTCCAATACCGAATATCTAACTTTCCGGCCAGGAGAAATAGCAAATATTCGAGATTTGGGTGAATTTCTAAGCCAAAAACCTCTGCTGTATTTAGGGTATTTGCTATAATTGAAAAATTTTCTTGGTCAATAATCCTTAAAAGCCCCTCTAAGAATTTTGCCGTCCGCGAGCCTCCATATAGAAGAGTTATCACAAAGATTAGCCTCCCATTGACCAATTTACAGCTGAATTATAGAAATCGATTTTTAACTAATTTTAAAAGAGGATAGTTGTACTTTCAAATGGTGGTTCTAACCCATTTTTTTCAGATATAAGGTTAATGGTTTCAGGTTCATCTAATCATTTTTGTAAAAAGAAAGTCGAGCTATTGTGCATTTTCAGTTAAATATCGCTGATATGGAAACTAAACCTAACTTATAAGCAACTATAACTCGGAAAAAAATCAGATTGTAGAAAAAAAGAATGAGAAATCAATATTTCCTTACTTGACTTTTCTTGACAATCTTCTGGCAATTATAGACAAGATAATCGCTAATCCTCTTAGCGAGAATAACATGAGAAATATCGCCAAAACAAGAACTCCTAAAATTGCGGCTACTATTAGGAAAAATATGAGGCTTATCAAACCAGCTCCAATGCCTATTCCGATTAAGAATCTTCCAAGTACAAGTCGCTTAGATAACCAAATTAAGAGGCCTCCTACAATGACAGTGAAACCTCCAGCAGCGGCAAGGAAAAATAAGATCAAAAAAACAATTACTACAAGAATTACGACAATTGGTGGGGGAGGTCCTCCAAAGACGGCCACAAGAATTATTGCAACAATCTGAAAAACAATTACATATGTACCAAAGCCTGCAAGCCCTGATATATTAGTAAGTAAAGCTAAGATTCCTGCAATAATTGCAATTAATCCCGGTACTACACTCTTCATAACAATAACCTCTATCCAGCGCTTTCTTTTTCTAATTTTTGATTTCTGTGCATTAAAGAGTAAAATCGAATAATGGTAAAAAAATAGGAAAAGGAAGTACTGTTACTCGACTTTTCTACATAATTGTCTTGCAATAATCGATAAAACTATCGCTATACCTTTTAGCGTAATTATTACGGCAACCAAGCCGAATATTGCAGCAATTGCAGCGCCACCAACGGCAGCTATGACTATACTAATGATAATTCCTATAAGAGACATGCCTATGCCAAGACCTATCAAGAATTTTCCAAGTCCGATCTTGTAAGCTAAGATTAAAACGCCTCCTATGATCACCGTTATGCCTCCAAGAGATGCTAAGAAGTCTAAAATCGCTAGAACCCAGCCAAGTATCACCGCTGATGCTGGAGCTAACTCGGCAGCTATTGCAAAGACTGTTGCATAAAAACCAGTAGAGCCTACTATTCCTGCAATTACTCCGATAACTCCGGCTATAATTGCGAGGAATCCTGGCACATTGGATTTCATAAAATACCTCCAACAATTCCATACTTTTTCTTTTTATTCTGTTTTAAGTTTACTATAAAAAATCATGCATGAACTTAGTAAAAAGTGATGCGGTATGGTCAAAAACGATTATACTTTTTCTTTACTAATGGGGACTACAAGTGCAACTATTGCACAAATGAATGCAATCCCAGTTAATGTGGTTAATAAAACAACAAAACTCACTAATGCGGTAATAAATGAACCTCCAATCGCTACTAACACTACTTCAAAAATTGCGCTCATTGCTTCGAAGCCAATTCCCATACCAATGCAAAATCGTCCTATAAAGAATCGATTTGCTAGAATTAGCAGGCCACCAAGAATTACAATGGCGCCTCCAAGAGCAGCGAAGATGGTCAAAATTAAAAGAATCAGTCCTAGTATGGAAGCATATTCAGCAGGGGCATAATCAGTCGCAAGCGTAAGGAGTGGACCATATAAACCGATAGATCCTGTCAAACCCGCAAGGAGGGCAATTATACCTGCAACAACAGCTAAGACACAATGAACTTTCTTTGAAACCATATGGTAAGAAACGGCACCATACTTCTTATTTTTTATGCATTTTCAAAGCTCACAAGATACACCTGAAAAAGTGTGGGACATCATCCGTGTTTGTAAATAGATGGAGATAGATGATAGATGAATGTTTATTATAGATTTTTAACGTTTGTTTTAGTTACCCTTCGAAAGAGTTATCAAGAAGAGTAATCATTTATCGGGTAGGGGTTGCATCAAGAACTCCTGCGGTTTCTTGCGGGACTAAGTAAGAAAACGATACGGTTTATTAGCTGCTTATTAAGAACGGAAAGAAAGATTATGCAACAGATTGACTTGAGAATTTTACTCCTTGGCGGTCTAATCATCATTGGAGGTTTTACAGCAGGCAAGCTCTTCCAAAAAATAAGAATTCCACGGGTTTTAGGATTTATTGTTATTGGCTTAATTCTTGGGGAATCAGTCCTTTTCATCCTACATGCAGACATACTTGAAAATTTACAACCACTCGTCGATTTAGCGTTAGGGTTTATAGGATTCACCGTGGGCACAGAATTTGATGTCAGCAAGGTTATCAAAGGAAGAAAAAAACTCTTCATTATCCTTATGTGTGAAGCGATGGGCACGTTCGCGCTTGTAACATTACTGGTTTTTGCTTGGAGTGCAAATCTTTATCTAGCCCTTATATTTGGGGCTTTAGCCTCTGCGACAGCTCCCGCTGCAACAATCGAGGTGATCAAAGAATGTTGTGCAAAAGGCGACCTGACTCAGACGATTCTTTTTGTGATGGCGTTGGATAATGTATTGGCAGTATTGTTATTCAGCTTTGTATTCAGCTACGTAAAATTTTCTTTGGCAAGCGGAGTAATTTCGCTTATAACTCTGATTCTACAGCCATTATTAGAAATTGGTATCGCTGTTGTTATTGGCGTTGGATTAGGAGTGATTTTGACTTATCTAGAACTGCAGTTTACGGAAGAAATCGAATTGATTATTTTGACTTTAGGTAGTGTCATTTTGTGTGCTGGTTTAGCTGAAACCTTTGGATTTTCAAGCATTTTGACCAACATGGCCTTGGGAGTGACGATGGCGAACTTCAAGGGAAGTTCTATTAAGCCCATAGAAGAAAAACTTGAAGTCCTAATAGTACCAATTTTCATCAGTTTTTTTGTGCTTACTGGGGCCCATCTAAATTTCAGTATACTGCTTGAGGTCGGAATCATTGCAGCTCTTTATATAATCGGAAGAACTGCTGGGAAAATACTTGGAAGTTTCGGTGGCGCACGTATAGCAAAAATGGATACAAAAATCTCAACAAATCTAGGCTTTGGCCTACTTGCACAAGCTGGTGTTGCTTTAGGATTAGCATATATTGCGATAACCGAATTAACGCCAATAGGACCAAATGAAGCAATTATGGGGCTTCTTATTTTTAATGTTATCATGGCAGCGGTCCTTATAATGGAGTTTATGGGGCCATTAGGGGTTAAGTATGCGATTAATAGAGCAGGTGAAGCGAATAGTAAAGATATTGATTGTGAGGAGTCAGATACTGAAATAATGAATGAAACTACAGTTATACAAGGTGAGGAAATAACCCAGACCTCAAAAGAAGAAACCCAAATTTAATGAAACTCTTCTTGAGCATACCGCGCTTGCAATGTGAGATTAAAATAGCTTTCATGTTTCAATCTCTTCCCACATCTCCTGATCTAACATAACTTCCTTAGCGCTATGTAGAGAAAATTTAACACCAAGAGGGCCAAATAAATCCGTTATAAGTACTGAGGCTGTAATTACGTTAAAAATGAGCATACCAAGAGCAACATTTCCATGCAGCGCCAGTTGGGTACTTGCAAGATATGCAAGCCCTAATGCCACACCAGCTTGAGAGAGGAGTGAAAATCCAAGATTATTAGCGATTTTTGAGGATTCATTTGCAAATTTAGTGCCTCCATATGCACCTACTAACTTTCCTGCAGTTCTAGCACCCACATAAATAGCTGCAAGTTCTATAACCTCAGCAAGAATCGCTAAATTCAACTTGGCACCTGTTAAAACGAAAAACCCAATAAAAAGTGGCAACATAATAATTTCAATTTTTTCCTCGAATTGTTTAATTTTTACAGCATGAAGATTCTCCATAGTAATTCCAACGGCCATATTTGACAAAATGCTTGAAAACCCGAAAAATTGAGACATGCCTGTGCAGAGTATAACTGAGGCAACCGTTAATATCAACCATTCGGTTTCATCTTTAAATAATTCTTCCACCCTTACAAGGACGTATCCTAATAAGCCTCCTAATAGGAAAGCGCTGACAATCTCTATTAGAGGGGTAAAAAGTGTAATCAAACTCCATGCGACCTGTGGTGAGGCATAAATTATTACAATATTGAATAATAATACGGCTATAATATCATCTAAGGCAAGGATGTAGAGGATGATTTGGGTTAACTCTCCTTTTGCGCAGTACTCTCTGATCACTTCAACAGTAGCTGCAGGGGCTGTTGCAGACGCTATCGCTCCGAAAATTAGGCTAATGTACAACTGCCCAAACACTAAATTGAATACTAATGTGACAAGGACAAAAGTGCCTATCGACTCGCATATGAGTATTATAAAGAGTTTTTTAGAGGTCTTAAATAGTTCCTTAACATCTAGCTCGCTCCCAATCCTGAAACCGATGAACCCTAAAGCCAAATCGACTATAGGGCGTAAACTTTCTATTGCTGAGGGCGGAATGGCTCCAACACTGCCGAAAATTAGCCCTAAGACTATGAAGCCCAACACTCGTGGAAGTTTTAGTCTTTGGAAAAGTTTACCAGCCACAAAGCCAACAATAATGATTAAACCCACTATAAGCAACATTTGAATTGCAAATCGCTCTACTTGCACCTTAACTCACCTTCTTCTTTGTAACCTGATCTGCTGCGTAATAGAAGAGAGATATAACGCGTTCTAGGACTCTCTTTAACATTATTCCAAAGAAAATCAGATAAGGAGAGTCTGGCTATGACCTGCGCCATAAGTGTATAGAAACTTGTATTGTGAACTACTTCGCCCTTTCGGAAGGGGTTTCTCGCCGTTATCAAATAATGAGGTAGGTAATTATATATAATTGAACTTCCACAAGCTTATCCCTCATTTTATAGATGTGCTCAATTAATCAAAACTGTAACTAATTAAGCGGTTATACTTAAGTAATGACGTGTTTAATAAAAATTTGGTTACATTTTGAAACTTGATATGGAAGTAGAGTTTTAAAAACTAGATTGCAGCTAAGTCACTACCAATAGAGTGAAGAGATTAGTGAAGACTAACACAAAATGAAGCAAGTAAACGCTTTTGCACAGAAGAAATGAAACAATCACAGTTTTTACAAGTAGCTAAGCAAGAAAGCACCACTGCTTTAGCGTGAGGTAGTTCACAAGGAATACTATTTTCCCCCGAGAGTATGCCAAAAAATAAACAAAATCTCCTATTTATAACTAAATCCATCGATCATCCTTAAGAGTATCTTATATCTGGTTGACTAAACATTGAGGCCTCAGAAAAGTGCTCACGTGACCTCTTAGAATAGTGGATAACTTCTTCAAGAGTAATATACTCAAGGTGTGGAAAATCAGTGAAAAACTGCTAAGATCATTATTTACTATCAGGAAGCAAGATATCTATTTCTTATGGTCATATAATCATCGAGAGTCGCCTTAAGAAGGCTAGATTCATTCTCAAGGAAATAAAGAGATCCTTGACCGATATCTAAAGCAAGTTTTCTTGCAAATTTTTCGTCAACATGGTGACCACGCCTTATACATACTATTGAAAGCGAAATATCCTGTCGACGACATAATTTTGCTTGATGAACTGCTGCTTGATATGCATAATGCTTTCTTTCAGGAAGATCAAACCTAAGATGATCCTCAATATTCTCATTAAGAGTGGAATAAGTGGTTGGAACTGTATCTGAAAGCATTATTATATGCTTATGAATTCCATTTAATCCTCCTTGATTCAACAGATGTCTTGAGAGTAAAAGAGCCTCTTGAATGTTAGTATTACCATCAGCCCTTTGTTGAAACACTTTGTTAAGAATTAAATTGACATCTAACGAAAGTTGTGTCAACACACGCGCTTGGTCTGAAAAAGTTATTACACCCACTTTATCTCCTTTTCGTTGTGCAGCATATGTCAGGCCAACTGCTGCTTTTCTTGCATAATACAATTTCTGAAACTCACCCATACTGGAACTGATATCAAGTGCAACTGCTATAGCCATATTTGTTGGAGGGTTTTTCTGATAAATCTGGAAATCTTTCCTTTTAACTGCATCAAGTTGTTTGCCTTGACGTACGAGGGTCTTAATTGTCCTTTGAATAGATATATCCCTATAATTATCCCCATTTTTGTATGGTCTAATATCTAGTGATCGTTCACCTATTTTTCTTATGATTTTTTTAGACCTATGACCCTCTTGACTCTTAGAGACAATTTTCTCTACTTCTGGAATAAGTTCTTCAAAGAGTAATGCATAAGCTTTCGTGGTAAGTGTAATTTTGTCCTTCAATTTGACATATCCTGTTAGTTCCAGTTTTTCCAAGAGTGTCTGGAGTTCATCAAGAGCTGCCAAAAGGTGATCGTACCTTAGCAGGTCTGGTTCAACTTGAAGTCTTTCCCTTAATCGCTCTTCTATTAGTGATTTAACGTTAGATTCATTCAATAGAGACTGGGGCGATGCAAGACCTCTTTGGTCAATAATAGTTTGAATTGCTTCCAGAAGTTCTCGGAAAAGATTTTTTGAAACATCTTCCGTAATCGTTTGATTCGCTTGTGACACTTGTTCCATTTCGCTTTCTAAAACTAGTTGTCCAAATGCTGCTCCCAATAATTGTTCAACTATATCTTTGCCAACTAGGTCGATTGCAGTAGGAGTAAATGTAAAAATTGCGCTTGGATGCCAATTATGCTCATTCATTCCTCTTATGAAACCTAGTCGCTCAAGTTGATTTGGTAACGTATGAAGTAAGCTCATAAGTTCTTGGCTCGGCGTTTGTGATTGATAAAGTTGCTTTAGTTTACTGAAGAAGTTAGAAAGAGTGGGATATTGTTTTTCCAATTCAGAGCGAGGCATTTGAAGGAGTTTTGCTAAATCTTCAATGGTAAAACCATGAGTCTGTTGTGTAAAATACCCAGGAAAATCAGGATGAAGTGATCGCAGGACAGGTCTTAGAGCGGAACTTGGTTGTTGATTTTTATTTTTCTGCCCTACGAATTTCATAAGTTCACGTAGCAGCGCATTATTTTCTGTTTGACTATTTTGAGTTAAAGGTACCTCTGAAGGAGGTAAAATTGATATCGAAGTCTCTTTGTTATCTAAAACCTGATCAATTATCTCTTCAACTATTTCCTCAGAAGGTCTAAGCGAATTAACTGCAATACGATGCGGTAAGGTGACCAATGCTGCTTTCTTGATATAGTTCTTTGTTACGCGCTGTCCGTTTAATACAACCAAGCTTCTTAAAAGTTCGAAAAATGCCAAGGTTCCTCGTCCTGCAGATGCTTTCTTTATTTCCGGGTGAGAACGAAGTGATTGTGTTATCCCAATAAGAATTGGAAGAAGATTCACCATTGAGATTTCTTTTTTCGTCGATGTCATTCTCTTAGCATCCAGTTGACTGAGGATTGAACTAACTGATTATTAATAAAAGTTCTTGATTCTTAATAAGTTTCTCAATGAGGAAACTTCAATAGTAATCTTTTTAAGAAGAAACCCTAACCGGTTTCCTCTAAGAAGTCTATTCAATAAATTGTATATTTTGTGAAAAAGGAGGCTACGAATGGTGATAGTTAAAGATGTAGCACGGCGCAATGTTGTAACCTGTAGACCTGATGAGAGTATACCCATGGTTTCTAAAATGATGTTAGATAATTGGGTGGGTAGTGTTGTCGTCTTAGAAAATGAAAAACCAGTAGGTATCGTTACTGACGGTATTATTTTTAAACTAATTGCGGAAGGGAAGAACCCAACTATATTATTGGCGCGTGACGTTATGGTGAAGCCAGTCCATACAGTCCATGAGAATAAAAACGCTTTAGACATTTCTGATGATGAATTCTTGAAATCAAAAGTGCACAGATTAGTGGTTGTGAACGACGAAGGTAAACTGGTTGGTGTACTCAGCAGAAAAACTGTTGATCGGCTTACAAAGTATTCAATTGCCAAAAGAATTATAGAAGATCGAGGTTAGTTCACCTTCATTCATAATTCTTAATTTCATACTCTAATTCTTGTCACTGTTTTGTTTAATTGAGTTCTTCTGATGCATTAAAGCTTAAAATTTCTTTTTTAATATAAAAATTACATCCTAATGTTGAAATGATATGACAGAAAATAATGACGTAAAGAAGATTACAGGACGTTATTTTCAAGAGGCACTTAAAGGACGTCTCCAAACTGAAAAGAAGAAATTGAAATTAATTATTTCAGTTATTGTATTGATGTTCTTTACATTTTTTCCTCTTCCGATCCCTCAGAAAATACAATGGACTTTAGGCATTTTTCTCTTTGCGGCACTTATGTGGAGTTTTGAAGTACTACCTCTTCCCGTTACATCTCTTATAGTACCTGTATTATTGGTCGCTTATGGAGTGTTTGAGGAAGGTGCAACTGCAGCATTTGCTTCCTTTGCACATCCAGTAATCTATATTTTATTATCATCGATTATTATTGCTGAAGCAATAAGAAAACATGGTCTAGATCGTCGTCTTTCTCTAATGATTCTTTCTAATATAAAAGGGTCTATTAAAAGCGTTCTTCTAGCACTTTTATTTGTAACTACCTTTTTGAGTATGTGGATATCAAATACTGCAGTACTAGCAATTTTTATTCCAATAATTTTGGTAATTGTTGAAAAGATAGAAGATCCACAAGATAAAAAAAACTTAACTATTTTACTGCTTGTTGGTGCAAGCATCGGTACTGCTTTAGGCGGTATGGCAACAATTACAGGAACCGGTCCAAACGCACTAGCATCAGGATTTATTGAAGAAGTTACAACCTTTACATTTATTGATTGGATGAAAATTGGACTTCCATCTGCACTTCTTATAATGATCGCAACTCTTCTAGTTTTATTAAAACTTTTTCCTGTCAAACTACCCTCCATAAATATTTCAGAAATTCGTCAAGAGCGTTCTAACCTACCTCCTTTGTCAAATGGTGAGAAAAAGACATTAGGTGTGTTTATACCTACGGTGATTCTATGGATTATAGGTTCAGAGATTGAGGCTGCCTTCGGACTGCCACGAACACTCCTTAGTGTCGCAGTGGTGGGTATTGCAGCTGCAGTGATACTTTTTGCCATAGGGGCGTTAGAGTGGGACGATGCGCGTCTGGGAGCTTTTGGTATGTATTTGCTCTTAGGCGCAGGCATAGCTTTAGGCAAGGCGTTTTTAGTGTCTGGCACCGCAAACTGGATCGCTACTCTCCTCATCCAACCTTTAGCTGGGATTCCACTTTTTGCAGTAGTTATTTTAATCACATTTGTAACTATTTTAATAACCAATGTACTGGCAAATACTGCAACTGTTGCTATTTGCACACCAATTGCCATAAGCATAGCACTTCTTTTAGGCTTGAATCCAAGTGTCACAGTTATGGCTGTGGGATTAGCAGCATCTCTTGCACTCTGTACTGTTTTTGGTACACCAAATAATGCCTTGCTTGTTAACACTGGTGTAATAGATAGAAAGGATTTGATGAAATCGGGCGTGATTGTTGCATTAATAGGCGGACTTGTCATTTCAGTTGTTGTTATTCTTTTTAGTTCAATTTAATTCAAGATTTGTGGTTTAATTCTAAAATATACTTTTTCATACTTTACTTTTGCAAACAATTAAAAAGAAACCGACAAACATAAAGAAGAGGATTTCTAAAAGAACCGAAATGATTAGAATTGAAAGGTGAGCACGAATGAAAGGTTATATGGGAAAAATCTTAAGCATTGATCTCACAAATAAAGCGATAAAAGAAATTCCGTTAGAAGAAAAACTGGCAAAGCATTATATAGGAGGACGTGGACTAGGCGCACGACTTATGTTAGACAATGTTCCACCAAACGTTGATCCACTTTCACCCGAAAATTCCATTTTCTGTATGCTAGGGCCATTTACTGGCACAAAACCTATGATACCAGTATGTCAAAGGTATGAATTTGTCAGTAAAAGTCCGTTAACTGGCATATATCTTTGTACGAACACTGGTGGACGCTTCGGTGTCGAATTAAAACGAAGTGGATACGATGGTTTAATGCTCACTGGTGCTTCAGAGACGCCAGTATATCTAGCAATTCAAGATGATCAAATACGTTTCGAAGACGCTTCACAATTATGGGGGTTGAAAGTAAGTGAAACACGGAAGAAACTTGAAGAAAAGGAAAATTTTCCTAGCGCTGTAATGATAGGGCCTGCGGGAGAAAAATTAGTAGAAGTTGCCTCAGTGTTTGACGTAGTAGCACACAATCATAGGGCAGCAGGAAGAGGAGGACTTGGAGCGGTTTTTGGTTCAAAAAACCTTAAAGCTATGGTTGCAAAAGGCTCAAAAACACCAGAATTACATGACGAAGATAAATTAAAGGCTTTGATTAAAGATGTGACCCGCGAAACAAAAGAGAATCCAGCTGCTCAAAACTTTCATAGATTGGGTACGGTTCAACTTATTGCATCAATGAGCGAAAACGGCGTCTATACAGGCAAAAATGGGCAAATTGCACAAATGGATCTCATCGGTAAATTTGACGCTGAAACATGGGTAGCTAATTATGTTACGAAAAATACAGGTTGTTATGGGTGCACACTAGTCTGTGGCAAACTAAGTGAGATTAAAGAAGGAAAACATAAAGGAAAAATTGCTGACGGACCTGAATACGAAAGTTTCTGGAGTTTGGGGACTAACTGCGGTATGAATGAATTCAATGGAACTCTTATGGCGAACATTCTCTGTGATGAATATGGAATGGATACTATTTCTGCCGGTGTAACTGCTGGCTTTGCGCTAGAATGCTATGAAAAGGGCTACTTAGATCACTGGAAAGCAGAACTGCCTGAACTAAAATGGGGCGATGAGGAATCAATTTTAAAGCTTATTGAAATGATGGCTAATAGAGAAGGATTCGGTAATGTTCTTGCGGAAGGAACGAGAGCATGCGCTGAAAAAGTCGGTCAAGACTCAATGAATTTTGCACTCCAAGTGAAGGGACTGGAATTTCCAGCCTACGACCCACGCGCAGTCTGGGGGATGGCATTGGGGTATGCTACATCGCCTAGGGGGGCGTGTCATTTGAAATCATGGACTATCGGTGCAGAAGTTTTAACTGGTGAGTATGACAGGTTTTCCACAGACGGAAAGGCAGGTTTAGTGATAGGACTGCAACACTTCCGTAGCATATTAGATAGCTGCATTGTCTGCGTAATAGGAAGCAGGGCAGTTCCCGAAGATATGATCATTGCACTCCTTAAGGCAATTACAGGAACCGAGAGCTGGAATCTAGGCGAGATAGGTGAAAGAATTTGCAATACAGAGAGGTATATTGCAACACAACAAGGAGTATCTAGAAAGGATGATAAAATACCTTATAGAATCCTCGAAGAACCATTGCCTAATGGCCCAGCTGCTGGAAAAGTTATTGGAAAAGAAAACTTCAACACGATGCTTAGCGAATACTATGATCTACGCGAGTGGGATCAAAACGGAATTCCAAAGCAGGAAACGCTTCGACGTTTACAAATTGTCGATTAAACCTCTTTTTTATTTTTTAATTAAAAATAGAAAAAGAAAAAAACGAATTTTTATGTCATTAAGACATTTTTCGCGATATTTAGAATCCTATTGTGTATAGCAGGATGTGTTGAAAGAACACCATCACCGACTCTTTTTGTCCGAGATGCTGCATTTCTAAGTTCTTCTGTATCCAAAGCCCCCGATCTGTCGACATCAAAAGATGCCCAATAGCTACCTTCTCGCCCATGGGAAAGGTAACGTGGACTTATGAGAAGCGAATCTGCCATTTTTGAACTCTGACGTGCAGCAATGTCATTTACTGAAATACCGTTACTTATACGTAGTAAGGCATTAGACATAGCTTCTGGTCCCGCTACACGGGCTCCATGAACATCCGCTAAGTATTCTCTAGATCTCGAAAAAGCTAAGCTGAGCAGTTGGAGAAAGAATACCGACACTAATAATATTCCACCAATAAGCATTGCAACAGCCGCTCCACCTCCTCGTTGCCTACGAGCGCCGTAACTTCCGTAAATACCTCCCCAAAGTAAACTTCTTGCGATGAGCCCCACAATAAAAGGAATCGCCATAAGGGCAATCATCATTCGAGCATCGCCGTGGCGAATGTGACCAACTTCATGAGCAATCACAGCCTTTATTTCATCTTCTCGTAATCCTCGCAGAAGTCCTTCGTGAACTACTAGCCATGCCCCTCTGCCTCCACCGAAAGTGAATGCATTAAGACTTGAGTCTCTTAGGACATATAGATTCCGTGGAATAGGCTTATTGCTTTTAGTACATACTTCGCTGACCATGTCAAAAATCTGTCCTCCAGTATAGCCGCCTCCCACAGAACGTGTAAGTGCCTCTCCTTCTAAATGAATTCCATTCTTTTTAATTCTTCTTTTCATAGTATAATTTGAGATCAAATAGAAGAACACGAAAATTATTATGCCAAACACAAAATAAACGAGTAAATTTGTCATTCCTAGAAAAAGAACCCCTAAAAAAAGAATAACAAGGAATACATATCCAAATTGTAGTAAGAGATAAAACCATGACTTCAATCTGAGCAAAGCAACTCCCATACTGTTTCCCCTTGTGTAATTTTTGTTAAAACTTGTTGTATTTTCCTTTTTGTACTATGCACTTATAATCCGCTCTTCTTATTATAAATATTTTGCGCGCACTATTTTTAAATAGAGGAGAGTTTTACCAGACTAAGAGGAGAGTTTTACCAAAATAGTCATATATATGCGCATAGGGTAACTCATGAGCAGAGGCGGCACTAGTTTTAATAAAACTAAAACTCTCCACCACCGTCTCTGCTCACCCTTCATCTGTTATGTATAGCTAGATTTTCGGTCTAGCCAAGCTTTGAACAATTTTTTGTTTAGATGCAGTTCAATGACAGTTCATACTCATAAAGTTATTCACAATGTTATTAAAACTGAATTTAATATTTACCTACCATTTGAAAATGTAAGGAAAAAGTATTTGAGGATTGATTTTTTTAGTGCACTCCATACCTGTTGAAGAAGTACAACTATGTACTCTTTTCTCCCTCAAGCAATTTCTACCTATACCCAACAGTGAAATTATTGGAGATCTATGAAGTGCGCAGGGGTTTTGCTACAGTAATTACGACTAATCTGATGTATTCATTTGCTACGTTCTTGCCTCTTGTTATTTTACCGTTATATGTCAATAGACTAGGAGCAAGTCTTGTAGTAACCGGATTAGTGATTTCTTTTTATTATATTACTACCACAATATTTAGCGTTGTTTGGGGAGTACTTTCTGATGCGTTCGGAAAAAGGAAGATATTTCTTTCTTCAAGTCTAATTGGTTGTGCTATTGTCCTCTTCATTACTTCAATTGTCGAAGTACCAATTATTGTGGTACTTTTAATGGCGTTATTCGGATTTATAGCATCTGCATTCCGTCCGGCAGTATTAGCGATAGTTGGCTCTTTGGCTTCGACTGGAGAGAGAGGAAAGTTTTTCGGTTTTCTTACAGCTTCAACATCTCTTGGATATGCTATTGGTTCATTTTCTGGAGGATTTGTTGCACAATATATCTCGATACAGATGAGTGTGGTCTTGGCAGCGATCTTGGCAGGATCAGGAGCGATTATTAGTTTAATTTTCTTAAGGCGTGTTGACAGCAAAGTCATAAGTGTTCCATTAAATCCAAGGCAAGTTTTTAGTATATTGAAAAGGAAATTCATTCCCACTAATGTTAGTGAATCTTATGTCAAGCAGGGCAATCTACACGTTCTTTTTAGCGTCACTTTTATTCGCTATATTTCATTTTGGGGGATATGGACCTTATTTGCAGTGTATCTGAGTACTATACTAGGTGCTAGCGATTTTTGGGTTGGGATATTAATAGCGATCAATTTTGTGCTTGCAGGAGCGTTTTTTCAACCTTTGGCTGGAAAATTGTGCGATATAATCGGACGAAAGCCAATGATTCTTGTAGGACTCGCTGGTACTTCAATGGTGGAGATTTTCTATGCTTTAAGTCCTAATTTCTTATGGATTATCCCAACTCAGTTTCTTTTGGCATTTACATTCTCATGCCTTGAGAACGGCAACAACTGTTATGTAACTGACGTTACACCTGAAACACAGCGAGCAGAGGCTATGGGGCTTCTAACAACATGTATCTTTGGAGGCGGTGCTGTAGGCGGACTTCTTGGCGGTATAATTGCACAAATTGTAGGCATGCAAGTTATGTTTCTATTGATGTCGATCCTGCCTGCAGTAGGTTTTTTTGTTGTTTTGATTAAGATAAAAGAAACGCTTAAACGCTGATTTTTTGATGCAATCTTCGATGAAACGCACGAAAAAATAAAATTTATTTCTAATTTTTTCCTTTATGATATTTACTTCCTTCTACGTATACTTATTATCATATAACCGAATGCTTCATATAAGACCGTGACGTAGGAGATTCTAAGAACCAAAAAGGATAGTAATGGACTATGACAAGTGAAATCACAAAGATCCTAGCTACAATACTCGCATTAATTTTCGGACTCATTGTATTCGGAATTCTTCCTGCTTTAGCACTGCTCCTGCTCGTAGCTACGCTGGTGGGCATTGTAGTCTGGGTGGCGATGGGTAAGGTGTACAGCTCTGCAAGTGTCATTCGCTTTGTGTTATGGTTTAGAGGACGTACTGTTGCAGGACTTGCGGATACTGATCTAAAAGATCTTGAAAGCCTAGAAAAGGGATATTTCATCTTAGAAGAAGAAGAGGAGGAAGAATTGGTCGAAGAAGAATTATCACGAAGGACTCGTTTTTGGGGTAATGTACGTCAAAGTCTTGTAAGACCATGGATTCCTATATTATTCCTTATTTCACTAGCAATCAATTTACTTAAATTCGCAGACTTCCTCCCAGCAATAACTCAAGTCACTCAGGAAGAAGCTTTACAGTTGTTAATTAATATAAACATAATAATTTTCTTCGTTAGCCCAGTGATTTTAGGCCTAATCATGCCAGGACTCTTTATCTTAAGGGACTATTCACTTTACTATTTCCAGCGAGTAAAAGGCAATCTTGAGGTCGAGAAATCTTCTGGGTTTGGACAAAGACTACTTGAAGGCTTCGTTGGTGGTTCTGCCATATTGGGCTTCGTGAAATTCTTTATAGAACTAGCAACGGCACCAAATCCAGAATTTGCAGGGCAAGTAGCATTAATTATATTAATTGCAGTTGGCACCGCTTCGCATTCCATTGTATGGACTCTATTCTTCTATCTTCCTTTTCACAGACGCTATGTGAAAGCTCTAAATAGAAAGATCGCGAGAATGGGCGTGCCACGTGCCGTTGTTGATATAAAACCGATTAAAAAAGCATGATGCAGTGAAAATATGTAGATGAATCACCGCATACGTGCCAGCTTTCTCTCTTTTTTTATTATATGAAAATGGATTCACAAATCTTCGTAGAGAAGCTTTTAAAAAAATAGCATCTGCAATATAAACAATGCATTGTAGAGATTTCGAGTTAGCTTAACAACCGAATCCTTGAAATACTCTATTATCGTGGATATCAATAAGCATCACATAGCATCATTATGAGAGGCAGTTCTAGTGTGGGATGGTAAAGCTCTATCTGAGGCATTAAATCGAGTTCTTTCAGGACTCATTAAAGCTGACCATGCCATTAGAACAGTGATTCTAACAGATCGCACAGGTTTAACTTTGGGTCATGTAACAAAATTTGACGCACGCCCTGTAGATGTTGACGGTCTTGGTGCCATAGGCAATGCCGTTTTTTGTGCCAGTGAAACACAGGGGAAGCATACTGAGATCGAGGGGAATTTAAATTTGGTTGTTTCCGAATTTGATACTGGGGTTATTTTTACAGCAGGTATTAATCAGGAAGCTGTGCTATGTGTTATTGCAGAACCCTCCGTTAATATCGGAGTTGTCCGCTTTACAATAAAACAAAATGTTAAACGGCTTGGACGTGCACTGAGAGAATTTCATGCCGATGAAAAAGAAATATCTACGCGAGCAGAAGACCGACTATTGAAATTATTGAAAGAATTGGAAGAGTTTTAAACATATATAGAGGTATTTTTCAATTCTAATTTTAGTTTATGAAAATTCATTTGATATTAAGCGTGTTAGGAAGAATAGTAGAAAAACTAAAAGACCTACCTTTAGGAGAATTTATTATGAAGACAACGGAGATTATTTTGAAACCAATTGGTATTATCAGGTCACCTTATAAAACAAAAGGCGATGCACCTAGACAAGGAAGACTTGTACAAACATTGGGAACTGTTGAAATATTTCCTGAGTTTACTGAAGGATTAAAGGACATTGAAAAGCGTAAGCACGTTATTTTGATATATTGGCTTCATCAAGCAAACAGAGGCACTTTAATAACGCCTACACCCGATAGTCCAACTCCGCGAGGCGTATTCTCCATAAGATCACCAGGTAGACCAAATCCTATCGGAATATGCACTACAGAGTTGATTGAACGTAAGGGGAATGTTTTGACAGTAAGAGGTATTGACGCAATAGATGGCACGCCTTTAATAGATATTAAACCTTACATTCCAAAACTTGACAAGGTTTCTTGTGACGATTGAAAAAGTAGAGAAAAAGAGATATAGAAAAATATAAGTTATTAAAAAAAAAAGACGAAGGCTCTATTTTCGACTATAGAAACTTCGCCATTGCTTCGTCTGATGTTAAGACTTCTCCAATTACTGGAAAGATCTTTTCTTCAGCAAACTTTTGTTCTTCATCAGTGAAAGCGTCCATGCAGTCTTTCAGAAAAACTGGGTGATAACCCCTATCATATGCAGATCTACCAGTAGCTTCTACACACCAATTGGTTACAAAACCGCCTATCATCAGATTTTCAACGCCCAAATTCTTTAACAGGCCATCTAGTTCCGTATCAGTGAAACCGCATAACCGACGCTTATCTAGCACAGTCTCGTCGGATAGTGGTTTAAGCTCATCAGTGATTTCAGCTCCCCATTCGCCTTTTTTGAACCCACCAGCTTCTTCAGCTCCTTTAAGTAGACCCGGATGCGTTTTTGCAAGTTCTGGGTAGCCTTCTCTAAAACCAATCGGTGAATGTATTATCAAACATTTGTCCGGTCCTGCTTTCCTTGCAGCTTCAAGTACTTTTTTCATTTTTCCTACCGTATTGTGATCTTTTGCCCTCTTCCAAATTCCAGCTCCTGCCAGTGCTCCCTTTTCACTCAAAAAGTCGTTTTGGAACGATATTTATAATTATTAGCGCTGTTTTTGGCAGTGTCTCTTCCTAACATTTTTTTATTATTTAAAATTTCGGAAGTGTCTCTTCCTAACTCAAAATTGCTTGAGTTAAAAAAAGTGTAAAGCATTTATGTGTAAAAGATCTATATATAGATTAAGATTCTCGCAAAAATGTTTTAGATATCTTATTGTTGAATTACAAGGTTTTTGTTTGCAAATATTAACTTTCTATGTCAAATTCTGCTAATAATTCATCTTCAAGTTCCAAAGCAGAATTTATTTCAATTCCGTCATCTTGTAGGCTCTTTAAAAATCTATGTAACTTATCTGTCTCACTTTCAGTTAAACGTATTCGAAAGAGGGGGTAGCCCTGAAGCCATCTTATAACTTTTTTAACCTCGATTTTACTTATCTTGTCACCTACGTATGAACCCACATCTATTAATTTCTCTTTTGCAACAGCTCCTGTATCTTGGAGTTTTTCTTTTGCGATAGAGCCTGCATTTTTTAGTTTTTCCACAGCTTTATCTTTGACTTTAGAGAGTTTTTCTAATTTTCCGGTATTTTCATCTTCTTCATTAACTGTAGATGTGATCTCGGTTTCGACAGATGGTTCAAATTTTTCTGAAGTTTCGAATGTTTCTAGTGTTTCAGGAAGACTCTCTTCGCCTTCTAGTTTGCTCATAATTGCGTTTTCCATTTTAGAGATGAAACTTGATTCAGCAAGTTCATCTACCTTAATTTCTTCTAACGTTACTATGATCCGGAGTGCGTAATAAGTAACCTCTTTTTCCTCTTTTTCATCAGTCTCTCTTTTGATGACACTTACTAATTTCTCTTTAACTCCACTTAGAGTCTGAGCTGCTTTTTGGTAAAGGGTAGGACGTGTTAACAAAACGCGTTCTATGATGGACTTACTGTATGAGGTTACAATATTTGGAGGTATTCTAAGCCCTCGACGAATAAACTGTGAATAAGCTGTCGCAACTGGTGCGAAAATGAACCCTATTGCACTAAAAACGATCTGTCCATGCCTCGCAATTGTGTCTAAAAGACCACTCTTAGATAAAATCCCAGCTACCCTTGAACGGGGTATCCATATTATTCCTTCTCGCTTAACGTGAACGAGAAGACCTCCCATTACAGGTAAATATTCATTTGCAATAATACCCACAGAATTTAAGGATTGAGTTATCCACACGTCTACATTTTCATCCATTTCGTTATACACTCCTTCCTACATATCTATAAATTAATGCCCTTCCCTCTTTTTTAGGCAAGATCGTTTTCTTATAAATCAGAATACTCAAACATTATAGGATGTTAGTTGAATTAAAACTTTTCATAAAATTGTTAATTTAAACCGTAGTAGGGCTAATAAATAGGAGCTGTTGAAATGACTGGTTTACAAGACGCACCTACTACGGCCTGTAGTGCCAACAATACAACGATATTTAAGATTTATGAAAGTTACAAAAATATATTATTCAGATACTTGTCTCAATCAAGATATGTACTTCTTTCTGTGCATTTTTATTTAATTTTTTGAAAATTCTTATCAGGAAACGATTGCTTGTGAAAGAATCCCGATGGACGTTAAAGTTAAGGTATTAGCCAATACGGAAATGTAAAATGAATATAGAAGAGGATATCAAACACAGCATGGGCTAATGTTGGTGAAATTAAGCTCCTGAATTTTACAAAAATAATAGAAAGGATTACACTTCCAGCAAAGTTGATTAACATTGTCTCTATCGTAGAGTAGTAAGGACCAAAAAGAATCAAATTGAAGATTGAGTTTTGATGATAGAACATAAACAAAATGGAATTGATTAATACCGCTAAAACAGTCGCATATGATTTAAAGGCACCTTCCAGTCTCGGAAGCATATATCCTCTAAAAAACAATTCTTCTGAAAATACAACAAGCAATGCAATTGGGATAATAACAAAATTGCGATAAGGTAACAAGAAAAGAACCTTTTCATAAGCAATGAAATAATATGCGCTAAAAGCTAGATGAAGTATTATTCCAATAAGAATTCCGAAAAATACATTGTTTTTTAATGCTGTTTTGACCAATCCAAGTTCTTTTAGACTCATCTGAGTAATAGCACGCCCAAATAAAATGAAACAAGCGATACCGAATCCAATTCCAATTAACATGAGATATAAACTCTCTTGAAACATTAATGCTTGAAAGATACCAAAAAATGTGGCAACCACGAGAACTTCTAATGCGAGAAGTGTTCTAGCAAATGTATCTGAGTCGTCCATGGAAGTTATTATCGGTTCGGTCATAGTTTAACCTCTAAGATAGTTAATAGCTGTTTAGAACACAATTAAATAATAAATTCTGTCAATTTCCGAAAAATCTATTGGAAGAAAATGAACCACTTATTATATAAATTTATTCGGAAGAGGTTTCCTTAGTAACATCCTCAGATTTTTCAATGAGTTTTTGTGCAATATCGTCCTGAAGGCGCTTCATTGAGGAAAATATTTCCTCTAAAGATCTGACTAGCAATTTTTTGTCATTATAAGTCAAATACACTTCAGGATCATAATTATGATAGTAAACGTCTGTATTGATCTGTATCGTCTTATCTGCAACATAAAATGCGGAAAAGAGGCCTGTGTCGTCTTTACGGAGTTCTATTAGAAATTTTTGAAGTCGAGATTTTTCTTCTTTAGTAAAATCTTCTTTAGATTCATAAACTTGAAATTGAATATGGTTCCATCCAAATCCATTTTCAATTAATTCAGCCTGTTGATCATGTTTGTGAGAAAAGAATTTAGTGAAGCCTGTTAATTCGGTCATTTCATTTATTCTGTGTTCACCAGGATTCAATGTTACAATGCTTCGATTTAAGTCCATAAAAAAAATGTCATGGTTATTTGAGAATAATAGGTAATCGTCTTGAGAAGAATATAGCGTGAATTCATCCATTTCATCAAGTCTTCCTAAGAATGTTTTGATGAACGTTTGTTTTCTCTGTAATGCCCTTTTCAATGGTTTTGCTGCTTTTGGAAATAATATATCGAGGAAATCTTCTAAAAAAACCTTCTTGTCAATATTTTTTCCTCGTCTTCGTTCTTTTCCAGTAAGAATTTTAGTTATCATTTGTTGTCGTTGGCTGTAACAGAAAAGAGGGAGCTCATTTTTCTTAATACCTGAATCAATATAGAGATCTAAAAGCCGGCGATTATTTCCGTCAATAATCTCAGTGCAGGGGCGTAAAATACACTTAAGACGGTCTGAGTCATTGCATTCTTCAAAGCAATACTTTGTAAACAGTTCTAAGGCACTTTTTGAAAAAGGTAGTAGACGATCTTGAAGACCATCTTTAATAAACAATCGAACGAATTCATCTCCGTATTCTGAACGTTTTCGTATATCTTCTCTAAACATTTCAGTCAGCTCTATTAGAAAAAACAAAGTACCTATAATATAAATATGTAAATTTAATGCCTTTAAACTTTTCCTTTGTGCGTGCCATCAAAATAAATAGGACTTAGAGTGAGATATACGACGATAAAAACTTTTTATGGTTTCTCATAAACAGTCTTGCCACCTATTATAGTCATTTCCACGTATATGTCCTTAATTTCATTATCTCTTACATTAAAAGGATCATCCGATAGTACAACAAAATCAGCGAGTTTACCTGGCTCGATGGATCCTTTTACACCTTCTTCGAAGGTTACATAAGCACTATTAAGGGTATATGCCTTGAGGGCATCTTTTATTCCAATTTTTTGTTCAGCTCCGATTTCTCTACCGGCATCGGTCATCCTAGTAATGGCTACATAAATACCCAGAAGGGGGCTTATTAACTCGGATCCAGAAGTACAGGGGCAATCTGAACTCATAGGTGTCGTGATTCCACTCTCGATATACGACTTTAGGGGATACGCCCATTTTACCCTGTCTTCGCCCAAGCCTGCCCTGTAACTCTCACCCTCACCATAAAGAAATATGGGTTGCGGAACAGGTATAATGCCCAGTTTCTTTAGTCTTGTTACAATGGTTGAACTATTTATTCCACAATGTTCTATTCGATGTCTATGATCAGTTTTTGGGAATTGTTCCAAGGCTAACTCAATTGCGTCGATAACTGCTGAAATAGCTCTATCTCCGATTGCATGAACACCTACTTGGAATCCTGCGCTATGAGCGGTGAGAATTATGCTATTTAACTCATTCTGACTAAGATACATCATGCCGATATTCTCAGGTGAATCTTCATAAGGTTCAGATAGGGCAGCAGTTCTTCCTGATGTTGATCCATCAGCTATGATCTTTATTGGTCCTATTCGAAGTTTATCATTGCCAAAACCTGTTGAAAAACCAAGTTTCCGTAAAAAACCAAGCATGCTCATTGGCATCATCAAGTTAACCCTAAGGGGTACGTCGTCATCCCATATTGCAGTCTGATATGCTTTCATAGCCGAGGCATTTATTTCGCCGGCTTCGGACACTGAAGTTACTCCTTTGGCCAGAAATTGCTCGGAAGCCAAAATTATAGCTTGTCTCAATTGTGCTACGCTAGGAGGAGGAATAATTCGTAATACCAATTCCTTAGCACCCCACCGCAAAATTCCAGTTGGTTTACCAGTCTTAGGATCTCTATCAATCTGCCCTCCTTCAGGATCCTTTGTATCCTTTGATATACCTGCAAGTTCTAGAGCTAGGCTATTAACAACTGAAATATGCTCACAGAATCGAGTAATTATGACAGGATTGTTAGGTGCAGCCTCATCTAGATCCCATCTGTTAGGATGTCTCTTCTCAGACAGTTTGAAATCGTCATAACCTCTGCCAATTATCCATTCTCCCTCTGATTTATCTTCTGCTGTCAATTGAATCCTGTCCACTATCTCCTTAATGGAATTCACAGATGGCGTCTTGCAGTCAACTGCCATGAGTGCAAGTCCAAAGTTTATAGGATGCGCATGACAGTCTACAAATCCTGGAATCAATGTCTTCCCTTCAAGATTCAGTTCCTCCGTATCTCCATCAATCAGTCTTTCGATCTCCGCATCGGATCCAACCTTGAAGATTTTATCATCTATCACAAGAACCGCTTGAGCCCTCGGATTCGTCTCGTCCATAGTAATTACATTTCCATGAGTCAATGCAACTTTCCTTGTTATAAAATCGTGATTCATAAGAATCCAACCTAGAATAGCTATTTGAAAAAACTTCTTTTCCTGTTCTTACAAATTAACTTCCAAAAAATATAAAGATCACCTTCTTTCCTACTAGAAAGTAACTGATTGAAATGTCTCAAAACCAAATCTCAAAGCTGTTAAAGACAGCAAAATCAACAGCAGAAAAAGCAATCGAGGTCGACAAAAAAAGCGACAAAAAAACAGCTATTAGACTTTATTTGCAGGCTGCAGAAACATTGACTCAAATAATGGAAATGGGAGTGGACAGTAAACTCTACGATGAATGTTATGAGCATGCAAGGGAATATATAAAAAGAGCAAAACAGTTGAAAGGAATTTATAAGATAAATCTTGAACCTTTCAATATCAAGACTGAAGGTTTCACAGAATTAGATATAGAGAAAGTTCTAGCAGAATACCCAACCTTATTGACAGGGATTATTTATGAGAATTATCGAGTGCTGGGTCGACAAGTCACTCTATCAGAAGGTAAGAGGATTGATATCTTAGCCCAAGATCCCATGAACAAACTGGCTGTTATCGAACTTAAGAAAACAAAACCTAAAAAAGAGGACGTGGATCAAATACTGGATTATGTGAAGAGTATAAAAGAAAGAGGTCGAGTAGATTTGAGTTCTAGTTACATTTTAGTCGATGAAGTTTACGGAGTATTGGTTGCGCAAGAAATTGATGATAGTGTGATGGTGTATGCTATAAAAAATAAAGTAATTCCGAGACAACTAGATATCAAACTTTTAGAAAAGATGTTGATGACAAAAAGGCTAATCGAAGATTAGAGGTCACCCTCTCCTAGCAGTTAGATTTTTTAGGAAGGAGTTGCCTTACATACCATTTTGATTAAAATGCCCCAGACGTGCTTGATTTATCACCCGAAGTTTGCAACGCATGGAAATCTCTTTTTACGAGAAAGATTAGCACCCGCATACAATTCTTTAATGGATTTTCTAAAAGAAAACGACCGAGACAACAGAGTAGTTATTCAAACACCTGAGAGAGTAAAAGAAGAATTAATTCTTCAAATACATACTACGCAACATCTTGCAAGAGTCAAAGAAGATGAATGTTATGAGGCCGCACGGCTGTCAGCGGGAGGAGCTTTACTGGCAGGAGAAATGGTCTGGACGAAGAAAGTAAAAAATTCCTTTGTTTTTACTGGAACTGCTGGGCATCATGCAAGTCGTAATTCATATTGGGGTTTTTGCTACATTAACAATTCTGCGTTACTTATTCAACATCTTAGAAACACTTACAATGTCAAACGATTCATGATAATCGACACAGATCCCCATCCAGGAGATGGCACACGGAATATTTTTGAGAGTGACGAAAATGTGGTACATCTAAACTTTTTTTCCGATGGCTATTCATTTAGTGACGATTTAATAAAATCCAATAAATTTGACATCCCTCTGCCCTCAAATATCTCTGATAAAGGCTTTCTGAGAGTTTTACAAGAACTAACTCCATTCCTTGCCGAAAAATTCGGGCCTGAAATGATTTTGTGGAATTTTGGGCATGACTCCCATCACGCGGATTATGGCGGTTTCAACTTGACGACCTCTGCATTTCCTGAAATGGCTAAAATAATCACACAAGCAGCTAAAGATAGCTGTGATGATAACCTCGTAGTCTTATTAAGTGGAGGATCTAATCTTTGGGTCGCAAAACAAAGTATAATAAGTATCGTAGCTGTACTTGCAAATTTGCCATCATTTGAGTTGAACCAAGATGTCGTTGAAGAAAATCCAGAAGACACACGAACAGCAGATAAGATAATAAACAAGTTACTAAGGCTTATCACTTTTCTCGTCCTCTGCCTGTCATTCATTCCCTTCATCTGAGGCGTGGGACCTCTCGGGTTCAGTCTCATGCACAAGAACGTGTTCTCCGCGTGGTGCGAAGAACATTCCGCCTTGTATCCAGTGTATTTGCCTGCAAAGAGGAATACCAATATCATGATTTGAAGCATATGGGCTCACCTATGAAAGTCATCAATATAGAGATTAACCATTAATAAGAGATGGTTTTTCAAAGAAGAGAAACCAAATTTTAGCGCCTCATTGATTTTGTTAAGTACACAAGATTTGTACACATAACCATAAAGGGCACAAAGAGAATATTGGCGTGATTCTATCTCTCTTTTTAGCATATCGAAATCTATTTCCTTTTGAACATTCACACGATAACGCGAGGAGGCAGACCATCTGAATTTTCGAGAAATCATCGCGGAAAGGCGATCATAATAGTGAAGGGTAGAGAGGAGAGGCAATTCTCTTTCGTCAAAATTGTAATTATGATGATTTTTTGCTAATTTGTAAACTTCTTCATCAATTATGTCAATCTCATTGTAGATTTTACTTCGATGCTTTTCGGTATGCACGAAATCATGTAAAAGAAAGGCTTTTAGTAGATTTTTCTGTGCATCTGAGAGTTTGGGAAGCATTTTACGAATCTTAATTTTTCTTGGAGCGTAGAGGGGCTTTTTTTGGAGGTGCTTCACACTTCTCCAGACAATTTGCCCCATTCCTTCATGGGTATATCTCCCGATGGTATCAACAGTGAATGCTTGCTCAAGTTTAGACTGTGGAACAACGAACTCTACTGTTCCATATCTAGCTCTAAATGTCATAGGAGCGCGTTTCTCTCCTTTTGTAAGTTTACCAAATGCTCTAGGACGACCATTAATAGTAATTACACCGTATTTATGAAAAAAACGTTTTCTCTTGCTTACAACAGGTGTTTTAGTTATACCCGATAATTTTATCCAGTTTTTTGTCATTTTTTATCACTAACTAGGGCAGAGATTTGTTCTTGTTCGACCGCTGCCAAATTTTCTCCCATATATGCAGTCCTCCACTCCTCGATGTTTTCAAGCAGTATTGGTTGCACTTCAGTTTTTTCACTAATTTTGTAGGCGCCATTATCTCTCTCGATGTTTCTTACGATACCAATCTTCTGGACTTCGAAATCCAGAATTTTGACACGCCCATAACCCGCGTTTTTGCCACCACCAAGTATCTCAATGTAGAGCAGTGATTCCATGAGAAACTTGATTTCATCATCAGTTAAAGTGGTTACGTCAATACAGAAGCTAAAATAACCACTGAAATAGCTTTCACGAAAATCTTGAATGGGAGTTCGATCATAGGCAAGGGCAATCCTATTCTCGCTGGAGATATGAACTTTTTGAACAACTACCTCAGTAGTATATTCTTTATGCCTGATAGAGGCGATAGGATCAACCAAGACAGAAATCGAGGACTCTTCGCGGAAGGTACCAAAAAGGCGCCTGAGAATACACGGAGGATTGCATGCACCAAGCGGATGAAAACCCGAAGAAATAAGTTTAGTTCCGTCTTTGAGTTCCGTTTTTTCACTGCTATGACACACTTCAATACCGCAAGCCTGAGCTAACTTCATACAAGCATGTCTCAGCATCCCACGTACACCTTTGATGTAATAAAGTTTAGTATTGAATACTTTTGACCCATTCTCATAGGGAATTTCGCCGAGGAGAAGCATAGTTGCATTTTTTTGAATAGACGCATTGAGAGGTTTAGCTATGGGTGTATAGGCACGAATCACGATCTGTTTTTTTGTTTGTTTCATGTTTACAACCTCGCGATTTTTCTAGCATCTCTTAGTTTGCCAGAAATCTATTATAACATATATCTTTTATCTTATATATTTTGTGTGGAATAATAATACTTTTAAAGGAAAAGAATGTTTGTTTTATAGTATAAAGTATATGTGAAACATGAAAAGGCTACCTGTAAAAGGTCCACAAGGTGATAGCATGGGAAGTATTAGCGTGTCCATACCAGATGACCTTGAACAACAATTACGTGAAAAAGGAGTGAAAAAATTCGGTCTTAGAAGAGGTTATTTAAGTAAAGCCGTTGAAGAAGCTATCCGGCTATGGTTAAAAGAAAACGCACTCTAATTAAAAGATACTAAGTTTTTTTTATTACAAGCAGACTTATTTTAGACAAATGCCATTAATAGGCTGGGGGATATTCTGTGTCTGATTTGGGGACATTTGTGATTTCAGTAATTGGATTTGTTCTTTCAATGATCTATATCGTGATACTTGAGTTTGGAAAACCAAGTTTATTCGAGTATCATTTTAATGAAAATCAGAATATCGAAATCGATGTATTATTGAAAGATTATGAATGCACAAATAATGAAATAGAGCGCAGGGAGAATATCACGCTTGTAGTAGGAACGATATTAGTAGCTGCCGCCTTTCTTATTGTTAGTGAAACTTTCAGTGAAATTTTAATCAAAAGCAATGGGAATAAGACTCATTTAGTTGATGCTTTGGCCTCGATATTTCTTTATTCCATATGGTTATTCGGTGTGCATTATACAACAAAGCGTCTTGATGATATAGCTTATGCCCGTGTTCGAGGTATTGAAAAAAGGATTACCAAAATGAGTAGTTATCAAAGAGATAGTACGTTCGGCATTCATACCTTCTTAAAATCATACATCGAACGCCATAAAATACGGTTTTTGATTTGGTTTAGACGACGCTTCTGGGGTTTGATCTTGGTGTTTCTTAGTCTTTACTGGTTGTGGATCTCAGATTACGTTTCACTTCTATGGATGATTATCATCATAGTTGTTATTTTGGTGGCAAGCTCTATTATATATGGAATGTTTTTTAGATATGAGAAAAAGAAAATATATAGAAAAAGAGAGATGAATATTGTAAAGATCTAGCATTATTTTACAAAATTATCCGGATTTCTTCCGTTTTTCATTGTTCAAGTTTTTGCTTACGTTCATTAGGTGATTACTCATTGTTTTGATCCTCGTTTTTCTGGAATGCTGTTTTACTTTTATTGCTCCTCAATCTAATGATAACTATGACAAAAAAGTGCATAAAACCTTTATCCATCCGTTTGAATGTTTTAGGAAGATATGGTCAGATACAGAAGAAGAAACAAGAAAAAAATAGTTTCATAAAGATCTTTAAAGGCAGCGAGATTAATCGACAAATCTTTGTTCTATAGTGTTATCAATCGTCTATACATGAAACTCAATCTTTCAAGTAAAAAATGAAAACAAAAAAACCGATATTACTAGTCAATTACGAATATACTAATGGAAATCTAGATTATCATTTTTAATTTGGATGTTGAAATATGGTGAGTGAGTTTTACCCATGGCATAAAATCATGGAGACCATATCGGATTATCTATGTACAGAATGTAAACATTTACTGTATTTAGGACTCAACACAAAAGAAGAAATTTGTGTAAATCCGAAATGCATCCTTTTTCCTGTTGGAATTGAATTTTATAATGTTAAAGGAGCACAAAAGTTAAAAAATGAAATCGATGAACTGAAAAATAGCCTGTTAGCCAAAATGAAAGAATTTAATGAGACTATACTGAAAACTCTTATTTTTTCCTATCGTAAAAAACTCATAGATGGATTTTTTGCAGGAAAAGGAATGATACTAAATGAGTTCTTCACAACAAATCAAATGTTTATAGATCTCAATTCAATTTCTCCATCGATTGGTCGTTCCAATACCAATCCAGACTTTGAGTCTTTATTACAAGAATATAGCTATTATGTGACTAGATTAAATTTTATCGATGACCTTGAAAACAGACGTCGTTTAATCAGGGTCTCAGACAATGAGGTTTTTCAAATAAAGTATTTGGATGCTTTATTTTTAATGCTTAGAAATTGGGGGCTTATTAGTAGTTCTATTGGAATAACTGAGGACGTATTTAGATATTCAGAAATAGATCAACAAGTAAGAGAGGATATTCAATTGGAACAAGGCATGGAACTTGAAAAATACTTCGTTCAATTTTTTGAACACATTATACGCACGAAATATGCTTTGTGTCTATATTACCGCACAGCACAGCAAGTTAAATATGATGTTTCAAGTGCAGACATAGCGGCGCTACTTGGATTATTTTTTTCCAATAGGAGTAAATGGACGGTAAATGGAATAAAAAGTTACTTACTCAATTATGAAAAATATGGATTAGATATAGATGCCTTTTTACGCGAATATATGGTTTCAAAAGCGAGGGCACCAATTTTGGTTCTAATAGAAGGAGACCAAATCCTTTGCGACCCTAGTACAATACTATTTCTTTTGTTTCATCTTCTTGGTTTAAACGATGAAAATGTGAATGATCCCTCACAGTCAATAGCACAAAAAAAGCAACAAGCCGCCAAGGTCTTTGAGCAACGTGTAAGAGAGTTATTATCGGAAAATGGATACAGCGTTCCCGATAAACCAGTTAAAATTTCGAGAGATAGTCCTGAGTATGATGCAATTGCCATAAAAGAAACCGAAAAGACTATTGTATTAGCGGAAGCAAAATATTGGGACATTTCACCATCTTCGATATCTGGATGGACACTCATAGAACAGGAATTGCTGCAAAAAAAGAGACTTCTAGATCAAATGTTGAAACAACGAGAACGTGTTGAATTTTTCAAAAATAACTTTGAAAAATTTAAGGAAGAACTCACAATAAGCGGTGAAAGAGAAACATATAAAGTATTTGCATGTGTCGTGACAAAATATACCCCATTAGTGAGAAAATACAAGAATGTGCACGCCGTAGATTTCTTCAATCTCACCAATTGGTTAAGAAAGGTTATTTAACTCTTCTTTATCTTCGCTAAAATCTTTTTCCCGCTATTATCTTTCACAGAGCTTCCCAAACAGTATAAAACCCAAGCCAACCTAGGGGGTATTGCAGCCAATAAAAGAAAAAATCTTCAGAGCCTGTCTTCCCAAGTTTCTCTTTAGTCATTCTTAGGTGGAATCAGGATTTTTTCTAAAAGGGAATCTTTTCAAAAAATCTGAATGATTTTCCCATGCTTTGCTCAAGTCTTGAGCAATACCTTCCCTTTCCTGAAATTGCGGAATCTTCTCCCGTGAAATATTCATCCTATCACCTTAAGAATAACTTACTAAATTTAATAGAAAAAAGTAAATCTAATTAACTTACCATAGGATCTAATGAAAATCTACCTATCAAGTAGAGTGATGTAAACTTAAAATTTGCCAAGGGACGTTGTATCAATTGAAAAGTGATGTTGAGGAACTATTAAGTGGACTTTCTGATGAAGATGTTGGAAAACGACGAATTTCTGCCCAGACTATTGGAAAAATAGGAAAAGAGGATCCTCTTAAAATTAAGGAGGTTATACCAGAACTCGTAGAAACTCTAAATGATGATGACAGTTACATAAGGGCTACAATCGCAAGGGTTCTGGGAGATATTGGTTTACAAGAGCCTAATCTGGTTAAAATAGCGGTTCCTAAGCTCTTAACCAGCCTAAATGATAAATATGCAGAGGTTCAAGAAAATGCTCTCTATGCGCTTGGAACTATTGGATCTCAAAGCCCATATCTTCCTCATATAGCGGCGGAGAAGTTTTTTGATCTTTTAAGAACCCAATATATGCAAGAAGACGAAGAGGGTATCTCGGATTTTCAACTTCTAGCCAAACAAATGGAGAACGAAGATAGTTGGACCCGATACTTTACAATTGGAGCAATTGTTGATTATCTCCAGCAAAATGATGAGGACTTAAATGAAGCGCAAAAGTTACTTAAAAAGGCATTGGAATCCGATGATTTTTGGATGAGAAAAGGAGGGCTTTGGGCATTTTGCCAACTATGGTCAAGAGATATTTTAAAAGAGGACGTCCTCCCCATGGTAAAGAGTGGATTAAATGAGAAATTTTTTGAAGTAAGACTCTCTGCCATGAATTGTATCAATATAATCCTTCAGAAGCAAAATGAAAAAGTTGATGAATTTGCCCCTCTCATTCTTGAGCTTTTTAAAGACGAAGAAAAAAGAATAAGAGAACTGGCGTATGCGTATGTTATTGATATTTACGAGAGTTATCCTCATATGGAAAAGGACATCATTTCAAAATTGACTAAACTAAAACGTAAAACCACACAAAAAGAAACCAGGCGTCTCATTGCGAGAACATTGGAATACTTCGCGAAGCCGAAAATCAAAGAACAACTGCTGAAAAAGAAGGGGCGATATCTGCTCTCTAAAACAGCAAAGAAATACAACGTATCCGCAAGTTTTGTCAGAAATCTTGTTCAACAGTTATCTCGTGAAGGCATAAACGTGGAAGTAGTAAACGAAAAAGAGTTGTTGGAAGATTTTTTGTACTCTTTGAATTCAGACGAAGAACAAATTATAAGAAAAATTCTTAAGCAATTATCAAGAGAGCAAGAGCATCAGATCTATTTAAATGAATTAATGGCGAATGTTTTCAGCGAAGAACAGCTGAAAAGAGTCATTAACAAGATGCTAGCCAGTCATTGGATTAAAGGAGAAATTCAGGAAGAGAAGAAATTCATACGAAAAAATATATTCTTCGTGGGTTCTGTTACTAAGCCAAGAGACCTAATAATTGTGAAAAAATGAGGCTTATAGAAGCCCATCGAGTTTTCTAACTGCTTTAAATTTTGTCCTGCAGATAGGCACCTTTATCCGCAGAGTTGGCGAGTAGCGCGTATCGAGCCAGATAACCCTTTCTAATCTTTTTCTTGGGAGGTTTCCATCTGCCGAGGCGTTCCTGAAGATCATTATCGGAGATAAGAAGTTCTAATTTTCGATTAGGAATGTCTATAGCGATAAGGTCGTCATCTTCGACTACCGCAATAGTTCCGCCCTCTGCAGCTTCTGGCGATAGATGTCCTAGCGCAGGGCCCTTCGTTCCTCCAGAGAATCGTCCATCAGTGATGAGTGCAACTTTATCTAAACCCATGCTTACTATCGCGGAGGTAGGGGCTAACATTTCACGCATACCAGGACCTCCCTTTGGTCCCTCGTAACGAATTACGACAACTGAGCCATTGGGAATGCGTCCATCAAGAATTGCAGCGAGCGCATCTTCTTCTAAGTTAAAAACTTTTGCAGGTCCTTTATGAGCCATCATATCAGATTTGACAGCGCTTTGTTTAACAACTGCTACCCCCAAGTTCCCTTTCAAAATAGCATAGCCTCCTTCCTTATGCACAGGATCTTCTAGGGGTCTTATTACGTCAGATCTCAACACTTTGGCATCTTCTATGTTCTCTCCAATAGTTTTGCCAGTCACTGTGAGTGAATTAAGATGAATTTTATTTCCAAGTACTTTTAATATCGCAGGAACTCCTCCTGCCTCATCTACGTCTTTTAGTGTATAAGGTCCACCAGGAACAGTATCGATAATATGAGGTGTGTCTTTGCTCAGTTCGTCAAAAACCTCTAATTTTAACTCATATCCAACTTCCTTAGCTATTGCAGGAAGATGAAGTATAATATTGGAAGATCCACCAACAGCTAAAGCTAAACGAATTGCATTTTCAAACGCGTCTTTTGTCATAATCTCATGTGCTGTAATATTATCTGCTATTAGTTTCATGATCTGGCGACCACTTTGAAGAGCAGTTCGCTCTTTTCTTACATCTATTGCATGCTCAGTGGCACTTCCTGGTAAGCTGAGACCAAGAGCTTCTGTAATTAATGACATGGTATTCGCAGTATACATACCTGCACAGGAGCCAGGACCCGGGCACGCTGCTTTTTCTAAGGCATCAGCCTCTTCCAAAGTCATTTTCCCAGATTTAACCCAGCCAGTTGCTAAGAAGGCGTCAGTTATTGCTACAGGCTTACCCTTAAATCTGCCTGGAAGCATAGGGCCTCCTGTGACCACGATAGAAGGTACATTAAGACGGGCAATTGCCATCAACATACCGGGAACAATTTTATCACAGCTAGCTAGGCACACTAGACCGTCAAATCCATGTGCAGAAACCATCAGCTCAACAGAGTCTGCTATAAGATCACGACTAGGCAACGAAGATGACATACCAATGTGGCCCATGGCAATTCCATCGCAAATAGCAATCGTATTAAATTCAAAAGGAACTCCACCAGCATCACGAATTCCGTCTTTAACTTTAGCTGCAAGTTTATTCAAATGAATATGACCTGGTACAATCTCATTCCATGAGTTTGCAACGGCAATAAACGGCTTCTTAAAATCTTCATCAGTGAGCCCTGTTGCCCTATAAAGCGCACGATGATGTATTGACTCTATACCTTCAAGTCGAGGTTCACTTTTTTCACGGTTTGACATACCATTCACCAAAATAGACTATTATAATAGGTTTTCTCATAGTAATCGCAAGGATATTTAAATGCTTCAGTGAACTACCCCACCCTGGAGGATGGGGGCTTCCCACCGATTAGTTAAGAATTTTTAATCAATTGTATATGAACACTAGAAAAAATATATCGCGACATAAGAACACATATTATCTTGTGAATATTAATCGTCTTGTATAAGTTGTAACTTAACATTATTGACTTTTTTAATCAAAAACAAAGCCTAAAATCAAAATTTCAAAAACAAAAAAAGGAAAGGGAATCCCTTAAGCTTTTAATACTGCTTCAACAAGCGGCGGTGTGCACTGGACGTAGTTGACTGCCATGATGTGGATACCCGCGGCTTTGGTTGTTTTGTAGATCTCTCTGCAAAAATCTGTGAAATATTCGATATTGATCTCTAGATACTTTTCTTTTTTCTTCTGTTTGTCTTCGGTTTTCTTAGCCTCTTTAAACATTTCCATTAGGAAATCAGGTACTGAAACACCAGGGATTGCGGTATTGAAGAATTTTGCCATGCCGTAAGATTTTATGGGGAAAATCCCGATGATGCACGGCGTATTGAGATATTCAATCTCTTTAAGCCATGTTTTTGCCTTTTCGATTTCAAAGACGACCTGGGTCTGTATGAAATCTGCCCCATATTCTCCAAGACCAAGTGTTTTTCTTTCACACTTAAGCACTTCTGGCTCTAGAGGATCAGCATTAGGATTTCCAGCCATGGCGATATTAAATTTTGGTGGTTTTTCTATTTCAAGACCTACTAAGTCAGTCCCATCTACGACCATTTTTCTTGCCATATACACTAATCCAAGTGAATCAACATCATAGACTGGTAACGCCCCAGGATTGTCACCAAGAGTAGTATGGTCGCCGCTCAAGGCGAGAACGTTTTTTAGACCTAAAGAGCCTGCAGCAAGCAAATCAGACACTAAAGCAAGTCTATTTCGGTCTCTGACTGTACATTGATATACTGCCTCCATTCCTGAGTCCCTCTGAACCATGTAGGAAGCTGCTAAGGGAGATGTGTATGCACATGATTTTGGATTATCAGTTACATTGCAGGCGGTCACATAACCTTTAAGTGCTCTTGCTTGCTCTATGACCTCATGTAGATCAGTAGTCTTTTCAGGTTCAAGTTCACCCGTGAACACGAACTCCCCAGCATTTATTTTTTTCATTAACTCGCTATATGCTTCTCTCATTTTCTTCACCTCATCGCAACATAATCTTTTGTGGTGATGATTTAATGCTCCAGTCACGTGGTAACGTCGGTTTCACAAACAAATCAAGCCTATCAAATTTCTTGAGTTGTTCATAGATCAGACACCATGCACAGTCGTTTTCGTAGTTTCCGACTTCACATTTTCCTTCTGCATAACCTCCGCAAGGACCATTAATTAGTCCTTTCGCGCAACGAGTTAGAGGACAGATAGTACCAGTTTCATGAAGTACACATTCACCGCACATCTTACACAGTTCTTGGAAGCGTCCGATCCTTATGGTTTCGCCAAGAAAAATAGTATCACAACCAGGCAAGACAAATTTTTCAGTAGCCTCTGATACAACCTGAGCGCCTGCGCCACAGCTAAGTTCCAAAATAACTTCTGCTTCTTCGATCTTATCTTTTACTTCTTTCAAGTCGCGTTTGACCAGCCTAATATCGCAAGGTTCCTCAAACACATAGCCAGCAACAGCGCGATCGCCAAGAAGTTCAACCATTTCATTGACCTGTTCTTCGCCACCAGTCATACAGCTTGTTGCACAAGTGCCACAGCCACCCACGAAAATCTTATTATAGGGTTTTAACATTTCTAAAATGTCTTCAATGTTTTTTTTGCTAGTTATAATCACATCATTCACCTCGAATATGATTGAAGTTTGTTACATGTGATAAGATTCCTTAATTGAGATGTGTAGTAAGTTGCCTTTTTAAACTTAAATGTCGATACACCTGAAATGTTAAAGATCTATCATCATAATTCTCAAAGTTTCTAAATACTGTAGTACCGTTCTGCACCTAAGGGAATCTCTTTTTCAGCTAAGCAATAAAAAATAATGAAGAGTAAATTCTTAGAATTTATTTGATATCAGCGAGAAGACCCCTTCCGTCAGGGAGGGGTAATTGACTTCTATTCTTGCCTAAATAAAATCTTTGACTTCAAGATTAACTAGTTCTTCTTGATCTGCCACGTCGTGTTTTTGTAGGAGTGTCTTCTGTTTCCTCTTCTCCTTCTGTTTCCTCTTCTCCTTCTGTTTCCTCTTCTCCTTCTGTTTCCTCTTCTCCTGTTTCCTCTTCTCCTTCTGTTTCCTCTTCTTCTGTTTCCTCTTCGTCTTCCTCAACTACGTCCTCTTTTTTACCCTCTATTTCCGGAAATGCGCGGATCATTGCAACTTTTATGGCACTTAATTGTTTAGAGAGGTTCTTGGTTAGTGCCTCGATATTATTCTCAAAGTCACTTCTTGGTAAAATTATTCTTTCAATTGCTTCCAAGCGACTCATAAGCTCTGTGGGAGGCGTCGTATCCCGTTTATTTAGTTCATTAATTGCTGTCTCCAGTTCACCTATGCGTTTTGAGAGACCATCGAATTGTCCAATCACACTATCAAAGTACGCGATCTTCAGTTTTTCAACTTCTGAACCAATTACTCCTAGTTTTTCGGTAGAATTCTGACTCATTTCTGTTATAATTTCAGATTGGGTATTAAACTTTTCAACAAAAGTTTCTTTGTTCTCAGTAACTGACTTAGCTAATTCAGCATGTAAATCTGTAACATGTTCCGTCAATGTTTCCTGTGTACTCTTTATATTATCAACTCTTTCATTTAGAGGTGTCATTACTTCGGCAAAGTCTTTTTCAAGCTTTTCAAATCTAGCTGAATAATCTTGTTTCATTTGTTGTAGAACTTCATCTACGGAAGTTGGCAACGCATCAATCTGCTCTTGAACAATTTCTTTTGTATTCTTTGTTTCAGTAATCATAGTTTCAACATTGCTGGAAATAAACTCTTTTAATATCCCTATATTTTGAATAAGTTCTTCCTTATTAACTTCTAGCGCCTGTAAACTACTATTGCTTGTATCTTCAAGTTTAGCTTCAATTGTTGAAGTAACATTGCTGATTAGCTCATTTAGTGCTTCAAGACTTTCAATTGATTTCTTTGCATCCGTCTCAGTACTTTTTTTAAGTTCTTTTAAACTATCAAGAACATCCTTATTCAATTTTGTAATATCCTTTGAAAGGCTCGCATAATTTTTATCAAGAGACGAGACATCTTTAGTTAGAGCGTCATGCTCTTTTGTAAGTGTTACTTGGTTATCATGAAAATCTTTGAATATCTGAGCAAGCGAATTGGAGAGCATAACAAAACTAGACTCATTCTCCTCAAGTTCATCCTTCTCTTCTTTTTTAGGGTTATCTGCCATTTGTTTTCCCCTTCTAAGAATTTGTACTTGTATTGTGATGATTTATAATTTATTTGACAATTACAATATAAGTATTCACCAAACTGTAAAAAGCTTTGTTATTACTAAATGTTAAGACAAAAGAAAGCCCCATAGCTTGAGCCTAGAGATGAATTGGGTCAAAATATTACGTTTCAAACTTCTTAATAAGTTTTGTTGAGTTTAGCCGAACGCACCTATGTGTGTCATCACTGCGGTTTGGTGATAGACCGTGATTATAACAGCAGTTGTGTACTAGAACACGAAGCATATAAAACCCTAGGTAGGGGACCTACCGAAGTCACGCCTGCGGAGACTAATACCTCTACGTTAGCGTTGGAGTATCTGAATCAGATAGCCTACGTTAAGGCAAATGGTCGCAGAAACAGGAAGCCTCACTGCTTTAGCGTGAGGTAGTTCACGCAACACATTTGTTGGAGAAAGAAAAATAAGTATAGTCAAATAGAACCATTTATATGTCATAGGCATAAATGAATACTATCATTGCTATCCTAATAAAAAGGAAGAGTGATACACTTGCGCCCTCCATGTGAAACGATTGTGAAATATATTTTACCAATGATTCGTGCCTTTCTCGCGAAAGAACTTGTCGAAAACCAGGGTATGACACAAGAAGAAGCAGCAAAAAAACTCGGGCTTACTCAGTCTGCTATTTCAAGATACATCAAAGAACAACGTGGATTAACTGATTTCAGCAAAGATGAAGAGTTAATTAACTCAATTGAAGAGTTTTTCATGAAATATAAAGGTGATGAACAAAAAATATCAGAAGTCGCACAAAACATATGTGAAGTCTGTATAACTTTAAGGAATAAACCAGAACTTACTTGTTTTCCTAAATCGAGAAAAGAGAAATTAAAGGAATAGGGGATCTTCTTGCGGAGAAATGATAAATTTTTGAGAAATTTTTCGAATATTTCTTTGCATCTTTCGATCTTGCTAGTCTCCTCTTCAGGATTAATAGTGGGAGAAACCTCCACCTGAATGCTTTATATTCTCCAATATCCTTCCTCATTTCGCACGATGGTATCACGTGCTTTTGTTTTCAGATCTTCAACTTCTAATCTCGATTTTCTCATTCAAAAAGCAAGGTTTGCACTTAAACAGAATCCTGTTGCCGATGCAAGAAGGCGTGATGCATTTGATCCCTTACCTTCGCCTCCAGTGTCTGGTGGTTCATCAACAACAAATTTTTCTACTTCTGGCACCTTGAAATCCACTTCAAACTGAAATGGAGACTCCTTAAGTTTAAGATCAATTTCGAAATCCAAATATCCATTCTTTGATTTTTCACCCATAAGATCACCTCAAACCAGAAAAACTCAATTTAAATTTAAAAAAATGTAAGTTATTTTGAAGACTTAAGCATAATTTATTTAATAATAATAGTTTGAAATGCATTCAAAGTCTGTTAAATTGGTATAATGTAGAAAATAATCTTATACAGGAGGAGTTTTTTTGTCAGAAAAGCGTGCAATTGTTATTAACGAAAAAGATAACGTAGCAACTTTAATATCAGACGTTAAGGCAGGAGATATCGTTATTGTAAGAATGGGGGATTCAGAAGATAAAGTGACTGTAATAAACGACATTAAATTTGGTCACAAATTCGCCGTTAAGTCGATCACAGAAGGTGACGAAATAATCAAATATGGCGAAGTAATTGGACGAGCAACAGCCCCTATTACTATCGGAGAACATGCACATATTCAGAACATTGAGAGTTTAAGAGGTAGAGGTGACCTATAACTAAGGAGGCATAGTTTTGGCGGAATTTTGGGGATACAAAAGAGAGGATGGTCGGGTTGGTATCCGGAACTATGTCGGTGTTATGTCGAGTGTTACCTGCGCGAATAGTGTTGTACAAAAGATTACAGATGCGGTGGATGGCACACTTCCTATAACTCACAGAGAGGGATGTGCTCAAATTGGGGCTGACTATGAACAAACAGTTCGAACCTTAGTCGGTTTAGGAACGCACCCTAATTTGGCTTCGATTCTAGTTGTTGGATGGGGATGCGAAAATGTCCTCGCTAACGAACTCGCCGCAAAGATCAAATCTATGCGTGATTTTCCAGTAGAATGGATGATCGTTCAAGATTCGGGTGGACTGCTTAAGAGCATTGAAAAAGGTTCTGCAATTGCTCAAGAAATGGTTCGAAAAGCATCAACACTACAAAGAGAACCAATGGATCTTAGTGGATTGATAATTGCACTTCAATGCGGAGGAAGTGATACCACATCTGGAATAGCAGCAAACCCTGCTGTAGGCGTAATGTCAGATATGGTCGTCACAGAAGGTGGATCTGTAATACTTTCAGAAACCACAGAAATTATTGGCGCAGAACATATTCTTGCGCGAAGAGCTGTAAATGAAGAAGTTGCTAATGATCTCATTCGGATCGTAAATCGTTTCGAGGAAAACGCGAAGAACATGGGTGTTGATATACGAGGAAGTCAACCAACATCTGGAAACATTGCAGGAGGACTAAGTTCTATTGAGGAGAAATCACTTGGTGCAATTGAGAAAGCTGGTTCCACACCACTTCAGGAAGTCTTAGACTATTCATATCGTCCATCAAAAAAAGGTTTGCTCGTTATGGACACTCCAGGTCGTGATCCCGAGTCAATAACAGGTATGTTTGCTGCTGGGGCTCAGGCAATGGTTGTAACTACTGGCCGTGGAATCCCGACGGCATCTATGTTAGTACCTACTCTCAAATTGACAGGTAATCCGAATGCACAAAAAATTAGTGAAGAAATCATGGATATTGACGGATCCCTAATAGTTCAAGGAAAGAAAACCATTGAAGAAACTGGTAAGGAACTATTTGAAGAACTAATTGCTGTTGCTTCTGGAAAGAAAACCAAAGCAGAGATTTTGGGTCTTGACGAACTATCAATCTTGAGAGCTGGTCCTACGCTATGATTCTTCACGACTCTCGCCTCTGGAAACCCCTTCCCTTTAGGGTGGGGTCGTTTACGAGTAGCTAAGCAAGAAAGCACTACAGCTTCAGCGTGATGATGAATTGCGTGAGTAGTATTCACTTTCAACACTTGCATTGAGAGGCCTCCCTCAAGTTATATAGGTGGAATGAGGAAGGTATCAACAACAATTGGAGGGCTACTACGCACACTTGTAGACAAGGTGCATACTCCGATTGTATCCCATCGTTAGCAGTACCTACGGGGCGTAGAGATGTTAAGCCTGTGGAGATAAGACCTCCGTAACCCGTCAAGGGGATCGAGTCTGTCGTAGAAGCAGGAAGCCTCGATGCTTGAGCACGAGGTAGCTCACAGAGATAACACAACTTCTGTTATAGCAGTTAGCGCACCCATTTTTTCAAGTTCGTTTGGAAGTTCATTTGAGACTTCTAATGCTTGATAAAGCAATAACTGTGCACGATTTTTTTCATTACTATGGGCAAGTAATTTTGCAATAGTAGTTAAAGCGATAGCAAGTTCCTTTGGTGCTTTGATTTCGTTAACTAATTCCGTGAGTTCTGCAATTAAATCGTTAAATTTATCCTGAAGCCCGAGTTCTGAACATCCTTTCGCTACATAAAGAAGTGCGTAGAAGTGCTCAAAAACGTTAGAAATCAGATTTAAAAATGGTCTCGTGCCGTCTAATAAATCTTTAACCTCTTTTTTTCGTTCAAGTGAATGTTCTATCTTCGCAATATCCATAAGAAGATAAATTGAGTTTTTCGGATCTTTTATTTCCTTCGCTAACTCATAGATTAAGTTCACAAGAAAAATATCTGTTATTGATGAACTTTTTTCTATCAAAATGTCTGCAAGAGTTATTGCTGCTGTTTCGCGAACTAATTTGTTTCGAATAGATTTAACTGTAGCAACAGCTTTTTGTAGTATTTCTTGAAAAAATGATTTCGCACTCTGACCACCATTGTTGAGCGCTGTAATTATGTGATTAAAGGCAAAAGCACGTAGTGTAATGTTTGATAAGTTTTCAATTGCTTCAACAATCTTTTGAATTAAAGAGAGTTTATCACTGGAACTTAGTTCGTTTAGTGCTTCAATGATACTTTGCCATGCCAAGTTTAACAATTTCTGATCTGTTATAGTATACGCTGCTTCGACAGCTCTTAAGAGTTGCTGTTTTGCCTTATTGGGTTCATTAAATTTTATGAATGCTTTAGCAATGTATGAAAGCGCAACAGATTGTCTTGAAGACTCCTCGATTTGTTCAGTATAATTAATTGCTTTTTCAATTATTTCTTCAGCTTGTTTTTCATTTTTCATCCTTAGCAAGGTAATTGATACATCAATAAGTGCAGTCGTAAGCGAGGACATTTCAGGTAATTTCATCAGAGATTCAAGAGCATTTGAAATCCAATGTTGATCCTGATTAGCTTCAGCATAACTCAAAAATGCCTTTGCAATCGAGATTAAAGCGATATAGTAGAATGAGGATACTTCTATTAGATCAAGATTCTGTTGTGCTTGGTTAATTAATTCAATATCATTGAAAGCAGCGCTCATATCGCTTAAAACAGTAATAATTTCGCTTAAAATCTCAAACCGATACGATTTACTGGTAATTTCATCAATTGCCGGCAATATATCGTCGTTAATAAGCTTCAGCGTTTTGTCTTTTCCTATGAGATGAAAAAATACCTTAAGAATATCTACAAGATTATAGAACTTGTTATAAGGGAGATATATTGATTTGGCAATATTTATTGTTGTTTCAATTTTTTCAATATCATTTGTAGCTCTAACTGCGCTAACTGCAGTGCCTATCAGATTTTGCATTACGTCAAGTTGTTCTAAATTATTAGGCATCTGTTCCGCAATACTGAGTGCTTGATTAAAAAACTCTTCACTTCTTGTATCATTCATTTTTAAAAATTGTTCAGAAATATGCGTTAACGTAATTGCTTGAGTATAAGGTGATTTAAGGGATTGTACGGAATTAAGAAGGGTATTAAATAGATTTTCCTTCTCAGACAATAGAATAACCTCCAATACTATCAGTTATTAGGAATTTTTGTAAAAATAATATTTGGATTGTTTTTTATAATGTTACTTTTAGGTAGAAAATTGGCAACTAAACATTCTTGTTATAACTAACTGTTTTCACAAACTCTCTTTCTGGATCTGACTAAAACAGTAGAGATCTCAAAAATCGATACTTTTTAATATTGTTTTGTGAATGATGGACTTAAAACAGTTGCAAATGAACAAATTGCAAATGAACAAGGGAGAAACGATCTTTCCAACCAATAAAAAAAGAAAGACGATCTTTCCGATCTCAAATAAAAGAAAACAAGGAGATGACAAAGCTGGCCAAGGACAAAGCTTATGGAGGCATTATCTTTATTATATCGATCTTAATCCTTCTGGGCTACTCGTATTGGGCAATTATACTACCAATCTTCCCTAGTATCGGACTTACAGCATGGATTCCATTCTTGACAGCTGAAAACTCAATCTGGGCGATTCGTATCCCAGTTTACATTGCTGTTTTAGTTATCCTACTTATTGCAGCATGGATCGGCTGGACTATGGCTACTACCCCTGCGCCTGCACCAATAGACGCAGAAGACTTTGAAGAAGAATTTGAAATGGAAGAATCCGAGGATTAAGAATCAGTGCCTAAAGCCACTACACTTTTTTTATTTTTATTTTCATTTTCGATGATGGTTTTTCAAATTTAGATGGAAATGACAAATGTTTCCTGTTCTGTTTTCACACTGATTTTGGCATCGTTTCCTGGCTGAATCAGTGCATGGATTCTATATTCTTTTTTTAGGCTATCGGGAGCATCCTTGACTTTATAATCACCTTCATCCAATCTAATCATTTTCAGTGATTTAACAGCAAGAAGATCCCTCAATCGCTCTTCAGTTTCATATATTGCGAGATTAGAACCAAGTTTACCATTCCAGCAAACAACCAGAACATTTTTTTGATCTTCATCTAGTTTATGAGTCCGTGAAAATACCATCCAGTTTTGAAGATCGTCGGGTAGTTCACCTACATCCGTATAGTTGTTAAAAGAATATTTAAACGGCTTTTGTGGAATCTTTCGTTTTTCTTTAATTAGTTTGAAATGCACTACAAACTCTCGCCGGTCGGCCTTTTCCGCTAACTCTATCGCTTGCTCAATATACTCATCGATATTAGATGAGTCTCCATGTTTGGTCAGCGTTTTACTGATGAGATTGAGATCTTTTAAGGCAAACGCTGTACTAACTGCTTTTGAAAGATAAATTGATGCAATTTCTGAGTCAACTAAACGATACCTCTCATCTCCATAATTCAAGAGGACATCTATCAACTCTTTGCTCATATCTTCTGCACGTTCGATCGCATCTTCAAGAATATATTCTGCCTCTTCAAAACTCCTTAGATCAAAATAAGCATCAGCTATACCAATGAGGCATTTTATTTGAAGCCATGGAAAATTAAAATCCTCAGCCAATCTAAGTGTATTTGTAAATAAAATAATCGCCTGTTTTAGTCGAAATATAGATTGCCATGGCAAGGTTGATTCTTCTCTCTGTGGGGTATGTTCTAAAGCAGACATGGCTCTAGCTAAAAGATAGGCAGCCTCAGCATGGAAATTTCGTTTCTTAGAGAGGAATAACAATGATAAATCAACCGATTTTTCGAAATTACTCAATACAAAATTTAAATTGCCAGAAAGACCGCTAGTAATCCCCGCCAATACATATACAGGCACATAAAGATGTGTAACAAACTTCATTAGTGAAAGGCGAACACTCTCATCTTTTATTTTTGGAAGGGTTAATGAAAGGGCTTGATGAAAATCATTTAGAAGAGGTATAATCATTTGAAACGCATCGGCATAGTTTCCAGATTTAATTAATGACTCTATGGTGGGGTAGTCAACATTCAAACGCCTAATTTGATCTAGAATTGGTACAAATTCAAAAAATCTCGTGATTTTGTCAAGTGTGAAGACATTTCCTGGCTTTAGGTATTCTCGAAGTTCTTCGGGAGGAATACCAGCGATTTCCAAAGGACTTAGTGGCTGAACTCGAAGTTCGTCGACAAATAGAAGTATTTCACTTAGCAGGTTCTTCATTTTTTCAACTGAATGCATGTTGAGTTCTTTTAAAGATATCGGGTTATTTCTATTCAATCGCTTAACCCCAAGCCACTAGAGTTTTAATTCGGGAATGTAGGTTCAGAGAGAACTTAAAAGTTCTCCTAATTTTTTTGCCGCATCCAATTTGAAGTAATTGACACAGGTGAGTTCTTTAATAGGATCAACCAACTCAACGCATACAGTTTCTCTGAAAACAGTTACTATTACCTTCATGTCCTTTTCCAATTCCAATTCATGAACAATCTTTTTTTCGCTCATTCTTTTCACCTACCTAGATGTAATAACTAAGGACAGGAGGTTTCCGGGTAAGTTCCTCGATAAACGCGTCTAATTGAGGTACTCCTTGAAATCGTACCTTTTCATTAATAACTGTTGTAGGTACTGCAGTCACACGATATTTTGCTGCAAGTTCTGGCAGTTCCGTACTATTAACAATTTCTGAGGTTACCTTTCCATCAGAAGCAACCGCAAGCGTGTTGCTCATAAACACCACCTTGGGACAATACGGGCAACTTGAAGTCGTTATTACTTTGACAGTAGCTGGGTTTTTTATCCCCGTTAGTTTTGTTTTCTGTTCTTGTGTTACTCTTGTCCCTTTTCCTCCTCCTGCTACCAGTTTTAGAGTATTTGTGAAAACACGCCGTTCCAATCCTACAGGCAAGCCCACATACTTGATGTTATCTCCAATTAGAATCGTTGGTACACCAGATATATTGTATTTTTCAGTGAGTTCAGGATTTTGATCGAGATTGATGACTTCAAGATTTATCTTGAGTTCATTGGATAAGTTTTTAGTGTCTAGGTTGACTAAACTAATAGCATCAGGACAAAATGGGCATTTAGTCTCATCACTAACAAAGACCTTTACATTAACGGCATCCATCATAGATTTTTTTCCTCCTTTTGTTGATGTATGGATCCCAATAAGCAAGAGTGTACGTTTCTCTTTAAGATTCTTAACCAATATAAACCCTAGTTCCATTTTTTATATGCTAAAATAAAAAAACATAGCCCAGTAATTAAGTTAAAGCTCTTGGCAGAACGAGAAAATAAACAATTCAAAAGCATTGTAAAGAAATTCGTTGCTCAATTCACTGATTCTAGAGATTTGAATTAAAAAAATGAGCGTAGATCAAATGGGAAATAAAAAAAATGCAAGATCTGTTGAGCTCAAAGTTAAAGAGGCTTATCCACAAGATGTTGGAAAGTTTAAGGTCCGGATCAATGATGATATCTTAAAGATCTTAGGAATTAAAAGTTCAGGAGGTATTGTAGGGCTATACGGAAGGAAGGTAACTGCCGCAATTGTACGACCCTTATTCTTATCAGAAACAGCTAAAGATTTAATTCGTATGGACAGATTTATTCGAAAGAATTGTGGAGTTTCCGTAGGAGAGTATGTTTCAGTAAGGCGAGTGCGCCCAATACCTGCCCAGAGTATATCATTCCGTTTAACAGCACTTCCACTGCGGTCAGATGATTTTAAGCAAATCCTGAAGCGAAAATTGATGGGGATACCTGTGTCGCCTGGAGACATGATTGTTGTTCAGCTTGAAAAAAGCAAGATCCCATTAGCGATATCACGTTTGCAACCTGCAGAATTTTGTTTTATAAGAGATACAACATCAGTAGACTTCATAGAAAAAGTACAAGAAGAAGAAGAAGTTGAATCTGTTGACGGTCTAATTAAAAGAAAACAAGTTATCGAAGACATTTTGAAGAAATTGGAATCGAAATTTGATCAAGGAACTATTGGCGCTGAAGAATTTTCAAAATTGTACGAACAATACAAAGAGGAGCAAATGTTTATAGAATTTCAAATAAATGAACTGATGGAAAATCAAGACACACAAATGCCAATAAAGATTCCTCTAGAAGAGCCAATGAGTTCTATGTTCTGTCCACATTGCGGTATAAAAATCCCTCTCGATTCTTTGTGGTGCCCTAACTGTGGAAACAAAATTGAACGCACTTAATAAAACTCTAAAAAAATGCAAAAATACAGGGTTTTGAATTCAAACAAGAAATAAGGGGAGTTAATCTATCCATTTTGCGTATATGAAAATGTAAGGCAATGAAAATAAAAAAAAAGAAATAATGTGTTAAATAATTCCTATTTAGGTTCTTCTGTTGCTCCGATTTCCTTTAATTCTTTTACAAGAATATCCACGGCTTCGTGTATTTGTTCCTCACTTTTAGCTCCATTCTGCTTTAGGAGCAATACACCTACTAAATGTACAGACGAGTTTTCCAGATCCAAAAATGAGGATAACAACCTTTGGCACTGCCATCCTGTAAATGAGTCCTGGAAACTGCTCTGGCTCATCTGCCTCCCTAAGAGGAAGAATAATGTCTCTTAAGGTATAGACTGTTCTCCAGAGTCAGTGCTATCGTTTCTAAATTTATGCTGAAATCAAGGGTAACAGATGCGACCATATTCTGGATTTTTACCTTCGGAGGGCTATTTACATTAATATCAATACTTCTCAGTTGTTTTACAAGCGTTTCTATTGCCGCATAGACGTCTTCCTTACTTTTACCTCCATTCTGCTTTAAGAACTGATGGCTCCTAAATGTGCAGACGAGTTTGCCTGTGCTAAAAAGCAGAAAGACCGCCTTGGGGTCTGAAACTCGCAGGACTAAGCCTGGGAAGCTCTCAGGATTGTACTCCGCTCTGTCTAATGATGCTGCTATATGTAGAAGGTCAATTTTTTGATCGAATTCGCCAGAAGCAACTACATTTTGGACTTCAATTATTGGTTTTGTAATAAGAACCACCCACTTTTAACTAAATGTCTACAAACTGTTGATTTTTTGCTAAGAATCCCCACCATGATTTTAAGTTTCCGTAGAAAAAACTTAGTATGGATCGCTGGAGTAATGGTATATAAAGTCCGTTTATAAGTTATATATATAACCAACAGTTATAGAAAAATTTTGAATTTATGATTTTTTCAAAATGGCGCCTTAATGAAAAGGAATGAACTGGTAAAACTGAATTGCAGGGCGTGTGGATCGTAGTTGGATGGGAAAATTCCCAGAAAAAACTGGGTTATGATACCGTATTCTAAAGTTTATATTGACTATAAACGATGGAAAGATATTGCAACCCGGAGGATGATAAGCGTTACAAAATACTCAGAAAATCTTTCTAGAGCTCTTATTGAAAGCGAAACCAGTTTAGGGTACCTCGTATGGGTTGCAAAGGAACATTATAAAGGAACATTATATTTGCGCTATGCTTGTGAGTGCTCACATTTTAAGATGACTATACTGCCTGCTGCACGCAATAAATTCGCTACAATAAAAATTAATGGTGATTATGCTATTTTAGTTGACGAATGGCATAACTTGGATAAACATGCATATGTTGCTGCGAGCAAACTTCTAGATATTAAAATACCTGTTGCGTTACCTTTAGAACAACTAGTTGATTTCAGACTCATTGAGGCAGGAAGATATAATAATCGTTTTCAAAAACTAGGTATCACTACGCTACTGGAACTTGCAAATCAGCAAGAATCACCTGAAGTGGATGAAAAAGTTAAAGAGTTCAAAAGTTTGGCAAAAAGACTCCTTGAAAGCATAGATTTAATTGAACTTCAAAAGGATGTTTTTGTTGCTTTTGATAATGAACTGAAATTACAGTGAGTTACCTCGTGCTAAAGCCTCGAGGCTTTCTGCTTCTACGACAGACTCGATCCCCTTGACGGGTTACGGAGGTCTTATCTCCACAGGCTTAACATACCTACGCCCCGTAGGTACTAAAACCTCTATTGATAACAAACTATATTAACCTAACGCAATTCATCACCACGCTGAAGCTGTGGTGCTTTCTTGCTTAGCTACTTGTAAGTAAATAACCTTAAAATCTGTGTATCTCAAAGATACATTGTCTTACGGGAAGGGTATTTCTTATTAACCAGTTCTTCAAGTTCTTTAGTTAATTTAGAGTCCACTTTGTTTTGTTTATTATCATACTCTTTCTTCAACCGATTTGTCGCAGTAGTTGAAAACCTTTCAATACCTCTCACGAAAATAGCGCTGTCATCCTTAGGTTGCGGGAAAAGTGCATGAAAATTAATAGGTTTGCCTAGTTTCATTACAGCGCGTTGAATCTCCTCATCAATATTACGTGTAGGGCCGACACCTAGACCAATAGCCTGAAAGGGGTTGATAGGTTCGGATTTTATCTGCCAAAGGCGGGGAGGTTGTGCTATAAACGTATCATAATGTCCTTTTGAGTCTTTGCCACCAAGTATGCTCCAATCGTCTTTATCCTCATCGTAGCGTTTCTTAATATCTTTGATTATCTCACCTGCTTCTTTAGTCATTGAGGTTTATCACCATCTACTAGAATTCGTTATTTCTTGTACATAAGTGGAAATATAAAGATAACCGACAACTATCTCATCTACATAAGTATTGAATCAAGAGTTGAAAAATCATGGTCAGAATCAAAGAGAACATAATTGACTATAGCATCGGTGATAGAATCAAATCTCTGCTTATTATTGCATCCAATGTTCTTTTAAGGTATAAAAGTCTTCCAATTAAAAATATTGATGGTAAAGAGGTAATAAACTGGTTTTTAGAGGCGTTAATAAGTGAAATCACACTCTTATCAAACGTGAATAAGACAGACTATATCATGGCTATCACAGAATTAATTAGTAGTGCTGAAAAAGCGTTTGTGGTGGGTAAAGCGGAAGAGGCAGTAGAATTCATTTCAACAGCAATTTCAAAGGCTACAACACAAGCTGCGAAAGCCATTGAAGAACTTGAGAAACTTTGGAAGACAGATTGATAACTTTAAATCGTATAAAAAATGAAAAAGAAAAAAAATGAAGATTGTGTTGGAATAATGCTGTTATTTATTTGGTGAGATTATGAAACAGCAAAATTCATAAGACTCAGTTTTACAGGTATCGATATCTCTATATTTAATCAACAGGGGTTTCAATCTAATCATAATTAGCTATAGGTGAACAATGTGCAGATAGAGAAAGACGTGAAAACAATAATTAATTCGCTAAAAGATTCATCTATTGATTATAAAGGACTTCGCGTTCTTATATCAGGAGGCGCAGGCTTTCTTGGCAGTTACATTTGTGATGTTCTAATTGAAATGGGTGCAACAGTATTTTGTGTTGATAATCTCTCAAGTGGAAGACTTGAAAATATTCAAGATTTAATTGACCAAAAAGAAGACCAATTCACATTTATGAGACAAGATATTGTAGATGCATCTGTTTTAGAAATTGAGGATCAATTTGACGTAATTCTTCACCTTGCTAGTCGCGCTGCACCTATGGAATTTGAGAAATATCCTATTGCCATCTTAAGCACAAATACGATAGGGACAATGAACACCCTTGAGTTAGCTAAGCGGTCTAACGCAAAAATTCTGTTTACTTCGACTTCGGAGACGTATGGAGATCCTGACCCGCAGTTTGTGCCGACACCAGAGACTTACGCAGGAAGCGTCATTAGCACCGGAATAAGAAGTTGTTATGAAGAAGGAAAACGTTCTGGTGAGGCTTTTATGGCAGCGTATCTACGTCAATATGGAATTAATACGCGAATCGTACGTATTTTCAATACATACGGTCCAAGAATACGTGCGGATGGAGTATATGGGCGTGTTGTTCCTCGATTTGTTAACCAAGCCTTAATTGGCGACCCGATTACTGTTTTCGGCGACGGCGCTCAGACGAGAAGTTTTAGTTATGCCACAGATACTGTTGAAGGTATTCTTCGTGCTGCAATCTTAGATAGTGCTTCTGGGGAAATTTTCAACATTGGAAATGATAAGGAAATGACAGTCCTCCAGCTAGCCAAAATAGTCAAGGAACAAACAAACTCAGACTCAGAGTTCGTATTTAGCAAATTACCGGAAGGTGACCCAAAAAGACGATGTCCTAACGTTACAAAGGCAAAAACGATATTGAATTGGTCTCCAAAGGTAGATCTTCATACAGGACTGAAAAATTTCATCTCTTGGGTATCCGAACTCAAATGAAATTAGATTCTGTTTCAATACTCAACTCTTTTTCCTTCATTCATATCCACAAAGACTCTACTTAGATATTTGGACCATGAAATTATTTCCATGATTCGTGTAATCTAGAAAAAAATAAAACAACTAGATTCTAAAGTACAGCACAAATACTTAGTGACAAAATTGAATTAGATTAGAAGGTGAAAATGTGGAAGAACTGCTTATAAAAATCTTACAAGAGCATCCTGGTGAACCCTTCTCGTATACCGAATTGCTAAAACTGACAAAAACGAAATCACGTCCAGAACTTAAGAAAATAATTGGAAAATTGCTTAAAGACAATCCTGATAAATTTGGATCAAAAACCGTCAGCCGTATAGCTGTTGTTTGGGGAAGAGGATCTTCTGAAGCATCAGCCACAGTTAGCGACGAAAATGGGGATTTAAAAAAGCGTATTGCGAAACTTGAAAGCGAAAATAAAAAACTGAGAGATGTAGAAAAAGAAAATAGAGAACTAAAGAAAGAACTAACGAAAAAACCATCCAAGAAAGAAAAAAAAGGGATGCAATCAGCAGAAGAAATCAAAGAGAAGTTACAAGACGATTTGGTTGACACATTAACTGAGGAGTTTCCCCATGGGCTGAGAACAAGACAACAACTTAAACAATTCTTCAAAGAAAATATTAGCTTCGTGCTTAAAAGATATTTTTAAACATTCCAATTATATGACATGCCGACGAATCTAATATGAAAGAAGTTAATTGACTATTTAGATTACATATGCTTCAAACGTCTTTAAAACAGAAGTTAAAGAATAAATCAGTATCTTATAATGCCATAGAAGATTAGCGTGCGAAAATAAGTAACTTAGTGAACTACCATCCTACAAGTAGGCTGGCTTCCTGAATCATTCATTCCCCAACGGGATATGTCAAACAGGCTCTACGGGCAGTCCCTGCCCTGATGATGATGATAATTGTGATTGTGATTCTCCATAATAGCGGGATCGGTGTAAAATTGTGATTGCAGAGTTATGGTCTCTCGCTATATCAAGACCGCAGTAAGGACAGCTGTGGATACGTGTTGCTAGTGTTTTCGGAACAACTTTCCCACAACTACTGCACAGTTGTGTGGTATTATAGGCACTCACATATTCTACTAGAGTACCAGCTTCCTCCGCTTTGTACTCCGTAAAACACATGAGTTGTCCCCAGCCGGCGTCACTAATCGACTTGGCCACATGATGGCTCTTTACCATGTTTGTAATCTGTAAGTTTTCATACACGATCAGGTCATAGCTATCGACCAGTTTCCTACTGAGCTTGTGATGAAAATCCTTTCGCTGATGGCGTATCTTCCTGTGTAGTTGTGCTACCTTTTTGTTCTGCTTGTGACGGTTATTTGAACCTATAACTTTCCTATCTTTCCTTCGTTGTGCGTTCGCTAATTTTTTCTCTGAGTTTCTGAACCAGCGGGGGTTTGCTATGGTGCCCCCATTATTTAATGTCAGTAAACTCTTCAACCCGACATCCACCCCTATCGCTGTCTGGATTTCCCTCTGCGACTCGGGATCGGGAAGTGCTACCGAAAAACAAGCATACCAGTGGTCTACATCTCGCTTAATGGTACAAGTCTTGATCACGCCTTCAGCTGGTATCGAGCGGTGTAGTTTGATGTTAATAGCCCCGATTTTCGAGAGACGAAGTTTCTTCTTTTCAAGAACAAAACCGCTTTGAGGGTAGGTAAAGGAGTCATACCTGTTTTTCCCTTTGAAGCGTGGGTATCCTACTTTTTCACCCTTCTTAATACGCCTGAAGAAGTTCTTGAAGGTCTTATCCAGTCTTCTCAGCACGTCTTGAAGTACTTGCGAGTGAATCGCTTTCAAAAAATGGTTAGTCTGTTTCGCAGCCGTTAGTTGAGTGGCTTGCTCACAATAGTTAACTGAGTATTGATGAGTTTCCCATTGATTTCTTCGCTCTGCCAAACCCTTATTATATAACATGCGACAGGTAGTGAGCCATTGAATTAATGTAGTAGTCTGTTGTATGGTTGGATACAAGCGAAATAGGTAAGTCCGTTTCATCACACTTATCCCTATGTTCCCCTGAGATTCATGTCACTAGGGTTACTATCCCAAAAACCTATTTAAAGTTAGGGGACACTACGATGAAAGTGAAACAAGCAAAACACGCAATTTATCCCCCCAACACGTTGGGGGAAGTTCTCACAGAGAAATTATAAATATGACCGAACACAGTATTAACTAAAGAGTTATATGTGTAAAATACTATAAAGTATAAATTTGAGGGGTCTGAGGAAGCGACTCACAGATGATTCATAACGTCTATATACTAAAAAAGACAGGGGAAAGCCTGATTCATGGGTATTATGGATCTATCGAAGTAGATGAGACCCTTATTACTGGTTTTTTATCTGCAATATCGTCTTTTGCAGAGGAGATAGGTGCGGAAAGCGTTGAAAGCCTTGTGATGAAGAATATGAAGTTTGTCTATGCAATGGACACAAGCTTGCCAGACGATCCTCTAATATTTGCAGTGAGTGTGGATCGTGAAGAAGACGAGCAGAAAATTAAGGAAATACTAATCGAAATCAAAGAAATTTTTGTTGGAAAACATAAGTCTGACCTCGAAGATTGGACTGGAGATATAAAGGCATTTGCTCCATTTTACAATGACCTAGACGTAATTGTATGGGAATACGTCGTAAACAAATACTTAAAAGCCTTTCATAAACTTGTTACGAATAAAGAACAAACTATTGACGAAGTTATTTCATTGATCTATCATCTTTTCTCCCCGAAAATTGCGCAAAAACTAATAGATCAAATTCTTGAGAAGATCGTACAATAGCAACAATAACAGACCCCTTAATTCTGTTTTCTGTTTAAAAAACTCACAAGGTTAGTTTTTCAAGTATTTGTTTCTCTTGTTGATCTCTGATGTCCCACCTAGAACAGCACCCATTAGATATATTATAGAGTTAATAGAATACATAGAGTTCATATTATCGTACTAGTGAGGTGTGAGAGGAAGCGCATCACAGTTGATTCATAATGTCTACATTCTGAAAAAAACTGGAGAAAGCCTTCTCCATAGTTACTATGGAAGCATTGAAGTAGATGAGTCTCTAATTACTGGTTTTTTATCGGCGATATCTAGCTTTGCAGAGGAAATAGGTGCGGAAAGCGTTGAAAGCCTTATTATGAAGAATATGAAATTCGTTTACGCTTTAGATACCAGCACACAAGATCCAATAATTTTCGCTGTCTGCGTAGATCGCGAAGAAGATTCCAAAAAAATTGAATTTATACTTCGTAAAATTAAAAACAAATTCATGGAGGCTCATAGAACCGATATTGAAGAATATACAGGTGATTTAAGCGTCTTTAAAGTGTTTTATAAAGAATTGGATGACATCGTTTGGCAGTATGTTTTGGAAAAATATGGAAAAACATTTCAGGAACTTATCATCAACAAAAAACGTCGTATAGATGAGGTTGTTACCTCAATTCACAGGTTATTCAGCCCGAAAATTGCGGCAAGGTTGATAGATCATATTCTTGAGGCAGTTTATCAATAACTCGTTTTTAAAACTTGATATGCCAAATACATGCGACTCTATCCATTTTGAACTCCTATGATTGATTTTATTTCTTTATTATTCAATTTTTTCAATATTTTTTGTTTTTTTCGCCTTATGTTTAGCCTTAAGTTGTATTTTCGGAACATATTCTTAAAAAATAACAATTGCATTATTTTAGGTTTCTAAATATGAATTAATCGAGAGTAATAATTATTATCGTTTTTAATTCTATTTTTCTATGGTTAGAATTGAGGATAACTAACTTTTGAGACTACAAAGAGTAGAATACTAAATTTATTTGTAGTATTTATTCAGAACACTGGCTCTTAAGATACATCACAACTTCAATTGATGCACATATCATAGCGTAGCACACATTTGAAAAGGCTGATACAAAATATAATTTAACATATAGAGAATAAGCAAAAGGAAATTAACCTTTAGTCGCATTACAAACGGCGCGTTTTAATATCGGGTCTTTCAGAGCTTATTAGACTCAGTTATTAATATTTATATATAACCTATGTGTAATATTGTGATTCACATACCTTAAAAGGTATCTATTTCTACAAAAAAAATATCTAAAAATATATGAGGTAATATGAAATGACTGGATTACAAGACGCTGGACCTCTACGAATCTTAATTGCTCCAAGCCGATATGTACAAGGACCTGGAGCATTGGGTTTGCTAGCTGGACAACTTGAAGTACTTGGGATCAAAAGACCGCTCCTTATGGGAGGACCAACGAGTTTAAGCGTTTCAAAGCCACTTATTGATGCAGGCTGTACTGAAAAAGGTATCGAAACTGAGTCAACAGAATTTAAACGTGAATGTACCTATGACGAAGTCGCACGAATTGCCGAAGTATGTGTATCAAAAGAGTGTGACGCCATCATCTCAATTGGTGGCGGTAAAGGAATTGATGCTGGTAAAGCAGCGGCAACTGGCACTGCTATTGACATCGGTGTAGTTCCTGCAAACCGAATGTCGAGTTTCCCCAAAGACAAGCTAGAACGATACTCGTTACAAGGAAAACTGTCTAAATTTGGTGCAGATGTACCAAAGATCGTTGTGCCTACTATTGCGGCTACCGACGCGCCCTGCAGCGCACTTACGGTTATGTATAGCTGGGAACATGTATACCAGACTTTCCTTGTGTATCCGACCAACCCAACAATGGTTGCAGTAGACACAAACATCATAGCTTCGGCTCCTGCGCGCTTTTTAGTAAGCGGTATGGGTGACGCTCTAGCCACCTGGTTTGAGGCAGATATGTGCTACCGAACCAATGGTGTGAACATGCCAGGCGGCAGTCCGCCAATGACCGCTCTAGCTATTGCCAGACTCTGCTTCGACACATTATTGAGATATGGTGTACAAGCTAGAATAGCGGTTGAAGCAAATGCAACAACCCCAGCGATGGAAAAGGTAGTTGAAGCAAACATCCTGCTTAGCGGTCTCGGATTCGAATCTGGAGGACTTTCAGCAGCACATGGTATCCACAACGGTATGACTGCATTAGAAGCCAAAATGAAAGACATCGATTATGCCGGTCTCAAGAGACCCCCGATGCATGGTGAGCTTGTAGCTTTCGGTACGCAGTGTGAAATGGTACTCGAAGACAGAGACTCCGAGTTTATTCGCAGCGTGATGAGATTCTGCAAGACTGTTGGTCTACCATCAACCTGGGCAGATATAGGTTTGAAAGGCATAACCGAGAATGACATAGAAGCAGCAGCCCATGCTAGTGCAAAAGACGTGCTCTTATCAACCATGAACAGAGCATACCCAGAGCCAGATGCTGAGGGGCACTTCTACCCATGGACAGCAATACGCGATGCTATGAAAGCTGTCAATGCAATGGGTGAAGCATTCCCAGACATCAGTCATCCAGAGTATACTGGCATGAAATCTTTGTCCACACCTGGATCCTACTAAGCAGATCCTACATTTTCACCCTTTTTTTCTTTCTTTTCTTTCTTTTCTTTCTTTTTCCAAGTTTTAGAGTGGGCTACCTCGTGCTAAAGCATTGGTGATTTCTTGATAAGTTTTAGAGCAAATTTTGTGAGCGTACTATTATTGTATACGTTTAGAGCTCTAAGTACTCTTTTTAAAGCACCTTAGATTTAGCGCCGTGACTCTATCGCTCATTATTTTTAAGAAGAACAAACTGAGATATATTTAATAAGATCCAAAACGATGAGTAACATACCTTATTACATCATATTCAATACAATGATGACTTTAATTTTTCAGGAGGCAACAAAATGGAAGGAAACACGGTATTATCTACTGGAATTCGAACTTTAGATGTGGTAATAGGCGAAGGTGGTATCCCTAATCGTTCTTTAGTGCTCGTTGTGGGAGATGTTGGTTATATTCATAGACTACTTGTACAGAGTATTGTGTATCACCTTTCAGGAGATCAATCAGTAAATACGGCAGTTAAATATGTATTATATGATTATACAGCTGAAGAACTTAAGAGCATATTTAAGGAAATCAGAATGGATATTTCAAATCTTCCTGAGGACAGATGGAAAATTATTGATATGTACAAAGAGGAGCCCATTCCAGACATACTAGAAATGAACCCATTATCAGTTTTACTTTCTGAATATATGGATGATTGTTTTAACGAAAAGGTAGTAGGAAGTAGACGAATAGTATCAGTAATTGATTCTTTGAGCACGTTCCTTCACCAAATTCCTGAATGGGGTGTTGATATAGATGACTTATATTCGATATTCATAAAGGAATTTACCCACCGGATTACAAAGATAGACGGTATTCACTTCTGGATTATGACAAGAGGACTTCAAGAAGAACATATTGAAAACACAATTGCCCATTTTGCAGATGTAGTTTTTAGTCTCCGTCAAAAACAATCTGGAGAGAGAGTTGCCAATTTTATTCAAATTCCGAAACTAGGAACACGGATTTTAAGAGAGCAACGTGCAAGGGAATATCCGATTGTCGTCTCTGATAATTATCAAGTTAGAATTGACACAAAGGAAAGAATTGTCTAACAAGATTGATTGAGAAAATTGAGGAGTGAATCACTAATGGCGATGGATATAACTGAATTAATTCCAAGTGGTTACAGTATACTTTTAACTGGTCCAGAGGGATCTGGCAAGACTTGTTTTTCACTTCAATGGATTCTTAAAGGATGCAATGCAGGGAGACATGGAATATATGTCACTTTTGATGAAAAGCCAAATGCATTGCGAAGACGCTCAGAACAAATGGGATGGGATTTACAGGATCTGGAAGATGTAGGATTATTTACACTAATAGATGGTTTTTATCCGCGAATCGGTATAAAAAGCAAAGAAATCAACACAACAAGACCAGATGTTGATTATCTGTTACTTAAAATCGCTCCAATGATAAAAAAAAGTGGTACAAGTAGAGTTGTTGTCGATAGCATTACATCACTGTTAATTCCAACACGCACTGTTTCAAGCAAGAGTAAAGAAGGGGTAGAAAGACAAACAATCAAACAAAGGACAGCTTTAATCAGGATGAGCGAATTCTTGAAAAATCAAGGAGTAACTGTCATTTTCACGGAGGTAGAAACAACTAATGACCATCCACAATTGGAACAATTTCTAGTAGATGGTGTGATCGAATTGGGATTGATAAAAACAGATGAAGGGCTAAAACGCAGACTTTTAATAAAAAAGATGAGAGACAAAGAGCATTCTATGCGATATACAGATTTCAGTATAACAGAAGGACAAGGTATTGCGTTAAAGTCAATTACCCCACCCTAAAAGGATGGGGCTTGTTCCGTGAGGAGCAAGAGTAATTAGTTGATTAGCCTAAGAGAGGCCATATAATTTATGGCGGTATCTATGTTATCAGGAGAGTTCAAGAACACACCAAGGGATGCTTCTCTAGTCCCTTGCTCTGTAAATGGTGGTTTAAACAGAGAGGAAACTCTCAGTGATCATCGTATAGTACTGACTGATAACCTTGGCGAAGAGAACCAAACTACTTTAACACACGTTAAAGGAGGAGATAGGACTTGAGAGTACCTATCTATGTGTTAAACATCAGAGGGCAACCGCTCATGCCTACCACACAACATAAAGGAAAGAAATTATTAAAGGAAGGAAAGGCAAAAGTTTTTCAGCGATGCCCTTTTACCATTCAGTTGAACTATGCAACCGGAGAAACTAGGCAACCGATTAAACTAGGAGTGGACATCGGGTATACGAAACTCGGGTTTAGTGCCAAGACCGATAAGTTAGAACTCATCAGCGGGATGCTGACCTTACGCAAGGATGTCTCTAAAAAGCTAGACGAAAAACGGATGTATCGTAGAGCGCGTAGAGGTAGATTAGGGTATCGCCCATCTCGCTTTAATAATCGAAATCGCCCTGAAGGATGGTTAACCCCCAGTACTCAGCATAGACATGACTCACATATTCGATTAGTTGAAAGGCTTGCAAAGCTGCTTCCGATAAGCTATAAAAAAGTAGAAGTAGCCAATTTCGACACTCAGAAAATGCAGCACCCAGAAATTACAGGAATAGCATATCAGCAGGGTGAACTTCAGGGCTACGAAGTCAAAGAATATCTGTTAGACAAATGGGAGCGAAAGTGTGCCTATTGTGGTAAAACAACCGTTCCCTTAGAAGTCGAGCATATCGTCCCTAAGAGCCGAGGTGGAACTGACAGAGTATCGAATTTGACGTTATCATATAGAACATGCAATCAAAAGAAAGGAGATCAGACCGCCGAGGAGTTTGGCTATCCTCACATCCAGCACAAGGCAAAGCAACCTCTTAAAGCACCTGCCTGTCTGAATATCATCCGTTGGAGGATAGTAGAGCAGTTAGGGGCAGAACATACTTACGGATACGTTACCAAATGTCAGCGTAACAAGTTAGGGCTGGAAAAGTCGCATATTAATGATGCGTTTGTTATTGCTGAAGGAACGAATCAAGAACGGTGTCGTTCTTATGAGGTGATTCAAGTCAGGCGCAATAATCGTTCGCTCCAGAAGAATAGAAAAGGTTTTAAGCCGTCTATTAGGAGACAGCGATACGAATTGCAACCGTATGACCTTGTCAAGTTTAGAAATAGAACATATAGAGTGAAAGGTGTCCATTGCTACGGAAAACGGGTTATGTTGCAGAATCCTAAAGGAAAAAATCCAAGTGTTTCAATTACAAACGTGAAGTTGGTAAAATATAGAAAAGGGTTATTATTCACTTTATCTTAGTTTCTTCGCCTCTTTCCTCTCCACCTTACAAGGAAAGAATCTCCAGAGGCGATTTCAATGAATTATATGTTCGTTTAGAAGTGTATTTTTATTTTATGAAATAATAAATGCTTTAAAAGATGAATAGAATCACGATTCGAAAGGGGTTTCCCTAAAATCATCAGAGGAAGCCCATAGTCTAAGATTGAAAATACGAACTCTATCGTGCTCATAGCATCTCTTCATTTTTCTAAGTATATATACGTGCATGATATACGAGATTTAATTGAAAAACTCGTTTACAAGCCAGATATAATTAGTTTTCAGAGCGGAAACTTGATAAATGTTGGTGTTTATATCCAATATGTTTCTGAAACAGTGGAGGTGGATAGAATTTCAAATAACAATGAAGAATTTCACACCGATGAAAAGATACCTGATGAATCTGAATTGAAAGAAGGCGATGAGTTACCTCTGGATGGTGAAGCATCAACAGAGGAATCCAGCTTTGACATTGATTTTGATGATGAACTCAGTTTAGAATTAGACGAAGATGTATTCGATGAGGAAGCACTCACTCGCCGCCTTGTATTTATGTCACCAATTGTGAATTATGTGAGAGCAAAAATGGCAGATATAGCTAATACAAGTTTCTACACAAGTGGAGAGGCTAAAAAGGCACTTATAGAGGTTTCTGACCAATACCTTAAGGAAATGCTTGATGCTTTGTGTCAAGAACTGGTTAGTATTATGTTTCTCACTCAAAGAAGGACTATTGGAAGAGGACATGTAGCATATGCGATGGAACATGTGTTTAAGCTCTTTGTTAATAGGCTATGGGATGAGAACATTCTAAATGCGAGAGCAAATCTCATTAGTAAGATTTTTAAGGTTCAAATAGAGGATGATAACAGTTCTAAGGAAGTATAGTTCTCATTTTTTTGATTAAAAGCACATATAACTACTTTCAAGATAGTCAATTAAAGTAGGTAATGCTATGACTTCGAATAAAGTAGAAACCCTATCGGCAGCCCAATGGTTTAAAGAAAATTCCGAAATTGCAGGTTTTGACAATCCTGGAAAGAGCACTTTTACTAGTGTAAGAGAATTGGTCGAAAACAGTCTAGATGCATGTGACGAAGATATTCAAAAGCTTCAGATACGCGGAGAGGAAATAATATATCCAAACATCAATATTGTCATCCAACCAGTCAGTCATGAACTCATTCGTAAAAAAATACTAGCAAACTTGGATGATATTGGATCTGGGTCGGGCTTAGACGGCATTGAGGAATTCGAGACTGATTTTGATCCAAGTGAAAAAAACTATGTTATCGAAGTGGAAGATAATGGCCCTGGAATCCATCATGAATTCGTTAGCTTAGTCTTTGGCACTGTTTTTACAGGCACGAAATACGGAATCAAACAAGGAAGAGGACGGTTTGGTATGGGTGCTAAGATGGCGATGATACATGCTCAAAGAACAACGGGTTTGGATACGGAAATCTGGTCGGCTACAAGAGAAGAGGCAGAAGAAAGTTATTTTCGTATCAGAATAGATCTTAAATCGAATTCTCCGATTTATTCAGCACAACGCATTATTCCAGACAAACCTTGGCATGGCTTAAGAATGCGACTATACTTCGGTGGCAATTTGGTTTGGGCGAAGCAACGCATTTTGGAATATTTTAGGCAATTAGCTCTAGTTACACCTTATGTAAATTTTCGGTTAGTGATTGGTGATGAGAAGTACCTCTTTAGACGAGTAACGGATGAAATTCCCCCTCTCCCGACAGAAACGAAATCTCATCCACATGGAATTGATATTGAAGAATTGAAAGAAATGGTGAAACGATACCCAAAAAAATATGTTTTTAAAAGCGAACAAAAAGAGGGATACCCTACTTTAGCAGAGTTTCTCATGCTTGATTTCCAAGGCATTGGAGAAGGGACAGCAAAAAAATTCTTGCGTTACAAAGTAGAAATAGATCCAAATATGCCTCTTAATGAATTAAATGACGTTCATATTTTTAAATTGTCACAAGCAATGTCCTCTTACGAAGATTTTCCAGCTCCAGATAGCAGTTGTCTTTCAATTTTGCCTCATGAAAGTTTAGAAAAAGCAGCGAGTTATCTTTTAGAGCCAGAATACATTAACAGTGTTACGGGTAAAATTATTTCTATTAAAGGACATCCTGTGCATATTACTACTTCCGTAGCATGGGGAGGCAAAATTCCAGTTGGTGTCGCACTTTATAGATTTGCGAATCGAATTCCACTTCTCTTCAAAGAGCGAAGTGATGTTTGCTATAAGGCACTTGAAGAGGCTAACATTAAACGCTATATCGACATAAATGTGCACGGGGTCACAGTTATGGTGAGTGTTGTGTCAACAAGAATACCCTATCAAGATGCTGCGAAAGATTTCATTGCAGATTATGATGAGTTACGCGAAACAATCAAATTAAGCATGCAAAAGGCTTTCAGGGGCGTTAAGACATACATATCACGTAAAGAGGCCGAAAAAAAGAAAGAAAAAGAACTTGAAAAACTAATCGATCATGCTAATCAACTAGCAATATCCTTAGCAAGAATAACAAAAGGAATACCAATGTCTGAATCTGAAATAAATCAAAAATTGATTAAAATAATCGAGAGTGAGTATTCATGAGCCATTCAGATGAAAACTTGAAGTTAATTGAAGGAATAAAGCAATTAAAACAAGTAGAAAAAGAAATGATAAAGGCACCAAAAGATGCATTGAAAATCCAAGAACTTTCACTAGAAGAAACAAAACAGAGTATCGAGGATATTGCATTAAATCTATTAAGTTTACTTGACTTTGATGAAAAACCTCGTGTATCAGTCCCAATTAGAAGTGCACAGAATACAATTGTTGATGAAGAGACAGGACATATTTTTCTTGGTCATAATATGGTAACTCGATCGCTAACACCAGCAAGTGTTAGGCAATTAGCTGTTTTGATTCGTGTAGCTGATGGAATTCATGAACTTCTCACTTTAGGACGTCATTCTACTAAACGTGAACTCTTTTATACCGATGTAAATCTTTTCGAAGATCAAACTGTCAGCGATCGTGCGATAGAAGATCTTGCAGTCACCTTGAGAACTATTAGAAATGCTACTAATATTGTTGCATCTGCCAAAGGGAAAATTATTGGTAGAATTAGTTTTGTTGAAAGTGGTGATCTTATCGATTGTTCTAAAATGGGAACAGGCGGAAAAGCTATCACACCATTTCAGGATCAAATAGAAAATATCGATACTGATGCTGAATTTGTGCTTCTCGTAGAGAAAGACGCGGCCTTTATGAGTCTTTCAGAAGCAAAAATCTATGAGAGATATCCATGCATACTCATAACTGGCATTGGGCAACCAGACATTGCTACACGAATGATGCTTCGAAAGATCGTAAATGAAACAGGAATTCCTGTATTTGCTATTATGGATGCAGATCCTTACGGACTTGAGATTTTACGCAGTTATACCTTTGGGAGTAAAGCATTGGGTTATGAAACCCCTTGGCTTGTCACAGAAAATATGTACTGGCTAGGTTTACGTCCAGAGGATATGGAAAATTACAAAATACCGAAAGAGGTTTATATTCCTCTAACGGACGCTGACAAGAAAAAAGGAAAAGAACTTTTGGAAGAAACCTGGCTACAAAATAAACCAAAATGGTCAGAACAACTGAAAACAATGTTGAAAAGTGGTGTGAAAGCCGAAATTCAAGCTCTCGCCTCAAAAGGTTTCGAATATATGACTGAACAATATCTACCTCAAAAACTTGAAAGTGCAGATTGGATATAAAATGCGTTACTCTAATTAAATTAAACAAAAAAAGATTTGTGTGATTTTAAATTGTCAAATGATGAAATGAAGTCGGAAAAAAAACAATCATCTCCTAAGGCTTTGTCATTTAATGATATTGAACAGAAACTCTTAGAAGAAGATATCTCAACTATTGAACGGCTCATTGATGAGTTAAAAAACAAAGATGAAAAAATTGTGACACGGATTAAAAAACTCCTCATAAGACGTGGGCAATTTGCAGTTGATACTTATATTCAAGTCTTGAACACATCACATGATCAAATCTATGTTAATGTTGTAGATATTTTATTGGAAATAGGAAAACCTTCAGTTATTCCTCTTATACATGCATTAGATGATCCAAGCGAAGAAATTAGGAATTCTTCAAAAAGCATTTTGATTCAATTAGGAAAGACTTCAGTTCCTTCATTAATACGAGCATTAGAAGATCCAAATGTAGAAATCAGGAATATTTCTAAAGAAATCTTGACCCAAATTGGCAAACCAGGGGTCACATCACTAATACAAGCATTAGATGACCCTAGTGTGGAAATCAGAAACACTTCGAAAGAAATCTTGACTCTAATTGGCAAACCAGCAGTAGATCCTTTATTAGAACTCCTACTAATAGCAAAACAAAAAACAAAGCAAGATGTTAGAGAAATTTTAATCAACATCGGAGAACCGGTAGTACGCCCTTTAATGAATGTCCTGAAAGAACCTAGTCTTTCTAATGTAACCGCGGAAGAAATTGAGAAGATTATACTAGAAATAGGAGAGACTGGTGTTAAAACACTTATCAAAGGATTGAAAGAACCTGATCCGATAATCAGGCGGAATGTAGAGAAACTCCTTCTTCATATAGGTGAAGCCAGTACACCCCTTTTACTAAATGTTGTCAAAGATAAGGATAAGGATGTTTCAACTCTCGCAAAAAACATCATTCGACAAATGGGTCAAATTGGCATTAAACCATTGGTCGAGAGTCTGCAAAAGAGTGAAAAGACTTCAATGAAAAGCGATAAGCTTATAGAATCTATTAACTTATTAGGAGAAATAAGTTCTTCAAAGGATACGCAAGTCTTTTTAAATGATCTAGAAGCCCCATCAGAAATAAAAACGGACGCTAAAGTTAATGCTCAGATTGTAAGTCAATCAATTAATACATTACTTCCATTTCTTCATTATAGTGATGATATAGATGTTCAAAGATGCGCTATCAAAGCTTTGGGAGAAATCGGTGAGCCAATTGTTTTAGATCCACTTATTGGCCTTTTAGATTCGCCCTCATGGCAGATACGAGCTGATGCGAGAGACGTTGTGTCTCGATTAAGAATAGATAAATTCCGTTCAGTCGAAGAAAAAAAAGAAATTATCTTAAAGATTTTCCCTGAGTTCAAGCAATTTCCATCGATTGAAGATATTCTCAAACAATACAAAACAGGAAGCATCTCAAGCGAGGGGCTACTTAAAGAGATTGGAACTGTACTTAACTTACCTGAGGAAGACGTCATTTATCATTTTGATGGTATGTTTTTAGATAAGGATGTGATTATTGAAAAGTTAATTAAAATACTTCAAGACCCGCCTAAGCCAAGAATTACACTTACAGATTCAAAAAAGCAACTGATTATGGAGAGGTACCCTGAGTTTGAATTATTTGATACTTTAGAGGAATCATGTCAGCAATATGAAATGGGTAAATTAACTTATGAGCAATTAATTTACAAACTAATGGATATTTTTAATATTCAAGAAGAAGAAGAATTCTTTTTATTCCTTAATGATGTATTTCCCGAACTAAACTACCTGCGAGAAAATTTGATTTTACTTCTAGGTAAATTTGAAGATGCAAAAATAACCCAATATCTACTCAATATGGCAGAAGATATAAACCCTCGTATTCGTTGGATAACTGCATGGAGCTTAAGAAATCATATTAACGAAAAAGTCCTGAATTTCTTTGCGGATAGAATAAAAAATCCATCTTACGAAAAACATGTTCGTTGGATGAGTGTCATAGGACTGGGAAAGAAATGTGATCAGGATACTATAGATGCTTTACTTGAAGGTGTGAAGGATTCAGACGAAAATATTGCACTTTGGTCATCTTATGCGTTAGATAAAATTGGTAATCCCACAATCATTCCTCTTATTGAGACGCTTAAAGAAGTGGAAGATACTGATTCCGCAAAAAATGTCAAAATGACCTTAGTGAAACTGGGCAAAGACACGATCAAACCACTTATAGAACAACTAGAAGAAAGTGATGAGACCCTATTTGAGCATATTAAGGACATCTTATCGCAGATTGGCACACCTGCAATTAGACCTTTGATCAAGTCATTAGACCATCCAGATAAAAAATTTATTGAAAATGTCATGAAAATATTGACTTCTTTTGATTCAAATGCAAGTGGACCTTTAATCAAAGCGCTTGGAAATAAAAATGAAACCATCAAACTAAATGCAATGCGCATTCTGTATAATATAGGTGATGATGCTATACAGCCACTTATCTCCTCTCTAGAGCAAGAGAAAAGCAAAGAAATAAAAGAAAATATGATGAAAATTCTCTATAAAATGGGTGAAGACAGTATACCTTCATTAATTAATGCATTTGAAGGGGATTCAACGAATTTAAAACGTATTCTTATAACCTTATTGTCTGAAATGACACCTAAATCAATAATACCTCTTTTACATGCTCTTAACGAACCCAAAGAAATCGCTGAAAATGCGAAAATTGCTCTTTTAAAAATTGGAGAAAAAGAAATAGCTAAAGTACTTCTTTCGATTTCTCGTGGAAAAGAGTTTTCGACCATGCATAAGATTCTTGAAGGAGAAAAAGAATTCAGAGATTTCGCTTTTCGAATCAAACGTTTAAGAGAACGAGCAAAAAGGAAAAAAGTTGATAATAATAAGGAAGAAATTGATTAAACGTGTTAATTAAAGAGGAAATACAATGGCCTTATTAGATGAAGTTCAAATAAGAAGTGCGGCAGATTTCTTCCATGATAACAAAGCAATCGCCGGTTTCGACAACAGCATGAAGTGCGTTTTTACTTCAGTCCGTGAGCTCGTTGAAAATGGTCTGGATGCTGCTGAAAAAGCAGTTGCACGGGCTGAGAAAGAGCTCGAAACATTAAAAAAACAGGAAAAAGCAATCCCTGAGGAACTAGTAACATGGGCTAAAAGACGACCCAATATTTACGTTAATTTAAAAATTCTTGAGAGCCATCAAGTAGCAGAATTGCTGAAAGTAGACAAACTTCGGGGCCTTGAGAGTCATCTCGACTTTTTAGAACTTACAGTAAAAGACAATGGTATTGGCGTGCCTTTTAACGATATACCCACTTTATTTGGTCGAGTCTTGACTGGGTCTAATTATGGTGCAAGACAGGCAAGGGGTAGGTTTGGACTAGGCGTAAAGATGGTTTTATTAAATGCCATGGCAACCGTTGATCTTCCCATAAGAGTAAAAAGCAGGCATTTTTCTCAAAAATTTACCTCAAAATTCAAGATCCTGATAGACCTTGCTAAAAATGAACCAATTATCGTAGGAGGCACAGGAAATAAGCTTGATGTAACAGATCCTGAAGCATTAAGTGAACCAGGAACTGAAGTAACGGTCACGTTTACTGGCTCCTGGCGTCTTGCTAAAAAATGGGTTCTAGAATATTTTCATGAATTGGCAATTATTACCCCCTATGCTGGCTTTGAAATTCAAACTCCAGATCAGGAAGAGCCAATCGTTTATGAATGTGTTATTGATGAAATGCCGCCCTATCCAAAACTCACAAAGATACATCCATGGGGATGTGATATAACTCAACTAAAACGTGAAATTGCAGCGACGCATATTACAGGTACAACTAATATGATTGAATTTTTGATGCGTCATTTCCAACGTGTTAGTAAAAAAAAGGCAGAACAATTTCTTTCACTAGTTAATGTCGATCCTAATAAAAACCCAAGAGACCTAACAAGTGAAGAGATCCGAAGGATAATTCATGACGGATTTTTGCAGTCAAAGCCTGATGAAAAAAAGATTAAAAAAGAAAAAGAAAAAACTGAAAGAAAATTTACTTTCTTAAGCCCTGAAGGGGTAGCTCTCTCACCACTTACAGCAGAAAATCTGGAAAAGGGACTTAAGGAAAGAGTCAATCCTGAATTCGTTGCTGCAGTTACTCGGCCAGCATCAGCATATGCAGGACATCCCTTTATTGTTGAAGCTGCCCTTGCTTACGGAGGCAATCTCAAGAGTGGTGTGACGATTTATCGATATGCAAATCGAATTCCATTACTTTTTGGTGCAGGGAATGACGTAATTTCCAAAGTAGTTCATAAAGAAGTCGAGTGGAAAACGTACAAAATAAATATTGATAACAATCCTCTGGCCATTGCAGTATCGCTTGTTTCTACTAAGATTCCATTTCCTGAGACTTCAAAAGAATATATTGCTGATGTAGATGAAATTAGGGATGAAATCACCAAGGCACTTCAGGCCCTCGGAAGACAAGTAAGGATCTTTCTTTCAAGAATTGAGCGTGCTCGCCGAGAGAGAAAAAGATCATCTCAATTTGAAAAATGGGCAAGTATAACTCTTCAAAATCTATTTGCAATCACTCAAGAGGATCCGACCACTCTTCCTGTTGATTTGTCAAGTGAAGCTAAGAAAATTGAAAAGGCGTTAATGACAGGGTATCCACTTATTATTGAACGAAAACATCCAGTCTCTTCACCCATATCGCATGTTGGTTACTGGCTTGATCCCGGTATTAAAAAAGAATTATCAAAAATAGGAATCAAATCAGCATTTGAATTCTTAGCTACACCCACTGAAGAACTGACGATAATAGAAAAATTTACACCACATCGCGTTGAACAAGTAAAACGTGATAACCTAAAGATATTCTCACAAAGCCCAGATGCGCCTGGTATCGCACAGTTAGAGTGGGTAGACTCTGAAATTGAAGTATATCTTAATAAGAAATGGATGAGGACAATCTATGATTTTATAGTGACACCAAATCAAACTATTGCCTCAATTCCGGGAATAAACATCAGACTTATTAATTTCATAAAACAGGATGTCATTAAGAATCTAAACAAGAACTATTCATTTTCTCTTTCTGAGATCACATGGATCGATCAAGAATTATTTAATAAGCTTAAAAGCCAGGAGATTCACACGATTCTTGATTTAATCATTACACCAAGTTCACATTTATCATTCGTTACTGAATTGATTCATATTTTGATTGAAAACGAAAAAAAGAAGATAATGGAAATCTTCCAAGACCATCAAATAGATATACATGAAATTGAGTGGATGGATAACTATATAGAAAACTCACTTAGAGAGATGGGGATTAGTACAGTTTCTGAATTTCTCATATTCTCAACCCATGAACTCGAAAGTATCGATCGAATAGCTTTAAAAATCATTGACAGTTTTAAAAAACATTTAATCGCTCAAATTTCTCAAGAAAGGATGCCACAACTTAGCCAATTTAAATGGTATACATCAAGTATCAATAAGAAGTTTACAAAACGGAAAATCTTAACACAGCTTGACTTTTTACTTTACCCAAACTCCCATCTCGCAAGAGACAAAGATTTAATTCCAAATATTATTCAATACATTAAAGAAAAGGTAGTACAGGAACTTAATAGTACCCATCCAAAGTCGCTCTCAGAAATGATGTGGATAGAACCTCATGTCAAGAATGCCCTTGAAGAAGAAGGTATTAGAACTATCTATGATTTCCTTATTACAGATGTACAGAAATTATCTAAAATAAACGGACTTACAATTACAAAGATTAAACGAATAAAAAAGAATATCGGGACGCCTTTTGAAAGTTTAATATCTGAAGATGCGCTTTTTAGTGAAGAAATAATGCAGGAATTTAGATCACACAATATATTTTCAATTGAAGATCTCTATTTCTCAAAAACAAGGCTACTTAAAGTACTTAATGATCCGAAAAGGAAAGAAATTAAGCCTATATATGATGTCCTAGACGCCCATATCGGTACACTTCCAGGGGTGATTCCTCATACTAAGATTCTACTTTCTCAATTTGGAATAAATTCGGTCATTGACTTTTTAATTTGGCCAAAAAATGAACTAGAACAATTAGGTATTAGTTCAAAAGAAATAGATTCGCTAAAAGATTCAATAGATATGCAAGAAATTCTTTCAAATAAGCAAAAAGGAACTCCCCTGAATTTTTTGGATCTAGATTCAAATACCCTCAAGAAACTCGAAAAAATGGGTATTAATACAATTGAAGAAGCATATTTCACTCCACATGAAACGCTTGAACATCATAGTGCAGATCTTGATTTAATTTCCAAAATAAGAGAAACTTTGAATGCTCCAATTACAATTTTACCTTCATTAAAAAAGCATCTTGAAATTGTAGAGAAATTACTGAAAAATGGGATTACGACAATAATTCACTTCATTCTTTCTCCATTAAGCAGTTTACAAGAAATAACAAATGTAAATGACAACGAGATTGTGCAGTTGAGAAAAAAGATTCAGATAGATCCCTTAGCTATTCAGCAAGAAAAAATGAAGTATGGTACTTCCATACCTCTTAGTATAGGATTTGATGAAAAGGAACTAAAAGCCTTGGAACAATCTGGAATTTTCACAATTGATGAATGCTTCATTCTCACTAAAGAACAGTTCACGGCGCACATTCCTTGGGAAAAAATAAGTAGGGTTAAAGAAATACTGGAATCTCCAGTAATGATTATGGAAAATGTTCCTGTTCATGCAATAAGAAAATTGGTTCAGAGAGGAATTTCTACGATCTTTCAATTTCTTTATTGGCCTAATGAGGAACTAGCACAAGTGACTAATTTAGATGCAGAACGAATAATACAGTTTAAAAAGGAACTAAGAATCAAAAAAGGCATTCCCATTGATTCTTTGTCGCGTCTAGATTCCTCTGTTAGACGTATTCTCAGCGAAATAGACATTGATACCCTAGAGGAAGTTGTGATTGCTACACAAGAGATGTATGAGTTACCTTCTGATACATGGAAGACTCTCCAAAATATTAAAGCTGTGCTCAATTCTCCAGTCTCACTTATTGGCGAATTATACTCAAAATCATCAGAAACAATTGCATCTTTAGTTCAACGGGGAGTCAGATCCATATTAGCTTTCCTTTATTGGCCTGCTGAAGATTTAGCTGAAATTTCAGGTTTTAGCAAAGAATCAATCAGTTCTATAAAACTCAATTTAAATTTCTCAATAATAGAGGAAAAACTTAATTGCCCGTTATCTTACATTCCTGCACTTAGATTTTCATTCCCAGAAGTCATTGAATCGCTTCACGAAGCAGAAATTACTACAATTAAACAATTTCTTCAAACACCAGGACTATCAATTCAAGAGTTGACACAACTTTCAATTCAAGAAATAGATCAAATAAAAGACTTCTTGAACCCGTTAGAAATACGAGAAATCAGAGAACATGCCATTCCTCTTTCCACAATGGCAGCCTCTAGAAAAGAAATAAAATCAATTATCAAAAGAATAAACAGATTAGGTGTTCTAACGTATGAAGAATTGATTCCACTTGAAGAAGAAGCTATTATCAAAGAAAAAATTGACTGGAATGTCCTTGAAGAAACAAAGAACATTTTGGCACTCCCAATACATATCGTTCCTCACCTGACTAAGGATTATCGGAAAGCTCTAGAAAAAGATGGAATAAAAACTATTAAAATGCTTATTTATTGGCCAAACCAACGTTTAACATCGCTCTTGAAGAAAACTGACGAGGAAATACAACAGTTAAAAGGTCAAATAGACTTAAAACTCATTAAGGAAGTTACAGAAACACCAATTGATTTACTATTACCGCTTGAGTTAATAGATCCTTTGAAGGAAGCAGAGATTAACAATCTCAAGGAGTTTCTTTTATGTCCGAATAAAGATCTGGCTCAAATTACACAACTATCAACAAAGAGACTTACCACTCTTAAACAAAACATCGATCTTCAACAGATTCGTCTCATTCTAAAGTTGCCAGAAACTTTAGATGAAGATATCAACGTAGAAGACATTCTCGATAAGATAGTAAACTACACTATTCAAACAATCATTAATAATGGCAAAGGTAATCTAATTGCGAATATAGCTACAGAAATTAAGCCTGATATTCTTCAAAATTCCAAAGAGATTTCACTAGAACGTGTAAGAATATCTTTAAACAACATAGAAAGGAAATTAAATGCATCCCTTAGCGTTGAAAGAAAGGGGCAGATTTCAACAAAGATACTAAGAGAGATTATTAAAGAGGAGATTACTCATGCCTCTAAAATCTATGTAGAGAAAGTTAATGAAAAGTTCAAACAAAATCTGATTAAAAACAGTAAAAAATTCGTAGAAAAGTCTTTTAACGATCTCAAATCGCATGTTCTTAAAGAAACTGAAAGACCGATTTTAAAGGAAGTCAAAGAGGCATTCATAGAAAAATTGACACTCCTCAAGGATGAAACCATTAAAAATTCAGTGGATCGTGTCAAAGCGGAAATAAAATCTGAAGATACTGCAATATCTGAAAAACTGCAAAATGACATTCCAAAAATGCTAAAAGATGCTGCTAGAGCTGAAATCAACAATTTCGTTAAAAAACACTTCCAAAATAAGATACTTAGTTCTTTAAAAGAAAAAGCTGCAAAAATGGTTGCTAAAGAATTCACAAAGAAATTCATGCGAGGCATCAGCAAAGAAATCGTAGCGGATCTAGAACAATCATTGATTGTGCAAATCAAAGAAAATGTTCAAAATATTATAAATGAAAAAAGTAGAGCTGATTTTATCGAAGAACTGCAAAATTCGATAGACGAAAACTCAATCATCAATCAAGTGATAAGGAACATGATTAATACTGAAATAACTACAGATAAATTGAAACTGGGTAAGTTAAAAGAAGAATTAACAAAAGAAGTTGTTCAAAAGTTTGATATGCCTATTCAAAAGGCTGTATCTACTTCATTAAGATTGATTAAAAGCGAGTTTATCACTCCTATTAAAAAGAGTAAGAAAGGCAAAATAGAAACTGAAAAATTGAATGAATGCGCAACAAAATCTGAAGAACGTATAAAGAATGAACTAATCATACAAGTAGCAGAAATATCTCAGAAAGATTGTGCAAAAAGTGTTGTAGAAATTGTCGATGACTCTTTAATTCAAGTTAAGCAGAAAAATGTGAAAATTTTAAATTCGATCGCAAAGAAACTTCCAAATTCAGTTTATAATAAAATATCTGCTCTTAAGAAAGAATATATCAATACAAGTGTAAAAGATACCCTAGTAGATGACGTCTCATCAAAGAGTGTAGAATATGAACAGAAAATCAAAACTAAGTTTGAAAAAAGCAACGAAAAGGCAAAAATCGAGACAATTCTAAAGGAAGATATCAGATTACTACTCGAAAAAGTGTCTAAGGAGTCAATAAAGAAGGAATTTTCAATAACAAAAATAAGAAAAACTGTTAAACACATAATTGATGAAAAACTTGAAATAATGACTGTTGTTCAGCCAATTATCAACGATATGATAGATGAAATGATAAAAGATGAAGAACTCGCCCTAAAAAAGAAAAAAGGAAGAAAAGCAAAAGAAACGACAACAAAGAAAATCGAAAATTTCGTATCAACTAAAGATAAAGAAACGACAACTACCAAGAAAACAACTG
>JAHQJS010000006.1:0-516937 GCA_019057385.1 Candidatus Borrarchaeum weybense | reverse complement strand
GTAAAAAAACAACTACCAAGAAAACAACTGGTAAAAAAACAACTACCAAGAAAACAACTGGTAAAAAAACAACTACCAAGAAAACCAAAAATAAGAGAAAAACTTCCCGTTAACCTCTTGTTACCTGATCAAATACAAATATATGATAGTTTTAAAGGATAATTTTTAGGAATCGTGAAAGCAAAATGTCAAATATGATATCATTGCTTATTAAAAATAAATTGGATATAAAAGATACAACCACGACTCTAAAAATTGACTCTAAAAGTCCTCTTGCCACAATCAAAGAGAAACTGTACGAGGAGTTTAGTATTCCCAAAAAAAACCGCTTTGTTTTTCTTTTCAATAAGAAAGTTTTAGATGAGAAAAAAACTCCAGCAGAATTAAAATTTCCAAAGAATGCAGAAATAGAAATCAAACTTAAAGTAAATTTAAAAAATATTAAGCAGATAAAGAAAGAGCTTTATCTCCCCTCAGAAACCGATTTTCCTTACGGTGTCATAATCGTAGAAAATAAACCTGCAGAATTGACACGTAGGCGTTTGATTGAAACTGCGGCTGATTTTGTTGTTCAAACTGTGCAAGATCCAAAGAATGCAGCCTTTAAAATACCATCTCGAGCAAGTGAAAATATCGGATACGATGATAACACAAAAATGGTTCTCCTTGGAAATCAACAGATGATTCGCGCATATAGAAGCCTGTCATCAGTGCTTTCTGTGGCTCAAATGGCACGCCTAATGAAGTTAATTGACGAACAATTAAATAAGAATCTACATACAACCAAAAGGGACGTTTTTTATCGCGATGTGAATATTTTCCGTGATCAATCAATAAGCGACAATCTAATAGAAGATTTAGCCGTTATGCTAGGTGTGACGAGGGCGTCGTTGAATGTTGTTGCGTCAACAAAGGGTATAGTAGTTGGTCGAATTAATTTCAAAGAAAGCGGAGATTTAATTGATTGCACTAAAATGGGAGTGGGTGGAAAAGCAATTACTCCCATGATCGACCAAATAACAAATTTGGATTCAGATGCGGAGTTTATATTAGTTGTTGAGAAAGAAGCAGCGTTTATGAGGTTAGCTGAAGACAGATTCTATGACTATGTGCCATGCATTATTATAACAGGCAAGGGACAACCTGATATGGCAACCAGAATGTTTGTTAAACTAATACGAAAAGAACTCAACTTACCAGTTCTTGGGTTGATGGATGCTGATCCGTATGGCTTAGACATTCTACGAGTTTATACGATTGGATCAAAAGCATTATCTTTTGAGACTAATGAGATGGCGGTTTCAGATATTAAATGGTTGGGACTTCTTCCAAGCGATCTCGATGAGTATGGGATCCCAAACAATGCTCGTATCCCAATGTCACCTAGGGACAAAAAACGTGGAGAAGACATGATTAAAGAAGAATTTGTACAAGCAAGACCAAGATGGGTAGAAGAAATTGAGCTTATGCTTTCAACTGGTGTGAAAGCTGAGATTCAAGCCCTTGCACATGAAGATATTCAATTTATGACTAATTTCTATCTCCCAAACAAGATTCATTCAGGAGATTGGGTTTAGAAAAAACCGTTTCAGTGTATAAATCTTAAGTAGTGTTTTCGATACGTTTTAGTAATCATCTCAAAAAAGACTCAAGCCTTTTTACCGCGGAATATTTCTCTTTATTACTTGCAAGATTGTCAACGGCATCTTTCAAGATTTGAATTGAATTATCATATACTTCTTTGTCTACAGGAAAAGGGTACCCATCCTTCCCTCCATGGGCAAAACTGTATTTGACAGGATCTTTCCAACTTGCTTTTGTTCCGAAAATGAGATCTGAAATAAGTGCAAGTGCTCGTATTTTCTTTGCACCCATGCCTTTAATCGCAACTAGTTCTTCATAATTCTTAGGTTGAATATTATAAGCCGTTTGCAGGACTTCCCAGTCTTTTCTATTCAAATCAATCGGTAGTAGAATTGGGTGACGAGATGGCATGGTGTAAGTTTCAACCGCATTAGAATAATCGGTAATTCGTCGTTGATCTGATGAGTGTAGATATTTCTGTAAATGTTTCGGGTTGTCTTTTATTAAATCAAGGCTTATCTGTCGTGTCTCAGAACTTTGTTTTGCCGTTAAATCCAAAACGCGTTTTTCTACCTTATCACATGCAATGCCGGTATGAGGTTCGTTTACAAAAGAAACTATAATGCCAGAAGACCAATGATACCGTCGTGCATAACGATTTGAACTGTTCAACCCTTGTTGAACAACAGCCCAATCACCTTCTTCAGTAAAAAAGAAAGAATGATGATACAACTGATACTCATCCTGAATGCAGTTATTATCCACTTTTGCACTTAGTTTACTTGCATATTTTAATTCCTCGATCTTCTGAGTAGATAAGGAAAAGATATCACCTATCATCTCAATTTCAGATAACGTAAGCTTTGAAAATCGTCCTTTTCCTCCAGTAACAGCTATCCCACTCTCGGGAAGAATTGCTGATTTTAATGCTCCACATGTTGTAGTTGTTGTCCCGCTACTGTGCCAATCGAAACCTAAAACGCATGACAGGGCTTGAAACCAGTAAGGATCCGATATCCTTTTAATGAATTCCTCTGTTCCTCCAAATTCCTCTATTAGGAAAAGAGTAATCCCTTTAGCTAACTTTACCATTCTGTTAAATAGCCATCTTGGAGCTTTACCACCATGTAGTGGTAGATTTACAATTCCAGTTCGCCTCATTTATATGCCTCAACCTGAAAAGTGTCGGTGATTCCCTGCTAGTTACTGAGAAGAGATTTTTGGTAGAAATAATCGACATTGTGCAAATTTACTTTAAGCAAATATACACAGTCACCTCTTTTAACTTTATTGGCGGGAAGTCTACTTGCGACAGCTGGGAGATGAAAGCCGCAAGGTTTTTATAGCTTTTTGCACGAAGATGTTCAGATGACTATCGAGAGGAACGCAGGGATACAAGACTCTCGATAAGATAGCTGAAGAGGAGTCCCTGTGAGTTAGGTTCGTACAGTTTCTAACCGACGTGGGTAACCACAACGGTAAAAGGACAATAGAATTTGACGAACCGTTATAGGGTGATTGTGAAGCCTTAAGGGTTGCTATCACAGAATGCCAAGTGGACGGGCCATCCCTGTATGAGGATGAATTGCGACACACAGCCGAACGTAAAACGAAAGTTTCCCGTAAGGGTTGGGAGGACTCGCAGGAAACTCCATCCGCTAGGTGGAGTAGTTCACAAATAGACTCCCCTCAATATAATTATAAGTCAAAAAAAAGCAATAGTCTTCGACATTGCGAAGTTAAATAAATGGAGAGACACCCTAATTGAATGCGTTCTCCTATCACTTCATCACAGAACATGAGGGCAATGGTCTTGAGATATTTTTCTATTTTTTCTAAAAAAGCTGTGGAATTTGAAGGAAAAAAAAGAGCCTCAATCTAAAAAACTTATTCAAACTAAAATTGAGCAGTTTTCGAAAGCATCATAAATGTTAGTTCTAAGGAAGAATGCATCCACGGCATTATGACGATGAAGAATATACTCAATTACATATAGCCGAGGATGTATGTCTGCATAAATTGTTTTATTTGCCTTATAGTGAAGTATAAGATTTGAATATCCTTTAAATACCTTTATAAATGCTCAATTTCGAAAAGCGCGCTTTCGCGCTCGCACAGACCTAATTACCGATTTAAATAGCAAAACAAATATAAATTAGTTTTGTCGGGATTAATGTTGGAACATGAGTTTGTTTGATGGCATTAGGCATGAATTCCAATGTCATTTCGAAGCATAATGAGATGGTGGTGTTTCCCACTAATATACTTACGCCGTGCTATTCGAAGATAGTATCCACCATCATACAATTCTATTCCGATCTATCGAATAAATAAATGCAACCTAAATACGGGAGGCGTGAGAAAAACGGCACAATCAACACTATTTAACCTCCGATGGCTAACTGTGAAATACTACAAAAAAAAAGGATTCGTACCCCTCGATATTTCCCATTGGCTACCCTACAAGATACCATCAATTAAGAGAAAGCTTTGTACAACAAATAAGAAAAGCGATGTTTTACTCCTGAAGGACTCCAAGGATAATCCATCTGCAATTTTACTCATAAAGGACTGGGGGAGAGTTGTTGGAGTTAACCAGTGTTATCAAGTAGAACGACTAAAAGGACTTCTAAAAAATGAAAATATTGAGATTGATGACTTGAAATTGATATTAATTAGTAGAAGTGGATTTTCAGAAAGTGTTAAGAGATTTGTGCGAAAGCAGAATATAGAATTGAAATCAGAAGCTGACATGACTTATGAATATCCTAAATTAGGAGAGATTGTAAGAAGACATAGACTTGCAGCAAAAATAGCGGAAGAAATCGCGAAAGAAGAAGCAAAGGATTTAGAGAAATTTAAAGCAGAAAAAACAGAATTTGAATTGGATGAAGCACTAAAATTTGAAGAGGATGAGGTAGAGGAGAGTTTTGGAAAGGCTGCAAACAGACAAAATCTGTCTTGAAATATTGTAACTTTTTCTCTTATGAAAGATCCTATAGAGTAGTATTTTGGTCAAAATCAACGAAGGAGACGTCCCTTTCTCTTTTTTTAATTAATACAAACTAAACTGCACTTCTCAGATATTAAAATGATAGATACGCTATGATAAGAGTTATAACGCTTGCTAATAATGTGCCTCCAGCAAGTTGATAAACGGTATGAGCTTTGAGTTGATAACGAGCCCATATAACAAGAATAACGAACAGTAGCAGCGGAACCGTCCAAAGTGTAAACGGGCCAAAAATGTATAAACAGAATGTAGCTGGACCAGAAATTCCAGCAGCATGAACACTAATTTTCCAAAAGCGATTGATAACCATCAAAGCAGTAATTATCGCGATGTAAATTAGACCAATAATGAAAAGGATTATTACATTGCCAAGATAGAAGATCAACGTTCCAACAATATATTCGAGAAAGACAACGGCGTAGCTCAAATTTCGTGAAGCGCGTGGAACAGCAAACGTGGGTCCATGATCTCTTGCCAGCAAAATCAAGGTTAGAAGCGGCAGGATCGTGAAAAAAGTGATTCCCACGAAAACAAAGAATAGGGACGGATTACCGATTTCAGCTGGTGAATACAATGCAAAAACAATGAATAACCAAAGTGAAACTAGTGGAGGCAAATAAATGATTGAAATCACTTGTGCGAGGAGCGATGATTTTAACAAGAATTTCACTCTCTAATTATGTATTTGAGTTAATTTTGAAAGAAGAAAGTTATTTTGCTTTAAAAACTTGAAGTTGTGAATGAAATGAAAATGACAACATCTGTTACGACTTTACGTATCAAACTCAAAAATGATCACCTAAGTGAAAGTCACATTATAGAGGACGATGTCGCTGTAGAGACCCCATTCAACATCATCATTAATAAGAAACATTGTATAACGCTTTTAGCTTCACCAGATAGTATGAAAGAGTTGGGGATAGGGTATCTCCTCTCAGAAGGCATTGTAAAGTCGTCTGATGAAATTATCAGAGTTGAAATCTCAGAAAACAATATTAATATTGAGACAAGGTCAGAATGCGATTTCAGAAGAGTTACAATTCATAAGTTAACTACAACAGCGTGCATTTCTACAAATGATTATATAAAACTTCTTGATCGTACGCAAATATTTGTTTCTTCTAAAACTTCAATTTCACCTTATGAGATCACAGAAATAATTAGAAATCTAAATAGTCAATGTAAGGTTTTTAAAAAGACAGGGGGAACACATGCAGCCGGTTTATTTGATCCGTCAAATGGAAAGGCGTTATGTATATTTGAAGATGTTGGAAGACATAATGCAATCGACAAAGTTATTGGATTTGCTGCACTTAACGGTTTAGATTTTTCGAAGCTAGTTCTTGCGAGCACGGGTCGTCAACCTGCCGACATGGTACTTAAAGCTGCTAGAGTGGGGATTCCTATAATTGCATCCATTTCAGGCCCAATAAATTCAGGTATTATATTAGCTGAAAAAACAGGCGTCACACTTGTTTGCTTTGTGCGTGGAAAAAGAATGAACGTTTATTCTCATAAAAAGAGAATAATGTAATAATCTTTCAGCTTAGACACATCCTCTTATGTTCTCTAAGGTTTTAATCTGCTGTAAGATAATTTAATTTAAACATAATAATACAATGTTATAATAGAATATCTTAATAGAGAATTAAAAATTCCTTTGAACAACAATTTCTACGATATACATGCACATATCCACCACATAAACTAAATAAATATGCCATAAGAATAATTCAGACCCAAAAAAATTTGCAGGAGAGAGAAATGGATGATGTCTGATTCAGTTAAAGAGATAGTGAAACAGGAATTTGATAACCTCGAAAAACCAATTTCTTTAAAAGTTTTCACATCAAAAAATAACTGCCCCACAGCTGCGGATACTGTTAAACTCTGTAAGATCCTCACTGAACTTTCAAATGGAAAAATCTCATATGAAGAGATATCTTTCGACACTCAGAAGGAGTTAGTAGCAAAATACAAGGTTAAATGGTTGCCTACAATTATTATTGAAGGATGTGGGGTACGCTATACTGGTATTCCGGCTGGTGGCGAATTCGCTCCATTTATTAGAACACTCGTAATGATTTCAACCGGACAAACGGAATTGGCCCATTTAAAGGCAAAAATAAAGGAGATTAAGAAACCTATAGTTGTCAAAACCATCGTCACATCACGTTGTCCACACTGCCCAATATCAGTTCTAATGGCAAACCAAATATCAATTGAATCCGATGGCGTAGTTATTTCAGATATAGTAGAGGGATATCAAAATCAGGAAATACCTATGAAATACGAAGTGACTGGAGTACCTGCAACGATCATAAATGGACAGAAAGAATTCGTGGGCGTTCCAAACGTTGGAAAATTCGTCGATAAATTGATTACGGTAGGTAGAAAATGAGATTACACTAAAAGAATAGAAGATATAGACAAAAGATGGTCTCAAAGCCAATTTTAGGACAATTTGGACTTTCTCGTTATCTCCGGTTTAGGTAGAAGTGAACTACTATCCTAAAAATATTCCATTTTCTTTTTTGCTAGAAAACTTCAAGAACCTTGATTCAAGATACCTGATAACTAACTCATAAGACTTTAATTAGTTTTAGGTGGACTACCTCACGCTGAAGCTTTGTTGCTTTCTTGCTTAGTTTTAGGTAAGTTAGTCTAATTTCAACATGCTAAGAGTCTATTAGAGTTGGCTGCAATTCTATATATCCTCCATATGAAGATTATTTAACGTGTTGTAGGCTAGTTCACTCTTTGACAGCATGATGTTCAAGTCACTAACGTGAACTACCACCCTACAAGTAGGCTGGCTTCCTGAATCATCCATTCCCCAACGGGACATGTCAAACAGGCTCTACGGGCAGTTCCTGCCCTGATGATGATCGTGATGCTACATAGTTGCGTGATCGGTGTAAAATCGTGATGGCCGAGTTATGATCTCGTGCTACATCAAGACCACAGTAAGGACAGCGGTGGATGCGGGTTGCCAGTGTTTTCGGCACAATCCTCCCACACCTACTACACAATTGTGTGGTATTATAGGCACTCACATATTCTACCAGAGTACCAGCTTCCTCCGCTTTGTACTCGGTAAAACACATCAGTTGTCCCCAGCCCGCATCACTAATCGACTTGGCTACATGATGGTTCTTCACCATGTTGGTAATCGTTAAGTTTTCATACACTATTAGGTCATAAGTATCGACCAGTGTTCGACTAAGCTTGTGATGAAAGTCCTTCCGTTGGTTACGTATCTTCCGGTGTAACCGTGCTACCTTCCTGTTCTGCTTGTGACGGTTATTTGAGCCCTTAACCTTTCTATCTTTTCTTCTCTGTTCTTTGGCTACTTTCTTCTCCGAGTGTCTTAACCAACGGGGGTTAGCGATGGTATCTCCGTTATTACACGTCAGTAAACTCTTAAGCCCGACATCCACCCCTATCGCCTTCTTTATGGCTCTTTTCTGAGTGTGAAGAGCGGGATCAGGCAGTTCTACTACAAAACAGGCATGCCAGTGGTCGACATCGCGTGTAATGGTACAGGTCTTGATCACGCCTTCAGTAGGTATCGGACGGTGGAGTGTAATGGTGATACGTCCAATTTTCGAGAGCCGGAGTTTCTTGTTGTTCTTTTCCAGTGAGAACCCACTTTGCGGGTAAGTGAAGGAATCATATCGGTATTGCCCTTTAAAGCGTGGGTAACCTGGTTTTTCCCCCTTCTTAAGACGCCTAAAAAAGTTCTGGAAGGTCTTATCCAGTCTTCTAAGTGTATCTTGGAGCACCTGAGAATGCACCGCCTTCAAAAACGGATTAGTCTTTTTTACGACTTGTAGTTGGGTGGCTTGCTCATAATAGCTGACTGAGTGTTGGTGAGTATGCCAAGCATCTCGGCGTTCAGCAAGCGAGGTATTGTACAACCAACGACAGGTGGTCAGCCATTGCGTTAACGTAGTTGCCTGTTGTGTGGTTGGATACAAGCGATATTTGTACGTCCGTGTCATCATACGTATCCCTGTGTTCCCCTGAAAATTCATATCACGAGAGTTACTATACGCAAAAACCTATTTAAAGCTGGGGGACACTACTGTGAAAGTGAAAAACGTAAAATACTCAATTCATCCCCCCAACAAGTTGGGGGTCTTCTTGCAGAGAGTATTATAAATCCATAAAGGAGAGAATTTTGTTGATCTCACCTTCTGGAAGGTCTCAACTCAGACGGGAATTAGAGAAACTAGAAAACCCTATTTCGCTAAAGGTTTTCACATCAGATATCCACTGCCCAGCATGTGCCGATACCATTGAAATCTGTAAGACACTCACTGAACTTACTGACAAAATTACAGTTGAAGAGATCTCGCTCGACACTCAAAAGGAGTTAGCAGCAAAATACGAAGTTGAATACCCTCCCACTATTCGTATAGAATCAGGAGGAGAATTGACTGGAATACGATACACAGGCATACCCGCCGGAGGAGAATTTGCGGCATTTATTCAAACACTTGTAATGGTTTCAACTCAAACCACAGATTTAGGACATTTAAAAGAAAAACTGATAGAGATCCAGAAACCAGTGGTAGTTCGGACAGTGGTCACACCTACAACATGTGAAGAAGATTATTCCTCACTTGTGGGGGATTGACCATTCTGTCCAGCTTCTGTACTACTAGCAAACCAGATATCCATAGAGTCCGAAGGAAAAGTCATCTCCGATACAATCGAAGCCTACGAACATCAAGATCTCGCTAGAAAATACGGCGTGTCCGGTGTCCCTGCTACAGTCATTAATGAAGAAAGGACATTTGTGGGCGTACCAAACTTAGACAAATTCGTGAATAAACTGTTATCAGAAGGTAAAGAATGAGGCTATACTGAAACGCATGGGTAGTATAGCTGAAAAAAAAGGGCCGCCCCCTTTTACCTTCTTTCTTGTTATGACAACTTTTGCGCTTATCCTTTGTTTTTGACTCCATTTTTTTCGCACAAATCTTCCAAAATACATTTTTTACACAAGGGGATTTGAGCTTTGCAAATCTTTCGCCCATGAAGAATTAAGTCAACATGAAAGTCATATCGGAGATCTGATTCGATTAATTTCTCAAGAACACGTCCTGCCATCTCTCTTGTGACTTTTTTGCTTTTCTTGTCCTTAACAAGTCCTAATCTTTTTGAGACTCTCCAAACATGAGTGTCAACTGGAATTACCGGGCGCTTTAAAGAAAATAATAATACACAGTCTGCTGTTTTTGCCCCAACCCCATCTATATTGTTTAGAAATTTCCGAACCTCATCAGTATTCATATCTTTCAAAAAAGAGAGGGATATATATTTCTCTAAGACCAATTGAGCAATACTCTTAATTCGTTTTGCCTTCTGACGATATAAACCACCTATTTTGATTGCTTCTTCAATTTCATTAAGAGAAGCAGTAGCCAATGCCTTAACGGTCGAAAATTTCTCTGCTAGTTGTTTATAACTTCGTTCTGAGTTCACATCAGAAGTGTTTTGAGATAGAATAGTTCGGATTAGTTCGTCAAAAGGTTCCAAAGATTCCTTTCTATTCTGTCCGTATTCTTTTATCAGTCGCTCAGCGATTTCTTTGGCCCATTTTTTCCTCTGCATACAAACCCCAAATACGCTCTATCAGAAAATTCTACAGAAAGTCATATTCGGATAACTGGAGTTAGATTATAAAATTACTTTTATTTGCAAAATTCTAAGATTTACCATTATTATAGAACTCTCTTGCTAAAATTGCAGCACCGTATGCTCCAGCAAATTGAGGATTATCTGGAACAAAAAGATCTGTTTTTAATACTTTTTTAAGAGAATAAACCATTCCATCATTTTTTGCGACGCCTCCGCAAAAAATAACTGCTTTCTCTAGTTTAAGTCTTCGAACCATGCCTAAGATTCTTTTAGTAATCGAATCATGAATTCCTGCTACAATGTCCTCCACCTTTTCGCCCTTCGCGAGGAGAGAGATCACTTCAGATTCAGCAAAAACAGTGCACATGGCTGAAATTGATGATGGATTGTTGCTCTTTAAGGATATTTTACCCATCTCGTGCAAATCAATTTCTAGTGCGCCTGCCATGACTTCGAGAAATCTACCGCTACCTGCCGCACATTTGTCATTCATCTCAAAGTCAACTACATTTCCGAATTCATCAACTTTAATTACTTTGGAATCCTGTCCTCCGATATCAATAACCGTCCGAATATCTCGATTCAAAGCAAAGGCGCCTTTTGCATGACATGTAATTTCTGTAATTGTCTTATCAGCAAAATCCGCAGATAATCGACCATAACCTGTGGCTAGGATATAGCCTATATCCTTTTTTGATATTCCATCATGCTCTATTAATCGATATATGAGATCTTCTGCAATTACTTTTGGATTTGCACCTGATTTGGTAAGTTCTTTGGCAATTATTATGTCACCATTTAATAAAACGCCTTTTGTACTTATAGATCCTATGTCTATGCCGATCGTCAGCACCACGTATATCACCCGAATGGAGATAAGTAGATTGACTTATTAGAAAAAAATGGAGATAGTCTATTATTTAAGCATTTCAATAAAGGCTTCAACTCTTGTGTAAAGCTGGCCGACGTCTTCGGTGCCATAATCCGTCTCAATCTTTAGAAATGGAATACCTTTTTCCTTCAACGCTCGTTCTGCTTTGTATACTTCAATACTATACGTAAGACAGTTTTGAAGGCAATAATAGATAACTCCATCTACCTTGAATTCTTCAGCATATTTTAGAATGTTTTCTAATCGTGGATCGTTAGGTGTGAAACAGGCACAATCAAGGTCTAGATATCTATCTGCAAGAGCTGTAATGAGTTCATTAAGATCATCTGGCAAACTATCAACATCCATGATTTTACTATAATATCTTGCTCCTGTACAATTTTCCTCGATGACAACCACACCACCACTTGTTTCAACGATATCGTGCATTTTCCAGTTTGGAATCGCCATGGGAGTCCCAGAAATCATTATTCGCTTTGCACTTGGATCAACGCCAGATACTCCATTTTTAATCCTGTCCTGAAGTTCTTCGTAAAGTTCTGTTGCTTTTTGAGTTGCTCTCGCCACATCATCGTAAAATGCAACTTGTGTCACTAAAAGTGCATCTTTACCGCTAATTGGTGGTGGATGCTCCTTTCGCGTCTCAGCAATCCTTTGCAATGCCGTTCTCTTTTCATTCACAAGTCTTATGCCTTCCTTTAATTTTTCGGCTGTGAGTTCATTACCTGTTATTTCTTCGAGTTTTACGATTAAGTTTTTCATTTCTTGCAACCAAAATTCTTTGGAATTGGCTTGATCTGGCTTTGGAGGCATTTGTATGACGTACATGGGTGTGTGTTCTTCAAGAATTTCGAACATTTTCTTCTTACCCTCGCAAGTTGTTTCTCCAATGATTAAATCGCAGACTTGGTAGTATGCACACGTCTTTTGTACCTTGAATCCCAATGATGACTTGATGAGGGCACACAAGTTTCGAGGTAGATATTCCTCAGCAGCGGGCATAGAAAACTCTGTACCTCCACAAAGACCTACTAGGATTGCATCCAATGCCAAGACAATTTCTTCAGGAACATAGACACAAAACGCTCCTATGATTTTATTACCCGCTTTTTTCGCATCTACAAGTTCTTTAGGACGAATTCCATGAATATCTGAGACAACTAAATCATAGAATCCCATCCCTTCAGGTCTGTTCGATTGAGATAAGTAGATTTTTTCATAAAGCCCTGGCAATGCATCTAACAACATGTCATGCGTTTCTAAATCCATGTCAAGATCCTGCCACATTTGTCGTTTTTTATCAGACATTATTTACACCATTGATATAGAATCTGTAAATCATACGCGTGAACTATGAGAAGAATAAATATAAGTTTTTCTAATAAGACTTATTAGAAAAATTAATATAGCGTTAGACATTTTAGAGAAGACCTTCTGAATTTTAAATGTTCAATATTTCTTCATTTTGGACGGACGTTCTCTTTTGCTTTTTTTATCCGTTTTAACCAACTTTGCGGAAGTTGTTTTATGATTTTTTCGTCCAAAGATTGTGCAGGAACAATGATGACAACGTCAGCCTCTTGATCTTCGATAACAACTCCCTGGGAAAAAATTAATGACTTTTCATGGAGAGTTTGTAACTCTTTTTTAGTAAACCGAGCAACTACGATTTTGCTTGCTCCTACTGGAAAAGCAGACAAAATAGTCTTATCTTTTAGTAGGGTTTTTTTGAATTCTTCAATGTTTAAATCGTAGACAGATTTCCTTTCAATCATACTTAAGTTTTTAATATCAAATTTATCGAAAAACGAGTTGGCAACAAAATAAACAAACTTTTCATCTGAAAATGCGTCACTAACCCAGGCATCCCATACAGAAGTATTATCAACAAATTCCAAAGAATTTCTATCCCAAATACGCATAATTGATTCTTCTTTAATACACTGGGCTGAATAGATGTACTGATGATCTGCAAAAACTCTGTAGCTAAAATAGGAATCGCCATAGAATTGTTTATGGTCCTTTTTCAAGCGAAATGTCTTTTTGTCCAAAACATAAAGTTTTGAATCAGCTCCAAAATAGATATGATTATCGTCAATTGCAACACCATGAACCCATCCACGAACTTTCTCAACGTGAACTTGCTCTAACGTTTGCTTATTCCAAATACGAACCGTCTCGTCTGAAGAACAGGAATAGATGTAATTATCGTCTGTAGCAACATCCGTGACTGGCTTCATATGACCTTCGAGAGTTCCTATGAGTTGAAGAGTTTTTTTGTCCCAAATATGCACCTTCTCATTTTGACAAGCAGCATACAAGAATTTGTCATCTAGGTGTAGTCTAAAAATTACCTTTAAATCTCCTGAAATTCTCTTAATTGGTTTAAGAGTTCTTTTATTCCAGATAATAATATCGTCCTCAGCTCCTGAATAAATCCATTTATGATCACCAGTTATGCTATTAACTACAGTGTCATGATCCTCCAAGACAGCAACTAACTCATAATCTTTTTTTTCCCATATTCTGATTGTATTATCCCCTGAGCCAGAATAAATGTACTTGTCATCTACAAAAACAGTATTTATCCATAGTTCATGGCCCTTCAATACATGAACGCGACTAAGATCCTGTTTGTTCCAAATATGAATAGTTGCATCACCAGAAGCCGAATAAATAAATTGGTCATCAACGAAAACACCCCATATAGTACTATTATGACTCTTAAGCACAGCAATTGCTTCTAATCGCTTTTTGTCCCAAATTCTGATTGTTTCATCCTCAGATCCTGTATAAAGAAAACTATCATCCACGACAAGAGTTGAAATCCACCTAGTGTGCCTGTCTAAGTAATCCACAAGAATCAGAGGTGATTGCATGACAAATCCCTAATCTTTTAAACTCAATTCAATAATAAAAGGGTGGTTCACTAACAACTAAGTTCAAATTTTTAGTGATTTGCACGTGTCGTCAATATTTATATAGTTAGAATAAGCAGCATTTAAGTTAAGGACGATTATGAAACTGAAACGTAAAAAAGAAGAGGTGGTTTCCTTAAAGATAAGTCTGTCTCAGAAGGCTAGAAAATGGCTCTCAGACAAACTGCGGAAAAGCGGTAACCTTGCATTGGTATTCTGGCTCAATGTCTCGGGAAAGTGATCTAAAACCTGTACAGCCACCCCAGAAGTTGCCCTTGTTCCAGAAAAGGATACAAAAACAAATAATCGACTTTCTCTTATTGGAAAAGTCAGCAAACTTTCCATCTATATGGATCCTAAAGTGCAGGCATTCCTTCCTGAAAAGGTTATAGTCGATGTCCGCGGTTTGACGAAACAATTATACATCCAAAAATAGACTAAAGCCATTTCTGATTTAAATGATTAAAAACGAATGATCTTTCCTTATAAACACCTTGTAGGAAAGTGACGAAGGGGGATGCGCCCCTTTTATAAAATCTTGATGATATTAACTGCTACTTTTTGATATATTACATTTTTATTCTTGAAGGTGTTTCACCCAATTAGTTCTCTTTATAGACCTACATCTGCTCATTAATTGAGGTGAAAATATGGATTGTGAAGGTATTCAGGAACGAGTAATCCGACTTTTAAGATTGAGAACAACACCAGTTGCTGTAAAATTATTGAAAAATAAGGATGAAATCCCTGCAGAAGTTGAACGGCCGAAAATCCGTCTTACAGTCTGTCAAATGGTTGCCCTTTCACGAATTCACGAAAGAGTAATAGCTGGCGGAATGGAGGAAATAATCTGTTCTTATGCGCAGTCAGTATTAGGATTCGCAGATTGGCCAGAAGATATGATATCTGGAGAAAGGCGTGCTGGAGCTAGAGTAGAAGACATAGAAGCCTCATCTAACCTTATAGGGAATATTCCAAAAATTGGAACGGGCTCTTTCGAAGCTATTGTTACCGCACCATTAGCGAAAACACCTCTTGAGCCAGATCTAATTTTATTATTTGCCAATCCTGCCCAAATGACAAGATTGATTCATGCCGCTACCTGGAAAACTGGTGAAAGGCTGTCATTTACCACTGCTGCAGAGGGCGGAACCTGTGCCGAAGGGATAGCTGATACTTATCTTAGAAATGATGTGAATATTGCGTTTCCTTGCTACGGAACGAGAAGATTTGGCATGGCTGCGGACAGCGAACTTATTTTCGGCATTCCGACAGAGAAAATTGACGAAATCATGGATGGACTTGAAAAAAGTCATGCCGTTGGTTCAACGTATCCAATTCGTGTAGAACTTGAATGTACGCCTAAACCGCCTTCATTATATGCTATCATGCGAGAAAGACCACCAAAATGAAGATATGGCGTTAACAAATTATTGATTGCCATGCAGGTTTGTCCGCTCATTTTCTTTTCTTTTTTTATTATCGGAAAACACATTCTAGATCCCAATTCAATACACTTAAAAGTATTGTTCTATTTCTCACTCCAAGAGACCACAAAAGAAATTAGATAGGAACTCGATTTCTTATTGTTTTCTTGTTTTAGAGCTCTAAACAGCCTAATATGTTTTAACTGGCAATCTTTAACAAATATTGATTCTATCGATTTCAGGAAAGGTAGTATTATGAGAAGAGAACTGATACCGCTTTACTTTACTGCCTTTTTTGCTTATTTTGCGTATATGATTGTCCCGCCGGTGCTTCCTTTGTACGCGGAACAGTTAGGGGCTAATCTTATCGAAATTAGCATTTTGTTTTCGTCATTTTTTCTTACTTATCTCTTATTCACTGTAATATGGGGATCTCTTAGCGATACTCTTCGAAAAAGAAGACCTTTCTTGATGGGCGGTCTTTTTGCTTCAGGATTTACACTTGTAGGCTATTTCTTCTCAAGAAATGTATACGAACTTATTGGTCTGAGTTTAATCAGAGGTATAGCATTTGGTGCTTTTACTCCTATAGCATTGGCTATCGCTTCAAACCTAAATGGTAAAAAGAGAGGCAGTGGCATGGGCATAATGAACGCCGCACTCTCATCAGGATGGTTTGTTGGCGCCCTTGCAAGCGGTTTTCTGGTTGAATTGTTTTCTTTATCGTTTCCTTTCATTGCAGCTGCTTTTGTTACATTTCTTGCAGCATGTATTGTTATCTTTGTTTTTTCAGATTTCAAGGCCTTAGAAACACAAGCAAATCCCAGTAATGAACCTGCAAACCTTAAAAAGGTAGTTAATGATCTGAAGCGAAGATTTACAGTGATGTTTAAAAAGGATGAATTTGTTCGAAAACGTGGACTATCAACTGTTTATATTACGCTCATACTCCGCCATGGAGGACTGCTGGGTCTGTATAGTTTATTCCCTTTGTATGTAATCGCTGTGGGCGGGACACCAGCACAGGTTGGATTACTTTATGCACTCAATATGGGGACACAAGCGATATTCATGTTCGTGATGGGACTCGGTTGCGACCGAATTGGACGAAGACCAGTAATGATAATGGGGCTTTTGGCTAGTGGACTTAGTGCGATTTGGTTTGGGCTCTCAACCACACCTGTTGCATTAATCCCATCTCAGGTTCTTGTTGCTTTCGGTTATGCATCAGTTATGGTCTCCGCTACAACCATTGTTGCAGATGTTGCCCCGAGAGAGAAGAGAGGAGAAGGAATGGGGCTTATTATGACGAGTTTAGGAATTGGTGCTACGATTGGACCACTTATAGCTGGATTCCTTGCTGAACTTCTTGGTCTCGCTATGATGATGTTTATTATGGCTATTCTACCCTTCGCTGGCCTGCTATTATTCTCTATAAGCGCTGATGAAACAGTAGATTTCAAAATCGCTGATGAAGAAACTGCATTTCATTGAACTTGGGGTAATTTCTTCCCCTTAGACCAAGCCTGCATTAATTTTCCACGTTCTTCTTCAGTTAGAGGACCGAGATCCTCGATCATTTGATGGAACGAATCAAAAACAGTTGCAAGTTTTCGCCAATCAGGAACAAAAATTCGACTAAACCATAGTCTCGAGCTATCAAGATCATAGTCGTCCTCAAGTACTTCTTGATATTCCTCAATTATTTTTTCTGCAGCCTTATGTGCTTCTGGAACAGGTCCTTCTTCTTCAGGCGCCTCTAAAAACATAATACCATCTGCTCCATTCGCGAAAGCGTAGAGGATATATGAAAGTTTCAGTCGCGCATTACTTGGAAGTGTTATGAACCTAGTACTGCTAGGATATGTTAGTCTAGAAACACCTGCAATGTCTGCCGCCGTATATACAAGTTCTTTTTCCACGAACACCAAGATTTTCAGTTCAGCCTTTGAACCTACTAGTGTCCCTTTAATCTGCGCGAGTAATTGTTCCTCAGAATATGATTGCATATCAATAGCATTCTCTGGACATATTGGAATACATAGTCCACAACCTGTACAAGCAAGATCATTGATCGTTGCTTTTTCGTCTATAATTGTAATCGCCTCTTCTGGACAAATTTCAATACATTCTCTACAGCCAGTGCATATTTCAGGTATAACATACGCTTTATTGGGATCGATTTCCTTTTTCGCGCTTACAAAATTCACAGCCTTCATGGCTGCTCCTTCGGCTTCAGAAACTGTGGTCTGTATATCTTTTGGACCTGTTGCTATTCCTGCTGCGTAAATCCCCTCCCGTTTGGTTGCTAAAGGATCAAGTTTCGGATGGCTTTCTAAAATGAATTTATACTCATTTAGTGGAATCTTTAATTTCTGTGCCAACTCCTCCGTACCTTTGCTTGGTAAAATTGGCGGACACAGCACTACAAGGTCTACTTCATTTTCTATCATCCTATTAATAAGCATGTCTTCGGCACGGACTATGAGTCTTCCATCATTATTGGGAGTCGGCATAACTTCAGATACCTTGCCTTTAACGAATTTGACTCCTAATTCTTGAGTGTGATGATAAAAGTCTTCATATTTTGTTCCTGGTGATCGAATGTCGATGTAGTGAATCCATACATCAATACCGAGTTTTCGCAGAAGTATAGCTTGTTTCTGAGCATAGAGACAGCATACAGTAGAGCAATATGGAACTCCTTCATCTTTATTTGCACCTGCTTCATTATTTCGTGATCCGGCGCAAAGCACGAAAGCAACCTTTTTTACACTTTTTCCATCGCTCGGACGAACAACTCGGCTGGTTGTTGGTCCTGTGATATCCAACATTCGTTCCATTTGTAGTGACGTAAGGATGTTTGGATGTTTGCCGTAGAGGTATCTTCCCAAAGCACTTGGGTCATATAGATCATAGCCTGTTGCTAAGATTATAGCGCCGACTTCTAAGGTCTTTTCAAGAGGTTCTTGATTAAACTCGACTGCTTCAGCAGGGCATAGTTTTTCACAGGTACGACAAATTCCGTACTTAAAATAGAGACAATTATTTTCATCGATTGTAAAAGCTTGCGGGACCGCCTGTAGGAAAGGTCGATAAGCGGCTTTTCTTTTTCCCAAACCTAGGTTGAATTCACTAGGGAGTAAAATAGGACATACGCTAGCGCAGTCCCCACATGCAGTACACTTATCAACATTAATATAGCGAGGGTTTTGCCTAATTGTTGCCTTTAAATTTCCAGTATATCCCGAGATATCCTTCAATTCTGCCAATGTTAATAGTTGAACAAGTTCTTGATCGTTTACATCCCCTAACTTGGGAGTTAAGATACACTGCGAGCAATCTAAAGTCGGAAACACTTTGGGGTATTGTATCATATGTCCTCCAATGCTGGGCTCTTTTTCGACTAGATATACATCAATTCCATTCTCTGCCACACGAAGAGAGGCTATAATTCCTGCTATTCCTCCTCCAATGACTAAAACTTTTGGAGTAACATCGATTTCTTTTGTTTCGAGAGGCACTGATTTTTCAATTCTTTTAATTCCTCCGCGAACAAGATCAGTGGCTTTTAACGTTGCACCCTCAGGATCGTGCTCATGAACCCAACTACAATGTTCTCTAACATTCACAACATCAACAAGTGCTGGATTTATACCAGCTTCTTTGAGTACTCTCTGAAATTTCTTCAAGTGCATTTTCGGAGTACAGCAAGCTAATACAAGTCTATCAAGTCCTTTCTCTTCAATAGCTCTTTTCATGGTCTCTATTGAAGGTTCGCTACACAAATACCGCTGTATTTCTATTAGTTCTGTATCCTCATTTTCAAGTAGCTCAGCTACTTTATCCACATCAACGACATCAGAAATGTTCCCTCCACATTGACAGAGATATACGCCCGTTTTTTTACCCATTTGTTTTAGCCTCTCTCTTTAATTATCATTAAAGCAAATCCAAAGTATGGGATAGAGTCCTTTCGCCTCTATATTCAGGAAGTAGAATAGGTGCTTTTCTATTAGGGATACCCGCGTCCTCTAATAAGTTCACATATTTAGTTACATGATCTAGGCTTAATTTGCCTACATTGGCATTTTGGACATAGTCTGCTGAGTAAATACCCATGCGTCTGCCATACACACAATAATCTAAAATAGAGTTACCCATCAGTCGATTCTTACCGTGAACACCGCCAGTGGTTTCACCAGCAGCAAAGAGTCCTGGAACACCTACAACTCCAGCATGTTCGTTAATTACGATTCCGCCATTCTGAAAGTGGAGCGTCGGATATACAAGGATAGGATCCTGTGTCATATCAATGTCAAACCGTTTGTACTTTAGAAACATCGCCGAAAATTCCTTTTCGATGGTGCCTTCGCCATGAAGAATATCGATCAACGGAGTGTCCAACCATACCCCAGGCATTCCAGTCGGCGTTACAAGCCCATTTCCTCTAGCACATTCTCTAATTAAAGATGCTGCTTCGACGTCTCTAGGTTCTAAGGGATATACAAACTCTTCACCATATTTATTTACTGGTTGCGCTCCTCGCCCTCGTAGTTTTTCAGTACACAGCAAGCCGAGAATTTGTTCGGGATAAGAACTTCCAGTGGGATGATATTGGACACTATCCATATCAATAATTCTCGCTCCAACTCGATTAGCCATGACTAAACCGTCAGCTGTTGCGCCATAATGATTTGTGGTCGCAAATCCCTGCACATGAAGTCGCCCAAACCCTCCAGTCGCCATTAATGTTGCTTTTGCTCGTGCAATGCTATAATCTTCCTTTTCCATATCCCAAAGAACTGCACCTGCAACTTTACCTGCATCATCCATAAGCAACTCAATAGCGCTGTTGAATTCCAGCACAGGTATCTCCAAATTGCGAACCTCGTCCATCAGGACGCGCACAATCTCCATGCCAGTGTAATCTTTTGCAGAATGCATTCTCTTTCTACAAGTCCCCCCACCTGGGGCGACAACCATGCACCCTTCCTCATCTTTGTCATACATGACGCCTAACTCTTCGTGCCATTTGATAATCATAGGAGCTTCGCGCACCAGCCACTTAACTAATTCAGGATCGTTTGTGAAATGTCCACCTCCCAATACATCAAGATAATGAAGAGATGGACTATCATCCTCACAATCAGCAGCCTGAATACCGCCCTGACTCATCTTGGAGTTCGAATCACCCAAGCGCAGCTTTGTGACGATCAAGATTCTATCGACATCAGCACCAGAATAAATCGCCCATAAAGCGGCTGTTAATCCAGCTCCACCAGCACCAATGATTAAAATATCTGCATCATAATCAATAGTCGACAAATCGATTTGTTCTGGTTGGATAAGAGGATAAGATTCGATTAAATCTGCAACTTCATTTGGCATGAGTTCTCTAGCGTTTACACCAACTTTTACTGCACGTTTGCTATCCTCTCGATAATCGGGATGGTATTTCCTTAAGATTTGCTCTCTTTCCTCAAGTGACATAAGTGGAGGAATTTCTTTTAATCGTTTCTCTCGCGTTCGTTTTACAAGCTCAATAGACTCCAACATGTAATTGGGATAACCACGTTCCATATAATTAACCCACCTTAATTTCTCGCTCCACATAGATTTTCTTTAGTTGTTCAATATCCTCTTTTGCTAACTCGATATAATTGTCAAGTTCTTCGTCAAACACGCACGCATGGATTTCTTCCACTCTTTCATGCGTAAGTTTTGCTTGTGGGGCGATATATTTTCCATATAATCGCCGTGCAAGTTGCCCAACATTATAAGGCACGATCTCTGCGGGGCATCTCATGGCACACAAACCACACTGAATACAGTCAAAACTCAAATTAGCAACTTCTTCTATGTCACCACGAATTGCTGCTTGAACGTAATCCATAACCTCTAACTCCTGTGGGCATGCCTTAGTACACGTATTACACGCCACACATCGAGCAATTTCTGGATAAAGTTCAAGCAATACGGTTCCTCTTGGTTTTAGTTTGTCCAGGTCATATTTTGCCTTCTCAGCAGGCACAAATGGCAAAATAGTCAAGTACATGCCGTCTTCCACTGCCTTTTGGCAAGCTAATGTGAAATTAAGCCTGTAGTCATCTTTAAATCGGTAAACTGTGGCGCATGCTCCGCAGTATCCGCCCCTACAGCCGATTCCTCGAATAAACCTATAACCAGCATATTCGAATGCTTTTACAATATTTAGAGTGGCAGGGACTTCAAACTCGCGTCCCATGATATATACTCTTACCATTTTCTCCGTTTCTGTTTTTTCTTCCAAATTAACCCCTCTCATTCAATTTTTAGTTCTTTAATCAAAGATGTAGGGTCGATTAGTAATTTCTCTTTAAGTAAGGGCATAGGATCAATATAATTTAGTTCCAGACCAAGATCTTCGTCTAGACCAAACGCTAGAGCCATTAACTGAGTAAAATAAAATATCGGAATCTCAATAAAGTCAGGATATTGACGTTTTATCTCTCGTTGTCTATTATCCAGATTGAATGCACAAAGAGGACAACTTAAAACTAAGGCATCCGCCCCTGAATTCCTCGCATAGGTCAATATTTTGTAGGCCAAATCGGCGACTAGATTTGGCTTGTCGACAGTATGGTAACTCCCACAACATTTGAGCTGATATGGATTATCAATTACGTCTGCTCCTAAAGCCTTAACCAAGTTTTGTAATATTGTAGGATTTTCTGGATCATCAATGCCGAATTCTTTCGGTCTTACTAGCAAGCAACCATAATACGGTGAAAGCGTTAATCCCTTGAGAGGCTTTATTACCTTCTCTTTTATTTTATCAAAGCCCATCTCCCTCAATAGTTCAAGGAAATGTAATACTTTCACGTTGCCTTGATAGTCATTTTCTCTGTACATGAATTGATTTATAGTTTTTAGTTTTTCAGGATCGTTCTTCACGAGCGCATTGGACCGCTTAAGCGTGCTATAGCACACTGAACATAAAGTAACTAACCGGGTTTCATTTATGTCTTCAACACGAATAAGATTACGTACTGGAGCAAGATGGTGCATCAAATCATCAGTAGTAAGAGAACTAACCGTACCACAACAGACCCACCGGGGAAGTTCTTCTAGTTCAATGTCTAAAACCGCAGCTGACGCTATAGCCGATTTTTCGAATCCTTCTCCTATAGTTTTGAGGGAGCACCCAGGAAAATATGGAATTTTCATAACTTACACCAGCTTATCTACTAAATTTGCGCAGGTTCGAAATAATGGCAATTTGTGGAATTTCTTGCCTTTCTTTCATTGAAAGGTCTCTAACCTCAACATAGTCTAATTGAGCTCTTAGTAGTTCTTGTCGAATGGCTTCAGCTACTTTCGCTATATCAATGCCTTTTGGACACCTAGCTACACAATTAAAACAAGACGCGCACACCCAGATGGTCTTTGAATTGATTAATTCATCTTTCAGTCCCAGTTGAGCAAATCGAACCAATGTAGAAGGCATTAGATCCATATCTGAGGATACAGGGCACGCAGAAGAACATTCTCCACATTGGAAGCACATATCGATTGGCTCGCCACTTCTCTCTTGGATCTTTGCAGCAAATTTCGTTGCTTCCGGTGAATCTAATCTGATCGTTTTAGACATTTCAAATCACCATAGGGAGTTCTACAAGTTTAATATACGGAAACACGATGCTACTTGTCCGTTGTTACAAATTATTTAAATTTTACGTTTGTCAATATGCTTTAAGTATCTAGATTTTTAAAGTTTCATATATAAACACTAGGTTTTGTTAAAGTGCCTTATCTTTCCTAATTCACAATTCAACGCGTTTTTATTCAAGAAAGAATAGTAGAAGTAATAAATATGTTAAAAATAAAGAAGAGAAGTAATTAATTGATTTACCGTTTTTTCTTTGAATTCCTTCATAGCAGTATCACACAAATTCCTGGTTGTTATTAACTTCAATTTTATTAGATATTTCATAGCCTTTTTTGGTAACATAGATACAATATTTACTAAAACTTCAATAGTCTAGTTTTCGTTCTTGTACTATTCGAACATAGTATTTACTAAAACCTGACTCTGATTTAATCAGTAAGCGAAAAGGCCCTGTGTATTTAGGAATAACGAAGCAGTACGCATCACTATCAGTTGAGCTATCATATTCAATCAAATTGCCATTCTCGTCATAGATATAGAGATCAAAATCAGTGTGTGGTTCAATTGGATTAACATAGATAGAATATTTTATCCCACTTCGTAATTCGACTCTGAAATCTTTGGTCTCTCCGTGACCAAGAGTACCTGAGGCGATTAAAGTTATCTATAACACCTCCTCTATTATAAGCATAGATAGATATAGATAGAAACGATAGGCTTCTGTATTATCATTAAAATATTTAAGTTGATTGCATGTCAGTCACCATTAAATTCTTCCTTAAAAGGTGATCAATATGGGTGAATTCTACTTAACAATGCCAATAACTGAAGAAGCGGTACGACGACTTAAAGTTGCAGATTCACTATATGTCTCAGGCACTATTGTAACTGCAAGAGATGAAGCGCATTTGAAAGCTTTAGAATTGTATGATGAAGGCAAAACACTGCCTGTTAATCTTGAAGGCATAGGAGTTTTCCACTGTGGCCCTGTGATGAAACAAAGTGAAACTGGCGAATGGACTGTTGTTGCTGCAGGTCCTACAACTTCAGCTCGTATGGAGATTTTCGAGGATAAATTCATCAAAGCGTTTCATCCCAGAATTATAATTGGAAAAGGTGGAATGGGTTCGAGAACAACAAAAGTCTGTCAAGAAGAGGCATGTGTGTACGGAGCATTTACTGGAGGTGCAGCACTTCTTGCAGCAAATCGAATTATAAACGTAAAAGATGTGTTTTGGTTGGAGGAATTAGGCATGCCTGAATGCCTTTGGGTTTACGAAGTAAAAGATTTTGGTCCATTAGTTGTCGCTATAGATTCACATGGGAACAATCTCTTTGCGGAAGTAAATAGCCATGTTAGAGAAAACGTAACAGAAGTTTACAAACAGTTAAATATAATTTAACTTGGAGGCTTAAAAATGGAACTTGATGAAATCATTGAGACTGTTGCTATAGAACTCCTGAGATCAGCAGTTACTAAACTTCCAGATAGTATTGAGAACACACTACTTAAAGCTTTAGAGGAGAGCAAAACTGCAATTGCCAAAACACAGTTACAAGCTATTGTAGATAATTTCATAACTGCAAAAACTTCAGTACGTCCCATGTGCCAAGACACAGGAGTCGTTTCCTTTTTCGTTAAGGTGGGAGAACAATTTCCGATTATTGCAGAATTACTAAACATACTAAGAAAGGCTACTATTAAAGCTACACGGGATATTCCCTTAAGACCAAATACTGTTGATCTTTTCAAGGGAAATACTGGCAACAATGTAGCAGATTACATCCCATGGATTTATTGGGAGATTGTTCCTAACAGTAATGTATTAGAACTCGTTGCATTTCCAAAAGGTGGAGGGAGTACAAACGTCTCAAAACTTGGATTATTGAAACCAGGAGAGGGGCTAAAGGGGATAAAAAGATTTATTGTTGATTCAGTAGTTGATGCTGGAGCAAAAGGATGCCCTCCTTACTTCTTAGGGATAGGGATAGGAGGAGGAGAAGATATAGCAATGAATTTGGCGAAAAAAGCCTTGCTTCGTTCTGTTGGTTCACATAATCCAAACTTAAAGATCGCAGAATTAGAAAAGGAACTACTTAAAGCGCTAAATGAATTGAAAATAGGTGTTATGGGACTGGGTGAGGGTCCAACTGTTTTATCAGTCCATATCGAAGTTGCTGGAAGGCATCCTGCAAGTTTACCTGTTGGAATTGTCTTCAGTTGCTGGGCGGATCGACATGCAGGTGCTCAAATTGATTCAGAAGGTAATATAACATATCTAAGTTTTTAGGTTAGTTCTGTCTAATATCCAAAGCACTTTTCTTCTGAACTTAATAGAGTGCTCTCAATCAATATAAATCGTTTTTTAAAACGTTTTTTCAGTACTTCCCAGCGATAGATTTTTTAAAAATGATTGTGGGTTTTCATAAGAGACCAATAGCTATCTCGGTGGACTCATATGGATAAGGAGATGACAAGGCAAGACGAAGCGTGGAATGGCAAGGCAAACGAAATTAGAGAGAAAATGCGATATACAGAGCTGCTAACAAGAATTATCAGTTGTTTTGAAGATCATTTGAAAACAGCAGTCGAGAAAGTCACACAATTACGCCCCCGTTTTATAACCATCAATGATATAACGAGCATTAGAAAAATGGGTCGTACAGGAAAAATACATCTTGTTTCAGTCAATCTCGGTACGGATGCTGGTTGCTTTACAACAATGATTGCACTAAAAATCTCTTCAAGCCCTAAGAAGGTCATTCAAGAAGCAGAGAACTCTCAGATGTTAACACAGAGACTAGAACAACTTCCTGCTGATTTTGATTATCTAAAGACGCCTAAATTAATCCACAGTGATCCAGAATCTCGTCTACTTATCTATGAGGGTATCTTTGGACAAACGTATACAGAAACGAAGATAGAGAGAACCTTTAAAGCCAAAACTGTGGGAAAACTCCTTGCGGCAATCCATGGATCACAGACAGACCGGATCGATGTGGATAAGTACAAGGGTTTGATGGGGTTAATATTGCTTGATTTGCCGCTCACTGATCAGCATAAGAGGGACATCGCTCTCGCAGTCGACTTCCATCTCAGCAAAATGAGAAATTCAATTGGTGGTAGCCTTATTTTTGCAGACTTTCATATGGATAATGTAATTTTCGGCCAGAGTATTAAGCATGACGATCTGGATTACTCAGTTCTTAAAGACATGTCTGCAGTGTACAAACAAAACGTTTACATCATTGATCCAGAATACATGTACCCCGGAGATAGTGATCGTTTCGAAGATATTGGAACTTTTTTTGCCTATCAATGTTTACAGGAGTTTAGACAATTTGGAACCATAAATGAGACTAGAAAGGATATTCTGACCTTTCTGTTAGGTTATAATCAGGTTCTAAAATTAATCGCGAGGAAAGATTTAGCGGATTTATACCCTCATGGTGTTCCGATTGGGTTCCACATGGCATACAACCTGTTCCTGGGTGCAAGGGAATTAATAAGAAAGGCACAGGGCGACGAAAAAGTGCTCCCCGAAGTAGAAGACAGAATACTTTTGGGAATACAACTTCTCCAAAATGATATCATTTAAAAGCATCTTTTTCAATAGTAGATACATAGTTTGCTATTGAACTTTTAAAACAATATTTTATAGATACGACCAATTCTGTCTATTATAACGACAACTCTGGGTACTAATTCTATCGATTTCTATTAAGATGAATATAGGCAACTTTACCTAACCAAAATCTAATTAAATAATAGTCTTGCTGTAAGCTATGAGAAGACATGAAGTTCAAAAATTACCTCATCGGAGGACAATGAACTAATGAAAGAAGACCGCCCTTTATTTACACAACACTTACATGTTCCTTGGAAAAACGCATATGTACAAAATAGGAATGGAAAACCAAAACTAAAAGCAGGAGAATGCGTATTCTGCAAACTCGTAGATAGAGACCCGGACGTAGTTTCGAATGAAGTATATAGAAATGATGTAGCCCTTGTAGCACTCAATCTTTATCCATATAACCCCGGTCACTGTCTCGTTATCCCACTATCTCATAAAGAGCATTTTAGTGAACTCACAGAAGAAGAAATATTCAATGTCTTTCGGTTGGCTCAAAAGTTCGTTAGACTATTAGAAGAACTCTACCACCCACATGGCTTTAACATTGGATTCAATGAGGGCAACGCTGCTGGCGCTAGTATTGACCATTTTCATATTCAGATAGTTCCCCGTTATAACGGAGACATAGGTTTCATGGAGATTTTAAGTGGTTCCCGCATTTTGGTTGAGAATGTTGATGAAACTCTTGAAAAACTACGAAAGAATGTCTACAAACTAAAGGATTACTAAACCTTGTTGTGAAGTTATTACTGAAATTTTATTAATTCTAGGCTAAGAAAAACTATCTTTCATTGAGCTCAACTTTTTTCAATTTGCAGGCGGAATGTTATTTTTTCATTCCCCATTTGTTGATGATGATTACTGCGATACTCAGCAATGTTTTATTTAAAACTCTTAAGAAAAAATAAAACTTGGCGAGAAACCAAAATTTTAACTTTAATCTCTTTGATAGAGAGAGTCACAAATTTATTTCGCTCGAGATATCGAGAGACATTTAAGGTTTCATGTTTCGTAAAAGTAGAGACATCAATAGGAATTTTGTCGATGGATGATATTGCTAAGGACTTTAACAAATTCAAAGGAAAATTTGTAGGAAAAGACAGTTCACTAAGAAAGATCAGTTGGTCTGAATTAGCTAACAAGTATCCTAAAATTCATACTTGTCTAAAAAAGCCGCATATATTTCAGCCCTGTGAATCAATCATACATCCAGAACACGGAGAAATCTATGTAGTTCCTGTTAACAACTTATTTTATCAGTTTATTCTTTACTGCCCAAAAACTGATGAACTCTGGGAGACCTTCACGACTAGTGATGAGTCTGAAACTTCGGAAACATCCGCCTAACTCGATTAAACTTCTAATCTCTCTTTTTTTAAATTAACCGAATTGCTTTTTCAAATAACTCAATTTCAATAAGAAAAACAAAATAAATTTTAAGTTTAAGCGTTCTAGAGAAAAAAGAAAGGATTTTTGTTAGTTTAAGGTAAAGGATATACGTTCTGTCCCCTTGGAAACTCTATGACAAATTCATATTCAATAAAGAATTCGCTTTTAGCCGGTACTTCTACTTCCCATTTATAAATACCAATTCGCGTTTCTTTAGGCTCTGGTTTCATGGATTTTATTTCGACCTCAACCTCTTCACTTTGTGACTTTGGTATTCTGTCATAAACTGTTATGAGGGAATCTTCTCGAAGGTTTTCGATCTTAAGTTGATACTTATAAGATCTAGTTGATTTCTTACCGACAAGCCCAGTTTTTTCAGCCTCACGCTCCATGAGTTTCTTTTCCGCTTTGATCGTTGGACTTACTCTAGCTCCAGCGTCGAATTCTTCGCTTGGTGCGATTTTTGGTAAATTCGTTGCTCCAATAAAATCCTGACCTTCAAATACTTTTGCTCGGCCTGGGAGAAGCGTCACATCACCGTTTGTAATTTTTAAAAGTTCAATAACTTCATTGCCGAGATAGGCATCCCAATAAAACTCACGTTTGAATTGCAACTTGTACGTTTGTGCTAAAAAGCCATGTGGTTCTCCATCAGGGGGAATCGTAACTTTCTCGGGTAATTTGAACACCTGAACTTCGCCTTCTGAACGCAGTTCAGCTTCTACAACTTTCAGATCTGGCGCAGGTGGAGGCATTAGGGCAGGTTCTTCCTCATAAGGTGCACCAGCAAGATCTTCATCCATTTCTTCTATTTCAGCCATTTTCTTTTCAGCTTCAAACATATCTCTTCTTGCCGCACTCCTGGGCTTTGCTACGTAGGGGGTCCCCAGATAGATATAGTATGGTTCTGGTTCTTGAATACTTGTGACACTTGTCGAAACGGTGCTTAGTGTTAAGTACGCATTATTCCATGGTTCGAATGTAGAATTCCTGACTAATACAAATTGCTCTACCTTGGCTGACTCTGACTCAAGAGTAATGTCATAAGTAGGATGCCAATATGAATCATAGATACGGTAAGTAACATCTAATTCAAAATCAGATTCTTGGTCAACATCGACGTTAACTACAATATCATAAAGTCGCTCAGTTTGCTCCCTAAATTGTGCATTTAACATTTCTAGTTGCGCATTTTTATCATCTATCTTTTCCTGTAATTTCTTAAGTTTTAGATCAAGGTCAAGCAATTTGGTGGAAAAATCTTGGAATACATAGGCTTCGAGAGTTTTTAATTTTTCAATGTCAATTTTACCCATAGCCCATCGTCTAAGGAAATGTTCTTCATGAGTTGTTTTGTTCCATAGGCTCAATAAACCTTCTTGTTGCTGTGCCAGAGCCGCTTTTTCAGCCTCAAGTTTTGCCTTTTCTAAATAAAGTTGTTCTAGTTCATCTAGCAAGGAAGTTATTTCAGGTAAAGGTGTTCTTTCACCCAGTTTCGATTTTATATCAGTTGATATTATAGATCCAAGGCCTCTACCATTCACACGTATTGAGTCTTGGTTTATTTTTGAACTGACATTGGGGATTATCACCTTTTGAAGCCCACTCGAAGGGAGATGTATCTTTCCCGTTCTCTTAATATCCGCTTCGGAGCGATAAACAGTCACCTCAACAATTGGGCAGTCTAATTCATTCATATAATCACCTAATGAAAGAACCACTTCGACTCTTATTTTTCTTTTGAATAACACCAAGATCTAAGGAAAAACAATAAAAACTAGTTCAAACTTGATTAACTGATTTCAATAATGTGTTAAGTTGTTCGTGCTTAGTAATCTTCGTCTATGCTACCTAAATATTTCTTAATTTTTGTAATACTGTTTTCCATTGTGCTTAGGGCAATACCAAGCATATAACTTCGAACACGGGCGCCTAATGTTTCAGAGGTTTTCCTAACATGGCAGCAAAAAAGAACCTTCTTAGTTAATTCCTTGACGAAGAAATTACCTTTATCACTCTCAATAATTGTGGTTTGAAATTTGCCAGTCTTTTCTAATTCTGCTACGGCTTGATTAGAAATCGAATGAACTGCAGCAGTCATGGCGGCAGTCAGAAGTGCAACATCCTCTGCTGAGGATGATTCTACAGAAAACGCTATTGGAAAACCATCAATGGTACATAGTAAACTAACATTGATGTCAGATGAAGATACTATTTCAGCGAGAATATCTGATAGTCTACTATCGTGAACAAGCAAAAAGGCATCACCACTAGATTGTTGTTTTATGATTCCTCTATCCGTTGCTGCATATGCTGCCTATTAAAAAATCTCAAACATAACTTTTATTTTTTCTGAGAAAAACATGCACAGAAAAATAAGAATTTCTAGTAACAGTTAGAAATGATCATTCAGAAGACTCTTTTTCTAAGTTAACTAAATAGCGCATAATTTTTTCAGCACTTTTTTCCATTGCATTTAGGGCAATACCTATATGATAACTCCTCACCCTTGCGCCTTGACCCCTATCTTTTTTTGTTTTGGGAACATGCGCAACAAAGACATATTCCCCTAAATCTCTCAATAGCAGAGTTCCTTTGGCTGCTTCGATCGTCGTTGTCAAAAGGGGTCCTGTATTTAATTGCGAAACCGCCTGATTCGAAATGGAATGAACAGAGGATGTCATAGCGCTCAGAAGTACGATGTCTTCCTCTGTGTCTGAGTTCATTGCAAATGCTATTGGAAATCCTTCATGTGAACAAAGTAGGCTAACATTAATTTCGGACGAATCGGAGATTACCTCTGAGAGGAGATCAGATAACCTACTATCGTGAACTTGCAATAAATATCACCAGAATAACTTACTGAGAGCATTTTTTGGTAATCTAGTGCTCAATAGAATTCCATCAAAAATCAAATTTAAAATTTGTGACAAAATTATTCACTAGTTTTTAGGTTAAATCATTACTTAACATGAACTTTACAGAGTTTCAAGAGATCTTATTTAGCATTTTTTCAATAGAGCTCATGTTAAGCTGAAGACCCAATTGCTCACTTTCAATTCCCATTGCCAACCCAAGCAGCTGCGTATAATACATGCTGAATATACCAGTGACATCTAGCCCAGTAACTCTTGAGATCGCCTCTTGACGTTCAAGCATTCTCTCGCAAAAAGGACATACAGTAATGACACCATCGAAACCTCGATTTTGAATAGCCATCAGTTTGTTTCCAGAGATTTGAAAAGATTCTTTATCAACTGTAGCTAGCATGGGTGCCCCACAGCACTCTAATCTTTCAGGATATTTTGCCGTACTTGCACCTGTAACCTCAATCAAAGCCTCTAACTTACTAGGGTCATCTAGCTCATCTGGTCGCTCTATAGAACTGGGTCTGATAATATGACATCCATAGTGCGCAGCTAGTTTAAGGTCTTCCAAAGGTTTAAAGTCTTGACTATGTTCTAATACTTGTTTGATTTTCTGTGGCCCTATATCATCATGAAGGAAATCTAAAAGATGTCTAATTCGAATGTGACCCTTTATTTCAAGGTCTTCCTCAGCTAACATTTCTGCAATTTTTTTTCGCAGATGTTCATCTGATTCAATTATGTGTTTTGCTTCACAGATTGAAACATGACAGCCGTTACAGAGTACTAGAAGGGTTTCAGCATTCTGTTGCTCAGCCAAAGCAATTATTCGAGAGGCTAAATACAACCAACCTAAATTATCAATCCCTTTCAATGGTTGCCCGCAACAAGCCGCATTTTGTAAGTCAATTAGGTTCACGTCAAAGCGAGGTAAAACCTCTCTTGCAGATAATTCGTAAGCATACTCTTGTGTAGGAATTGTGCAACCAAGGTATAAAACAACGTTCATAAATTCCACCTATTTTATGACATGACGAAATCCAGTTTTCAGTAAGTTCAGCTTTAATTTATCAGTGTCTGGCATAGATAAATCTGGGAGTCCTAACTCTTCCCTATCGAACTCATCGAAATCTAGTGAGATTATCTCTTGAGGAGGTTGAATTAAACCGATCTTGATGATGTTTTTAACCATTTCAACGTAAGCCGTTGGAATTGTAGGCGTTCCTGCCTCAACAGCTTTGTTTTGTAGGAAATAGATCATATCTAAAGGGTTCACACCCTGAGGGCAAAATTCTTGGCATTTCATGCAGGTCGCACACGTCCATATTTCTTTACTATTTAGGACGCTATCCTTAAGTCCAAGTGCGACTTTCCTAATAATCTTAGCTATATTTAATACATTAACTTTTCCTGAAGTACATAATGACGCACAAGTTCTACATGTAAAGCATACGAAAGGATTTGCGCTAGTATTGTGTTTGACATAATTTGAAAACTCTAAATCAAGTTGTGAAAAATCCACAATCTGTTTGGGATCGTCCATTTTTCTCACCTTACTCGCTAATTGTTTTTGCCAATGGGATCTTTCTGTGAGGGCTTGGTCCTAGTGTTCTAATAGTTTCTACAAACTCCCTAACAACTTCTTCAAACTTCTTGCCTTCAGATGCAGATACCCATTCAAGTCTTAGGCGTTCAGGTTCTAAACCAATTGCGTCTAACACACTTATCAGGAATTTTATGCGGATTTCTGCGCGGAGATTGCCTGCAATATAGTGGCAATCACCTGGGTGGCAACCCATGACTAGAACACCGTCAGCGCCGCCAGCTAGCGCTTCAAGGATGTGAATCATGTCGATCCTTCCTGTGCACATGACTCTCACATTCCTTACATTAGTAGGCTGTTGAAATCTGGAAACTCCTGCATTATCAGCTCCTGCATAAGAGCACCAATTACATAGGAAGGCAACGATAAAAGGTTCTGGAGAGGTAGGTGGCTTTTCAAGAGCTGCATGAACCATTGCCAAAATCTGATCATCCGTGAAATGCCTCATACGAATTGCACCAACTTGACATTCAGATGAACAGGTTCCGCATCCCTTACATAAGGCAGGATTAATTTTGGCTTTTAATTCCTTCAAGAATTTCAATTCTTTGTTTTCTACTTCCTCCATTTCAATTGCGCCGAACTGGCAAACATCAATGCAGAACTCACAGCCAACACAAACATCTGGATCGACGACTCCAACTATTGGCTCAGATTCCACATATCCAAGTACTAACGGGATTAGTGCTTTAGCGGCAGCAGCTTGTGCATGGGCTACGCTTTCTTCAACATTTTTTGGCCCCTGCGCAGTTCCAGCCAGATAAATCCCATCAGTTGCGAACTCAACAGGTCGTAGTTTCACATGAGCCTCCAAAAAGAATCCGTGTGAATCTGTCGGTACTTTTAGCATTTCTGCTAAGGCTTTATTATCATGAGCAATTAACGGTGCGGATAGAATCACTTTGTCTGCGGGAAGAGCAAATGTAGTTTCTAGAAGTGTATCAGTAATCTTCACCTGTACCTTACCATCCGCAAGCTGAGATACTTCTGGGGGATTGTCGGGATCGTATCTCAAAAAGCGTACTCCGCTATCTCTAACATCATGATAATATTCTTCTCCTGCTCCAAATACCCTCAAATCGCGATAAAGAACAAATATAGTACTGTTTGGATACCTTTCCTTAAGGACTTTTGCGTTTTTAAGTGACTCACCACAGCAGATAGCAGAACAATAAGTACGACCTTCTTTTTCTCTTGCACCCACACAGTTTATCATCACAAATGTGCCGCCTTCGTCTATTTTGTCGTCATGTATTAATTCTTCCAGTTCTGTCTGTGTACAAACATTTTCAATTTCACCATAGCCATAATAGCCAACCGGTTTTAATTCGGTACCACCAGTTGCTACAATTATTGTTCCGACATTTACAGTTTTTTCAGTATCACCCTGTAAAATGATTGAAAAATCTCCAATTGAGCCAGTAACTTCTTTTATTTCCGTTGCAAGCATCAGTTCTATATTTTCATGGGAGCGTATACTTTTTTCTAGGTCGCTAATAACCTCTTTAGTATCGCGTTCATAATTTCCATAGGTACGAATGCTTTTAAGATGTTTAATAAAGCCACCAACCGAACTGTCTCTTTCAACTAAGTATACTTTGAACCCCTTATCAGCTATTGTTTTTGCACTACTCATACCAGAGACACCTGCACCAATTACTAGTGCAGCGGGAATTACATCTTTCGTAATGATTGCTTGTGGTTCTAAAAGTGATGTTCTAGCTACCGCCATCCGCACTAAATCTTTTGCTTTTTTGGTAGCATCCTCAGGCTCGCGCATATGAATCCAACTGCACTGTTCTCGAATATTTGCCAATTCAAATAGGTATGGGTTTAGTCCAGCCTCTTCAATGGTACTTCGAAATAAGGGTTCATGGGTTCGGGGAGTACAAGAAGCTACAAGAACTCTATTCAATCGATGTTCCTTTATTTTTTCCTTTATCAATTCCTGGGTATCAGAAGAACACGTATATAGATTGTCAGTAGCATAAACGACATTGGGCAGGGTTTTTGCGTAGTCAACTACTTCAGGGACGTTAACAACGCCGCCGATATTGATACCACAATGACAAATGAATGCACCTATTCTGGGTTCTTCCTCTAGTGTTAGGTCTTCCTCTATTACTTTCTCTGGTTTTACTATTTCTACCTCAGTCCTAAGAACTGATTTCGCTGCTGCAGCACTAGCTTGGGCTACAGATAAAGGTATATCCTTTACACCTTCACATGCGCCAGCGAGAAAAACACCTGGAATATTAGTAGTTACAGGATCTGTTGCATCCTTTGCTTTAAAGAAACCATATTCATCAAGTTCAACGTCTAAAATTTTTGATAATTTGTCGTTGCCACTAGAAGGAATCATTGCAGGGCATAAAATTACTAAATCCGTTTTTAGTATCTGTTTTTCGAGCGTTGAAAAATCTCCATAGCCTATAAGCAATTCTCCAGTCTGATGATCTTCCATTATCTCTCCTGGCAAAGATTTAAGGTATTTTATGTCATAAGTCTCTTCTGCTTTATTGATATATTCTTCAAATCCCTTGCCAAATGTCCGAAGATCATTGTAAAGAATATATGCATCTATATGCGGGTCATGCTCGCGTGCAATTATAGCCTGTTTGGTTGCGTAAGTACAACAGATTTTAGAGCAGTATGGGCGAGCATTGACGTGAACACAATCCCGTGATCCAACACATGCAATAAAGGCGATAGTTTTCGGCTCTTTTCCATTTGATGGGCAGAGCACATGACCTCCAGTCGGTCCAGACGCACTAAGAAGGCGTTCAAACTCTAACGAACTTAAGACGTTTTTATACTGCAGATAACCATAACGAGTAAATGGAGAGGGATCTAGAAGTTCAAATCCAGTAGCGACAATGATAGCTGCAACATCTATAATCGTTTCAATAGGCTCTTGGGTAAAATCAACAGCTCCAGCAGGACACATGTTTCTGCAGGTTTCACATATCCCATAAGTGAAGTTAAGACAATGGTTTTCATCAATCGTATATATAAGAGGAACGGCCTGAGGAAAAGGAACATAAGTGGCTGCTCGTTTATCCAATCCAACATTGAATTCATTTATACTTTTTACCGGACAGTTCATTGCACATATTCCACAACCAGTACATTTCTCCTCATCAACATATCGTGGTTTTCTCAAGATTTTAGCTTTAAAATGACCTTGGTCAGTCCTTTGAACGTCTAGTACTTCACTGTAAGTCCAAAGTCTGATATTTGGATGTCGGGAACATTCTACCATCTTTGGGCTTAAAATACACATAGAACAATCATTCGTCGGAAAGGTCTTATCCAATTGGGCCATCTTTCCACCAATACTTGGTTCTTTTTCTACTAAATATACATTGACGCCCTGTGAAGCCAGATCTAATGCTGCCTGTATGCCTGCTACTCCTCCTCCAATGATCAGAACCTGTTGTATAGCATCTGTGGCCATATAAATCCCCAATATTGAACGTTTTCTTGCCTATCCACAATACTGCTTTTACCTTAAAGATTTTTTGAATTAACATAAATCTTCATCATTAGAACAAACTAAACTAAGAGATGGGAAGATAGATGTCTTTATTGTAAAATGCTGATTAATAATTTCGTTAATCTCGTTAGAAACAACATCTACACATTAATTCACAGTATAGCGTTTTTCTGCTCCATCTAAACCCAAGCACTGATTTAATAAACATCGGAAGAAATATATTTTGTGTAGATGAGAATTATATTGATCTGCTGAATGAGCTTATTCACGAACAGGGATGTTTATAATCACCAGAAATTCACGTAAAGTTAGTTAAAAATCTAAATAACAACAAATGTCAATAGAATGGGTTGTCTAATGTCAACAGAAGAAAATGTCGCTGTAATAGAGTTACCATATACAGAAAGTGTAGCTTGCTATATCGAAAAAAAAGGAAAGTACTTATGGTCTTTTACATTTGTTAAAGACGGATCAGCAGTATTATTTAAGGGAAATATTCTCAACCCTGATCAAGACAAACTTATTGAATCAATTACAGAGAATATGGCTGATTATTTCTCATCATATGGGATCTCAGGATTGAAAGCCGCTGTTAATAAGGTTTTAGATGTCATAGAAAACCCAGATAATTACACATGGCAGAACAGAGATGACATGGATGTTCTGAATAAGACACCTGAAGACGTAGCAGAAATTGAAGAAGAAGAAGAAATTCCTCTTACCGATATTAGTGAAACTGAAGAAACAAAAGAGACTCTTGTTGAAGTTGAAGAAATTAAAGAAACAGAAACACCACTTTCAGAAACTATTGAAACACCCATAAGCGAAATCTCAGAAGAAAAGCCCGAACTGTTAATAAAAGAGATAGTAGTAGAGGGCGGAAAAACCACACTTCAAATTCATGCGAGAAGTCCAAATGAATGGCAAATAATGGCAATTCATGGACGATCAGAGAGCCCATTCGCAATAAATATTTCATCAACAGTTGTAGATGATGTTGCAGATAAGTTAAATGAGCAGTTAGAATTTTTTTCCTTTTCAGGAGCATATGATGCTGCAGAAAAACTTGTTGACGTCTTAAACAACATCGAAGAATATTTTCCGAAAGAAGAGGTTTCAGTATCAAGTGGTGATGAGATATCTATCGAAGAAATGCCTTCACTGGAAGAAATCGTAAAAGAATTAAGAACTGCTAAAGATGTTGATCGTTATATTGAGTTGATGAAAGACAGTGTGAAAGACGAGGAAAGAATGGCCTTTCTAAAAGACATCCGGATCGCACATGTGGAAGACGTAACTGGACATATTTATCGACGTGGAGCGGACAAATGGCTTCTCTCATTTTCTTCGACTAATACAGGAGAGAGTTTGTCAAAAACGTTACAAATTAATGAACTCACTGACGAAGACATAGCAAGAGTATTGAATCAAGGAATTCCGCAAATTTCTTTATCAGCTGCTTTGTTAGCGGCAGAAAAAGTACTACAGGTAATACAGGAACTCCGACAAAGGCCTCAAGAGGAACTTGTTATCAATCAAGCAGTTGAACATTTCTTACAGGTTGTTCAAGAAAATAAAGATATTGAAAAAGCGACAGAACTTTCAATTGAGTTATTAAGGAAATTCGGTGAGTTGAAGAACTCACTAGGCGTAATAAAATTCGGTTCAAAAGCAATTTCATTGCTTGATATGCGAGAAAAATATTCTGATGCCAATAAACTAAGAATGAATATTACAGAGCAGTTATTAGAATTAGATATTGATCTCTTCATTGAGTTTGCGGATGAAAGTATCAATAAATTAATTGAGCGAGGGCAGCTATTAGATGCTTCAAAACTTTGTAGTATGCTAGTAGATGCATTGATAAAACGTTATTCAGAATATCGAGTTGATTTACGTGTAATTATTCAATATATGAAGAGAACGGTTGAAGTATTACAAAAAGCCGATCTAATGAGAACACTTGCGGAGTATTCGGTTGAATACGGGGAATTCCTGTTAAACAATTTTGACCAGGTATCGGAAGATGATCACGAATTGAACAATTTAGTTAAAGAAGAGATTGTTGAATTCTTTACATCAGCACTTAATTTTTATGAAACGTTAGAAGATCGATTTGATCTACTGGAGACTGCTGAAAAAGCTATCAATTTACTTTCAGAAAATGAAAGATTGGAAGAAGAAGCAGTTATACTCTCGCAAAGGGGCTTTAAGTATTTCCAAGAGGAAGGTAAAGATGATCTAGTACTTGAACTTGCATCTACTCTTTCAAAAAGACTAATGAAAGAAGAAGAAAAGAAATATCTTATAGCTTTAGAGTTTGTAAATGCTGTCATAAAGATTTTCATTGAACAAAAGGAATTTGAAAAAATCGTTAAGTTTGGCTTTGAAACCGTTGATGACCTGATCAAGATCAACCAGATGAGTGAAGCACGTGAATATCTGATTACATTTACAGATTTCGCCATACAATCTTATGAAGATGATTTTGATAAAACAGCTGAAATAACACTAAGTTCAGCAGCTAAAATGAAGGAAATTGGTGAAGCTAAGGAAGTCATTGATCGTTTATTCACATTAATAGAATATACTGAAGATATCGATGAAGCACTTAAAATTTATAACGAAAAAGCGCTTCCGATGTTATGCAAAGATGATGATTTGCATCTAGCTACAGAGTTTATTAATCAGGTTAGTGAATATATCTCACAACTTGGAGGACCAAATGCACCAAAACGAGTTGCTGAATTTAATTTTTCATTTGCAAAAGCGATTCTTAAAACCGAGAACTATAGCCTTGCTTTAGAATATCTAGAAAAAGCTTATGAGTCCTATGAAGCATCTGGAGATACCTATACAGCGATTAAAGTTTATTTAGACACGTATGAGATATTTGTCAATTCGAAATCAGAAGAAGGCTTCAAAGTTATTTCATACATCACTGATTATTATCAAGAAAAGCGTTTACTCAGATTGCTTATTCCAATCTTAGAGAATACAATTGATATTCTAATTAAAAACGAAGTCTACGCGAGTTGCTTAGAATACATCACTCAGGTAGCGACACTTTATGAAGAAATGGCAGACATAGATAGTGCATATACTATATTAGCGGAACACAGAGAGATTTTACAAGACAAAGACTTAAGTTTAGCAAAGAAATTGACTGAACAACTTTTAAACCGGGCAATTAATGTTGATCACGATTATAACGCAGGAATAGATATTTTAAAGCCATTTATTGAATTTTTGATTCAGCAGAAAAACTATGAAACTGCATATGAATACATCACACAACTTAGGGAGTTTTTTAAAGCATCTAAAGGCATAGGGAAAGGGACTGTGCTGCTTACACAATATAAAGATCAGATAGTTGAAACTGGAGATATTGGATGGGCTGAAAAATTAATTGAGTTTATTGTTGAGATGAATCTCGCTGAACATAGAGAGACGATTGCAGCTATAATCAGTAGAGAATTCTGTGAACAATTGATTTCTTTAAATCAGTGCAATCGTGCTGTTAAGCATGCTAAGACAGCGGCTCACCACTTCTTCAAATCAGAAAAACATGATGATGCAATTAATTTTTTACAGGAACTTGTTGAGTCCTTTGAAACAAATGATCAATTCAAAATAACTGATCAAGCTGAAATAATCAAAACCCTGGCTGAATTGAAAGCGAAGACGGAAGAATGGACAAACGCCGCAGCACTTTGCATTCGATTTGTTAAAAAACTGCTAGCCGCAGAAACTCAAAATATTGAACTGGCAAATACAATGATGTTAACTGCAATTGAGATCACTAAAGCTCACGATCCAACTAAGGCTATTGATATTGCGCAGAAATATATAGACAAACTTGATACTTTAGGAAGATATGAAGATAGTGCTCAATTTACGCTTGAAATTATAAAGATATATTACACAATTAAGAATCCTGATGCCGCTGAAGAATATGCAAAGCAAGCTATCCAAAAACTATTGAAAACAGAAGGTGTTAGAGCTGCACAAAAGTTTGTTCAAACATTAGTCTCTGAAGTTAAAGATCTTAAAACTTTAGAGAACCTTCTTTTAAGCCTTTCTGAAGAATTCACAAGTGCGGAATTTATTGAGGCGGCTAGGGCAGTTTTTGAGGAAGTTATACAGACATTACAAGTAGAAAACAGAGCACGAATAAGTGCAAAATTATACGAGAAATTTTCATTTCTAGTTCAAGAATTCAGTCAAGATTTAATGGTAGAATACGCTTATAAGGCCGCTGATCACTTCCGCAGTTTTGAGGACTTTATCGGCATGACTAGAGTGTTTGAAAATCTCTCAGATCAATTAGCTTTTGATGATTTTGATCGTGCAGTGAAAGTCCTAAAAAGATGTATCTTTGTTCTCAAACAACTTAACGCAAACTTTCCTTTGCAAAACTTGATTCTTCATTTAGACGAAAGAGAAATCACATTACGTGCCATGGAATTAGGGATGGATGTTAAACAACTACTTGAAATCGAGTGAAATTAAAAATAGTTATTCAGAATCAGATATATCAGTTCTTTTTTGAGCTTCGGCTTCTTTCATGGCCAATTCGGTTAACTCTTTCATTATCAGACTATGAATGGCGGGTAATAAAGTCATAGTTCTATTATTGGAAGTGTATTCTCTTTTTGCTGCAGTACGTACGGTTTTTAGACGTTCAGTGGTCATAATACCTTTATCGATGCCAGGACATTCTAAATCCCTAATAATAAAATTCTCTCCATTGTATCCTAACGGAAAAGCTTTACACGTAATGGGACGTGTTGAATAAATAGTGCATTCTTTTGTATCACGGTTTAATAATGGACAGACTGAATCAAATTTGTCTTCATCAGGCCTTTTTTCATTTTCCTGAAGGATTGTCTTCTCTATTTTTATTTCATTTGGGACTAGAGCCTCTGTTAGATGAAGTTTTAAATGAGGAAAAACAGTACCAAACGATCCATCGGTCCACCATCGAGCTAAGTCGATATCGTATATTTTGATAGGATCTCTTAAATAACAACATCTGCCAGTCTTTTGGCACTCGAATATGAATTTTGGAGCCTCGGACAAGATATCCACATCTTAAAATGAACTTCATTCATACAAAGATTTCGTATAGAATTATGAAAAATACTAACTAGTTAAATGCTTTTACGATTTATGCAATTAAATGATCGATGGAAACTAAAGTTTAGCGAAATTCAAAAATTAAATAATCTTGAAAAGAAAAAAATGTTAACATGCAAGATATTCTGCGTAAAACAAAAAAGTGAAGTCAAAGATGTGTTTCTGGCAAACTTTGTTGAATCTAAGGGAAGATTTTTCAATTAATTATCTATTGAATTATAACATAGACTTCTGCAAACGCATTTGTACAAATAGAGAGCTGGGAAATTAATGAGCGAGGATTCGAAAGGAAATCCATCAAAGAATACAATACTTATGGGGTTTCTGCGAAAGCTAAGCCAACAAAAACAGGCGCAAGTACTAACTATTAGTTTAGAAAAACTGGCTACTAGATTTGGAGTAGATGAAACGGAAATCTTAGCTCTTTTTAATCAAATGAAGAATGAAGCATATAAAGACACATTTCTCTCTACACCCTACAACGAAAGAATAATCCTTTTCCCCCAATGTCTTCGAAATCCCGATTGTGAGGCTAAACAAGATGAATGGGGATACAAATGTGTAGACTGTGGAAGATGCGGAATTAGTAGAATAAAAAACCTTGCTAAAGAGTTAGGATATGCGGCGCTGTTCATCGTCAGAGGAGGATCAGTAATCGAGAAGATATTTGCAGAGTTCAATCCAAAAGCCGTAATTGGAGTCGCATGTAATAAAGAGGTTTTTTTAGGTAATCTTGTCTGTGAAAAACATGGAGTAGTTACGCAAAGTGTACTTTTGACGAAAGAAGGTTGCTATAATACTGATGTGAATTTCAAACAGGTAGAAAAGTGTGTTAAAGCGATCGATTCATCCATTTTAGAGGAACACAATGAAACAAAAGAAGGAACACATACAAAAAAAGATACTAATTAAAAAAGATTTAAACCCTTTTTCTTGTTTAAACAAGCTACTGTATCATTTGGCTTTAGTGACGTTTCTGGAGTAGGCACGATAAAAGCACCACTTCTCATAACTCCAACAACATGAAGGTGCCGTTTCCTTTCAAAATCTATGATATTTTGTTCATTTGACGAATCGGAATGTATTCTAATCATTTTAAATTCTGCATCTTTGGTCATTTCCTCTAAAAACTCAAGAAAAGTATTTCCTCGAATGCGTGCATCAATATTATATGCCATTATAAATAAGAGAGATTTCTATTATATTGTTTTTCGTTTGTAGAAGTACGATAATGATCTAAGGGAAATATTTGTAATCAAGCTATTTGAAAGGCGACCTTTTCGTCTTTACTTTCAAAGAAAAAGCAAATATTCCATCATGATATCAAAAAATTTCTGAAATAAAAAGAAAAATTTGCTAAATAATGATTGGTCATTAGAAAAGATGCAGGTTTTTTCGCCGGGTCATATAGGCTACCGTGTCATTTGGTTTAATTTTTTCTTCAGTGGTAGGTACAATAAAAGTACCTTTTCTCAGTATTCCAATAACATGAATATGGCGTTTTTTTTCAAAACCAACGATATTCTGCTCTTTTTTTGTATCAGGAGATATTCGAATCATTTTAAAGTCAGCATCCCGGGTAACTTCCTCAAGAAATTCTAGAAAGGTATCACCTCTAATCCTTGCATCAATATTATAGGCCATTATTTGTGCAGGATCGATAACATCAATGCCAAGTCGCTCACACGCTTCAATCCACTTGGGATCTTTTATTCGTGCATAAATGGAGGGAACATTATACGACTGTGCTAACATTGCACATAAAACGTTAGTTTTATCGTCATCAGCTAACGCTAAAAAAAATTGTGTGTCTTGTACACCTACCTCTTCTAGAGTATGAGGCAACGTTCCATCGCCGCAAAATATTTCGTGTCCCAGACCCTCAGAGAGAGCTTCACAACGTCCTAAATCGCAATCTATGAGAGTTACTTTATGCTTTTTTCCTTCTGTGAGTAATTTAGCAGTTTCTTCTCCAACTCTCCCTCCTCCAACTATTAACACCTTAATTTCAGACCCTCCATTGTCTAATGTGGTTATATCAGTTGTAACTCCTTTCTCAGCCCATCAAATCCTAAATTGTTTTCTATGAGAATCACTTGATTATGCGATATTTATGAGCGACTTTTAAAGGTTTTCTTCTGCTAATGAGAGTACTTCTGTAAATGCTGTCCTCTGAAGCAATCCATGAGCCTATAACACCTACGAGGATAGCAGGAATCACATATTGAAAACTAAATAATTCACCACACAGGAGGGCTCCAGTGATGGGAATATGTGCAATAGCAGCGAAAAGGCATACAGCACCTATAATAGCCATAACCTGAGGATTAAAATTCAACATAAGACCAATTATTAGACCTAGAATCGCACCGATAAATAGAGATGGAGAGACAATACCTCCTGACCCACCAGAACCAATGGTAGATGCTGTGGCTAACATTTTTGCAATTAACAAGAATATCAAGAATAGGAGCGGGAAAAAAAATGGAGAGTCTATTAGTAAGTTCACGGTACTCCAGCCAAGGCCATAAATACGAAAGCCCTCAGAAAAATCGAGATTGAGGAGTATACTTGCTATACACAACGCTAAGGCTATAAGGCTTGTTAATACACCACCTACCATAGTTCTCATATATTCGGGACGATCCCACTTTAAAAATAGTTCATCAAGAAAATATAAAACTTTGATATGCAAAAAACCTACAAGGCCGCAGCATACTGCTAACACCAAAAAATAAAGAATATGGAATGGCTCAAAAGTATACGCTGGAATCCTCACAAAGATCAATTCCTCACTTAATTGTTCTGGAAGTAGCGCTTGATACGTAAGGAAACCGACAATACTTGAAACTGCTGCAGGGAGTAAACCATGATATTCGATGTCATCTCTAAACACAACTTCACATGAGAAAAGCGCGCCTGAAAGAGGAGAAATAAAAACGCTTGAAAACGCAGCGCTCATACCACATAGGGTAAGGATTTTCCTATCAGCAAAACTGACACCCATTGCTTTCCCTGTATTCGTACTGACTCCACCCCCCATTTGGATCGCTGGACCTTCGCGTCCTGCTGAGCCACCAAAAGCGATGGTAATTATACTCGCAATAAGTTTTGCGAAGATAACTCTAAGTCGAGTTATTGTCTGTTCGTGATAAGCCCCAATAATGGCATCTGTTCCATGACCTCTCGCTTCTGGTGCGATGTATCCTGTCAAAAGTCCACTAAGAAACAATCCTAAGGGAGGAAGAAAAAAAAGTAGCCATATTAATTTTATCGAGGTAAGATTTGAGATGGCTTCAACTAAGCCAATTTGGAAAAGTACCGTAACTAGGCCAACAGAAAAACCAATAATACTAGCTAATACCAGCCATTTTAAAATTCTTATGGCAAGATCTTTGATTTCAATTAATGGATATTTATGCTCTTTTAGGAAAGTTACAAGTTTATGTCGCATGAATGCACATCTCCAAGTAAAGGCAAATGATTTACATTTTTGAGATTAAGAAATGACTAATCGTACTTCACGAAACATTACAAAATACAATTAATAAGAGATATAAAAAACAAGAGTATATAAACATCAAGTAAATAGGACCTCGTTAAACTACAACAAAACCATAACTTATCAGCAACAGATATCGCTCAAAGTTTATTTTTCGACCCGCACTCCTTCAACACCTAATTCGACTTGTTCGGGCACGTATCCTAATTCCTTTATGAATTTTTTGAGTAATTGCAGATCTTCATGATAACAAACCATATAACCGCCTCCACCGGCACCAGATAATTTCGCCCCACCGCCTATAGACTTTACTGCGTTATGAATTTCATCAATTGCTTCAATAGACACACCCAGTTCTGCAAGCAGTTCTTGTGCCAAATTCATCAATTCTTTTATTCTCGTGAAATTTTGTTCAGTCAAACAATCCCTCATTTCATAAGTATACGCACCTAGCTGTTTTATACGCATGTCTCTATATTCAGGATCTAAAGAGCGTACGTTAGAAACAAGTTCTCCAGTAGTCAACTTGGGAATACCTGTAAACACTAAAACAAAGTTTTTCATTGTAAAGTCTAAATGTAACGGCTCGATTACATTTGGAGTTCCTTTTTTGAACCAAAGCGCACCGCCGTAACAACAAATCGAATTATCGCCCCCGCTTGGTGTTCCATGAGCAAGGCTTTCTATTTTATAGGCAATTTGATTTATTTCCTCCAACGTCAGATTTTTTCTAAAGAGTTCTGAAAGCACTTTTGGAACGGCAACACTTAAAGCTGCCGAAGATCCCAATCCAGATCCGATTGGAATATTTGAGTTTATTTTTAAACTGAAAGGAGCATTAATATCGAGTTCTGCCATTGTGTTAGCGATCATAGCTTTTATGTGACCTAGATGTTCATTTTTTAAGAGAGAGTAAAGTGGAGCGAAATCCTTTGTTTCAAAGCAGTTATCCCACAGTTGTTGAAGTTTTTCTGCAAACTCTTTCAATTCTGAAATAGAAAACTCTCCACTTTGATTAATGTCCTGTGCATAGATTTTCACACTCTCCGATTTCTCAGCAGAAATATAAGCACGCTTTCCAACAGAAATAATTATTGCGGGTTCTCCATATACAACAGCATGTTCACCGATTAAATGTGTCTTGCCAGGTGCGGAACACGTTATCACGATAATCACAACTCTAGAGCTTATGTGAGGTTTAATAATAGAGTACCTTTATAAAGGTAAATTTTGCATAGGTAAAACCTCTATTCATATCAGAAATCAAATAGTTTTCTAGAAGGTGAAAACTTGACTGAAAAGAAATATACTAAAGAAGAATTATTAGAAAAGGCATATAAGCCAGCTAAGGATGCTATGATTTTACATCCTTTTTATGAAGGCAAGATACAAACCGTTCCTAAGTGTGTAATCAGAGATTTCAATGATTTCGCGATCTGGTACACGCCCGGCGTAGCCGCCCCTTGTAAGGACATTCAAAAAAATCCTGAAATGGTGTATACACACACGAATAAATGGAATACAGTCGCCGTTGTAAGCGATGGAACACGTGTTTTGGGGCTTGGTGATATTGGTCCGAAAGCAGGATTACCTGTAATGGAAGGTAAAGCCCTGCTCTTTAAGTATCTAGGCGGCGTTGATGCAGTCCCTCTTTGTCTAGATACTAAAGATCCTGATAAAATCATAGAAGTTGTGAAACTAATACAGCCATCGTTCGGCGGGATCAACCTCGAAGATATTGCCAAGCCTAAGTGCTTCTATATTTTAGATACATTACGAGCAGATCCAGAAATAGAAATTCCAGTTTGGCATGACGATCAACAGGGAACTGCAACAATAGTAACTGCAGGAGTCATAAATGCATTGAAAGTTGTTGGTAAGAAGATGAGCGAAGTTCTAGTATCCATGATCGGGGCTGGTGCCGCAAACATCGCTGTTGGACGAGTTATGATGGCTGCTGGAATCAACCCTAAAAACGTGATGTATTGCGACCGCAAAGGTATCCTTGGAAAGCACCGATCAGATCTTGAAGCAAATAAAGATAAAGATCCTTATAAGTGGCAGGTATGTCTTAATACTAATGCTGAAGGACGAGAAGGCGATATGCAGGCGTGTATGAAAGAGACTGACGTTTGTGTAGCTATGAGTAAGTCAGGACCTGGCGTAATTAAGAAAGAATGGATTGAAGCAATGGCTACAGACGCTATCGTTTTTCCATGTGCCAATCCAATCCCTGAAATTTGGCCCTGGGAATGCAAAGAAGCAGGGGCAAGGGTAGTTGGTACCGGTCGATCTGACTTCGAAAACCAAGTTAACAATAGTCTAGGTTTCCCTGGAATTTTTCGAGGAACTCTTGATGTTAAGGCGAAAACAATTACCGATGAAATGGTTATCGCCGCAGCTCTAGAGATCGCTAAAACAGCAGAGGACAAAGGAATACACGAAGGCTATATAGTGCCAAACATGGACGAGTGGGAGGTTTTCCCAAGGGAAGCAGTAGCTGTGGCACTGAAAGCTATGGAACAAGGCATCGCAAGAGTTAAACTAAGCAAGCAAGAACTCTGGGATCGTGCGTCTAAAATAATCAAAGAAACAAGAGAAATGACACAACTGCTAATGAAAGAAAACTATATACCAATGCCGCCCAAAGATTTGTAGCCCTTTATAGCCCTCTTTTTTTTATTTCATTTTTAATTGAACTCGTTTTCTTCACTTTATTACATGATAGTGAAACACTGTAGAGAAAATAGTCTCTAAAAAGAAAATAGGCACATAAGATTCATTTTATTGAAAACCACAAGTGCACACCATAAGCCGCTATTGGAACTTTTATAAATAACTACAGCTATGACTATAGCTGAGGCTAGTTTTATGACGCTCACTCAACCAGAAGGGGAATTTCATTTTAGTGTAGCTACTGAAACCACGCCTGGATATCTGCGTTATCTTCCCGAATTTTTGGAGAACTACTATGTGCTTCGTGCTTTTCGAAGAGTAGAAAACATACGTCGATTTAACATCGGAAATCAATATTATCTTGTCTTTACTGCCTATCTGTCAAAATCATCCGAACATATAGATGTAACAATAGAAGCATCTACGGAACGAGGTCGTCCAATTCACGTGATTATATCTCGTAGTTCGCCAGAAATTTCTGAGGAGTTAATAAAAGGCATACAAGAGAACATATTATTAGAACTACAGCTCTTCGAGGACTATGCGCGCCAATATACTCTTTATCTGGCATATATCCCTGGCCAAAAGATTTCTGAACAAAAATATGGACGTGGGATACTCGAAAAATTGTTTACAGATTCAATGGTTAATTTATTTATTATCTTCATTGTGGTTGCCGTAGGGACATTTGCACTATTTAATGCGGTATTTGGTCAGGAGTTGAGTTTGCTACTCTCACCGATTGTGATCGTAGTATCTCAATTGCTGGTTGTGGCGTATTCTGGAAGGCTCATTGCCAGAACATCTGACTGGCGAATTACGAAAGACCGGCCTGAAGTTAAAGTACTTCAGTATACTTTGACAGAACAAGAAGCGGATATTTTAAGGAAAAAACATAGAAAAGAACTCCCCAAAATTCGCAAAGAAATCTATGATAGTACGTTAGCCACAGGAAAACAAATAACATGCGAGAACGCTCACCCGATCTTTACAAAATATGGAATTGCATGTACGCCACAAAATCTCATCGTCAAAACAGTAAATTTGTATGATCTTGTCAGTAAGGCCTGTGGCACGTTTAATGTACCAATCCCTACAATTGTCGTAAGCAATAAAATGGCAGCCAATGCAGCTGCAACAGGACTAAGCCCGAAAAGAGGAACGATGCTTGTCACCACAGGTGCAATAGTTCAACTAGACGAAAACGAACTCTTTCAGATTATCGGACATGAAGTCAGTCATCTTAAAGGACACGACCCTGTTGTTCTCTTATTCATTCTCTCAACTGAATATATGTTACGTATTTATGCGTTGTCCTTTTTCCCATCGATCGCAGCTATCATACAAGGAGTCTTTTTTATCTACTTTATCGTGCTTCTGGGATCAATATTTTTTGTAGGAAAATTTTTTGAGGCAAAGAGTGATTTGGAAGCAGCAGTATATCTTAACGAGCCAAAGGTAGCTGCTAATGCCTTAAGAAAGATCGGATTCAGGCGTTTGATCAGTAAAGGTGGGATCTCATGGTCTTTCCTCGACTGGATTAGATTAGACCCCCATCCACCGCTAAGTTGGAGGATTAAACGGTTAGATGAAATTGAAAATCCAAGCCAGATCAAACATACCTTCCTAAAATCTGTTGGCGATGTCTTTAAGGGATTCTTGTCATCACTTACATAATTTCTTTGAGAAGTCCCATTTCATAAGTGGGACAGCTAATTTTTTATTTGAACTAATTCGAAGAACATTTGAGGTCATTTTTTTGCATATTGATTTATCCTAAAGAAGGAAGTAAGTTTATGAATGAAGAACCGCCGCCTCTAGAAAATGCCAACAATCTTAATGAAATAAGTGAAATTCCTTTGAACGCAGAAGCTGACTTCTATGTAAGTGAAAAGGGAATTTCAGAATTACTTGTTTATAATTACCTTGATGAAGAATATTTTTATCAGAAATTATGTGCCTCAGAAGACTATGATACCGAAATGAGCAAAATAAAGGATAATATGCAGTTCTATCTCGATCAGGATAAAGTGTTAGTAAACCATGAAGAAAAACGCATGAAATTAAGTGAAGTAGAACTTAAATTCAAAGATGGATTATCAGAATATCCCCAGCTCAATTTTATGATATTAATCCGCTGTAAACTTAAAGAAGGAAATAATATAATTGAATTCGATATGGAAGATGAGATCGCTCCTTATGATTTTCTCATTAAATATCATTTCCCTCACGGTTCTGAGATCGTTGAGGTTGAGAGTTTGCTTTCATTCAAGATAATCGATAATAAGCTAATTATGACTGCCAAAAAAGGAGATCGCGTAGGTGGATATGAAAAGATCGTTTTTAAGGTTTGATAGGAGAGAAAAGAATAAATGGGAACAGATGAAATTGTTTTATTAAAAGTTGACGAAATTAAAGGATCAAAAAAAGAAGAAGGAGTGTTTGTCAAACTTTTAGCTTCTGGAAAAAATGTTTCACTCTCGTTACTTCAAGCTGAACCAGGTACAAGTTTCGAAATACATGATCACGAAGAAGAGGAACTCAGTTATATCCTACAAGGCAAAGCAATCTTGACTGTAGAGGAAGAAATATATGATATAGAAGCCCCCTATGTGATAAAAATCCCGCCTCATGTGCGGCATGGGCTCACAGTTATTGGAACTGAAACATTACTGAAATTGAATGCCCATTCTCCCCCAAGAATCACTGCATTAAGACATGAACCTCTTAAATAAAAAATGCTCACTGAAAGTATTTCTAGTCGATAATAAAAATAGAAAAAAGAAAAATGACTACCCTTTCATGTTAACTACAGGGCAGACTGCGGGATCCTTGACGTATTCGCATGGCCTATCCATGCCCTCATAAAACTTAAAGTTTAGCAATTTACAAAGTCCGGCTTCAGCATCATATTGATCGCATGTCACATTGATCACCTTCCGCTTTTGAATTGTTTGAAATCATAATTCCCACAAAGATGAGAAAGATCCAAATGGGAAAGGAGGGAAAATTAAGAGAGACACGATTTCGATTATTAAAATAATTGTGGTAAAATTCTCCGCCTGCAATTCAACAGTAAAGCTAAAGGCGTAAGTGAAACGTAGACCTATGTTCATTCAAAAGTTTCGTTTTTGAGGAAATATACTCCAGTGAACAACATTCAAAGAATCATATTTCTCTTTAAATGAACTCAAAAAAGTAAAATGTTTAAAACCTAAAATACTAAAATGCGGATTATTCATTCATAAAATCGTTTCAATATCATTAATGATATTGCGTAATATGATTAAAGGCAGTTGAAATCAATGTCAGATGAAGTAATGATACTCAAAAAAGAGATTGAGCAACATTTGAAGCAAACTATCGGACCTATTGAAAACAAGATTGAGGAATTATTATTAGAGGATACGACTCAAGATTTTCAAGAAGTGATATTATATCAAGTTGCTTCTGGGGGAAAAAGACTTCGTCCTGTGCTTACTTTATTATTTTGTGAATTAGCTAATGGCAATACTGAGGATGCATTGAGTTCAGCTGCTGGAATTGAATTAATTCATAATTACTCCTTGTTAATGGACGATATCATCGATAGATCGCCTTACAGGAGGAATCGACCCACAACCTTCGTGAAATTTGGTCTTCCAATTGCATTACTTGCAGGTATGCATTATAGAGAAGCGATTTTTTTATCTGCTTTAAAATCGCCCGCATCAGAAACTATTAACAAGATCTTTTCTGACGTCGTACGACAGTTGGTTGAAGGAGAACGCAAGGACGTACTCTTTGAACAAGCAGGTCGCGATGAAGAGTATATTTTAGAAAAGAGATATAAAACGATAACCCTCGATGATTATTTTGAAATGGTTGGAGATAAAACAGCAGTTCTGATAAAAGCAGCGTGTGAAGTTGGCGTGATATGTGCCAATGGTTCTAAAGAAATGATTGAAGCAGCAAGTTCTTATGGATGGAACGCTGGATTGGCATTTCAAGCCAAAGATGATGTGCTAGATTTATTTGCCGACGCAGAAAAATTAGGGAAACCAGTCGGACATGACATCAAAGAACATAAAATGGGTAATATTGCTGTACTTTATGCTTTGGAGGAACTTGAAAGTAAACAAAGAGAATATGTCTTGAATGTTTTGCGAAAAGAAAAGGTAACAGATGAAGAAGTAAATGAAGTAATTGATCTTATAAAATCAACTAAAGCACCTCAAAAAGCTGAAGAAAAAGCGAAGGAGTTAAAAGAAGAGGCTAGAAAACAATTATTAAATTTTCCTGATTCATCAGCAAAAAAGATGTTAGAAAATATTGCAACGTATTTTGTAGAGCGCACATACTAAAGAAAACCATCTTAAAAAAGAATACAAACAGCTTATTTTTTAAGAGATGAAAAGACCCATTTATAATGAGAGTCAAATATAGAGAATTATACTTAAGTAGATAGTTCAGTCGGCTCCCGAAAGCACGAGTGGTCTCGCGCACCGGGCTTCAAACCCGGTAGCTCGATGAGGGCTTGCGGTTCGATATATTTGTAAAATTCAAAAATGAATACGAAAATCCGCTCGGGAGCCGCCATTTTTCTTTTAAATACTTTGAGTTTAACAACAACTCAGAAACTTTTCTGCTTTATTTATTTTCTTTAAAACGAGTGGTTTGAGTGATTTCTGTAACGTCCGAGGCTAATGTAGTTGTCGTATCAAAGCTGAATTTACTGGTTTTCTTATTGAAATGATCTAACGATTTGCAACGAAATATTTCTTCACCATATTTGCTATATTTTTCTATAAGTAACTTTATTAGCTCATCTTTATCCTTAAAACTACTGCCTGAAAAACTGCCAATCTGAATTGTATCTCCGAAGATATCTTCTTTTTCAATTGTTAAGGTTGCCGTGCGAGAAATCTCTGATTCGTAAAGAATTGGTTTGAACTCGGCATCAATTTCAGTTCCAGAAGTTTTCACATATTTTAATGCTTTGTTTTTTTTCACATGCTCCACAATTTTGTTATCTGTTTCCTTTGGAGTTACTAAATAAATTTCAACTGGAGAAATCTTTGCATAAGAAAGAATTGTGACCAGCATTGTCTTAAAACTTTCAAAAGATTCGATATCTAAGTTTTCCATGACAAAAGAGCAAATATCGTTATTCTCTTTCCTCCCTAAAATATCAATTTTTAGAACAGTCTTGCCTTTTCCAATTGTAACATCAGTCTTGTATGCGTCTAAACTAACTTCATCTTGAAAATAACTTTCTGTTTTTTTCTTCATTTCACTCTTGAATGTTCCTCTTTTTTCAAGCACAATGCTCTTAAAAAGAGAAGGAAGAGCCATTTCGCTTGTAGAACTAAGCTTATTTAAAATATCCTTAATATCTTTGTCTTTATTCGATGAAAAGTCTGGTAAAACATCCTTGATCTCTTTTACTGTGAGTGGAGGATATAGATTTGATAATAACTCAATCATAGCTTCATCATTTACAATCGATCTCATTTTCTTCACCTTTTGTAAGGAAATTCTATGCTTCAGCGATTTGCTGTTTTCTCAGTCTTGCGTGTAATACTGGCAGTCTGAATTTCTTCCTCTTCGCTTTATCCATAGCATCTGTAGTTGTCCCTGTTTCTACAAAGCCATCAATTTCAACTCTTGGAGGTTTTGACAAATATGATTCTGACCCATTAGCTATATATGCCACTGTAAATATCTGATCAGTATCTAAGTTCTTGAGCGTCCAAGTTGCTTCTTTTGCATCTTCTTGAGTTTTAATCTTTGGCTTCTCTTTTTTTGGCAGGAAATTAGTAATTTCAAAGGAGCGTGGTAGTTCATCAATGATCTTCAGTTTTTTCAGGGTTATGCCACTACTGTTTTTAAATGCAATTGAAACTGTGTAAGTCATGTTAGGGCCTTTTTCGATTACTTTTAGCATTTTTCCTAAGTCTTTTTGCTTCCATTTAAGATTTGAGGTCAGAGTAGTAATTGTAGGACGTAGTTTTACTGTCTTTTCTGCTGGTACCTCTGCTACCGCCTTTATTTCATCCTCTGCTATTTCACTTATTGGGATAGCCCTCGCTTCTTCAGCGGAAATAACAGAGAGAGCAGCAAATGCTTCCTTCCTGACGTCTTTATCAGAATCTTTTTGTAATTCCTTTAAGGGTTCAATCACTGAGTCCATTTTGTCTGGGAAATTCTTATAGAGTTCACAAGTAGCCCGGATTGCTATCAGACGTACATCTTTATCTGAATCATTAAACTTGTCAATTATGCGTGGCAAACCTGAAGAAATAACTTCAAACAAAACGATGTTCTTAAGAGAATCTATTGTTACATAGCGTACTTCCTTGTTTACATCATCAGTAAGTTGACTTAATTGTGGAATAACTGAACGCACTTTCTCTGGGTCGATGCTTCCAATAACGCCAATTGTTTTTGCAGTCATATAACGGACATCAAGATCGACATCATTTAGAAGAAGTTTTAGTTTTTCAACGACATCCGTTACCCATTCGGGAAGGGTGTTCTCCAAAACCATTCCATACGCTGAGAGAAGATGGGCCAAAGAATCCACTGCAAAATAACGCACCCATTCAGATTCATCTGAGAGCGCTAACTCAAGTTCAGTTCCCAATTCTTTAACTTTTGAAAACTCTTGAAGTGTCAATGTTGGCAATGATGCCATAATGTCATTCAATTTCTGTTGGATTTCTTTACGTTTCTTGGGATCTGGATCACTTATTTCACTTTGAATTCGTCGTAATTCACTCTCCGAAACTGATTTAACCATTGAATTTGTTCGTTCAATCCTCCCTTGCATTATAACAAAATTCATCGGTTCGGCTATTTCTTTAAGTTCACCAGAACTTGTCGTGAGATTATTTACTTCAACTGCTCTGATTATTCTCGCTTGCTCTGTCGCTCTTTTTGTGTCATCTAAAATCTCTTTAGTAATACCTTTAACTTTGCTTCTTCTGCTAACCTCTGTGAACAATTCAACGGAGAAAATACTTGCACCAACAGCTCCTATTCCAAAAAGAGCATAATATCCAAGTTTGTCTAAACTGAATCCAAAGAGAATGCTGCTGCTTACGACCAAAATAAGAATTCCAATTAATCCACTAAAACTTCCTAAACTCAATTTTTCAGTAAATCGAAACACAAACGATAGCACTACAAATGTTGAAAGTGCACTCACAAGAATTAATACTATAACTATAGAATCTGTAAGAACTACACCTCCAGTTCGACTAATCAAACCAAAAGCTGTCATCAAGGAACTAGGAATTGCAAAAAAGAGCGGAATTCTCAATGCTAATGATGGAGAAAAACCTGCTGCAAGAAATGCAATAACCAGGGCGAAAATTCCGACTCTAAGATCTACAATTTGCATCAGACCAAAGAAGAATGCTCCAAACAGAAATTGCGGTGCACTAACCTGTTTTCTCGCAACAGTTCTCACGAACCTTCCCGTCCGGTAAGATATAACACCAATAAATATGAGAACCACACCAAGAGTGATTGCTAAATAGTCTCCGATTATAAGAAGCGTATTTTCCACTAATTGAAGATATTCAAAAACTGGAGTTATGTAGACTGTAATATAACTTGTAAGTGAAACGATGGAAATTGCGCACCCAAAGAGCACAATTGATGTTACAGCACTTTTTTGCGTCTCTCCTCCGCTAAAGAATCCTTCAGTAGCACCACGTACTCCTGCAGACCCTAATTTCATAAGAGTAGTATAGGCATCTAAAAGGAAACGACATCCTATACCTATCGCAAACCCAAATCCTACCCAAATAAGTAATGGGTGACCTGGCGCTATTTCGATTCCTGCTAATTCCGTAACTCCTGCTAAGTCCGTAACTCTAAACATTAAATCTCCAAATCCAGGGATCCAAGATAATGCACCAAAAATCAATGCAAATATTATTGCTGATAATAATTCACTCAAATAATCACTTCCGAGAATTAAGCGTTTAATAATTATAATCATTCATTTAAACCATATATTTTGAATAATAGTTTTCAAAATTTATAAATTAAATTAAGTCCGCTAGTTGTTGCTGCAAGTACCTCTTGCGTGGTACTCCATTTAAAGGAATCACAATCTCCTAGAAGTTCATAAATAAGAGCTCCATTGGATTTTTCATTGGAAAGTAATTACGACTGAAGATCCTCATAGATAGACCCATCTATCTAAAATTAGACGTTTCACAATAGTTTCTGCATTATCAATCTTCGAGATCGCTTTGATCATGTGTTTGCATAGGATATGTTCTTTTTTCCCGCGAAAACCCCAATCAGTACAATCATGACGAATTATCCGACGATTCACGTCAATTTGACAATTATAGTTTTTTATTCTGAAATGCCAAGTGCCTTCCCCCTCTTCTATGAGTTTTACCTCAGAGTCAGGGATTGATAAGCCATTTTTTAGTCTCTTTTCATCAGTAAGTTTGGCAAGAAGTTCTTCAAATGATAAGTCTTTTATTTCAGCTTTCAGCTTCCGCTGTTTTTTGATACATTCTTCTGCGTAGGTATATAAGGTTGCTAAATCTACATTCTTAAATAAAAAATCGATAAGTTCTTGTTTCTTAAGTTTTGATAATCCCTTAAGATCGTGTTCTTTTGCTATTTCAGTTAGTTCCTTTTTTGTGAAACTACCAGTAAAGGCATTTTCAATTTCGTTACGTGAAATTTCTGTCAGTTTATCCTCTCCATTGTGCTATTCGACAGGTTTGAAAACTTGAATAATTCTGTTTTACATTCAAACATCTAGAATATGAAAACAACTTAACAAACTTGAGAAGCTAGAAAATGGAAAAAAAGAAAAAAAAGGGTTTTGTGCTTTTACTACGCAGATGTCAGGCTTCCTACCAGAAGGGACCTGGATCGAAGATTCCACTCCACCAGAATTGTAGGTGGACGGTAGCAATCCAGGAAAGGAAGCAGAACAGCCCACAGTAGTACGCACCGCCTTTTCCGCCGTATCCGTGTGTAAAGAGGAAGAATCCAAATAGCACAAGGATATAGAACCACAAGTCAATTTGTAGCATTGGTTGAGTTCCACCAGCCATCCAACATGCTACCGAGGCTATAATTTGCGGTATCATTTCTTGTAGACATACTTGTCCAAGAACTTTACCGTCAAATCCGAAGACGTTGACAAAGAAGCCAACGAGCCAGGTAACGGCATACATGAATGGAATCGTGGCAAAGATGATGCTAAAGACACCACCTAATGGGTTAGCAACGATGTGCCAAAGCCCCTGGAAACTTAATGAATAGCAACCAACTAGACAGGTAGCACCGAGAGCTTTACCCTCAGCTGGGGTAAATTCATAGCCGAGAAAGATGGCGGCACCGATGGCCCACAATGGGAAGATTAATCCGCTCATACCAATGGCGACAGCGGGTGCGGGTACTCCAACAGCTCCTGCAAATGGCATTTTTATGCTCACCGAAATTTCCTATATTTTTACCTAATTAGGTTTTTTTGTTTATACGTATAGGTTTGGAAAAACTATACCATAACAAGTTATATATAAAGCTTACTTCCGATTAACCGTCGACCTCAATTTTTAATGAAGTTTACAATAAGGCGCCAAGTCCTAAGAAAATAGTACTCAAGTAGTATCAACAAATTCACTTTTTTGTAATTCAATCAACTTTAGTTTATATGCAGTTATGAAAGAATGAGAGGAATCGCACCTATGAAAAGAATATGCATAAAGGATTAAAAAATAGAAGCGCTTAAACGCCATTGTAAGAAGGGAAGAGTGGATTACATGTTATATACAGTATAGAAAAAGAGAGGAATCACTATGACGAATAGTCAATTTCTTCAAATTCTCTTTCTTTTACGTATTCGTCCTCCTCCTCAGATTCATCTATTTTCTCGTATTCTTCGACCCAATCTTCAACTGATATTTGTTCATCTTCACCAGACAGGCTTTTTCTTACAGAATGCCATCTTTCAAGAGAGAACGCAGCCCATAGAGAGAGGAGAAGCAGTGCAACAATTATGAAGGCTGCAGTAATGCCTTGGAGTACAGATGATATTGGTCTGAAATACTCTATAAAATCTAGTATGACGTACACCACGAAGAACTCAAAGGGCAAAGTTACAAAGGATGCTATTACTTCTATCTTATATTTCTTAATTCTTATTTTTTTTACAACAAACTTTTCTAAGGTTAGGACGATCCATAAGAAAGTCATAGCAACGACAGTCAAAACCAAACCTAACACAAGTTGAAGATAGGCAATATCTGCATAAAACATCCAGCCGGGGCTGTTCCAAAACACAAAAGACGCTAGAAGGATGCAGACTGACGCGAAGGAGATATAAAATTCCATACGTAGTCTTGTAGGACTGTAAGTAATAAGCGAACTGTCTACAAATTCAAAAGTTTTGCGAGGTAACTTCATTAGATCACCTTCATTTTAATCTATTATATCTTCGAGAGTAATTTGATATTGAGTTAATAACTAGGGGAGAAATCATTCTTTCTGGGTTGGTTCAATTCCTTGCTTTTTTAAGATTTTTTCGCGGTGTTTTTTTCTGAAGTCTTTTATAACAGGCAGGCGCTTAATTACCATTCCATCCCGTTCGCTAATTTGCCAAAATAGCCCACATTTCAAACATGAGGCAACTATTGTCGGTATTGTAAACCCACCTCCAAAAGATCCACTTACAACACTATCAGATTCACATTGGGGACATTTTGTCATGTATTCTCACCTCGAAACCAAAATCTTCAGAATTCTTACAAGTTGATTTTTTGTAGAAGGACTCTTGATCTCTTATATAGTTATGCATCTATCTAGTTGGAGGTTAATTTGGAGCTAGTTATTCGTCTGAACCTTTTTCATTTAACTTATGCGGCGGGGAAGTTCCCTTCCGAAAGGTGGGGGATGAAAGCCGCTAGCTTTATATAGTATTTTTGGGGTAGAAGTTCTGATAATAGAGTCTGCGTGAAACCCATGAAACTGACACAGCAAATCAGGATCTTTCCGACTCCTGAACAGGAAGAAGTGCTTTGGAAACTCTCGGAGAAATGCAGACTCATCTATAACTTTATCAATAATTAAACTTCTAAAATGAAATTATACCAATATAAATTTTCAAAGACTTTATTTAACTATTAGCTATGAGATTGCTTGAAATTGAAGGTAAGAAAATTTGCATTTTGATTTAAAAAAGGAACACTCAGAGAAAGTTTTAAGTATAAAGACTTAGATGTATGTGTTCTAAAGTTCCATTAAATATAAGCTAGCGCAAGAATTTTGTCCCAAATATAAACTGTGTTTATACAAGGACATATAATCTATGATATTATCTCCGCGGTGCGAAATATGAGTAAAGAAAGAATGAGGTATAAGACGACATATCTTTTGGAGAATAAAGAGAGACTTGCTGGCATAACTAGGAATATGCGGATACTCACTATAATTAGTTTTATTGTGCCACTTGCTATATACATCGCACTTAATACATTTATCAGAAACCCTTCAAAATGGGTTTGGGATTGGGAACCAATCGTAATTATTACGGGATTAGCTGGTGCATCAATTTTCCATTTGCTCTGGATTCTCGTTGCTAACAAGGGCGTTGAAGTAGAATTTAAAAAAGACCCTATCAAAGGTTATCAAAAATGGCGTAGGCTCCCGTTCTTGGGAGCAACAAGCTTGATCTGGGGATATGTTGCATATGGGTTCATGTGGGAATGGACGTTAAGTGTTATATTTTTATCGATTTTTGTCTTTCTGTTCATAATTTTGTTTAAATACAATGAGGGTTACGTAGACTGGGTAAATAGGGTCGTGAGTCTTGCTGAGAAAAGAGACAAAAGACTGAAAAGAAAAGAAGAGAGAAGAAAGAAGAAGCGATAGTCAAACACTTCTAATGGATTACTTTCCTACAAACAAGCTTAACGTCTTATACAGTTAAAATGACTATCCAGAAACCTTTTACTTTTTATTTGATATATATAATAGTGGGGAGATTGCGAGAATATTTGGAGGCTTCATTCTGCTTACTAAATTATTTGAAAGGATTTTCAGGAACGGTAAACCACATCCCTCATTTGGAAAAGCCCATATTCTAATAGTTCTCCTCTATATAGCTTCAAAAGAACCGATAGGACGCTATAAGCTTTCAAAAGAACTTGAGATAAGTGATTCAAGCGTTCGGACCATTATTAAGCACCTTAAGGAAATAGGATTAATAAAAGCAATCCCAAAACAAGGACATGTGTTAAGCAACGAAGGAAAGAATCTTATGCAAGAAATTAGAAAGGAACTTATTGAAATACGAACTGACTTAAATTTAAAGGCGCTTACTATTGGAAAGTTCGATACAATCTGTCAACTTAGAAATGCCGCGTTAAAAGTGAAAACCGGCGTAGAATTGAGAGATGAGGCAATAAAAGTGGGAGCAGATGGTGCTACAACGATTATATTTGAGAAAAATACGCTATTTATTCCTCCAAAACCAATAGAGAACCTTAAAGCATCAAATGAAGATCTTTATAATAAGTTGACTTCTAATTTTGACCTCCAAGAGGGTGATATCCTGATTGTAGGCACAGCTTCTGATCGAAAAAAGGCAACAGAAGCCGCAATTGCATCTGTACTAACTTTGCTTCTCCCAGAATGAATTTAAAGAAACTAGAGCATTCAAACAAAAAAATGAACCCGTAAAATGTCAAACAACAAGCTTAGAAAATAAAATAAGTAAAAGGTTTGAAAAAAAGTGTTTGACTACGCGAATTTAATGTTCGTGTGGGTCTTAATCGCTTCCAATAGTTCAGGATATCCTTTGATCGTGGAATTAAAACTAATTTTATAAGAATCTGTCTCTGTAACTAGAGTCACGAGTTCTCCTGCTCCATACCGCGAGGCGACTACACGTTTTTTGACATCAGTTACTTCAGACCAAGGAACTCTGATGGTTTTTCTTCCTCTGTGATATGTAATCGCATCATCAGTTACTTCAATGTTGACCGAAAAAACTCTGTAAATAAATACCGCGTTAATCAAAGCAAGAATTCCGATTATCACAAAAATTGCTTGCGAGAGCGGCGTGAAGAACACTGGTTGTTCTGCTGCTGGTCTACTCGTTAATACTTCTAACCACCGAATACTTGAGAGAGTACTTTGTGGAGCAAAGAAAAAGGATCCAAATCCTAATACTAGGAGAACAATTCCCGCACCTGCAGCGATAAGCGTCCACTCTAGTCTCTCCATTAGTTTATAATGAAAAGTTTGTGCCATTATACTCATTCTCCTTTTAATTTCTAAAAATATTTTGGACAGAGAGGTTTTAAACTTACTTATAGCGGCTAATTTTCTGTGTTTCTGCAATTTTCTTTTCTAACATGAGATAAAGTAAAATATTTTCCTTGAAGAGAATAATTATGACTATCTCTTTAGTTGGATCTCACACATTAAAAGAAAAATAGGAAATAAACCGTGTAACTCCATTAATCACTTACTGGATTTTTTGTATTCCTATGAAGATTCACCAGATTTAGTATATTTAGAATTGCACGTTTGTATGGGTTTGGATAGCCTTCATTAGCTCATCATAACCTGTGAGCTTGCTATTAAAGGTAATTTTGCGTGGTTCTGTCTCTGTGGCTAGCGTAACTACTTCTGTGGCTCCAGCTCGCACTCCAACTGTCACACGTTTTTTGACATCAGTCACTTCAGACCACGGCACATTTATCGTCTTGTCTCCTCTTTGATACGTTATTGTCGCATCGTCGATTTTAATGATTGTCGAACCTGCTCTATAGATTAGTACTGCGTTAATTAAGGCAAAAATTCCAAAGATTACGAAGATTACTCGTGTGAGCGGCGTATAAAACGTTGACTGTCCTGCGGCGCGACCCGTTAACACTTCTAACCAACGATTAGCTGATATTGACCTTTCTTGTGGAACAAACACGGGCAGTCCTATACCTAGAAGAAGAAGTACTACACCTGCACCTGCAGCAACAAAAGCCCACATAAATCTATCTATTGTAGGATAATTATATGCTTTTTCCATTTAGTTCATCTCCTTAGTCTCTCATATATAAATGAAAATGCGAGTGATATAAACCTGTGTATAGCGGCTAATTTTCTTGCGTATGGGCATTTTTTTAAAGCCGTCCAGAAGCTATACATCACCACAATTATCTAACGTGTAGGTCTGGCATGCATATTGCTAGTTTAAATTCTATTACAGTTAGTAATTTTTACCTGATAATTTATTTTTTCTACTGAATATGACTACCAGACCCTTAAAACTGTAAAAACCTTCCATAAGACCATGAACGTTTATAAACCAAGACCCTTAATATACTGCACGAGTTTTTGAATTTTAACACTAAATATGGTGAGTCTATGAGGAATACATCCAGAAAGGCTCTAATGGGACTTCTTGTTGTATGCTTGGTCTGTTTGATCGCCAGCACCTCATCAACAACAACGGTAACTGCCACACCAAACTGGGGGACATTATCAATAGGCAATGAAATACAATGGCAGTCAAATAGCTATGGAACTATTAAAATGAAAGTGATTAACGTAGAAGGCAAGACGATATCGCTGGAAGTAACAGTAAGTGGTAACACCGAAACTGAAATACTCGATGCCGACGCAAGTATTACTGAACTTAACCTTGCCTATGTTTCACCGTGGCTACTACCAAAAAGCTATTTAGAAGAAGATTTAAGTCTTACCACTCAAAATTACGAATTCGAGGGTGTCAGCTACACTGCCTATTATAGTGAATCTAGTAGAAGCTATCGAGACACCAACACAGGCATCCTCTTTGAATCCAGATCTCCTGATGGTACTATAACCGATAGATTGGTTTCGACTGACGCCTATATGGCAGTATCAACCGTTTCAATTGGATGCCTCGGCACACTGTTTATTCCCTTAGTTTCAGTGACTGCCTTAGTCTCATATAGCCTGATCCGACTTCGAAAGAAGGAAGTCGTCTAACCCACTATCCATCTTTTTCTTTTTAGGAATGTCATCACCACAGCTAATACTCTACAAAGATGTGGAAATATAAAAATTCCGGCATAGTGACGACTTAATTAGGAGAGAAGCATTCGTGCTTTTCTTACGGCGTCCCACGCATCGTCGCCATAAGAATCGGCACCCATGTCACGAGCAAGTTGATCATTTAGACATCTACCACCGACAAGAACTTTGACAGTATCTCGCAACCCATTTTCTTCTAGTTTTTTAATAGTTTCTTCGATTTTATCCATTGTTGCACTTAAAAGTGTGGACATACAGAGAATATCAGGTTTTACTTGTCTTACTGTTTCGACAAACTTTTCTGGAGTCACGTCTACTCCAAGATCAGTGATTTCAAATCCTATTGACTCAAGCATAGCACCAATGAGGTTTTTTCCAATATCATGTAAATCGCCCTCCACAGTGCCGATCACGGTTTTCCCAATGGCATCTTTATCTGCTGCTTCATGTTTCAGCAAAGGTTGTAGTAACTCCATGCTTTCATTCATAAGGGTGGCTGCCATAATTAATTCACTAAGAAAATAATCCCCGCTCTCATATCGTGTTCCAACAATTTCCATTCCCTTTCCTAAGCCTTCTCGAATTATTTTTTTAAGTAGAATCTCTTTCATCGCTTTTCTTAATGTATTTTTGAGAAGTTCATCATTTAAATTAGCTAAACTTTCAGCAATTGTTTTGAGCATCTTATTTTCGCCCATAAGTGCGCACCTCTGTTCAATTTATGATTTTTCAAGTGGATATTGGCCGTATTTTCGTCCTTCGTCTATCATAAATTTGATATTTTCTGTTTTCACTAAAGAATGCAGACTGTTGCTGTCTGCGAGAATAAAGCCCCCTCCTTCTGCCGCGGCGTCAATACATCGTCTAACATCTCTACGGACATCGTCTTCCTTTCCATATGGTAAAACATGGGTACAGTCTACATTTCCCCGTAATACGAATTTATCACCATACCTCTGTTTCACATCGGCTAAATCCATGACTCCTGGTTCAATCGGATGCAATCCATCGACATCCATTTCGACGAAATCATCAAGAAGCGGGTACAAATTTCCATCCGAGTGCTTCATAAATGGTATGTCTCGACTATGACATTCATCGATTAATCGCGTAAAATACGGAAAGAAAAACTCTCTAAAGAGCCTAGGGGGGTAGAAAGGCGTCTTAACATCTGCTATGTCATCACTCTCGATTACAAGGTCTATAGAGCCTCGCCCTCTATTCAAAAGTTGTTTTGTTATTTCGAGGTTTAATTTCGCTACAATCCGCACCAATTCTTTGGCAAACTCAGGTTGTCGATAAATGGCAAGTACCATTTTATCTATGCCGCCAATCATGAGATACGGAAACATCATAGAACCGTGAACCCATACTACAACAGGATAATCATTTTTTTCCGCTTCTTCAATAGTCAGGTCGACAATTTCACAATTGAATTCTTTTGGGTTTGGAAACTCCGAACGCCACTTCTCAAGATCCTCAGGTGTTCTTATAGTGCCATCTATCCACCAGGTCGTCTTTACGTCTTCTTTTATTTTGTAGATCTTACCCCACAGATCGACATAGGTGTCTTTATTGATGAATTTAGGTTTATAGTCTTCTGGAAACACTTTATAGTCAGAAACCGTCAGGACGTCAAGGCCAAGTTTCATTCTCGCTTCATTTTCGAGTTTTTGATTATGAGTCATCATTTCTGTATAAGTCATCTCTTCTTGTTGCGTTGAGACTCCGCCCCCGCCTCCACCAGATCCAGCACCATAAGCTCGTTTTCCTGTAATACGTTCAGTATGAATCAAATCTATGAACGTGCCATCGATAGGTACACAATCAGGTTCCTCATGACGAATAGCCGTGAGAAATCGTTCCTTATGTGTCATAACCACCAGTAAGTACCCCCAGCTTTTCTTGACTCTATTAATTTAGAAAGTTCATTGCTTTTAAAAGGGAAGGTATTGCCCACCATTTGTGATTGATGTTTTTAACCTTTCCCTAGAACGTATCATTATTCGAATATGCTAGGGAACTTATTTTCTAAGAATAGAAAAAGTGCAAACATAGAACACTTGAAGAAAACGCAAGATGGATATTCACTCACAGCAGACTTCAATATTTTCGGGAAAGATGTCAGCTGAAACATCATGTGGCTTGGAGGACTAAATGGGAGTGTTCTTGCGCAATGATTATAAACAACTTCCCGTTTCACATGTTATAAAGTTAAGAGGAGTTTGTATGTTCAACTTTGAAAAGGAACAGAAACGCTTCAGTATTGGAAATACTGAGATTGGAGGGGAACCTTGGAGATATCCTACGGTTTTGATTGGCACGATATTTTACAAAGGTGACAAGACCGTAGAAGACGAAAAATCTGGGAAATTCGACAAGGAAAAAGCGGAAGAGGTAATTAAGTTACAAGAGGAATTCTCTGATAAAACGGGGAATCCTTGTATGATTGACGTGGTTGTAAGTACAGAAGAGAATATGAGAAAACACCTTGATTTCGTTTCCAGTGTAACAGATATGCCTATTTTGATGGACGGAGTGATCAGTTCAGTAAAAATCTCTGGTCTTGATTACATCAAGGAAGCGGGTATTAAAGATGTTGTTTATAATTCTATCACCATTGATTCTGGTCAAGATGAACTGAAATCCATCAAAGAATCAGGGATTGAAAGTGTATTATTACTCGCTATGAACATGAAAGATTTTACTTCAAAAGGAAGAGTTGATGCCGCAAAACAATTGGTCAATACCGTACAAGAAATTGGCGTTACCAAACCTATTATTGATACTGCGATTTTAGATCTCCCATCACTTGGCGCGGGTTGCAACGCAATCTACCAATTAAAAACTGAAGTTGGATTGCCGTGTGGGAGTGGAGCGCATAACGCAGTTGACACCTGGCGTGGTTTAAAGTCAAAAATGGGAAAACAAGCCAAGAAACCAGCTTTAGCTGTTGCAAATGCTGTGACAATAGCAACTGGAGCAGATTTCATTCTTTATGGTCCAATTAAGCATGCTGATTTTATTTTTCCTGCTGTTGCCATGGTTGACGTTGCTTTTTCATCAATGGTGACAGAATCTGGCATAAGATTGGATCGCAGTCATCCGCGCTATAAAATTGCTTAGGCAGGATCACTTTTCTCGTCCTTCGCCTTTTTCCCATCCATATGGTTCGTATATATCAAGATAGGACTTATATTTCACAGGATTTTTTTGAGCATGCTTATATCGACATTTCCTCCGCTCAAGACACAAACAACATGCGAATTTTTCGGTATGGCGATTTTATCAAAAAGGAGTGCAGCAAAACTAGCAGCTCCTGAGGGTTCCGTCAAAATTTTGCACCTTTCTAGAATTAAACGTAAGGCAGCAATAATCTCCTCGTCTGAAACAAGTACAACCTTATCTACATATTCTTTAACGTGTGCAATGGTATATCTGCCTGCAAATGGAGCAGCTAGACCGTCAGCCACAGTATTTATCTCGTCCAAATGGACCACTTTATTTTGCTGAATACTTTTTGTCATAACTGCAGCCCCAGTGGGCTCCACTCCAATGATCTTAGTATCAGGTTTCTTTGACTTTATTGCTGTTGCAATCCCCGAGACCAATGCACCACCACCTATAGGAACAACAACCATCTCAACTGTTGGCAAGTCTTCCAGGATTTCAAGGCCAATGGTTCCCTGACCCGCAATAACGAAGGGATCATCAAAGGGGTGAATCAATATTAAATCTCGTTCCCGTTGAACCTCCCGGCATTTAGGCATGAGATCTTTGTGGGTACCATGAAGAATTACTTCAGCCCCATAATCCTTTGTAGCTTCAACTTTGCTCTTCACAGCATTTTGAGGCATTATAACTGTTGCTTTGATTCCTAACAAGGAAGATGCATATGCGAGCCCTTGTGCATGATTTCCAGCCGAAATTGTAATTACGCCTTGCTTTTTCTCCTCTAAGGTCAGACTATGAAGCTTGTTCAAAGCCCCTCTTGGTTTAAAACTTCCAGTCTTTTGGAAAACTTCTGCTTTAAAATGAAGATTTGCTCCAATTTGTTGCCCCAATGTTGCTGAAGAAACTAGTGGGGTCCAGTGAACATGACCATTGATAATGCTCTGAGCTTTTAAAATATCATTCAATTCGATTAAAAGGTTATTATACGTATTCTCCATGCGTTCCGTCTCCAAAAACTTTGTTCTGGAAAGAATCTTTTAGGTTATTTGACCAAATAAACTTATTATCAAGAAATCCTCTCTTTGTTGTTAATCGAGAACATGGAGGAATTTATTTATTTATTTATTATCTTTTAAGTAGTAAGTAAACTATAGTCTCACAAGTTGATAGATGATTAACGTTTTTTGTTGGTGATAACGATTCCCGTAATAAGTATGTCATTACCGATGAAGTTAATTGACCAGGTGGATAGCATAACTGAAAGAGAGGGCTATGCAAGTCGTTCTGAAGTCATAAGAAAAGCAATTCGAGTTTTAATCTCAGAGGATGCATGGCTAACAAATCAGCATGATAGTATGTTTATTGCAACGATAACAATACTGTACGAAGAGGACGCCTCATCTTCTGAGAGATTATCGACAGTTTTTCACAAATACACCGAACTCGTAAAGGCCCGTACGCACAGCCATCTGCATTCGGAGCACTGTTTAGAAGTGCTTGTATGTCATGGAAAGGCTTCAGAAATAAAAAAACTAAAAGATGATTTAACCGTGCTTCGAGGAATTCATGAACTTCGCGTGGTTACCATAAAAGCAGATGCTGACGAGCCGTAGAAGATATTGTATTATAGATCTGCCTGAAGTTAACTAAGCATATGGCCTTACAGCTTTGTACATTTTTAATTGCTGCGAGATATTTCGTTTTTAGCTAACTTTTAATTGCTCCTCTAGGTTGTTAATTTTTTTTAACATGCCTTCTGCGATTTTCGTTAAACTCAAAATAGCTAATTTGGTAGTAGTATCCTTTATACCCTTTGTTTCTGCCTTTAATTTCTTGATAATCGATTCTACTTCCATTTCAAGACCCATATTATCCCCTCCTGTAGTACTATTCACACGTTCTTGTATATAAATAGATTCTGAATTGCATGAAAACTCGTGCAGAGAAAAAGAGGAAAGAGAATGACCAGTAAACTACCTCACGCTAAAGCTGTGAGGCTTGTAGCTGTACTTAGTTTCAGTTCACTCCCCTGCTCATTTCAGGCAACATTTTCTACAAGTTTACATGCAACTAAGCAAGAAAGTCCACTGCTTGAGCGGTGGGTAGTTCACGTTCGAGATACCATAAAAAATCGAGTCGCGCGCATATCGGACACGGTAATGTGTTGTGCATTACAACGATTACATGTTTTTATAACGATGATGTCCGCACCATCATAAATCGTTTCTACGGTTAATGCGTTCCTAGAAATTATTTTTTTCCCTTTTCCTTCGGGTTCTGGTATGAATAGTTCTTTACATTCGGGGTTTTCACAATATTGTGCATATGGTGTTAAATCTCCTGGAAAAATATCCGTTCTACGGATCGTTATTTTTTGTTTTTTTCCATCGATAGTGACTTCCCTTTCCTCGCCATATGAAATGGCTGTCATTAATTTTCGAAATGCCGCGGTTCGCTCACTTTTTGTATAATTAAGACCGTGTGTGGCTTTTTCTATCTTATAAACCTCTCCTTCAGGCGTAATTATCTCGTCTTCTTCGAGAGTTACTCCTTGTAACTTGGGAATGTTTGAAACTTCAATCTCCTTCGCTAAGCGAGGATTTAATTCAGAAGGAGTTGTCACTACAATGCTTTTTGGATTTTTGTCCTCTTCTAAGGGAGGAGTTGTGTCGGGAAATGCGTTGGCAAAACTGTCTTTTAGTGTTTTTTCAATAGATTCTTTTTTTTTCCGTCCCATAATTCAAACGTCCTTTCATGTTATTTGTTAATTACTCTCAAAGAATAAGTACAATGAGAAAAACAGTATTCTTTTATGTTATGATATTTGCAATTTTGAATTTCGTGAAAGTGAAGAACTCTGCATAATTTATTATTCTAAACGACTCAAAGATTTGATAAAATGCTGTAAAAAACGATTTTCTTTATAAATTACCTTTGCTGTTTGATAATTAACTTGAAGGAAAACAATAGTATTCTCTAATGCTGCTAAACTACACCAACCCTGCGTTTTTTCCTTTTTGTTTACGACCATTCACAACTCTTTACAAAGGAGATATTATGAAGGTGAGAAAGAGTTGAAGTATTCTATCAAGACACCCGATAACCAATTTAGCCTCTTTTCTCCAATCAGACCACTTGGTAGAGTATTCAGCAAATAGAGGGGAGTTTAAAAATCATGGCTAATAAAAGGTTGTGATTGAAAATGCGGGGAAGGCCATGGACGCCAGAAGAAGAACAAAAAATGATAGAATTATGGAAACACACAACGTTCAGTTATGAACAAATAGCTGTTAAATTAGGGCGCAGTTTAGAATCAGTTGATTATAGAATAAGGCAATTACGAAAAAAAGGAATGGTAGGCTATAGAAAACCTGAAGTTCAAAGGAAATATAAAAAAGATTTGAGCAATGTGAAACTGCTGACTCCAGAAGGGGTATATTTCATAACTTCAGTTTTATGTGATGGCCACCTGCGAGAGCGAAGAGTGCAATTTGCTTTTAGAAAAGAGGATTGTGTTGAATTTCGAGATATCATGTGCCATATACTAACTATAACACCGGCATTGCATATAGGATGGAGTAGCCATGGCTACAAGTTCAAACCTGGCATGTTGGGTACTTTCAACATTTATTCTGCGGAATTAGCAGGTCTTTTAATATACACTTACGGAGTCCCATTGGGAGTGAAAAGCGGACTGGTGAAATTGCCACGACTGATAATGAAATCTACCGATCCGAAGCTACACGGTGCAGTATTACGAGCAACCTTTGAATGTGAAGGCGGTGTTAATTTACATAAGAAGTCTCTTCATGTGATTATTGGAAATTCCTCAATCTTATTTCTACAGGACATTGCTGAACTCCTTGGGCGATATACAATTGATAACACAATTTATGGTTATAGAATGAGAATTTCAGCTTCAGAATCATTAGTGAGACTTTATGAACTGATGTATTCAGAATTTGACCTTAAGTTGCATGTAACTACTAAAAAGCAAGGATTAGAGAAATTAATCATCAATAAAGTTGTTCGAATTTGATGATATCGTTGATACAGGTTTCAAATCATATCGATTGACTAGAAATGATGTAGGACATCCTATTCTAAAAAATATAGATAGCGGAGAATTAGAGTTACTGCTATCACAAATTGATCGATATTTGAAAATAGTTTTTGAAATTAGAGATTTATTGGATGCCCAGGTATTCTGAGAACGTTTTTATATTATTAATCTAATCTCGCAGGCTGGATATCAATAATCACAAGCAATTAAAAGATGTTTTTTGTGTCTGTGATATTACGCGCTCGCAATAGAGTAACACTTATATTCTTTTTTGGAGTCTTACGAATACCGTAATCAGTAATATTCTAATAAGTTTTCTCTGTAAAGAGGCAGTAATACCTATATACAACGCCTCTAAATTACAGAGAGACAAGAAAAAAATAGGAGGAGTCAATAAGATGCATATTCCCGATGGAATTATTCCTATAGAACAAGCGATTGTCTATTTGATAATTGCAGTAATTTTTATAGCATATTCGATCTATAGAATAGGAAAAGGTCTCGAAGACAAACACATACCGCTTCTTGGCGTTTTAGCAGCGGGCATTTTTGCAGCTCAGATGTTCAACTTCCCAGTACCTTACGGTTCAAGTGGTCATCTTGTGGGCACAGCTCTAGCTACTGCCTATGTGGGGCCTGCTGGCGCAATAGTGATTATTGCAAGTGTTTTATTAGTGCAGGCATTCTTTGGCGACGGCGGTATTACAGCTTACGGTGCTAATGTGCTTAATATGGGAGTTATTGGAGGTTTAGTAAGCTGGGTTATCATAGGGCTTGTCACGAAACTAATGAAAGATAATAAAAACGCGAAAACCATTGCTGTCGGAATTGCAGGATTTGTAGCTACTGTTGTTGCAGCTTTCGTTGCTTCCCTGGAAATGATAGTTGCAGGATTAGAACCAGCAGCACTTGTAATTGGTTGGATGGTTGGACTTCATGCAATAATTGGAATCGGTGAGGCAGTAATTTCAATGGCAATTGTTGCATACACAACAAAAGTACGCCCTGATCTTCTAGAGTTGACACATTTCGAATTGGCACCTGGAGTTATGACATCCGAATGAGGTGAAAATAATGGCTGCAACTACTAAAGAAGGTTTTACAATTCCTAGATACGTGATATTGTCACTGATAGTAGCATTTGTAATCATGGCTGTATTTGCATTTATAGCCTCAGAAAATCCAGATGGTCTTGAGAGAATGTTCGAAGCAGTCGGCGTGGAAGGTGCAGAGGGCGGCTTTTTATCGTTTGGTGAAGGGTTCGCGGCTGATCTTCTAACTATGGCGGTCGGTATGGTTAGTGTGTTCGCAATCATCATTGTGATAATGCTGGCAGTTCGGTATCTAAAAAGAAGCTGAATTTTTTTCTTACTTATATGTAAGTTTCACAATCTTTTTTTTATACTTGTTATATTCACGACACCATAAGTTGTTAGAAGAATTTCTCTCCCACTGGAGATCTTAGTTATGAAAGGGCACTACTTTACGTTACCTTTTAGAAAATTTAGTGAGGAAAGTCCTCCACAGTTATCACCTGCAGCGAAAGTTGTACTCATGATTGCATTTGCAGTCGCAGTTGTCGCAAACACAGATTTCGTCATAATTTTTTTGACTTTCATTTGCGCATTAGTTATCGCAAAGTCACTACAAGGGCGAATTCTTCATGCCATAGAGCATTCATGGGTGGCAATTCCTGTGCTGTTTTCCCTCGGAATCTTTAACACGTTTTCAAAAGGGTCTCCTGATGCAATTATCACTACATTTCAACTTTTAGGGTTCACGGTAAATGTCTACCAAGAAGGATTGCGATTTTTTGCCCTGATAATGCTTAGAGGGATCTGTGCGGTTTTGATAATCACAACATTTACGTCCTCGATGACCATGCAAGAGTTTGTGGACGGGTTAAGAGATATTCGTCTGCCGGAAACAATGGTATCAATGATAATGCTCATCTTACGTTACGCACCTCTTATCTTTGAGGAAGCGGCAACTGTTAGAACGGCTCAGACTCTAAGAGGGTTACATTTGGGTACAAAAAAGTCACGTTTTGCGGCGGCGGCGGCAATGTTAGGTATGATCTTCATTCGCTCATATGATAGAGGGCTTGCAGTTTATGAGGCGATGTCCCTTCGAGGACTTAAAAGCAAGATACAATTCAGAAAAACTAGATTAAAGAAAAAAGAATATGCATTATTAGCAACTTGCATTGTTCTTTGTATAGTAATTTGGATTATAATAGAACTATGGCTTCCGATTGACATCGAGAGTTACATTATCACATGGATTTGGAGGAGTATTAGTGGATTACTCAGTGGCAGTGGAGTTTAAGGACGTTTCATTTCAATATCAACATGGTTCAAAAGGATTTCTAATGGAAGATATTAGTTTTTCAGTTCCTCAAGGAACTAAATTTGCCATCGCAGGTCCAAATGGGGCTGGAAAAACAACGCTTTTGAAAATGATTGTAGGATTAAATACCCCAATTAAAGGAGAGGTACGTGTTTTCGATAAGATTGTTAATAAAGAAAATTTTGATGAAATTAGAAGAGAGGTCGGATTTGTTTTTCAAAATCCGGATAATCAAGTCTTTGCTACGACTTGTTTTGAAGATGTGGCCTTTGGGCCTAGAAATTTAGGACTTCCAGAAAATGAAGTTGAAGAAATTGTATATGATGCTCTTAGGAAAATGGGAATGGAAGAATGGAAAGACTATTCTCCATTTAACTTAAGTTTCGGTCAAAAGAAGAGGGTCGCAATTGCAGGCGTTTTAGCCATGGATCCAAAAATGCTAATATTTGATGAACCCTATGCAAATCTCGATTTACCGACAACAATAGCGCTAATTAAACTTCTAAACGAGATTACACAAGAAAAAGAATTGGCTATTTTATTTGCATCTCATGATCAACGATTTCATAAATGGTCAGAAAACTTACTTGTTCTAAATAGAGGGAAAATGATCTTCTGTGGACCTACCGTTGAGGGATTGCAGAACGAAATAGTGAAAGAGGCTTTAGGAGATCCCTCAGAGTTAGATGAACTATTAGGAACTCTCTAAGTTTTAAAAAGTGGAGATTGCTTCTAGGTCACGATTATTTACCATATCTTCACTCTTCGATTTTTGTAAAGAATTCACAATATTGATCTCCTGCACACATTCCTTTAAGTCGTTTAATTGTAGCCTTTGGATTCATGGCCTTTTCAATAATATTACTGTAGATTGTGCACCAGTTGCAGATATCCTTGGGATCTGTTGTGCTCCATGGACAGTTAGTGATTTTAGTTTTCGTGTATGTTTCACTCAATTCAAGATAAGTAGCTTCAACACCAGTCAGCTCCCAATAAATGTTCCACCACTTATTCATTGCTTCCATATCGTTGCCCTCGATTTTGAAAACATCTTTAAGTGTTTTTACCATATTCTTTACTCTATCCTCTCTTTTCCAAGTCTTTTCAGCAATTTCAAGTGCTGCAACCGCGTCATATTTTTCTCGAATTTCATTCATTATACCCTTGAACAGGGTCGTCAATTGTCCCTGTGCAAATTTACATTTTAGTTCCCAGGGAAGCCCTCTCTTTAGTGCCGGAAAAGGTGTTTTCGTGTTTTTTGACATTATCTCCTCCTCTCTTCATCTAGGTGATTATTCAGCGCCCCTCATCGACGTACTGAAAAAATGATCTGCAAAAATTAAAATGATCAAGAATTTATCCTTTTTTTTCCGTCCCTAGCAATATTCAAGCCTTTAGAACGTTACAGTAAATTTCAAAGCCATTTACTATTATACATTTTACACACTTTTATACTTTAATATTCTCTTAACTATAAAGTTAAAAAGTGAAAAGCACGAAAGATATCTATGTGAATTCAATGTGGAACGCACATATTACTGAAGAAGACTATAAAATAATTCCAAAAGAGGAGTGGGATATCAGGGACACAATTCCTCAATTGGCGTATCTTACACACAATTTTGTTCGATACTATGGAAAGTATATACCACCTATCGCGACAAATTTGGTAAAAAGATATACTGAAAGGCAAGATATCATCCTAGACAATTTTGCCGGTTGTGGCACGGGCTTAGTGGAAGCAAAACTGCATGGAAGAAACTCGATTGGAGTAGAGATCAATCCTCTCGGTGTTCTTGCCTCAAAAGTAAAAACAACTATAATTGATCCACGAAAATTGTCAGATACGTTTATGGATTTATTACAAAAGTCCTCTCTCGACATTTCAAATCTTGAAGAGAAAAATAATGAAGTTACTTTATCTATACCATCAAAAGCAGATTTTTCCTCAATTGATAAATGGTTTACATCAAAGCAAATAAATCATTTGGGCGTTTTAAGGCATCATGTATTTGGGTTAGAGGAAGATGATGCTCTCAAAGATTTTTTTAAACTAGCATTTGGAGCTATAATCCGTCGTTGCAGTTTAGCATTCGATGGAGAGGTAAGACCACACATTAACAAAAAAAAGAAGCCACGCAAAGTCCTTGTAGCATTTAAAGACAAAGTTGAAGACATGATTGAAAGAATGAAATTATTTTCACAAGAAACAGCAAAAGATGTATTTACGAAGGTATTTCAGCACGATAGTAGAGATCTACAGAAAATAGTAGATGATGAAAGTGTTGATTTGATAATTTCGCATCCTCCATATCTTAATGCGTTTGATTATGCACCTGTTTTCAAACCAACGATGCATTGGTTAGATCTTAAATATTTAACAACTAGAAAAGAAGAAATTCGGGCATGGCCAGCTACAAATAAAAAATTAGTGGACAAATACTTTTCAGACCTAGATAAATGCTTAACTGAAATGTACAGAGTTATAAAACCCAATAGAAAATGTTGCGTCGTTATAGGAGATTGTACAATTAGAAAAAAACCCTTAGCCACGCATAAAGTAATTATCAATTTAGCGACTGATAAGGGTTTCAAGATAGAGCGAATTATCTCTCGTAAACCCTGGTATACCACAGGACGATATTCATACGACCCAAGGGCGCTTAAACTGGAGTATATTCTTGTTTTTGGTTTGAATTAGATCTAACTCGTCTAATGGAAAAAGGGAGATTACTCACACTTTGATGCTCCACATGACTTACAGATTAGACAACCTTCTTCGTGAACAAGTTGTCCTCCGCAATCTGGACAAACACCATAATATGATTTCATAGCAGTTTTTTCATAAGAGCCTTCTATTTCGTGTCTTTCGATATATCGAGAAAGTGCCTTGCCAATTGCATCAGGACATGAGAGAATCAACGTACCTTCGTCCCAAGAAGCTGACGGACAACGTATTTCTCGCAATTGCTTGACAATTGATTCAATTTTTACACCTGAACGAAGAGATAATGAAATTAGACGACTGATTGCCTCCGATTGGGCACTAGGACATCCCCCAGAATGTCCAAGCGTTGAAAATACCTCAAAAAGACCCTCGCTATCAGCGTTTATGGTAACGTAAAGATTACCGCATCCAGTTCTTATTCTTTCCGTCTCACCTACAGTCACAGACGGTCTAGTGCGTGGTGTAAGTACATCCTCTTTAGGAGCCTCCTCAGCCTTGCCTATATTCACAACTGCTTCTCTACTACCATAACGAAACACAGTTACTCCTTTACAACCCAGTTCATAAGCAGTCATAAATACAGTTGCTACATCGGACTTTGTGGCCTCTTGCGGCATATTTACCGTTTTACTGACAGCGTTATCAGTATATTTCTGAAACGCAGCTTGCATACGCACATGCCATTCAGGTGTGATATCATGTGCTGTGACGAAAAGTCTACGAATATGCTCAGGAATTTCATCAATTTTTTGAATAGTTCCTTGTTCTGCAATTTTCTGCATTAAATCTTGACTGTAAATGCCTTCTTCATTTGCAATGCCTTCGAAGTACGAGTTGACAGTTACGAGTTTTTCACCATCCATTACTTTCTTGAAATAACTTACAGCAAATAGAGGTTCAATTCCACTTGAACAATCTGCTATCATGCTAATAGTTCCAGTGGGAGCTATGGTGGTAACTGTTGCATTACGTAGTGGTGTTGAATCCTTGTAGATACTATCGTCGAAACTTGGAAATTGACCACGTTCCTTAGCTAAGTCTTCAGATGCTTTGCGGCCTTCTTCTGAAATAAACCTCATGATTTTTTCTGCAAGTTCAAGAGCATCTAGTGAATCATAAGGAATTCTCAATTGAATTAGTAAATCTGCCCACCCCATAACTCCCAAACCAATCTTTCTATTTTCTTTAGTCATTTTTTCAATTTCTGGAAGTGGATAGTTGTTCATATCAATAACATTATCGAGAAATCTTACTGAAAGTCTAACCACTCTCTTCAATTCCTCATAATCAACTGTGCAGTGTCCGTTTTCTTGTTTAACCATCTTTGAAAGATTGATGGAACCTAAATTGCAGCTCTCCATAGGAAGTAACAATTGCTCGCCGCAGTTTTTAGTTTTAATGAATCTTACTTTCTTTCTATTCTTGCTCTTAGACTCGAAACCTCCAATAAAAAATGTATGAAAATCATCTACTGTCCCATTATATACATCTTCTTTGCCTAGGTATTCAATTGAAACGATTTTATGATTGTACATATCTGCGGCTTCTTTTAATTCTTTGTAAGTCTTGGAACCATATTTAGTCCCTAATCTAAAAGTAACTATTGATTCTTTGCAGAAATCTTCCCATTCTTTCTTAAATGGTACACGGTCTAGTTTGTCCAGTAATTCTATGTATTTTTCAATTTGTTGTTCTTTATTTCGTCTTGCTCTCTCTTTGTAAGCATTTCTTACGCCTTCTACTCTTTTTTCGAAAATTGAGTCATCTGAATTTAAAAAGTCCATGAAGCATTCTTTGCCACAAAAGCCAAGTTCTCTTTCGCTAAAACTAATTGAAAATTCAGATCCACAGTTTTCACAGGTTTTCTTGACCATAACACTATTTCCTTTCAAATAACATTGCAGATCTGTTTTTTCTCTACATTCTTCTAATTTACGTAAGGCTCTTTTATGAAAACCTTTTTCTGCATTTTTTTGATAGTTCTCATCATTCCAGAGTTTGGTCATTCTCTCTGAAAACGCTTTTCTTACTTCAGGATTGGCAAATAATTCTCTAGATTTTTCTCCTATTTTTCTTTTCGTTTCTTCTGAGTGATGCTTCCTATAATTAGGGTTATTTTCACCTTTAGTATTATAAAACGGATTCTCAGCTTTATATTTTTCCCAAACTTCCTTGTTTTGCTTTAATTTATAGAGCGGATTGTTTTCACCTTTTATTGAATGACTATGAAGTTGATCATGGTCACTGATTCTAAGAATTTCAAGATTAGTAGGCGAGTTATTTGTTGAATTAAAATCAATATGATGGACTACACAATCTTCAGATATTTCTTTATTATTATTATGGAAAAACCTTGCAATGATATTGTGCTCTGATTTATCCGATATTCCTCGATTATACATCCTCCAATATTTTTTTGACCTATTTTTTGTGTATTTTCCCTTTTGCCATTGTAATACTTTGGTTAAAACATGAAGACTGTCGCCTGGCTTTAACTCGTCTGTGCGTCTACTAGTTCCATCTCTAAGGTAGAAGACATGATTTTTAGTTGCTTTAATAACATCTCCTGAATCTAAAGCAATTTTATAGACAGGAACATTCTTTCCAGTAAGTCTAGGTCTTCGCATATATCTAACTACAATTTTGCCGTCATTATTTTCTGTAAATACAGGAACATCTTTGTCTTCATTAGCAAGTTTTTCTATCGGAATTGTTCCCCTTCCATCTGCAGTTGCAATTAAAGTATCTCCTGGCAAACAAGGATTAGTGCTTTCATAATCTCCTAAAGCGGGCGTAGGATTAAATTGATTTGCACGATCAATAAAGAATAAACCGGGCTCTCCGTTTTTCCAAGCCATTTCAATAATCAAATCGAATACATCTTTTGCGTCTAGAGTTTCAACTATTTTATTTGTGCGAGGATTAATCAAATTATATTTCCGATCAGTTTTTACTGCTTTCATAAACTCATCAGTTGCTGCGACTGAAATATTGAAGTTGGTTAGTTCTGTTAGGTCACTTTTCGAGGTAATAAATTCAATTATATCGGGATGATCTACGCGGAGAATGCCCATATTAGCGCCACGCCTTGTGTTGTGGGTGACCATTCCATGGGCTAAATAAGTATGGTTTTCATTGACCTCTAAATCCATGGTTTGTGATTTGCCTACTTTTTGAATATCTGTAACAGTAATGAACCATAAATTGTTAACATCACGAGCATTCGCAGTGAATTCGGGGTATTCTTTTGATAGATTACAATAAGCACTAAAGGTAAATTGCCGCTCTCCACGAATATAACGTAGAAGTTTATTTCGCAACTTAGGTGCAGTTGATCTGAATTTCTTTCCCATTCCCCTTCCCTTTTTATCTCTCTGTGGTAGGGTAATAGCTTTTAGAACAGGCTCAACCCACCATTTGACACTTGGAAGTACATAATTTTGCTCTCTTTCTAAATCTGGTGAAAAATCGTAGCAACTAACAAAACGAGATCGTGAATCGCATCCAATCTTGTCTTTCCAGACATCTAAAGCAACGTGGGATCGCAGTTTTAGGGACCATAGATTGTCTGATCCAAAGCGATCTTCATTTGCAGGAATTTCACGTATGGATACAGGGCATCCTAATCCTATTAGTAATGCAGACGCTTCTTGAATTAACCGATGAGAAGTAGATGTTAGTACGGGATATCCATGTGTTATTGTACCATCAGCTTCGAAGAGACCTCTTAAATAAGCCCCGACCACAGATGGTGGGCTTTTCCTTATTAATAGAGGAACTGATACCTTATGGCTTTCTTCCTTTGATAGATTATTTAATACCAAAAATTCCTTAAGTGACCGACTGCTCACAATAAAATTGACTGAAGCATCATCATCTTTCTGCATTAGCTGAACGTGAATACCTGGAAATAATTTCTCCAAAAATTCTGGTAACTCTTCAATCAAGTAAGAATTATGACTGATACTGAACCCGATACGATAATCTTTTAATCCACTCGCAACAAAACCATCACCTGCCAGAAGACCAAGTAAGAAGGCCAGTGATTCATCTAGAACTGAAGGAAGATCAATTTCTTTCTGGTTGTGATGCTGAATTTCAGGGTGCTTAAGTTTTTGAATTTGTCCTCTATGCTGTCCTAATTTAACAAGAATAGCATCTCCTGGTCTTAATTCACTTAATTGTCTCCAAACAGTCCCTTCATCTGTCATCACTTTTACCTTGTGATTAGGTGTACCTGTAAGATTAATCTCTTGTTCAGTAGTAACTCTGAGAACAGATACAACTCCATTATTATATCCTCGGGGAGATATCTTTTCTCCATTATCGGTAGCAACTTTTAGATCGTGTTCCTGCCAGCCCCGAACTTTTTCATCTACTAACTCGTTCAAACGAAGGAGACCTTTATTTGAAAAGACTAAAGTATTAGGAACTAAGCATCCTCCTTGCTTGATAACTTCAGTACTAGTATTAAGTACTTTCATAAAGGAGATGGGACCACTAGCTATGCCCCCGGTCGTTCGAACTACATCATTTTTAGGACGCAAGCGAGAAAAAGCAAACCCCGTTCCGCCACCACTCTTGTGAATTAGAGCAGTATACTTAACTGCGTCGAAGATACTGTCAATAGAATCGTCAATTGGAATTACAAAACATGCAGATAATTGCTGAAGTTCTCGACCAGCGTTCATAAGCGTCGGAGAGTTAGGGAGAAACTTAAAGGAAGTCATTATTTCATAAAAATCTAATCCCATTCGTTCAACATCGCCGCCATAGAGTGCCTCCGCAGAAGCTATATTATTAGCGACACGACTAAACATTTCCTCAGGTGTTTCAATTAGTTCCCTTTTCTCGTTCTTGGCCAAATAGCGGCGCTCGAGAATTTTTAGTGAATTTTCAGATAAACTCAAAGTCAATTTTTTCCCTCACCAATACTATGATTCTTGATTTAATAAACCATTCTTTTAGAAAAATGGAATTGGGGTTAAAATCACACTATTTAGAGATACCGTCATTTTATATGATATACAAAAAGTACTAGATTTGTCGGGCTTTAAGACCTTTTATTCAACCAATAAATTGGTTTCAATTAGATATAACAGTAAAGTGACTAAACAATCCATTGTTTAATCAATTCAATGGCATAAGAAGAAATAGTAAAGCCTACATTCACCAAGAATGATTCATCGACATAGAGTAGCAGCAAATTATAGCCAAAAATCATTAAGATCTGAGTTACAGAGGTTTTGAATAGGAAATCCAGTAAATTATCTAGCTTATAACTGGGTTGAGTTTTTTCAAATTTTTTGAGGTCACTTCCTCGTTTAATCAAACGAATACGCCGTTCATATTCCGTCTCTACTTCTTTTAGAGCGATTCTAACCTCTTTAAGGATAGTTAATACAAAAAGGCTGGAATAAAAACCACTAATGATAGTACGGATATTTCTTGAGAAAAAAAGCTGTGCACGAGCGCCAAAGATACCTTCAGCAAGTGAAAAACTATAAGAAATTGATGCCAACGCTAAGAACAAGTAGAAAAGGATCTGAAAGAGTATGATATTCTTTCGTTTTTCAAGTTTTTCTACTTTAGCATGAACCACCGTCACAGCGAGAAAACAACAAAAAACACCGAACAGGAAAACTAAAATAAATAAACCAATCCCTAGAACTTCTACTAAAAGACTCAAACCAGCATATCTGTAAGATATAGTGTAGTATTTCAAACTATGATATGCCATCAGAACTAGAAGAATAAAGAAAGCCCAAATTCTGATGCGATCGTACCATAATTTTCCTCTTCTTACATCCACGCTTTTTGCACCTTTAAGATTTTTTAATCACACGATTGATGCCCGATGTGCGCAAAAAAGGCAGATCCATGTTTCAAGAATGAAATTCAGAAAGGACGATGATGATTTTTCTTCTAAAAACTTAACTAAGATTGTGAGATAACGAGCCGCGTATCTTGGATATTACTAGTCATTCTTGAAGCATTTGTGAACTATCCCACCCTGACGGATGGAACTTCCTGCGAGTCCTCCCAACCCTTTCGGGAAACTCTTGTTTTACGTTCTGCTGTATGTCGCAGATCATCCTCTTTTGAGGATGGCCTGTCCACCTGGCATTCTGTGATAGGAAACTTCAATTCCAGCATCACATCATAGGGATTCGTCAAATGCTATTATCCTTTTACCTTCGCGGTTATTCGCGCGGGTTAGCAACTGTCCGAATCCTGGCTAACAGGGGCGTCTCGTCTGTCATCCTAACGGGAGTTTTATATCCCTGCCTTCCTCCCGATATTCATCACATCTATTCTATCCAAAACATTATTCAAAGTTAGCGGCTTTAATCCCCCCACTTTTCGGAAGGGGACTTCCCGCCGTCATTTTTAAATAATGGTGTATAAGAAACTCATCCGATACTTATAAAGTCCTCGTCTTACATGAAAACTTGTTTCACGACTTAGAAATAAAAACGATAAGAATACTCAAATGACACTAAAGTTCAATCTATCTACAAAAAACGAACTAAAAACTGTGTTAGATACCCTTTGTATTTTAAATGCATTGGAGCACTGTGTAAAATGAATGACAACATAATACTACAATTGCCGAAATTCAAAATCGCACTAGATCCAACGAAGGAACCTCAAGGAAATATTATATTCATATCTCACAGCCATGCTGATCACATGCTGAGGAAAAAAACTCCAATTCCAAAATTGTGCTCTCTGGAGACAGAAAAACTTGTATCAGCTAGAAGAAATCACTCATTGATCAATACAATCAACGAAGAACTGTCAATCAACAATCTCAATCTGAGAATGGTTGATACTGGACATGTTCTTGGCTCAAGAGCATTGGTCATTGAAAATGATAAGAAGATAGTCTTTACCTCAGATTTTACTTTAAGAGAACGCGAGTTTTTAGGGAAATTTATACCTGAAAAATGTGATTACGCAATTTTAGAAGCCACATTTGGCAAAGAAAAATACATTTTTCCTCCATCCGAAGAAATCGTCAAGGATGCAAAAGACTGGATTGAAGAACAGTTTAAAAAGGGTTGTCCCGTTGTTTTGATGGGTTATACTCTTGGAAAGGCACAATTACTGTGTAAGATATTCGAAGACTTCGCGCCCATCTACCTAGATAAAAATATAAAGAAAATTAACGATATTTATAGAGAATGTGGTGTCCCACTTCTAGATTTTGAAAGGTTTGGACAAAACAAGCAGTTAAAAATCCCACCATGGATATTGATCACTTCACCTCAAAGCGGAAGAGCGAAACTAATGCGAAAGGTCAATGCGAAAACAGCGTTTTTTAGTGGATGGGCAATTGATGAAGAGAGTTATGTTCATCGAATGAAAGTAGATCGGGTTTTTCCGCTGTCGGACCACGCGGATTTCAACGAATTGGTAGAGACTGTCGAGACATGCAATCCCGAAAAAGTGTTTGTCAGCCATGGTTATGACCATGAGTTTGCAGCACATCTAAGAAAACTTGGCTTTGATGCAGAACCACTTTCATTTCGTGAAAGCCCGCTCATTGATTTTTCAGAAATCTGATTGGAACTGCCCTACCAGAAAAGGTACTTTTAAAAGCATAACTTTTGCTAGGTGAGCTGGGATAATAATGAAAAAGATGTCGTTAACTATCGCAGGAATTGGACATGCCATAAATCATTCATTTCAATTAATGATTCCCCCTTTGTTACCTTTCCTCGCAATCGAATTTAATCTTAATCTTATAGAAATTGGCTTGCTTGTTACAGCATTTGTTGCGGCATATGGAGTTGGTCAGTTACCTACCGGTATTTTAGCTGATAAAGTAGGGGCTAAGAATCTAATCATTTTTGGGCTTACCATATGTGCGGTAGGATCACTTGTTGCTTTATTTTCGCCAAATATTTACATTTTACTGGCTGGGTTCGTCATAATGGGAGCTGGAGGAAGTACATACCATCCAAGCGGCCTGACAATGTTATCTCATGCTTTCGATGAAAAAGGAAGAGGACATGCTATGGGTTTGCATGGTCTCGCAGGAAGTGTAGGACAGATTGCATCCCCCATAGCTTCTGGTGGCATAGCTGTTTTACAAGGTTGGAAAATAACTTTTCTGATCTACGCGCTATTAGGCTTTGGTTTCTCGATCTTTGTCTTTATCCGATGGCGAGGTAAAGATGTGGTCAGTAGAACAAACGCGCAAGCGCCAAAACAAAGAAATTCTTTAAGAAGGCTTTTATCAAAAGCTATCATCATCGTATTTGTTCTAGCCATTTTCCAAGGATTTCTTTATCAAATAACAACATCTTTTTTGATTCTTTATTTAGTTCAAGCTCGATCTTATGATGTTGCAATTGCAAGCTTAATGCTTTCATTGCTTCTTGCTACAGGTGGTGTGGGACAATATGTTTCAGGAGCGCTTAGTGATAGACTTGGAAGAAAGAAAGTACTTATTGTTCTCTCACTTGCATGCGCAGGAACTGCATTACCAATACCTATGGTCTCAAATGTAATTTTGGTGATACTCGTTCTTGTCTTCGGTTTCATTTTATTAGGGTTAATTCCAACCACGAATGCGCTCATGAGCGACTTAGCAAAAGGAAGTTTTGGTGTACTCTTTGGAATTTACTACTTGTTCGCTTTTGGAGTATCATCAGCGGGACCACCTATCGCAGGATTTTTAGGTGAAAACTTTGGTTTGGGTAGTATTTTTTATTTTTCAGCGGGCATAGCAATTATCTGTTTAATGATTACACTTTTAATTCCTGCACCCACATTAAATGAACAAAAAGGGTGGGCGGATGGAATCCAAAACTCGTGAACCAAAGGATGATCTAAGACTTCGGGCATTGAAAACATTTCTAACACTAGTAGAGATGGGAGGAAGTTTTTCAAGAACCGCTGAGAAATTGAATCTAACACAAGGAACTGTTTCTAATCACATAGGCTCACTTGAAAAATTCTTTAATGCAGAGTTATTTTACAAAGTTGAGCGGCTGCGTGAAGACAAAATTGAGCGAGTAAGCGAAGGAGAAAACCTTAATCGGGCAGGCATAATAGTTTTCGAACGTGTAAGAGAAATTATTGCGATATTAAATCGTACTAAGGAAGATATCGAGAGACTAAAAGGTGAAATAACTGGCACTTTACGTATCGCCACGAGCACGATCCCTGGGGAACACATATTGCCTAAGTTCATGGCAATATTCAAAGCAGAACATCCGACCGTTGAATTTGAGGTAGATCTTAGTGATAGCGGAAAAAGTTTGGAGAAGTTATTAGCGAAAGAATCAGATCTCGCAGCAGTTGGAAGTTTGGTTGGCTATGACGCAGAAGTAGAAATGTTTCCGATAGCGGAAGAAGAACTCGTATTGATTGTTCCTCCAGAGCATGAATTGGCATCTAACATTCCCGTCGATCCAAAGACACTCGTAAAATATCAACTTATCACTAGAGAAAAAACATCTGGAACTCGAAAAGAAACTGAAAGAATTTTGGAAACTGCAGGTCTTTCAATAGACGAATTTCAAAGCGTATTAGAACTCGGAAGTACTGAAGCGGTAATTACTGCAGTTAGCGGGGGATATGGTATAAGCGTGATTTCATCAATTGCAGCAAAAAAATCAGAGAATTACATCAAAATAATTCCGCTCAAAGCAATTGAAAATAGAAGGAAACTTTTCATGGTTCGTAGAGTACACGAATCGTATCCAGTGCTCGTTGAGGCTTTTTGGGAGCACGTAAAGAATTCTATCGCTGAAAATGAGTAATTAGTCAGAGGAAAATCAATTGATTGAAATAGAAATACCTAGCCTTGGGAAAATTGGTATTAGTACTATCGTTTTTGACCTCAACGGTACATTAGCTATGACTGGGCAAATTAGCGATAATGTTAAAACACGATTGAAACTACTTGCAAATAGCGTTAGAGTGATTATTGCAAGCGCAGATACGCGTGGAAATCTTGCAGATATAGGAAAAGAATTAAGTGTGGAAACACATCGTCTAACACTTGATCTACCAGAAGATGAAGAAAAACGACTATTAATAGAGAAATTAGGCGCAGAAAACACAGCTGCTGTTGGCAACGGAATTAATGATAGTAAAATGCTTAAAGCAGCAAAAATAGGTATTGCAGTTATGGGTAAAGAAGGAGCTGCTGTTGAAACAATTAATAACGCGAATATCGTGGTTACCGATCCAGCGCACGCTTTAGACTTATTTCTTCATCCAATTATACTAAAATCAACTCTCCGCAAATAGAAAATAGAAAAATAAAAAAAGTTCAGCAAGTTACACTTAAAACAACTTTATCCTTTCTTAATAAAAATTTTATAAACTCCATTCTCGTCAGGCTCGATTACCTCAATAACTTCATGTCCATGTTTTTCAGCATAATCTTGGATGTTTTTCTTCGCAGGAAAGAAATCTCCAATAATTTCTAGGATTTTACCAGATTCAATCGCTTTTAATCCTCGCCGAGTACGAAGTACCGGGACTGGACAAGCCTGACCAGTGGTATCGACTTGTGTCTCAGAATTGTGCATTCCATCACCTCAAAACATTAAGACTTTTTCAGATTCAGCAACCCAGTCAACAAATTCATGCATACCGATGACTTCTACACCGTCAATTAAATCTTCTCGGGAAACGCCACGAGCCTCAATGCAAACCCCACAGACTCTGAGTTTTCCTCCTTCTTCCAAAAACGTCTTAAGGAGTTTAAAATGATTCGGGTATTGTTTAGGTGACTGTTTATTTAACCCGACGTATACCCCGTCCTGAACTAAGAACAGGTTTACATTATGTTCATCAACAAGAGATGAAAGTGCGAATCTCAGTGCAGTATATGGTTTCTCGCGTCCATAAGGAGATTCTGAAATTACTACAGTAAATGTTCCCATTTTATAACAACCTCTTTGGCAGTTTTGAATTACAAATAAGACGTTGAAATAAAGGTTTTAAAAATTTTTCTGATAATACATATTAGAAAAAATAATAATATCGAAAAGTAATTTGACATCGAATTGGGCTGCTAAATTTCAATGTATGTAATCTATTTAACAAAAATTAGAAAAGTGGGCGCACAGTCAAATTACTCATAAAATAAATAGATGAGATGCAATAAAGTCTCCATAAAGATATATATTAGCGTTTTAAGAGATATAGGGCTGGTCACGTGTCCGATCACGCATTTTATCCATGTCCAATTTGTTTTTTGCCTCTCTATATACCGGTTCGATTTCTTTGATTAATTCATCAAGAAAAGGCGTAAGGTTTGTTACATCATTGGAAATGTGTAAGGTTTGGTTCAAAACTTCAATTATAGCCCTCGCTGCACGCGGATCTGACTGTAGGACTGGAGCTGTTTCTCCTAAGCAACAAACTCCAGTTACATCATAAAGTGCCGCAGCCATTGCAGGGATAATACCATTTGCGCCAGTAACAGTCCCATTTTTAAAAAGTTCTGCTTTATCTGCTTCAATAAACGAATCAAGTGTTTCTTGAGAAGTAGATGAAATGAACACATGTGGGATTTCTGTTAAGTTATCTCGTACAAAAGCAGCGGTAGCTATGACTAATTCGGCTTTGAATTCTTCTGCGCACTTCTTTGCTAAGTAATCTGCAAACTCATAGACACCAATTGAGGTTGTAGGTTGATAATCACCAGTGATTAAGAATAAATCTTTGGTTCCACCATCTTCAAGTCTACTATGGTAAATTGTAGTTCGTGGAACATAAAGAAGACCATCTGGCTCTACAAGCACGTGTGGGGGAAAATCGCTGCAAAAAACTTCTGCCACTTTTGTTGCGCTCAAAGCATTAATTAAAGATGATATACATAGTTTTCCTACACTTGCGATACCAGGCATGCCTATTAAAACAATTGATTTATCAATATCTGAAGGGATCTGTTGAATTGTCTTTAAGTTAAATTCTGTCATTTCATGCTTCCCTTTCATCTTTCGATTTATTTAACAAAGATATGATTAGATAAAAATCTCTGTTACTCCTATGCTTCACCATAGGAAATGTTCTGTTATTAAAATATCTTTCTTTAATGTACCAGAAAAAAAATTCCGAAAGTTAGCTACATTTCGAAAAATTCAATTTAAGAAAATGATGACACTCTATTTAGGTACAAAGGAATTATCAGTTACCTGTCCTTTCACCTTTCCTTTTTTGATATGGGCTTCTATGACCTTTTTAAGGGTATTTAGTTCAATGTCTAACTCAGAACTTAATTTTGTTAAATCGATCTTATCAGTTGCACTAACAAGAGCCTCTAAGAGGTTTTCACGCTTTTTATATGTGCCACCCTCAGTTTGATCAGTTTTTATGGTGCGTAGAGCGCCTCTTACATTTTTCCCACAACTAGGACATGTAAGCGACCCCATTATGGTAATAGTGATATTCCCAGCTTTATCTGGGAGCGGGCTGTACATTTGCCACGTCTTATTAGGTTTTACACCCTCAAATGAGGTATTACCGCAGTTCTTACATTTCAATTTTTTAGCCATTTTGAAGACACCATTTAAAGGGAAAATTTCTTAAAGCCTCACTATTAGAGATGTTCGCAACAACTCTTAAAAGTTTACTGGACAAACTAAAAGAAGAAGTATTGCTCATTGAACCTACCCTAAAAGAAAGGAAATATTTCGGTGAAAAAATATGTTGTTCATGCAGGAAGAAGGACCACCAGAAATAAATATACCAACTTTTCTTGAATTTCTTGGATGGCTTAAAGGCGGATATGGAATAATTGCAGGGATTCTATTAGTTATAGGTGGTTTATTAGTTGTTAATTTCATTATCTATATTGAGACCACTCGTGATATAACTCTTAAAGGTCTTGGAATTCGACTTCTAGCGATCTCGCTCACAATTGGTTTCGGTCTTCATTTCGCGCTGACAACATGGGGCTCATTCATTATTTAGCGAACCAAATGAGGCTCATTCATTATTCAACGCGGTTGCGGATATTTTTTTCAGAATCTTTAAATTGGACAATTCTAAGCATTTATTTAGTTTCAAGTACCGAAAAATCAAATAAACGAGTATTTCGTTAGTTTCTTAGAAATACATTGTTAAGGTATTACTATGAGGGGATATCTAAGTCATTAGTGTTAAAATTTGCCTTCGTGCGCAAAAATCTTGGTGCTAGGGGATTTGAATTATTTACAATCGCAGGATTTAAGAATAATGATTGAATAAGATTCGTAGCTACTAATCGTTGTTCAATTAAGAAGAAGAATATGCAATATTTTTGCTCTTACGTGTAGTTAAATATAAGAGGTTCACTTTCATGAAATATGGTGTCTGGATTATCTTGGATACAGGTCAATGCTTAGTACACAAAGACTTCAGTGAACATTCGGAAATTGATGAAGACCTAATTTCAGGCTTTCAATCCGCAATTCTAACATATGCTGATTTGAAAATCAAGTCTATCGTAGCTGAAGATGTCCGTTTTGTGTATGAATCCACATTTAATCCTAGACTTATTTTTGTCATTGCAGCAGATATTAATGTAGATTTGAAAAAGTTAGAAGGATTCATAGATCTTGTTAAACGCGAATTTTTGGCAGATTATCGTTATAGAATAAATACATGGGCTGGAGATGTGAAGATTTTCAAACCTTTCGATGAGAAACTCGATAAGCTAATAAGAGAATGGCTCATCAAAACAGTAACTCTAGAGACAATATTAGAAAGAACAAAAGCAACTTTTAAAGTTATGATACCATCATCAAGAGAGAATAAAGAGATAAGCGAACGTTTTGGAAATGAAGGAATTGATGTAATTGCCTTAATTGATGGCATAAGGCCTCTAAAGGAGATTGCAGAGAGTTTAAGAATTGATCAAGAAAAGGTTAGACAGATTGCAGAGTACGCTATAGCTGGTGGATTTGCTTTAGAACAAGTATCACCTAAACATGTAAAACCATGGGAAGAATTAATTGACGAAGAATACCCCTTTCTTGCAGATTTTGAAAGAGATGTGGAAAGAGACGTAGAAGAAGATTTCGAAACAAAGAAGAAACTGGAAGAAGAGCTTAAGAGAAGAGTTGAGACGCTAAAAACTCAAAAGAAATTATTGGATAAAGAGGGCGAGTTAGATAAATTAACAATAACTGCTTTAACTGAAATCACAAAAGAGTTTGAAGATAAATTTGGCTCTTTGGAATCAAAAGTTCAAAGATTGCCAGGTCGCATTGCCGAACAAACTGCTTTAAAATATAACTGTCCAGTTAGTATAGCTAAGATCGCATATCAAATCGAATTAGACGGTATTTTAGATGCGCAAATGGCATGCGAAGAAATAATGGATGAGTTTAAACGGAGAAATGTTGTTGGAGCGCCTGTTCCTTCGATATATTCACATGAATTCACTTTTGCGCTTTCTGAAGGGCAATGGATTGAATACTTGCGCAAAACATTAGCTAAAGAGTTAGAACAAGATATTCGAGATCTTGCAAACCTTGAGCGATCTGTATTAGATGGATACGAAAAATCTGTAGAAAAAATGATTCAACTTCTAGAAGAACGAATAAAGATTATTAAAGAGATCATATATCCTGTAATGAATAAATGGCTTAATGATCATATTCACACAAAACCAATAGAGGCTGCAACAGCTATTTCTTCAGCATTGAAGAGATTATCTCGTTCTGAAACTTATTTCCTGCTTAGAAATGGAAAAACAAAACTATTTAGTACATTAAACAAAGTACTACCAATCTTGGAATCCAATAAAGATGATTCACTAGAAGTAGAATACGCATTCCAAGATTATTCAATTGTTTTTGATGAACTTGAAAAGCCACTTGATTTTATCTCAAAAAGAAGTTTATGTGAGATAATTTTAGAAGTTGCTCCGAGACCAAAAATTGAGATTTCAACCGAACAACGTTCATTTCTAGTAATGCACACACCATATAATAATGGGTTAATAGGCCCTGAATTAACAGATCCAGTTGATTTCTTAGAGCGAGATATTAAACTAGTGCGCTGGAGAGAAAAAGAGGAACTGGATGATTCACTTCGAACTGCAATAACAAAGGTATATAAGGCAATCAGATATCAAGGGTTTTCCCAAACTCACGCAGGAGCCTTAATAATCTCAAAACTAAACATAAGATTCGATTTGCCTATAATTTCGACTTATAAAACGTGTGTTGATCTAAAAAATTATTTGGAGAGTTTAGAAAACAGCGATGATCTTGATAAGAATATAATTGATCATATTTTCAATTACGTAAAGGTAAAGATACTATAGAACAGTATTAGTTCAAAAGATTCAATACATCACAATATCGCAATTCTCTGTTTGACTTTTTTTATTTAACATATTTTCAAAACTTCTAAAAAGAGAAGAAAAGTATTGGCGTACACATCAAATATTATCTGGAAATAAATGGGATTTGTATAGTTCAGTGTACCCGCATACTTCACAAGTATAAGCCAAAAATTCGCTAGATGTTTGAGTTTCTTTGTTTAGCAAATAAAGTGTCTCACATACCTGTTGAGAGTTACATTTTGGACAGATCATCCTTTTTGTATTAGTTGGGAAGTCATGTATATGTCTATTCCTTTGTGAATAATGAACGCAGTACATATATGCTTCAGCATTGCTGCAAATATTCTTTGCATCATCATCATGAATATATTGTGAGTTTAGCGCTCTACAAACATAGCCTTGTCCGTGATTATAAAGGAAAGGGCAAATAGATCGAGCCATTTTGATGCACTTAACCCCATTTTTTTCTCTATGAAAAAACTAACTGAATTAGTATTTAACATTATCGGCAGGAAGTCCCCTTCTGACAGGTGGGGGATGAAAGCAGCTATTTTTATATAGTTTTTGCACAGAAGAGTGGTGATGAATATCCATGAATGGTCCTAAAATCGTTTTTTATTCCAGGAAATGTGTAATAAGAAAAGATGTTACTACTGATCGTTTTCTTTTTCCAGCAGAAATGGAGAGCTTCGCAGAATTCGCAGCGGGATATCCTGACATCTACCATCAGGAAGATATCTTCGAATTGTAAGGGGTAATACATTACTTAATAACTCGTGTTCTGCAATAATAATCGGGTCAAGAGCTTCTTCAGAATCTACAAGGATGGGTGCGCCCATGGAAAGTTGTAATGCACGCGCACCGATTATTCTACTCTTTTCATATTTCGTAAGATGTCCTGGGCCAACTGTAATTTCCTCTGGGGACGCTGGAAATGGAATTGGAAGCTCCTTACGTTGTTCTGTCACAATTGTCACCGAAGGGAAGACAAAATTAAAAATAGGATGAAAAAAATCTCAAGGCAACAATAAGTATATTGTATTTAAAACTATCGTTCAGTGCGGACTAAAACAAAAATTTAGCAGTTTAACAGATTTATGTATTAAATCAAATCTGTGTTAACTTGTGCTTCAAAAAGAGTATTTGTTTGTCCCTGGTGATATTTTACGTTTGAAGATAGAATATGACAACAGAATTTTTGTTATTTATATTTCTTTATTAAGAAAACTCGTTTGAAAAGAATTGCACAATTCAAAACTCATTTTAAATTTTTTACAAATTATATTATTGGAATAAATGTGCTCAGTGCATTTTTTAAGCGGTGCTGTTAGTCTATGAGGAAAATAATAAAGGTGACTGTTGATGAATGAAGTCTATAAGCCAGAGAAATGGAATGGATTCTTTAAACCTTATAAAATCCTTTGTGAGTTATTTTTGAAGGAAAAGGCAGTGAGTATTATCGATAACGTCTTGATGGGTCACCATGAGGTTTTCAATCAAAACTTTGAAACAGCAAATCAGATTTATATTGGAATAACAAGAAGGAAGACAGTCGGTAGTCGTTATGAATCCTGATGACGGTAGAATGTTATAGCATAGCGTTGAAAGAGATTTTATATAACGCTGAAACTGTGTAATGATTAATTCAAAATAATTAAGGTAAGAAAGATTTGTTATTTCTTTTAAAAATAAGATAAAGCCTTCGGTCTTCCGTTATTGAACGTAAAAAACCCTAAACTTAAGACACAACGTTGAAAAAAACTTATTTCTTTATAAGCAAAATTATGTCTTTATAAATGAAGTGAAGTAAAGCGGCTTAGATTTTAATTATAATTTTGTGGCGTTAACAAACGTGAATCAGAACGGCACATTGCTTTCCTATCGCAAAATATCATTTGGCAATCTTCACAGCTATAGAACAGATAAACGTAATGATTATATCTCCTATAAAATGGATAAAGTCGTCAATTATTGCATCAATAAAGGTAAAGGAATTGTAGTTGAAGATTTACAATTAGAGCAAGAATTTTCCTATAATACAACACGCAACCGAAAACTGAGCAATTTGAAGACCACCGCCTTGCAATTATTAGAGAGAAAATGCAAAAAGCGCGGTGTGTCCTTTCGAAAAGTATTTCCAGGATATACCTCCCTCATTGGGAACTACAAATATTCAGGATTACATAATTTGACAGTCCATCACTTCGCAAGTTATGTAATAGCTCGAAGAGGGCTAGGGTTTAAGGAAGCATTTCCAGCCATCTACGATTGGGTGCTCTCACAAGTTGAGGAGTACATAGAACCTCATTTGAAAAAGGGTAGTCCTTACCGTAGCTGGTCACAGATCCATAAACTCTTCAAGCATAGCGGGATAACGTCCTTCAAGACTGCTGAAATACTGAAAAAAACAGTAGTAATGAAGCATGTGTTGAACTCGGTGACGAGCGCACAGCCCGATAACCTTAAGGCTGGTCTTTCCGCCAACGGAAAGATTGATGATTATTATAAAATGTGGAATGTTATCAACCATTCCGCTGTTTTATAAATAATTGTAAGGTTGGTAGTTTCTACAAGAGGCTTCTTTTTTTCATAGTAATTCATTTTGTGCTTTAATACCCAAGATATGCAAATTTCCTATATTTACCCTGTTAAGGTATTTCTTAGCAATGTGATAGCATTCTGATGCCTGGACCTTAGAGGTTGGGGGTAAATCCATCATTTTAAACGCAGGATAAAACGCCAAAAGGGAATAGGGGATATCTGGATTTATTTCCGATATAAATAGTGCGATTTGCTCTACTTCTGCAGCACTTACATACCCCGGCACAAGTAAGGTGGAGGCCATGAGGAGAGGTAAGTTTGGACGCTCATTATAAAACTCTTTTGCTATCATTTCGAAATTTTCGAAGGCTTTCGTATTATCGACTGCAGAGAGGGCTAAACTCAGAGAGGGCGTGGCTGCTTTCAAATCGAATTTTATATTTCCTCCGGTTTCAAGAGAAAGTTGGGCTGCTTTTTTTACAAAGGACGAGTTACCACATCCGTTCCATTCCCAGCAAATCCGTAATATCTTTTTCTTTAATTCTAAAACACGTTTAGATGCATTAAGGGCAAATGGCAATTGTGGTTCAGGAGAGCCTCCAAAGAAACATATACAACTAATTTGTTCATTTTTTCTGACAACTTTTACGAAATCTTCTATATTCATCATGTGCTTTGGAAGTTCTTTATGAGACGCATTCTGGCAGAATAGGCAATTAAAATTACATCCATAACAAAATATTGCTAAATTAGAATATCCTTGTTCAGGTCCTTCACGATATGCATATTTAGGATATCCATTACCTGTACCTGCTGGACAAAACCATGCTGCACAACAATTAGTTACATGGGAATCTAAATAAGCATGGTAAAGTGCATATTCAGTTCCAACCTTTGTGAAACGCCCATTTTCATTCCTACGTATTCCACAGTAACCTACCTCATTCTCTCCTAAAGAGCATTCATTAGAACAGAAGTTACATTTAATTCCATTAGGGGTTTTTGGCGGATCAGCGGGTAGACCATAAGGCATTCTTGCTTCTTTATGTGCCATTTTTATAAAAGGAAGTGAAGATGGTGGATTTTCTCTTATACAATCACCACAAATACCTAAGAGTTCGGATATTTCAACACTTTTTGAACCGCATATTTGACATATACTTTCTTTTGGTTGAAAAAATCTAAATCCCATTCTTGGACTCCCCTCTAAACCGCTATACATAGTAGAAAAACTTTGCAGAATTTAAAGATACTGATATACGGTAGATTGCTCTAATTTTCTAAAACTTTAATAAATAGATTCACTAAGTTATGAGATTATGGACACCATGAGACCATACCAAAAACTCGCTGAAATCTATGATAAAATCACTCCTGATGAATTCTACGCCGAGTATTATAACTTCATCTCGGAAATTCTCAAAGAGATTAATTATAAACCAAAAATAATATTGGACCTTGCTTGCGGAACGGGGAGATTGGCTAAGATTTTTATTGATGAGGGATATGACATCGAAGGCTTAGATATTTCCGAAAAAATGTTGGAAATTGCAAAAAAACGAGGTCTGAAGGTATATCAAAGCAATATGGTTGAATTCAATCTTGGGCAGAAATACGATCTGATAATCTGCACTTATGATTCATTAAACTATATTTTACAAGAAGATAGTCTCCAAAAATGCTTCAAAACGATAAGCAAACACCTGAATCAAGATGGAGTGTTTATCTTTGATATGAACTCTGATTTCAAAATAAATCAAATACTACCCCAATATAAGGCTGATTATTATGACTTTGGTGATGCGGAATTAATTTGGTTAAACTCACATTCACGAGAACCAGATCTATGGATCGGAGAGGTTATTCTATTTAAGAAAACGAAAGACGGAAAATACGATCGGTTTTACGAGAAGTACATTGAAAGGGCATACGAACTAAAAACGATTAAAAAATTGCTAAAAGAAGCAGAATTCGAGATTCTTGAAACCTACTCCGATTTTGAATTTAACAAAATAAGAAAAGACGCAAAACGTTGGTTTTTCATTACTAAGAAAAAGATAAAATAACGAATTATTTATTAATCCGAGTATAAACCGGTCTCTACAATTTACAGTTTATTATTTGAAGGTGAAAGAATGCCAATCAAAGTTGCTATTGTAGGCGTTGGAAATTTTTGTTCAGCGCTTGTTCAAGGTTTACAATATTACAAAGATGCAAAAGAGGGTGAAGTGGCTCTTGGCCTTCTTAACATCACCCTAGGAAAATACCAAATCACTGACATTGAAATTGTAGCTGCATTTGATATTGATAAACGAAAAGTAGGGAAAGATTTAAGCGCAGCAATCTTTGCAGATCCAAATAATGTCCCTAAGTTTGCAGAAATCCCCGAATTGAATGTTACTGTCTACAAATGTGACCCATTAGGCTCAACAGAAGGTGCTTTGGAAGAAATGATACAAGTAGATAATTCTGAGCCTGCAGAGGTTAAGGAGGTCATAAGAGCAAGCGGTGCAGAAATAATAATCAACTTGCTTCCAAGTACTGCCGAAAAAGCGTCAAAATGGTGGGCTCAAACAGCAATTGAAACAAAATGTGCTTTTATCAATCCAACTCCTATTCTGATAGCTTCAGATCCATACTGGAGCGAACAGTTTTATTCAGCAGGATGCATTGTCGCTGGTGATGACCTTATGAATCAAATTGGGTCGACTGTTTTGCATAAGGCTCTCATTAATCTGTGTGTTCAAAGGGGAGTACATATCGATGAGAGTTACCAGCTCGACATAGGCGGTGGTTCGGAATCGCTTGCAGCCATTGATGAAAAGGGCTATACAAAGAAGAGATCGGTGAAAACTGAGTCGGTTAGTAGTTCTATACCTTATGAGGTTCCATTAGTCGCTGGATCAACTGATTTTGTGGACTTCATGAAAGACGTCCGAGCTAGTTACTTTTGGATAAAAGGAAAGTGTTTTGCGGGACAGCCTGTTACTGTAGATATTAGATTGACCTTACCTGATGCAAGTGCTGGCGTGAGTGTGCTCTTAGATGTTATTAGAGGTGTAAAGATTGCTTTAGATAGAAATATGACAGGGGCTCTTGTTGAAGTTTCAGCCTATGGATTTAAACATCCGCCGATGCATATGGGTATCACAACTGCTCATCAACGATTCTCGAATTTTATTTCAGAACAGGATGCAGAAAGATCATAGGTCGTATAGAAAAACCAACTTTTTTCTTAATTTTTTGGATTTTTGAAAGAAAAAGCATGTTTAAAAAAAGTACGGAAAGGCATCCGCACCAAAAAACTGTCTCCTCATGTATTCTTCTTCAGAAATCGCAGCAATGATTTCATCCGACTCATTGAGAGGAATACGGATACTTGAAACCAGCAGATAGTTTTTCATTAAAACATCCTTGAAATCAGTTACTAGACCTGGAGTTGCTTCTGATTCATCAAAAGTCAAAGAAAGCCCAATTCCAAGTTTTCCTGTAATAGTCTGACCTCTCGAAATCTTATATTTCTTGCTACTTCGTATGTCCGAAACATTCTTAACCTTTCCAAAGCGAACGGATACTACCGTTTTACCACTTCTTCGCAAACGTTCAAATTCAGGGTTGGAATACGCAACTTCTAAGCGAGGTCGTTTTATTTCTACTTCAGTCTTTGCATTTTTCAAATCAGTCTGAAGTTTTGCGCCTAGAAGTTCTCTGTGCATCTCTGTCCGATTAAGCATTTCAAGAACTCTTTCTCTAGCAGGAATTTCTATGACAGAACCATTCTTTTCATGTAAGAAAGTGGCATTTATGCCATCTAAAATCGCTCTTTCTCGATTTACAGCATGAGCACGGTTTTCAATAATTTGGCTGCCCTTTTCTAAAAGACACAGTGCTTCAATTGCAAGCCCACTCACAATTCTCGATAAGTCTACTAACCTTCTCGGTTCTCTTTGATTGTCAAAAATTCTTGTTTCAATACGATTTCGAGTAAAACTATCTTCCTTATCGTCTGAAATGTTTGTAGAGGGGCCGCGCGGTGTAATGTCGCGTAATCTATGTCCTGTTGTGTTTGCGATTATTGTTGGCTCTTTTTCAAGTGCACCTATTTTTAACGAGTAGCGTAGGGCACCATAGTATTCATTTTGAACTAAAGCAGGTTGATGACGAGGGATCTGTAACTTTCCAAAAGGATTTGGTTTCAGAACAGTTGAGTTCAGAACACGATTACTAACCGCTCCCTTCTCTCCTTGAATGATTGGCGTATTTGCAGATAAGGCTATGAGCTCTGGAAGATGATTCCAAAGATGGTTGTATACGGCTAATATCTCTTTAGGATTCATTATCTCGTTAGCTATTCGTTTTGCAGATACATTGATATGAGTTCCACACATAGGATGTGGATTGCTCTCAAGAGGGTGTAAACTTTGAACAAACAATTTATAGCCTAGGCTTTTTGCGGAATCTAAGAGAAGCGCCCTTCCTTCGGTGATTGCTGAAGGAACTTCTGAAAGTGGAATCGGTAAACTCACATGCTCAATTTGTGCCAGGTTGGGTTCTGGATCCAGAGACCTAATTTTCAACATTATACGTTCCAGTCTTTCGGCATCTTGGTTCAATAGGCTTGCAGCAGTTTCCATCAGTTGGTCTGCAGCAGCTACAAGTGTCCCATCCTTTGAAATGATTAACAGTTCCTCTTCAAGTCCGATAGCAACTTCGTACTCACGACAAATATTTTCGATGACACCCAAATCGATCCCTCAAACAGATATATTTCGTCTAATGAGGTTAGTGTTTGATGATTCGCAATATCTTAATCGCTAGATAAATACAAAGCAATTATAAAATATTTTTTTATAAGCCTTGAATTGAAAGTAATCAAGAAGTTTTGCATTCTGTCACCGCAGTCACAAGGGAATTCTATGAGGTCATCGAAGTCTGTGGAGAAAAATATGTTGACTTTAAAAGGATTTATTGAGATTCCTGGAGACATACCAGTCTTATTGACGGCGCCTCATGCTATGGGTCCACGTGCAGATCTCTTAACAGGTGAAATAGCATATAGAGTTGCAATCGAAGTTGGAGCATATGCCTTGATTGCGACTGTCTCACGTGAAGATAAAGACTACAACAGGGCTAAGTGGAGAGACACACCTTTTCGTAAGAGGATTCAAGAAATCATCACTGATCTCCTTAAAACTCATTCAGAAGTGCTTCTCTTAGACATTCATGGTATGGAAAAACCAATTACATCATTCGAAGAAATTACTGTTTTATTTGGCACGTCTGGTGGAGTTACTATTGACGTTGATTATATTGAAATGCTCCGTGAAGAACTCGAAGCAAGAGATATTCAGGGTGAATATGCATTTATGGAGGCACCTCAGTATATGGGCGGTGATATCGTATCGTATCACGGAAAGATCTCAAGAGGAGTGCATGCTGTTCAACTCGAAATCGCAGCTAAAAATAGAAAATTAGGAGAAAGGGATCTCATTGATGCTATTGTAAATTTCATTAGAAGATGGGATTTAACAAAACTATACACACATGAGTTAAAAAAGACTACAATGAGGAGATTACTAAAAGATGCTGGTGCAAAAAGAATAGGCCAAGATGCACCAGATGTTCTCCGAGATATTTTAGAAAATATAATCATTCAAACTGTCGTAAGGGCAGCCAATATTGCAAGTACGTCTCAAAGGAAGACGATAGAAGGAAAAGATATTAGAAAAGGTGCCTCAGGGCTTTTAAAGAAAAAAAGTTCGCAAATCTTCTGATCGGAAAAATAGTCAAAAAATAACTAGGAGAGGAGGAAATGACCGTAGTGACAAAAAAAATCAAGTTTCAAACTAAAGGTGAAGTAGATATCATTGATATCTCCAAGTCTGTAAATAAGGTAATTCAAGAAACTAATTTAAATAACGGAATCGCCACAGTTTTCTGTCCTGGGGCGACAGGAGCTATTACAACTATCGAGTACGAACCAGGCTTAATAGAAGATTTACCTAATGCACTTGAGAAATTCGCCCCGAAAAACGCATACTACAAGCATCATGAACTCTGGCATGACGGCAATGGGCATAGCCATGTTAGGGCATCTATTTTAGGACCAAGTCTTACAGTACCTTTTAATGAAAAAAGACTGATATTGGGAACTTGGCAACAGATTGTTTTTCTTGAACTTGATGTAAAGTCCCGCTCCAGAGAAATAATAGTTCAAATCATTGGAGAATAGTCAATCACATATCAAATTACATTTTCTTTTTCTTTTAGACTGAATCAAGACAAGATTTTGAAAATCTATCATACCCCAGTGTTACGCATTCTTAAATCAAATATCGATGTTCTGAAATAGATTACAAAACTGAGGTATCCCGTTGTCTAGATTTAAATTAGTTGTGACTGGTCCCATAGCTTGCGGCAAATCTACTTTTATTAAAAAACTTAGTGGAAAACGAGCACTTAGCATAAATAATGATGAAGGTAGAACAGTCGCTTTAGATTTTGGACGTTGTAATCTGTCTGGAATAAAAATCTTTGCTTTTGGTACGCCAGGTCATGAACACTTCGAATTTATGAGAGAAATCTTAGTTCAAGGAGCAGATGGCTTACTTGTTCTTTTTGACAGCTCAAGACCTCACACATTTTCAACTGCAGTGAAGATGCTGCAACGATTGTTAAATAAACTTCCAGATACGGTCCCTTTTGTTCTAGTTGCAAATAAACAGGATTTACCCGATGCCTTAGACGTGGAATATTTCTCTCTAGCTGCTGGAGATTCCTTTTCTATTGTGGGTACAAGTGCAATAACAGGAGAGGGTATTGGGAAGGCTATCGCAGTTCTTTTGCGTAAAACATTGGAATGCATTCCAGCAATGTAAATTACCCCCCTAAAGGATAGGGGCTTCCAGAGGCGGGAGTGGTGAAAAAAGTTCTTAAACTAGTCAAGTTCAACTTCTTTTCTATCTTCAGATATGTGCGCTTTTAATTTGTTTTCTGTAATTAATTCTTTCACTTTTTTACGAATTCGCCTCTCATCCCTGCCCATTTGGTCAGCTAGTGTCTTAAAAGAAATTTTGCCTCTGCTTGTGATAATTACAATTAATGTTTTCTTTGAAACTCGTCGTGGAATGTAATAAACCGCTAAAACTATCGAAAAAATTGCAATACCAAAGACTAAGAATCCAATCCAACGTGGAAACGCAACCCAGAAGTTTATTGGACTTAATTCAGACCCTTCTATAGTACAATCTACCAAGAGACCTTCATATAGACCCCAATCATAGACCTTAACGGCAATTACATTTTTACCTTCACGTAAAAGCGAAGTGACATCGTAAATCTCAGCCGTTTGCCAATGAAATTCTGGAGCATCACCAAAATAATGTGAATCCGATCCAACAAATATTCCATTTACATACAACCAATAGTCGTCATCTGCTGTGATGGCTAGCTGTGCTGAAGTAGGATTTTTTGTAAGGTAGAAACTTTTTCTAAAGTATACAAAAACATCATCGCCACCAGCACTTGCGGACCAGATCCATTGAGCGCTCGTGCCCTCCATATTGTGAATATCTGAGGGACTAACCTTGTGTTTATGTGGAGCGTCAACATCCCACCAGAAAGTATCTTCATAATTTACTTCAGTCCAATCAGTGGAATTAGGAGGAATTGCAGAATAGGCTTTCCAACTCCAATCTGTAGTAACTGAGACATTTTTGGCAAAAACAGGTTGAATAGCTGCCAAACTATACAGGATAATAACAAGGGCGATGATTAATGACCCCCATATCCTTTTCTTCATAATCTTTCCTCTGTCCATTACTCAGATATATCTCTAACGTTCGGTTTTATACCATTCTTGTTTGCCTTGTATAAGAGAGATAATAGTTCCGATTGTTATTATTGTATAGACTGGAACCATGAATGGGAAAGCAAGTCCTACAAATGCTGTTTTCCATTTATCAAGGCCATAAACGTACAACCAACTGCAACAGAGCGGTACTGCTAGGAGTACACACCAAATAAAGTAATTAAGGGGATATACCCACAGACCAAGGCCTGGCCATGAAAACAATTTTTCAAAGGTTAATAAAAGTATCACCAATATAAATGCGGGATAAAATATGATTGGAAATAGCATATAAGTAGCATAGGCTAATTTTCTGGTTCTTGAAATGCCAACTTGAGAAAAAAGCGTTTTGAAATGCGTTTTAGCTACTTGAATTGCCCCAGTTGCCCATCTAATTCTTTGTTTTATAAAGGCTTTCAGACTTTTCGGTTTATCTTCTGGAACAAAGATATTTGTATATTTAATTTTATTATCGCCTAATATTAGTCGTGTAGAGAGTTCTAAATCCTCTGAAAGGTAATCTTTCCAGCCAAAATCTAGAATTATGTCCGCCTTGAACAAGGCAGACCGTCCAATAAAGTCAGCTCCCTCTAAATGACTCCAGAGATAACGTAAAAAACAGCCCCAACTTTCATCAATAGATGAAAATGACTCTACAAAGCGGTTGGAACTCGTAGGCACGGGGATAGCTTGTACTCCAATTAAATCATCATCAAGTTCTGCAAGCATTCGATCTACAAAATCAATAGGAGGCAAACAATCTGCATCCAGAAAAAGGATATAATCGCCTTCAATGTGTTTCATGGCATCTCTCAGCGCGGATGCTTTTCCTCCTCGTTCCTTTCGTATCAAAAGTACATCCAATTGTTCGCGATAATATTTTGCAATTTCATGTGTTGTATCGCTTCCGATATCACACACATAAATGATTTTACAACGAGCGTTATTGTATTCTTTAAGTCGAAGTGAGGATAAAATACTTCTTTCAATCAAACGTTCTTCATTATAAGCTGTCACAACAATTGAAACATCGAATTTTTGAGAAGTTGAATCTAAAGAGGGACACACATCTTAAGCCTCAATTTGCATAAGACAACAAATATCTTAATCTTTTGTATCTAATTCTCGAAACTTAAAAAATGGCGTCATTTCAAACGTTTTGATATCGTCTCAGGTACTAGAACCTTTATGTTTCGGTGTTTTTAGTTTGAAAACATAGTCTGCTGTATTTTGGAGCGCTATACTAAAACCAGGATCGAAGCCAATTGCGACTGTCTCTAACCCTTGTTCCTTAGCTTTGCGGAGCAAAATTGCTGCGCGTGCATGTCGTGATGCGATAATGAGTGTTTTAACATTTGATTCATTTAATATAATCATAGTCTCCATTGCCATTGCTACATGGATATCTCCAAGGGCCACCACAGGATTAAATCCGCTGTTTGAAATCGCTTGCAATAACTTCTCTGGGGCGTGTCTATTAAGAAAAACCTTTGCTACTTGGATCTTACCTAATTCCCTTGCCGCATCCTCAATATATTCTAAACGGACTTGGTCTCCAGCAACTCGGCGTAAGATATTTGGTCCATCGATAAGTAGCGCAATCGGCTTTCCCCCTCTCTTGAATATTTTTTTAATGATCTTCCATTTGGACGGTTGATCTTCCATTTCGAATTACCCACCATAGTTGAACAAAATAGCTACAAATTGATAGTCTTTTTAATTAGTCTATAAATGGCGTTAAATATTTAGATTTTTTGGAGAACTTGTCAATCGTCAACTACAACACTATTGTAGTGAATCTGAGAAATATTTGGAATTATAAATGTTTTCATATCTATCAATAGGACAATTTAAAGAAACCAAAGAAGAGAATAGTGTTTCATATAAGAATCCAAGTGAAATTAAGTCGTATTTTGGCTATATTTCCTTCCAAAACCCATCATGATGAGTAATCGGGTCGTTTTCTTTCACATTAAGATAAACGACTAATTAAGCCTGATAAGAGTATCATTAAGAAACAATGGGGGGACATTTATCCCCATTTCTTCGTATAAAACATCTGGAACGCTAATATCAGCGAGATATAGTGACCCCACAACTTGTTTTACATCTGGCTTCACAAGACCCGTCTTTGGTAACGCTAAGGTCATTGTAGCTGCGGCTTGAACACATGGGTTGTAGATTTCTCCTGTTGTAGCATCCAATCCAGAAGGAACATCTAATGCAAGTATTGGAATAGATAATAAATTTATTCTTTCAATCATTTTTGCGGTCCATCCGCGTGGATTACCAGCAAGGCTATATCCGATCACAGCATCAAGAATTAAATCACCTTTATTATTTGATAGGGATTTCAATGCACGTTCAGCGGTTTTCTTTTCAAGAGGAAATTTCTTGAGAATGCTCCATTGCAGCTCAGGAATACCTCTAAGTTCTTCTGTTTGAAGTAATACTGTTATCTGAGCCTCCCAATTGTAGAGGTGCTTTGCGCCACCAAACCTCCGCCCCTATTGTTACCTTTACCTGCAACAACTATTATTTGTTTTCCGGAGATAGATCCATCCAAAAACCTTCGTGCAAGTTTTGCCAGATTTCTTCCAGCATTTTCCATCATCTGAAGAAGTTGAATGCCATATTTTTCGATCATCAATCGATCAACTTCGCGCATTTCAGCAGTATTAACGACAGGAATTCGTAAATCCGCTACAGAAATATAATCCGCTATATCTCACCCACTAAACTTCGAGCTAAAGCAGCCGCACCAATGCCACCTGCGTCACCACCCAAAGCAGCTTTAACTATTTTAAGCCGCTCAACAGACGCCTCAAGCGCATATTTACGAACAATCTGCTCCACAACTTCGATCAATTCCGGAAAGCCTTCAATAATTCCCCCACCCAAAATCAAAACGCATGGATTAAAAGCATTAACAATACCTACAACACCCGAACCCAAGTAATGGATTGTTTCTTTCATTAGACGTCGGGATAGAAGGTCGTCATTATTGTAAGCCTGAATTACGTGAACTGCAGTAACCTTATCAATACTGCCAGCAAGTTCAATTAACATTTTGCCTGCTTGTAGATCTGCTCTAACTGCTTCTTGTGCTCGTTCAGCGATGGCCCAACCACCTGCATATGCTTCTAGACAGCCATAATTGGGACAATGGCATTTTCTTCCGTCGACAACAATTGTCCTATGCCCTAATTCTCCAGCTATACCTGTACATCCTTTTATTACACGTCCATCACTGACGATACCTCCACCAATGCCTGTACCAACGAAAATAACAACAAAGTTGTTCACTCCTTTACCGGCTCCATGCATCCATTCTCCCCACATTGCGGCGCGAACGTCATTGGTAACCACGATTGGGATTCCTAAGGCTTTTTCAAGTTCTGATCGTATAGGTACATTACGCCAGCCAAGATTTGTGCCAAAAATGACGGTTCCTGTTGATGGGTCTACCTGACCTGCTATTCCAATACCTAAGGCTTCTCCTTTTATCTCTGTATCTATCAAACAGTTCTTTACACAATCTACAATATCATTAATAACGCCCTTTGCTCCTTTTTCTAGATTCGTTGGATGTCGCTCTCTAGATAAAACAAAACCGGTAGCATCGACCAATACCGTTTCAATTTTCGTGCCTCCTAGGTCAACACCATAAGTAAAAGGTTTTTTTGAATTACGAGTCATTTTTTACCCTCCGTAATCACTTTCATATGATAGAGTTTGAGTGCGTCATAGGCTCATTGATTATTCTAATAGGATACACTATGGCAACGTTATAATACCTATAAGGTATATAAGGTAACCTGGAGGCTCAGGTTTTTTAAAATAACCGAATAGGTATTTGCTAAACAATTCCTAAAGTTGCATTATTTCTACTCCATTCAATAAAGCGAAGTAGATAATGAATGCAAAGAAGTCAATGATAAAAAGGTGGAAGCTATTAATAGTTTATTCGGTGTTTTCAGCGTTCTCATCGCTTTCTTTCTTCTCTTCCTCTTCTTCAATTTCGACAACAAGTTCTACGGCTTTCGGTGTCGGTTTAACTCTGGTCTTACCATCTACAGTCTCCATCAACACTAGTCCTTCTGTCTCGAGCTCCATAGATAACCTTCGCACAAGGGCAGGCGGTTCGCCAATAGCTAACCTAATTTCATCAAGCCCAAGACCGCCCCCGCCTTTAATCTCCTCAAGCATGAACAATATTTTATACTTCGGATCGGATTCCAAACGTTCCCTAAAGAGCGTCGCTCTCTGATTTAATGCCTCAAATCTAGCTTTAATTCTTTCATAATCTTTTTCATAGCCTTCGTTAAGTTCTTGGTAATGTCTACTTTCATTTCGTACAAGTTCAACCTCAGTCTGAAGGTTCGAGATTAGGGTACGAGGCGCTGATAACTCGTCTTCTAATTGAACAATTTTTGTACGTTCATTGGATAATATCTCAGAGAGTTCATTGTACGAACGTTGTTGTTCTTCAACTTTATCATTTAAGGATTCTATACGCGATGACTTGTCTTCTATTTCAGAAGTTAAACTTTTTATTTTGTTTTCTAAATCATCAACTTTTGTAGTCGACTCTAGTGCTACCTTATCTTTTTCCCGTAATTGTTCATGAACTTCTGCTATTTTCTGATTTTGTTGTTGAAGTATTGTTTTATACTTGGCAATTGAGGTTTCATACTGCTCTGTTAGATAACTATTTTGTTTTTTCTGATCCTCTAATTCCTCGTTTTGTTGCTCGATTTGAGATGTCAGTTCTTGAATCTGCGTCTCTTTTTCATTGATATTTGAAGCATATTCTCGAAGATTTTCTTGAAGAGACCCAGTTTCACCTTCTAAACGGAAAATCTCGCCCCTCAGACGCTCAATCTCAGCGTTTAAATCCATTGTCTGAAGTTCTAAGTTTCTATTCATTTCTTTTTGTGATCGAATCTCGTCTTCAAATTCTTTGTTCTGTGATGTTAAAGCTTCTATCTTTTCTGAATTTGACGCAATCTGAGTATCACTTGTGTGTAATTGAGAGTTTAGATCATTGATATGTGATTCCTTTGCGGCTAATTCGTCTTTTAAAGTACTTAGTTCCGTATTAGCAAGATTAAGTTTTGAGGTTAAGTCGTCAATTGTTTTCTTTTGCTCTTCTTCAGCTTTCACGCGCAATAGATCTGCTTCTTTTTTGAGATTCTCCAGCTCACCCTTTAGATTTTCTAACTCTTCTTCTTTACCAGATAAGACCGTTTGCAATTCCTCAACATTACTTACATGACCCATCATTTGATTTCCGAGGTCTTCGATAGTACTCTCATATTCTTCCTTTGATTTTTCAAGTTCTCGTGTTATTTCATCAACTTTTTCTTGTTTTTCGTTGACTTCTTCAATTTTTGAATAGTAATTTTGTTCTATTTCTTCGATTTTTTTCTCCTGATCACCAATCGTTGTTTCAAGTTCTTCTATTTTAGCTGCAGAGACCATCTCACCGCTTTCGATTTGTTCTGCATATTTTTTATTTTCTTCTTCTAATTGCGTGAGTTTTTCGGTTTTTTCAGTCAATTCTTTTGTTATTTCTTCATTTTTCGAACGTTCTGTTCTTACTAATTCATTTAGCTGTTCTATTTCCGCCTCTCTCTCTGCTAATGTGCCTTGTAATACTTCAGCCTTACCTGCCATCTCCTGAGCCATCAATGCTTGTGATTCAAATGATTCAATCTTTTGTATGATTTCATTAATGTCAGATTCTCCTAATTCTCCACCCACGACGCGGACTATGTCCTCAATGACGCTACGGATTCTTCGGCTTGCGTCCACGGAGATGGAACTATACGTTTTCTTAAAATAATCTACCATTGCCGTGTTAATTTCTCGAACGATCTGATTAACGTCTGATACATCATAATTTCTCTTTGAGACAGAAACAGAATTGAGACGCATCTCCTCTAGCATGTTTGACAATTCAGTTTCTAAAGAACCTTTTTGCTCCTGTAAATGACCAAGGAATTTGACGACTGAAGCTTTGATGATATTTTTAGATTCCGACACTCAAACACCCCTAATTTTCTTTTTTTAGACGTGTAAATGATCATAAAGATAGATAACATAATATAGATATTCTCACTATTTATCATGTACTTCTGCTTTTTTTAGATTTCTCACTATTTATCATGTACCTCTGCCTTTTTAGATTTTATAAGCACACCAATATTGATTACGATAAAATAAATGTAATTTATGCCAACTGAAAATACTAATTTATTTTCTATACGCATGTTAAATGACTGAAACTAAAAGGCATCTAAAAATTAGAAGTTCTGATTCCTCATGTATTGATTAATCATCACTTAAAATAAACAGTATTTACTCAATAGATTTTTCAATTCTTAATCCCACATATATTTGAGGCAAATCTAAGGAGATGCAGAGAAATTGTCAAACGAATCAAATTCAAACAAAATTCTGAATCAAATCCCACTTCCTCGTATCGAAAAGCCCGCGATCCGAATCGAAACGGGAATAAAATTAGATGAAATAGACGATCACGTTGGTAGCATCGCCTCTATTCTCTCTCACGAAGAGTACGGGCATCCCGACATACCTCCCGAAGAATTAAAATACTACCCCCCTGATTTCCACCCATTTGCTCTTAAAAGGCTCAGAATGCAGTATCTTGAAGTGGACGACATCTCGCCCGTCTTAGATTTCACTCGCGACGACACTTCATCCAAAAACGTTTCGCTAATCTACCAAGTGGACAAAGACCTCACGATGAGAGAATTAGACGAGTTTTTGACCTCAGTTACGAACAAACTACATACCATGATCGCTGTTGACCTCAAATAAGACCTCAGTCATTCAATAAAGCGCATTACCGTATTAGGATCACGGAACCGTATCGTAAATGAAGTTTTGGGTATTATAGACGATATTATCAATTTTTCAAAAGAGGTTTTTCTTGATTTCCCACTTCCCGACATGATTGAAGCACATAGTGAAAAATACGGGTGGTACAAGGATTATATCCTAACCGATGAACTTGCCGCGAAACTTTAACAACTAATCAGAAGATTTAAAACTTGAAATGACTTCCGTATCGCAGAATGCAGAGAACAAAAATATAAAGTCTTTATATTTTCAAAAAATCTATATTTTTTTTGTGGTCTTTATAGATTCATAACGATATCTTTAAAGAGCTGCAAAGTACTATACCACAATTACTATACGAACTTCTTCACACAAATTGTACGGGGATAAATTTTTGAGAAAAGAAACCATGACCACTAATGTTTATTTTAGTGCATTAAAAACCTCAATGACAGCTATTAATGCGGCTTTGTACGTGGTTTTTGGTGGATTTACAAATCTTGGAATAGTTGTATATGGGGTGAGGTTCTGGCCAGCAGTAATCGTTCCAGCTGTCTTTGCAGTGCTTTTTGGACCACTAGTAGGGGGTTTAGGGGCGGCAATAGGAATTTTTATTGCCGATGTAGTATATGGGCACGGTAATGCACTGCTAAGCATCATTGTTGGTGTTCCCGCCAATTTTATTGCGTTTTGGATAATTGGTTACGCGCAAAGAAAATTTTCATGGAGAAAATACTTTATCCTCGCTTTCGCTGGTTTGGCGGCAGGTAGCGTTTACATAGGGATTAGTCTATGGGCATTCACACAATTCTTCATCTCATACCTGGGCTCAAACTGGGGAATTGTTTTGGGACTTAGTGCTGCATTATGGACATTTGTCAGCGAGATACCCTTCCTAATTTTAGTCGTTCCAATCGTAGTAAAAGCGTGCCATCAGGCATTTCCTGAACTTTTATCAGGTAATTCCGATATTGAGGCCGGCTGATGAAAGCAAAGGCGTTTTCACCTGCAGGCATCAGTAGTTTCTTCAGCGCACAGCTCTGGGACTTGAACGGAGAACTCCTTAAAGACCCCAACTTGATCGGTTCGCGCGGCGGCGGAATTGTCATTAAGAAGGGAGTTATTACTGAACTAGAAGTACTTCCTTCACAAAAAAACAGTACTATCAACGTCTTCATAAACGATAAACTGACACCAAACGCATATACGACAAAAACTGCTATTGAACTTGTTTTAAAAGAAGTAAAGCAGGCGTATGATATCATTATAAGGCATCAAATCGAAGTTCCTATGAGCGCAGGATACGGAACTAGTGGGGCTGGTGCTCTTTCATCTGTAATGGCACTTAATGATGCGTTAGAATTAGAATTGTCAAAATATGAAGTCGGCAAGATCGCACATATTGCTGAAGTCAAATGTCAAACCGGATTAGGAAGTGTTTCAGGAATATTGAATGGCGGAATAGTTCTAATATTGATCCCTGGTGTTGAGGGACTTTTCAATATAGAGCGAATACCTATGGATCCAAATTTTTCTGGGAAAGTTGTAACAGCATTAGTCTCTCCTATAAAAACACGAGGAGTCATTAAATCGTATGAAAAACTACGAAAAATCAACGAATATGGAGAAATTTCGCTTAAATTGATTAGAGAAAATCCGACTATTGAAAATTTCTTCAAGTCATGTAAAGACTTTGCGATCAATTCCGGCTTAATGTCAGTGCTTATTAAGAAAATGACAGATGTTGCTGTAGAAAATGGAGCACTAGGAGCTACACAAAATATGATCGGTGATGCGCTCCATGCAATTGTAGAACCGGATCTTGTAACTGATGTAGTGAAAGCGCTCGGAAATTACGTAAACAAAGAAGCAATAATAGTATCTGACATTGATCTGAATGGACCAATACTATTGTGAATGTACTGTCTTTTTAAGAATCATTGGTTTCCTTATCTTCGCTCTTCAGAAACGAATTAAACTTCTTTTTTGCACGAGATTTTAGTTGATCTAATGCCGCAACTAATTCTTCTTTTTTTACTTCTGCATCATTTTTAGCTTTTTTTAACATGTCGTCAAGGAAGTGTTTAAGATCTTTCTCCTTGATAAAGGAAACAAGATCATTAACGAGACTTTTTGGTCCTGGTGTCCTTGAAACGTAATTCCTAAATCTTAAAGAGGTAGCAAATAACATCACACATCCAAGAAGAATTATAGCATCGAATAAAATTGAAAATTGATGAAAACTGTAGATTAATACTCTAGTACTTTGACCTGAAGTAATATTATTCACAATAAAGGCATGATAGCCCAAAACTGTGCCTAAGAGCGCAATAACTGAACCGTCTTCCCAAGTTGATTTTTCTTCACCTACTTTTTGTTCATTTGTTGGTGCAAGACGTCTGCAGAGACCCTGAACGGCATATAGAGTTCCAACGGCTATGAAGATGGCGTCTACTGCAAGAGATCCCGTGCCAGCACCAATTCCATTCCAAATACATAACGCTAGGTGGTACACCACAAAAATGAAGAAAAGACCTACAATAGAAGCAAATACGTCATTATTAGATTTTTTGATCCACCAAAAGATCATAACCACGCAAATGCTCCAAGCGACTATTCCTGAAATGCCACTTATGAAATCTGATGAACCATAGCCTATCAAGAAGCCGAACCCAAGAATGAAAAATCCAGCTATACTTAGTATCGCAATAATTTTAATGGGCCATTCAAATAAAATTGCATCTTTTGGTTTCCCAAAACTCACTATCCGACCTGACCAGCCTGCAATGAAATTTCTAACAGCCGAAAATGTTGAAATATTTAGTATCAGAATCCAACCATAGAAACATGCAAATGCAAATGTTTGAAATGGTATTGAAAGAATTTGAAAGATGTAAAGCCCTAAAAGAAGCAATGATAGTAATAGGATAACTAAGGTTATTCTTATCGTCGTACGCTTGAGTATAAAAGCGACAGCTCCTACAATAACAAAAACTACTGCTGCTACAGTTTCAATATTGATTATAAATTGAAACAGTGGCAAAGTTGTAAGATCAAGAACCGTTAAAATCGTAGAACCAAAAATAGACAGTAGCGATACGGACAGAAAAAACACAAATCGCTTCTCTGATAATGTTGCGAGTCCTCCAAGGACTGCTCGTTTGATGTACCAATAGGTAACACGTTCAATGTACGACAGAAATATCACCATATACAAATTCTTAACAAATCATAGATGCAACAAGAAGAGGAACTTAAACATTATTAAAAGCTTCTAAATTTTGACACACCTTGCGTTATAAAATTCTGCGCACAAAATTCTCGAAAAAAATATAAGACCCCAGTGGAGGGATTACTCAAGAATGCTCGTGAGGTTGAAATATGGCTGATGATGAACCCAAAAAGATGTCTGATGAGTTAAAAAAGGAAATCTTGGACAAAACAAAGACTGAAGATGAAGTAAAAGATATGTTAGAAAAACATCTGGCTGAAAAATCCAAAAAGGAACCTTCTGAATAGACACAGAACAACCATAATGCTGTAATGGGAAGCTAAGGAGACCTTAGTAATTCTCAGTAATTCATTTTCCTTTAAATTTTTTAATATTCTAAATAAGCGCGTACTTTCAATTTAACTTAGTCAGATTGCATGATTTCTTATCTTTTTTATAGTAAACAATGCCATGTGCAAAAGCTTTATAATGAAAATCAGGTGAAAACATTCATCTAACTCATTTAACTGATTACTACATTCGTTTTTGATGGTTTACTTTAAGAAAGACAACATAATGGATCTGTACGCTATGGAAGACGATGAAGAGTTACAAGAACTTCGTAAAAAGAGAATGGCTGAACTAATGAAAACGAAAGGGAGTGTAGATGCGAAAATGACAGGAGATGTAATTAAAGCAGACTCTGGCAATTTTAATGAGATTATTAATTCAAATATGCCTGTTTTAGTGGATTTTTGGGCCAGCTGGTGCCCACCGTGCAAAACTATGGAACCGATTATCGATGCACTAGCAAAGGACTATGCAGGAAAATTTGTTTTTGGTAAACTTAATTGTGATGAGGAACCTGCAATAGCGAGACAATTCTCAGTTTCTGCGATTCCAACTTTTATATTCTTTAAAAACGGATCACCAGTGAAGCAAGCTATTGGTGCGGTCGGAAGAGATCCAATCGAGAAAATAATGAAAAGTCTTTTATCGGGAGATTAACTTCTTAAATAAAAGACAGGTCTCTCCTGAAGATTTCTTCTTTAGGGAGGGTACCATACTTTCTTTTTTTCAACTTCAAAGAAAAAATATAGTTTTTAGATAGATTCCTCTCCGAGTCATAACATTCAATAAAAACCTAATTTACAAATTCAACGCCTTTATCAGCTGTTATCGTAACGATTTGAAACTCTCCACCTGATCCAGCATCCCTCTTACGAGCGGATGTAATTGCTCTTTTGATTAATTCTACGCCTTCGTCGATGCTGAGGTTATCCTTATATTCGCTTTCTAATACTCCATAGGCCATAGGCGAACCGGATCCTGTTGATGCGAATTTCTTCTCCTCAAGAATGCTACCAAGCCCTCCAAGAGTAAATATATGCGCACCTTCTTGATCTACTCCTCCAATTATTAGGGATACATAATATGGCAACATTCGGTTCTGTCCCAATACTTTTGATGTAAGTTTAGCCATTGAACGTACAGTTGGCTGTCTTCTCCAATCCAAAATACATAGTTGTGCCATCGCACGAATTTGATCTACAATCTTCTGGGCGTCAGCTACACCACCTGAAATAGTTATAGCAATATAATCAGTAATTTTGTAGATTTTTGTGGCCGTATTGCTCGCGACAAAGAATCCCATTGTTGCCTGAGATTCTGATCCGATAACAAGACCACCATTACAAACAATAGCCAATGTTGTGGTCAATCTTAAACACCTTTTACTGAAAATTTTTGATTCGATGAATTCTAATTGCACTCTATTAGATTGCAAGTTATAAAACTGTTTTTTATTAAGCAAATGCTTTTTAACAAACAATTACGAAACAATTTTAAATTGCATTGTTGTGAATGTTTGATCGCATAGTTTAGAGTTATAGGTCTGGGGGCATTGAAATTAAAGACCAAATGAGACCAATCAGACGACAAAAAAGACCGTGGACATTAATATTAGTCATATTCTTAATAGGAATTCTAATTGGTGCCCTCATTGGGTATTTCTATGGTCTTGTGGTATCTCAGGTCGGTGGCGAAACCATTAGGCTTGAAATGGTGTATGGTTCTGAAAAGCGCGGTTGGATTGAAGAGGTCGCTCCTTTGTTTGAAGAATGGTGGGAAGAAGAATTCCCTGAGGTGCAAATTGATGTTTTCTTTCGACCACTTGGCTCCCGTGAATCAATGGTCAGTGTGATCACAGGTGGAATAAAACCTACTATTTGGAGCCCAGCGTCTACTGTATGGATTCCATTAGCGAATTTAATGTGGGCTGAAGAGCGAGGTACAAGTGAAACTCTTGTTACCGAATGGGAGACGTTTATTTATTCTCCGATAATAATTGGTACTTGGGAAAATTATGCGAAGACACAAGGAATAACAGGATTCCAAAGCCTTCACGACTTAGCGATACTTCCGGATAGCGAACTTTTATTTGCGCATACAAACCCGCAGTTAAGTAATTCAGGTTTCATGGCGGTCATTCTAGAAGCAGCTGTTGCAGCCTCAAAGAATCCAGCGGAATTGTCATTAGACGACTTAAAAGATGCTTCAGTAAAACAATGGATGACAGAACTTGAAGCAAAAGCTGTTTACTACGGAGAAAGCACAGGTTTTCTCATTGACCAAGCTACTGAAACAGGTCCTAACGGATTAAATGTTTTCGTCGTTTATGAGAACCTAATTATTGAAAAGAATTTAGCTGGAGATCCGCAAGCCGTTTGGAACCAGAATTTGAAAGCCATTTATCCCGAAGAAGGAGTATTACTTTCAGATCATCCTTTTTGTATTCTAAACGCCCCGTGGGTAAGCGATAGGCAAAGATGGGCTGCAGGAGAGTTTTTTAGATTTCTACAATCTGAAGAAATTTTGGAATTGGCACCTGAACATGGGTTTAGATTATTCAGCACGCCTGAAGTGCCATCTGACGTTTTCAACTCACAAAATGGAGTTGAGTCTACCTTGACTATACCTTTGCATTCCTCTCCACAGGGAGAAGTGCTTCTTCGCATTAATGATCTATGGGAAGTCTCTAAAGCAAAAGGAGCTTAAAAATGGCGACCTCTTCGCTCAGTGAAAGAATTAGAACATTGGAACATCGATTGTCGAACCGATGGTGTCGCCTAGGCGCCGAGGGAGTAACACTTGCCTTTTTCTTTGTGATTATCCTAGGTCCAACGATTTTTGTTTTTTCAGCAGTATTTCTTGGTTGGAATGAGGTCGTCACAACAGTTTTCAACGACCCAATAGCTGGCGACATTCGATGGCAGATTATGAGAACAGCATTAATTAGAAGTTTTCAGATTGCGTCCATTGCGACAGTTATTAATATAATAATCGGATTGCCAATGGCCATCCTTATTTCCCGATATAAGTTTAAAGGAAAAGAAATCTTGGATACATTAGTGGATCTGCCAATGGCAGTTCCAACTGCAGCACTTGGCTTTAGCATATTCTTGTTTTGGGGTAGCCGTAGCGGGATTTCGGTGCTTTTAGGCTTAGAAACGGGTCTTTTATCCCGTGGCCCACTTTTGATCATTTTAGCTCATATTGCTTTTACCTACCCATATATCGTCAGATCTCTAAAAGCGGTTATATTAGGAATCGATAAAACCTATGAGGATGCAGCAAAAACCTTGGGTGCTTCGGGATTCACCACGTGGCGAACAATAAGTATGCCTTTAATGAAAGAAGGTCTTATTGCAGGCGCAATTCTTTCATTTACCAGAAGTCTAGGTGAAACAGGTGCCACGTTAATCGTAGCAGGGGTATATGAAACAGCACCGATACTCATAGTTTCCTGGAGAAAGTTATTATTAATTCCAGCAACCGCGTTTCTATCGATGGTACTTGTAACTATTGCAGTTATTATGTTAGTTTTAGTTAGAATCATGGCACGAAAGGTTGGATTTCCAATAGAGAAAGTATGGCCACGCCCTGAACAGTTTTTAAGTGGAATGTGGCAACGAAGGTTTAGAAACTCTTTGACAATAGCAATTTTTTTAGTCATTATTCTTCTGCCTAGCCTCTTTACCTTTCAATATGTGGCATTATGGTGGAGTGGCTCCCCCGCAACTGGACGTTTTGAATCAGGCGTATTTTATCAAGTGTTTTTGGCTCCTGATTTGAAATGGGCATGGTTGTTCATTTCTCTTGTCACCAGCTTACAAGTTGCAACGCTGGCAACGTTAATAAATTTGGGATTTGGGCTACCCATGGCATTTATTTTAGTCCGAAGAAAATGGGGCAAAATTAATGGTATACTTGACGCAATGATTGACATTCCACTTGCAGTTCCATCTTCTGCAATTGGTTTTTCAGCGTTCCTCTTTTGGAGAGGTATGATTAATCCAGGTTTTTGGCTTATTCTAATGGTTCATATAATCTTTACATATCCGTATTTCATCCGTCCTGTTATAGCAGTCATAGAAGGGATCGATCCAGGGTACGAAGAAGTCGCAAGAACGCTCGGCGCATCTGATCTGACGACATTTCGAACAGTCTCCCTGAGATTGACAGGACGTGGCATTCTTGCAGGTGCAATCATGGTATTCACACGATCACTTGGAGAAACCGGCGCTACAATCGTAGTAATGGGTTTATCAAGAACGGTTCCTGTGTATATTGTGGATTTAGTGGAATCTTTGGCTCTTCCTGCAGCAGCTTTCGCATCTATTATTTTGATATGTATCTCTTTGACGCTTTTGTTGATATTACGCTATATTAGCAGGTCAGCAGAAGAATGGAAATGAATTTAGAAAATCATGGAAAGCGTAAAAATGCCAGAGGTAAAATTAAGCAATATCTCAAAACACTATGATAAGGTCATCGCTGTCGATTCAGTTAATTTGACAGTTCGTAATGGAGAATACGTTACCTTACTAGGTCCAAGCGGTTGCGGTAAAACAACGACTTTACGAATCATTGCTGGTCTGACACAACCTACTGAAGGTGAAGTCATTATAGATGGAAAAGACGTAACATTTGCTCCAGCCGGTAACCGCGATATAGGCTTCGTTTTCCAGCATTTTGAGATTTTTCCATTTTGGGACGTGTGGGATAATGTAGGTTATGGTCCTAAATTGAGAGGATTAGACGAAATTGAAATTGAGAAACGCGTTTGGGAGGCATTAGATACTACAAAACTGGCAGATAAGGTTGAAAATTTTCCTGATGAACTGAACACGCCTGAATTGCAACGTGTTGGGGTCGCAAGAGCTTTAGCTACTGGCGCTAAACTTATGCTATTTGATGAAGCTCTAGGGGCTCTAGATCCAAAAGTGAAAGCCATTTTCCAGCACGAACTGCGCAAGATTGTAAAAAAGAACAAATTAACAGCAATTCATGTAACACATGATCAGTTAGAAGCTATGGCCATTGCTGATAGAATAATTGTTATGAGAAAAGGAAGAATCGTTCAGATAGGCGAACCTACAGAACTTTACTACACGCCGAATGACATTTTCGTAGCAAATTTCCTTGGCGAGTCAAATTTTATTGAAGGTGTAGTTTCAAATGTTACTGAAATAGGATCAGAAATACGATTACGCGACGGATCCATACTTAGAACCAATGAAAAGGCAATAAAACGGGGTAAGCGTGTCGTTATAAGCATTCGTCAAGAATTACTGAAAATATATTCTATTGAAAGACTTGGCGCTCTCAATTTCATCCCGGGAAAGATAATTGGGTATAGATTTCTAGGAGATAGGCACTCATATGAAGTAAAACTGGATGCAGGGGAGACAATAGGGGTAAAGGAATTTGCTCGTGCTCCACCGTCCTTTAACATTGAAGATATTGTAACGGTTCGAATGGATACCTCATTGGCTGTTGTTTTCCGATATCCAAGCGATGGACTTGCACCTCATTTATCTTTAGAATAGTCAAATATAGAGGTTGAATTACGAATGTCACCTAAAGTTGAACTAATGCATGTTACAAAAAAATATGAGAGCCTTGTTGCATTAAATGATCTTAATTTAACAATCAACAACGGCGAATACCTTATACTGCTGGGTCCCACCGGTAGTGGTAAAACCACTACCCTCAAATTAATTGCTGGTTTAATCCAACCCGATAAGGGCGGCGAGATCTCTATCGATAATTTAAGTGTAAATAATATAACTACAGAAAACCGAAACATAGGTTTTGTTTTTGCGCGATATGCATTATTTCCTCATCTAGATGTCGTCGATAATTTGATATATTCCCCTAGAGTTAAAGGAGAGAGTTTAGATGAATCTAAAAAAAGTGCCCGAGAAATGTTAGAACTTATGGTACTTATTGGAAGAGGAGGTGCACTTCCAAAAGAACTAAGCGGTGGAATGAAACAAAGAGTGGCATTAGCACGTACATTGATGAGTGGAGCAAAGTTACTTCTTTTGGATGAACCACTTGGTGCATTGGATGCAAGAATAAGAATGGCATTACGTAAGGAACTCCGAAAGATTGTAAAAGATTTAAAGATAACCGCAATCCACGCGACTAATGATATTACTGAAGCCTTTCTAATAGCAGATAGAATTGCTATCTTAAGAGAAGGAACTCTTATCCAAATTGGTACACCAGCTGAAGTATATGAGAATCCACAAAGTATTTTTGTTGCAAATTTTCTCAGTGATACTAATTTCTTTGCAGGCAAAATTAAAAAAGTAGAGAAGAATTCGGCACTAATGGAACTTGATAATGGCTTAAGAGCAGAAACTAACAAGACATCCAAAGCTGAAAATTCCCGAATTGTTCTTGGCATAAGAGCCGAAGATATTCAAATTTATCAAAAGATAAACATGGATAAGCCAAATCATTTTCACGGAGAAATTGAAAGTTCAAAATTCATTAGCGGTACGAATAGATACGAAGTTAACCTTGAAAAAAAAGAGAGGGTAATAGTCAAAGAAAAAGCAACACGCGAATGGTTCAAAGAAGGTGACCGAGTAACTATATATTTTCATCCAAGAGAAACTCTTATTTTTGATTATCCAGAAGAAGGACTGGGTAAGGCTTTAGAACTAGAATAAATACCTTGTTAAATGATTTTGACTTCAAAGCAACAAATTTGCTACATTATAAGTTAGACGACATAGGATTAGTTATCTCACTTCATCTCGCAAAGCCATCAATTTGACTATGTCGGCTGTATCCTCACATGCATCTGCAATATTTTCAATACGTTCAATAAATTCGTGAACTACTATCGCTTCAAACGGGTTCATTGTGAGGTTAGAATTTATTAAGAAGCTTTTAACATTTGAATTCAAGAGATCAACCTCGTGTTCAATTTCCCCAATCCTGTCTGTAAGACGCAAAATTTCTGATGCCTCAATTCCGAGTTTTTCAATACACTCCTTTAGCATATCACTACATTCTATTGAATGTGACATCATCTTTGAAATCAAGTCTTTGAGTTCATCCGGAAATTCTACCACATTAAATAAAGCCATTCTTCTTACCGCTGCATTAGCATTATTTGCAACATCGTCCATTCTTTTGACTATGTGCATCAGATCTTCCCTTGCATTTGGATTAATCTCTCCAGTTGTCAAAATTGAGAAGATTTCTCTTCGTAAAATATCAGCTTCGTGCTCAATTTGCTCAGTTCTTTTTTGGGTTTTTTTGGGAATTTTGCCTTGAAAAGCCTTCTTAATGAAGTCTTGTGTTTCATGAACAACTTGATTCACTTTTAAGGCATGTTCCCTAGTTTTTCGAATTACTTCAGATTCACGTCTCGATTTAAACCATTCAAGAAGACCACTCATAAATTCACACTCACTTCAAATCACAAAAAATAACTTTAAGAAACTAATAGTTAAGTTTTAGAAACTTATAGTTTTTGGTTTTGAGTTTCTATAGAAATTTTAAGTGGAATTGGCAATTATATTTCCTTGTATCTAAATACTAATTATGAACTCTGTGTGATGATAATGAAAATGGATTTCAACAAATTCTTAGCCGAATTGAAAGAATTTCCAGCAATAAAAGCTAAAAAAAATACCGAACCGATCCTTAAGGAATTGGAAATCAATGGATTCAAATCACCTCATGTTATTTTATTCAAAGGTGAAGATTGTGCAAGCATTGAATTTGATACGAACTCAGAATATGAGGTAGTATTCCATGCGGATAGTATTACGGAAAAATTCATTGAAGTCAATCCATATATGGCGGGTTATTCACTTGTTATGGCAAATGTAAATGACATATATGCAACGGCGGGTAAGCCATTAGCAATGGTCTTAATATTGGCATATGAGAACGATCAAAAGCAGATTGGCGATGATTTGGTTAGAGGAATAATTGATGGATCTAAAAAATTTAGAGTTCCCATTGTAGGAGGACATACTCACCCAAATGACACCAGAAATATTGCTAGTGCGGGAATAATAGGCAGGGTTCGAAGAGAACACAGAATTTCAAGTAGTGGAGCCAGAGCAGGGGATATTATAGTTACAGCTATAGATACAAAAGGGCATGTTGGACAAAAATACACTTTCGGTTGGGATTGTACCTCAATGAAATCATCGGAAGAGGTACTTCGGCATAGGCAAGCTATTTGTGAAATTGGGAAAACTGGATTTGCATCAGCTTGTAAAGATATAAGTAACGCTGGAATTCTAGGAACACTTGGCATGCTTTTCGAGGCAAGCAGAGTTGGTGCTATTATCAACCTAAACCAAATTGAGAGAAATAAACCTGCACATGTTCCACTTGACCACTGGACAAAAATTTTCATTTCTACAGGGTATATACTTACTATTAAGCCAAATCATATCTCAGCGGCGATCGAACTTCTTGAATCACATGATTTATCAACATCTACTATTGGGAAAATAGATGATTCGAAAAAATACAAAATAACATATGATTCGGAGACAGCTGTTTTTTTCGATTTCAATAAAGAAAGTATTTTAGGATGAGTTACTCATCCCATCAGATAGAAAAGGTCCTATATAAGTAAAGAATAACATTAGTACTTAAGTCTCTTCTTAATCGTCTTCCAGAAGCAAAGCATCGATGTCTTCTTCGTCTAAGTCTTCTAATTCATCTATTTCTGCTTCTATTTTGTCTAATTCTTCATCTGTTATCTCTTCGGTTTCTTCGTCCTCAATTTCCTCACTTTCTCTTTTAAGGTGCTTTTGTGCGTTTTTTACCCAGTTCCTTAATGAGTTAGTAGAAACATCTGCTGTTTCCGGTATCATATCTACTTCAAGTGCTGCCAGTTCCTCAATCGATGTAACTCCAAGCTCAACAATTTTTTCTGCTGTTTTCTTGCCTATTCCGCGAACTTGCATAAGTTCTTTATAGATTTCGTCCTTCTCAGTAACTATAACCTCATCTTCTGATATTTCCTCTACTTCTTTTTCCTCTTCTGACCCAATTTCCTCCAATTCTGCCTCTAAATCCGTTAGTTCAGTTGCCTCAAGTTCTTCGATTTCTTCCTCCAATTCTTCTAGTTCTTCTAGTTCCTCTAGTTCCTCTAGTTCTTCTAGTTCCTCTAGTTCTTCAATATCTTCTCCAAGGTGTTTTTTAGCATTCCGAACCCAGCGTTTTATTGTCGTAATTGGTACATCTGTATCCAGTTTCTCTACTTCAAGCGCGGCTAGTTCTTCTACAGATGCAATGCCCATTTCAACTATTTCCTCTGCACTTGATAAACCAATTCCTCTTATCTGTGTAAATTCTTGGTATTCTTTTTTAATGACTTCTTTTTCTAATTCTGTCCGGACTGAACTCGCTCTTTCTTCCTCAAGAAGTTCTTTTAAAATGGAGATATTAAAATCATGCATTGACTTGCGTTTGGTATCTATAGGAATACTAAATTTACGAGCTTCTAAGACAGTACTTCCTGCTTCTTTCAACTCTAAACGGCTAAAACCTCTTCCTTTTCGCATTATTCTGTTTCTTACTGGCTTTCCAACGCCTAATTCTACTTTAAATACTCTAGCGCCTTCTTGTTCGTTGCTCATCTTCTTCAACCATCTCTTGGTCATTTAAATTATAAACATGAAAAATCAATAAGCGTAGTGAAATGTAATTTCTTTTTTTGTTTTTAAAGCTTCTCACACTTCCGTATTAAAAGCTTGGCTGAGAAGTTCACCCGCAAGCGTTAGCTCTGCATTAATTCCTTTTTCATTTGCATCTCCAGCAGTAATTAGGCCAACGTCTCGCAAATTTCTCAAATTCCACTTCACCGTCGAATGCGCGAGATTCAACTCCGATGATAAATACTCTGCCAAAGAAGTTAAAGTCATCTGCTGAGAAGAAAGTAATGTTCTTGCCTTCTTTAACAGCAACTTTTGCTTAGAAGATAATCGAATTTGTGCCAATTGGATAAAAGATCGCATTAAGATGGAGAGTATTTTTTTAAGGTCGAGATCGTTTATTAATTTCAAATTCATGTTTTCTAATTCAAAAAATAACTCATTAGTGGATTTCGCGATTCCTCCAGTCTATTTGTGACTGTTTCACCTCATTCACGTCTCCAGAATTTTCAATTTTAGTCATCATTGATTTTCGCAGTTTTTAAGTGTTTTGTTGATCATTAAAAGTTAAAAATTGTCTATTTTAGATTCTAAAAGATATTGTCTCGAATGATATATATGCTAAAAAACGAATCTAATTATTTGAAAGCAATTAAATTAACTTAAGGACATTTAATGTGAAACCTATGGAGAATAACGCTAAACAAGTAGTTCTATCGTCATTACTCAAGTACAAAAAGAAATCAATTAGTATAGAAATGCTTGCCGGTTTGACAGGAATTAATGATTTGGATTTCATAACATATACAGTAGATGACCTTGTTTCAAATGACGTTGTTACAAGAGATGATTACAATTATGTTAATTTAACGCCTAAATCTAGATTAAAATTAGCCTTTTTGTTAATTAAGGCTGGTAATGATATCGAAAAACTTTGCAAATATCTTGATTGGAAAGAATTTGAAGCATTTACTCTGGATATCTTACTTTATCACGAATTTCAAGTATATTCAAGAGTTCGATTCAAAAGTTCAAAGAAAAAACGTTATGAACTCGATTTATTAGCAATACGTGACCCAATTATTTTATGCATTGATTGCAAGCATTGGAGCCCTAGGACTGGAAAGAAACATGCATTAAAGAAGGCTGTTGAAAAGCAGGTCGAAAGAACAATAGCTTTTTCAAAAGATGCAGATCTTTCAAAGTTCTGTATAGAAAGGAATGATGGGGGTTTTCTAATGCCTCTTTTAATCAGTTGGTTAATTGAAGATATCAAAACCCATCAAAATGTTCCAATCGTCCCCATATTCCAATTATCATTCTTTCTCAATCAACTCGATGTTTATGTGAATGAATTTAAGATTATATCTTTGAATAAATAACATTAGATCAATTAGTTACAAAATAATGAATCTTACCAAATGAAAAATAGTAGTGGATTGAATATGAATGAGGATCAAAGTAAACCTCTTGATGCGATAGTAATCCCAACATTATTTTGGGGGAAATTAAAATATCGTAAAGACGAAACTGCCGTAATAGTCTATTTTGAGAGCATAAATGATATTTCAAATGCTTTTCGTAGAAATGAAACTCCAAAAGGAGAGATTAATATCGGAATTCCAAATCATATTGATTTAAAAACAATTAAATTAACTGTCGAACGATTCTTCGAGCGTGGATTTGAAAAAGGCGCTCAGCTTTATTCTCAAACAAAATTGATACCAAATGAGAGCGTTACAGAAATTTGGAAGACTATAGGCTTTAGTTACTGGAGTAATTCAGGTCCATTAAAAGAAAAGGCAAAAGAGGCCTATAAAAAATCAGCAGAAATGATAAAGGAGATAGCAAAAAAGGATAAAAAGAATAAATCACTACTTGAAGAACTAGAAACATTTCTAGCGCTTTGTGTTTCTGTATCTGATAAAACACCTCCTCTAAGTCCGAACGTTGTCAAACAACTTCTACCAACTTGAGAAGTTTACATGGTAAGTAGCAGGGGATCCTATGGTTGTAGATGAGAATTTTATTCACAGAATGACTTTACGTTTTGTGGGAGCTATCAATAAAGCACGAGAAGAAAAAATTCAAGACTTAGGAGATTTTTTCAAAATTTTAAAGCAACATTATTCCCAGAAATCCCCAGAAATCACCGATTTCTTGGAAAAAATTGAGGGAAAGGTGTTAGATAAATTAGCACAAATCGTTAATTCAATTACTGTAAAAGCAATAGGTCATCTTGGATTCTTGAGAGAAGAAATTATTCAGAAAGGAATGGCTGTAGATCAAATTGAGGAAAAACCTACAAAAGTTGAGGCACCGCCTTCAATCCAATCTGGAACAATGGACAGACGCAAAATTGAAACAGCAAGTAAGATCAAACGAGAAATTTCTCGCAGGAATCGAATCCTCAAAGAACTACTCGAAACTGTACCTCAATTTAAGATTTTAGCAATCATTGAAAAAACTAAAGCTAACAACTACACAACTATTAGTAAAGCAACTGGATACTCTAACACTGCTGTCAGAAACTATATACACGAACTTGAAGAGGATGGCTTCATAAGAGTAGATAGGGCTAGAAAACCCTTCATTTTTACGATCGAAAATACTCCTTGGTAGTTTTTTAGTTTATATTTTCAACTTTTTTGTAGGAATTATCAAAAAAAGAGAAAAGATTTAATTTATTCCTTTTTCACACGTCTTACTAGAAGTACTACAATTGTTACAAGAACCGCAGCTACAACGACGACTTCAATGAACAGAATATTGCTTAAGATACCGGGAAATCCCTGAAAAATAGAACCAATATCTCCAAAACCAAAGCCTCCTGTACCTTGATCTGTAGGCGAACTAATAGATTCTGGTACCCCAATCGACATTTGATGAATGGTAGACTTGCCTATATTATAATAAGTAGACATTATAACTATTTGAGTCCCAAATGCTTTGTAGGCATGAAAGTCTCTGGTATCTTTGTTATCCTTGTCTGCCAAGCGCACATAACCCATCTGTTCATTTGTCGAATTAGAAACAGATAGTAGATGCACATTAGCAGATTTGAACTGTGTATAATCATTCGCAGGTTGTACCGACTCTCCATTTATTGTGGCAGAGTCTCCAGACTGCATTTTAAGCGATGAATTCAACGCAAGTATATTATTATCTTTATTAAAGTACTCCCAATCACTCACAACCACTTCAACTGACATTTCTACCCCGTCTTGGGGCGCATAAGAAGCAGCTCCACTATCTGAAGCGGAAATTGTGAAGATAAAACTGACGTCTCCAAAACCAACCTTATCACCTTCGGTATCAACAATGTCACCGCGAGCCCTAAAAGTCAATTCAATACTGTTTGCTGATACTGATTTCGTTACATCGAATTTTTGACCTTGTAAATTGTTTGGGTTGCTCACGTCAAACTCGCGATAGAGTACGTCACCTGAATCATAGTAACTTGTACCGTCACTATCAAAGAATTCCTGTAACTCTAATACAGAAAGAGCAAGTCTATGTTCATTTGTTTCCTTGCTGTACCATTCGACGACTGGCCGTTTTTTCACAAATTTGATTTGAATGAAATCGTTATCAATGTAGAATGAATCGGTTTCAGTTAAGGTAAGTTCTTTTGATTTTTCTTCCTGTGCAGCAGTAGGAGCCGTCATAAGTGCTAAAGAAATCAATGATATCACTAGAAGCGCTGATATGAAAAAGGTAAGCGATTTGTTAGATGACCACCTCATAGTAATCCTCCAAATAAATCAAATGGTAGATCTCAATTTATTCGATATTATATTTTTAGACAAAATACTTTATATCATTTTTTAAGTTGATAAAAAGAATTTTTTGAATGATATAATTTGTCGTCATTTGAACAACTTGATAGAATATAGGTATAATTACAAGCTTTGTGTAACTTTTTTGCTTTCATAAAAGCTCAGAGACCTGCTGAGCAGTTCGTTTCATATCAAGGAAGATTAGACCTAATAGGGCTCCATCAGGTGCTAGTGCAACCAAGACTGCACTTGGACCTGCGGCCATTATTACTAAGTATCCTTCATTTCCTTTGACGAAAAGTTGTTCTAAATTACCTCGTGTTAACTCATCAACAGCACGTTCGCCAAGCGAAAGCATGGCAGCGGTCATAGCCCCAATTATCTCTTCATTGACATCTGATGGCATAGCTGAGGTTATAGGTAAACCCTCTCTACTGATCACAGCGCTAGCTGTCAACCCTGAAGATAGTTCCATCTTTTTAAGAAGTTGTGTAATTGTGTCGATTTTTGATGTTGAAGTTTCTCCCATTTTTATCTAACCTCCGCAAGAAGACTACATCCGTCAGGCTGGAGATGAATTGTGGTATAGTTTTTTGTAATGTGTAAGGTGGATGAACACATACCCTTTCTGCGAGCACAGGAATATGTGCCCGAAACTATGTTTTACGACCTGTAAAGGTCAGCTCCGCATCCGCGGGTAGGTCCTCATCGCCAATGTTGGGGCAGGCACCGGACATGATGATGGTGCAGGTCTCAGGATAGCGACCTGGGTCGTCCACCATGTCTTTCAGAGCCCGGAACTTGAGGAGCATTCCGGGGTGATTTTCAAACACTCAGCCCCGAACGTATTTCATCTGCCTCCACCTTGGAGGAGACATCACTCAGGCTAATCTCCTACCCCTCTATAGGAACTTTTTCAAGCCCCTTCCGACAGGGAGGGGTAGTTGACCACATTATTCCTCTAACGTTAGATCAGACACTCTCTTTGGGGCGTGTATTTAACCATTCTAATGATTTGGTGATGTACTAAATGCCATTATTTTAAAAGAGCAATCCCTCTTAAATAACTATTGTCTAGCAGTAATTAAGAATTATTCGCTCTTAGATAAAGCATTAGTACACTAGAAGCGTTTTTCTCTTGAGTTATGAAAAAAGCATACATGAACTACCCCACCTTGACTGATGGGATTTCCCTCCGATAAAGTTAAAGGCAGCGAGAAGATTCAATAAACTAAACTTTTCAGAAAAACATTGGTTTCCGAATCCGATGATGTTTCGTAGATGGATGTCAAATGTCCGATAAAAAAGAATCATCAAAATACAAAACAAATGATATTAAAGTGCGATTTTCAACCAAAGAAGACATTATTAGTCTAAAAAAGATGTTTAACAAGGTTGTTAAAGAAAAGCAGTTTTTACCTACGCTGCAGGAAATAACAATTGAAGAAGTCACGAATGGATGGTTTGATCTTGGAAATTATGATTTAATTATAGTAGCAGAAATTCAAGGTGAGTTAGTAGGACAAATTCAATTGGAACGTTTAGAAGACGATGCTGCTCAGCATGTGTGTGAAATTGGAATTATAGTAGACCCTGATTACAGAGGAAAAGGTGTAGGTAGCGAATTGCTTAAGAAAACGATAGAGAATGCAAAACATCTAGGATTTGAAAAAATATGTCTTAGTACGTTTCACACAAACCGAATTGCCATCGCTCTTTATAAAAAATTTGGTTTTCGGGAAGCGGGAAGAAGAAAGAAGCAGTTTAAGATTGCAGATGAATACATTGATGAAATACTTTTTGAGCGTTTTTTAACTTGAAAGCAGGAAAAAATACTTTGGAGAATTACTAGTTATATGAGAAACATATTTTGATGATTTAGGATTATTAACTTCAAGCCATAAGATTTTTAAGTTCTCTATTTTATAAAAAGTCGGAAAAAACGTACTAATTGTCTTTGCAGTTTCATAGCGAACTCTAGAAAGAAAAAGAAGGAAATATAATATAAGAAACGCTGTGGCGTTAGGTGAGTCTCATGGATGACTCAGAACTTGAGAAAATCAGAGCAAAAAAAAGAGCAGAGTTACTGAAAGCAATGGAAAAAAAACAGAAAGAAAAAGAAATGGAAAAAAGCGCAGAAATGAAAAAGAAAGACCTTGAAATGCGAAAAAAACAGTTGATACAGCAACTACTAATGCCTGATGCCTTAGTATACTTAGGTAAGATTAGACAACAAAATGAATCTTTAGCGATAAAGATTGAAGAGACTATCATGGTAATGTACGTAAATCACGTAATCGAAGAAAAATTAACTCTAGTAGATATAAAAGCCGTGGAACGTCGTTATACAGGGCAGGACTCGTCTATAATGGTTAAGAGGCGAGGAAAAGATGCTAAAACGCTTTCTGAGGACCTGAAATAGTGACGCTATCAGTCTCCATATTTTCAAACGCTCAGTAAGAGAAGAAATATTCGCCTACAAGTCTGTTTATTTTTTAATCGTATTAGGTGGTCATATTTTCTAATATTTGGACTATCCCAAAAAGTTTCATTCCAAGATAAATTGAATAAATTATGGAAATGACGAGAATAAAGGAAAGGACTACAAAAATAATTGCAATATATTTGCTTTTACGGACAACTACGCAAGAAAGCACCACCACTTCAGCGTGGTGATGAATTGCGGTAGTGTGCGTTCACTTTCATCAGGGGGTCTCCTTAATACTTAAATAGTGGTGTATCTCTCATACGGTGATGACTATCGGGAGGAAGGCAAGCAGGGATCGATACAAAACTACGGCTCTTGGTAGCATCACAGCTCAGACTATGTTATCCGCCGCATTCGGAGAGATCATACGCACACTTGCAGACAAGGTGCATACTCCGATTGCAGTCGATAATCGAGAAGCATGAAAGTCAACTACCCCTCCCTGTCGGAAGAGGCTTGAAAGAGTCCCTGTAGAGGGGTGGAGATTAGCCTGAGTGATGTCTCCTGTAGGGTGGAGGCAGATGAACTACGTTCGGTGCTGAGTGTCTGAAAATCACCCCGGAATGCTCCTCAAGTTCCGGGCTCTGAAAGACATGGTGGACGACCCAGGTCGCTATCCTGAGACCTGCACCATCATCATGTTTTGTGCCTGCCCCAACATTGGCGATGAGGACCTACCCGCGGTTGCGGAGCTGACCTTTACAGGTCGTTAAAGATAGTTAGTTTTGGAGACCTTAACGTTGCTGATTAAAGTCTACGTTCAATCTGCACAAGGGAACCCCTTAGATCCCACCACTCCAGCCAGAGGTAGACTCCTGGTAAAAAAAGGTGGGGCGAAAGTGGTAGCGCGATTGCCGTTCAGTATTCGCTTGCGAGACCGAGAAATGGGCTATACTACCCAGGTGACGCTGGGGGTGGATAGCGGCTATTCAAAGGTGGGGTTTTCCGCCGTTGCAGAAAAAGAGGAACTGCTGACGGGCGAGTTGGTTTTACGAAACGACATGTCTAAGAAATTGGAGCAGAGGAGAAATTATCGAAGAAACCGGCGCAGCCGCAATACCCGATATCGGGCGCCGAGGTTTGACAACCGGAAACGGGAGCAGGGTTGGTTAGCTCCCTCTCTCCGCCATAAGAAGCAAGCGCATATCACCCTGATTGACACGATTAAGACCCTGGTACCCGTCAGCCGTACCGAACTGGAGGTGGCTACCTTTGATACCCAGTTGCTACAAAACCCGGAAATCTCAGGGGTCGAATATCAACAGGGAACCTTGCAAGGCTATCATATACGAGAGTATCTCTTGGAAAAATGGGGACGAAAGTGCGTCTATTGCGGCAAGACTGGAGTGCCGCTTCAGGTGGAACATATCATCCCCAGGTCACGGGGTGGCAGTGATCGGGTCTTGAACCTCACCCTGAGTTGTGAGCGCTGCAATCAACACAAAGGCGATCGGACCGCTACCGAGTTCGGACACCCTGAAATCCACCGGCAGGCGAAGGCATCACTGAAAAGTGCGGCCTTCATGAATTTGGTCCGATGGCAACTGGTTGACCAGTTGGAATGTAACCACACTTACGGCTACCTCACCAAGCAACGACGGCTTGAGGTGGGGTTAGCCAAATCACACCCCAATGACGCCTTTATCATCGCCGGAGGCCGCCAGCAAACCAGGTGTCGACCCTTTATGGTGATGCAACCCCGGCGCAACAATCGAAGTATCCAAATGAATAGAAAAGGATATGGACGCAGCATCCGAACACAACGGTACGCCTTACAGCCTCATGACCTGATCTCCTATGAGGGACAGCGGTGCCAGGTCAAGGGGATATTCAACCGGGGGCGCTGGGTGCGCTTGAAAACCCCAACCGGCGCTACCGTTAATACCCAGGTCAAACACGTGAAATTGGTGAGGTATGGCAGCGGCTTGCAGTTCAACTGCCCATACTAAATAACTAACAAACATATGGTGTTCCCACGCTCCCCGTACGCGCTCACTTACTTAGTTATAGATGATGTCTTATCGGAGGTGTGAGAAAGAGGAAGAAACGCGGTCAGCGATTCATCCCTTCCCTCTCGGAAGGGGTCTTCTCGCTGATATCAAATAAAACAAAAGAAAGACCAGGCATATCCTAAAGGACTCTCTCTTAACATTTGTATAAGTTCTTCGTATTTATTTGCACTCTCTTCTTTCATTCAACCGCACCGCCTCTTTCTTTAAACTAATACTACATTTTTAACATACATATTTACTTCTTGTTATTCCTTTTTTCTTAAGAATCAGGAAATTGATAGGAAGAAATAACTTACGAGTTCATCTAGAGGGTTTTTCTGGACTTAAAAAAGGAGATAGTCCATCTACAATTTGTTCTATTTTCTCCATCGTATTAACGTTCTCATAAGGCTCCTTTTCACATTCATCATCATATCCAGTAAGATTTAACTGCAAATCGGCTAATTCATTTATCATGGATGCCCAACACAAAGCTGCAGCCATAGGATCATAACCTCCACCACCAAGAACTATCAATTTCGTTTTGTTACTATCCATAACGTTTCTTATAAAACGAGCCACTTCTTGATAGACTCTCTTAGTCAACAAAAGGTGAGACTGCCAATCACGACAGTGTCCATCAACTCCGCTTTGGAATATAATAAATTCGGGCTTGAACGAAGAAACAACAGGTAAGAATATCGACCGAAATGCATAAAGAAACGCATTATCATCAGTCCAAATCGGAAGTGGAACGTTCACATGATAACCATATCCTTCGCCTTCACCGAAAAGATGATCATCATAATAGGGATATAAAGATTCGCCGCTTTCGTGAAATGAAAGTGTAAAGAATTTGGGGCTCTCTTTATAAAAATGGTATGTTCCATCACCAAAATGGGCATCAATTTCAACATATAACACTCGCTGAATCCCAGAATTTAATAAAATCGTCCCTAAGATATTGACGTCGTTAAATATGCAATATCCTCGCGCTTGATCTGGTTTTGCATGATGAAATCCTCCCGAAAGATTCATTGCACATTCTACATCTCCTCTTAATATGGAACGCATCGCTGTAAGCGACCCTCCAGTTGTTAAAAGTGCAACTTCGTAAATTCCTTTATAAGCTGGAGTATCGTGATCAAATTGGCCCTTTCCAATTTCACTAAGTCTCTTAACTAACTCCAAATGATCTTTTGTATGCGCGAGTAAGATTTCATCAGTAGTTGCAGGTTCCGGGTCAATCAATTTAATGTTTGGCATACTAAGAAGTCCAATCTCTTCAAAAAATTCTATACTTTTTAAGTAACGACTTCCTTGAAGAGGATGATTAGGTGGATTTTTAACATTTGAATACTTAGAATTGTAAACGATTCCAAATTCCCGATTCATGGAGTTCTACACGACCTGAAAACAAAAAACAGCGAAAAAGTAGAAAAATAGAGTATGCACCCTGAAATTCACGTTTTTTCATATTCATATGTTGAATAATGCACATAGAGAATAAACAGGAAAATACCAATCAGGACATAATAAAGATGCCAAGCATACAACCACTGCACAATTTCCTCAGGTGCTGTTCTTGGGTAATCCCAGATGAAATATGTTATGATAGCAGTAAACACAGCTGGGAGGAGTACTTCATACCATCCTGGAAGATCTCCAGCCCCTTCACGATATGTTGCCAAAGCTAGGACGAAACCAACATAGAAGAAAATGAGCAAAAGCACGCGTACAAAGGTTATCAGCGATATTCTGTAAGTGAAATCCTCACCTATACTAAGCGGTTCAGTTCTGATGTCAGAAATTAACCTAAATCTTCCTGGATCACCCCAGATCCAGAAAGTTACCCCAATGCAAATGCCAGCAACAATTAGACCGAGTATCATGGTCCTATTCATCTTGTTTTGCCATAATGTATACAACTACGTCCACCACTCAACAACTTTCACTTATAATCAATAAAAATGTTATAGGTTGAAAATTTGAAACAACTATCGATCAAACCATTACAGTCAGTTTTTAAAAAACCATCGCTTTTATGCCATAAGCTTTTTATGGAAGAAGCACAAATTGTTAGTAGTAAAATTAGTGGAGAAGAGGTTGATGGATAGACCTGACGAGTACATTTGTACCAAGTGCGACCACCACTTTCAAGAGGCGGAGTATAAACAATTTGAAGATGAAGATGGACTATTCAAATTACATCCTACATGCCCGAAATGTGGTTCAGCAGAAATCACGCTAAAACAGTGGGTTAAAGAGAAACAGCAAGAATAGTTTAAGACGCTACATAATCTGAGTTTGGTTACTTACACCATCATTCCTAAATGTTATTTTTATTATCCGTTGAGATTTATTAAGAGATTTCAAAAAGAACTATCTGAATAACCTAAGAATGATATTGGCGATGTTCGTGCCCCTTTTCGAAGAGGTCGTATTAACAAAGAGCTTACACTGCAAAATGCTAGAAGTAGCAAGAAAAAGCTATCCGCTGGAAGGATGCGGAGTTTTATTTGGACATATCGAAAATAACAAAGCGGTAATTCGGGACGTTGTTGAAACCGAAAATAGTGCTGAAAATCCTACTGTGAGATTTTACATCGATCCTGAGTTGTTTTATGCCATTCTTATATCCGCCGAAGAGTCAGGACTTGAATTCTTAGGAATCTTTCATTCACATCCTGCACAACCGAATCCATCACCATGGGATCTTGAATACATGAAGTTACATCAAAATGTGTGGATAATAATTCAATCTCTCAACCGAGAGCAGGAGAAAATGAACATGAAGGCTTTTCAGTGGTATAACGAAAACCTATTTGATATCAAATTGAAAATAACCTACTAAGTTTCGATAACGAAAAATGTCATTATACTCATTTTAATAATTATAAATAAGTTCAGACTTCATCACTTACAATTTATATAGAACGTGTGATACATGTGGATGAGCGAAAAATTGGAAGGACCGATGAACGATGAGTACAAAACGTATTAAAAAACCAGAAGGGCTCTTAAAACATACACATTGTAAAAACTGTGGTGTTTCTGTCCCGTTTGGGCGAGAATATTGCTCACCAGAGTGTGAAATAGACTATAACAAGTTTAAAAGGCGTCAGCAGTATCAACTGCTCGCAATTATTGGTGCATTAATAGTCGTAGTTGTGTTTGTGTTTCTCACGCGGTAACGCTGTTGATATTCCGTGAGGTTCTAGTAAACACGTTATTACTATAAGCACACTTTAATATCTGAAAATTTAATAATAATCGGGTTCTACTTAATGGTTTTATAATACATTAGAAACGTTTACATTCTCATCCTGAACGCATCAATGTCAAATTTCATTGAAGAGACTGCTATTAGGTGGATAGAAATGCCTACTAATGAAAAAATCGTACTCTATGAGGAACCAGGTGGCATTTATCGAGTAGAAGTTGAGTTACCTCTGACTTCAAAGGTGACGCCAGAAGAATTTCCTGTTCTAAGGGATGAGTTAGGTATTCCCTCTTACGTTGATTTAGATTATCTTCCGATAAAAGGCGCATTGGTTATGCTAAAGGCGGCAGAAAAAGCCCATATACTTCATGAAGAGTTTCCTGACATAATAGAGAAAAGAATATCAAAAAAACCCGTGAAGATCCTTATTTTCGGCGGCGGTGCATTTAAACTCCATTGCCCAAGTTGTAATGCTGGCGGTGTATTTGAAAGAGTTCTGCACGACATTGATATTGTCGTACCCAGAAAACAGGGAGGCGAGGTAAGAAAGCTCCTTCTTGCGCTTGGCGATCTTTATGGGACCATGTTTCTGCACTTTATAAGTACGAGTGACAAAATCTTTACCATGCAGAGGCGCGGCCGCCGGCATCGCGTACGTTCGATCAAATCACTAGGTAATGAAAACGACCATCCGACAGTGGAAGTTATGGACATCCTGACGAATGAAATTGACATGAGGCACACGGTTAATGTCGAGGATGAACTCAAAGAAGACCCGAAAAAACTGTTATATACTATCGGTCTAGAAAAAATGATCGCTACGAAATGCCAATTTATATTGGATATGGGCAAAGATGTCATTCCTGAGCTAGAAGCAGCAGGAGTCTTATATAGGCAACTTCACTACGATCACTATAATAAAGATAAGATTGTCATAGGGATGGAAAAGAAAGATATAAAAGATGTGAGTGCAGCCTTCCTTGATCATCCTCTTGATGAAGGACCAGAAGCAATTGATGTAGAAAAGTTGAAGAAAATCCTCTCGGATAAAAAAATCCTTAAAACTGTTCGCTTAAACCTTGCGAATATCTTACATAATAAAGATTTTCTTGAATCAACTGGAGCATCACCCAGTCAAATATCCGACATTACGACCAAAATTGAAGATCTTTTAGAACAGCTTCCTAAATCTGACAAAAAGTGGAGTAAACCTTGGTGGAACCTTGACGTGGAAACACCAGAAATCTTTGAGGGCCACTAAAAAATTATTCTGGCTTATTTAATAAGCCAACCAATCGGTTAATCAAACTCCATCTCTCTTTTCGTCGTCAGCGTCTTGAAATCCTTGAGTTTTATCATTTTGAGGATTTGTTTGCTTAACCATGTATCTGCCCGCACTACGATTTTGCGCGTTGGATCGGTAAGTACTAGCCCGATTTCCCGTGTTTTAACATCCAAAGTGACGTCCTTTGCTGGACGCTCAAATCCGCGACCATTTACAATAATAAATATAAATTTTAATTTTTTCTCCAGCACGTATCTTTCTGCAGATTTGATAACATCAACTATATTTGACTTTGTCACCCAGTCTTTGAAATCGAAGATCATAGTAACTACGTCCCACTGTGGTGTCATTACAGCAGCTATACGCGCAAGGAATACACCATCAGCCTTCCCAGTATTACCTGTAAGAAGATATCTAGCCTTAGCTTTATAGAGAGACACGTCTTCCTGTATGTCATACCAGATTGCGATGCCTTTATTTTTCTTAACTCTTGTTCTCAAATAATCGACGAAATCCTCTTCGGCGAGAGTTTCAATTGTACCTCTTTGAGTCCTCATTGTATAGATAAGCGATCCAATACCTATAAAAATCATAGAAATTCCGATATAGGGATAAGCAAGAATTATAAACACGCCTACTACAAGTAAAACAGCAGCTACCCCTCCTAAACTTTTGGCTGAAATGATTTTATCTTTTTCATAGGTCTTTTTACTCAAATTAAATCCTCACAAGCTACCTTTGGCATCCAATGTTTTCTATTATCATCTTTGTTGAACAACTAACCTTACGATCCGAGATGTGAAATTATGTATATGATCCACACTTTATAATTATTATCAATTCCCATTAATAGAAAGACCAGCCCTAAAATATTTTTAAGTAGAAAGAGGAATAGCTTGGCTTCTCGAAAATAGCTGCTTCAGTATTTGATTCTAGCTGTGTCATTGACAATCAATAGCATTTCAAGGTCTTTGATGAATAGAGTGTATAACTAACTTTGCATGAAATTCCTCTACTCTTTGAAGTTGTTTAGCCTCTTGTTCCCCAGAACTTCTCAATGCCATCTTCTGTTAAATCGATGATGTATCCCCTTAAGATACCTTCACCATATTCAGAACCTGGATTTACAAGTTGTGTTTTGCCAAGCGTTACAGCTCCTGCAGATTCGTGGATATGGCCATGAATGCCAAGTAAAGGTTCATTTTCAAGAATTGCCTCGCGTACAGCTTTGCTACCTACCGGTTGGGTAAGTTGGTGACCCGCAACTTGAATTGTCTTTAGATCTTTGGTCAGTTTTGGGGCTTCATCGAGACGGGTACCATATGGCGGAGTGTGAAAATTACAAATTAATTTTCTATAATCACTTGGTTCGACCATGTCAAATAATTTATCGATTTTTTTCCGTAATTCTTTTTCGGAACATTCTCTAGGAGAGTTCCAAGGTGTTGGATTCACCCACTCTAAACTTATCATTGGATGATTTTCAGTATCATCGAGATAAACCACATCGTCTAAAGGATAAATGACCCTTTCAGCCTTTCGGATGACATCATCAATTAAAAAACTATCATCGTTACCTGGGTTCACAATAACTTTTACATGTTCTGGAACCTTGTCCTCAACTAGACCCATCCAACGTTCTATTTCCGAAACGATTACCTCATCAAATAACTTATCTAAGGCCTTTTTATCATTTTCAAGTTCTTCCACACCTCCAGGTGTGGTTCGAAAGGGATATGAGCCACAGTAGCGTATGATTCTCTCTACTTCTTGAAGTTCCTCTTCGGTTTTTACGTGATAATCCTTATTAAACGATGCCTTCCATGATCCATCGTTTTGTTCAACAATCGGGACAATAACCTTACCCGTAGTATCCCCACCAAGTAGAGCTACGTCAATCTCTTTATAAAATGTTGTGACATTGAGAAATTTGCGCCAACATTGCTCTGATCCATGTACATCTGTAGTAAAGAAAACTCTGGTTCTAGTCATGTTACTACCTCCATATAGGTCAATTCTTATGTTCATTGTGTCAGTTATCTTGAGTACTTGTTGCACCTTTTACGAATTCATCCTCTAATAATACAGTTTTTTTAAAATGTTTTTCGATAAGGAAAGTTGAGTTTAATGGGCAAAAAACAGAGTATTATAGATTCGTTTTAGCTGCGTAAGAATAAAAAAAGAGAAAAAGAGAGATTAAGCTAGGCTGGTGCTATCGCTATTCAGGCGGGATCTCTGCGTATATTGTATCGACATCGATACCCATCTCTCTGTTTTTAGTTTGCATATAGAGCCATACTAGGATCGAGAGCGTGAACCACACCATGAGCACGGGCACACCACCGGGTATTAGAGCGCCTGCACTTACTACGAGGACGTATGTATTAGCGATAAATCCGATGAACCCTAAGGCCGCTAAAAGCGGTAATGGTCCAATTTTGAACGCTGCACCCTTCTCGAATAGATCTTTTCGCAGGTACGGTAACATCATGGCTGTTAGACATCCAGTCCACATCATGACGACGTCCATGAATGTCTGCGTTGCTACCACGGCAAACCAAGTTCCTAGAATAGGTGTAACACCCATGTCTTCACCCGTCGTTTGGAAGACTCCTAGGATACCTAAGAAGGCCGTTAAATTAACAGCCCAGACCGGACTGTGCCAACGATCGCTTACCTCCGCAAATCTTAGCGGAAACGCTCTGTCAAACGCCCAAGCAAACAGCGTTCTGCTGCTTGTGATCAAAAATGGCGGAATATCGTTGGCCAGCCAAATAGCGCCTGTAATTGCTATGTACACAGCTACGGCAGGATTTCCATGCACTAAAATCGCCGCAAATGTTGGTAACAATGCCTTTACGCTAGGAGAATTCCCGTTTATTACGATGCTATTGGCATCACAGTACGCGTAGGCTTTCACGAAGTTTCCGACTGATCCGTACATTAGTTGTGAAATTGTGACATAATATACTGCGATAAGGACTGTACCTAAGCCTAGACCAATGAGCATGTTCCTCTTTGGTGTCTTTACTTCACCACCAATGAAGGCGGTTGCAGTATAACCGATATAAGCCCATATTGCACCGACCGCCATGAATGTAAGCGTCGCTGACCATGAGAATGGAGCGGTCCATCCTGGTGCTCCGGCGGCCATTACCTGGTCATAGCTAGCATAGTAGAACTGAGTTGTGGGATTTCCGAACGGGCTGGCGTTCCAAGCCGTTGCCATTGCGGCTTCTCCGCCTCCGGCTGCTGCAGCCGCATATACACCCATTGTGATGAAGCTTCCAATGACAGCGACGATGAACATGGCGTTTAGCACTTTACCGTAAATGTCAACACCTAATATCGCCAGAGCCCAGAATATGATTAATATAACAAGACCTACAACAATCCATGCGACAGGATTATTAGCCAAAACGGTTCCTGCATCATAGGTAGCACTACTGTTTGTGGATGCGCCTGCTAACTGTAGACATAATCCCCAGAACCAGACGTCCCAAACCGCTAATGAGCCGTAAGCTGTAGCTGTACCAAACCACCACGCCCATGAGGCGAGGAAACCTGCGTATGGACCCAGAACTCTGGATACCCACACGTAAGGACCGCCAGAACGTGGCATAGAAGTCGCCATAAGTGCAAATGCCCATGCAGTACAAACCGCTGGGATAGCCCCGATTGCAAAGCCTAGTGGAATATTAGCCCCCCATCCAGCACCCGGGAAATCTCTAACTGAGTGTAAATTGATACCACCGCCGATAACGTAGCACATAACAGTTGTCATAGCTGTAAACCAACCAATCTCTCGAACAAGTCCAGTTGCATCACGCGCAAAAGTTTTCGACATAGTTTTCCCCAATTTTTAAATTTTTATTTTCTTTTATATTTGTAAAACAATGTGTATGTTTTAGGAAATTGGCAAATATCTGATCGTTTCTTATATAAATAGTTAATGGCAAGCGAGTTTACATAACGAACAAAGTGTATAGAATAAGCAACCCCTGAGAAGACATTTGTCCACAACAGAATGATAAAGAACTTTCAAAAATGACAAAAACAAATAACGTCGGTTAAACTATTGAACATAATTAGTAAGAGAAATTAACTAATATTACAGATTATAAAATTCCAAACTAGAATCAAGCATGAATGAGGGACTTGAGTTACAAAACCTCAGGAAGAATGAGAATTTATTAATTTTTGCAGTTTAGCTTGATGTAATGATGACAAAAAGACCTCTAAAAAAGAAACAAGCAAAAGAGTCAGCTTTAACATATTGGTGATAATGTTTTCCACAATAGATAAAAAGAGGCATCACTGTAGATAACACAATTAGCTGAAGGGAGACATATATGAAGATAATTATAACGGGCGCGTTCAGTTCTGGGAAATCTACCCTTGTACAATCACTTGCCAAAGAATCAGCTATTTCGTTAGATAAGTCAGGAACCACAGTTGCTCTTGACCATGGGACAGTAGATGTTTTAGGCATTCCAGCTTTTCTCTTTGGAACGCCTGGACTTGTCAGGTTCTCGATTTTGCGGCAAATCTTATCTGAAGGGGCTGACGGCATGATTTTCATGGTAGATTCCGCAAATCCTAATATCGAAAATTTCAATGAAATCTGGCAAGAGATGCAAGAAATACAGATTGTTGCATCAATTCCCTGCGTGATAGCAGCTAATAAACAAGATTTACCTGGGGCAAAGAGCGGTGAAGAAATAAGAGGGCTTCTAGGACTTACTGGATATCCGATCATACCAATTTCAGCCAAGACAGGCAATGGCATGATGAGACCGCTTCTCATACTTTTGTTGATTAACATTCTACGTGCAAGTTCATTACTGCGTATAATCGATCGTATTGGTACTGAGAACAATGCTTTAGAGCAAATTGCAGACATGGTCGAGTTAGGTAGATATAAAACAAAACTTAGATTATACTGGCTTGAATGGCGCGGCTTAATTGAAGCAGATTGGAATTCCCAGCGATTTAAAGTTGTTCCAGCAGTAAAAAAAGTTTTTGAAATACTTCCTAGACTGATCCGTTCATATGAAGAGATTAAATTGATGTAATGTCATTTCCTTTTCTCTTTCTTAACTGAACAAACTTCTTTTTTGAAAAGAACTCACACCGATTAAGTTAAAAGAGACGACATTATCTAATTGTTCTTAATCTATAGGACGACATTGGAGTAGAAAAAGAGAATTTACGCTTGATTTCTTCTGGAGAAGACATTAATGAAGGTTGCGGTCGTAGTTCCTGCGCATAACGAAGAAGAAAACATAGAAAAACTTGTGAACGATATAGATAATGTATTGCGTCAATTAAAGATTCAAAATCAAATAATAATCGTTGATGATAATAGTAATGATAACACAACTACTATTCTCAAAGAATTGTCAAAGAAGATGACAAACCTTACGCCGGTTTTCCGAGCGGATGGAGTGTGTGGCGTCGGTTTAACATTGCGAGAGGGAATCAAGGCTGCGAAAAACAATGATGTTATTATTACAATGGATGGGGACTTCTCACACGATCCTAAAGAAATTCCTAAGCTCATTCAAGGAATTAAAAACGGAGCAGACTTGGTTATCGGATCTCGTTATATGAAGGGAGGGAGGGCAGACATGCCTCGATCCCGAATTATCATAAGTGGCTTATATAATGTATTAAGCAAGCTCTTCTTGCGGACTTTTGTAAATGATTTAACGACGGGATTTCGTGCTATGAGACAGAAGGCAATAGAAAAAGTAGAACTTAAATCTGAAGGATTTGAAATACATCCAGAAATTCATCTAAAAATTTACAAAAAGGATTTTAGGGTTATAGAGGTTCCAATTCATTATCATAGGAGAGGAGGAGGGACTTCTAAGTTACGATATTTCAAAGTTGGCCCAGGCTATCTTCGAGTAGTATTTAGGCAATTATTAGGCAAATAAGTTCTGAGGATTTTTAATGAGTAAGGATACATGGGACTCAGTCTGGGAAAAACAACATGTTCGCCAGTCTACTCTTCATTCGCTTATCTACTTTTTAAGGGAGCATTATTTCTCCTCTACATTTGCACGTTTTGCTAGAAAGCGAATCAAAGGCTTAATTTTAGAAGTAGGATGTGGCACTGCGCAATGCTCGCTGAAAATACGTGTAAAAGGTATAGATGTAATTGGTGCTGATTTTTCAGCCTCTGCCTTGCAATTAGCCAAGAAATATTCTGCTCAAAATCCACTTGCTAAATTCGTTGTGACGGATGCATTCAACTTACCGTTTAGCGAGAACACTTTTGATGCGGTATGGAGCGTTGGTTTGCTAGAACATTTTGAAAAACCAAGCTTAGCATTAGCAGAGATGAGACGAGTTGTTAAACCGAAAGGTAAGGTACTTGCCATAGTGCCCTATCGCGCTGGATTGCTAGGGATTCTCAACTACGGATACAAAAAATTTGGGAAAGAGTGGATCTGGGAAGATGAAAACCCAATGGGCGTAGACGATTTGTATCGATTCTTTCAACTGGCACATTTCAGGAATATTCGCATTAAAAAGATGTATGACACATTCCTAATGTTCTTGGGGGCGACCGGGGAAAAATAGTTGCTCAAAGGTTCTTTGAATATTCGCATTAAAATAGTTGCCCAAAGGTTTTTTTGTTGTCGTAAAGTGTAAGATTTAGGGATTACGAAATAGGTTTTATTGAAATAGTGTTTATTTGGAAACGTATTTAAAACACGAATATATTCTTTGTTTCGTTTGAGAAAGCACGGAGTGGAAATTTGATGGAAGATGAATATGAAGATCCTCTGCCCTGTAATCATGATCCTTTTATTAGCTTAGAACCATACACAGTAATTTCAGAGTTGATTTCGCAGGCATTAAGGGATGGCGTCAAGTTGCGATGTATTCTGTGCGGTGAAAAAGTTTCTATTAGCAACGTTATTGTGGTACAGGGTCATCATGTAATTCATGAAGACTGCTTTGTTAATACAATGTGCGATAATGAAAGGGTTATACAGGAATCTATCAAATTGGGAATCATGGAGCGCGAAGAAATCAGTAAACGCTTGAAGAAGTTCCCTGTTCGCTATGTACTTTCTAAATTGCGTTGGGAAGTCAAAAAAAGGACAGGCGTTAGATTACCGATCCCTATAAGAGAGAGAACCTTCAAAGAACTTCTTAAAAAGAATAAAGTTATAACAGAAACGAATGAAGAACAGCTGATCAACTGGTTTAAAACTGCAAGCCACCCGTCAAGTCTCAGTGATGACTATTCAAGCGTTGATGAGATGGACTCCTCATTTTCGTATTTCTCATAAAATCTTTTTATTTTACAAGTTCTTAGAAGAGAAAAATACTTGTTTTTTCGTTTTATTGATACTGATGGTAGCTCGTATACACAGAAAAGCGTGAAATAATCTGAAAAAATACATTTTTAAGATTAAGATACAATATATAGTGGGTGATGATGCACGCCGTCCCAATCGGAGTCATGATGCTGACTATGAAGAACTCGCGACGAAGCAGAGCCCAATAATTCATGTTCACAGGTATCGGATTTTTTGACATCATAGTAAGGGGCGCTAAAAAATTACTCAGTCGAAGGGAGATGAGGAAACTATGGATAAGAAAATAATGATACCTTTGGAACTAAAATACGATTTTGCTATCAGAGCCTATATCTCCATCCATAAAGGCTATCTATATGCAATCCGCGAGGAATGCGGTGCAGCTACAGCACTTAAAGTATATGAAAGGCTCTGCAAAATGGAGGATAGAATAAAGAATCTTACCGCCACGTTTCTAGCAGCTTTCAAAATAGAGGGCAATGATGCTGAAGCATGGGCAAAGTGGTGGGACATCTGGTATGAGCTCTGTGGGTACGAATATACTTGGCTTGAGCGGTCTAAAACAATTGCTAGAGTTAAAGTCACAAAGTCTCCGTTTAAAACTTCGTACAAAGATCTCAGCGATTGGGTCTTACCCTTTGTAGATATTGTTTGTAAGACCATAAACCCAAAGGCTAAATGGGAACGTCCTAAAGCAATGTGTGCTGGGGATCCTTATGGTGAATATGTATTCAAAACAGAAGAGTGAGGATAGCGCCTTACAAACTTTCTCTTAGGTTATCCCGCTACCTTTTACAGGAACAATCAACAAGTGATGAAATCATTGTACTGCTTCTGCAAGTATCTCAGCAAACAAAAAAACTTCTTCAAATGTATTGTACAAAGGATTGGGGGCAACACGGATTATATCAGGCTCCCTCCAATCAACGGTTACCCCCCGATCTATCAATGTATTAAATAATTTTTTACCATTTTTGAGAGTTCGAATTGAGAGTTGGCATCCTCGCTCATTAGCTTTTGAAGGGGTAATTATCTCGTAATTTTCAGGACCTAGTTCTTTTATCAAGAATTCTAAGTAGCCAGTTAACAAATCTCTTTTCTTATAAAATAGGGAGAGGTCCTCTAACTTATCCCAAACGTCTAACGCTGCTTTCAAACTTGCTAATAAAAGCACAGGATGAGTACTTATTTGCCAACCGGAAGCTCCAAGCGCTGGGTTGATATTTGGCTCCATTAGGAACATTGTCTCACGTTCCCCACCCCACCAGCCATCAAATCGAGGGAGATCTTTCTCAAAGTTGTTTTTATGTATAAAACAGGCACTTATTCCACCAGGACCAGCGTTAAGATACTTGTAATTACACCAAACGGCAAAATCTACATTCCAATCATGCAATTCAAGAGGGATATTTCCTACTGCATGTGCAAGATCAAAGCCAACAGCTGCCCCTTTTGCATGGGCAGCTTTAGTGATGGCTTCCATGTCAAATGCTTGACCAGTAAGATAGTTGATTCCAGAAAAAAGGACTAAGGCGATAGATTCATCTATTGCTTCAATAATGTCTTCTGTCCTAAGCGTATGTTCACCAGCTCTTGCCTTAACTTCTAGTAGAGAATCATTAACGTCATAGCCATGAAAACGGATTTGGGATTTTAAAGCATATTGATCACTTGGAAAAGCATGTTCTTCAATCAATATTCGGTGTCTGTCTGAAGTAGGACGGTAAAAACTTACTAGAAGAAGATGAAGATTGACAGTCAAAGAGTTCATTATTGAAACTTCTTCTGGATGTGCACCTATAATTCGTGCCAAGCTGTTTACTAAATCATCTGAATAGGAAAACCAGTTTTTTGACCCATGAAACCATCCTTCAACACCAATCTCCTCCCATGTCTTTAGGATTCTATCTATTTCAGTTCTTGCTGTTTTTGGTTGAAGACCTAATGAGTTGCCACAAAAATAGATTATGGAGTTGGGATAGTGGAACATTGCTCGAAATTTAGCTAATGGATCCGCCAAGTCCAGTTCTTTTGCAAACTCTAGACTTCGCTCAAATTCGATCATGAGTTAATCACATATTTTAAGTATTTGATAAGGCTATGCTTCTATCATTCATTTTTTAAAAGAAATCGAGGGAATTTCATCGCACTCTTAACTCTGTTTTCAAATATGCCAAGTTCTCTGACCCCATAGCCCATTGAAAGTCCCAACAGTTGCGGTAGGTGAAGAACAGGGATATCATAGTCAAGTTCCCAGAGTTCTTTAACCTTGATCTGATTTAAATCGAGGCTAAGAGAGCAAAATGGGCATATTGTTATGAGACCCTTAAGGTCTGCGTCGTGCGCAGTAGATATGATACGATGTGTCAGACGCCAAGCGATCTCCGGGGCATTACTTAAGACGGGGGCTCCACAGCAGGATATTTTCCCCTCATAATCTGATGCAATAGCTCCCGTAAGATTTATGATTTCATCCATATGCGTAGGTCGCTCGGGGTCTCCATGGTGCGTAAGCTCAGAAGGGCGAAGCATGTGACATCCATAGTATGCCCCAATCTTAAGCCCGTCTTTAAACGGTATCTCAAGGTGTTCCTTTATTCGTGAAAGTCCAACATCCTCATAAAGAATTTTGAGAAGATGTTTCACTTCAAGTGTGCCTTTATATTCTAGATCAAAGTCTGACAGAATATCGTTAATACGTTCCCTTGCGATTTTATCCTTCTTCAAGTACTCATTTGCATGCATGATTGAGCCTACGCAGCCGTTGCATAAACAGCAAAGATCCAAGCCCATTTCTTCGGCTGTAGCTAAAATTCTAGCTGCCAATAACGTCCAATATTGTTCGTCCATTGAACGAACGATAGGAGAACCACAACATCCTGAATTAGGGAGATCGATCAGTTCTACCCCAAGTTCCCTTGCGACCACGCGGGAAGAGGCTTCGTAGCCGTTCATTTTTTCGGGAATTGTACAACCTAGAAAAAGAGCGTACTTCACTTTTATTCACCAGTTTCTTCTTCAGGATGTTTATAATGGACTAATCTGTCAAACTTAATCTTTTCAGCGAGTTTTCGCATTGTATCAGCGTCAGGAGTTGGTAGTTCAGGAAGTTTGAAACGAGTTTTACGGACTTTGTTCTCGAACTCCCCAATCTCGTTCATAAGACCAAATGTTAAGATATTGGCTGCGATATCTGACCATACGCTTGGTATAATGTTCTCCTTAGCCGCAATGTTCCTGAGATGAACGATGATCTTTGGAGGTTTTACATCTTGAGGGCAACGTTCCTCGCATACATAACAGCCTGTGCACAACCAAATGAGCGGATTGCGCAATACTGCTTCTCGATCCCCCAACATGATAAGCCGAATGATATTTCTCGGACTGAATTCTTCGCCACCGAACCGTGCTACAGGACAGCTACCAGTGCATGTGCCACACTGATAGCAAGCAAAGAGATCAAATGACATGTCCTCGATGAATTCCTCTGCGAGGCTCAAGTCTAGATCTGAAATCTTTACTACCTTTTCGTTTTCCAAATTCTATTCCTTCTTTGATTCCTCTACTTCCTTCTTTACACGCTCAATTTCGGCAAGTTGCCATTGAACAAATTCGTCCGTGCCACCCTTCATAAGTTTTGAAAGATCTTCATCCAAATTGGATGGAGTAATTTTGACCATCCAACCTTCGCCGTAGGGATCATTGTTGACAAGTGAGGCATCATCCCACAATCCTTCATTGAACGCAGTAACTTCACCTGAGACTGGGGCATAAATCTTGCCTGTCCACTTGCCGCTTTCTAGTGTTCCAAAAGGTTTCATGAACTCTACTGACTCGCCTTCAAAAGGTAATTGCACAGCCTGAATCTTTTCAGCCATAGCCTGCGCAAAATCGGTTACGCCGACCACGACAGAATCTCCTTCTACTTTTGCCCAAGAATGTTCAGTTGTATAATATAGGTCATCTGGAAGTTCATAATCTTCAAGTTTACCCATTGATAAGTCCTCCTAATTGTCTTATTGAAGGATATTCTTATGAAAGTTATATATAAGAAGCATCCCTGCGTAGGGAGCCAGTCCTTCTCTCAGTCCCGAAAGGGTTTCCCGAGAGAGATCATTCCGTTCTAGTTTGAGCTATGCGCGACGGATTGGGTCCAAGTTTCGAAATACTTTCGCCAAAAGTTTGCATTGCTTCTCTGAATTTTTCTGCTTCCGCAGATGAAAGGAAGTACATTACAGTTCTGCCTTCACCAAAGCCCATGGTTTCAAGGAGTTTCTCAGCCAATCCAACGGATTTTTCTGCTTGTAGGTTGCCGTCAATATATGCACAGTCGCCTTTGTGTCATCCGACTACTGCGACGCCATCTGCGCCGAGTGAAAATGCTTTAAGTAACCACGGTGTGTCAACACGACCAGTACATGGCACGCGTATAATTCGAGTACGATAGTCATATTGAAGTTTTGAAAGTCCAGCTAAGTCAGCAGCACCATATCCACATTTTTCACAAGCAAAAACAAGAAGTAATGATTTTTGCTTGCTTTCAGCTAAAAGCGATTCAATTTGTGGATAGAATTGCTCATCCCGCCAGTATCGAAGTTCTCTAGCGCCAGAGGGACATGCTACAATACAGGATCCGCAGCCCTTGCATTCAATTTCATCAGTAACCGAAACGAGTTCTCCTGCTTCAGTTTCTTTAGTAGTTATAGCATCATATGGACAGGCTATTACGCACACCTTACATCCGCTACAAAGATTCTCGTCACATACAGCCTTGATTAGTTCAAGTTGAATCTCTTTCTGTTGTAAAAGCACACTTGCTGCCGACGCTGCGGCTTTACCTAGCACTATTGAGTCGCTTATGCTTCGTGGAGATAGAATGGTCCCTGCTACGTACACACCATCTTTTCGTGTTTCAACAGGTTTGAATTTTATGTGGATAGGCTCAAGAAAACCATCAGAAGAGCGAGTAACCCCTATTATCTTACACAGTTCATCAAAGCCTTCAGGAGGTTCTTGTCCTACCGCTAGCACTACATAATCGGCGTCTATCTCGAATGTAGTTCGTAAAAGGGTATCGTATATTTGCACCAGAGCATTACCATTTTGGGCTTCCGTAACCATTGGGGGTCTTTCTTCTGTCCATCGCATAAAATTGGTACGATATTGCTTTCTTGTAGTTAGATAAAACTCTTCCATATACCTTCCAACAGGTCGTAGGTCCTCTTTAAAAAGGACAAAGGTTTGACAGTTCGGAAAGAGTTCTCTAACGTTCTGCGCATTTTTCAGTGATACGCCGCAACACACACGGGAGCAGTATTTGTTTCCGTCTTCTTCTCGTGACCCAACGCATTGAATAAAGACAATGCGCTTTGGATCTTGATCAAAATTACGAGTTTTGAGCAGTTCCTCGAATTCAAGAGAAGTTACAACACGTGGAACAGTATTGTAACCGTATTCGCCATCTTTGGGAGTATATGTATTTGTTCCGACAGCCACGATAATAGCTCCAACGTTAATATCGGTATTTGCTCCATTATTTCTCCTAATTTTAGCTGTAAAATCACCGATGTGACCATCAAGGGATTCCAACGAAGACTCAAGGTAAACCGAGATATTGGGAGCATTAGTTATCTGTGCAGTTAATTCATCCACAATTTGGCTAGCTTCAGTTTTTTCTGGAAATACTCTGTAAAGAGAATTGAGACGACCACCCAGTTGCAATTCTTTCTCTACGAGGTGAACATTGAATCCTTGATTAGATAAATCAAGGGTAGCTGACATTCCAGCAATTCCACCACCAATAACAAGAGCCTCGTTGACAACTGATACCATCCGATATGGCACAATCTCAAGATGTAGTGCTCGTGCAATGCCAGCCCTGATCAAATCCTTTGCTTTTTCGGTGGCTTCTTTTGGTGTCTGCATATGAACTTGCGCTGCTTGGTCTCTTATGTTCACATATTCAAGATAGTACTTACTTATTCCAGCAGACTCTAAAAGAGTCCTAAATGTGTCCTCATGGAGTAAAGGAGAACATGCCGCCACTAAAACTCGATTAATATTGAGTTCCTTTATTTTCTCGCTGATTTGCTGTTGCCCTGGCTCACTACAGAAGAACTCATTATTATCTACGTAGATCACGCCAGGTAATGTCTTCGCATATTCCATGACTTCTGTTATATCGATGTAATTTGCGATATTGCCACCGCAGTGACATACAAAAACGCCAAGTCGAATCTCGCCAGAACCTTCTAATTCCGTTTTAGATGCATATGATTTGATATATGGTGGGGAACCAGATAAAAGGTTCACTGCAGACGATGCCGCAGCTCTTGCTTGAGTAACTGTATCCACAGCATCTTTTGAGCCTGTTGCCACACCCGCCATAAAGATTCCAGGTCGAGTTGTTTCGATTGGATGATAACTGTTGACTTCCAAGGGAAATCCATCATCGCTAATTTCAACGCTTAATGTTTGGCATAGTTCGTTTGTCCCTTCGGATGGAACAAATGAGCTAGATAAGACAACAAGATCAACATCTTTGATCTGAGAAACCTCTCCAGTATTAGTGTCTTCAACCCAGATGATTAAGTCTTTTGTTTCTTCGTTTTCTTGAATTTCCGCCACTTTACCGCGAATTAAATTAGGCATATAATTATTTCGTGTGTCCCTGTAGTATTCCTCGTACAGTTTTCCTGAGGATCTTATATCTATATAGCAAAGGTCTGCCTGTCCTTTTCCTTTTGATTGCAGTTTATAGGCTCTAGCTTGTTTTAATGCAAACATACAGCAGACCCGGTTACAGAATTTATTGCCGACTTCTTTTTCACTCCTAGAGCCCACACATTGAACCCATAATACTCTGCGTGGTTCTTTTCCATCAGAAGGTCTCACTATCTTGCCCTGAGTTGGACCTGTAGGATGCATCATTCGCTCGAATTGAAGTGATGTAACAACATTTTCGTAGTATCCATATCCAAATTGTTTTAATGGTTCAGGATTAAACTCATCAAAACCCGTTGCTACGATTATCGAACCAACTTCGATTTCGAAGATTTTTTCAAAATCTTCATGATTCACTGCGTCAGCAGGGCATACCAGCTCACACATGCCACAGTCAATGCAGTTCTCTTTATCTAAGCGAGGAATCTGAGGTACTGCTTGTGGAAAAGGAAGGTAGATTGCTTTTCGGACACCAAGATTCATATCATATTCTGAAGTCACTTCAACAGGGCATTCTTCCATGCATTTTTGACATCCTGTGCATTTGTCTGGATCGATATATCTAGGATTTTGCTTAAGTTTTACCGTAAAATTCCCTGGTTCGCCATTTACCTCTAAGACTTCGGTAAGAGTAAACAAGCGAACATTGTCGTTTCTGGCAACACTTGACATAAGGGGCGTAAGTGGTCAAGCTGAGCACTCATCAGTCGGAAAGATTTTGTAAACCTGCGAAAATCTTCCTCCAATCGTTTCTCGTTTCTCTACTAGAAAAGCCGTATAGCCTTGATTTGCAATGTCTAGCGAGGCATACATTCCAGCCATTCCGCCGCCAATCACCAAGATATTTTCTGCCGTTTTATTTTCCAATGCATTCATTTAACGAGCCTCCTACTTCGTGAACACCTCCAAACTACTATGACCTAATGTTCGGTTGTTTTTCATTCAATTCTTCTTTGATAATGTCAGCGTGACTCCATAATTTAAATTTTTAAAAAAAGTGGAGAAACTGATGTACACATATATCCCCATACACTTGTAATGCGTGGTAAGATACTTGTCACATTTAGCGATAACTGTCAACTACACCTGCTGAATAGGCAACAAGTCTTGGCAATTCTAAAACGCGAATACGTTCTCTGTAGGCTCTCATACTTAGACTATGGTGACATGTTGGACATGACGTCACAACAAATTGAGCATCTAACTTAGCGGCGTCTCTTACGATCTCATCGGTTAGATCATTTCTCAAGGCAGTATAAGGAACACGAATAGGTCCACCACAGCATCTTGCTTCGCCCATAGTTTCGGGTAATTCAACGAACTCAACGCCTGGAATACTTTCGATCAGTTTTCGTGGAGCGTCGTAAACCTGTGCATATCTACCGAGGTGACAAGGATCTTTGAAAGTAACCTTTGCTTCGAGTGGTCGCGTAAGTTTTATTTTTCCTTCATCAACCAAGCGTTCGAGAACTTCCGTAATATGATAAGCCTTTGGCATATCTTCCAAGACTTCCTTATAATCATTATTGAAAACCGATGCACACATTGGACATGCCGTAATAATGGTCTCAATCCCACGTGATTTGAAGATTTCTATATTTTTCTCAGCTTCTTTTTTGAAGTCCTTTGTAAACCCTAGCCAGTTGAGATAACCTCCACAGCAATATTCTGAATCAAGCATTATGAATTCTTCTCCTGCTTCTTTCAACAGTTTGATGCCAGCGAGTGAATTCTCTGGATAATCAATTGTTCCAACACATCCAGCATAGTAAAGAGTAGAAGATTCCTTTGGAAGAGCTGCAATTATCTCACCAAAAACCTCTTTGAAGATAGCGGGATCCTGAGCGTGAGTATTTCCTATCTCCAATATGTTGCTTGCGATTGCCTTATGCTCATCAAGGGCATGTTCTTGTTCAGCAAGCCACTCTCTGACGTGATGCATCACGTCCGTGACTTTGATCTTAGCAGGGCAATGCGTTTCGCAGAGTTTGCACAACGTGCAGGTATAAAGAAGATCAAGAACCCTTTGGTCAATAGGAAGTCCTCCTTCGATAAGGGCACGCTCAACCATAATTCTACCTCTGCAATTGAAAGTAGCTACTTTAGTCGCGTCAAAAATTGGACATGCAAACCTACAGAAGCCACATCTTACACATCTGTACGTCTCAGTTTCGGAATCTTCGGAAATAATCATTTTTTCGAATCTTTGTGGTAGCATTGTGCCTGAAACTACGTTTTCTTTCGTCATTTTAGCTTACATCCTCCTCAGTAAAGAATTTTTGACCTGGAATAGGTATGACATGACCAGGACACAGTATGTTTTTTGGGTCAAAGGCTTGTTTGATTTTTTTCGTTAACTCAAGTACTGCCGCTTCATGTTCCACCGGCATCATCATAAGTTTAGAAACTCCGATTCCGTGCTCGCCAGTTACAGTCCCCTCCAAATTTACCGCAGCATGCCATAAATCAATTAAAGTTTGTAATGCGCGTCTATGCTGATCTGGATCTCTTTCGTCCCAGAGAAGTATCGGGTGTAAGTTGCCATCTCCTGCGTGACCAAACGTCGCTATTTCAATTCCATTCTTTTTACTAACTTCATCAATTTTTTGGAACATAACGGGTAAGTTTTCGAGTGGGACACTTACGTCCTCCATACGAGCAGTAGGTCTTCGTAAAGTTAGTGCTGGGAATGCTGCCTTTCTTGCCGCCCACACTTGTTCGCATGTTTCTGCATCTCTTGCGACCTCGGTTTGAAGTGCGCCCATTTCTTTAAAGACTAATTCTAATCGATCAAGACGCATTTCTACATCTTCTCTATTTCCGTCAAGTTCAACAACTACTACAGCACCGCATTCAGGGAATTTTACCTTACCAGAATACTCTTCTACAGCTTTAAGTGTCTTATAATCCATTATTTCGGTGCCTGAAGGGTCAAAGCCTCTCCGAATGATTTCTCTGACGCACTTACCTGCGGCAAAGGCGGTATCAAAATAACCACTAGCTACGAGGCGGACCTCAGGCAGCGGCTGCATTTTTAGCATTGCTTTTGTTATAATACCTAAAGTTCCTTCTGAACCTACGAAGAGAGAAACTAGATCATAACCACAAACGTATTTAATAGCTTTATTGCCAATGTGAACGACTGTCCCATCGGCTAATACAACTTCAAGACCCATCACCCATTGTTCTGTGACACCGTATTTGACTGCGCGAATTCCGCCGCTATTATTATTAACCATGCCACCAATGGTCGCTGTTTTATCGCTTGCGGGATCTGGCACGAAGTAAAAGCCGTATGGTTCTATGTAGTTATTTAGATCTAGACATACCATTCCTGGCTCAACAGTTATTAGAAAATTCTCTAAATCGAGATCTACAACTTTATTCATCCTTGCAACGACAAGAATAAGACAATCAGGTTTTGCAGGGATAACTCCACCACAAACATTGCTGCCTGCGCCACGTGGAATGATCGAAAATTCATATTTGTTCGCTAATTTGACGACCTTCGAAACCTCTTCTGTATTATGAGCGAAAGCTACTGCTGCTGGCCATCCAGTGTCTATGCTGGCGTCGCGACTGTACACATAGAGATCTATTACATGATTGAGAACATTTTCCTCTCCAACAATCTCCTTCAATTCCGGGATGATTGTACCCTCCCAGTCTAGTTTATGTTCCATAAGCTCCTCAAGTGTAATTTTCAAGCCTCCTTTTCTTGGTGATCCCCTCAAATTATTTGCCTTTTAGGTCTCCGTTTTATTTTTCCTCCAATTAATACCGAATTATTAGTACGCTGAAAGTTATAAAGATAAGGTTGAACGAATATGTTTGTGTGCGCGCATGATTAGAATTATAAATTCGAAGTACTATAAACTCTTTTACAATTTTATCGAGATCGTGAGGGTTAGTTTTGAGTAAACCAAAAGTCTATGTGTCACGCGTGATCCCAAAGCCAGCTTTAGATATGATCGACAAGGAATGTGAGATGGGACTCAATGAAAGTGATGTCCCTCTTACGCAAGCAGAGTTTATTGAAAAAATGAAAACCCTTGATGGGCTTGTTTGCCTACTCACTGACGACATTAACGCCGAGATTCTAAAAACCGTGAAAGAAGCAAATCCTAATTTTAAGGTAGTCAGCAATGTAGCTGTAGGCTACAACAATATCGATTGGAAAGCCGCCACCGAACTCGGCGTTGCAGTTTCTAATACACCGGGCGTATTGGATGACACAACCGCAGATTTCACTTGGACACTTCTAATGGCAGTCGCGCGACGTGTTGTCGAAGCAGATAAATACTTCCGGCAAAAAACATGGAAAGGCTGGGGTATAATGCAATTCCTCGGCTCTGATGTCTACGGAAAAACACTGGGAGTCGTCGGACTTGGAAGAATTGGGCGTGTGGTTGCAAAAAGAGCTCAGGGTTTCGACATGAAAGTTCTTTATACAGATGTCGTACGGTTTGAGGATCTAGAAAAGGAATTAGGAATTCAATATGTAGATAAAGAGACGCTTCTCAAAGAGAGCGACTATGTGACATTGCATGTCCCGTTACTTCCAGAAACAAAGCACTATATTAGCGCAAAAGAACTAGACTTGATGAAAGAGACTGCGTATTTGATCAATGCATCAAGAGGTCCTGTATTAGACGAAAAAGCACTCGTTAAAGCATTACAGGAGAAAAAGATTGCTGGTGCTGGTTTGGATGTCTTTGAAATGGAACCTAAAGCTGAACCAGAACTTTATGAAATGGATAACGTTGTGTTAGCGCCACATATCGCAAGCGCATCAATAGAGACTCGTACTAAAATGGCGACCATGGCTGCTGAAAATGTAATTGCTGGTGTTAAGGGACTCAAACCACCAAATTGTGTTAATCCAGATATTTATGGATAACCCTCTAAAAAATAAACAAAATAGGAGAGAAGATTATGCCTAAAATGCAAGTAGCGGAAGTTATAGTAAAAATCCTTGAAGATGAAGGAGTAACAGCAATGTTTGGTATACCGGGCGCAGCAATAAATCCCGTCTACAAATACCTTGGGCAAACAACAAAAATAAAGCACTATATTGCTCGACATGAAGAAGGAGCATGCCATGCAGCTGACGGATATGCACGAGCAACTGGAAAAGTTGGCGTCTGTATCTGCACGAGCGGACCTGCAGCGACAAATTTTGTAACAGGTCTCTATACCGCTCAAGTTGACTCTATCCCAATTGTCGCAATTACTGGGACAGCGACGAGAGCAGTATTGGGTCAAGAGGCGTTTCAAGCGGTTGACATAGCAGAAATAGTTAAACCAGTGACTAAGAAAAGTTATTGTGTTAGGGAGCCTTATCGCCTCCCAGGTACTATGAGGGAAGCTTTTCGAATCGCTAGAGAAGGAAGACCCGGACCAGTGCTTATTGATCTCCCCGTTGACCTCCAGAGAACAGAAATTGAATATGATCCAGAAACAGATCGTAGTTTAGACTTTTCGACACCCAAAGCAAATGAAAGACAAATCAAGAAAGCAATTGATATGATCTTGGAAGCTAAGAATCCAATCATCTTAGCCGGAGGAGGAGTCATTATTTCGGGCGCTTCCAAAGAACTCCAAGAATTAGCAGAATATTTAAGTTTACCAATCTGTGCTAGCTACATGGGAAAGAGTGCGCTTGACACTAATCATCCATTATACGCGGGACTGGTTGGTACCATCATGCAAACAAGACTTGGCAACAAGCTATTCTTAGAGAGCGATCTTGTTTTAGCGGTTGGTGCCAGATTTGTTGATCGTCATACGGGTAAACTAGATGTTTACACTAAAGACAGAAAGTTCATCCACATTGACATTGATCCTCTACAAATTGGCAAGATCGTCCCTACAGAGTTAGGAATTGTATCAGATGCCAAAGAAGCACTACAAATGATGATCGATCAAGCCAAAGCGCGAAATGCAAAAGTAATGCCAAATGAATGGGTATCGTCAATACCTGCCCGACGCAAAGAGCTTGCGAGAAGATTAGACTTTGATGATGTGCCAATCAAGCCTCAAAGACTTTTCAAAGAAATAAATGAATTCTTTGATGATGACACAATTTTTGTGACATCAGTCGGACTTAATCAGATTTGGAGCGGTCAATATCAAGAAATAAAGAAACCAGGACATTATAAAGTCTGCGGATGCGCGGGAACGTTGGGTTGGGATTTACCAGCTTCAATTGGAGCTAAAGTCGGATACGAGGAAATGGAAATGCCACAAAAGAAAGTCGTAGGCATCACAGGAGACGGCGGATTAGGATTCATGGTAGAAGAATTAGCGATGGCAGCTCACTACCAAACTCCAATAGTTATGCTTGTGCTCAACAACGGTTTCTTAAGTTTAATCCGACAGAACCAATCCATTGTTTATGACTATGAATATGCGGTAGATTTAACGTACGATACAGATAAGTTAGCGAAGCATGGAATAGGAATAGATTTCGTTAAGCTTGCAGAAGCGTTCGGACTATATGCCGAAAGAGTGGAACAACCTGGAGACCTTAAGGCTGCCTTCCAGAGAGCTCTAGATAATGCCCCTGCAATATTAGATATAATCTGCGAACGAGAAACCAATTGTAGTATGGGCTTAGCTCTGGACGCCATAGCTGAAAGGGGATAACAAATTAAAGGCGGTGAAAAAATGAAAAAACATTGGGATCTCTATATGAAAGTCGGTATAGTGCATGGAATGGTTTTTCCAGAATGCCTTGCGGGAGAAGGCCCTATACTCGAAACGCTTACAAAGATAGCCGAAGACGGCTTTTTCTCAGCTGTTGACTATGGTGGATGCAAGGATCCGGCAATTAAAGATGACGTAGCTGCGCTCTTAACAGCTTCTCGTCTGACAGTTAATTTCTCGGCACAGCCTGCTTTATTGCTTCCTAAACTTGATTTGAACGCACTAGACGATGCATTGCGAAACAAATCCATACAGGCAATAAAATCAGCTATTGACGAAGCCTACGAAGTTGGCGCAGAGTATCTTACCGTTCTAAGTGGCCCTTATCCAGGTGATGCGGCCAGAGAGAAGGGGATGGCATTATTAATCGATTCTTTAAAACAACTCTGCGAATATGCAAAAAGCCAAGGAAATCTAGCGTTAACTTTAGAGATTTTTGATCGTGATATTGATAAAAAATCTTTGATAGGGCCAAGTGAAGCAGCAGTGGAGTTTGCCAAGGCAGTACGAGAGGCAGGATATCCTACTTTCGGTTTAATGCATGATTTAAGTCATCTTCCACTACTAAATGAGACACCTGCCCATGCATTATCGACCACGAAGGATTACCTCACATTAGTGCACCTCGGAAATTGCGTTAAAGACCCGAACAACCCGTTGTATGGAGATCAACATCCGATCTTCGGTGTTGAAGGAGGAGAAAATGACGCAACAGAGTTGGCAGAATACCTAGATGCCCTTTTTGAAATTGATTACTTAGAAAAAGGTAAACGCCCATTTGTTAGTTTCGAAGTAAAACCTCATAAAGGTATTACATCAGAGATGGCTATAGCAAATGTAAAACGTACATTAAAAGAGGCTTGGACACAAGTTTAAGCCTTCTAATCTCCTTTTTATTTTTTGTCGCGAAAAAACTGTTTTTTCAAATGATAAACGTGCGCTAACAAAGCAAAGATATACTAAGGTATTGAAATCTTCTTGAATTTGAGAAAACTGCGTTTGAGGGAAAATCTTTATATACAATATAAGTATAAAGCACACAATATAAATTTCAATTGGTTTTAGGTGAGGTTGGGATGCTGTACCAAGGAGTTTAGGGACAAAGTTTGTCCCACGGATGTTCAGAACGGGAGAAACTTGTCCCGTAGGTTTAGAGAGTTTTTTGAATACCAAAACGATTAGCCGAGTATCGGCGAAATATGAAAACAACCTCAAGGAAATGAGTAAAGCAAGTGTACGCCATAAACTTTGGAACCTTGTTTCACTACTTTTGCTAGACAACATACCTGAGACCATTGTATCAGCAGTAACGACAAAAGCTCAGCTTAATCTAGCTGACTTTCCCTATCAAAAGAACATTAGAGGTGAACAAAATTGGCAAAACTTTTAATGATCCCTGGACCGATTAATTTTGATCCAGAAGTGATACGGGCTCTAAGTAAAGTAACTGTGAGTCACGTAGCACCAGAATTTATCTCTATCTTTGGAGATACTTTAAGAAAACTAAGACAGGTCTTCATTTCTGAAGGACAACCCTTTGTTATTGCGGGATCTGGGACGCTAGCTATGGAGATGGCAGCAACCAATGTGATTCAAAGAGGAGAAAAAGCATTAGTAGTAAATAATGGGGTGTTCGGCGCGCGATACAGTGATATTTTCAAAGCACACGGAATCGCTGTTGACGAAATTCAAGTAGAATGGGGAAAGGCAGCAGATCCTACAGAGGTGCGTGAAAAACTTGAAAGTGACGACTACAAAGTCCTTACAGTGACACATGTTGATACATCGACTGGTATTGCGAACGACATCGAAGCCATTGGTAATGTTGTCAAAGATTTTGATACGATATTTATTGTAGACGCAGTATGTTCTCTTGCAGGACAACGATTGTATCATGACAAATATCATGTAGATATATGCTTCACAGGTTCACAGAAGGCATTGGGTGTTCCTCCAGGGCTTGCAATACTGAATTTCAACCAGAAGGCCTTAGACGCACACGCTAAACTTAAACATCCCGTTGAGTGTTTCTATACTTCCATTGACAACTGGTTGCCCATCATGCAAGCATATGAGCGCGGTGATCCAAGTTATTTCGGTACACCTGCAGTAAATTTAATCTATGCACTCCATGAAAGTGTAAATCAAATAGTTAGCGAAGGAATGGAGGCACGGTTTGCGCGGCACGAAAAATTAGCAGAAATGATGCGCAAAGGTCTTACAGAGATGGACTTTAAACTCGTTCCTGAGGATGGATGGGCTGCAAATACAATGAGCGCAGTCTATCATAATGGCATTGCAGATGCGGACTTTAGAGGACAATTATCACAAGAAGGCGTTATCGTGGCAGGCGGTTTGGGCAAACTGAAAGGTAAAATCTTTCGAATTGGCCATATGGGCGCTATTAATGCAAACGATGTCTCAGCAACACTAAACGCAATTCAACGAACTCTAAAAATGTTTTAAGAAACAATTTCTACCTTTTCAATCCTTTTTCTTTATTTTTTCGCAGTCCCTAATTTTTGAGTTAATATTATTGTGACTGACATGGATAAATCTTCGACCTTGAATCACGATCGTGAGAACCAAAATTAACTTTGCAGATCTTCACTGGTCGATGCTGGTTGTTCGAGGGCTGATCGAAGCGATCGAATTGTTCCTGAAGTTTTAAGCAAACGTATAATGGTGGGTCTATTATCAATACTCGAAACGATTGCCATAGCGGTTTGTACCTTGTCTAAACTTTTTGAAGTGCATCTTAGAATACCATAGCACGTCTCAGCGTCAAATTCAATGAGCCAAATACCGCTTTGGCTGGCTTCAATCTCACCGTAAAGTGACAAAATCGATCGTGAAATAGAATTAAAAACAGAAATCACCTCTAATGGAGTATCTTCTTCAATAATTACTTCAAAAGCTATGTATCTGCTTTTCTCTTCTTTAACCATTGCTTACTCCTTCTCTTCATCGATTATTCTAACATGGTGTAATTGCTGCGGACTACAATCTACCTTCGAGAAATTTCTTTTGGTCCTGTTTAAGGATTTCTTTAGGAGGGTCCATCCAGTTAAACCGCGCAAAAATCTGGATTGTATGATTCAATGCAAGATCATAAGGTTTAGTAATAATTTCCTCTGCAGAAAGTTCTCTAGCATCAGTAATCTCCTTGAGATCGCATGTATACGTACGAAAAAGGATTCTTCTAAAGTCAAGGGTTTGTAATGTACGGTTTTTCATTCCATTCAATTGTATTGACAGGTTAAAACGATTCTCGAACAAATTTTTCCGAGCTAAACGTGATGCAAATTCATAGATCACAGTAACGGTATAAAGAGTTGAGAGCGTACTTAGTACTGGTCCCCCATACTTAAGTTTTACTTCTTCATATTTCCACCAATCTTCATAAACTCCAACTAGATGGGCAAACTGGCCGCTTTGATACATCCGCCACACTTCTATATGATCGTCCATATCAATTATAGATTCAACATAGTCTTCCTTAATCCTTACGTGTTTTCTAGAGAACATGGGATAATCCCATCCTCTAAAACGAACGCTGTTCTCTTCAACAAGTTTTATGCACTCCTTCAGGGAGTTTATACGCGTTTTTTTAAATTGAAGTGGTCGTATGATTACTTTCCAATATCCACGGGATTTGATTTTTTCTAGGACTTGCTCACTGCTAGGTAGTTCTCGCATTACTCCAGATCCTCCAATTGTTTGTTAAATAATTCTTCATCTGTTGGTGTTAGTTTCATCCCGAAGCGTTCAATCCGCTGTAAAAAGCGTAGGGCTCTCTTATCCGTTGCTATTTCTAAAATTTCCCTCATTTCAACTTGGCCCGGAACAGCAATACTTTCTGGTTTCGTCCTTGATCTACAATAAATCCGACCTTTGTATAAAATATCGCGATAATCTCTCTTGCAAATAACTGGCACCTCTTCAAATTCTTCTACTTTGATGAGCATAAATTTGTTGCCTTTATATTCTACTTTGTGGAGAGAGAAGGTCACATAGGGATCTGCATATTTATTATTAACAAAGTCTTTCATCTGATCAGAATCATACGTCTCAAAGTCACTAAGCTTCATGCCAGTTAAAATATATGATCCGTCAGGCAGTTCCTTCTTCCCTATGACGATCCAACCACCATCTTTCAAATTCGAAAGGGCTAATATAGCTTTTATTATGTTGACAGAGTTTTCTTTTCTATCCCAAGGTATAGACTCTTTAAATTCGAGATATCGTTCTTCGTTTGGATATTCTATGAAATGAAAGAGTGTTTGATCAAACTCAGACAACTTAATCAACTCGAATGACTTTTTTCAACTAGAAAATGCTTTTCAATTTTCATTTATATCAATTTGAAAATTTTGAAATTGACTTTGGCTGAAAACTACTTTAGCAGTTCACTAATTGTTTTCAATAACTGTTTTATCTTTCCCTTTATCGAGTCCAAAACACCAGAAAGAGCCCATCCAATATATTTACAATCTTTAGGGAGTATTGGAATCCGTTTATATTCCTTTAATTCTCGCTCTAATTGCATTTTAGAAGTTTCCAATTGATTCTTTAAAGAACTTAAATTTCTTGCTTCTTTAACAAATTCTGATTCGCGGTTAAGTTCATCCATCCAGTTCTGATGAACACGTTTTATTTCATCTAGTAATTCGCTATTTATATGCGCTATGCTTTGATTATCACATGCAAGCATGATTTCATTGTTATTAATAGGGTTAGATCTATAATCAGAGTCTGTATAGTCTTTTTTTCTTCCTTCAGCGGTATAAAATACATTGGCGTAAATTTGTTTACAAAAATCTATACGGAGGACTCCGGATTCAGATCCTTCTCTGATAAGTAATCCTGTACGATTTAAGGCTTCATTTTTTATATTTTGGAAAAGAGTATAACGCCGATTGTTGTATTGATGGAGCGCTTCCTTGTATGTATCCCAAACATCAAATAATTTTAATTCACTAGGCATATGATTTCTTAGATCGGAAAAAAGATATTCCTTTTCTGCAGAGATTTCAATAACCAGTGGTTCAGTGACAACCACATTCATTGCCCTCTCGGGTGAAGGTATCTGAGACTTCCATTCATGTATAATTTCTTTTAAATCATCAGAATGCTTTTTTCTGACTTCTAATTTTATAGGCCGAGAACGGTAGGTCTGAATTATAGCGATCCAAGTAGCGATTACCAAAAGGATATTAGCTATCACTAAAATTGCGATATAATATGCAACTGCCCAATTAACTATTGTTGAAACGAACGATGAAATATCCAACCATATCTCTCCACATAAACATGGTTTTTGGATTATTTACATTTTTTCCTTGTATCCTACACTCCAAAAAATGAATTTGATAATTTTAAAATTTGCTACCGGATTATTTTCAAATTACTATGCTGAGTAATTCTTTACTGTAATTTTATTACTAATTAATTTCAAGCTATTATTACAAGTTGTGATCTCAGTGTGCGATTCGGTGCGATGTAATCCTAAAAGTGTGGGCTTTATTAACTAACAGTAATCTAAGGTATAAAGGAGAAGGCGATCACCATGATTCAGACCGTCAAATTCAGGATTTATCCCGATGAGGCACAAGAACGCAAACTCCATGAGCTCTTCACCATCTATAACCGGGTGAAACGCATCGGCTATAACCTGTTGTTTCATGGCGAGGACTACATGGCAACACGCTTCGGTGAGGGGAAAACCATCCAACAGTGTTTGATGAGCCTGTGTCACAATAACCCATATGTTAATACCATCTTGATTGATAACAAGGCGAAACTGGAAGCACAGAAAACATGGCTGGAAAAACGACGGAAATACATGACACAGCAGATAACAGTCATTATCAAAAAAATCAACACCATAAAGGAGCAAGACACACATGATCGCCGGTTGAAGGGCTTATACGCCCGCAGATCCTCGATAATGACGAAACTACCCAATTTACATCTCGAATCTGTAGTATTCGGCACTAAGAACTTATTTAGGCAGAGAATACGCGGCAACATAACTAGAGAAGAGTTCAGGATACGACGGGATTCTTCCTTCAGTTGTGTAGGAAAGAAACAAAAAGGATTGAAAAACCTGAACATCAAGGTATTGCCTGATAAAACGGTCACGATACGAACCTTTTCCAAGCAGAAAGGACGCACGTGGCTGATCATTCCCATGTCCGTAAACCTTGTGCAGGAAGTGTGGTTTCAGCAGATTCTTAATGCTGATAAATACACGGTAACCGTAAAAAGGAAGCTCTTCAAAAGGAAACTGCGCTACTTCGTCCATGTGTCCTATGAACTGCCCGAACCCGCACCACGTTACGGCTACGAACATGGTGCCATCGGCTTAGATTTCAACTATAATTTTGTGGCGTTAACCAATGTAGACCAGCACGGCACTCTGCTCTCGTATCATAGCATCTCGTTTGACAACCTGCATAGTTATAGAACAGATAAACGTAATGATTATATCTCCTATAAAATGGATAAAGTCGTCAATTACTGCATCAACAAAGGCAAGGGCATTGTGGTCGAGAATTTACATTTCGACCAAGAATTTTCCTATAATACAAAACGCAACCGAAAATTAAGCAATTTGAAGACTACTGCCTTGCAACTATTAGAGAGAAAATGCCAAAAGCGCGGTGTGTCCTTCAGAAAAGTATTTCCCGGATATACCTCGCTCATTGGGGAATATAAGTATTCAGGATTACATAATTTGACGGTACATCACTTAGCAAGTTATGTAATAGCTCGAAGAGGTTTGGGTTTCAGGGAAGCAATTCCAGCCGTCTACGATTGGGTGCTCTCACACGTCGGGGAGTTCATCGAGCCCCGTGTGAAAAAGAGCAGTCCTTACCGTAGATGGTCGATGATCCGTGACCTTTTTAAGCATAGCGGGATAACTTCCTTCAAGACTGCCGAAATACTTACAAAAACAGTATTAATGAAGCATGTCTTGAACTCGGTGACGAGCGCACAGCCCGATAACCTTAAGGCTGGTCTTTCATCTCACGGAAAGATTGATGATTATCATAAAACGTGGAATTATATCAAGTATTCCGCAGTTTTATAAATACTTATAAGGTTCTAACCCCTTGCATAAGACTCTTCCCACGTCTCTCAAGGATACGTCGTTCTATCAATTTGAAAGGAGTCTCTATGAGGCTTTGTTTTGCTAAGTCATGAGGCAAACCGACAAGTTTTGCTAATAGTAGCATTTCTCGTGAACCTCTTAACTCATATTTACTGAGTGCTCCAGTTCCAATTGCGAACATAACATTATTTCGAAGTGCAACAGCAAGTATTTTTCTCCACATCCGTAAGAGTTTCGCCCGGACCTTACCATAATATCTTATAAAAGGGATCAAAGTGAGTTCTAATGCGATGCCATTTTTTGAACAATTACGAGCAACCAATTCTGTGAATACGGACGCCTTTGCAGTGGGAGCAAGAGTTAAAATGTCTATAAATCTATTAGTCGACGCGAATCTGCATACATTTTCTGAAGAACACTCAACGGCGATTAAATCTATCTTCCTTCTAATATAGTTAAGTTTGTGTGATAATTCACGTGGTGTTTTTGGAGAAATGTCTGCTCGTGAATATACAGTTGGAGTCAAACCTTTACATTCTTTGAGAAGAGATGCAACCTGAGAGGGATCTATAGCACCAAAATCTGATAGACAAATGCTTTGGTGTCCCAAACGATGTGCCATCTTAATCATTTCTGATAGAGTAGATATACCGCCAGAATGAGTTGAATGAACATGAACATCGTAACTCCCCTTCATCCCATGTCACCATAATAGGACAGTCAATTATTCCATTAACAAGCTTTCGCTAATTGATTTAACTTTTTCACGTGTTGGTGAAGGATAAATAGTAAACGTTATTTTAATTCGTATTACATCATCTTCATCCTTTAATTTGAAGTAGCCCTTGAAGGCAGATTGTTTATCAAACCGAAGATATAAATGTGATTTATCGATTCTTCTTTCCAGCCCTTCCCTAACTACAGATTTATCTTGATCATCTAAACCAGTTGTTATATGCTTGATTATTTGCATGACATCATCGGTATCGGTAAATTTTGTCTTTAAAAGGGATATTGGGTTTTTCCAATGTCCTCTAACTTTATCTACTTTTAATTTGAGTTTATCGTGAATATTATCAGGTATTAAAAAGAGGAGTGCTTGCGTAACTTTATCTAAATCTTCTGTTGCATGAACGTGCGTTGTAAACTCAACAGAAGAAATCTGGAAGGTAAAATCATTTTTCTTACTCATTGGCATCACAAAGGTTAGAAATCTCAAGTTATTATCGGCTTGATTTGTTAAAAAAGATTAGTGGATATTGAGGAAACTAATGAAGTACTAAATAGATGTAATCAGATTACATTGTGGAGATCATCTATTACAGCCTTCTAAGAAAAATAGAAGGAAAGGACTTATAGTATAGTAAGAAAAAAGATTATTTTCCTCGATGCCTGTGGCTTGCCAAACTAGGACGTATTTTCTCTGTGCCTAATCCTTTCTTACGTAGACCTCTTGACTTTTTCCCAGCACTTGTTAGTCCTCGTGCAGCCCTACCTTTATGAGTTGGATCACAAATCCAATTTATTCTAGGATCAGACTGAATCACTGGATGGTTTGGATCAACTAGAATTATTTCAAACCACTTATACATACCATCTGCTTCCACCCAATAACTATTAAGCACACGTAAATTGGGAAATCTTCTTTCAGCGTTTTCTTCGGCCATAACCTGTCTAGACTTCCCTAATGTAATTTTTGTAACACCCATGCGCTTTGATCGCCTGCCACGTGTTGGGCGAGGTTTTTGTCGTGACCCACGTCGAACTCGAACTCTAGCTAAAACGAAACCTTGTTTTGCTTTATATCCTAATTTCCTCGCACGATCAATACGTGTTGGTCGGTCTATGCGAACTGTTGCGGGTTGACGCCTCCATTTTATGCGCCTTTGCCGTGAAAGTCTTTTCATAACTTTCGAGTCTTTGTCTTTCCACATTTTCTCAACATAAGAATATAAACCCATTAAAACTACCTCCCAAATCTTTCACGTTCAGCGTATATAACGCTACATCCAGGGAGAGAAAACAAATAGTGGAAAAGAAGGATTGTTTTTAACTTTTTTCATTCTAAAAAAGTTAAAGTAAATAGCGTGTCAATCTTACACTTTGTATAAAGTCCTCTTTCTGATCCTAGCGACTAGTTCACGCACCATAAGGTGGGCCATATTACTTATTGCTGTTGACGCCTTATTCCTGTCAATAATAAGAAGTGATGTGGGTATATTACCGCATTTTTTCTTTATCTCCGTGCGATACCGCATCGCTGCTTCTTTATCTTCTTTAGACTTTGACGCAACGATCAGAGCCCCTTTCGCTCCTTGATAACTTTTTTGAACTAGTATCTGAAAGGCACTCTTGTGAGGATGCCAATAAGAGACCTTAACTTGTTCAGAAGCAACACGTCCAACATGTACGCCTATTCCGTCGACCATAATGTTGTCATAGGATATTAGACGCAAAATTTTGTCGTTTAGGTAATCATCGGGTCCGGTAACTGCTATTTTGAAAATAAATCTATAATCACGCTGCTTTAGTTGCACGCTCAAGATAGTTCGCCATTCTATAGCAATAAGAATTGGTCTTACTTAAAGATGATTTATATACCTATATATTAGTACTTGACATTAATAAACATTGTATAGGAAGAAAAATCGAGCGGATTTCGTCCAAATAAAAAGTTATTTCTCAGTAATTGATTCAAAATGAGAATAGTCAGATCATAGCCGACATTGAATCAAAAGAAAACCTTAGGTCAACGAAAAAACAGTTCAGTTCATTCGGTACAAATTGAAAAGCGTGATAGACTTATACTTCTTTTGTGATTCTGTCTCTTATTTTAACGGCTAGTTCATTCATTTTAATATCGGCCATCTTATTTATCTCTTCGGGTTTCATACTTTTTCCAATGAGAAGATGTGTGGTTGGTATTTCACCGCATTTCTTATTCACTTCAGCACGATATTTAGCCAAGGTTTCAATATCGTCTTCACCTAAGACAATTAGAGCGCCGTGAGCACCCTTAAGCGCCAGAGACACCAATACTTTGTAGGCATCTTGATGCGGCAACCAATAACTCAGTTTAATTCGGTCCGTGTGATCAGCGTCACCTACATGTATTCGTAGACCGTCGATTCCTACGTTGCCCCCTGAGACTAGGTGTAGTACTTGATCTTTCAGAAAGTCATTAGGACCAACGACTGCTATTTTAAAAATAAAATCATATGCACGTCGTTTACTAGTATGGCTCAAAATGACTCCTCAGCGGTCTAAATCATTCTTTGTCATATCGCATTAAAAGAAGTTTAAAACACACTTCTTATGACGATCACCTTACTACGAAAAACCCGCTATCAATCTATTAAATTTTTTCTAGTGAACTCCTCCGCAGATTAACTGCAATCGCACCGATTAGTTAAAAAACTCAATGATTTTTTTTGCTAGGATAACAGATGCATTTCTTTGTGTCTCTTTAGTAGTTGAACCGATGTGGGGCGTGGCTATTATATTTAGTTCGTTTATTAGTTCCGATTTGCCTGGAGGTTCTTTCTCAAATACATCTAAAGCAGCACCTGCAACTTTTTCTGATCTAATTGCCTCTAGGAGTGCTTTTTCATCGACAACTCCTCCACGGGAAGCATTGATTAGATAAACGCCGTCCTTCATTAATGAAAACTCTCGTTCACCAATCATATGATATGTGGAGGACAAGAGAGGAACATGAAGCGTTATTACATCAGCATTCCTTAATATCGCCTCAAGCGCATCTTTAGAAGGACCGAAAGGTTCAACATTCATTTGTTTGGCATTTTCTAACGCACTATCAAGAACATCATAAGCTATAACAGTCATTTCAAATGATTTCGCTCGTTTTGCAACTTCCACTCCTATATTTCCAAACCCCACAATACCAAGTGTTTTTCCCTTTAATTCTAATCCCTTCAATTCCTTCTTAAGCCATTTTCCTTCTTTTAAACCTTTATCTCCAATCGAAATATGGCGAAATAGAGCAATAATTAGCCCAATGACTAATTCTGCAACTGAGACACTTGGAGCATTAGGAGTATTAAATACAGTTATGTTGTATTCCTTTGCAGCTTCCAAGTCGATATTATCTAAACCGACACCAGCACGGCAAATTACTTGAAGTGAAGATTCTGCCAACATTTCTCGTGTTACTTTTGTAGCACTTCTAACAATAAGCACATCATAATCCCTTATCAATTCCTTAATCACCGATGGTGATTCTCCATATCGTTCTTCAACTGTAAAACCTGCTGCTTTCAACTTTTTTATTCCATCATCATGAACAGGATCGGTAATTAGAATGCGTTTATATTTCAAAACCGCACCTCCAGTAAAAAGTTATGACTTCCCTTGTTGATGATTTGTGCTCAATTCAAATCCAAATCAACACTGAGCTAGTATTTCCATAACTTCAACTATAAACCTTTTTGCTTGGAAACATAACAAGACTTCTTGATACGATGTGCTATCAACTACTCGTATACAGCAGATGAGACCTGAATCCTTAGAAGTCAGATATATAGAAAGTTTTTTAAACGGGCTAATTAACTATAATTAGTTCTAATTAACTATAATTAGTGCGTGGAAAAAGAAAAAGAGTTGGAAAAAATGGCTGAGAAAGCAGATGAGGAGAAAAAAAGAAAGAAATTTACAACAGTTTCAATACCAACACCTTTATTTCGCAAAGTTGAAGAAAGAATCAAAGATACGGGTTTTACATCTGTTTCAAGTTATGTAACCTATGTTTTAAGAGAAATAGTCGCTGAAGGTGAAAAAGAAGAGGAAGAACATCCTTTCAGCGATGAAGATGAAGAACGCGTGAAAGATAGATTAAGAAGACTTGGTTATCTCGAATAATTATCAGCAGGTGATATAATGCCAAGACCACACGGTGGAAAGTTGATAAATCGTCGCTTAAAGAAAAGCGAAAAAGAAAAGATGTTTGAAGAAGTTAAAGAACTACCTCAGATTGAACTCAGAAGTGATCTGATTAATGATGTGGAAAACATCGCTAATGGTGTATTTAGCCCTCTAGAAGGATTTTTTAATCAAAACGATCTTGAATCATGCTTACTAGAAAAGAGAATATCTAGTGACATACCATGGACAATACCTATTATTCTCGATGTTTCAGAAGAGAAATCCAAAGAAATTCAAGAGGATGATGAAATCATTTTATATGATAATAATGAATTTCTTGCATTGATGAAAATTGATGAAAAATACGGGTATAGCAAACACGATCTTGCCCAGCATGTATTTGGTACTACAGACATAAACCACCCCGGTGTTGCGAAAACCTTCACGCTAGGAGATGTTCTCATTGGCGGAAAAATCGAGTTAATCACTGAAACAAGACGACAGTATGAAAAGTATAACTTACAACCGATCGAAACGCGGATCTTGTTCAAGGAAAAGGGATGGAGGACTGTGGTAGCGTTCCAAACACGAAACCCGCCCCATATTGGTCACGAATACGTTCAGAAAACAGCGCTAACCTTTGTGGATGGTGTTCTAATTCAGCCGGTCGTGGGTCGCAAAAAAATCGGCGATTTTAGAGACGATATTATACTTGCATCGTATGAGGAGTTAATGAAACACTATTATCTTAAAGAAAGGGCAGTCATGAGCATTCTCAACTTTGATATGAGATACGCTGGTCCTAGGGAAGCAATATTCCATGCGATCGTCCGTAAAAACTTCGGTTGTTCCCATATAATTATTGGAAGAGATCACGCGGGTGTTGGAAACTACTATGATCCATATGCTGCTCAGGACATTTTCGAGGAATTTCCAGATTTAGGAATATTTCCCATTTTCTTTAAGTCGTTTTTCTACTGTAAACGTTGTGGTGGAGTGGCAAATGAGAAAACCTGCCCACATAGCGAATCAGATCACATTTCATTCTCTGGAACAAAAATACGTAAGTTGATCTGCGATAAAGAACTCCCGCCTAAAGAAATAATGCGACCTGAAGTTGCAAAGTTGATTATATGTGAAGAAAACCCTTTTGTAAGTGAATAGAAGAATGGAAGAACTCAAAAAACTACAAAATAAAAGCGGCTTACTTATTCATCATTGGGACACAGACGGGATTTGCTCCGCTGCATTGCTTTACGAATTTCTCTCAGCAAATGACACGCAAATTATTACGTCAACATTACATATTGGGAATTACAGGCTGATACCAGAGATTTATGAAAAAGCACACGAGTTTGAGTTTATCATAATAGCAGATATTGCAGTACTGAAAGAAGATGTCCTGAAACTCCAACAGGTTACAAATGCACAAATACTCCTTTTTGATCATCATTTACAAGATCACATTCCAGGAGTGCTTAATTTCAATCCAACACTTTCGGGGCAAAATGGAGATAATTTTCCTGCAGCGGCTTGGTTCATTAATGATTTATTAAACAACGAAATAAACATATTTCCAATATTAGGTGCTATAGGAGACCTAGGAGCGAAAATAAAAAAGAATAAAGTGATTTATCAAGAGATCTCTACGTATATTGACTCGATAGATATCAATTTCTCAGAACTTCTAGACATGATTGAATTAATCGATTCAAACTTTAAAATTCAGAATAAGAAAGAAGTAGAAAATGCTGTATTCGCTTTGCTTCAATTTAAAGATGATCCGAAAAGCATTCTTGCATACGAGAAATGGAAAAAACATTTAAAGCTGTTGGAAAACGAATTAAACCGTCTTATTGCACAAAAACCCTCTTATGACGAAAATAATATCTTGCTTTTTGAAATTGATACAAAATATGATCTCATATCTGCTGTTACGCGACACTTAGCTCTTCAAACTAAAGAAAATAAGGAAAAAACTGTAATTGTGATTAACAACGGACTATTTCCTGACGACGTCCAACTTTACATACGACGAAGTAATGGTTTGTCGAATTCAAAAAATCTAATTGAAATGGCTCGAAGCATAGGGTATTCCGCAGGTGGGAAAAGTGATGTTTTTGGAATTGTCTTGCCAAAAGAGGAAAAAAAGACGTTCTTAAACAAAATCTTGACTGAATACAGGGATTGGCTGTAGGATGACCAAAAAGTTGCTTTCATTAGACAACAACACTAATTACATTGTCTCGGGAATAGAACGGTCTGGTACATCTATGCTAATGCAAATATTACATGCTGGAGGCGTGCCAATAGCATCTGATAGTTCACGTCCTCCAGATCCTCACAATCCGAAAGGATACTATGAACTTGAGGGCGGAAAGGTCATAAACAAACTAATTGACGGGACATTTCAACTGGAGAACTTCCGAGGCAAATTTATCAAGATTACGACTTATGGTCTGAAATTTCTTCCGCTTGGAAGATATAAGATTATCTATTCAGAGAGGAATATCGAGGAAGTATTGGATTCTATGGATAAGATGACGGGAATACAGGATGAAAATCGGTATAAAACAAAAAAAGCGTTCATAAAATTGAATAGGATAATGAAAAAAACAATTATAGAGAGAGAAGATATCGATGTTTTGTTTTTAAACTACAATGAGATATTGTTAGATCCTAAGACACATATTAAAAAAATACCTGAATTTCTAAATCTTCCAGAGGCAGATCTGAAAAGTATGATGCAACCTGTAGATAACAAGTTGTATCGACAGAGGAGATGAAAGAATAGCATAATATATAGGAAATAAATGAAGAAAGGATGGATTAAACATGACAAAAGGTTTTGTTATATGGCTAACGGGACTCTCAGGCTCTGGGAAAACAACCATAGCGAGAGAACTTGAAACATATCTAGTGAACAACTCACATCGAAACGTCGAAATACTTGACGGGGATGTAGTTAGAAAAAATTTGAGCCCAGACCTTGGTTTCTCAAAAGAAGAGAGAGATCAACACAATCACCGCGTCATCTGGGTAAGTAAAATTCTTGCACGAAACGGTGTGGTCGTCATTGTTTCTCTAATTTCACCATATCGCGAAGTTCGTGATTACGCAAGAAGTGAACTTAGTCAGGACGAGCGAAGTGGATTTATGGAGATTTTTGTTAAATGTTCAATTGAAACATGTATTCAAAGAGATCCAAAAGGGCTCTATAAAAGAGCATTAGCTGGAGAAATAAAAAAGATGACTGGGATCGATGACCCATACCAAGAACCTCTAAATCCAGAGCTTATAGTTGATACCGATAATGAAACGGTTGTGGAAAGTGCACAAAAAATTATAGAGGCCGCAAAATCGTTAGGTTATCTTAGTTAAATTTTGATCAATACACTTTTTGGATTCTTAAAATCAAAGATACGGTCACGAGGTCATTACAACCTTACAATTATTTATAAAACTACGGAATGATTGATAAAATTCCACGTTTTATGATAATCATCAAGTTTTCCTTTGGAAAGGGAAAGATCTTCCCTAATGTTATCGGACTATGCGCTTGTCAGAGTTCAAACGTGATAAAATCGATGTTGGACATAATCCATTCTTCAATTTCAATGGATTCAGGGCTTATGACATCTAGCTCAACCAGAATTATAGCATAATGCAATCACAAGGATTTTTTTCATCATTCGAAAATAAAGACCTATATAGATAGTAAAAAGTTCGCATCCCGTCTATATACAATTAAATCATGAAGTACTCATATATATCAAGTAATACGCCTCATCATTTACAGAGGCTGATAGAACATGAACTTCCATGAAGCTAAAGAATTATTCAAAAAATCCTATTTAGAAGCTGGGTTAGAGTTATTTAATGAAGAAACTAAAGCACTCCGGTTCAATTGTAAATGTTTGAAGACCTATGATGCAACTTCATATAAGAAAGATGTAAAACTTCGAATCACCGAGGAGGATATTAACGAATACATAGATTCTGAAGAATTCAGATCTACAATAGAAAATGCTCCTGTTGAGTGCAGTATTTGCAGTCCTACTTATCGCGAGCAAATAATTCAACCACTCACACAGAAATTACCTCTTGGAGTCGAAGGGTTTGTATTTGGCAATTCAAGCGAGGAACAACTTTACGTTTCAATAAGCAATGCATCAACACAGTTCATAAATTATTTTCGTTTTGATAAGAAGTACCTTCAACATTGTCTAACAAAAATGTGTTCATCCATAGGGATTTCACGGAGTGGGGTAACAGATATCCGAAGCCTCCTATATAGTCCATTCACAATACGGGTATGCAATATGTCCGAGGGTAATGTTGAGTCGGCCATAAAGCATTCATCAGCACTCATAGATTCTTGTCTTTTTACACTCGCATACTCAAAGGATGTTTCCTTTGCCTTAGTAAATGAATGGCCTTCTCTTACAAAAAGAGAATTTTCTTTAATAGAGAATTTTGTTGGGCTTTATCCTGCAATACAACAACCTTTACCTACTGTTACATACCATTCGGATCTCGTACGATTTTATTTACTAGGGACAAGCAGTGATATTCCAGACCTTCAATTTTTATCATTCTATCAGGTTTTAGAATATTTCTTTCTGAAGGTCTCGGATGAAAAATTATATGATCAACTTTTTCGTCGACTCAGCGATCCGAATTTTAGACCGACACCCTTCTTTCTCGATCGTTTGATTCAAGATGTTATCGATCATAATAAAATTACTGATGAGACAGAGATGCTTAAAAACGTTCTTTATAAGTTTATAGATAAGGAAGAAGTAATAGAGTTTATTAACATGCATGAAACACACTTTGGGGAAAAATGGTACACAACGCAGCGTGAACTATTTGGGAAAAATGTTGTAGTATCACAACACGAAGATCATATCATTGGTACTATCGCCAATCGCATTAAGATTATTCGCAATGCCATAGTACATTCATCAGATCGATATGAAAGATATCCCCGACATATTCCTTTTTCAGAGTCCACGAAAATTATAGAATGTGAGATTCCACTTGTTAAATTCTTGGCAGAAAAAGTAATTATTGCATCAGCAATACCGCTGGACTAATCATTACAAGAAAACATCTCAGTTTCTAGGAGGAGTAAAACTCTCCGAAATAAAAGATCAAAACGTCATCAAATGACTATATTGATATAACCGACAGAATATATGTCCCTCACTTCGAAAGAGAACCTATCAGATGTGAAGAATTTAAAGGAATTATATAACTATAAAGAACTATAAGTGAATATCATGGTGAGTGGAAGTTTTACGATTGCAAAGAAATTGCGAGTAAAATTTCTTCTTTATCATGATGAATTGATAGATATACACTCTAAGGAGAATTATTCAGAATTTAAAACAATACTAAAAGATGAATTAAAGTTTGAGATTACTAATTGGGGTCATGTTTATCCCGATCTAATTAATGATTGTGACATTTTAGTTATTGGTTGTCCTCAAAAGGAACTTCTTGAGAATGATATACAATATATAAAAGATTTTGTAGATTCAGGTGGAAGTTTGCTAATCATCAATGGTGAGGGAGGCGACAAAAAACATGGTAACAATTTAAGCAAATTAGGAGTTAAATTCGGAATTAATTTTGACGATACCTATTATAAAATAGGAGTCTCCCCATTTTCAAGTCGAGTTCCGCCAATAACAACAGGAATAGAGATTATAATGGGTCATAGAGAGAAGACCGGGATTTCATATAGTGGTTGTAGGGTTGGAGTTTCTGGCAAAGCAGATGCTATCAAACTTTACGTTGAACCAGATCAGTATATTCCAATAATAGGTATGTACTATGAAAGAGGATGTGGAAGAGTTATTGGAATAGGGAGCTATACTCTTTTTAGTAATACCTTTGAATGTAATATCTTCCAAAATGCAAATCGCCAATTAATTAAAAATCTTTTTCTATATTTGTCAGAACGTTTTAGAGAAGAAATTCGAGAAGAAATAATAAATAGTTCGGAAAAAAACGATATTATTCATTTGTATGATTTTGCAGAAGAAAATAATGCCTCAGTTAAACTTGTAAGAGATATTTTTACCACCCTAAGTGAAAGTGTTATAATTAAAGGAAAATTAGATGCTGAGAAATCTGTTTTTCAGAAAGAACTACCAAGGCTTTCATCACCAATTCAAGTTTCACGAATTGAAAGATTGAAAAATATTGCCTTAGACAAAGACAAGATCGCTCAAGACAGACAAGGTGCGATAAAACTATTAGGTCAAATAGAAATCGACGAAGCAATAGATAGATTGGTAGAAATTGCAGATAAAGGTTTGATTGTTGATGATAGAATATTAGCACAGGATATGATTATGAGTTTGAAATCAAAAATTGCGAAAAAATCAAAGTTTATAGGAGTTCTAAAAAGAATTGGAGATATTGAGGATATAGATAATGTATTACTTGCTTATCTTAAAGAATGTGTTGGTACATACAATTCTGACTTTCCTTTAGCGTCTACATTTTTTTTAGGTTGCGTTTCTGAAAGAAGTATTGATTTATTGACAGAATCGTATTTGAAGTGGTGTAAACGAAAAAGAATCTCAAATTATAATCAAATTGAAAAAGATTTGCACGTACAAAGTATTAAGACTAAAGAAAAAAACTTAAGGAAATATTTTGATAGAAAACTTGTTGCTATATTGAATAATGTTAATGATGATAAGACAATAAGTATTTTTGAATTTGATACTTTTGTTAAACACGCGTTTGATGTATACAGATTAAATAGAAATGATATAGGACATGTTAAAGCAGCGGAAGTAGATTTAGATGTACTAGAAACGTTGTTAGGCGTTATGGAAAAATATCTGAGAACTATCTTCAAAATAAAGGAATTATTAGATGATGACAAGGTTTAAAATAGAATATATTGATGTAATCGACAAATTATATGTCCCTCACTGCGCAAGAGGACCTAAGAGATGCGAAGAATGTAAAAAAGCTGCAGAAGAAGAAAGAATATGTTAATCAGAGTGTATTTAGAGGCAGGCAATATTGCACGACCAATGTCTGATTTTGTCGTCGATGGAAAGAAAGTGTTATGTGAGTTTGATGTTTTAAGATATTCAATGATGAAGTAGAAGCGAAAGAGTATGCAGAAAAGAATAGCATAAACATCATTTTCTCAAACTAGAAGTATGATTTTGAGATCCTATTTACTTATTATAGAACTATCACTTTCTTCCTTAGGAAATATAAAGGGGAATGCAAATTGTGCTATTAAAGGGATAAAGTGACTGGAATGGCATTCAAGCGAAAGAAAGATGAAGCTTCACAGACTGAGGATAAATTATCAGATCTAGAAGTTCACATGAAATATTGGGAGTTCGTGCTTGCGCAATTTATTCAAGGAATTACAGAACGGATTACAAAAAATCTGGAAGATTGGCGAAATGTTGCATCTTTGGATATCGTGAAAGTTCTTGCAGATAGTATTTTTGAAGAAGGAAAACCATGGTTAAAAAAACTAATGGCAATGATCCTTCAGCAAAAAAAAGAGATTTAAAAGATTGACAGGGATTAAAGGTGTTTTTTCACATTTTTGAAATGAAGTTTAGCTACAAAGGGAAGGATTTTCGGATCTATCTCAGCAGGAGTTGTGTTTCTGAGATCTAGACCGTATTCTGTATTCAGTAAATCTACTTCGCTCTCGAAAATATATTTCGCAATAATGCTTGCAACGGCTACAGGGATCTCAGATTCACCTTTTGTTTTCTGAATGATTTCCAGATTTGCTCTGTCAATACTTGAAAGTCTGTATTCAGTTTTTTCAAAGTCAAATTTGTCGATTACAACTTTAGCGTTACTAAACTTTATTTGTCCAATAATTTCTTTTATAACTGCAGAATGTGCCCATGCTAACATATCATTAAGAGTTTTTCCTTCATCTTGGAATTCTTCATATCTTAAATTGTAGACTTCTGGTAAAAGTATTCTAAATGTCCTAACAAATTTCATTTTTGTGAGTTTTTGCGCAATTGCCATCAACTGTGACTTAGCCATAGTTTTGCTATCCCGTACTCCCATCTTTCTGCATTTCAAAATCAAGTCTGGAGTCAACGCAACTCCTTCTACGACAAGCGGTCCGTACCATTCGCCTTTACCAGTCTCATCAGATCCTAAAATATAATCATACGTAAGTTCCTTCTTAAGAATAGTATCAATGACTTTTTGAGATTCCATAGTTCCATTATGGACTATTTTTCCTGATTTATAGACTACAATGTTAACATTTCCGTCTTTAACTCGTAGCAATTCATATTCATTTTTCGTTGAAACTCTCTTTAGATCTGTTTTAAGAATATAATTCCTTAATTCTTCAAGTTCATATAAATCAATTGTTAGAGAAACGGTAGGCATATTATCACAACAAATATAATTCATATCCTTCTAATAATGTATTATGAGAAATTTAACTCTAGTTTGGCAAATTTCTTCAGAACTTGATGAATCTAAACTCATTCATATTTTAGAATCTTATGGAGGAAAAAAAACTCAATCAGATGAATATGAAATATGGCGATTCAAATTCAACGGATTAACTACAAAATGTTATGAAAAGACATTGGTTGTCCAGGGAACTGAAAATGAGAAGAATTTAAGGTTAGTCAGAGATATTAATAATATACAAGGACTACAATTTGATTCTAAGAATGCTGAGATATATAATAAACTTTTCCCGTGCAGACATAACGCTATTTTCTGTATGGAGTGTAAAACACCCTCCTTACTTATAGAAGCAAAAATTGAAGGTTTGGACATTGTTTTCAAGAAAGAATGTGGGCATAAAAATTCTATGAGACCTCCTCTCATTATGCTTAATAACAGAATTTTGCCTGACATCAATATCCTAATAAGCAACCATCTTTCGCGGTTAATAAAGATAGGGTATTTCGAAGACTTTGAGGTGGTTATACCTGAGTTTATTATGAATGTTCTAGACCTTCTAGGGTCTAATAAGAAAAAGGGTGCTATAAATGAGATAGAAAAACTAAGAAGTTTAGAAAACAAACAAAAAATTACTATTTTCTCAAGTAGAGAGGGAATTGAAATTCCACCCTCCAAAAAAGAATTTCAACAAGAAGAAGATAATATTATTCTAGAAATTGCAAATTTAACAAACTCTATTTTATTGACTGCTGATGAAACACTGAAAGAAAAAGCAGTCTTAAATGATCGTCCAACTATATTTATACATCCAAGAGAGAGCAAAAAGCTCAAAATTATAGATGATGTACGTAATCCTTAGTATTAGGTAAGAGACTGCTGTATAACTCAAATCCTCGCGTATTTACAGAATTTTTTCAATTTATAAAGCTAAAGTACCATCATCCTAAGATATAATTCAAACTAACAATATCTAGAAGATCATCAAATAGGGTACTACAAAAAACTAAAATGAGAGAGTTAGTACAAACCCTAATAAGGAGTTTTAAATGAGCGAAAAAATAATCTGGGATTATTCACAAGTTCCTAACCACAAGTGGAAATGGTATCTATATAGGCGTGACGATCATTGGATGGATCTTGAAATTGAGTCCTCTTGATTAAGATATATAGGCACAGATTGGACACATCAAGCAGGAGGAGGGTATTTTAGTGGTTTCCAGACTTTTGACGAGTTTTTCGCGACGGTCCAATCAATGATATGCCTGAAAATATTGCTGTCGAACTGAGGGAACATCTTGAAATACATCGTGTGCCAGGCGGTTCTAAGTTGCTCCTGTCTCACCTTAACACAGTTACAGATCTAATATTGTGGAGAGCGTACTTACAACTCGATGACAAACCACTCCGGATATCAGTCGACGATGATTCACTTACTGAGCGAGAAGTTGTCTTTTTCGATGGAGCTATTGAGACTGGTGAACATGAGATTAGTTTTCTTTTAGTTTTTAAATCCAAAAGAGAAGATGAATCATCTCAATGACGATTGAAAGGTGAAATCAAATTCTCAGTTACATCAGTTATGAATAATGGGCAACTCAAAACCTTTCGAGATACGGAAGACCGTATTATTTTGCGTTATGAGGAGAACTCATCTGAAAAAGAAGAACACACTGAGATATAACTTCAACATAATGATCATACATCTGCACAATAAGATTATATCTTAGTTGCGATCTTCATTTTGTTTTGACACTCAGTTTCACAAACCCGAAAAAACTTGAGATGATGAAATGATCGTTGGAATTGTTGGTAAACCGAGTAGCGGAAAAACGAGCTTTTTGAACGCCGCCTGTCTAACTGACGCAAAAGTGGCTAGTTACCCTTTCACTACAATTGAACCTAATCAGGGAATTGCATATGTTAGGAAACCATGTCCTCATGTAGATTTAGGCGTAGAAGATACACCAGTCAACTCATTATGTATGGAAGGGATACGTCATATACCAGTCGAACTTATTGACGTTGCCGGTCTTGTTCCTGACGCCTGGCAAGGAAAAGGTCTAGGTAATCAATTCCTTGACGATCTAAGACAAGCAGATGTGTTAATTCATGTATTAGATGCCTCCGGTTCAATAGATGCAGATGGGCAACCAATTGAAGCGGGAAGTTATGATCCTAAGCAAGATATTAGTTTTCTTGAGAGAGAAATCAATATGTGGTTTCTCCAAATAATCCAAAAGGACTGGAATAGATTAACTAGACATGCAGAATCGGCTCGGAAAGAAATCGATGAGCCATTAGCAGATAAGCTTTCTGGATTGGGAATAACACGAAGCCACATCCGTTGGGCACTCAGAGAAGAGAGTGTGAGTAAAGAAAAGCCGGTGAATTGGTCTGATGAGGAATTATTCAATTTTGTTGAAGTCTTACGAAAGATTTCGAAGCCTATGATAATTATCGCTAACAAGATTGATATGCCAACTTCAGAAAAATACCTAAACAGTTTATTAGAGTTAGAAAATGAAGGCTACATAGTTGTACCAACCTGCGCTCTTTGTGAGTATGCATTAAAGAAATTAGATGAAAAGAATGTGATTGAGTATAAATCCGGTGAAAAGTCTTTTAAAGTCAAGAAATCTGATGCCATTTCTGATAAAGAAAAAGCAAGCCTTGAACGAATTCAGACAGAAATTTTAGCAAAATATGGATCTACTGGTGTTCAAGCAGCGCTAGAAAAAGCGGTTTTTGAACTTTTAGATATGATTGCTGTATACCCAGTACATGATACGACGAAATTTGCAGATTCAGAGGGAAGAGTATTACCTGATGTATATCTGGTTAAAAGAGGCACAACTGCTAAAGAATTTGCAGGAAAGATTCATACTGACCTTGCAGAGACCTTTATACATGCAGTAGATGCACGTACTGGAAAAAGACTTGGCGAAAACCACGAATTAAGCGATGGCGATATCATAAAAATAGTTAGCGCAAAAGGAATTAAATAATACAAAATTTTTTTGATCATTTTTTTTAGTTGCGAAGAATAATCTAATTTAGAAAGCATGGTCAATTAAAAAAAATAAAAAAGAGGCTAACTAGCGATAGAACGGCACGGGTTCTGCTCCTGATTTTCTTCGATCTAGTGCACCCTGTTCGATGAATGCTTCGTATATTTTAAGATTTTTTGTTCCGCTTGGTTTCACTTTCTTTAATGCGTCTAGGATGTGTTTATCGAACACTTTGACATATTTAGCCTCCTCTTTTACGCGCTCTTTCGAAATACCAGATTCGAAGAATTCGCGGATTGCTAACATCACTGCTTCTCGACAAACTGAGGCAATATCGGATCCAACATAATCTTCTGTCAATTCTGCCAACTTTGTAATATCAACGTCGTCTGCAAGTGGTTTACCTTTGAGATGGATCTTAAATATTGCTTCTCTGGCGTCTTTGTCGGGTGCAGGCACATAGATTAGTCTGTCAAACCGTCCTGGTCGCAATAGAGCAGCGTCGATTATATCAGGTCGGTTAGTTGCTCCGAGCACAACGACATTCTCCAGTTCCACGAGTCCATCCAGTTCAGTCAGGATCTGACTAATGACACGCTCAGTGACATGAGAATCACCAAAACCCATGCCTCTGTGAGGAGTTATTGCATCTAGTTCATCGAAGAAAATAATTGTTGGTGCTGCTTGCCTTGCTTTTCTGAATGTTTCACGAACCGCTCGTTCTGATTCACCCACCCATTTCGACAAAACTTCTGGGCCTTTGATTGAGATGAAGTTTGCCTCTGATTCATTGGCGACGGCTTTTGCTAAAAGTGTCTTGCCGGTACCTGGGGGGCCAAATAAAAGAATTCCTTTTGGTGGTTGCGTATTTGTCGCTTCAAAGACTTCTGGAAATTTGAGGGGCCATTCAACGGCCTCTTTTAATTCTTGCTTAGGTAATTCAAGACCTCCAATATCTTCCCAATGGACATTGGCGACCTCAACAAAGACTTCTCGCATAGCTGATGGCTCAATATCTTTTAATGCTTCCAAAAAGTCGTTTTGTGTAACTTCAATTGACTCAAGCACCGATACAGGTAGTTCTACTGCGTCTAAGTCGATTTGTGGTAGTATTCTTCGTAATGAAATCATAGCAGCTTCCTTAGCTAAAGTCGATATATCTGCCCCTACAAATCCATGTGTAATCTCAGCTAGTTTCTCTAAGTCCACATCCTCTGTAAGAGGCATGCCACGCGTATGAATTTGAAAGATCTCTAATCGACCATTTTTACCTGGTACGCCAATTTCAATTTCCCTATCGAAACGTCCACCTCTTCTCAATGCGGGATCTAATGAATTCACTCGATTGGTCGCCCCGATAACAATTACTTGTCCTCGTGATTCTAGGCCATCCATTAAAGCCAAAAGTTGTGCAACTACTCTTCGCTCGACTTCTCCTGTCACTTCTTCTCGTTTTGGCGCGATAGCATCTAATTCGTCTAGAAATATAATACTAGGTGCGTTATCTTCTGCTTCTTTAAAGATTTCGCGAACACGGGCTTCCGATTCCCCATAAAACTTACTCATAACTTCAGGACCAGATAAGTTAATGAAGTATGCATCTGTCTCATTAGCAACCGCCTTAGCCAAAAGAGTTTTCCCAGTCCCAGGAGGACCATGTAACAAGACACCCTTGGGTGGCTCGATTCCAAGTCGCTCAAAAAGTTCAGGATGTTTAAGTGGTAATTCAATCATTTCGCGAACTTTCTGAATTTCAGATCCTAAACCACCAACATCTTCATACGAAACGGCTGGAATTCGTCGCTCCATTTCTTTGGCAGGTTCAGCTTTCAAAATAATTTGTGTATCGGAGTTGACTATTATAGCTACGTTTGAGGGTTGAATTGCAGTTACTACAAGTTCAATAGGTCTGCCCATAATCGCAAATCGAATGCGATCGCCCTTCGTTATTGGGCGTCCTTGTAAGAGCCTGCTTAAGTATATTTCCCCTCCCATCAATCTCAAGGGTTCAGTAGGGGCAAATGTTATTTTTTCTGCGGGTCTTGCTTGAACCTTAGTTATCGTCACCTTATCATCAATTGTTACTCCAGCGTTGCTTCTTGTTGCCTTGTCAACACGTATTGATTCAGTACCAGTGTCATCTGGATAACCTGGCCATACGAGAGCTGCTGTTTTTCTCTTACCAGTAATCTCAATAACGTCTCCAGAGCTAAGATTCGCTGCAGTCATTACACTCTGATCTATTCGTGCAATTCCTCGTCCTACGTCTCTCTGTCTAGCCTCTAAGACTCGTAGTGTTAAATCACTAGAATTTTCCATAATATTTTCACCTCATATTAAATAATAATCTCGCGCATGCGCGCGATTCAGTCATGGTACATAAAAGTCTGTACGACGAAGTTTATAAACCTTGTGTTTATGGAATATTCAATAAATAATAATATTAAGTGGTTTAAAAAACTTTATATAGACTTTAAGCCTAGTTAAGATATAAATATTGAACTGTACAGAAATATCTGTTTATATTGAATAACAAGCCGGTGGAAAAAAATGAGTGATGAAGACGATTGGGATAATTGGGATAAAAAGAGAAAGAAAAAGCGTGATAATTGGGATCCTTTTGATATGATAGACAATTTAAGAGAAATGATGGAAGACATGATGAAACAAATGGGAGATCGCCCATTTGACATGGCTGATTTTGAAAAATTCCTGCCGAAATTCAAGTTACCTAGTGGTTTCGAGAAGAAGGGTCCTTACATTTTTGGTTTTTCAATGGGTGTGGGTCCCGATGGGAAGCCAATAATCCGCGAATTTGGCAATAAACCAAGTTTTGATTTTAAGAGAGGTCCGAAGATTAAAGAAGAGAGACAGCCGTTAGTCGACATCATGGAAACAAACGATGAAGTGATAATAGTTGCAGAGACTCCAGGAATCGAAAAAGAAGAGATTCAACTGCGCGGTACAGAGAAAGAACTCGAAATTAAAGCTGGAGAAAAATTTTACAAAAAATTGAACCTCCCTGTTGAAGTAATCCCAGAAGAAGCGAAAGCAAATTACAAGAATGGAGTTCTTGAGGTTAGACTAAAAAGAATGAAGCCAAAGGAAGATGACACCAGCGGTACAGAAATCAAAGTTGAATAAGTGCCCATTGTTCACGGAGTTCATTAATACGGGGTGATACCAATGAGTCAAAAGAAAAACAAACTTCCTGCACACTTAAAAGTTTTAAAAGCCTTTATTGAAGGGCGTTCTTTTAAAGAGATCTCAGAAGAATTTGAGGAAGTTAAATATAGATCAACAGCTCAATGGATAGTCCGCAAATGTCAGGGAAAGATCACTGAGTCTATAGATGTTATCTCTGAAGCAATAGAGAAGGACGTATTAACTCAAGAACAAATTCAGATTCTTATGGAAGAGCTTATGGGGGCACTACTACGAAAAGGATTTAACGAGATGGAAAATCTCTTTAATGTTGAAGAAATCCGCAAAGAACCCTCACCCCTCGAAGTTGAAATGGAGTTTTTTGATGAGTTTTTCGAAAGAATTCGAAGATACTTTGAAAAGATGTTACTAATGGAAGAATAATTTAATTCACTTTAAATGATAGTTAATGCTTCTTCAACAACTTTTTTACCTATTTCTAAGATGTGTTTAGCGTTTGTTTGTTCTTTTGCCTCCGCAGTAACGCGTACAAAAGGTTCAGTTCCTGAAGGTCTTATTAAAATCCATCCATTTTTTAGATCCATACGAATGCCATCAAGATGCAAAATATCAACAGTTGTGTCAAATTGACCTGGTAATTTCTTCTTGACGTATTCCATTACTCTAGATTTTTGTTCATTACTGCATTCAATTTTTAAGCGCAACTTGATTCTATCAGGTACTCGCTTGATCAACGTTGAAAGCGGCGAATCCAATTCATCAAGATATTTCAATAGTAAAAGAGAAGAAAGAATTCCATCTGGGCAAAGATGGTATTGCGGATGAATCCAGGCTCCAATTGGTTCTCCCCCGAAGATGCCATTATATTTAAGCAATGCTTGGGAGATATATACATCACCTACTTTTGTTCGAATGACTTTGCCACCGGATTCACGAATATGTTCATCTGTTGCATCAGAAGTGTTAATAGGGAGTGCAATTATCTTCTCTCTATTTTGACGCTCCTCTTGTGTAAGTGAGAAACGAGCGAAAAGCGCCAAAAGTTTGTCTGATGGTACGAACTTGCCTTGTTCATCAATAGCAACCATTCGATCGGCGTCGCCATCGTATGCGATGCCAATATCGGCACCTAAGCTTGATACTGCTTCCATTAACCCATTGAGATTTTCAGGAGTTGGTTCCGACTGACGTGCTGGAAAATGTCCATCAGCCTGAGCGTTTAGTGATACTACATCACAGCCTACATTGCGAAAAACTAATGGCGCAACAACTGAAGCTGCACCACAACCTGGATCAAGCACTACACGCCATTTTTTATTAAATGAAAAGGCATTTAGCATAGCGAAATAAGGGGAAGTTGAGTTACTACTTCTCACCGTACCTATTCTTTCCCAATTTGAAAATGTGAACATATCTGAAATAAGGATCTCTTCTAATTTTTGTTCCATTTCTGGAAGGAACGCAATCCCATTTTTACTAAAAAACTTAAAGCCATTATAAGGTGGAGGATTATGAGAAGCTGTTATCATAATACCAGCGTCTTTTTTCAGATTTTTAGTAAGATACGCGACACCAGGAGTAGGGAATATCCCTATTAACTCAGCATTACAACTTCCAGCTAATAAACCTGAAACGAATGCATGTTCAAGCATCTTTCCGGAGGTTCTAACATCGCGTCCGATCAATATTGAGGACCCCTCACCTAAATAGGTAGCAAGGGCTAATCCAAGTTTCATTGCTAAATTAGTCGTGATTTGTTTACCTACAAGCCCTCTAACACCAGAAGATCCAAAGTATTTCTTCATTAAATTCACCTTGACTGTCTTGTATTCAGCGATCTATCTAATCTAATAAGTAATTATTACTCAATTAGGACACATTGACTAAAAGATACGCTTAACAAACTGAAATAGTAGCTTTATAGAGATTTCCATATTATTTGCAGAAAAGTCTAAAGGACATACCACGTGACTTGATGAGAATTTAATCCGGTAAAACTTTCATTGTTGGATCCTCTTTGAGGACACGCACCAGTTTAGAAAGAGTGAAACCTGTGATTATATCACCGAAAACTTCACAAATTTCACGAAGACCTTGATCTTCTGTAGGGCGCACAACAATTTCCACATTAGTCCCAGAAGGAGATGTGAAAAGGAGATGAATATAGGTTTTGCTAATAGATCCGATTTGACGTGAGTTATACTTAATTTCTGGATGGATTTGATGCTTATTTAGAACGGCTAAAGGTTCAGAAGTAGTATCTGCATAAATGACAATATCAATATCACTTCTTTTCGTAATAATCGTTCCACGCCATACACTGCCTTTTAATACCGGCTGAAACTCTTTCAAAAACTCCATATACGTAAGTGCCTCCATTCTCATGCTTACAAGACGCTTTTTCCGTTCATCACCTTCGAGAGATTCAGCTAAGTTGTCTAGCTCAAGGGCAACCTCTTTATTGCTGGGGAGAGGACCTCGAAGTGAACGTGCAGCACGTTTTTTTGCAAATATATATTCCGTAGCTAACCCATAATATAGCAGACGTGCGGCTTCTTTTGCCACTTCATGTCGTTGTTCCCATTTCATTGTTAATCACGTCTTAGGGACACAATCGCTTCAACTAATGTTCTCACTAGGTTTATATCAATTGGACTTGCTAAATTCTTTTTTAAAGAACTCCCAACAATCGCTCCGTCTGCAACTTCAAGAAATTCTTCTGCGTTCTCAGGATTAATCCCACTTCCTATAATGATTGGAACGTCAAATACTGCATTTTTTACCCGTTGTACAGTCTCAAGCTGCGGAGGCGATCCTGTTTCATGACTTGTCACAATCAAGCCATCTGCCTTTCCACGATAGGCTGCTTCCCTTGCTTCGCGCTCAATGGGTACTTTCACAAGAGGAGTAGCATGTTTTACATCAATATCTGCAAAAATTTGCACATCGCAATTAAGTTTGCTTCTGTATCTTAACAACTCTGCAGCGCATCCAGGAATTACGCCAGTGCCGACCATTGCTGTACCTATAAATACATTAACACGAATAAATTCTCCACCTATTGCATGAGCAATTGCCAATCCAGCAAAGGGATCATTTCGCAATGCACTTATGCCTATGGGCAAAGAAACATTCCTTTTTATTTCACATGCTATTTTTGTCATAGAAGCAACAGTTTCAACAGCCATTTTTTCGAGAAAAGGCTGGTCGAAATAATTTTCAATAAGGATTCCATCACAGCCTCCTTCCTCAAGTGTCCGTGCATCAGTTATAGCAAATTCGCATATTTCTTCAAGATCTTTAGAATCATGCGGTGAACCTGGAAGTGCAGGTAAATGAACTACGCCAATTATCGGCTTTTCGTGAGTGAATATTTTCGCTAACAAATCTAATCCCCTGTGAGACCTTTGAAAATTGGCCTCTTAAGATAATCAATTAGGAATCATCTAATTATTTAGATTAGGAAAATTAAAAAGTTGCGTAGCAAGTCACATAGGAATCTAGTCAAAACTCGCTGCAGACGCCTATACGAGATTGAAAGGGCGTTAATAAATCATTTTTCATCAAAATGTTAGATCAAATTGAAGATTATCATTAATAGTTTGAAATCGCAACCTTTCTAGTGGTTTTTACACCAAAAGTTTATATATGACTCTGACATATAGTTATATGCAGATATAATAATGTTTAAATAGGAGGTATATAGATGGCAGCCGTTGAAGAAATTGATGTATCCAGAGAATTTAGACCGATTACCGTAGAAAAGAAAATCCCCCCGAGTGCAAGAGTTGTTTATGATTTGCTTAAAAAGAATGGACCGTTAACGGCGAAAGATATTTTACGTCAATGCAATCTTGCCCCCAGAACGGTACGTTATGCCCTTAAAAAATTATTAGATGGCGAGCTTATTCGGAGATTGCCCAATTTAAGTGATATGAGACAAAACATCTATCTGCTGCGAGAAGTAAACTAGTGTGTTTTTTAACTATTTCGAATAATATCTGGGGGTTGTTTCTTTTCCCATTTTCTTATTCTAAAATTAACGTAATATTAGACTATTTTTCATATAGACTCCGAATGCCCCAGTTAGGGGGTTTTGGCTTGTTTTTCTTTTCTTCGTACTCCATCATTGATTTCAACAGCCACATACGTCTATACCATTGAATCCTATCTCGATCGTGCCTATTTAAAAAGCAATGTAAACAGTAGTAAATGATTTCGTCATTATCGTTATAAAACATCATTTCTGCACTTGCACCACATTCATCGCAAGAAATAGTAGAGTCAGTTTCATCTATTTTTTCTAACTTCAAATTCTAGTCACCTTACAAGATTTATACACAACAGGAGCTCTTCATAAACAAAACTAAAACGGCAATAAAGTAAGACTCTTAAACATTTTAGAATGTATAGGTATTCCATAATAGAACGTTGAATGAATTATTAGACTTAAGTCCAAATGGTGAAATGTAATGGAAGTACCAACTGTTTATTTCGCAGATGCTAGAGCGAGGAGTTCTGCGGAGAGCCTTATCTCCAAATTTGATCGAATAATTGAAATTGAGCTAAAAGATAAAATCTCTAAAGGCGATCTTGTTGCCGTAAAGACTCATATGGGATCACCTTTATCCACACGATATTTACGCCCATTTTACATAAGAAGATTAGTAGAACATCTAAAAAAATGGGGTGCCAAGCCATTTGTAGCTGAAACTACTGGATTAGGGCTTACTAATCCTCGTGGTACTGCCCAAAAATATTTAGAGGTTGCTACTTCTCACGGGTTTACTCAGGAAACAGTTTTAGCACCAATAATAATCGCAGATGGACAATTTGGAACAGATATAACGAAAGTAAAAGTTATGGGTAACCTCTTCAAAGAAGTCACTTTAGCAAAAATGCTTACGAAAGTCGATTTTCTTATAAGTGCAGCACATTTTACAGGGCACGCGTTTGCTGGACCAGCGGGCGCCATTAAAAATATTGGTGTGGGTTGCGCAGGTAAGACAAGCAAAGGGCTAATTCACTTTAGAAATAAACCAAAAGTCAATCCAAGCATTTGTGATGGTTCGCCTGGGTATTCGATCGCTCCTTGCATTACTGCTTGTCCAGTTGACGCTGTTAGTAAAGAAAATAACAAAGCAGTAATTGACGAAGAAAAATGCATTTTTTGCTATGCATGTGTTGTTAAATGCCCTCAAAAAGCCATTGAAACGGAGAGAACAGAAAAAAGCTTCTTACAAAAAGCAATTGCTGAACACACCAAAGCTTTTGTACAGACTATTGGCAAAGAAAACATCTACAATTTTAATTTTCTAATCGAAATTGACTGGAATTGCGATTGTGAGCATTTACAGAAAGGTTGGAATGACATCCCAATTGTACCAGATCTTGGGATCCTTGCTTCATCAGACCCATTAGCTATAGATCAAGCGTCCATTGATCTAATCAATGCTGCACCAGGTATACCAGGATCAATGGCAGAGGAATGTGGTGTCATGGAGCCCGGAGCAGATAAATTAGGAGGTATACTGAAAGATATTGATCCTCAAAATCTCTTAGTCGCAGCAGAAGAAATCGAACTAGGAAGTCGCAAGTACAAACTGGAGAAAATAGAAGTGCTATCGCCCAAATCCACGTAGTCTCTGTTGTTATTATACAACATTTCACGAACAGAAACTTATTCCTTAAAGGAGTGTAGACCTTATAGAGTTTTGGTAAGAGAACTTCTCGTCAGCTAGATGCAAACTGCAAATCGTGAATAACAGAAAAAGTTATAATGTAATTACTACTCTGTTGGCGATGTATTGTTTATTATATAATTAGAGAGGCTGAATTAGAGAGGCTGAATTCTTATGACAGAATCAAATACTGACGTTTTCGATATGATGAAAGATGAGATCTTAGCAAATGCGGAAGAAAAAGCAAAAGAAATTCTAAATCAAGCAAATCAAATAGCGAGCGAGCTCTCTGAAGATGTACAAAAGAGAGCAGGAAGAGTATCTAAAGAGATTATAGAACAAGCAAAAAAGGAAGCAGATCTTAGATTAAAAAGAGAAATTGCAAAAGCTAAACTTACCGCAAGGAGTGATACACTCAAGAATAAGGAAGAAATAATCAATGACGTTTTCGATCAGGCTCAGAAGAAATTAATAGGTTTTGTAAGTTCAGCGGAATATGTAACAACTCTAAATAATCTAATAACAGAAGCCGCAATTGGATTAAATGGTGGAGATCTTAAAATAAAAATTCAAACAGGTCATGGGAAACATATAGATATTAGCAAAATTCAACAACGTGTGATGCAGCAAACTGGTACGACAACAACTCTATCAGTTATAGAAGATAATTTACGAAGTGTTGGAGGAGCAATTGTAACCAATTCTGACGAAACAATACGGATAGATAACACTTTCGAAGCAAGACTCAGACGCATGAGGCAAGAAATTAGAACTAAAATTGCCAAGATCTTATTTGAATAGAGAACTGCTTTTTTTTGAGTAAGAAACTGATGAAAAAGGGTAATAATTAGTTTTTTGAGTCTTCAAATTCAGAATCGTTACAAAAATACATTCAAAAAGTGAAAAATATAGAATCAAATATGCAAAAACAAAAGACATAAAACTCTAGCTTTGAAAAAATGAACAGTTATGTCTAGCAAATCCTTCGTATAGATGGATCTGCCCTATATCTAGATATTCAGGAGGTCTAGAGAATTTCTGAAATGGAAACAACTGAAGGAGAGGAACTATTAGTCCCGTTGGATCAATATCTTGCATGTGGGATTCATATAGGTACACAAATTGCCACAAAAAGTATGCAACCATTCATTTATCGAGTTCGTAATGATGGACTTTATGTACTTGATGTAAGGACTACAGATCTGAGAATAAAGGCTGCAGCGAAGTTCTTATCACGATACGAAACTGACAGAGTTCTTGTAGTTTCAGCGAGAGCATATGGTTTTAAACCCATTGAAGCCTTTTGCGAGACTATAAGATGCAAAGCTATGTCAAGACGTTTTATTCCAGGAACTTTAACAAATCCAAATATTGAGGAATATATAGAACCTGAAGTAATTATGATTACCGACCCCCGTGCTGATAGACAAGCTTTAAAGGAAGCATTACGCGTAGGTATTCCCGTGCTTGCACTCTGTGATACCGATAATGGTACCAAGAATGTAGATATTGTCATTCCGGCAAACAATAAGGGACGTCGTTCACTTTCATTGATATTCTGGCTTCTTGCAAGAGAAGTTCTTAAGGAACGCGGCGAGATTGCAAGCAACGAAGAATTCAAAGTACCGCTTTCAGAATTTGAAAGCAAAGTTAGACGTGAGCAATAGAGACTGCTGTTTCTACTATTATTCTTTTAATGCTTCATTGATCATTCATGATTAACTAAAGGTACTGAGTTAATTGATTGTGTTTTCATGATTTTTTCAAAATTAGATAATGCTATTATGTTTCATTAATCAAAAAATTGCGCGCTAAAGAATGAACAGTTTTTATGGTTGGTAAATTTCACGATAAACAAGAATATCTACTCGTTTTCGTATATTATTAAAACTGAGAATATATGGTTAATAATAGGCCTCCTCAAAATATTCTGAAGAAAAACACTTTCAGATAGAATTACTTTTTGCATACTCTCTCTATCATTTTATACCTACAAGGGAAGATATCTTCTGTAAAGGTACCCTATATTGTTTTAATACTAAACAAATCATGATAGGTACTACCTTTTACTCTTTAAGTGGACGAACTATTTTAAATAATAATTATGGGGGTAGGAAAAAAATGTCACATTTTACTACCATTAAAACAAAACTAACCGATATGGATGCAATAAAGAAGTCTTTAAAGGATCTTAATTATAATTTTATAGAAGGAGAAGTTCTAACAAGAGGTTATGGTGGCAGAAAAACTCAAGCTGAACTTAAAATCACTACATCGCGAGGTTATGACATCGGATTGAGAAAAAGCGCAACAGGAGAAATCGAAATCGTTGCAGATTGGTATGGGATTAAGATAAATAGAAATGAGTTTCTGCAAAAACTAACGCAACGATACAGTTACCACAAAATCATAGCTGAGGTAAAGAAAAAAGGATATTCAGTCACTAACGAAACATTAACAGAAAATAATGAAATTAAGTTAACTGTGGTGAGAAGACAATGGGTGTAAAAACAACCGAACTTGAAATAATGATAGACCCGAATGGCAATGTGAACATCAAAGTTAAGGGAGTAAAAGGGAAAGGATGCATTGATGCGACCAAGTTCCTGGAGGATGAGTTAGGAGATGTCGAAGAGAGAGAATATACATCAGAATATTATGAAGAGGAGGAATCACATACCAGAACTAGAGTTTCTTATTAAGACGGATATCTATATTGATCCAGACGGAACGGTCACGATTTGTGATTTGCCAGGATCCCTCGTGCCGCTCGTCGTGTCCTTATCTGGATTAACTTGTAAAAATGAAGGAGAAACGAAAAATGAACAAGATCGACTCTTATTCGAAAAATGAAATCGAAATTTTGGTCAGAGCGAGGTATCCTGTGATATATATCGTCTCTTGGGAAGAAGGGAGGGTCTTAGAAAGTCTTTCTGAGGTTGCTCAAGAAAGGGAAAAAGAAATGTTCTGCTGGTCAATCACAGAGGGTATAAAAACACAATCAGGAAAAGAAATCGATAATTCTGTGAGAGATCCTCTGACTGCGCTTGATTATGTGTATAGTGTCCAGAGACCCTTACTTTTCGTTTTAAAAGATTTTCATCCTTACTTAAAAGATCCACAAGTCATCCGAAGATTACGAGATTGCGCCGAAGAGGTGAAAAAATCTAATAAGACGATAATTGTTGTCTCTCCAGTGCTAGAAATACCAGTTGAATTGGAAAAATTAATTACTGTAATTGATTACCAACTTCCCAGCTTGAAAACGCTAGAGCGTATACTCAGAGGGATAATTAATTCGGTGAAAGACAATCCAAAGGTTGATGTTAATTTGGATGACCTTACTCGTGAGCAGATTCTTAAGTCAGCCTTGGGATTGACCATGGACGAAGCAGAAAATGTATTTGCTAAGTCTCTTGTTGTCAAAAAAACATTTGACCCCGAGTTAATTATCAGTGAAAAAGAACAAATTATCCGGAAATCGGGAATCCTTGAATACTTTCATTCCACTGAAAAAATGGAAAATGTCGGTGGATTGGAAAACTTGAAAGAATGGGTCAAAAAAAGGACTAGAGCATTCACCGAAAAAGCACGAAACTATGGCCTTCCACAACCTAAAGGTATACTCCTTATAGGCGTTCAAGGGTGCGGTAAATCTCTTACCGCAAAAGCAGTAGCTTCCCTTTGGAAACTTCCCCTATTGCGACTTGATGTTGGCAAAATCTTTAGCGGAGTCGTAGGTTCTTCTGAAGCAAACGTCCGTAGAGCCCTCAATATGGCAGAATCGATCGCACCTGCTATATTGTGGATTGATGAGATCGAGAAAGGATTGTCTGGTGTTCAAAGCTCAGGTCAAACAGATTCTGGTGTTACAGCTAGGGTATTTGGTAGTTTTATAACATGGTTACAAGAAAAGGAATCTCCTGTTTTTGTCATAGCAACCGCGAATAATATCGAAATCATGCCCCCAGAGCTCTTAAGAAAAGGCAGATTTGATGAGATCTTCTTCATTGATCTTCCATCTGTAGATGAAAGAAAAGAAATCATTCGGATACATCTCGCGAAACGGAGACGTGATCCTGCTAAATTCGATGTTGAAACGATAGCCACAAAAACAAACGGTTTTAGCGGTGCAGAAATAGAAGAAGCGATCATTTCAGCGATGTATGATGCTTTTGCCGAAGAACGAGAACTTGAAGCAGAAGATGTACTTAAAGGTGTTGATAAAACTGTTCCTCTTTCCAAAACTATGAAAGAAAAGGTTGATAGTATTCGTCAATGGGCAAGAACTCGGGCTGTCTTCGCTTCCGCCGTAGAAGAAGAAAAAGAAAGAAAATTACAGCTAGAAATATAATTCTTTTCACTATTAGGAGCAGTGATCTTATAGAAATGTGAAATTGATATGTTAATGATTTAATATTTGTGCAAAATTTAAAAAAAAACTTTGGGAGTGATTCTTGTGATCGAGTCTCCAATTAAATGGTGTCACATATCCGACGCCCATCTTGGAAATCGCCAATATAATTTAATAGATAGATTTGACGATTTTGCGCTCGCCTTCAACAAGGCAGTAGACATCGCCCTTGATGAATCGCCTGATTTCATTCTTTTTACTGGAGATATGTTTGAAACTTCGCGTCCAGGCGCTCCCGAGCTCCGACAAGCCATACATATACTTTCTAAAATAAAGTCAAAGGGGATACCACTTTATATAATTCAGGGAAATCACGACACCACTTATTCTAGGGATAAAAAATATGGGGGAGATATCCTCGACTTTCTTGAGGATATGGAGCTGCTGACTTATATTCAGGATGAATGTATACCCGTTATGAAGAATGGAAGAGAAATTGCACTCATCTTGGGAATTCAATATTATGGAAAGCGTACAAGTAAGGCATTAATGGAATTACTTAATAATTATCGCGAGGAGTTGGAAAGAACTGATGTACCAAAGATATTAATGATCCATGCATATTTCGAAGGAATGAGGGGAAATGTTGACCTTCGAAAACGCCAATTACCTCATTTATTCGATTACGTTGCTGCTGGACATTATCATATGCGATACGAAGATCCAGAACTTCGTCTTTACTGCCCAGGCTCAACGGAACACGTAAGTTCGACAGAATGGCAATCTTCAAGCGAAAATGAATTCGCTGATGAAAAGGGATTTTACTCCGTTATCTCTTATTGCGATGAATCGCAGATGTCATGGAAGTTAGATACAAAATATATCACATATAAAGTCCGCCCAAAACGCCAGGTTCGTACAGAATTCGATCAGATGGAACTTGAATCGATCAGGAACAAGACTGAAAGAATTTTGATCGAGAACGATACGCACAACGCTATCCTAAAGTTTGTTTTCTCTGGTTCATATGAGGGCATGGAACACCCATTCGTCAATCTACAAAGATTCCGCAATAAGATCACAAAAGCATTCCATGCCGATATCATCTCTAAATTTAAGTCTATCTCTACAGTTACCTGGAAACCTCAATCAAGAAGAGACGCATACGAAGATGTTCTGAGAGAGCAATTCAAGATGCCTGAAAAAGAGATACCACCCTATCTTTCCTTTGTTGAAAAACTTATCAAAATTACAGAAGACAGGAACTACAATTTATACGAAGATGTATTCGACAAATTTGTTAAGAAAATCCAAAAATCGCAGGAGTAGGAGGGAAAGATGTGCTATTGATTGAAAAGTTGTCTATGAAAAATTTCAAGACCTATGTGGATGCTGAATTTGACTTTTTAGAAGGACATAATATAATCATAGGTGATAACGGTGCCGGAAAGACCTCAATCTTTGAGGCTATCATGTACTCTTTATTTGGAAGTGTACCGAACAAGAAAGCAGAGTTCTTGATCCGAATGGGGGAAACATCTTCTGACTTGTCTCTAACCTTCTCAGTCGACGGAAAACGTTATTTAGTGGGAAGGAAAATTAGGCGAAGTGGTTCTGAAGCCACACTTCATCGTCATCCCAACAAGATCGTAGCCGAAAAGTCAAAAACTGTCACACAAGAAATTGAAAAGTTGCTTGGAGTTAGTGCTAACGCATTCGGGAACATTGTATATATACCTCAAGGGGAAATATCTCAGATTGCTTCGGAGCAGCCAAGTAAGAGGAAATGGTTGTTTGATAAACTTCTAGGATTTGCAACGTTCCAAGAATTGTTCGAAAAACTTCGTGAAATCACAAAAGCGGCAGAAATTAGTATCAAAGAGTATGAAAAAATTAGGAATGAATGGGCTAGTGATGTTGAAAAACTTCCCGACGAGCAGGAGGATCTTAAAAATCTAAAAGAAGAATTGAAATCATATAAGGAAGAATTAAAAATAATAAAACCTATCATTAAAAACTTAAAAGAAGAATTTTCATCGTATAAACAGGACAACGACTTGATCAATGAACTAACTGCAAGAGAAGACGCTCAACTTGAGAATATATCCCGAATAAAGGATCAAATTGAAAACAGCAAGCAAGAAATCGAAAAATTAACGAATATCACCCTGATTATTGAAGACGACTTTTTAGCAGATGTAATTTCGCAATTTCACTCTGAAAAAGCAACTATTGAAGAAATTACCGAAAAAATCAAGTTAGAAATTGAGAAGCAAAAAGATCTAAAATCTCAATTGAAAAACCTGAGAGCACAGATCGAGAAAGAGAGCAAAAATATTGACAAAACGACTGAAAAATCGATTAAATCTCATGAAAATCTTGTTTCAAAAAAACCAGAAATAAAATCCATCTCAGAAGAACAAATTGAAGACTTTCTAGAAAGGGAGAGTAATTCAATTGAATCAGAGATTGCTACTCTTGAAAGCTTGAGAAAGGAAATTCAAGAAATCGAGACCAGTAGAACTGAGTTTAAAACTACAATAGATAATTTATCAAAGGAAATCCAAAAAAATAATAAAAAACTCACTAAAAAAGAAAAAGCGGCGTCGAAATCATCAAAAAATTGGGAAATGATTTTCAAGAATCTTAACGAAATTGACTTTGAAAATGAAATACAGAAGATTGAACAGCAAATAGAACAGTTCTTGACAACAAGGGAACAAGAAAGTAATCAACTACATCAAGTCCAAAAGAAAGTTGAAGAAATTAATGAAGAATTACTTGAGATAGAACAATTGAAAACTGGCGTAACTTGTCCAAAGTGTAAGCAAAAAGTTACAGGTACTCACAAAAATAAAATTATTCAGGAATCAAATGATCTCATCGAACAACTTAAAATAAAGGAACAAGAAATCGAAGAAAAGAAAGCACTAATTGAAGATGCCCTAGAAAGCGCTAAAAAAGTGATGGAAGACTTGCAAAACAAGAGAAGCAAGTTTTCGAAACTCTCCCTGATTGTTTCAGAAATAGAGTCTATAAAATCAAATATCGAAGAATTTACAACTGAATTGCAAACCGCTCAGCAAAATTTAGAAAATTTGCCAATGAGCGATATAAATACTCAAGAGGTCAATCAGAAAATTAAACAGTTGTATGAGAGATTGAATTCTGAAAAAGAGATGCTGAAAGAGTATCATCAGATAGTTGAACTCAAAGAAACCATAAAAATCCGTACTAATGAAATCAACACCCTTCGGGAGCAATATAAGAAATTAGAAATGGAATTCGACGAAAAAAAACTCACAGAGGACAAAAAGCAATTAGAGGAGAAAGAAGAACAATACAAAAAACTGATATTGCTCATATCTGACATTTCAAACTTAAAAAAGCAATGTAGCGAGAATAAAGCATGCGAAGACGAATATACTAAAACTAAAGAACAATTAGATGTCCTTCAAAAGAGGTTTGACTCCGCGGAATTCCAGCGACTAGAAGAGGAATTAGACAATTTAAAACACAAACAAACTGAATTAAAAACAAAGATCGATTTCCTTGCCAAAAAATCGATTCCAGAAAAAGAGGATCGTATTCATGATCTCGAAGAGAAAATGAAAGAATTAAAAGGGATCGACTCGAAATTAGATACCGAGAAATTAAAATACGAGAGTGCTACGATTGTTCGTCAGTTCTGCCGTGAAATTGTTCCCATACTTAGAACGCAATATGTGGACGAAATATCTGAGTATGCTACGGAGATTTTCACGTACCTAATAGGAAATGATGAGTACGAAAAAATTACCATTACGGAAGATTACGACTTGCTCATCCATCGTTCAGGACGAGCGGAACCGCTAATCATGTTGAGCGGAGGGGAACAAGTGATCGCTTGCATTTCTATCAGGATGGCAATTGCTCGTTTGTTAGCTAATCAAGATATTCTCATCTTAGACGAACCAACCTCGATGCTTGACACACAGCGCCGAAAAGACCTTGTCATGGTATTCGAACGGACGCGTCCCACCAAACAAACTTTGGTCGTAACTCATGACTCTGAGTTTGAGCGTGTAGCTGACGCTGTGTTTCATATCACAAAACAAGGAGGACGTTCGCAAGTCATTAGCGAATCAATAACACAAACCATCAAAGACGTCGCCATATTCAAGGCTTTGACTCAGGAACGCTTCCAAAGCTTAGAATTATAAAATTATAGCAACCACTCAATAGTGACTGGGTTGATTAGAAGAGGTTTGGTCAAAGTATTTGAACATAAGATATCTTATTATACACTTTGTCTAGCTTGTGATTCTACTTGCTTATATTACTAAACAGTTTGTTTATCAATTTAGATAACAAAAGTTCTGCTGGGATGTTATGAGTACATATCTCAAGAATTTGACGATATTGAAACTTGGCGGTAGCGTGATCACAGATAAGTCAAAACAAAATCAAATAGATTCGAAAACTATTCAAAGAATTGCCAAAGAGGTTTTAACAGTAATTTCTTTCATAAATTTGCTTTTGGTTCATGGTGGGGGGTCCTTTGGTCATCCAATCGCCAATAAGTATCAAATTCATAAGGGGTGGCAATCGCCAAGTCAAAGAATTGGCTTCTCGGAAACAAGAAGAGCAATGATGACATTAAATAAGGCCATTGTTGATACATTTTTAGCAGAAGAAATTCCTGTAGTTTCTGTACAGCCTTCCGCATGCACCCTGACTGATAGTGGACGTATCGCACACATGGATCTTGAACCAACAAGAAACTTATTGAAATTTGATTTTATTCCTGTCTTTTATGGAGATGCAGTAATGGATCTTACACAAGGAATCGCGATATTATCCGGTGATCAAATCGTTAATTACTTAGCAAAAGAACTCTCCGTAAAAAGAGTGATTTTTGCAACAAATGTAGATGGTTTGTTGGATTCTGACAAAAAACTCATCCCTGAAATCAATCTTAATACTTTTGAAAATTTGCTTTCATTAGCTAAAGAATCCGTTGCCTCAGACGTTACTGGCGGCATGTTTGGTAAGTTAAAGGAAATTGAGCCTTTGATGAGAGAAGGCGTGGACGCTATAATAATCAATGCAACAAAGCCAGGTATTATCGAAGAAGTTTTAAAAGGTAAAAAGGTAGTAGGCACTTATTTCACGCGATGAGAAAAACATTAGATAGAGGTTCTTGCATTGAAAAATCAGGCAACAGTAGCAAGAAAACTAGATCATATCAAGATATGTTTAGATAAGGATGTCCAAACGAAAAAATCTACTGGATTCGAAGATATTGATTTTGTACATAGTGCACTTCCAGAATCAGATTTAGCCAATATTAAAACCAATAGCAAATTATTCGGACACGAATTTGCTGCTCCAATTTTTATTAGCGCAATGACAGGTGGACATCCAGTTGCTGAAAAGATCAACAAAACCCTAGCAATTGCAGCACAAGAAATTGGCGTTGGTCTCGGTCTGGGAAGCCAAAGAGCAGCACTAGAAAACCCTCAATTAGAAATAACATATTCTATAGCCAGAAAATACGCGCCAGATGCTTTCTTAATTGGAAATATTGGTGCACCACAATTGGTAGATGGTACTATCAGAGCAAAAGAGGCAAAAAAAGTTATTGAAATGATTGATGGAAATGCTTTAGCAATCCATTTAAATGCATTACAGGAAGCCATTCAACCTGAAGGAGACTCAAACTATTTAGGTGTAATCCAAGCAATCAATAAACTGGCAGATGAATTAGATGTTCCAATAATTGCTAAAGAAACTGGAGCAGGCATCTCTAGAGAAACTGCCAATCTTCTTGAAAAGGCAGGTGTAGCTGGAATAGACATCCAAGGAGTAGGAGGAACAAGTTTTTCTGCAGTTGAAGTATATCGTGCTGAGGAACAAGGATTAGAACGTTTAAAAAGGCTTGGAACATTATTCTGGGACTGGGGCTTGCCAACAGTGGTAAGCACGGTTGAAGTAGTACATTCGACTTCACAAGTAGAAATAATAGCTTCAGGTGGAATAAGAAATGGTATGGATATAGCCAAAGCGATTGCTCTAGGTGCAGATGGCATAGGAATAGCCTCACCATTGCTAGAACCTGCCTTCAGTGGAGATGTAGAAGCCGTAAAATCTGTTATAGATAGTATTATCGCTGAATTGAAATGTGCAATGTTTCTCACTGGAGCACGTGCTATTGAAGATCTTAAAAAAGTGCCCATTATCATTTCTGGTAACAGTGCAAACTGGTTGACATTAAGAGGAATTGACATTTCCATGTTTGCTAAACGCTTATTTAAGAAATAGTTTTTTTAATTATTCTTAAAATCTATTTCGGTTTTCTTTAAGTTTTAAATTTTTATTTCAAAAAATAATTATTAGAAATCAGCAAAGATGCCCTTTCCAAAAAGGTAGAGTAGTTCAGGTAGTCCTACAGCTGTTGAAAAAGATCAATTAATCAAGAAGACTATGTCACTAGAACAAAAGCTTTTAAAAAGTACAATAACTATGATCACAGGTAAAGTTAAACAAAAATGATCACTTATGAAGGATGAAAGCATTGCATTTCCTCTTGTAATGCAATGCATGAAGCGAGGTGTGAAAAAATGTCTAAGCCATTTTATGTAAAGTTTGACGTACCAAAAGATTTAGCAGATTCTGCCCTTGAAGTTTTGGCGGCAGCAAGAGACACCGGAAAGATTTCTAAAGGAACTAATGAGACAACCAAAGTTGTGGAACGTGGAACAGCGAAACTCGTTCTTATTGCAGAGAATGTAGATCCTCCTGAGATAGTAGCTCACTTACCACTTCTATGTGAAGAAAAGAATGTCTCATATATCTATGTTCCGACTAAAATGGGGATTGGAACGGCATCAGGAATAGAAGTACCTTCTGCTGCAGCTGCCATTACTGATGCTGGAGATGCTGATAAACTACTTAAAAATATTATCGGAAAAATAAAAGCATTGTAAGGCAAAAACACATGAAAACGGAGGAACGCACATGAGCGAAGAGATGGGTTATCCAGCTGAAGTAATTCAAGTGATTGGCCGAACAGGTGTTACAGGAGAAATCCTACAAGTGAAAATCAGAATACTAGAAGGACGCGATCAAGGACGAATTCTTACTAGAAATGTCAAAGGACCAGTACGCATGGGAGACATCTTAATGCTAAGAGAAGTGGAACGAGAAGCTAGAAAACTAAAGACACCATAACAAGACTATTTCAACTTGAGAAAAATCCAGCGGGATCAATTATCAATACTCTTATTTTTACAGGTTTAATGCATTTTTTTGACATACCATTCTGTAAATTGTTTTAAAGCACGCATTCTATGCGAGAATTCATTTTTCTTTGAGATACTCATTTCCGCAAATGTGTTATTGCTTCCTTCTGGTATAAAGATAGGATCGAAGCCAAAACCGCTGTTTCCACGACTTGAATGCGCAATAATCCCTTTTATTTCTCCCTTAAAAGATATAACACTTTCTTCAGGTGTCCCGTAGCTTAAAACAGCCTTAAATTTAGCGTTTCTTTTTGTTTCATTTTTTAACAATTTTAGAATTCCTTGACAACCTATAGTTCGCATTACATAAGAAGAATAGGGACCAGGGAAACCGTTTAGCGCCTCAATAAAAAGTCCAGCGTCTTCAACAAGTATTTCTTTATTATGTTGCTTTAAAATTTCTTTTGCTGCATTTTCTGAAATTTCCCTAATATTATCTGCCTGGATTTCAGGTTTTTCAATTGCTAAATGTTGAATTACAATCCCGTATCTTTCCATCACAAGTCTTGCTTCTTTAAATTTACCGATATTGCTGGTTACTAGAAATAACATGTATTAACTCGCCCTTTTATGAAACTCGTAGATATCTGCCTCTTTTCCGAATTGATTCCATTCGATCATATATTTCTTTCATAGGTGCTGGACCGGTGATGGATGAATATCCTTCTAAAATCTTACTAAATACTTGTTCTGAAACTCTATAATGGGTACTCTCAAGTGCCCTTTTCATTAGATGCAGATCGACTGCCTTATCTTCGATAGAAGTCGAGTTATAGCCCAACCCGAAGTCAATAAGGTAAATTTTACCCGTTTCTGTTAGAATCATGTTAGAAGTGGTAAGGTCTCCGTGTATCATATTATTTTGATGCAGTCTACCTATAAGAATTCCTATTTGTCTTGAGAGAGTTTCTCGGGCTTCAGCGTTGAGTTCATCCAGAATTTCTTTAATTCTTTGCCCCTCAATGAATTCCATTATAAGAGTTGTCTCACGTTTGTCTATTTCGTAAACTGTGGGTGTTGGCACTCCGGCTATTTTAGCATTTCGTAATAGATTTGCCTCACGAACAGTTCTAGCGACTCGCAAGGTCCAATCAAGTTCAGAAACTCTGTAATCTTTTTTTATTCGTTGTTTTCGAATAATATGTTTTAAATACCATGTTTCTTTGTAAAGATATGCTTCTGCACCTTTTTTAAAAAGCAATAAACACATCCACCTATGTTCTCGTAAATTCAACAGCACCTAAACTCCATTTAGGGAGAATTTGGCTGTTCTTGATATTTAAAATATCACCTTGCAAAAATTGAATTAATCCTGTCCAAGCTATCATAACGCCGTTATCTCCTGCAAGATCCGGTGATACAGCAAAAAAACTAGTATTGTGTTCTTGAGAAATTATTTGAATCATATTCTGAAGTCTTTTGTTTGCAGCAACCCCTCCTGTTAATAATACTTCTGATCTCTCAGTATGCGCGAGAGCTCTTTCAGTAACTTCAGTAAGCATCGCAAAAGAAACTTCTTGCAAACTAAAGCAAAGATCTTCAAGTGGTTCATTTTCTTTTAGTTTGTTCACTGCGGCTGTTAATAACCCTGAAAAAGAGAGATCCATCCCTTTCACACTATAAGGTAGCGAAATGAATCTTCTAGAACTTTTTTTAGCAATTTTCTCTATCTTTGGTCCACCTGGATGAGAAAGATTTGCTTCACGTGCAAAAGTATCAAGCATGTTTCCTAAAGCAATATCTAAAGTCTCACCAAATATCCTATACTTATTTGCTTCATAGGCAGATACAATTGTGTTGCCTCCTGAAACATATACTACAAGGGGATCTTTAAAACCTGATAATTGCCTTCCAAGCTCAATATGTGCTATGCAATGATTTACGCCAACTAAAGGGATATCTAATAAAAGTGCAATTGTTCGTGCTGCTGTTGCAGTAACACGTAGGCAAGGTCCTAAACCAGGACCTCTTGAGAACGCGATTAATCCGATGTCCCTTTTATTTAAATTGCTGTGTTCTAATGTTTCTTGGAGTGTTGCAGCAAAAACATTCGTATGATGCTGTGCCGCTTCTCTTGGATGAATTCCTCCACTCTTGGGAACATATTCACTACGAACATTAGCATATATCTTTCCATTAGAATCAATTACTCCGATTCCAAGAGTATGGGCAGTTCCCTCAAGCCCTATGCAAAGCATATACTGTCACGCTTCTTTTCAAAAAGAGATAATATTAAATGAACAATACCTAGAAAATGAGCATTTATTTCTTTTTAGCCGCCTTCTTTGTTTTACTTTTACCTTTAGTCTTCTCTTCTTGAGTTTTAAACGCTGTATAACCGCATTTCCCACATGCATAACGATCATAATGATCCGCCATAAATGAATTGCAGCGAGGACATTTGCGCTTTAATAAAGTGATTTTTTTGTAATCTTTATCAACGTTATAATATTCATACGCCATTTTAAGACCTCATCATTAATTTACTTTGCTTTACTTTAATTAATGTACTTTTTGATGAAATATAATACCGAAATCCTGATGATTATATAATACTCTATTCTTCAGCAGTTTTTCCTCTGTTTCTTAAAATTATGTGCGATGGTTCTATCTTTTCACCTTCAGAGGGTGTAGAATATACTCTCGCATAGATCTTAGTTACTGAAACTCCAAATTCTGAGAGAATTTTTTCAACAAAAAGCGCTTCTTTATCACAATTTAAAAGAGCAGAAAGTTTGTCTCTAATTTCTGCGCGCGTCGGAGTAGCAGTTCTGGGATGTCTAACAATACATTCAAGTTCTTTTCTTTTTAACAATGGGTTTTCGAATTCCTTTAGAATTTCAATCTGCAAACTCAAGTTCAAGTTCCTCCATTGAGAGTTTTTACGTAAATTCAAGTGTATCTTTAAATTTTTCGATTTGACAAAGATCTCATCTAACCTTAAGAGCATATTTGCCGGGTTTAGTAACATTCAACTGTTTAGCTATTTGATTATCTTCCAACGAGAAAATCCACACGATGCCTGTAAAGTCTTCACTTAAAGTGTACGTTTTACAGTCAGGACATTGTTGTTTTTCAGAGAAGATTCTATGACACACTCGACACGCTTTTTCCTTCATACTTATCACCATTAATTAATTAAGATCAGCTGCGACGCTTTTTCCTTCTTTTCTTTGGTTTGGGTTTGGGTTTTTCTTCTTTTTCAGTTTCTTCTCCATTCTCTCCTTCAGACTCTTGAACCCATTCTTCAATCCATGTCTTTGCACCAAGTCCTTGTTGCCTCATGGAGAGTCCCATTCGAATTGCGTTTTTAGTTAATGAGATGGCTATTACTCTTGCCCTAATTTTGTCACCAACGCGAATTATCCTATTGCTTTCTCGTCCTTGTAGCGCGTGCTTTCCATCGTATGAAAAAAAATCATCATAAACTTGTGAAACATGAATTAGTGCATCTATACAACCTAATCTAACAAATAAACCAAAATCTGTGGCTTCAACCACTTCGCCCTCAACTATTTCGTGATCTTCTGGTTTGTAAGATAAAATATTGAAAGTTACATCATGATAAGCGGCTCCATCACCAGGGATTAGTTTTCCAACACCTATATCTTCGATAGCAGTAACTGCAATAATTAATCCTAAATCTGAATTGATAATTCCTTCATAATTTTCGCGACAAATTTCAAGGACCACTTCTTCTAAAGATTCTCCAAATCGACTTGGATCGACTCTCACCGTGTCCTGAATTTTGATATTTTTATACAATATATTTTATCCCCTTAAATGCTCTAAGAATAAAAAGATTAGAGGAAAAGTTAGGAAAAGCAAGACACTTCAATTCTATAAGCTATATTTAAAAGTCTTATTATCCCAGACGAATTGTTCTTTAACTAAAATCGAACCAAACAGAGTTGTTTGCCCATATCAATACTCTCAAAGACTCCAGTTAGTGTAGTTCTACTTATTCACTTTGAAAGATACATGTCCATTACTATTGAAAAATAAACCACGCGCATGCAATCATAATGAGAAAAACTAAAAAGTAGTGCACCTTACTTTTAGTAGATTCAATGTCTCTTATTTGAAGTTGGAGGTTTCAATGTGGCTATAAAGAAGGTACAGAGTGAGATTAATATCGGAATGGTAGGTCATGTCGATCATGGTAAGACTAGTTTAGTCCAAGCTCTGAGTGGAATCTGGACAGACACGCATTCAGAAGAACTAAGGCGTGGAATCTCAATCAAATTAGGTTACGCTGATTGTTTAATCTACAAATGTACAGGTTGTGAACCTCCTTATTATACCACAGAAAAAAAATGTCCTGCTTGTGGTTCGAAAACTGAGTTTGTTAGGAAAATTAGTTTTGTTGACGCACCAGGACACGAGATACTGATGGCAAGAATGCTATCAGGTGCAGCGATTATGGACGGTGCAGTACTCGTCATTGCTGCAAATGAAGAGTGCCCCCAACCACAAACAAGAGAACACCTTGCAGCGTTACAAATAACAGGCATCAAGCACATTATCATCGCACAAAACAAAGTTGAATTAGTCTCTGATGAAGATGCAAAGACTAATTATGAGCAAATCAGAGACTTTGTTAAGCAAACACTTGATATTGATGTACCTATAATTCCTATTTCTGCACTTCATAAAGCCAACATTGACGTTGTGACTTCAGCACTAGAGGAGTTTATTCCAACTCCAAAACGAGATCTTGATAAACCAGCTAAACTTTATGTTGCACGATCTTTTGATATTAATAAGCCAGGTGCCACAGTAAAAGAATTAGTTGGAGGAGTTATTGGGGGCACGATTCTCGCAGGTACTTTCAAGACCGAAGATGAAATCGAGATAGCTCCTGGCATTCAGCAAAAGGAAGACGGTCCGTTTGAACGATTATACTCGGTTGTTACCACAATACAAGCAGGCGGTAACATTAAACTAGAAGAAGCAAAGCCTGGAGGACTTATTGCTTTAGGAACCAAATTAGATTCATCTATTACAAAGGGAGACGGTTTGGTGGGAAATGTTGTAGGGAAACCTGACAATCTTCCACCAGTATGGGATAAAACACTACAAGTTCAAGCTTCGCTCCTCGAACACGTAGTAGGGCTTGCTGAAGAAAAAAAAGTAATGCCTATTAAGCAAAATGAACCTCTAATGTTAACAGTTGGCGCCTCTGCTACTATCGGTAGAGTTAAAGAAGCCGGTAAGAACGCTGAATTAGAACTTCAAAGACCAGTATGCATCGAGGAAGGAAGTAGGATCGCAATCAGCCGAAGAATAAGTGGAAGATGGCGGTTGATTGGTTGGGGGATTGTGCAATCGTAAGTATTATTATTGATTCAAATTTTCTTATAATGCTCTCAGAAATTCAAATCAATATAATATCAGAGCTAGATCGCCTTGTGAAAAGAGAATATGAGTTAGTTGCTCTAAGCGGAGTTATAACTGAACTAAAAGAATTATTAAGCAAATCGAAACCTAAGAAAAGAAAGAAGGTCGAGTTTGCTTTACGATTTCTCAAAGAACAAAATATCAAAGTTTTAGATGAACAGTTCCTTCCTAATGAAACTGCAGACGAATATATTCTTAGAATCGCCAAGAAAACTAAATTCGTCGTTGCTACGAATGATGCGAAATTAAAAAAGAAACTTAAGGACGCCAATAGTTCAGTTATCTACTTGAGGCAAAAATCATACCTAGCAGAAGATGGTTTCATTGGTTGAAGGAAGATTAATTGTGATATAGGTTTAGAAGAAATACTTGTAGTCTTTCAAAAAAATAAAAATTGTAGAAAAATGTAGAGAGGGAAGGAAAGAAAATTTCTATTTTTCCTTCATTTTCCCTTTTCTAAGAGAATGTGTTTCAGTTTTGTTTTAACCAAGGTCAGCTATATCTTCTGTTTCTCTCTTGCTATACCACATAGCGAAAGCAATTACTATAGTTAGAGCAAGCACTATAGCTATTCCTAATGCTGTTGGATTGAATACAAATATAGCGACTGGATCTGCTGCTACATAGCCAATAAGAGAGACCTGTAATACAAGTGGACCTACTAGCAGTGCGATGAGATTTATTACTTTCATCATTGGGTTCAATGCAGGTCCCGCGGTATCCTTCAAGGGATCTCCTACAGTATCACCGATAACGGCTGCCTTATGGGCATCGGATCCTTTTCCTCCAAAGAGTCCATCCTCAATGCTCTTCTTAGCATTATCGAAAGCACCTCCAGCATTTGCCATGAACACTGCCAACAATTGACTAGCTATTATTGCACCTCCTAGAAAGCCTCCTAGTGCTGCACCACTGAGTAAGAATCCTACAAGCAACGGCGTGGCTATTGCGAGTATTCCAAGAGGAAGGAGTTCTTTTTGCGCGGCGCGGGTAGAGATAGCTACACACCGTTCATAGTCGGGGTCTGCTGTCCCCTCCCATAGCCCGGGAATCTCTGCAAATTGCCGTCGCACTTCTCTAATCATCTTCGCTGCGGCTTTGCCTACGGCTTTAATGCAAATTGCACTGAACAACAAGGGTACCGCTCCGCCAATAAGTAATCCAATAAAGATTAACGGAACTGACAAATCTAAGATTAGTAATTCACCACCTAGAAGCAAAGGAAGTTCAATATATGACCTAAAGAGAGACACTGCTGCTATTACTGCTGATGCTATTGCTATTCCTTTTGTAACTGCTTTAGTTGTATTACCAACTGAATCCATATCTGCTAAGACGCTTTGTGCTTGAGGAGTGAAGTAGTCATCTTTGCTCATTTCAGCCAGACCTTGTGCATTATCTGCAATTGGACCAAACGTATCCATAGCTACATTATTTCCAGTCAAGGTAAGTTGTCCGATACCGCAAAGCGCAACACCATAGAAAGCTGTTACGCCAAGCGAACCAAAGATTATTACTGAAACAAAAATTGATACTGCTATACTTATTATCGCCCAGACACTTGATTCATATCCTACGGCAATACCTTCGAGGAGGTTGGTTGCTGCACCAGTTTGACATGCCTTTGACATACCTTTAACAGGTCCCGCCTCTACTGAGGTGAAATGCTCTGTTAAGAAGTTAGTTGATACTGCAAGCCCGATTCCTGCCATTATTGCAATTGGGAATTTCCACCAAACCACAGCTAAGCCCGTGTTTATATCAGCTAAGCCTTGCATATAGAAAAAGCTGAGAACGAAAAATCCAATTATCGAAGCCGTAGCTGAAGTGGTGTAACCGCGGTTTATCGCTTTCATTGCACCTTCTTTTTCACCACGAAGTCTCACGGCGTACGTACCGATTATTGAACTTAACACTCCGATGGCCCTGACCATCAGTGGGAATAATACGCCTTTAAAACCGTAAATCGCTGGTGGGAACGCAGCTAGACCTAATATCATAGCTGAAACTTCTGTTACTTCGTATGACTCGAATATATCTGCAGCCATACCTGCACAGTCACCAACATTATCACCTACCAAGTCAGCTACCACAGCAGCATTCCTTGGATCATCTTCAGGGATACCTTTCTCAATTTTGCCTACAAGATCGGCTCCAACATCTGCAGCCTTCGTATAAATTCCACCACCAACTCGATAGAACAATGCTATAAGTGTTCCGCCAAATCCAAAGCCTAATAAGACTTCGAACGCCCATTCACGGAAGATTATAAATGCAATTATACCTCCTAGCAGGCCAAGCCCATCGGTTAGCATACCAGCTACTGTTCCACCTCTGTATGCTATTTTAAGCGCTTGTCCGAAACTTTTATTCGCTGCAGCAGCTACTCTGACATTTGCGCGGGTGGCAATATTCATACCCGCGTATCCTACAGATGCTGAGAAACTAGCACCCATCAGGAATGCTAACATCCTTCCAAACCTAATTGATGGGAAACCCTCTGGTTGATGCGCAGGTAACATTATAAGAATGGCAGCTAATATTGCAACCATCACTCCGATCGAAATAAGTTGCTTTCTTAGATATGAATTTGCCCCTGCTCTTATGGCGTTAGAAATTCTGTCTGCATCGCCCCCAGTGGTGGGGTGTTTCATAGTTTGACGTGCAAGCAATACCGCATAAATTAATCCAGCTATAGATATAACAACAATCATCCAGGTAAAATTCAAGTCTAATGTAGTTAGTTCTATACCCATCTTTTCTCACCTTTTTTCAAATGAAACAGGAGGATACTTTTAAAGTTATTGGCGAATACTTGCCATAGGAAAAATGGATGGCACAATCAAAAAACACATTAAATGCTAAATCAAAAACTTTACAAAGTTATTTAAGGAATTGAATGAATGATCCTTCAAAATAAGGACAGAAATTGTCTAAGAACTTCATAATCAAACCTTCAAAGTGGAGGTTAAAGCAAATGAGTGAAAAAGAGGACGATTTACGCGCTCCAATTTGTACTATCATGGGACATATTGATCACGGCAAGACCTCACTGCTAGACAGAATCCGTGGTACTGCAGTGCAGAAAAGAGAAGCAGGAGGCATTACACAGCACATTGGTGCAAGTTTTTTTCCTATGGAGACAATTAAAGAAGTTACTGGGAAATTGCTTGATACTCTCAAGATAAAATTCACTTTACCAGGTCTTCTAATAATCGATACACCAGGGCACGAATCGTTCATCAACCTGCGGGCTCGTGGAGCGAGTGTAGCTGATATTGCTATTCTTGTAATAGACGTAATGGATGGCTTTATGCCTCAATCATGGGAGAGTTTAAATCTTTTACGTGCTCGAAAAGTTCCTTTTTTGATCGCTGCAAATAAAATTGATCGTCTAGGAGGATGGAAACCCAACGAGAACTCTACTTTTCTAGCATCTTTCAACAAACAAAATGAATTTATTCAAACTGACCTTAATGAGCGCATATATGAAATAATGGGCGAACTCTCAAAGGAAAAATTCCAAGCCGAAAGATACGATAGAATAAAGGACTTTACAAAAAATGTGGCTATAATCCCAACTTCTGCTAAAACTGGAGAAGGAATAGCAGATCTTTTAATGATTCTAACTGGTTTGGCACAGCAATATCTGCAAGAAAAACTACATGTTTCAAAGGGACCAGCAATCGGCTCAATTCTGGAAGTTAAAGAAGAACCAGGTCTAGGAATAACTATTGACACAATTATCTATGAGGGACGAATTAAGAAGGGAGACAGTATTATCACCTATGATAAGAATGGTGAACCGATTATAACAAAAGTTCGCGCATTGCTTTCTCCAAAACCTTTGGATGAAATCCGTGATCCAAGAGAAAAGTTTAATTCAGTAGATGAAATAAAAGCAGCGGCTGGTATAAAAATAGGCGCGCCAAATCTCGATAATGCTGTTGCTGGTGCATCGGTTTCAGTGTTCACTGACGAAGAACATTTAAACTCCCTTATTGCGGAGATAAAGAAAGAGATCAGCGAAATAATTATATCTACAGATATTTCTGGAATAATCCTGAAAGCAGATGCATTAGGTTCTTTAGAGGCTATTCTTAGACTTTTAAAAGAAAATAAGATCCCCATAAGAACTGCGAATGTTGGAGACGTTAGCAAACGTGATGTTGTTGATGCAGGTGTTTCTCTCGAACAAGATCCCCTGAACGGAGTAATTTTAGGCTTTAATGTTGGTGTGCGTCCAGACGCGCAAGAAGAAGCAGATCGTCTTGGTATACCTATAATGCTAAACAATATCATTTATAGACTCGTTGAAGATTTCGATGATTGGAAACTAGATAAGGAAAAGCAATTACGTGAAGAACGCGAAAAGGCAATAATTAGGCCAGGTAAAATAAAAGTTATGCCAGGTTTTGTTTTTCGAATTAACAAGCCAGCGGTCGTTGGTGTTGAAGTATTAGGAGGACAAATCTGTCAAAAATATCTATTAATTCGTGCATCCGATGGACGTAAAGTCGGCGAAATAGTTGGAATACAAGATCGAGGTGAGAATGTTCCTAAGGCTACAAAAGGGGAAGAGGTCGCTATATCGATCAAGGGATGTACAGTTGGAAGGACCTTTAACGAAAATGATGTACTGATAGTTGACATGTCTGAGACGATGTTTAATACGCTGCGAACCAAGTTCAAGGATGAATTGCCAGACTCTCAAAAAGAAATTTTAGACGAACTTCGTGAAATAAAACGGAAAACAAAACCATTGTGGGGATTTTAATTTTCCATTTGGTCAAAGCGCAGAATTTATAAACAGAAAATGAATTCATGTTCTTTAATCATTCACGATTTCAAAACTTGATGATAATCAGAACATTTCGGAGGACAAGAAAAGTGGTTGAATATAAAGCTGTTATATCTGATCCAGAAACTGGTAAAACACGACAGATTGGTATCGAAGGTGATAAAATTGGCAGATTATTGGGAATTAAGATTTCAGAAGAAATTGAAGGTACAACAATTGGCTTTCCGGGATACAAATTCGTGTTAACTGGTGGAAGTGACAAAGATGGTTTCCCCATGAAACCTGATGTTCATGGAGCTATCAGGAAAAGAATCTTGATGTCATCAGCACCTGGTTTTCATCCAAAAAGACCTGGTCAGAGAAAGAGACGAACAGTAAGAGGAAATATGATTTCAGATGAGATAGTTCAGATAAACCTCAAAGTCACTGGAAAACCTGAGAAGGAAGATATGCAAATAATAGAATTCTAAAAAAATACCGTAAGATCTCTCCATTATAACAAATTAAAATTTGCTAGAGCACAAAATATGGAGAGGTTAATGTTCTTTCATTTAAAACCATTTTAAAAACTGAAAGTAGGTGAATTTTCAAGTTTTAAGGTATAGGCATAGGAGGCAAAAGTATGAGTGAATTTGAGAGAACTTTTGTGATGCTAAAGCCTGATGCCATAGCAAGAGGGTTAATTGGAGAAATAATCTCAAGAATTGAGAAAAAAGGGCTGAGAATAACTGCATTGAAGTTATTACAAGTTTCAAGAGAATTAGCAGAGAAACAATATGCCGTTCATAAAGGAAAGGCATTTTTCGAACCATTAATAGAATATATTACATCAGGACCATCTCTTCCAATGATTGTAGAAGGAAAAAGCGCAGTTCAAGCAGTAAGGACAATTATAGGAAAAACAAATTCTCTAGAAGCAAGTCCGGGTACCATTAGAGGTGATTTTGGGATGACTCTTGAACGAAATGTCATCCACGCCGCAGATTCTGTAGAAAATGCAAAAATGGAAATGGCAGTATATTTTACCGAAGAAGAGGTATGTAAATATCCACGTTCAGACGAAAAGTGGTTATACGAATGAATCTAATGCTTAAGTTTTGTTATTTGGTTATTAAAAATAAGATACAGGATATTAACGCTTAGATTCATATCGATTTGTCCATTTTAGTTTGCGTGGATTGCGTTTCATCGAATCTGATTTTTTACATTTACTAGAGCAGTACCATCTTGTAGATCCATCTGTTTTAACGTATAACATCCCTGTACCAGGTTCAATTTTAATTGCGCAAAAACTGCATTCACGTAATCTGACCATTCTGATCACTCAAACATATTGTAACTAGTATGGTAGGTTTAAAGTCAACTCATTTTAAATGTATTACTCTGTATTCAATTCTTCAGAACTTCAGTGAACTACCTCACGCTGAAGCAGTGAGGCTTCCTGCTTCGCTGACCGAACTTGCTGTCACATAGGGAATACCATTGAGGTATTCCAGCGATGTCACAGTAGAGGATTCAGTCTCCACAGGCTTAACATCCCTACGTCCCGTAGGTAGCAGCTGTGTTAACCCTTCGTTCTCGATGTTAACACTTGAATTATGATCTCTGTCCATTACCAATCCGCAGACGGGGCAGACATATAAACGTTCATCTAACTCGATGTCCCGGATATTCCCGCAGCGAGAACAGGTCTTGGTGGAAGGAAACCATCTATCGACTTGGATCGGAGTATGCACCTTTTCCTCAAGTGTGCGTATGATCCCTCCGATACCCGTTGATAGGATCTTCCTGCCCCAGAGGCGTTGCCAGGCCTTGACATGCTCATCTTGGTAACAGACCACACCATACCTGGTGTGGAGATAATGGACCAATTTGTTTCTGACGTCCTTCTTGATATTGGTAACCTTCACATAGGCTTTTTCCAATTTGTGCAGGGCTTTATACCAGTTTTTGCTGCGATATTGACAGCGACTTAATTGCTGGTGTAATTTTCGCAACTTGGTGCTAATGGGGATGGCATACTGGATGGCAATGCCGTCTGACAGCGTTAATTGGGTTTTGATGCCGAAATCGATGCCCACCGTTTTTGACGGGGGCGGGGTGTGTTTCCGCGCCTGGTAAGTAGTGATTGCCACGAAGTAGTCGCCATGGCGCTGGATCAAGGTGGCATTAGCCAGCTCGCTGTCAGCAGGAATTTGCGCCAAGCCATTGACCCGTAAGTGTTGTGCGATGCCCTGGATCTTGATGCATTTGTCATTCAGGATTTTGTAGGTATTGCCGTATTGTTTCAAAGGGATGGACTTCACTTCACTCTTGTAGTTGAGTCTGCCGATTGCATGCCCCTTCGCTTTTAAGTGTGCCAGCCCTTTGATGTTATCGATGGTTCGCCTAATCAAACTCTGCTTCATGTGTGAGGATAAGTGACGTAGTTCCCGGAGTTCAAAGCGATCTTTGACTTTGACCGGCACTTCAGCGAGTTTATAATCCATGTCACACACATTCGGCTGGGAGAGAATATGGTTATACAGCCATTTGGCTTCCAGAAACAAGCGCTGCAACTGTGCATGTGTGTGCTGGTTAAGGTGGGAGCGGTCAAGTTTCAGCTCAAACACCCGGCAGCGTTGCTGTGTGCGGCGTGCCTTAGTGGCTTTCAAGGTAGCTTTGATGGTCTGGTTCTTTGATGGTGCGGTCGGCACTGCTGTAATAACCTTTGACACGGTGTGAACTCCCTAGTGCGAACGTCGTGCGGCGTCCTGTTGCTCCTATAGTCTATTGCTAATAAACTATATAAACCTCGCGCCATTCATCACCACGCTGAAGCTGTGGTGCTTTCTGGCTTATTATCAGTAATGTTTTTAAATTAGTCTTCTATTAGGCGAGACGCATCTGATCGAGGTGGCCAGAAACGTATACATATTAAATTGAATGATATGCCGGGGTAGCCTAGAGGCTGGAAATATCTCCCTCTTAGAGGCGGTGGACTGCAGATCCGCTTTACGGAGGTTCAATTCCTCCCCCCGGCTTCAATTTATTCCTAACTATTTGTAGGTGAACAAAATGAGTGAACGGGTTTCTCTTACTTTTGACGCTCTTTATGCATTAACAGACTTGCGTGAACTATGGCGAAAAACTGCCCCATTTCATTCGTTAGACGAAAAAGAAAAAAAGAAGGCAATAAAGTTACTAAAAAGGGCACAAAAAGATATTATTAGTATTTTAAACATTCTAAATGAAAAGTAAACTTCATTGAGTCGTTTATTGCTCTGAAGAATCAGGATGTCCTACAGGACACGATGTAATACACAGAGTGCAGTAATAAGATTGATATAACTCAATGTCTTTACTGAGCTGTTTTAGACACTTGGACTCATAAAATCGCCCTGTAAAGCTTATTGCAAGTTGCGGACACGCATCTGCGCATTTTTTACAGGAAATTCCTTTCAATTCCAAACAGATTGGTGATTCTATCCTTTTGCTAGGTTCTAAAAGGGCGTCAGTTACTAATGCAGCAATTAATACACGCGCCCCGAACTCTGGTGTCAAAAGCAAGTTGTTAAAGCCAATTTGCCCTAATCCAGCAGATTCTGCAAGTTTCTTGATATTGATTCGTTGATCATCACTCATTTTTTCAGGATCCAATAATAGTTTAGAGTTAAAACCGCTTCTGAAAATGAATCCAACAAGTTTTTGTGTAATCAACTTTAAAGTCTTGCTTATTGTAATCTGGTAATTTGCGCTTTCTTCCCCTTTTTTGTCAATCATTAGATGTTCTAAACGTCTCCCAATTAAAATTAGAGTTCTTGCATCATCAAATACGCTTTTAATTTCTGCTTTTATCCTTTCATCCTTTATTTCTTTAACATGTGCTATGCCAACTAAGTCAGCACCTAATTTTTTCACAAACTCACTAATTGTGCTACTCATAAGGATCATGATGGGGACTCTCCAAATTGGTTTTCACCATTATATTATCTCCAAATCCTTAAACAACATCTGAAAAAAATAAAGGTATTGAAACTAATTAAACCATCTAACGAGCTTACTGCAAATATTCTTAAAGATTAAGTTAAAAACCTCAACTTCGAGTTTTAAGAAAGTGATACAAGCTAACTTTCAGTCTCCCGCTATAATCAGCAAAAATTTAAAACTCAATTGTGTTTTTTTGGTAACCTTTTTAAAACATTTAGATTTAAAAAACCTTAATCTACAAACCAAGAATTCCACACAACTGACAAAAATGTAGAAATTCAGAGGAACATTCTTGGAGGAAACTAAAATGGCTAGAATGCACAGTAGAGCACGGGGTAAAAGTGCAAGTAAGCGTCCCCCACGCACAAAATCGCCTGTATGGGTAGAATATTCGCCAGAAGAGGTTGATGATATAATTGTCAAGCTTGCTAAGGCGGGCGAGTCGCAGGCAATGATCGGAACAATACTTAGGGATCAATATGGTATTCCATCTGTGAAACTTCATACAGGAAAAAGCGTATCTCAGCATTTAGTAGAGCATGATTTAGTCTCAGTACTTCCAGAAGACATATTAAATCTCATCAGGAAGGCTTGGAATCTCCGCAATCATATGGAAGCTAATCCAAAGGATCTACACTCAAAAAGAGGGTTGCAGCTGACAGAAGCAAAAATCCATAGGCTCTCGAAATATTACCGCAAAACGAAGAAAATTGATCCAAAGTGGAAATACGATCCGAAAAAGGTAGCACAATTAATTAGATAACAAAAAAGTTGTTAATTCTTTATTTACGATGCTTTTTTTAACTCAAAACATAAAAAGTTATATTGCACAGCTAACAAACTTGTTTTTCAATGAATATTAGTCAATTTAATATAGGCATTGAAATGTGAATCGTGGTCTATTAAAATATTTGTGTAGGTGAACTACCACCCTGCAAGTAGGGTGGCTTCCTGGGTCATCCATTCCCCAGCGGGACATGTCAACCAGGCTCAACGGGCAGTTCCTGCCCTGATGACGATAATGATGATGAGCGTGCTTTTACATAGTGAGTGGATCGCTGTAAAACAGTGATTGCAGAATTATGATCTCTCGCTAACACCAGCCCACAGTACGGGCAGCGGTGGATTCGGGTTGCCAGGGTTTTCGGCACCAACTTTCCGCACCGGCTACACAGTTGTGTGGTATTGTAGGCACTCACATACTCTACCAGCGTACCAGCTTCCTCCGCTTTGTACTCGGTAAAACGCATGAGTTGCCCCCAGCCGGCGTCACTGATCGACTTGGCGAGACGGTGGTTCTTCACCATGTTGGTAATGGTAAGCAGCTCATACACCACCAGGTCATAACTCCCGACCAGTTTCCGGCTGAGCTTGTGATGAAAGTCCTTCCGCTGATTGCGTATCTTCCTGTGTAGCCGTGCCACCTTCCTGTTCTGTTTGTGACGGTTACGTGAGCCCTTAACTTTCCTGTCTTTTCTTCGCTGCTCTTTGGCTAATTGCTTCTCCGAATGTCTCAACCAACGGGGGTTGCCTATTGTTTCTCCGTTATTTAACGTCAGTAAACTCGTCAGCCCGACATCTACCCCTATCGCCTTCTGTATGGCTATTTGTTGAGTGTAAGGGGTGGGATCAGGCAGTTCGACTGAAAAACAGGCATACCAGTGGTCGACATCTCGTTTAATGGTGTAGGTCTTGACCTCGCCTTCAGGCGGGATAGGACGGTGGAGTTTGATGGTAATAGCCCCGATTTTCGAGAGCCGAAGTTTCTTCTTTTCGAGGGCGAACCCACTTTGCGGGTAGGTGAAGGAATCATAGCGGTATTGCCCCTTAAAGCGCGGGTATCCGGCTTTTTCGCCCTTGTTAACGCGCCGAAAAAAGTTCTTAAAGGTCTTATCCAGCCGTCTCAGCACGTCTTGTAGTACCTGCGAGTGAACCGCTTTCAAAAACGGGTTGGTCTTTTTAGCGCCTTTCAAGTGGTTGGCTTGCTCGTCATAGGTAACTGATTGCTTCTGAGTTTCCCAGGCATTTTTTCGCTCGGCAAGAGAGTTATTATACAACAGGCGGCAAGTAGTAAGCCATTGGGTGAGAATAGTTGCCTGCGGTGCGGTGGGATACAGGCGAAATTGGTACGTGCGTTTCATCACAACTCATCCTCGGTTGCCTTGAGCGCCATATCACTAACAATAGTCAGTATCCGCAAACAGCTATTTAAACAGGGGGACACAACCCTGAAAGTGAAACCAGTAAAAAAATACAATTCATCCCCCCAACAAGTTGGGGGGTCTTCTTGCGGAGACAGTATAAACTATCTCCACACGTTTATTACGGCGATGGTGGAGGCTATGGAAAAGAAATATGACGATTTTTTGAAAAAAGCAGAAGATATTGCAGACGTAATTAAAGATGCAATAAAAAATAACAACGGACAGACCAAAATCGTTTCTCATTTAGATACAGATGGGATTACTGCAGCAGGGATAATCGCAACTACTTTATATCGTGCTGGAGCAAGTTTTCAGGTTTCAATTATTCGACAACTTGAAGAAGACATTATGGCTACACTCTCTAAAGGGAAAGAAAATGTTAATCTTTTCATTTTTACTGATTTAGGATCTGGTCAATTAGATATCGTGAGAAAATACCTTGATACGAAAAAAACCAAAGTTGTTATACTGGACCATCACCCTCCAATTGGTGCTGAAGACGGAGTTTTTCAACTCAACCCGCATCTTTTTGAAATCAATGGATCATACGATGTAAGTGGCGCTGGTGTGAGTTATTTTGTAGCCAGGGCTATACATGAAGAAAATAAGGATCTATCCGCTTTAGCTGTTGTTGGCTCTATCGGAGATCGGCAAGATAAAGGTGAGCAAGGATCATTTATTGGATTAAATAAAAATATTGTTGACGACGCAGTAAATGCACAAGTCCTTGAGGTTAAGAAAGATCTTAGGCTATTTGGTAGAATGACACGACCCGTTCATACCGCTTTAGAATACACCACTGACCCGTTTATTCCAAGTATTACTGGAAACCGTGATGCGTGCTTTAAGTTATTGGTAGAACTTCAAATTCCACTAAAAAAGGGAGATGAATGGAGATCAATTGCTGATTTGACTACTGAGGAACGAACAAAGTTAGTTAGCGCTCTCATCACAAGAAGTCTACAGCATGGCGTTTCATCAGATGAAGCGCAGAGTATTGTTGGGAATGTGTATACACTAGTTAAAGAAAAAGAGGGCGGAATTTTAAGAGACGCACGAGAATTCGCCTCTTGCCTAAATGCATGTGGTCGAATGGGTTCAGCAGGTGTGGGCGTTGCGCTATGTATGGGAGACCGTAAAAGAGCCTATAAAGATGCAGAGGACGTACTCTCAAAATATCGAACTCGACTTTCTGACCACATTTCACTCATAAGTGATAATATCGAGAGAATAGTAGATTTTGAAAATGTACAGATTTTCGATGGAAAAAGACTTGTGGATGATCGAATAATTGGAACAGTTGTTGGACTTGCTAGAAGCAGTAACATGCTCTCTTCTGAAAAGATCGTCCTTGGAATAGCACTTCAGGAAGGTGAAGGCTTTATTAAAGTTTCAGGTCGCTCAACTGAGAAATTAGTAAGTAAAGGCATAAGCATCGGAAAAGCACTTAGTGACGCTGCACAAGGCATAGAAGGTGTGGAAGCAGGTGGGCATGATATAGCTGCAGGCGCAAGAGTACCTTTGGAAAAAGAGCAAGAGTACATAAAATTAGTACGCAAAAATATAGACAAACAATTTGCAAAATCAGAGTCTGTTAAAAATGTCCAAGACGACGGATAAGTTGATTAAACAAACTAAGGCAAAATTAAAGATTAAGTACCCATCTCCTCGTTTTGTGAAAGATATTTTTCTATACTTAAAGGAAAAAGGGATGGAAGATCATCCAACATTGAATATTAATTTTGAACAAAACGATGATGACTTCTTAAAGATAAATGTCGAAGCAACAGAGTCAGTTAAACTTTTTCTTAAAACTCTTGATACACTGCTAATTCATATACGCGAGAAAGAGGAAATCGACAACAAAGGAAGGCGTCCGTCAGAATAGATAACAAACTAGCACCATGATTTATACTTAAAACCTAATGATTTTATATTGTGATCTTAAAAAAGAAAGAATGGTGATTTAAAATGTCAGTTAAAAAGATGAATTTCCATGAGACCGAAGTAAAAAAGATCTTGGGAGGATCCATTAGAATATTCTTCACTAAGGACACTATAGGAAGTAAAGAAGCCATGTTTGTAATGGGGGACTTTGAACCAGGCGAAGGATTAGATCCCCATGCCCATGACGATCCCCCTCAAGCAGAAGTCTATTACTGTGTAAGTGGCACAGGGACGGTCTGGTATGGAGAAGACGAAAAAGAGACACAAATTAGTCCTGGAGACGCATTGTGGATACCTAAAGGGATAAAGCATTACATCAAGAACACTGGCAAAGAAAGGCTTGTAATGGCATTCTTCCTGGCACCAGGAAGATAAATACGCCTATTTTTTTTGATCATAAAAGCGACAATCTAAGTTATCAAAAATCTTGTCAAAGAACAATCTGACTTTTTTGTGTAGCTGCAGCTAAACAAAACTTTTAAATTGTTTTTTCATTCGATATTCACATTATCCAGATCATTCACGAAATTAATTGATCATTATTTCGTTAATTCAAGAGACGCTAATAGTCTTATGAAATGTTTATGGAGGATAGAAATTGTCTAAAAGAAGGAGACGGACTGTAGACAAATGGAAGAGTAAAGAGTGGTATAAGATTCAAACACCAAGTTATTTTGGCAACCTAGACATAGGTGAGACTGTTGCGGTTGATCCAGAAAAAATTGTGGGTAGAAGGATCGAAACCACATTGTACGACATTACTAATGATTTTAATCAAATTCATGTGAAGTTGCTTTTTCAAATTAATGAAGTGAAAAACAAAATTGCTTATACAGAGTATCAGGGTCATGTTTTCACACGAGATTATCTACGTTCCCTCATCAGAAGAGGTAGTTCCAGAATTGATGGTATTTTTAATGTGACGACGAAAGACGGCTATACTTTAAGGCTCACAGCAATCGTTCTTACTCTATCACGTGCTAAGACAACACAACAACACATAATTCGGAAAATCATGGAAGATATTATCCAAAAGAAGGCAGAAGAACTTACATTTCAACAATTTGTACAGCAAGTTGTTTTGGGAAAGGTTGGCAGCGAGATCTATAATGCAGCGAAGAAAGTAACGGCTTTGAGAAAATGTGAAATCATGAAATCAAAAGTGACACGGGTACCTGATGTGATTCCCGAAGTTGAGCCTGAGCCTGTATCTGAAGCAGCAGCATAAATATATATTTGCAAGTTTGATTCAAACATTTACTGACTTTTCAGCTGCTCATACCAACCAGGTGGCTTTTTGGATCCGAAACTGCGCACACCATGCTCTAAAAGTTGAGCCATGAGACGATCTGCATACTCAGAAGAAAGTTCACCCTTTTCTTTCAAAAATTCAATTATTTCTTTTGCCTGCGCTTCATTGTCACAACGTCTCAGATAATCAATGACATCGGGCATATATCCTGTAAGATTATGTCCTGATACAACTGCAGCCTCTCCAGTATTTGTATCAGAACGATAACTACTTATGCGCACTTTTGAAGTTTCTAATTGAAGTTCCTGATAAATAGATGGATATTTCTTTTTGACCTCTTTGTATTCCACAGGAATCCCACAAGCATTTGATTGTTGTCAGAACAGTTCATATGGTAATATCCCTATATATACTTCACTATCTCAAGTGAGATTGCATATTATCCATAAATTGTGCTTACTATCCATAAATTGTGGATAGTTATTTTCCTTTTACCACAAGCATTCGTTCTTTAATTAATGAGGCTCTTCGAAAATTAAGCAGAATATGATCCCAAGGCATCTCATCATATAAAGAAAAACGATTTAAATACTCTTCTAATTTGATATTTGCTTCAGATAAGGCCTTCCTCCAACTACCAAGTGTAATATGGCGCTCTGCTACAGTTTTTATTACTTCACTCAAGTGTCGATCTCCGCGCGAAAGAAGGGCTTGTATTTTACCCCATCTAAAGTCGAGAAATTTTAAAGCAATCTTTGGAGCAAATTTTCGTAAAGCAGATTCAAGAAACCGTTTTTTTTCTCTAAGAATTTCAAGTGGAGGTTGTGGATCCCATTGAAAAGGTGTATGTGCCTTAGGAACAAACGGGTTTATGCTTAAGGATATACCTCTTTTAAATTTAAATTGTGAGATTTCTTTTGCTTGTTCAATTATTCCTTTCAAATCAGATTCTTCCTCGTTTGGCAAACCTATTAAATAGTAGAGTTTCAGATGATGAATTCCATATTCAGCTGCAATTTCCGCAGCCCTAGCGATATCATCATTTGTCATCTGCTTTTTTGTACAATATCTAAGTTTATTAGTGCCTGTTTCAGGAGCAAGGGCAATTGATTGTTGTCCACTGGAAGCAATTGCCTCAATAAGCGATGGAGTAACACGATCAGCTCGTAAAGATGAAAGAGATAAGTTTAAACCAGAGTTAACTATATACCAGCAAAGATCTTCAAGTCTTTTATAATCAGATATCGCAGCACCAATCAGTGATATTTTCTTAACGCCAGTTAACTCGATCCCTTTATCAACTATTTTCTCTAAAACAGAAAGAGATCTCTCTCTATAAGGTCTGTTTGTGTATCCAATTAGGCAAAAACGACAACCATGGCTACATCCTCTTGATATTTCCATGAGAAACGTTTTTCCAAATGCCAGAGAGACCTTATCTTTACGCTCAACCAATGGGACAATTTGCTGCAAAGGATGTAAGATATTGTCCATTTCATTTACCCAGACACTTTTGATAGTATCCTGATTTAGCGATGGCAGATATACGCCAGGCATATCCAATAATTCATTAAGACGATTTCTGGGATTCTTAAACTTCAAACAGTGGTCAATGATCTTATCAAGTACTGGTTCTATATCACCAACCACTAACAAATCGAAAAAATCAGCTATAGGTTCGGGATTAGCAGAAATACACGGTCCTCCACCAATGACAAGAGGATATTCTTTACCATCTCGTTCTCTGGCATAGGGAGGAATGAAAGAATCAAGAAGCATTTTAACGATATGTGGGTAATCAGTTTCAAACTGTACAGAAAATCCAATAAGATCAAAATTTTTAAGAGGTTGGTTTGACTCTATTGAAGTTGGTTGCGCTTTTGTGTAAGGTAAAAAGACACGCTCACAAACTACATTATTTCTGGAATTAAAAAGATGTGGGATTAGATGGATCGTAAAAGAACTCATTCCTATATGATATTTATTAGGATAGCATAGTGCAACTCTAAGATCCATTTCTCGCCAATTTTTTCTAACCAAATTGCGCTCTTTGATTAGTTTCATCGTTTTCATTCAAAAACCCTACTTCCAATACATGCTATCCTTAATTCAAGATTAATTTTATCGTACCGAAATATAGTCCAAATGATACCACTATTAATATTCATGTTAAGGTAAGAATCAAATTCTAAAAGAGGGATTTGAATTTGATGGAATTTGATCCTCGAGCTATTACAATCCGATTAAATGCTATAGGAAACGCCATGGATGAACTAAACAACAATGTGAGTAACATAAATAAGAAAAACATAAATAAAACAATGCAAAACTGTGATATTTTGCTCCATTTAATAGACATCTTTTGGGAATATTATTCCTTGAACGCGAGGTCTTTTCCTGAAGAGATATACAAAAAATTCCAAGGATCTCTTGTGGAATTGCTAGTAGAGATCTATGTGGGTCTTTCAGCGTTTCAGAATGCGGTACTTTCTCCTACTATTGCAATTTCATTGATAAAAAAATATAATGAGTCTTTCCAAATCACGCAAGAGCAATTAAGTCTTTGTAATGACATGATTTCCGCTACAGAAACCGATAATCATCATAAACTTGATCCTAGAGTAAGAGAAGACCGAATTACTGCTTTACTTGAAGAATTTAGTTCAAATACAGGTGATTGCCCCTATTATACCCCTGAAACAAAATCAAAATGTTTACTTGAACCAAGAGTTGTTAAAGTCATCGATTGCGAAGGAAAATGCTTTGTTAGTGGTCTTTGTTGTCAAATAATAAGTCAAGTTAGTGAAATAAGGAGTTAGTTTTCAAATACTAACGCCACTCCGCCGTTTCTAAATCTTGACGAATTTGAAGGAAGGAATTTGCAGAAACATCTCGCGAGACTACTATCTCAGATCCAATCGCTGAACTTGGGCCAATTTTCACTCCAGGCATAAAACTAACATTAATTCCAGTCTTTACGTTATCGCCCATGAAAATACCTAACTTCCTTCGTCCACTGTCGACACGTTTTCCCTTAATAGTAACTTTTATCGTTTTATTATCTAGCCTTAAATTTGCTACTTTTGTTCCTGCACCAAAATTGCAGTTCTCGCCAATTATTGAATCTCCAACATAAGAAAGATGTCCAATACGTGTGTGATCAAATATTATACTGCTTTTAATTTCGACTGCATTGCCTATTCTTACGTCGTTTCCAACAAAAGTATATGGTCTGATGTAATTATTAGGGCCTATCTCAGAGTCCATGCCAATAAGTACAGGTCCTTGTATGTATGCTCCTGCACGAATTATTGAATTCTTACCAACACCAACAGGACCTTTTAAACGCGCTCCTTCCTCAACTTCACCTTCATTTCTTAATTTTGATTCTTGTAATATCTGCTCATTTATTCTAAGAAGATCCCAGGGTAATCCACAATCCACCCACCATTCAGATAGGGTGTGTCCATAGAAAGAGAACCCATTATCAATCAACTTTTGAATCGAATCCGTGAGTTCATATTCGTCTCGAGAAGATACCGAGGTCTCTTTAACGGCATCAAAGATCTGAGGGGGAAGGATATAAATGCCTGCATTGGCGAGGTTACTTGGGGCATTTTCGGCAGCGGGCTTTTCTACGATCTTCTTAATGCGATCATCTGCATCTAAATCAACAATCCCAAAATTTGAAGGATCTGCTACCTGTGTTAATGAAAAGATGGGTGCACTTTTCTGATCATATCTTTTGAGCACATCTTCAAAATTTTTTTCACTTGTGATTATATCACCGTTTATCAACATGAATGCTTCATCTATGAAATCTTCCACAAATTTTAAGGCATGTGCTGTGCCTTTTTGCTCATTTTGTTCGACAAGCGTGATTTTCAAGCCTTGAAATAATTGTGTTGATATCCTTTCAAAATAATTCTGCATCTGAGCTTTCATATATCCGATCACAACGATGATTTCCGTTATCCCACAATTATTAAGTGATGTAATAGTATGCTCAATAAGCGGTTTTCCAGCTACTGGAATAAGCGGTTTTGGTCTGGAGAGAGTAAATGGCTTCATTCGCGTGCCTTTTCCAGCTGCAATAATAACTGCTTTCACATATATACCTCAATAAAGGCGGTTGCGTCTCTTATGGTGTCTCTCGCAATGAATACACACATAATAAAGATTTATGTTTAATACGCAAGAAGACTCCTTGATATGGTGGGAGTTAGTTCATAAGAGTTTATGATAAACTAATCCAGTACTAATGATAAGTATGAAGCCAATAATAGCAAGAACGCCAGATAAACCTATCAAAAGCTTTGAAGTGTAGTCCTGCTTAAATTGATATTCTGTGGTTGTGAAAAATATAGCAAGGCCACAACCTAAGATGATTAATGTAAATCCAATATTCACTTGGAAGATATCATTACTAATTGTTGCGATCTGTTCTGGTTCTGCTCGAAATAATGTCACTAATGAAAAGAATAAACCATAGATTATGAATGATGCTAAAAATAAAACAGGCAACCAATTCTCCTTTTTATCTTTTGCAAGCTTATCCAAATAAGAATATTTCGTTAGAAATAGTGTAACTCCTAGAGAAACGATTATTAGAATTATAATTCCTAGATAGGGACTTTGAATCCCAGAAAACATAATTCTCTCCTCGACTATTTAAAAGAACAATTTGCATTTTTATATATTAAGAAACTGGAATCCTTCCGGCTTTTTACCATTTTGTTGACCATTAGCATTCAAAAGGATTATTAATATTTTATGCAAATACTATAAAAAAATACTAAACACACCAACTTTTATTAGAAAAAATAGCAAATTTTGGCTGTATAAGGAAATCGGCCGAAATTAGGGGAGTACAACATGGTAGGGTTGCTTTATTTCCAAGAGAGCGCGCTTTGTCTTTCCACCCTTCTTATGCTAATCCCATGGATACTACTTTTAGATCGTATTGAGAAGGTTAGAGAAACCAAGATATATATCCTTCTTCTTTTCGGACTTCTTACACGACTTGTTTATGCATCCTTCTTTGCACATACTTATGATATTCAAGTAGTTTATCAGGCGGTAGACATATTATTGCAGGGGCAATCACCTTACGGAAGAGGGGACATAAAATATCTACCGATATTCTACTATACGGAAGCACTAGTAGTCTTAATTGCGGGAAAGAATATATTTTACTTTAAATTACCGATTGTATTTTCTGAGATAATTTTAGGCTTTCTGATTTACAAAATGATCATTGAATACACTCATAATGAACGTCTGGCTTATTACACAAGTGCACTTTTTCTGTTAAATCCGTGGATTTATTTTCAGACAGTCATTTTTGGACATTTTGATTCGATTCCCACTATGTTCATGTTGTTAGCACTTTATCTGCTAATCAAAGAAAGGGTAAGATTCAGCGCGTTCTCACTTGGTATTGGTGTAATGTACAAGCTATTCCCGATTGTGCTTCTCCCTATAGTAGTCCTATATTTTATAAGACAAAAGGAAAAAAGATGGCAACGCATTATAGAGTATAACGCCATAGTAACAATATTTTGTATTCTTATTTCTGTACCATACCTAATATTATCTTTTGACGCCTATACTTCTGTCTTGTTAGCCGTAGGGGGCACAAGAGGCCTGTCAATTTATCGAATTCTATTTTATTTTATCTCTAGAACAAGTATTTCTATAAAAGAACGTTCTGTCATAATGGTAATTCAGGGAGTGGGATGGCTATTTACCTTGCTAATTTTCGTAAAGAGAGAGATCATTAATATAAAGTTTGGTCTGCTTGAAGAATCAACAATTTTCTTACTTGTATTCATGCTATTAAATAGATATATGAGTGAGCAATATATCGTCTGGACAATCCCTCTACTTATTCTGTATTTTCTCGGTAGACCTGTGGGTCCTCAATTAGGTGATATGGTGTTATATTATTGTTATACATGCGCAGTCTTTTTCTATAGAGTTGTAAAGTGGAGAGTGTGGTTTTCCTTATATGACGACTTTGGCTTTGTCTTCTTTAGCACATTTGCGCTAAGCATACTTTTCTTCCATTTCATTGGTTGGCTTATCGCCATACGTTTCTTCCGTAAGAATCTCCCACATGAGATCACTCAATCATTTGAAGGAATATTGATGAAGTTGACGAAATGGGCGCGTTATGATGAGAAAAGAACTGATCGTGTAGATTTGAGATCCTATATGACGATATCATCTCTACAGGTTGATTTCAGTGTTTTATGTGCCGCTATCGTTATAGGAATGATGACAGCCATGTTTATCTTCCAAGGAAGAACTGATATCTCATTTGAATCGTTACTTCTCCCAATAACTCTACTTTCAGTCCTCATTGCGGCCCTATTCGGTTCAGGGATGCTTATATCAGGAATAAGAACAAGTAATGCGATCTATACATTCATTAACTTTTGGATATTCTATATATTCGAGGTGGGAATTTATTTTCACACAGATCTTCTCACAATCTTTGCGAGAGCACTTTTTATTGCTTTAACGAGTTCAATAGGTTATATTCTAGTTACTTTTATCGCAAAATTGAAACGTACGGAAACGCTAAATGACATTTTTAGATGAATAGTTACTAATCCCCGCTTTCAAAGAAAGTTACAGTTATAACATAACCCAAAAACATGCCAGAAATCTTCTTAATCAAATGGATACATCAAATAGAAAACAATGAAAACTCTTGGAAATTGAGTTCATTGTTATCTTCTTCTTGTTACGATAAATAAGATTTTAAGAGTTAATTCCCATTTTGTGAGTAGATGAGGTGATGATAGTCAACTATCACTCCTTTTTGTTAGGAGTCTCCATGGTGGTTTAAAATGAATTATGTTATTGGATCATCTGGCAAAGGCGGAACAGGCAAATCGAGTTTTATGGCATTGAGTTTGAAAGCGTTACTCGAACTAGGGAAAAAAAACATTTTAGTGGTTGATGCAGATCCTGACTCAAATATACCAGATTTGCTGGACACACCAGTTCAAAAAACAGTAGGCGATGTTTGTTTCGATTTAATGAACCGTATGTCGCAGTTGCCTCCCGACTTTAACAAAAAGTCCCACATAGAATCGCAACTGTTTGAAGTCTTGTATGAAGGCGATACTTTTGATTTGTTAGTTATGGGGGCATTAGAGCGAGAAGGATGTTTCTGTTATATCAATACTGCACTTACGAGTATTCTTGATAATTATGTTGGAAATTATGAATATGCACTCATGGATATGCCTGCAGGTTTAGAGCATATTGCACGAAGAACAGATCGCGATGTGGATTATTTATATGTAATAACTGACGCTTCCAAGATGGGACTCCAAACAGCACTTAGAATCAAAGAACTCTCACAAAAATTGAAGATAGAATTTCGGGAGGTCTATCTGGTAGCGAATAGAGTTACCGAGTCAGCACTAGAGTATATTCAACAATATGCTGAAAAAAATGGTTTGAATCTTGTGGGACAAATCCCTACCGATCCACTTGTTCAAGAATACAATCTTGTCGGAAAATCCCTCTTAGAACTTCCTAACGATTCTCCTGCATACCTATCTGTACGTGAAATATTAACGAAAACAGTCTTGTAGATTACTCAAAGAAGTGAAAACAGAATGAGAGTCAATTACCCCACCCTAAAGAGTAGGGGCTTCCAGAGGCGAGAGATGTGAAGGAAAAGTCATTTTTTCCTGTGATCCCAATTTTTTTGTTTAGTGAAGTATCTTGAAAACATTGTGTAACATATATCTGGTAAGTTCTTGTCCAGGTTATTCAGCGTAATGTAACGTAATATTTGGTTAATTGTAAAAATTCCTAAAAATTCAGCATGGACGCTACTGATCTTTTTCGCGAGATTTTCACCAGAGAATTCAATATCTAAACCTTCTTTAGTATTCCAGACAATTTCAGTAAATATGTTCGGAAATACTTCTCGTATGATCGACCATCTATCAGACGTTTTTTGTATTTTGGCGCCCAGAAAAGTAGACAATTTTTCTTGATCTTCGTCCTTCAAAAATTTGAAAGGCTCACTTCTTTGGGTTAAGACATTTTCCATCATTTTGGATTTTACATCAAAATTCTTGTCGAAAGGTTCTTCATTCTTAATCATTCTCTCAATAAAATCCAACAAAATATCTACAAATGCAACAAGGTCTTCACCAGGAATTAAATGGACTCGCTCTCCCGAAAAGTAGTATTTCAACTCTGCTTCCATCTCATCACCAAATTCATCACCGAAGAAAGAATAAGAAATATGGATATTTACCTGAGGGAATATTTCAAAGGTAATTGTCCAATCTTCACCGAGACCGATGTTGTTCATTTTTCCTCCGATATCATTAACTACAAAATCCCTCATCTTATCGATTGCCAAATCTTTAAATAAAGGATATTTTGAATTGCTAAACTCTTGTAATTCTTTTTCGTGAGGGCTTCGGATACCAATAGCATCTATTTGCCCTATTTTCCATAATTTTCTTTGTTCTCCCAATTTGTAACCTCCGAGTCACTTATTTCTCAAATCAGTTTAAATTACATAAATAAAAGAGATTTCTTAGATTTAAGAAAATACAAAACTAAGTAATGCTAGACTTATTGCAATGAGAGCAAATACTATTTCTATTATAATGAGCGCTTTTACTAACTGTTTTTCAGTCATTGGGGTGAATTTAAGGATGGCATGAGCTACTGCAGGATATTTTGGTGGTTTAAGAGTTCCATCGGCTCTGATTTTTGTATCGCCATACAGTTTGCGACCTTGAAATTTGACTGTGGCTTTCATTAAAAAATCGATGATATAGGGAATAAACAAGATAACAAGGTAGAAAGTAAGTTGAGAAACAAGGGCAACGCACGCTAAAACGGTTCCTATCGTTAATGTAAGGGTATCTCCAGGAAAAGTCTTGCTAGGGTACCAATTATAAAAAATGAAGCCAATTAATGCACCAGTGAATGGAATCAAGAGCGTTAGAAACGATATTCGTCCTGATATTGTGAGAATTATGGCTAGTGCTGCTGATGTGATGATTCCAAGGCCAGCCTCAAGACCATTGAATCCAGCAAGCATGTTAGTTAAATTAGAAGAGACTACTACAGTGAATGCGATAAGAATGAGGAAAAACCAGCCTATATCCAAGGTTCCTAGAAAGGGTAATGTTAATTTTGTGTCATGGAGTACAAAGTAGAGCGGAATACTTGCAGCGGCACAAAAAATTGTTTTTTGCAGTTGCGGAATTGTTTTTAAATCATCGAAAATGCCAATCAACGTAATCAAGGAAATTGTAAACAAAATAGCAATTAATTGGAGGATATTTAGTAGATCGAAAAAGAAAATGGGAATAAGAAGGCTTGCAAAAATTGCTATAACTGGAGCAATCCCCCCAAAAGTCGGTACCTCTGTTGGTTCATTTTTATGTACGTCTCTACTGGTATATCCTCTACTAATTAAGAATTTGTTTATATAAGGCGTGATTATAAGAGTTAGCAAGAAAGCAACTGCGATTTCGCCGATTAGAATGAGTTCAAGCATAGTAATCCTCGTTATTTGTCATATAAAATGAAATAGTTAGTCAAATTCTGTAATACTTCACTTAAAACGGCTTCTATGCTGTAACTATCCTTGCCTTTAAGATTCTTTCGGTGCCTATTATTAACTTTTAATCACTTATTAGGGTTGAGTTTTTTCTTCAATAGCTTTCCAGAGACTTTATAGTTATCTAAAATATATTTAAGGCCTAACAAGTTACTCATATCAGTATCCGCTTAATAAGTTAAAAAAACTAATTCATAGCGTCATTGTAGTGAGTAGATAAATGACTAGCAAAATCGCTGAGACTGAAAGAGCGTATCAAGATTCGGTGGCCGAAAGATTTAATAAAGATGAACTTAAACTAGGGGTCTCAAAAAGACTTAAGGAAATCACATGGAAGTATATCAAACCTTTGCTAACCGGAAAGACTCTTTTAGACATTGGATGTGGTTTGGGATTTGATAGCATACTTCTTGCAAAAATGGGATACAAGGTAATGGGTGTCGATATTTCACCTATTTCAATACAAAAGGCTAAGATTCTCTCTGAAGAAATGGAGGTTTCAGATAAAACAAATTTTCTCGTTGCAAACATTGATGTAGACCAATTACCCGGAAAATTTGATATAGTGCTTTGTCGTTCAGTACTACACCATCTAACTACCTATTCTTTAGAAGAAAGCATTAAGAAAATTAAATCTTGCCTTGTTCCATCAGGAAGAGCGATTTTCATTGAGCCTCTCGATAAAAATCCATTGGCAAATATTAATAGAACTATTCTGGATCCTTATGATAGAAGCCCTACAGAAAAACCTTTAAACTTGTCACGAACTCTCGATGCCTTTAATTCTTGTTTCAGATATGTCCGTCACAGAGAATTAGCTTTATTTTCAGGCGCTTCCTATTTCTTCCATTATAGATGGCCCGCTTTATACGAAACGTTACAAAAGATATTGGACGATATCGACAATTTTTTGCTTCGAATCGCTCCAAAGTTGCGAGAATATGCTTGGATAACAATTATAGATGCAAACAATGTGCTGTAACAGAAATTCTGCTGAAACAACCTAGAAATTATTAGAAGTTGGTCATTTCTGTGTTTATGAGTGTGTTTTTTTTAAAGTGGACTAATGATTTCATTGATTTAATAAGATGACCAAATAGAAAAGGCCGAAGGAAAAATGTAGTTATTAGAAAAGGCCAAAGTTGTTTGAGCCCTAAAGTTAATGCTTTTTCTATTAGTTTATCTTTTCCATGAAGCATTTGCAAAAGCGAATCTAGTTGGTAATCTGAGATCTTTTCTAGTATTTCTTTTCGCATAATCCACTTCCATTTGATTTCTTTTTTTGTTAAATTCATTTTAGCAAGTTTATCGTACTGTTCTAGCTTCTTTAAATATATAGTTCTGTCATCCGCAGTAGCTAAAGCATCCGCTATAAGTTTTACAGCAATTTCAGCAGACCTCATAGACGGCGCCATGCCAAAACCCAAGGTAGGGTCTTGAAACCCTCCTGCCTCGCCAATAAATAAAATATTTTTGTGAACAAGAGTCTGAGTTCCATTACCACAAGTTACAATCCCAGAAAATATGTTAATCTTCTTACCGTTTTTTATGATTGGTCGAAAGAACTTTAATGTCCTTTTAAAATATTCTCCTAACTTCAATTCCAAATAGTTTGGACGTGCTGAAACTGCAACAGTCGCAGTTTCATCCGAATGCCCTATAATATAACTATAACCCATGGGAGCGATTTTCTGGGAAAAGGCTCCATGGATCTCCATTGGCTCTATATCGATGTTTTCCATCACCGCCCCATAACCGATCCCCTTTGGCTCAAGCACATCGACTCTAAGTATTCTTCTTGTGCGACTACTAGCCCCATCTGCAGCGAGTATACAACGAGCTTTATACTTCGCACCACCAGAAGTCGTAATTTCATTTATTGTTTTGCCAAAGCCTAGTTTTCGAACCTCTGAAGCTGTTATTATGCTAGCACCTGCCTTAAGAGCTAATTTATACAGGAATGTATCAACTGAATGCTCTGCTCCTCGATAATGTAAATATAAAATTGGTTTTTCGAAGTGAAAAGGAATTACGGACTGACTTGGAGTCCATAAAAGGGCTTTCTTAACTTTATATTTCAAAGGTACACGAATAGGAAGGGTAGGAATTTCAAATGCTGGAAAACCTTGCATTTGAAGTTTATTATGAGCACCTAAGTTAGTACTCTTTTCAAGAACGACTACATTAAAGCCCTTTTTACTTAGAAGGGTTGCTGCAGTGAGTCCTGCGATTCCTCCACCGATGATTGCTACATCATACAATAAGATCGCCTCTTAACATTAAGAAAATAGATATTTTAAAGATAATTGCCCGAAGTTTGTTTGAAGAGCCAAAATAGGGTTTTTTTTGGGAGAAAGGATTAATTTCAAAGATTTTCTAATTCTCTTTTTTCGAAAAATAGTATTGCGAGTCCTAAGAAGATTACAGCATAGATCAATGCTCCAATAATTGAAATGATTATTTCTTGGGGGGTCATCGGGATTGGTGTCCCTAAATCAGTAACATAGAAGAAGGGACTAGAATATGCTACAATTGGCGCAAATGTGGCGCCAATAGAGAGCAAGATTAATAGGAGAAAGATCACAAAGGATGCAACTGCCGTTGGAACCATTTTGAGAAAATAACTTGAAACAAGAACTGTCAAAGAAATCATGATGAATGCAGTAAGAACACTCGAAGCAAATGCCCTGAAAAGTAGGACTACGTTGTAATGGTTTCCGCTAAGAGCTAAAAAAATGATGTCTGCAACTATAAGAGAAATTATAGTTATCATAGTATAGATTAAAACTAATGATACTGACTTTCCAATAATTATGGTGCGACGAGGAATTGCTCTCAAAACGAGTGCCGTCAATGTTTTATTTTCATAATCTTCTGAAATCACACTCAGTCCGATGAAAATACCTAGATAATAAGCAAGGGCTTGAGGCATAAAAAGTCTTAAGGGATCATCAATTTCTACTATAATGCCAGCAAGTGATGTTATTGCCACAACGAAGCTAATAATAAGGAAAAACCTGATTTTCTGTGCGTATAATTGAAATTCTGTGCGTATGACTGTAAATGTCGTCATAGTGCGTTTCATACTCCTTATTTTCAATTCATGCATTATTCAGCTAGATCCGCCCATATAATCTAGCAACATTTCTTCAAGTTTAGTTTCTTCTTTTGTTGCGAGATTATCCATGTTTTCTTCTATTACAAGAATTCCGTCTCGTAATACACCGAATCTATCGCACAACTCAATAACGTCACTCAAAATATGAGTGCTAAAAAAGACCGTTACGCCCTTTTCCTTATTTAACGTTTTTAATAATGTGTGAGTCTCTCTTCTGGCGATTGGGTCAAGACCTGAAGTCGCCTCGTCTAATATTAGGACTTTAGGACTTTTTAGTAAGGATTGTGCCAAACCAAATCGCCTATTTAGTCCCCTTGAAAGAGTACCTACTTTTGAGAGTTTGTACTTTGATAAATCTGTTAGTTTTATTACCTCCAAAACACTATCTTCCAAATTTTCTTTGATTCCATCCAACCGTCCTATATACATAAGAGCCCGAAAAACAGAAAGAGAAGGATAAAACTTGAACTCCTCGGGCAATACTCCAGTTATGCGTCTGATTGACAGAGATTCTTTTACAATATCAAATCCCGAAATCGCACCAAAACCACTTGTGGGTCTTATCAGTCCTGTAAGCATGCGTATCGTTGTGGTTTTGCCAGCTCCATTCTGACCTAAGAACCCATAAATTGATGCCTCAGGAACGGATAAATTTATTTCCTTTACCGCCGTTTGATCTCCAAACTTTTTAGTGAGGTTCTGCGTTTCTATCATTTTCAATCTCTAGATGCATATGAAGAATCATGTTATTTTAGATTTTTGTAGACTGACTTCAAATAGTCCAATTTTCTTTTAAAAAAATGGAAATTGAACAACCTTTCTTGCTCGGGAAGTTGAGCTCGTGATATGAAAAATGCTATGATTATCGAAATTCCAGCTATTATCCGATTTGAAAACCAAGCAGGAGCACCATTTTCATACAAGTCCCCAAATTCTCTAAAACCCATCAAATCATGAATAAAAAACCAATAGTGTTCAGTAATCACGGGTATAAAATATGCTATTGAGGTAGTTAAAAGAGCAATCTGTATACTTTTCCATAAGCCAACTTCTCTAAAAAATAACATTGGGATTACAAATATACAAAAAAGGCCAAGAAAATTATCGGTCAGAAATGAATGAACAGCATCCCATGATGAAAATTGAAGCAACTGTAGAATAACAGGGACAGGAACATTTTTACCGCTGTTTGCATACGTTTCTGTTAAAAGGATTGTTGCAGTAAAACAAATAGCCAATCCGAATAGTAACAATGTTAAGATCCAAGTGAAACGCTCTTTGATCCACTTTATGTTTTTTCCATTGTCAATCTTTTGACTCTTGATCTCTATAAAAGTCATTAAGGCTATTGTTAAGATACCAATAACAAGTTCCCAATACCAAAACATTTTCAAACCTCTTTTTGTTTCTCTTACTTCTTTAGATATCTAAGAATTTTACGAGTCGCTAAGCAAGAATGCACCACCGCTTCAGCGTGGTGATGAATTGCGATAGTGAGTATGGGTTCACTTTCATCACTTATAGAGGGGGCTCCCTAATATTATATAGGTGGTGTTACGAAGATATCAAAGGCAATTGGAGGGATAATACGCACATTTGAGACAAGGTGCATACTCTGATTGCATTAACATCGTAGTAGTACCTACGGAGCGTAGGGATGTTAAGCCTGTGGAGATAAGACCTCCGTAACCCGCCAGGGGATCGAGTCTGTCGTAGAAGCAGGAAGCCTCAATGCTTTCGCACGAGGTAGCTCATATACAACAGTTAACGACTTAGATTATGTACAAATTAATAAGGTTGGCTTTTATATTCATTAGAATATAAGACCGACCGTTCCTTTCATAATAGACATCTCTTATAGAATGTCTATCCACCCACGATCAATGAAGTGGAGTCCCCGCTAGGACGGTTGAGCGGATTACCTGGCGCCATATAGGGAACAGGCCTTGAGTGTTTTAAACTATAGGTTTTTTTCTGCAGTTCTTGATACACACGATAGATGTTAAGAGAGGCAATATAATAGCGGTCTGCCAAATAACTACACGCGCCACAGTAAAAGAACCTACCGCTTTTTATAATTTGACGAGCTCTTGGATCGCTGACCTTCTCCCCTTTTGCCCCACATCGCTAGCCAAATCAAGTAACAAGTCAAGTTGGTGGCGTAAGATGGTATCCTGTAGGAGTTTCAGTGGATAGGCTTGCGTCAGAGAGGTCATGGTTGTGAACATTCCCCTAGGATGATGGGAATGGTGTGTGAGGCCATTCAGTTACTGGCATATTTACTCTAGGAAGCGGTTATAAAAAGGCAGCGTTGCTGTTAGCAGTATGCTGTGAACTCAACTCATCAGTCTCCACTATAAAATATATGTCGACAAAACGATACATTTGTTAACAAAAACGTCAACTGGTAGCCACCCAAGAAACTGCAATTAGACTACGCTAAAAATAAACAAGTTTTAGAAGGAATTATAATGGACTATCAGAAACTAGCTAGAAAATATATTCTCCTTAATGCAATAAAACATGAGGGACATGCACAACTCAGACCCGCGATGTCAACTCTATTCTCAGAACACCCAGAATTGACAAAAGAACATAAGGAGATCGAGGACGTCTTCATGTTCGTAATTACAGATATAAACAATCTTTCACTAGACGATCAAATAAGAGAAGTAGAGAGAGACTTTCCAGAACTCCTTGAAGTTAAAGAAGAAAAAAAAGAGGAAGGTAAACTTCCGCCATTACCTAATGTTGATAAATATGAGCAAATAGCTACACGATTTGCTCCAGCACCAAGTGGTGCATTACATATTAGCCATCTATTAAGAGCGCTTTCACTTAGTTATCTTTATGCTAAGATGTACGATGGTAAGTTTGTTTTGCGATTTGAAGATACTGACCCCAAGCGTGTTGATCAAAAATTCTATAACTGGATCTTAGAGGATTTAAAAGCAGTTGAAATTCAATGGGACGAGATTGTATATGAATCTGATCATTTTGATCTTTATCTCGAAAAAGCAGCAGACTTAATTAAAGATGGAAAGGCGTATGTAGATACGTGTACGCAAGAGGAGTTTAAAAAGTACAAAATGGAAAGGCGAAATTGTCCTCATAGATCGCTGAGTAGAGGTGAAAATCTCGAAAGATGGACGAAAATGCTTGACGGCTTCTTCGCTGAGGGAGACGCTGTTGTTCGATTAAAAACACTTATGGATCACAAAAATCCTGTTTTGCGCGACCCACCCCTTCTGAGAATAATTGATACACCACACCCACGGACTAGCACTAAGTATAGAGTTTATCCACTATATAATTATGCGTGTACTATTGAAGATCACTATTCCAACATAAGCCATGTTTTCAGAGCTAAAGAGCACCAGCATAATGCGAGCATTCAAGCTGAAATCTATGCATCATTCGGTTGGACACCACCAGAATCAACGCAGTTCGGTATGGTCTACCTGCCAGATCCTTGGGGAAAGATCCACAAGCGGCAAATCCGACAGTGGCTAAAAGAAGGGAAAATTTCGGGGTGGGATGACATACGTTTGCCAACGATTCGAGCATTTCTTCGCCGAGGGTTCCAGCCAGAAGCTTTTAAAGAGTTAGCTATTGCAAGCGGTCTGAGCAAAACGGACATTCGTATCGGCATGGAGACATTGGACTCTTTCAATAGGAAATTAATTGATCCTATTGCGAATCGGTACTTCTTTGTGGAAGATCCTGTTGAACTAGTAATTGAAAAAGTACCTCAATTAACTAAAATAGCTCAGATACCTCTGCATCCCGAATTTCCAGAAAGAGGAAACAGAGAACTCAAAGTATTTGTAGTGAAAAATAAAGCAAATCTTTATGTTGCTAAGACTGATGCACAACGATTTATTGAACAAGAACTAGTCAGGTTAAAGGATTTATTTAACATCGTAGTCGAAAAAGTTGATAGTCTTCAAGCAGTCTTTCACAGTCGGGAAGTTGAAATTGTATTGAAAAAGAAAAAGAAAATAATTCATTGGCTACCTATCTCTAGAGATTTAGTGAAAACAAGATTGTTGATGTCAGACGGATCCGTAAGAAATGGATTTAGTGAGCCTGCTACAAGAACCCTTAAAATAGGCGATATCATCCAATTTGAAAGAGTAGGATTTGGACGTGTGGATCAAATTGGATCTGAATTGGTAGTGTGGTTCGCTCATAAATGAGGTAAAATTAGATCCTACGGAATTATTTCAATCCAAAAGTCAATAGTTGTTTTTAATCAATATTGGGCAAACCTCGTAATCCTCTACGTGAACGTATCTCGTGAATAACTTCCTGTGAAACTTTCGGGCTTAAGGGACTCCACTGATTCAAGAAAACTGTTTGAAAAAACGCATATCCGGAAGTTTCAGCACGTAATTCAGTTGTTAGGTTTAATGTTGTTGCTACTGGAATTGTGCCAGTGATTGTTACAATATGACCCTTTTGAGAACTATCAGATATTTTACCTCTTCTTCTGTTCAGCACACTTGTAACCTTTCCGATGAATTCAGATGGAATTCTTACCTGAATTTTGTAAAGCGGCTCCAATAAGACAGGATTACCCTTTAAAATTACATTAAAAATTGCATATGTCATCATTGGGACAATATTTGAAGGGCTACGATGTTCAGCGGTTAAACTAAGTTCTAACTCTTTAATCGTTACTTTGACGCCCCGTATATGCTCTTGTGCTAAGGGGCCTGCTTGCATAGCTTGTTTAAAACTTGCAATGATAATATCCTTAGCTTCCGAAAAAAAAGGAACTCTTGAGGTTTCGTTAACTAAAATGTTTGCAAAATTGTCCAAATAGAGTATTGAGCGTGCCTCATTTTTAGGCCATTTGGCTTTCTCAATAAGGGTTTTAATTATTCTTCTTTGATCTGTTTTTTCTGTTATCTCCTTATCTGCTATTAAACTAATACTTTTTTCGTCTAAGGGCTCTGCGACCAATTGAATGCTATTGAATCCATTTTCATCACTATTTGCTAAGACAGGAGTGCTTTGGGATATTGTTTCGCGATATACTATGAGAGGTTTTGAAGTAATCACCTTAACGCCTTCTTTTTCGATATCTTTTACAGCAATTTCAAGGTGAAGTTCTCCAATCCCTGAAAGAAGCACCTCGCCTGTTTCTTGATTAACAGTACTAACCAAATTAGGATCCTGAATCGCCAGTCTTTCAATGATCTCTGCTAAGTCCGGGAGTTGTCTAGTCAGTGTGGGTTCTATTGCTACGGTCATAACAGGTTCAGAAACATAAGAGATGCCTTCAAAAGGTGTAATCTGATCAATATAATCTTGATTTGTAATTGTTTCACCAGTTCTTACATTCCCTACTCCTGCAAGTGCAACAATGTTACCCGCCCTTAGTTCTTCTACAATTTTTCTTTGCGCTCCCATAAACATACTTACTTGTGTTATTCGATTGTTTTCGTTTGCCAAAATTGGATGTACACGATCGCCTACATGAACTGTACCGGAAAAAATTCTTCCCGTAGCGATTCTTCCTGCATGAGGATCTTGTATAATTTTATGAACACAAATCACTAAAGGTCCGTTCTCATCACAGTTAAGCATTGATATGCCTGCGTTGCTAGTTAAATCACCTTGCCATATACGTGGGATTCTATAAGATTGTGCTTGCTTTGGATTCGGTAAATGATCAATCACCATATCTAAGACTGCCTCTTGAACAGGTATCGTTTCAGCTAACTCCTCTATTTTGTTTTCTTTGTATCCTTCTAAAATTTGAGCGAACTTTACTCCTTTTTTCATAGTAATAGCACTTGAAAGAGCCCAACGATGGAGAGCAGAGCCAAAAACTACTGTTCCACTAGCAACATTTACCTTCCAGTTGTCCTTGTACTCTTCTTCCGCATATAATTCAATTAAGGTGTTGAACTCTTGGACAATACGCTTTAATTTCTCCTGTATTTCTTCGGGAGTTAATTTTATTTCATTAATCAGCCGATCAACTTTGTTGATAAACAAAACAGGCTTTACACGTTCCTGTAGCGCCTGTCTTGTCACGGTCTCTGTTTGTACCATTACCTCTTCAACTGCATCAACAACCACAATTGCTCCATCAATAGCCCTAAGAGCACGATTCACTTTTCCAGAAAAGTCTACATGTCCCGGCGTGTCTACCAAATTGATAACAAATTCTTTTTCATCTTTAGAATGGAGTAAGGATATTGTTGCACTCTTAATCGTGATTCCTCTCAATTGTTCTTCATCTAGATAATCCAGCGCACGGGCTTTGCCAACTATTGACGGAGATAATAAGCCTGAATTCGCCAGAAATGAATCTGCAAGTGTTGTTTTTCCGTGATCGATATGTGCAATAATTCCAATATTCCGAATTTGTTTTTTGGTTTTCATTATTTTAAGAAGCTCTGGAACTAATTTTGCACTCAAGACGAAGACCTCAGTTATAATCGACTTTTTAATTCTTCTAACATTGGAATTGAACTAATTCTTAAATCTGATAGTAACTCCCACAATATTCCTTGAGGTTTCTGATAGGTAGTGTTTGTATAAATAACGCTATTTGGTGTTATAACAATGTCTAGTGAAACATCATGCTCAGTCATAGGTATATTTTCAACTAGTTGCACTTCATGGACTGTAGTCAACACCCGCGTAGTTTTGTCAATCAAATCATATGCTGTCAAAATGCCAAACTCTAAATCTGAATACCCACCGCCTTTTCCGACACGGCCACCTTTTATATCAACAGCTACAGATCCCGCTATCTTTAGATCTATTTTTTCGATTTTATTTGGCTTTACAATACTCCCAAATTGAAATGCACCCTTTATTGTAGACGCCCTTCTGATCTTGTCGGTGCGAACTGTCTTTTTACTTAAAACTAAAAACCCTTTTTCCTTTAATCGGGGTGGTGCCATTATCAGAATTTTCCCATCTCTTAAGATGTGTTCTCTAACAGGTCTTTGAGGGGAATCAGGATTACAAAATATTGTTTGCGCATTTTTGTATTCCTTTATTTCTACAAGACGTTGTGCAGCATCCTCAGAACCAACAAAATTGGGGATCCTATTAAAAACAGGTCTTGGAAACCTGGCAATTCCACGTTTTTCCATCAAATCCCAGATTTCTACTCTTATTTTGGATTTTTCTTTAGAATGTAATTTATTCATAAGAATCATTATTATGAGATATTTTCGTCAATCAATATTTCATATGGTTTTACCCATAAATGATTTTAAAAATCCAAATATCTCCATCAGAATAAACTGGCTCATAATTTCTGCTGCCTAAGAATAAATTAGGATCTAATCGCTGGAAATCATAGATTGCTTTCTTTCCGATGTAGATATAATCAATACTGAAGTATTTGAGAAGTGAAAATGTCTCTTCAGACTCAGGGTTTTCCTTTAATCGCTGCTTCAATTGATTAACTTTTGTTACATATTCTTCAGAAACCAAATTGTCCCCGTTACTTTTAGCCATTGAATAAGTCCTTCGATGCGCGATAGCTACAATCCATTCTCCAGCATCTGCTGATGTAACAAAAAATGTTGCGTTTTCATCGGTATTGTTTTGAATCCATATAAAGGCTTGATAGTCTGCCGTTGTTACTGCTGAGTCCTCGTAATTCCCCACCATGTAATTAAAAAGCAAAAGGGACTCAATAGTAACGGCAATTAAAATAAATACAAAAAAAACCTTTTGAAATATTTGCGTTGGAGTAAGTTTTTTGAAATATTTAAGATCTCCAATTGAACCAGCCCAGTTTGATAGATTAGTGAATCCAAATCCAGCCATTGATACTAGAGGCAAAGTTAAACCAGGTCTGATATACGTTGGATCAAATATGTACCAGTATGGAAATTCTAAGAAATAAAGACCTATCGGTCCATTTGCTGTAATAAGAAATAATATGGCACTCCATACGAATATACTGATTATGGAATTATTTTTTGAATTGGTTCTGTTGAATCTTGATAAGAAGAAGAGTAATCCTATAAATGCTATAAGCGGAATACTCCCACCGAAATCTTTTATAACCAACCTTACAAAGACCTTTTCAAGCCCAGAAAGTGATGTAAAATACCTGAGATCAAAAATTTGTGTCTTTGCCCACCATTTAATCATTGTTTCAATAAAAAAACTTTCTCTGCCCTCAGTAGCAGAAATACTTAGCAATATTCGAGGAAATGATATCAATAAGCCAAAAAAGACAGAAAGAAGAGCGTTCAGAAATGATTTAACATTTCTTTTAAAAAAATGTGAAAAATTTACTGAAACCAACCCACAGATCGCTATAAAGAATGGCAGATAATGTGCGTAAATGAGACCAACTGTAAGTATTACTAAAAGTATAGATAATACTAGAGAGAATTTATTTTCTTTTATCATTTGTACAGCAACCGAAATAAACAGAGGAATCAAGAAAAATCCGAAGATGTAACTATTTCCACCCCAATTAAAAAAAATCATGGGGACATGAGTAACCACACCGCTTAAGAAACACATATTTGCGGCAATTCTTTTATCATCAAAAAGTTTGCTTCCTAAGGAGTACATAGAAATAGGAAATAAGAAATTGTAGGTATTTGTAAGTAACATGAGGATTTGTTCAATTGGAAAAGGTAAAAGGTAGAAAAAGAAGACTGCTACTGCATGTAGTCCTAAATTATAAGTTACTGCCACTGGATAAAATGGAGCGAATGTGACTGGGTATCCTCGATTTCTGATAATTAAATAGGCGTAAAGCGTATGAAATTTTGCATCGTTGCCGGGGTAAACATATAATCCTAGAGTTGGAAACAATCGAATACCAAACGAAACTGCGAGAGTAATTACGATTATTGGAGGAATTGACCTAAGTTCAACTATATACTCCTTCAGTTTGTGTTTGTTTTTTAAAGCAATGAATCCTGCTATTGCGAGAATAAAAAGCATAATGCAAATTGTTGTGAGATAATTGAACCCAGAGAAAGGCGTTAAAACAAAGACCATCAGAGGTATAAACGTCGAACTTATAGCTACACAAAGTACCATTTTTTCAATCAGATCAAAGCGCTGAATACGGCTTTCAAAATGAGAAAAAAACCATAAAACAAGTCCTCCCATAGCGATCATCACTACGTAAAAAAGCAAGGAAAATGTAAAGAGGGAAAAAACTGTAACGGGCTGATATATGTCTACTTGCATTCAACTCACTTTGTTTTCGAAGTAGTTAGTCAAGAAGTTAATTTATTGAATTTAATTCCTTTCAATAGAGTATAATATAAAGGGATTTCGCCCTCCAAATTATTCCAGCCAAAAAGCAACAGTCTTTTTCGAAATTATCTTTGAGTAATAATTTGATCACTACATTGAAAAAAAGATAAGAGATTCTGATGGGCATACTAACTCTACAGGTTTACCAGCGTTTCTTCCATTGATTATATGCCAATCGAATGTCCTCACCTGTAACCGTCTTTCTTCCTGCATGAGTTGCAAGCTCTACAGCACGAGAACTGATTTCAAGACCAATTTCATTCAAAACGTCTCGCAAAGCTTCTGCAGCAGTCATGCTTACTCTATCTGCTTTTGCTCTACGCACTAACCTTTCTAAAGGAGCCAAGGGTAAATCGGTTGCGGCCATAATTTTCCCTCACATTGTTTGAAATCATAACTTAATTCGACAAAATTAAAATTTGAAATATACTTTGATGGACTCCTTTTAAAAAATTATGGGATATATTCCGTTCTTTTGAGAATATACTTACTTTTCTTAAACATTTTAAAAAGAACGTGTCTTTGAAACCAGAATAAGGTGAAAATAAGGTGAAGAGCCTCTCATGCAAATGTTAAAAGAATGCTTTTCTGACGAAAAGTTTTAATTCTAAGACTAAATTCATAGACAATGAGAGTGAGAAACCATGGGAATCAATGTACGGATTAGGGTAATGGGTTCACTAAAAGAGATCATGGGAAACCCATTTCAGATAAATTTGCCAGATGATTCTACAATACAAGATCTTTTGGATTCACTCTCAAATGATTTTGACCAACAATTCAAAGAAAAGTTCAATCAGTCTCTTTCAGAGCTTTACCCCTCATTATTCATATTACTGAACGATGCAGACATTTCACTTTTTGAAGATGAACATACTAAACTTTCAAATAATGATATCATAACAATTTTGCCTATAATACATGGTGGCAATCACGAATTATGAGATTGAGATTTCTTGATACTTTGGTGAAATTATGCAGTGGAACTTTTTAATACCTCTTGGAATAATTTTAATCATTATCGGCAGCATCTTCATATTTCTTGAGGTTTTTTGGAACATTATCAAGGAAAAGAGAGAAGAACCTGAAAAAGACGACGAAGAAAGGCGAAAGAAAACGAAAACTAAAGTTGGCGGAGGAGGCGTAGTCCTTATTGGCCCAATTCCCATAATTTTTGGATCCGATAAGAAATTCCTCATAATTGCAATAGTACTTGCTATTATCCTAATGATCATTAGCTTTGTTCTTTTTTATCTACCAGCTTACTTGTAGATTAGGGAAGCATAATATTTGAGAAATCACTCAACTCTCTGGGAAACATAAGTTATTTAAAGCATCTGAAAGAGTAAATTAGCACTATACTGCTTAGGCAAGAAATGAGTAATAAATAAAATATGCTCCGGTGGTGTAGTCCGGCCATTTAGAAGGCATAAACGGTTCTAAATAAACAAATTCTAAGTCGAAAGCATCTGGGGCTCTCGACTCTTCTTTGTACTCTGTGCAGAATTGGGAGAAACCCCTGGACATTCGATCAACCGATCAATCGGGGGAACCGTGTATTCATCAAATATCATTGATTACAGCACGCCCAAAACCCGGGTTCGAATGGGACTTGACGTCTGTCTACCCTGAAAATCCCGGCCGGAGCACCATATTCTCTGAAATCTTATAATTTCTTTTATAGGTGAACACATGACGAACCCACAATCAAATCAGAGAGGTTTTCTGATCGCATTTGAAGGAATCGACGGTTCTGGAACGTCTACTCATAGTAGACTTCTATATGAGTTTTTGGTTGAACAAGGATTTAGTGTAATTCTTACTAGAGAACCTACTAAGGGTGCCGTTGGCCGCTTAATAAAAGAAGCATTGCAAGACAAGTTCGAAATTAAGCAGCCTGAGATGTTTGCACTATTATTTGCTGCAGATAGAATACAACATGTGAAGGAAGTTATAGAGCCCGCCCTTAAACAAGGACAAATCGTAATTACAACTCGATATATTGAATCTTCATTAGCATATCAATCCGCGCAAGAATTAACAAGAGAGTGGATCAAGGCTATTAACAAAGGCATAGTTTGGCCCGACATTACTTTTATCCTTGATATAAGTCCAAAGGATGCTATGGCGCGCCTAAATAGAAGAGAAAAACTAGAATCATTTGAAAATAGAGAGTTTCTTAGCAAAGTACGTGATAATTTCCTTGAAAGGGCGAAAGAAGAAGAATACTCAGTTATTGATACAACTCAGTCTATACAAAAATCACAGGAGATCATTCAAGACATTTCTATCAATTTTTTTGGGAAACATCATAAAAAGTGATCGTTTGTCGCATACGTCGTGTCAGCGGGGCAAGAGAATTAAGAATTCAAAACTTGATTAGCTGTTCTGTTAGATTACAAATTGTAATTTATACAACTGTCATATTTTGAAACCGCGAAATATCAAGCTGGATCAACGAAGAAGTGACCAGTTCCCGTAAGCAAGCAAGAAATCCTATCTTTATGTCGTAAAGTAATATTCGTTAACCAGAATATTACAAAATCCACTTTAATTTTTTCTGAACTAGAAACCTCAATATACATTGATCGAAATTTTTAAAAAGCATAACGACTATTTGACAAATAACGCTTCAGAGCCGAATTGAATACTACTTTTCTTTTAGGCTCTGGAGCTCCCTCCCCCTCCCCTCTGTGTAACGCGGGTATCTTGGCGGGGGCAGAACTTGGATTTGATTCTTTTTGAAAACGTATATTTTTCGAAATTAGACTCTTCGACAAATAGAAGGATGCGTCAATAATAAAAAGGAATACTCTGTGGTGCGATTTGCCTGAACATTCAAATTCTTTTCTTCATTGATTTTATAGATTCTTTTCATGTTCTGGCAAAGGAAATGTTGTAAGTCTTTCTTTCTTTTGATTTTCTTTTATTTTTTCGACATGGTATTTATAAATACTGAAAGAGTATTTTTTATAACCAAAAGTCTTTTTAAGGTAATTTAACCCGTTGATTTTGATAACTCTACATTTATTAAAAAGAGGAAGAGTAACATGTTTTGGCTTGGTCGAGGATTAGGTAGAGGGCTTTTCAGAAATGTACTTGAACGAAAAGTGAGCCCAGTTGAATTTTTAATATTAGTGCTGCTACAAGAAAAGCCGATGGCAGGTTCAGATATTATACAAGATCTAAAAGGGAAGTTTGGTGGCGCATGGGAGCCAAAAAGCGGCACAATATATCCTACACTCTCCAGATTAGAAAATGATAAGTTAATTCAGAATATCACTGAAAGTGGAGAGGGTGGCACAAAAAAGATGTATCAATTAACGGACAAGGGAAAAGGTGTTCTAAAGATTATTGCAGAACGTTTTGATCAAGAAATCGACCTACTAGGCAAATTTGTTAGTTTTATCGACGAATATTTTAGCCCTTACCAAACATATGTAGAAAACAGACTAAAAGATGTTATACAGCTTATGGAAGATAGAGGTAAACAATTAAGAGAATGGTTAATTCAAATTGTAAAGCCAGATCAGCTTGTAGAGGTGCTCATGCAGTATAAAAAAATTCTAGAAAGTGAGTTAGAGGCTGTCAACAATACTCTAAGTAACCCAAAAAAGAATTCTGGCGACAATTCGAAATCTTTTGAGATAAGTGTTGAATAAAACACTAATCGTCACAATTTGACTCGTTTTTATTCAATTTTCAGTAATTTTTTATGATTCAATGGATAGTTGAGTTGAACTACTTGCGATGAAAGAGGAAGTTATTAAATGCGAATTTTAGTGTTTACAGGAAAAGGTGGCACCGGAAAGACAACTGTGTCGGCAGCTACAGGTTTACGGTGTGCAGAGAATGGAAAAAAAACTTTAATGCTCAGCACAGATCCAGCTCATAGTTTAAGTGACGCAATAGGTATTAATTTAGGTGGTCACTCCCCGAAAAAGATAAGCGAGAATTTATATGGTCTGGAAATTGATTCCCAGCGCCTGATGGAGGAAAAATGGGAGATTGTACTCAAGTATCTTACACAATTATTTACTGCGAGAGGGTTTGACCAAGCTTTAGCGAGTGAGATGGTAGTAATTCCTGGAATGGATGAGTTATTTAGTCTTTTAACTATCCGTCAGTACATAAACGAGTACGATGTTATAGTATTGGATACGGCGCCTACAGGACATACACTTCGTTTAATGAGTTTTCCAGAGGTCATCGGTTCACTTGGTCGAAATCTGGTGGAGCTCGAAAAAATAATACTTGAGGAATTAAAGCCACTTCGGATGCTTTTACCAGTCTCATTACCTGGTGCAGATGTGCAAAAAGTTACAGATTCTTTGATTGAAGAAGCAATGGAAGTTCGAGAACTGCTTGTAGATCCATCGGTCACAACGGTTAAGTTGGTGGTTAATCCAGAAAAAATGGTATTACTAGAATCGATGCGCACATTAACCTTTATGAACTTGTTTGGTTTTCTCGTTGACGGAGTTGTAGTCAATAGATTACTTCCAGAGGAGGTTAGTGATCCATTTTTTGTGCGCTGGAAACAACAGCAAGCCGATTATATGAATCAGATCGATGAAGCATTTGATCCACTTCCAATTCTTCCAGTTCCACTGTTCCAGGAAGAAATCATAGGTACCACGCTTCTTGGAAAAGTGGCAGATGCGCTCTATCATGATAAAGATCCGACTGAAACTCTAACTACAGAAAGACCGTTTCAACTTGTGCAACAAGACAATGGAAACTATGAACTGGTTATAAAACTGCCTTTCAGCGAAAAAGGTGAATTATCAATCGAGCACGATCGTAACACACTGGTTATTCGTGTAGGCAAATACAAGCGTGTTTTATATCTCCCCACAATTATTCGGGACAAGGAGATCGAAAAGGCTAAATTCCACGAAAATGAGCTTAAGATTTTGTTTCTCAAAGGATGACACCAAATAGATGTCATTCATCAAAAATTCTTTTTCAGAATGCATATAATTCACGAAAGAGAGAAATGCTTGGTTTTATGGGTACCAGGCATAAATAGAAACACTATAGGTCCAGCAGCGATATCTGTGCCTTTGAGGACTTCATTTTGGAGATTTCTAACCATAATTACTGCCTTAGGAATATCTATAAGGCTGTAATTGGAGAATAATGCAATTGTATACAATTTTTCAAGTCGATAAAGAAATTGAACTATTATAGGATTCAAAGAATAGATTTTTTTGGAGGGATTATTAGGCGCAATAACCATCCGTCGACTTCTCGGTGCATTTCTAAGTTTTTTTGCAATAAACTCGATTTGATCAATACTTGATGCATTCCCAGTATCTGTTACTCCTTGATAATTTCGAATCGTACTTTCAAGCGAAGGATCTTTAATCTGGTCATTTAATTTTTCTAATGTTTGACTCGAATCAAAATCAGAAGAAGCTAAATCATCAAATCTTACAGTAAAAAAGAGATCAAATGATCCATTATTTTCTCTGCAGTATTTTTTGAATTTGACTTCTAATTCTGAAAGGAAACTTTGATAGGTTCTTGATTGAAACAAAATAGGCCCTGGTAAAGTTTTGGTATTTAAAGGCTGATTTTCATTCGCTAAAGTAACAGAACCAACCAAAATTTCTTGTAGTTCAGGAATTGAGGTATCATATATATGAGCAGAACCTGAAATGGTTGTTAATGTACCTGCAGCTTTCTGGGCTCCATATAAATTAAAGGCGCCGTCATAACGGAGAAATGTTTCGTAGAGACCTGCAACATCATCAGAGTGGGCACGTCCCATATCATTGCTACGGATATAGGCAATCATGTGGAGCATTTTTGTTGAAAAATCATTGTAATACAGTGCTATGTCAACACAAGGTGGATTAGCACTTTTTAGATCTTCTATAGGATTCCAAAGTTGCGCGAATGCTGTTCTTGAAGTTTTTAATTGCTCGACTGCCAGTTTGGTCTGGTCAAATCCAAATCTTTTTCTTACACACCAACCGTAGGTGTATGTATGATCTCCCTTTTCGCCGCTTAGATACTGTGGTAGGTATTGTGTTCTAATAATTTCTGGTGATAATCCAACATAATTTCTAGGAACTATTCGCCCACTTTTCCAGTCAGTCAAATGGGATATGCAACATAAGGTCTCCTTAGTTTTCTGTTGTTTATCTTCTGTGATTACAGATAATCCTTGTTCAATGATTTTTGACAAATATGTTCTCCAAACTAAATCGATTGATCTTCCTCTAATGATATACGGACCATAGAGATCCTCAATGTTTTCTGCACATTTAAGCACTATTCATCCTTCCAGACCAAGTTTATAATATGGATGTGGAGGTCTAGGTGATATATCGTAGATTTTAATCAGTTCATCAGCGATCATAGTTTCAATAGCCGCAATCATTGGAAAGATTTTATCAGCCCTTTTTATCGGTCCATACATGTTAATATCTATCCCAAAATTTGATGGAAACGCATAATTAAATCCAAAATCTAATGATTTTGCTGATAATCCTTTTTCCTTTTTTGGCAATCTTGAATGTAAGTTGTGAATTCCAATAGCCATTGGGAACCCGTAAATATCTTTTAAGGTCCATGCAGCATGGAGTGCACTAAAACCCCCTTCACCAAGTTTAGGGACACCCGGATCCAAAATTGGTTTCTTGACAGCATCTTTTGCAAAATTAATGAGATCATTTGTCTTTACGACCCTTTCTTCAACAGTGAGATCGTATGGTAAAATTATTGCATATTCAACGCCTCCAATTTCGGTAAGCGTCTTTATTTCCGCTTCATCTTGGACAAAGATAGAATTGTAAATTATTCGGTTGTCGAACCCCATATCTTTTGATAACTGAACTGCAGCAATCCTTGTCGCAGCGTCTGGGGAATCTACTATAATCGGAGAGTCTGTACGCTCTATAGCAAACAATAGATAGTTTTCAATAGCCATTGGTGTTTCACCAACGACATGCACCATTGATGGGATTTCAAATTCAAATGATTTTAGTTCCTGTTGATAAATGTAATCAGCGGCTAGTTTTTTGTCAAATAATCCTCGATCGGAATTTTCCACCGTCTTATCACCCTTATAAAAAATCGTTCCAGCTAAGACACATGGGTATTCTCCTCGTTGTCCTCCAATCTTTGTGCCACCTATATCGTAGACCAGTAGCTGTGTATTAGAAAAAAAGAGCGGATTTCCTAAAAGCATATTTTCAGTTTTCTTTACATCAATCTCAGTGATATCATATTCAGAACTCGCCAACGTTCCAAAATCGTAATTTACCTTTTGCACAGGAGGAAAGAGAGGTTCATCGGGGAATGTTTCAAATGCTTGTTCTCCAAGTTTAGCGATTTCTTCTGAAATTTTGTTAAGATCTGTTTCATTGCGCAAATCTAAAATATTCACAATCTGCTGTTGAAAGCGTGAAACCCATATGAAAGGATCTATATTTTTGAAATATCGGGGCAATAGCGTGGGTATGGTACCGTTACTTCCAATAATAGTAAAATTATCATCAATGCCGTTCTCATAGAGGCTAATAATACTCTGTCCGGGCTCATGTCCTTTTACTCTCTCGCCGGCGACGACTAGTACACGAATAGATGCGTTAGAGCATATATTTTGTAATATTTTTGCTATACCCTCATTCTCAACTTCACAAAAACCTGCAATTGCGACATAATCTTTATTTGAGTTTACAAGATGACTTGGCAACTCATATGATCCGCAAGTCATAATAGCGATATGAGCGTTTGGATTACCTAGTACCCAATCACCCGAAACTGGAGGCCATTTTCTTAGTTCGGTGTTGTCACCCTTCATTTATATCAACTTTTACGGATATTTTTGAATTTTAGATGATAGTTATAATCTTTTTTATCATATTTCGCAGTCACCAAAAGAGAGCGTTTTCTCTTGGCCTAGCAAGCAACAATGCGGATTCTGTTCCCTTTTGATATTTGTATCCACGAATTACAATAACAGGAAACCCCTCATTTGATTGTCCACTAATTAACTCTGCAGCTGAAGCGAGTTCATCTGCGATCGCAACGCAAGTGCTAGTCAATGTATAGCCGAAGAGATCTTTCACTCCTCTTAAGTCTAGGATCGGTTTAATCCCTGATGTCCCAATAGCTACATTAACTGCAGCTGAACGCAGTGCTCTGCCAAAAGTATCTGTAATAATTACTGCTACTTCAACCCCATATTCTTCTTGTATTTTTTTTCTAATTGTTTCTGCGGAACGATCTGGATTCTCTGGTAAAAGAAGAGCAAAGTTTTCTCCAAGAGAATTAGATTGATCTACTCCTGCGTTTGCCATTACCCATCCTGCTGGTGTTTTTGATTCAACTATTAATATTCCATCTTTCATCCGTACGATTGACTTTGCTTGACTGAGAATCACTTCTACATGTCTTGGGTCTTTATCGCATTGATCTGAAATCGTTTGTGCAAACTCAGAAGGTATGACCGTCCTTAAATCTACCAATCTTCCTTCCGCTCTTGAAACTATCGCATGGGCTATAACTATTATATCCTCTTCTTGTAAAGCAATCCGCGTGTTGTTTATACATTGGCATATTATTTCTCCAGTATTATCCCCTTCTCGTATGATAGGTATACCGGGGATTGGAAAAATTTCAATTTTCGGGAGTTCCAATTCATCTTATCTCCTTTGAGGCTTTTTGACTAAACCTTTTAGTTTCTTCAGATCACCTGGGGTATTTACGTTGAAAAACATATTAAGTTGAGGGTCAAATTGTTTGAAAATCTCAGTATTGATATACAAAACGTTTGCATTTTGTAGCAGACCATCTAGTTTATATTGGTTTTTCTGTATCAGTTCCGTTGATCTTTTTCTTGCAATTTCTGTCCTGTAAATGGCATGTAAGGGCTCGATAAATCCGTTTGGCCATCGGGGTAATACCACATCATAGTCTTCACATAATTCTATTAATAGGAGTAAGGCATCTCGATTTAATAAAGGCGTATCGTTAGGTAATAAAATGGTGTATTTCCCACTTGCATGCATGAATGCTGCGTGTGCACCCAGCAAGGAACTCCTAATAGACTCTCTTTTGTCTATCACCATTTCTGCAAGATTTTCTATAACTTCAAGATATTTTTCTTTTTGACTTTCTGAACTTACGATGACTAGAATGTTATTAGAGAGTTCTTGAATAACCTCTATCACCCATAAAATCATTGGTTTGTTGTTCAGCAATAGTAAACCTTTGTCTGGGACAACTGACTTAAGTCTATGAGATTTTCCTCCGGATAAAATCGCTATTGTGGTATTCATCGAGATTTGTCCTTCAATGTGCTCTTCGTTATACTCTGGTTGCTATATAATCTACAATAACTTCAGCTATGTTTAATGTTGTAGTTTTCTGCAGACCTTCCCATGCAGGACATGCATTTACTTCAAGTAGATAGTAATCAGTATCCTGTTCATTTTCGGGGATCATTATATCAATTCCTGCGATTTCGCAACCTGCTATTTGAGCAGCTCTAACGCAGATTTTTTTTAACTTCTCATTCAGCTCACACACTTCAGGAGTAGCTCCTAGACTTACATTCGTTTTCCAACCATTGTTTTCTGCAACTCGATACATAGCTGCAATAACTTGATCTCCTATCACCAAGGCTCTAATATCTCGATTTCCATGTGGAATAAATTTCTGGAGATAAATGATCAAATCAAATTGCTCTAAAGTTTCAAATATTAAATATGCTGTGTCCTCATCTGTTATGCGAGTAATCCCCTGGCCCATTGAACCAAACAACGGCTTTATTACTATATCTTTATAGCTTTTAAAGAAATTCATTGCGTCATCGATTTTCTGTGCCACCATGGTTGGAGGTACTGAAATATTTGCCCCGTCTAAAGCCATAGACGTAAATAATTTGTCACTTGCTTGCTCAATTGCTTTTGCCGAATTAATGACATAAGTACCTGAGTGCTCAAAGAGTCTAACCACATTCATTCGAAAATAGATTTGTTCCAAAACGCCGATTCCTGGCCCCCTAACTAGGACGCCGCTTAGTTCATTAATTAAATTAGAGTTGTTATAATGAACACCTAAAGTGGATCTACTATAATTTGCTATTGTATCTTTTATTGGGAAGAAAACTGTAGAGATATTTTTCTTATCCAATGCACGTTTTAACTGCAATTCATGCCAACGAAGTGTCTGTCCTGATGACGAAATTGCAACTCCTATCTTCAAATTCACACTCTCTAATCAGTTTTAACAAACCATTAGAAGATTCATATTATTTTAAGAGGAAAAAATCTAGCAATATCAAGAAATGATGTTACCAATTCCTCCTTTGCTCCCAATTTATTTCAAGGATTGAGTTAAATCACGCTATCTTTGTTAATATTTTGTTAATGATCGCATCAGCAATCGAATGTTCGGTAACGCTTTGTAATCCCTTCCATCCAGGACTTGGATTTACCTCTATAACATATCTTGTGTTTTTTACTTCAACTAAATCGATTCCAGCCAGTTCACACCCAAGAGTTTTAGAAGCATCTATACTCAGTTGTTCCAATGATTCATCAATCTTGCAAGGTTTTGGTATAGCACCTTCACTTATATTAGATTTCCAGTTATTAGATAACCGATACATTGCAGCAGTTACCGTATTGCCAACAACAAGAGTTCTAATATCTTGTAATCCATGAGGAAGGTATTCTTGCATGAAAATGACTTGATTAGAGCGAATTAACGTATCAAATATACGCCAAGCAATTTCCCGATCTGTTATTCTTACAACTCCTCGCCCTCTACTCCCAATAATTGGTTTTACAATTACGTCTTCCCCCAAATTTGAGAAGCCATCGAGTGCGGCATCTAGAGTCTCAGTTACTATACTTTTAGGTACTGGTAAACCAACTTCTGCAAGTCGAATTCCTGAAAGAAATTTATCCCCAGACACTTCAATTGCTTTAGGGGAATTGATAATCGTAATTCCTAGACCTTCTAATTTGTATAAAATATCCAATTTAGCAGTTATTTGTTCTAACGTACCCATAGGAGGTCCTCTAACGATTAGTGCATCCAATTCATCCAAGAGATTTATGTCCTTCAGTTGAATAGTGTCTCTCTCAAAGCCAATATTTGCAGCAAGTTGATCAAACGAAAAGATCAAAGGTGTAATTTGTCTGTTCTGCAATGAATTAACTAATTCCTGAACTTCAAAACTCTTTTCAAGGTTTGTTATAATACCTATACGCATTTGAGCATCTCTCATATGATCTGTGTAGTTGTTATTCAAGATCAATAACATCTATGGAATCTACTACATAAGATCTTATCTCTTAGAGGACTTTTTATACTTCAAGAAGAAAATTCCTTGATGTGCCATATAAGGATGTTACAAAGACATTTTCAAGTCTAACTAATATATCTTTTTTCAAGCTGTCCTCAAAAATAAGAGCGAGAAAAGACGGAACCTTTATGAATATACTGAGCACATTTTGAGTCAGATAAGATTTCTCTAATTATGAAATAAGATAACTGGATGGGTTTTGATTATAATGGATGATGATGAGCAAGAAATGTATTTTGAAGTGATCAAAACAACTCCAACACCTTTTGACCGTTATGTTTCCCGAGGAGACATAGAGGATGTAGTCGACATTCCAGGTCCTCGAATGGAAGTTGAAAGAGGCGCCATGCGAGCAATAAGGTTTACGTTGTCAGATCAGTCGGCAAGATTTCTGCCTATTGTAGGGAATGCTGGATCTGGCAAAACACATTTTTACTGGGTTCTGAAATCAAAGGATATTGCTCCGCAGGACATGAATTATATTACAGTCTACGTTCCTAGTCCCCCTTCTCCAACACGTATCCTTTTACACGTTTACACGGCTTTAATGGACGAAGTTGGTATAGAAATCCTTAAGATAGTCGCTGAGAAGATACTCACCGATTTTGGTGCTACTGAAAGTATGAGAAGGGGTTTCTCTTATGTTTCTGCAGAGCAGGTTGCGCGAACTGCAATGCGGTTTTATCCTGGTCTAAACGTAGATGTACTAAAAGCAATTATCCTGTTTGGACTGGGAAAAAAAACAGGACAAATAGAAGAATTACAAATTGCTGAGGCTTGGCTTCTTGGTGAGGCAATTTCAGAAGATGAAATGGATAAAATTGGAGTAAAATCTCTTATCGAAGACGATGATGTATGTTTAGCTGCGATCAAGCTTTTTGTGGAAAATATGGACAGACCAATTATCCTTTATTTTGACGAGCTTGAAATCCCCTTCAGAATGTTTGGTGAAGATTCTGAAACAAGACTCTGGGAAACTATGAAACGTCTCTATAATGAGTTACAGAACGTTGTAATTATTGCATCATGTCTTCTTGAAGTTTGGGACAAAATAGAGTCATTGGCAGACTCTGCTATGCGTTCCAGGATGGAATCTACCCTGCGTCTTTATCCCTTTAAAGTTGAGGACATAAAGGAATTCTATGTACGAGCAATGAACCACTTCTGGGACGTTAATAACTTACCAGATCCTGAAGATAAATTCTTCCCATTAGCGGAATTTGTCTTTGATAAGATTTACCACAGATCTAAAGGAAATCCACGAGACTCGATTAAGCTTATCCGAAAGGCAATCGATGAGAAAACAGATTCTTATATAGAACCTGATTTGACACTGCCAGAGGCAGTAGGAGTTATTCCACCTGCGCAAGTAGAAGTAGCAACAGCTGAAACAACTATGGCTGTAACTCAAGAAGTTGGCAAAGAAGTCACTCCAAGCGTTGAACTTGCAGAAATTCTTGCAATTGATGTCAATCCAGGTAGTATTGTAGGCGGTGCATTATGCTCAGTACAAGCAATAGCGCGGAATTTAGGAAAACTTAATGAGATCTCTTTGGACCTAGATTTTGAATTTATTATAGATAAAAAGAAGCAAAAACTAGGCGGTACTATTAAGCGAGGACCTTACATGCTCATAGGTGTAGAAGTGCCTTCTGTCAAGTCATTTGATAAACCCGGTGGTGTTGCAGCTTATTATGCAATACGGCGGTTACATGACGCCATTAAAAATGGGGTTATTACTAAAGGTTGCCTTATAACTCCATCTGGGACTAAAGGCAATAAATATATGCAAGTACGTGAGTCTGCTGGGAATAATATCATGGTAATCGAACTTAATCAAGAAGAAGCCGAAGATTTAATACGTAAGTGCCAAGAGAAGCCTATAACTCAATTAACTCCGTTCATTAAATTATTATTCCCTGATTATGAACCTGAACCTGAACCTGAACCTGAACCTGAACCTGAAGTTAGATCTTATTCTGAGTCTTAATTTGTGGCCTCAGATAATGTGCTGTGTCGCTATATGTAGTTTCCCTCTTTTTTTTGATTTTTCGCCCTTAATCTTTCACCTGATTACCACATTGATGACAGAATCGTGCATTTTTAGGGATAATTTGACCACAAACAGGACAGGTTTTATACAGATCTTTAGGCAATTCTGGAATCCATAATTTTTGAAAAATAAACGGAAGTGCGAGCATAAGGATCATAAAAATTATTGCTATGATAATTAACGGCAGAAGCATAGCCGTGTTGGTTCCAAAAATGATAGGAACTGGACCAATCAATATAATTCCTCCGCCCTGTATCTGACCTGATTGACCTGTTCCAGAACTAGAAAGTATCATTCCGAGGATAATGAGACCTATACCTAATAATATAAAACCAAAACCAACACTTGAAAGGCCTAAGAGGCTCCTTCTTGGTATCATGATCTTTCCCAGTGTACGGATAATTTTGGAAATTTATTGAAAAAGAAGAAATCAAAATAATTCCAAACAGGACGATAATGTTCTAAGAATTGAATAATAGCGATTTTCACGACTTAATCTACAACTTCAACCGTGACAGCATTAATTATTCCGTCTTGACCAGGTCTACTTGTTACTCTTGCCAACCCAATATCTGTCTGTATTATGGTTCCTTTTGTAATAATTTGCCTGCGTGTGAAATCCAAATTAGCAGGATTTTCTTCAACACCAAGTACACGAACTTTCTTTGTCACTCCTCTATCGGTTACGTTAACATAACGTACAGCTTGAAGTTTAATTTTGAAGTTTCCCCCGCGGACTCGTACTTTCTTTTTCTTTTCCTCGCCCACTTTTGTTTCCACAGGTTCTCTTCCAATTTCATACTTTTTCTTTTTTCTAAACGATCTTAACTTTGCACCAGTTGCTTTACGTTTTGAACGTCCTTGTTGAATCGGCATAATTACACCTAATGTTTCTTTTAGTTGTAGTTTTCAGGAGTCTTATTGCTTTTTAAATTTTTTCTTGATGTCTTAAAATGAACGATTCTGCAGATAAGACAGTTCTTAGAAAAAAAGATATTACTTTTAAATTTAATTTAGCTCTTGGGTAAATCCATGCTAACAGGAAAATAATTTAGGCTCTACTTTAAGATCACAATGTCTAAACAAATGGATTTAAAAATCGTTAAAATTTAGATTGACATAGATATGAATTCAAATATCCATCACCGGTCCGATCAACTCAAGGGGCGAGAGAGATGACTAATGTAATAAAGTTAGCTCATGGTGCTGGTGGCAGCATTATGGATGAGTTATTATCCGATCTCGTGTTAAAATCCTTTTCTAAACGCACTGTTTCAAATGAAAGCATCGGATTAGATTCTTTGGACGATGGAGCTACGATTTCTTTGAAGGATTGTGATATTGAAATTGTTGTTAGCACAGACGGACATACAGTAGACCCAATATTTTTTCCAGGCGGAGATATTGGAAGATTAGCGACAGCTGGCACAATCAATGATGTTGCTGTAATGGGAGCTAGACCTATCGCAATAGCTAGTGCTTTAATCATTGAAGAAGGATTTCCAGTTTCTGATTTAAAAAAAATACTACAATCCATGGATGAAACAGCGAGAGAAGTCGACGTAGCGATAATCACGGGAGATACCAAAGTCATGCCAAAAGGATCTATAGACAAAATTACAGTTACTACAACAGGAATTGGCATTGTGCCTAAAGGAAGTGTAATAACGGATTCAAATTTAAAACCTGGCGATAAGATAATAGCTACTGGAACAATCGGGGATCATGGTATTGCATTAATGTCATTTCGAGAGGGTATTGAGTTTGAAACAGAATTAAAATCCGATTGTGCACCTATCTATGAAGTTATCCAAAGTGCGCTTGCAATTGGGGGAGTTACATGCATGAAGGATCCAACAAGAGGAGGAATTTCTTCTGCTTTAAATGATTTTGCCCATAAATCACACGTTAGCATCTGGATCGAGGAGGAAAAGATCCCTCGACGGCCGGAAGTCTTAGCGGCGTCAGATATGTTAGGATTAGATCCGTTAGACATAGCTTGTGAAGGTATTGCCCTTATTGGCGTAGCGTCTGAAAAAGCAGAACAAACTCTTGAACATATACAAAAAACTCGCTATGGAGAAGATGCGGCAATCATTGGTGAGGCTAAAGTCGACAACCCAGGGTATGTGATATTGGAAACCTACGTAGGTGGGCAAAGAATTATAGAAAAGCCAGTAGGTGAATTAATACCAAGGGTATGTTAAAGATTGTTGTCTTTAATTGGAGGATATTACACTTTTTATCTCAACCACATAAAAGTGAAGTTAATTTGGTCGTTCTTGTACCAAATGACTCATTAGTTGTAATTGCGGTTTTTTTCACCAGATAATTCATAAACATGTGTGCGATTGTTTAATTGCCAAAAAATTTTTGAAAAAGCGAATGGGCTGAAATGATATATGGTTAAAATTCATACTGAGAGCCGAGCTCAGAAAGATCTCAAAAATAAGATAAATACAACATTAGTTGGTGGCTTATACACAACTATTGTTAATTCCATAGTATGGCGAACTCAATATGATATTGAACGAATCACAAACCATCTGCATGAATTTGGCAGGCAACTTGGCGAAGTTTTTTATCCACTTCTTTCAAAAATTTTAGATCCAAACCTCATTGAACAGAAATTAGAACACTATATTGAAGAAATATGGAAAATTGTTTTTTTAAAAAAACCTGATAAGTGTAAATGGGATAAGGATTCGAATCAGCTAGTTATTATTTCCAAATCAAGTGAATTATGTCGGAATATATCTGAACCTGTCCATTTTCCATTTTCTGAAGCTATCGCGGGCTTTATTGAAACAATCATCGAATTCGCACTTGAAGATATTGGAGCAAAAGGGCGTTTTTCCTCTTCGGGCATTACATGCCATGAATCGGAATGCTGGGCAAAAGATGGGACACCCTATTGCAAATTCATTCTAGCAAGAGGTGAAGCTTCTGTCTGAGATGAACCGGCGTATTTTACCTATCATGTATGGTTTATTTATTAAACATCTCTATAGGTATAACGAATCTTTCATAGATGTTCGCAGGGAATTAAAATTAAGGGGAAAGAATTTCGGAGAGGAAATTTTATACAGTGTGTTTCCCAAGGAACTCATGAAACTCAAAGCACCGTTAAAAGATGGTACAATAAAGAATCTAATCAAAGTTTTATGGAAAAAAATTTTTGAAAGTTCTCCAAAGATATCTGGAAATAAGGGACTATTTAAAATACGCGATTTCCAGTGCGTCATTTGTGATACACTAGCTTCTGAGAAGGGAGAAGGGGTTCTCTGTGATTTTGTTGCAGGTATCGTTGAAGAGGTTTTTTCTCTAGTTTATGAAGAGTTAATTGATACCCAGGGATGGCGCGTTAATTGCGTTGAAACTCACTGTAGAGCATTAAATGAAGAATTTTGTGAATATGAACTTCGGATTCTTGAAAAAATGCGCTGAGGTCTTATAATGGGACTATATTCGATTTACATAATCTATAAGGACGGAAGGACAATTTACTCATGTTCTTTATGTAAAGAATACATGAACGGTGTAGATCAAGATTTAGTTAGTGGGGCGTTGAGTGGGATTAGTTCTCTCATTTCTGAAGTGGTTTCCTCAGGTAATGGCCAACTTGAACAGATTGATTCTGGTGATACAAAATTTGTCTTTGAGTGGGGAGAAAATCATAATTTCATAGTTGTTGCTCTCTCGGATGTGCTTACTTCACCAATTCTATTAGAAGAAGATATTTCTACCGCAGCTAAGTTAATTTCAATCAAGTACAGTCAAGTTCTTGACGATTGGTCTGGAGATATTTCGGATTTTGAAAAAATTGAAAATTTTTTGATGTTGTGTTTCGAGAAGACATTAAGAGAAACTTTCAGACCGATTTGTCGCATTCCGATCACTCAAGAGGTTAATACCAAGAAACTAGCAAAATTATCACGAGAAGAATGGGCACTTCTTGAATCATGCAATGGAAACAAATCTATTTATGAAATTGCAAATGAACATAAAATGTCTCGCATTGAGCTCTTCACTCGTCTGAATAAGCCTTTAGCTGGACTTGTAAAAAAAGAAATTTTGAAAATTTTTTATGGTGTGAGGCGTAAGATCGCAGAACAATTCATAAACGGCTAGTTACTTGTTTTTTTTTCCTTCTTATTAAGTGATTGAAGACTTTAATTCTTAATTCGTAGTTCTTAATAGAAGTCTTTTTAAACAAATCATAAAATATATGGAAAGGCAACAAAATGGTGAACAGAATGACGGAAAGCATTGTCAAAGGTCTTGAAGGTCTCATCACAGGATACAGAAGAGGCGGCAATAGGCAAATCAATAAGCATATGTTATTGAAATTTCAAAAATACGATTCTGATAAAGAAGCTGCTCAATTGATAGGAAAAACAGTAGTTTGGCTTTCTCCTGCAGGTAAACGTCTAAAAGGAAAAATTTTACGCCCCCATGGAAGAAATGGTGTGGTTAGGGCAAGATTTGAACATGGCTTGCCAGGTGAATCCATTGGTGGAAAAGTTACTATTGTTTGATTTCAGTAATTTCTGAATTTTAGATAAATGCAATATCTGCAAACCCCAAAATCAGATGAAGTTAACTGGCAAGGGTGAGCTCAAATTTTGAGGATGATCGCTTATAGTTACGCTGATGAGTGGACAGGTTTAGACCGGTTCTATATCCTTAGAATTTAGGGGAAACATCAAAAAGATGACGTCAAATATAAAAAAAACTCGTTTATTTGATTTGATGAAGCAGTTTATTTATTATCCTGTATTTTTAGTCATGGGCGTACTTCTCGCTTTGCTTATGAAATTTTCCTTTTCTCCTTTGGATGGAACGATCTATATACTTCAGGCGTTTGTTTTAGGAGTACTTGCTCTTTTTATGGGGTTTTTTCTTTATCGGAACTCTGAGAAGTTATTAGAGCGTCCTTTCTTGTTCTTCGCTACTCTAATGGCTGTCTTTTTAACAATATTTCTTCTTACAACCTATGGCGCCCCATATACCCCTCCAAGTTATATTCTCTTGGGTATCGTTTGTGTTGTAACAATATTCGTTTCGTTATTGTATACATTTCCATTATTTCCATTTCAGTCCTATTTGGAAAATTCGCGAAGAAGAAAAGAAGTTATAATTATCGTTATTCTTGTCGTTTTAGCTATTCTTCCAACTCATACTTTTTTAACAAAGCCAGGGTTTCCAGAGAGTCATGACCTTACCTATCATGTAAGCAATGTATGGGTTATGTTCCGATACTGGAGAGAAGGCATAATATATTCCCCTTTCGATCCTTGGAACGGAATTGGCGGTCTGGCATTGTTTCGCTTCTATCATTTTCTTGGTTATTATTTTACATTCCCTTTTTCATGGTTTTTAAACACCTTTCAAGCTCTAAAGGGTGCAATTGTTACTTCGTTCATCCTTTGCGCTCTTTCTGTTTATTATATGACCAAAAAAATTTCAAAGGATAGCATTGTAGCAAGTATCTCCGCGATATCCTTTACTTTCATTGGACTCCATCTTACTACAGCATTTTATAGAGGTACCTTTACGGAATTAATGGGTTACATGTATGTGCCTCTTATTTTCGTCCTTTCAAGAGAATCTCTTAAAACAGATTCGAATAGGCGTTTAGTAAAAGCAATATTCTCAGGTATTTTCCTCGCAGGATTGATCTTGACGCATTTACCGACAGCGTATATCTCTGTCTACATTATCACTATGTATTTAATCTATTCGCTTCTAGATGAACTTATCTCCCATCAACTTACTGTAAATAGAGCATTTTTGATGGTTGCTATGTATTTCGTACCCATTGGAGTAGGGCTAGGATTAACAGCATGGTGGCTTATACCTGCGTATACACAGACGTCCACGATTCTATGGAGTAACGAAGTCGCTTTATCGACTGGAGGTTATCCTGCTTCGCATTTTGTCAGTCTACCACAGCTTTACACGAGAGAGCTTTGGTGGCGGATGAGAGGGTCGAAAATCGGTATAGCGGGCGAAATGCCATTCTATATAGGTACAGTCTCTTTGGGACTTGCTTTACTTGCGTTTTTCATAAAGCCAAAGGATAAGAACTCTAAAAATAATGAAACAAAGTTTTTTATGGCGCTTCTTGTTATTTCTCTTATTCTAGCAGATTATCCTAGCGTTTTTATTTATTATTATGTTCCATTAATTTCGTTCTTTAAGTGGCCATGGCGATTTCTGTTACCCGCTTCAATTTCCATCGCTTATTTGACAGGCATAGTTGTAAGTACTTTCTATGAGAAAGCAAAAGCGTTTGAGATTAAAAGGAATTTCAAGTTTCGTTTAAGCCACTGGATTCTTGTAATTACCGTCCTTTTAATTCTAGTGGATATGTGGCCATATACAGGCGCCTATAAATGGGAGTACTTTCCCCAAGATGAGGATTATTTGAATGCTTTACAGTGGATTAAGTCCAGCGACACTGGTCTTTATCGCATCAGTGATCTATACGGGCGAGGCAGGGGCGAATCAATAACAAAAACTGAATTTTATGAGGTAGAAGGACCCCAGTGGTGGACAGCCTCAAGATCTTTGGAAAACAGTGTTAGTTTGAACCCATCATTGACTAAAGAACTTGGATACTTAAGTTTAAAGTATTTGATTGTAAGGCAAAAAAATGATGCAGAATGGCTACTTAATGGATGGCAAAAAATCAGGTTCTACGAGAACTCCAATATAAGTATCCTGCAAAATCCATATTTCAGGCCAATGGTCGAAATCGTTGACGACGCTGATACTTTATTTCCGAATAGTATAGGTACTGCAGAATTCGTATCAATAAACCCAACAGCTTTAATTATTAACGCTCAATCTTCAGATGGTGGAATACTTCTTGTGAAGTATGGGATCTTCCCTAATTGGAAGGCAGACTTAGATTCCACAGAGATTAATATCAAAGAAAACAAATTTGGTATTATTACTCTAGAATTGCCAGAAGGCGAGCATCTAATAACATTAAGATTTGAAGAGAACGTTCCTATTGGATATCCAATTTCAATTCTTTGTTTAGTTGGTGTGCTATTCTATCTTTCTGTGGTCTTGATACTTCCAAAATTTAAGCTTCTTATCTCAAATGCCAAAAACCAAAAAAAATGAACTAAAGGATGAGATGCGCTCAAAGCGCAATTATTACTTCACAAAAATATCTTTAATCCTCATTCTTTCCGAAAAGCTTTGAACTAAACATTTCTAAGCGCTCTATACCTCTTATCTCCGTGTCAAAAAGTGGGATCTCTGTAATTTCGAATTCTTCTGCGTAAAACTCTCTTATAGTTTCCAGATTACCTTCTTGCATACTTCGTCTTGCAGCGCAAAAAGCGCAGTCAGGTATAACTGGGTACACCATGTTTACAAGTACATTGCTTATTGGTATCTCATATTCATAGAGTGTAGTGATAAGTCGTTCAGTTTCATAGATACTCATTGCCTCTGGAATCATCACCGTGCAAAATGATGTTTTTTCTGGATCACTCAAATCCACCTGTGCTTTTCCAACAGACTCTTTAAGTTTTTCTAAAGCTTCCATTGTTCTATCCTCAGTTGTATCCTTACCAAAGAGACTCTTAAGTTTGCCTACAAACTTCCCAAGGGTGAGTCTGAGTTTTATAATCTTTCCTAGGAATGAATCAAGCACATCAGGTAAGCTTAGAAGACGTAACGTATGTCCTGTAGGGGCTGTATCAAAAATGATTAGATCATAATCGTGTTCATCTTTCTTTTCAATGAACTCAAGGACCTTACCGAACGCTAATGCTTCATCAATACCAGGTGGGCTCGTATCCAACATATCTCCCATCCCAAGTTCATCAAGCGGAACCGGCGACATGTCTGATAAACTCTCTTCAGGTGAAATCCCCATAAGACTTTTATAGTCCTTTATTGCCGTCTTTGGATCAATTTCAAGACCATAAAGATTCTCTACGCCTTCGATTGACTTTATTTCGCCACCAATCGGTTGATCCAAAGAATCAGCTAGACTATGTGCTGGATCTGTTGATATTATCAGAACCTTCAAGTTAGTATTTTTTGCATACCAAACTGCTGCTGCTGCCGCGCATGTCGTCTTTCCTACTCCACCCTTGCCGCCAAAGAAAATGAACTTGAGGTCTTTATTAAGTAGGTTATCCAGTGTCATAACTTATCAATCCTTTTTAGCTTATAAGAAATTAGTAATAAATCCCTACCGTAAGTAAGGTACATTAAAATCTATGAAATTCATAAGGTCTAATCCCGTACATCTAAAAATCTTATCTTTTGCTTTTCTTTCTGACTTTAAATGTCTTCCTTTTTGTGAAGAATAACAGTGCCCAAGGAACACCTGGGATTCCAATTGCTAAGATAGAAAGCAATAGAATATCTCTCCACTCTATTGTAGTTAGCTTGGGAAGTACATTAAGCACTACTGGATCGGTGAAAAACTCATAACGAGTATCGTTCTCATCCATAAATGTAATCTTTGCCCCAGGTAATGTATAATTTCCAGATTTCTCGGGGCGAAGGATATAATACGCAGAAACATTCTCCTTAACACTAAGTTCAATCCCATCGACAAGACTTAAATTACCTGGATCTATTTCTGTAAAGCTCCAGAAAGGAAGATCTGCTTCTGTTATTGCCAGATCAAAGATTGTTTCATTTACGACTTCAGGGTTCTTGATTTCAACTGTAACTGTTACATTGGAGTCGACAAAAGTTTCTTTCGGTTTTACAGTTTTCGTTACGTTCAGAAAATCCTTTCCACTTAGTACTTCCTCCTCTTGGCCAGCTACCAGTTCAATTTTTTGCATTGGTGTGATAGGAATCGTAAAACACAATATTACTATGAAAAAGAGTGCCCACTTATGTCTCACTTTCTGCACCTTTCATTAAACTTCTAGAGAACCAGTTTCATGAATCACTACTTAAATCTTTGGAGTGGTTACTGTGACTAGCAAATTTTGCTTTTAAAGGTTTATACCACTATAAAGGTGTGAGGGGTCTGAACTTTTCAATTCAATGTGTTTATGAGAAACGTTAAATATTTGGTATAACTTAATTTCTGCATTAGATCAATCGAATTAAGCAACAAATGAATTCAAAAATGAATTTGTTTGGTGATGTTTCTGTCAGCTACCCTGTCCAAGAGGACAGGGCATGGGATGGTGATACCAACGCAAGAGTTGACTAGCCTCAGTTCTTCGGGAACTACGTGTATAGGACTACAAGAATGGTTGGATGCCTCCCTAGTCCAGCCCGCTTCGGAAGAATCACTTAATTCCAAGTCTAGCAACAATAGTACTAGACTATGTCCTATATACCCTGGCGAAGGGAAACATGACTCTGACAGGGAGACCGCAATCGGTAGAATACCTGTCGTTAGTAAAAATGGCACTCCATTAATGCCGTGTCGACCTGCAAAAGCTCGAAAACTCATTGCTCAAGGAAAGGCCATCAAGAAACGGAATAAAATAGGCATCTTTTATCTTCATTTACAATTCGATCCACACATACCCGTCACACAACCGCTCGCCATTGGAGTAGATCCAGGTACGAAGTACGAAGGGTTCTCAATCGTTGGTACAGGTGATACGGTAGTCAATATCATGTCAGAAGCGATAACTTGGGTGAAAAGAAAGGTCGAACAAAGACGAAATGCGCGGAAGGCACGCCGAAAAAGGAATACTCGCCGTAGAAAAAACAAGAAAAACCGAATAGCAAATCAACGTAGGTTACCACCATCCACCAGAGCACGATGGGATGTAAAACTAAGGATCATCAAACAACTCTGCACTATCATTCCTATCCAAAACGTGGTGGTAGAGGATATTCAAGCAGTTACAAAAAAGAGACATCATAAGAGATGGAACACTAATTTTAGCCCATTAGAAGTGGGCAAGTGGTATTTCTATAGCGAGTTACAAAAACTTAAATTAAATGTGATACTAGCACAAGGGAACGAGACACAGCAGTTAAGACAACACTTTGGATTGCACAAAAAGAAGAGCAAATCACAACCTATCTTTGAAACTCATTGTGTAGATGCCTGGGTACTGGCAGCCGCTACAACCAGAGCAAAATTTCCGACCACAATAAGTATTTACTATATAACACCGCTACAATTTCACAGGAGACAGTTACATCGTTTTCAATTCGCGAAAGGGGGCATAAAAAGAAGATATGGTGGTACGCTATCACTTGGGCTGAAAAAAGGAACACTCGTAACTCATAAAACCTTAGGGTTGTGTTATATCGGTGGTAATCTAAAAAATCGTTTAAGCCTGCATTGTCTAAAAACCGGAAAACGTCTAACGCAAAACGCTAAAAAAGAAGATTGTACGATCTTAACCCGAATTTCGCTTAGAACACAATTCCTATCCCCACTTCATAGTGAATATTCTTGAGGTGATTCTATGAATAGATTTGAACACAAATTTTGGGCATGCATAGCGTTTACCGTATTTTTTCTTGCATATTTCTTTTTTGGTAGTGGAGTTATTCGACTGGCAGCTATAAACGGATCTGTTCTTGGATATCTGGTAGTTATCGCGGCTTCTCATGCTCCCGATGTGGATCTCGATTTTGGCATAAAGTATCATCGATCTCCCATCACTCATTCGCCTCTAATCCCTGCTGTATTATTCGTATTTTATTTTTTGACGAGTTTTGAGTTCGGGGTTTTGTTTCTTTTAGCCGCTTTCTTCATCGGTTATAGCTCGCATCTTTTCCTCGATTTAATTCCACCTACAGGATCAGCCTTTGGATCTCGCGTTTCAAAATGGTTTGAACAACGATTGAAAGGAGGAGCTCCTGGAGATCTTCGAGGTATACCAGAAAAATATGAGAGAAATTGGTTAAAGGTATCAGGGATTATTGTTGCAATTTTCTTTGTACTTACTATATTACTGGCGCATCAGTTTTTGCCTTCTATGCCTATCTAAGTTACACTAAAACATTATGCGTTGCTACATAACAACGGTGGTGCTTATGAGCGAAAAAGGGTTTAATCAACCCACCCATTTTTTAAATTCCGCAGAGTTTTGTCTCAAGAACGATGACCCGACTGGAGCAGTCGATAACTATATTCGGGCTGCAGCAGCTTATCAGGAGGATTTGCAGGATTTACAAAACGCTGCAAAATACTATACATCAGCTTTGCGGATAATTGAGCAAGAAACATCAGACAATGAGATGTTAGATAGTGGAGAAATCTCAAACCTGTATAAATTACTTCTTGCAAAGAATGCCTGTCTTCTTAATTTAGGTCTCATCCATATCTTACTTCAGAAGCCCTCTTTAGCAAAAATATTCTTCATCGAGAGCCATAAGCCACTAAACATGGCAAATTCAATATTAAAAGATCATAAAGATTATTTCTCTAATTTAATTGATCCTCAAATTAAAGATATTGTGGGTATAACACCTCTTCAATCAGAACTGCTAACATTTGGCTTTAGTTCATCTGTCTTCTCTTTTTTTAGCTCCATATTGGATAATGATACTGAAAGGATTACTGAGTATCTAAATAGACTCAAAAAGTTAGAAGATCTTTTCGTATCTGATTATTTTGAGTCCAATGATAATTCATTTTTTGCTCTACTAGAGAAACTTTCAGACAGTATTTCGGAAAAAAATCTAAGTTTATTCAATAAAACTAGGGCTACATTAGAAGGCTTTTACTTTAATCGCTGCACAAATTCCTTGGATGAAACAGAAAATCAAATTCGTATTACATTACTTGACAGTTTTCTAACTACTTTTGAGGACGAACTCTTGAAGATTTTCGAGGCTCTAGAAAAATTAGTTTCGAACAAACTTAATGAGAATTAATCACTTAATAAGCGAAATATTGAAAAATTCAGTGATAATGTGAATCTCTACTCAAGTTGTTAACTTTTTATCTATCAATTAGCATGCATTTAGGGGATTCTATGAAAAATAGATCTAAACAAATTACAATGATCGGTACAGGATACGTAGGCTTGGTAAGTGGCGTTTGTTTCGCCAAACAAGGCTTTTCTGTTAAATGTGTGGATATAATACCTGAGAAAATTGAGGCGATCAATTCAGCTCAACCACCTATTTATGAAAAGGGTCTAGACGAACTTTTAAAAGAAATGGTAAGCACTGAAATGCTTAAAGGAACTATTAACACCGAAGAAGCTATATTAAACTCAGATGTAGCATTTATATGCGTTGGTACACCATCTAAAGAGAGCGGAGAAATGGACACTGTGTGGATTGAGTCAGCCGCACGAGATATTGGCAAGGCTCTAAAGAAAAAAGATGAATATTTTGTTGTCACAGCAAAGTCTACAATTGTGCCGGGTACAACAGATTCTGTAATTACGCCTATCCTGGAAGCTGAATCAGGAAAAGAGGCAGGAAAAGATTTTGGTATTGCTTTTTGTCCTGAATTTCTTCGTGAGGGAAATGCTATTGAAGATTTCTTAAAACCAGATCGAGTAGTTATTGGCGCAATTGATGAACGCTCGTATGAGACAGTTCGTGAGTTATTTGATTGGGTTCCCAAAGAGACCCCCATTCTTAAGACTGACCTTAGAACCGCAGAAATGATTAAATATGGCGCGAATTCCTTTTTAGCTACAAAAATCTCGTTTATCAATACTATTTCAAATATGTGCGAGGCACTTGGTGTCAAAGACGTCTACGATGTAGCAGAAGGTATTGGACTTGATTTCAGAATTAGCCCTTATTTTCTCAGAGCAGGTGCTGGGTTTGGTGGCAGCTGTTTTCCAAAAGATGTCAAAGCTATCATTGCAGCAGCAAAAAAGGCAAATTATGATCCCTTATTACTCAATTCTGTGATTGAAGTAAATAAGAGACAACCTTTGCGCCTAATATCCATGTGTAAAGACGTAATCGGTAACGATCTCTCTGGAAAGCAATTTGCTATTCTTGGTCTTGCCTTTAAACCAGATACTGATGATATCCGTGAAGCACCCTCTATTATTGTAATCGATGAACTTCTGAAGAATAACGCAACAATAAAGGCGTACGATCCAGAGGCAATGGACAATATGAAACAACTTTTTGGTGAAAAAGTTCAATTCACTGAGAGCAAAGAAGCAGCCTTGAGAGATACTGATGTATGTATCATTGTCACAAACTGGAAGGAATTTACGGAATTACAACCAAATGACGTCAAGACCCTTATGAAGACACCGATTGTCATTGATGGACGAAAAACTGTAGATGCTGAAACATTTCTCAATGCAGGAGTGACCTACAGAAGAATCGGTTTGAAAAAATAGATCTAAATTAACCATTTTTTTTCTAGCGCTCTTTTTAAACTTAAAAATCAATCAGCAAAAGATTAAGTTGAGTTTCTTAACAGTTGGGCGTTAGAGCTTTATTTATTGCTTTAACAATGTCCTTCCAAGTTTCGATGGGATAAACATTTCCGTTATAAGCTAACTCGTCAGCGAATTCAGGGTCTCCATCCGTTGCGAGAAGAACATTGATCCTATCAAATAGTCCAGCATGAGCAATCGGACGGGGATCCCTCCCCTCAGTCCAAACAGCATCTGTCAATAGAAATGCTTCACGCTGCGTGTATTTTACTTTAGCTGTCTCATCTATGCCCATTTGCAATGCTGAAGCTATATTCGTTAGATAACCTGCTTCAATAGTCAGCACATCGTTAACAACTTGTTCCACGGCCAGATTTTGGTTTATAGGCTTAACTAAAAACGGTTTCGAATGAAACGCAATGATTGAGTAATAATCGTCCTTACGGAATAGACTATAGGCCAGAACTGAGGCTGCCAATGCAGCTAAACCTATTTTTCGTTCGTACATTGATTCTGACGCGTCAAGGAGGAGGACGTAAGTGCGTTTGACTCGTTTTCTTTTACGGACAAGAATTTCATCCTGCGTGAAAGACGGGCGATTCTCTACAAATTTTTCAATTGTACGATGTAAATCAATTTGGCATTCCCCGTCAAACCTTGATGGATGAAATTTACCATTTCTCTGTCCATACGGAGCAACCATTTGTGCACGTGAAAGGATTATACGTGTTGATAATTTTCGCGCTAGCAACTCACGTTCCCGATTAAGAGTTTTTCTTAACAGACTATAAAGTTCTGGAGCCTCTGGTCTGTTGAAGATTTCATTAAACGACTGGTTTGTTATCTCAGAAAGATCATCGCCTACCTTTCGTTTTAAGGATCTCTTTGAAAGAAGGAATTGCAGTAATGCTTTTGTATCTGCATTTTGGATAGCTGCTTCAATCTCTTGTTGAATCGCGTCTCCTTCTGGAATCCATGTATCAGTTTCTGATGTGGAAGAAGAAGGCTCAGATGGTGATTCCTTTTTTTCTTCTTTTTCAAATTCTTCCTTTAATTCATCTTCTTTATTCTTTAAAATCCCTTGAACAATTTCGCGAATGATTTCTTCCTCAGTTTTTTCCGAAGTCGCCGAAAGCCATATTTTGGACGAAAATGTCAGACATGCACAATCAATAATGTCTTCGGTAGTGAGATGATGATCCTTTAGTGTCAGTTTTTCTGTACACAATAAAACGAAATCTATTGCTCCCCTCACACTTGCTCCTAAACGTAGATCAGGATGTATTCGGGTCTGTATACCGATTTCTACTCCTAGTTCAATTAATAACTCATTATCACTGCCTGTATTTACTCGCACAATTTCTAATTCTTCATCCTTTGACTGATAATCCAAACGAAGCTTAGTAAAACGATCGAGAATTGCACGGCTAATTCTTTGAACCCCAATGTCATCATAAGGATTCATAGCTGCTACAATGCGAAAATCTTCTTCTGCGCTAATTCTGCCATATCGGGGGACATGAATTTGTCTTTCTGAAAGGGCTACGACTAGACTATTAAGAGCATCAGGAGGGGCACGATTTAATTCTTCTATGTAAAGTATCCCTCCATTTCTCATAGCTTGAGCAAGAGCACCTTTTCTGAAATTTTCTGGAATATACCCAGTTTGCAATACCATAGCAGGATCAAAATAGCCAATTAATTTTGAGGCTGTAAGATCTTCATTACCTTCAACAAAGTAAAATGGTACATCTAAGATATCACTTAGAGTTCGTAAAATTGTAGTTTTACTAACTCCTGGAGGACCTTCGAGGAGTATGGGTTTTCCAGCTAATAATGAGCTTAATATCAATAGTATCTCTTTTTTTCGTCCCACCACATTTTTAAATGCTTGCTCAGCAACAGTTTTTGTTTCTGAAGTACTGAGTTTCGCTAAACTCCGTGTCATTTACCGCACCATTCAAATCCAGCAATATACCCTTAGATTATCTGTTAATGAATGTTTCTTTAATCCAAGCTTGTTTTTGGTATATTTGTTCTTACTCTTTATTTGAATTTCATCTGAGGCAAGAAGAAACTCATTGCATAGAATGAGAAGAAACTCATTGCCTAAAACTCATTCGCGAATATCGCATTAGTATGATCAACTTTTTTTGCTCATAAGGTACTTAACACTTATATTTTCAAAATGTATTACCGTTCTAAAATCCAAGATCACATAAAATATGCACACTAGAAAACCGCAGTTACCGGTGATGAAAAAATGGAAGGCACGTTTGAATCATTCAAAGAGAAATTAAAAGAAAATAATGAATTTTACTTCTACGGAATCGGGGGACAAGGAGTAGTGACTGGTTCAACCCTTTTCTTAGAAGGATTGTCTGATTCAAATTGGCACCTTACTGGAGTATACTCGCCTGGTGCCGAACGTCGTGGCAAACCAATTTCTTGTTTTGTAGGGCTGTACAATGACCCAAAAAAGACTAAAAGTTATGAAATGTTAGTGGAGAAGGACGTACTCGTTGTCTTCGATCCAGCTTCAGTTGGAAAGGAGCAACTTTTGAATGGATTAAGAGAAGATGGAATTGTTCTGTTTAATACACCGAAAAGCCCAGAGGAATTAGTAAAAGAAAATGGGAAACTAGGATATTTTAACGTCGCCACAGTTGATGCCTCAGGGATTTTTAGTGAAGTTTTTAACGAAGCATTTGGTAGGGCGACGACTTTTGAAGAAATACGTCCAAATGTGCCAACAATTGCAGCCTTGTTTAACATCACCGGTCTTGCTTCACTTGAAACTTTTTTAAAAATTATTGAAAGTAAATGGGGAGGAAGAATAGGTGACATTAATAAACAAGCGGCAATTTTCGCTTATAATAAGGCTCTGGTAATAGAGTCCTCTAAGAAAGGGATGGATACAACGATTATAGAAATGGAACGCACTCCTGTCGATGAACTGAACGAAATAGCCTTATGTTTCCCAACAGAGGGTGTAGGTGGACCTACCGGCTTATGGGCCCTTATTCAGCCTAAAATTAAAGAAGAATTGTGTAATAATTGTGGAACCTGTTTTATTTACTGTCCTGATAACTGTATTATTTGGACAAAAGGAAAAGAAGGCGTTCCTAAAATCGATCTACGTTACTGCAAAGGCTGTGGTATCTGCGCGGAAGAATGCAAACAAGATGCCATAGAGATGGTGGAGGTAAAACGATGAAAAAGATTCTTAGCGGGAACAGGGCTGCTGCTGAAGCTGTAAGGCTCTCTAAAGTTGAAGTTGTAGCAGCTTACCCAATAACTCCACAGAGTGAGATTGTGGAGACAATTTTTGGATTTATTGCGGATGGTAGCCTCAAAGCAGATTTTATTAGAGTAGAAGGAGAACATACAGCGCTTGCTGCACTTATTGGGGCGGCTATGGCTGGTAGTAGAACTTTTACGGCTACAAGCAGTCAGGGCTTACTTTACATGGATGAAATGGTACACTGGGCTGCCGGACAGCGCGTTCCAATTGTTATGGTATTAGTAAACAGAGCGATTGGACCGCCCTGGTCAATTTGGTCTGATCATCAAGATGCGGTATCAATGGCACTTACTGGATGGAATATCATGTTCGCCTCGAATCAACAAGATGTATTAGATACCGTGATTCAAGCGTATGAGATCTCGGAGGATAGTTCGATCCATATACCATGCATGGTTTGTGTAGACGGATTCAATTTGAGTCATAAAAGCACCCGAGTCGAAGTGCCAGAACAAGCAAAAGTTGACGAATTTCTTACTAATAGACCTAATGTTTATCTTGACGTAGATAATCCAGCAACATTCAACAGCGTAATTTTGCCAGAACGAAGTTTCATGGAGTATAAATTCAAAGTATCGGAAGCCGTCCAAAGATCAAAAGCAAAAATTGCTAAAGTGGCTAAACGTTTTAAAGAACATTTTGGCAGGTTTCATGGAGATCTTATCAATACTTATCGATGTGAAGATGCAGAAGCCGTTTTTGTTTCAGCTGGAATGTTATCAGATCAAGCGGAATTAGCAGTAGATAAAATGCGCGAGGATGGAAAAAATATCGGTTCTGTTAAAATTAGGGCTTATAGACCTTTTCCAACTGAAGAATTCAGAGAATTGGCAAATTCAGGAATTGATAAATTCTTAGTTTTCGATAAGAACATCAACTTTGGGATGGAAGGCGGTGCAATGTTTACTGACTTGAAGGCTGCACTATATAATTTCGATGGTGGCTCACGACCAAGTGTTCAAGGAGTGATAGCTGGGATCGGTGGGCGCAATGTAAGCATAGAACAGCAATATACGACAATGGACAGATTTCTTGAAGGAAAAACTGTCGAAAAGTGGATCGGACTTCATAGGTGATTGAGATGGAAAAGCAAACCATATTTTCAGAAAACGAACTCGTATACCCTGGACTGGCAAGTTGCCCAGCTTGCACAAGCGCACTTTCTTTACGAACTGCGCTGAAAGCATTAGGAAACAAAGTAATTATTATTATGCCTGCTTCGTGCAGCGTACCAATGACCAGTTTATACCCAAAGACTGCTGTTAAAGTCCCAATGATGTTTGTAGCCTTTACTGCAACTGCATCAACAGCAACAGGAATAGCTGCTGCATTGAAAATAAAAGGAGATAAGGAAACTAACGTGCTTTGTTGGGCAGGAGATGGTGGAACCTTTGATATTGGACTGCAAACACTTTCAGGTGCAGCAGAACGTAAAGATCCTATGATTTATGTCTGTTACAACAATCAAGCGTATATGAATACTGGTACCCAGCGAAGTGGTGCAACTCCTTTTGGTGCATATACGACAACGACTCAAACAGGCAAAATTGTCGCAGAAAAGGATATGCAAGCCATCGTTGCGGCACACAAGATTCCATATTTAGCTACAGGTTCACCGTCTTATCCACATGATCTCTTCAAGAAATTCACAAAATCCAAAGATAAGGAAGGATTTAGGTATATTGAGATCTTCGCACCTTGCCCTCCTGGTTGGGGCTTCCCAACAAACGAGACGATCAAAATTGGAAGACTAGCAGTCGAAACAGGCGTCCATATTCTTTATGAAATAGAAGACGGAGTTTACAAACTTAGTACCCCTTCAAAGAAGGTCCTTGATAAGGGAAGGCGTCCTGTTAATGAATTCATAAAGGAACAAAGAAGATTCGCTAAGATGACAGAGGAGCAAATGGGTGAATATCAAAGACTGATAGACGAACGATGGGATGATATAATGGCGCACGTCGAATGGACGTCCGCAAAAAATACCTCTTAACTGAACAAACTCGTTAACTAAAGAAGTGAAAAAGATGAATGAAAAAGAAAAAGGCATGTCTACTAAAGCTGTACATGCAGGTGAGAAACGAGATCCTTCTAGTGGATCTGTAATTACACCAATTTATCAAACAAGTGTATTTGCATTCTCCAGTACCCAAGATTTAATAGCTGTGATGTCCGGCAAAGAGATTGAAGGACATATTTACAGCAGAATTAGCAATCCTACTTTGAGAGTTGCAGAGAAGAAAGTAGCTGAACTTGAAGGTGCTGAGGATGCTGCAGTTTTCTCTTCAGGTATGGCAGCCATAACCACCGTGATATTGAGTCTTGCTTCTTCTGGTAGCCACATCGTTTCTACTAATGAACTCTATGGTGGATCTCTTTCGTTCTTCAACAATATCCTGACAAAATTCGGCGTAGAGATAAGCATGGTTGACCCCACTGACTATGAAGGCATCGAGTCAGCAATAAAGTCGAACACGGTAGCCATCTATACCGAATCGCCTACGAATCCCACAGTAAAGGTTGTAGACTTAAAGAAGGTCGCTGAGATCGGCAAGGAGAAGGGTATAATTACGATTGTAGATAATACCTTCGCTTCGCCATTCAATCAACAACCATACAAAATGGGCATTGACGTAGTTATTCATAGTGCTACAAAGTATCTTGGAGGGCATAATGATATAATTGCGGGTGTAGTCTCAGGATCAAAAGAATTTATTAATTCCCTTACAGCGACTAGAAAACTTCTTGGGGGTGTCTTGGACCCTCATGCTGCATGGTTGCTCATCCGAGGGATGAAAACGTTAGTGCCACGGATGGCAAGGCTCAATCACAATGCGACAAGAGTTGCAAGATATCTTGAAAGTCATCCAAAAGTTGAGAAAGTGTACTATCCAGGCCTTGTTAGTCACCCGCATTTTAGCGTGGCGAAAGAGCAGATGAGAGGTTTTGGTTCCGTAGTAACTTTTGAAATTAAAGGCGACTTAGAGACAGCCATCAAGTTTGTGGAAAACCTAAAACTCTGTGCGTTAACGCCTAGTCTTGGAGGCGTTGAAAGTCTAGTTACACAACCCGCTACATCTAGCCACTTTTACATTGAAAGAGAAGAAAGATTGAAACTTGGAATCACTGACGGCATGATAAGATTGGCTGTGGGAATAGAAGATGCTAATGATATAATTTCAGATCTAGAACAGTCGTTCAATATTGTGTAATCGTTAATGTACAGTTAGATTAGAGATAACTCTTTCGAATAATCGTGGGCAATATACTTTGCTCATAAAAAAATAAAGTACTAATATCAGAAATTGTTCAAAATTACTAAATTTCACCTATTAAAAGCGATTATTTTAGCGCATATCACTTTGGGGTGTAAGAAATGTTAGAAAAAGAGAAGTTAACCATGAGTTATTATTCTGAATGTTCAGATACTGGATTGATTGGAAAAACTATTGGAGAATTTCTCGCCGAAATAACTGGGAAATATCCAAATAATGATGCCCTCGTATGCAGACATGAACGAGACGCCAGTGGTGAAATCCTAAGATATACTTACAAAGAATTTTACGAGGTTTGTCGCCAAGCAGCAAAGGGCTTTATGAAATTAGGCGTTCAGAAGGGCGATCGTGTGGCGATCTGGTCCACAAACAATTCCCAGTGGGTAATAACACAATTTGCTACCGCATTGATTGGTGCCATCCTCGTGAACATCAATCCAGCCTATAGGCCTCGTGAACTTCGATTTGCATTGAAACAATCTGAAACACAAACCTTATTGCTTATTCGAGAATTTAAAACTTCAAAATATGTGGAAATGTTCTATGAGGTCTGCCCAGAGGCAAAAACTGATGCTCCTGGCGACATTAAATCAAAAGAATTTCCCTTCTTAAAAACTGCGATATTTATCGGAAAGGAAAAACTACCAGGAATGCTTACATGGGACGAGTTAATGGCAATGGGCGATGAAATTTCTGATGAAGAACTTGCAAATAGGGAAGAGAGTTTAGAGTTTGATGATCCTATAAATATTCAATATACGAGTGGAACGACAGGATTTCCAAAGGGGGTTACACTTTCGCATCACAATATTCTCAATAACGGTTATTTTATCGCCAGAGCAATGAAATTCACTGATCAGGATAGACTTTGTATCCCTGTACCTTTTTACCACTGTTTCGGCATGGTTCTAGGCAATCTCGTATGTGTCAGTCACGGCGCAACAATGCTCATCCCTGGGGAGTCATTTAATCCCATAGAAGTCTTAGATTGCATCCAAGAAGAGAAGGCGACAGCTTGTCATGGTGTTCCGACTATGTGGATCGCTTTACTTTCATATCCAGACTTCAGCAAATATGATTTCTCTACTTTACGAACAGGAATTATGGCTGGATCGCCTTGTCCTGTTGAAGTTATGAAGAAAGTAAACAATTTAATGAACGCCAATGAAATCACGATAGCGTATGGACAAACAGAAACTTCCCCAGTCATTACCCAGACTACACCCTATGATTCATTAGAATTAAGGACAGAAACAGTTGGCAAACCTTTGCCTCATGTTGAAGTAAAAATCATTAACTCAGAAACAGGCAAGATAGTTCCTGTGGGAACTCCAGGTGAACTTTGCACCAGAGGTTATCTTGTGATGCGTCATGGCTATTATAAAAGCCCAGAAGCTACTAATAACGCCATAGATGAGATAGGCTGGATTCACACAGGTGACATTGCAGCAATGAATGAGCAAGGCTACTGCAATATCACAGGTAGATTGACCGATATGATTATTCGTGGGGGTGAAAACATTTATCCACGCGAATTAGAAGAATTTCTGTACCGCCATCCTGCCATCAAAGATGTCCAAGTTATAGGAGTTCCTAGTGAGAAATTTGGGGAAGAAGTAGCCGCTTGGATACAATTAAAGGAAGGGAAGTCCGCCACAGCAGAAGAAATTCGTGAGTTCTGTAAGGGCGAAATCGCTTACTTCAAAATACCCAAATACATCAAGTTCGTTGACTTATTTCCTATGACCGTGACGGGGAAAGTCCAAAAATACATAATGCGCGAGCAATATACCAAAGAATTGGGGCTTGAAGAAGTGGCTAAAATCAAAACTGCTTAATCGAGTAAGAATTGATGAGAAGTTACACCAAATTCAATTAGAAAAAGATCAAGTTGAGTGAACATGTAAAAATACTAAACAAGTTGAAAAAAAGTTCCTCAACACCTGTTTTAATTTACAGATCACAAGTTAAAAAAGGAAGATAGAGAATTTAATTGGTTTTCATTGGATTGGGAGTATATAGTACTATACACGAAGAAAAAGTGAATATTTGCATACAACCAAATGTTTTTTAATTCAGTAGATCAAACAATACTATTAAATCTAAGAAACTATTACTCAACGCTAGTTTTCGATACAACAGGTAGAGTCTAGATAAAACCTGATAAGGGGGTGAATATGATATGCAGAGTGGGATGGATCAAATGAGAGCAGAACTTGCTCAAATGAATGCAGAACTTGCTCAAATGAAAAAACAGCTCGCTATAGCCAAAAAGAATAATCCGGATGAAGCCAAGTTACTGAAAGAAAGCGTTAAAGCATTGAAGGAGTCCGTTAAGTTAAATGAAGAGATGATAAGTGAGATGGAAGGTACTTAAGGCGAAATCAAGAAAAACGTGATAAAGATCTGAAAGTAATAAGCATTGAAAACAATAGTTCTTCGAGTTAGTGCAAGTATATACTGGTTTGCTTCCTCTAAAAGAGAATACGGACCTAACTACATCCAGAAAGAGGGAAACATCTAGAAAACAGGAAAATAACCTAAAGGAATAAAACGAACTAACTTCCCCGCCTCTCCGTTTCCTTTAAGAAATGGAACCAAATATGTCTAAACATTAGACTGTTTTTTATACTATTTTTTATTTTCAAATGGATTCGCAACAGCTATTATTAAAGTCGAATACAAACTTCAAAATGTTATAATACGCTGTAGAAATGCTGAAATCAGAAGAATTCTACTAATGCGCTTTAGTTATGAAAGATTTGTTATGGAATTGAAGGGAACTGTTGTTCATCGGGATGGAGACTCTGAATTACTCTTAATAAAATGGGGCGATTACGAAGAAGCTTTAAAATTGGTTAAGGTGAAAGATCCATCAACGGGAGATTTCTATATATTACGAGTTCCATTATCAGCCAAAACTTGTAAAGAGGCAATTGCCTGGACTTTCGGGATGTCTGAAGAGGAATATAACCTAATAAAAGAAACATGAGTTGCCTTCAAGTTGAAGATGCTTTTGGAGAAGAACATATAAAGTATGTTCTAAAAGAATGCTTCTTCATAACTAAACTTTGACTCTTGATTTGAAATCAGAAGAGAGATTTAAATATGAAAAAAGTCTAGGCACAATTATCGGGGATTTTCAATGACTACAGAAAGTTTGAAACCTTTTTTTGAACCGCAAAGCGTTGCAGTCGTTGGTGCGTCTCGTGATCCTAGCAAAGGTGGCTCAATAATTGTAGGAAACTTAAAAAGATGGGATTCAAAGTTCGTTGAACGAGTTTATCCCATCAATCCGGGTGCAGACAAAGTTCTTGATCTAAAAGCGTACCCTAGTTTGAAAGAAATACCTGATAAAGTAGATCTCGTCGTTGTCTTAACACCTGCAAGGACATTACCTACCATCATGAAAGATGCCGCCGAGAAAAATGTCAAAGCTGTTATTATAGAATCAGCTGGTTTTGCTGAAGTTGGACCCGAAGGAATTGCGCTTCAAGAAGAAGTCGTAAGAATTGCCAAATCTGCAGGAATTCGAATTATAGGACCTAACTGCACTGGTATAATTAATGCCAACAATAATCTCATAACTACATTTGTTGAGGTTTCGGAAATCACGAAGGGTGGAGTTTCTGTAGTAGCACAAACAGGTATGTTCGCTGGTACCCTCATTCCCGAATTCATATCACAGAATTTGGGGATTTCAAAAGTTGCTTGTTTTGGAAACAAAGCTGATGTAGACGAAGTAGATCTTATAGAATATTATGCGGAAGATCCTGATACTCAAGTTATTGCTCTTTATCTTGAAGGGATTGCAGATGGACGTAGACTAATCCAAGTCGCAAAAGATGTCACAAAAAAGAAACCCATAATTATTCTTAAAGGAGGAAGATCTGACGCAGGAGCTAAAGCAGCACTCTCACATACGGCTTCAATTGCAGGACGGGGTGAAGTCGTAGAAGCAGCGTTTAAACAAATAGGAATTCTTCAGGCTGAAACTCTGGAAGATTTGATTGGTTTTTCTAAAGCATTAGATTGGCTTGAGTTACCTAATGGAAATAGAGTTGCTATTTTCACAGCTTCCGGCGGTGGTGGTGTGTTATCGGCAGATCAATGCGCCCAACAAGGACTAAATGTAGTAAGTCTTTCACCCACGACCGTAAGTAAATTATCAGAAGTTTTTCCGGAATGGATGCCACCTGCGAACCCGATAGATATTTGGCCAGCCATATCAGTGGCAAAACATGGATTAAATGAAGTTCATGGTCTAGTGTTACAATCTGTTATTGATGATAAATCAGTTGACTGTATTCTGTTCATACTAATGGCTTTGAAAGAGTTGGAGCAAATAGATATCGACATGATAATCAACATGCAGGTAAATAATAGAAAACCTATGGTTGTCTGGCTTTTCGGAGATCCAAGAATAATCAGCAAGTGGCGAGATAGATTTGAAGATCATAGGATTCCTGTTTTTCTAACCCTATCTGAAAGCGTTAGAGCACTAAAGGCACTATATGTCTACAAGAAATTCAAAGAATCGATAAAGTAGAATCCTAGGTATGATTTTTAACTTAACCAAAAATTGAGCCAGGAGGAATCACTTGGTTTTCATTAATAGTAACATTGTCTGCAAGAATGGATCCAAGACAAGTTCGATGTGTATTTACTAATTTCCCCTCAAAACTTGTATGAATCTCTTGATTATCGTTTTTTTTATCTAAAAATCTCACAGAATTTCCAATAATGCAATTTTCACCAATTACACTGTTCTTGATAATAACATTTTCACCAATTGTTGTAGACGCTAATACTACACTTCGTTCTATAACAGAACTTCTACCAATAGTGACATTCTTATCAACAGAACTATGGAGAATTCTACAATTTTCAGCAATTTCACAAGCTCTATCGATAAATGAGTTTTGAATTTCTGTGCCTGTCCCGATCATTACTGAGTCGTCTACATCTTGAGATACTCTCTGAAGAAAGTATAAATTAGCATCTAAATAGTCCCATGGGCGACCTAAATCAATCCAGTTATCCAATTCGTAGCCTATGACAGATTCATTCTCTCTGATCAGTAACTGTATCGCATCGGCGAAATCATACTCACCCCTTTTCCCAGTTTGGATTCGCTCTATAAAGTTTAGAACAATAGGCTCTATCAAATAAGTACTTGCGGATGCTAAAGGGCTAAAAGGTATTTCTGGTTTTTCAATCACTTTTATTACACGATTCCCCTTCAATTGCACTACTCCAAACCGCTCTGGTCGAGGTATCTTACAAAGACCTAAAGTTGTTTTAGCGCTCATACGGTGATGAGAGTTTATTAAATCTTGCCAATTTCCTTCTAAAATTGCATCCCCATTAATTATAAGGCAAGATTCATTGTTTATAAAATCCCTTGCAGTTAAGATTGCATTAGCTAAACCTAAGGCCTTGTTTTGTTCAATGAAGTTTATCATATGTTCGTAGTGACTGGAAACATATGACTCGATTGATTTTCGATGAGTAGCATTTACGATAATACCTATTTCTTTGATACCTATTCTGTTAAAAACCTGCAAGACGTAATGAAGTATTGGCTTTCCGAGAATAGAAAGAAGCGTTTTTGGGCGTGTCAATGTAAGAGGGAACATTCGTCTACCTAATCCTGCAGCTGGAATAAGTCCTTTCAATCAAGCCTCATCTCACAAAATAATAAACACGATGTTTAAATGAGAGTTACAAGTATAAACTAACTCTAAGGTATTTTTGAGATTTATGATCACGACCATCTATGATTCTTATAGTTCTATAATAAGCAGAAAAGGAGGATGTTTGGATGGGACACAGAATTAGTAAAGTAATTTTGTTGGGAACGGGAGTAACTATCCCTTCAAAAGATCGTAATGCACCTGGAGTGTTAGTCAATCTTGACGACGGCACCTTATTCTTATTTGATTGTGGAAACGGAATCCTTAGGCAAATTGCGAAAGCAGACGTTGATTTTTCAAAAATTGATAATATCTTAATTACACATCTTCATCTTGACCATACTTCTGATCTTGGAATTTTAGTGAAAGCTAATTGGCTGCAGGGCAGACAAAACACCTTAAATGTATACGGACCGCATGGTACTAAGCAAATGTGCGAACTGTTTTTTTCAAAAGCATACCCATATTTAGAAGGGGTTATCCCTCTCAGTGTTACAGACGTTAAACCAGGACCAGTCGTAAAGAACGATCGTTGGAGCATATCGTGTTTTCCCTTGACACATGGAGTCTCAAGCTTTGCATATAAAGTAGAAACCGAAGAAAATAAAGTAGTAATTTGTGGAGATACATTCAGCCCTGTGAAAGGCTTATCGACTTTCGCCAAAAATGCAGATCTTTTAATCCATGAAGTTTCATTTCCGGATGACTACAATTATGAGAAAAAAGATCATACAAAGCCAAAACCACTTGGAATAGAAGTTGAAGAGGCGGGAGTAAAAACTCTTGTTATTACACATATGTACCCCGCCTGTGAAGGAAAGGAAGAACAAATTGTTAAAAGTATCAAAGAATCTTACACTGGAGAAGTAATCATCGGAGAAGACTTAATGGTCATTTCATTGGCTAACAAGAGCAAGTAGTCATTGACTAAGTTATGAGAAACTAAGATCTACTTAAAATTGTTACAAAAACATTATTTCCGAAGCCGCCAATAGCATGAGCAAGTCCTGTATCGACTCCAGTTACCTGACGCTTACCTGCTTCATTTCTCAGTTGCAAAGTGAGTTCAAGTACCTGACCTATACCTGTAGCTCCAACAGGGTGGCCCTTAGCTTTTAGCCCTCCTGATACGTTTACTGGTAATTGACCATTTCTTTCAGTTACGCCGTCTTCAAGTGCCTTTCCTGCGGATCCTCGTTTAAAGAATCCCATATCTTCTAGGTTAACAAGTTCTAATGGTGTAAACGCATCATGAACTTCAAGTATATCGATCTGCTTTTGTGTTTTTTCTGACATTTTGAACGCACGGTCTGCTGCAAGGCGAGTAGCGTCTAAACTCATTAAATTTTCTCGGTTCATATATGCAAAGATGTCTGTAGCAGCACCAATCCCTTTAATGTAAATTGGTTGTTCACAAGATTTTTTGACACATTTTTCTGAGCTGATAATTACTGCTGCTGCTCCATCACTCCTTGGCGAGAAGTCAAACAATCTTAAAGGATCTGCAATAATTGAACTGTTCATTACATCTTCAAAGGATATCGTTTTGTGGTGAAAATGAGCGAGTGGATTAAGTAAAGCATTTTTATGGTTCTTTACAGCGACTAAAGCCAATTGTTCTCTTGTCAAACCATTGTGAAGCATATTCAATCTAGTAAGCATTGCTGCTAAGGCAGGAATAGTTATACCCTGTTCTTGCTCCCAAGGATGAGTTGAATTTGCAAGAATGGATGTAGATACATCGGTTGGCACTTGATTCATTAATTCTACTCCAATAACAAGTACATTTTCGAATATTCCTGACTTGACCATCATTACTGCTTGTTGAATTGCTGCAGCACCAGATGCACTGGAGGCTCCTGATCTAAATGCAGGGATTCCAGAAAGCCCAATTACGTCTGTGCAAAGTGCCGTTAAATTTTGCTGATTATTAAACCGATTGGAAGCTAAGTTAGAAATAACTAATGCATCAATTTGTGATCGCGTAACACATGCATCTAATAAAGTATTTGATGCGGCTTCATACATGAGCGATGAAAGTGATTGTCCATTTAATTTACCATATTTTGTTTGTCCAACCCCGGTGACGACTATAGACTCTCCTTTCACGTCAGATGCCTCCAAGTAGTTTAAATCTTAGTAAAATTCTTCCATCTCTCTCTTGAAAGATTGCTTCTAGTTTTTTGCCAACCGAGAGTTCATCCTCAGAAACATCTAATTGTGCGGAGATTCTTCCCCCCTCCTCTAATTCTACTAAACCAATAACAAGCGGTGAATTCTCTTTGAATCCCGAAGGAACAGCGTGAAGTATAGTATATGTGATAAGCGTTCCTTTTCCTGAAAATTTGACTTTTTCAAAACTTGTATTTCCGCATTTACGGCAATGAAAATTAGGATATACACTTGTGCTACCACATGCTCTACATTTTGTTCCTACTAGTTCCTTTTTATTGAGGTTCTCTTTAAACTCTAGAATAAGCGATATGCCATTCATTTCTAATAACCTTCTTTTTTGTTTGTCCTTTAAAGGAATGTGAATCTTAGATCTAGATGATTTAAAAATTCAACAAAAGAAACCTAAAAATAATTAGCTGTAGTGTGTCTTATTGCACCTCTTATATTCAATTGGAGATTATTATGAGATCAAAGAGATATCTTTTCATTTCGATTTTTTTAATGTTCTTATTTTGTTTAAACATCGGTTCGATTGGACTAACTAAAGCACAAGGATCCGATCCACCTCAAAAAATTCGTATAACATCCGAAAATAGTTTTGCCTCTTCGGTAACAATAACTTGGCAAACAAATTCCGAATCTTCAGAAAATGATGTGGTCTATGATATGGTTTCACATAGTTCTTCAATAGACCCTCTAAGTGATTACTTTTACTCTAAAACGGGTGTTGATTTCACATACGACGGAGCCAGTGGTCATATTCACATGGCTTCGATAAATAACCTTGATCCCGACACGGTATACTATTTTCGTTGTGGTGGAGACGTTGGCGACTGGAGTGAAGAGAGACTGTTCAAAACAGCCCCTACTTCCGAAACTAATTTTGCTTTCGTAGTGGGAGCTGACAGTAGAGCGTTAGGGGGAAATATGACACTTATTTCGCAGGCTATGGCGCAGTTTAGTCCATCTTTTGTAGTTCATTTGGGAGATATGGTTACCGATGGGGACAATCAAGCTGAATGGGATATTTGGTTTGATGATGTTAATAACAATTGGAACGGAACTAACGGTCACACCATTCCAATTATTCCAGCACTGGGAAACCATGAAAACAATAGCACAAAATATTATGAACAATTTGCCTTGCCAAATAATGAACAGTGGTATTATTATGATTGGGGTAATGTTAGAATGCTCGTTTTGAATAGCGATGCGTCTTCGTCACAAATTCAAACCACTCAAAAAGATTGGTTAAAAACTGAGTTGGAAAACACTCCTCAGTCTATGTGGACAATGGTCTTTTTCCATCATAATGTCTATTATTCAGGAAAGCATGGAAACAGAACTGACCTGCAAAGCTATTGGGTTCCCTTGTTTGATCAATATAATGTTAGTATGGTATTTCAGGGGCACACTCATCACTATCATCGAACAAAATTGTTAAGAAATAATGAAATAGTTTCAATTAACGGAACAGTTTACGTAACAACAGGTGCATGGGACGCACCTTTATACGACGTTGATCCACAAGCATACACCGCACATGGAAACAAAACATACCATTTTGTTTTGATGAATGTTACCGATGATTTTCTTTACCTTGATGCGAAAGACTCCTCAGGAAGCACTTTTGATTATTTATGGCTGTATAAAAATGGTACAACGGTTGGAGATGATATAGAATACGATATTGGGAATGATAATGGTGGCAGTGATGGAGAAAATAATGGTGGCAGTGATGGAGAAAATAACGGAGGGACTAATGATGAACCAGAGGACCAAGAACCAGAGGATGCTTTAACGGAAGAAATAATCTCAATACCATTGTGGTGGTTTCGCTTCTGGGAGTGGTTAATTAGATTTTTATCTCATATGATATAACGTTGGCTTCTGAGATTCCATTGACTCTCTCCGCGACTGAAATCGGAAGCTTTCTTTGTAAAAGGTTCTTTTCTTTTGATCAATGCGTAATTTAGGAAGTCTTATGATAGTTGAGGACAGTTTAAGTTCTAAAACGTGCATAAGTACGATAATTTCTCATTAATCTCCAGATAGATTGTGCCTTTCCGACCAATCGCCTTTTTTGCAGTGAATTTCTATCTGGAAACTCTGTTACACGACCCATTAATTTCCATGAAGATGGCAAGTACTTCTCATTGAGAGGATACCTTGATACCTGATTCTCATGTAAATATTTAGATAGAACTGCAGAGATAATCGCAACTTCTTCGTATTGGTCTTTATATGGCCGACCGTTAAAAATAAATTCATTTTCAACAAAATCAGTTGAAATATCTCCGCTCAAGAAACGATCGTGGTTCAGTAATTCTTGATGAAAAGGAATTGTAGTTGTTACCCCGTCTATTACATATTCGTCTAAAGCACGTTTCATACGTATTGTTGCTTCTTGCCTATTTTCACCCCAAACGATTAGTTTAGCGATTAGTGAGTCATAAAACGGTGGAATTGTATAGCCACTCCGCATAGCACTGTCTACTCGAACACCATTTCCTCCTGGAGCATAATAGTATGTGACTTGCCCAGGACACGGGATAAAATTTGCATAAGGATCTTCTGCATTGATTCTACATTCAATAGCATGTCCATGTATCTTGATGTCTGCTTGAGAGTATCTTAATGGTTCTCCAGCGGCTATATGGATTTGTTCCTTTACTAAATCAATTCCTGTAATTGCCTCAGTAATAGGATGCTCTACTTGAATGCGAGTATTCATTTCCAGAAAATAAAAGTCTTCACCAGCAAATAGAAATTCTACAGTTCCTGCATTCGTATACCCTGCTACTTCTGCTGCGCGGATTGCAGTTTCGCCTGCTTGTTTTCTTAGTTCCTCAGTCATGGCAGGTGAAGGTGCTTCTTCTAATAATTTTTGATGTCTCCTTTGAACTGAGCAATCCCTTTCCATCAAATGGATTATATTTTCATGCTCATCCGCAAGTATTTGAAATTCGATATGACGTATACCTCTCAAGTATTTCTCCATAAAAAGTTCATCATCACCAAACGCAGATTTCGATTCCACTTGTGCAGCATGAAAAGCATCGGCAAGTTCTTTTTCATTATTGGCAATTTTTATACCCCTTCCTCCTCCGCCTGCTGAGGCCTTTATCATAACAGGATATCCAATATATTCTGCAACACGTTTAGCCTCATCGAAATCTCGAAGTTTATCCTTGGTTCCGGGTACAATTGGCACTCCTCCATGCTTCAACATTTTTCGTGCTTCGTTTTTATTACCAAATTTCCCAATAGCCTTACTACTGGGTCCGATGAACTTTATTCCGTTTTTTTCACATAAAGCCGCAAAAGCATCATTTTCTGCTAGAAATCCATAACCTGGATGAATTGCCTCGCACTTCATTTCTAATGCTGCTGTGATAATTTTCTCCATGTTCAAGTAACTATCAGTAAGATCGTTACCTCCAATGCATTTAGTCTTATCAGCATATTGGGCGTGTAGAGCATGTCTATCTACTTCTGAACAAATTGCTATGCTCTCAATGCCAAGTTCTTTGCATGCCCTCATAACTCGGACTGCAATTTCTCCACGGTTTGCAATTAAAATCCTTTCAAAGGGTCTTTTCATTCCTTTCTTCACCTATTCAAAGTTTTTTGTCTGTAATGATTAGCCATAAGCCTCATATGCAGAAAGACGACACGTTCGAAGCAGATTTTATCAAAATCTATTGAACTAGCATTTAATTGTATTTAAGTTGTTGGGATCTTGTGCGTAGGGAGTTATAAATAACCTCTACAATAGGGAATTTATTATTTCTCTGTCGAAAGATAGAATCATGGCAAAAATGGGGAATTAAAACTCTTACGGGGTTGATTTTATGTCAGCATCATTTAGATTTAGAATTCTTGTGGCAAAACCAGGGTTAGATGGCCACGACCGCGGTGCAAAAATTATTGCTCGAGCACTGAGAGATGCAGGTATGGAGGTCATCTACACAGGCATCCGTCAAACACCTGAACAAATTGTTCAAGCTGCCCTACATGAAGATGTACAAGCAGTTGGACTCAGTATCCTTTCTGGAGCACATATGCAGTTATTTCCAAGAATAATGGAATTACTAAAGAAAGAAGGTCTGGCAGATCAACTGCTCGTTTTTGCTGGAGGAATTATTCCAAAGGAGGATATTCCTGAATTGAACAAGATAGGCATTTCTAACATATTTGGGCCTGGAACTCCTACAAAAGTCATTATTGAGCATTTAACAAAAGTATTAAAAGTGAAATTTCAAGAGGGATAAAATTGACGCAATCTGGACAAGAAAAAATAAATGAGATAAAGGCTCGAAAGAAAGAATGGGAAAACAAAACTTTGAACCCTTTACTTGATAAGTACCCTGAGCGTGCGGAAGAGTTTGTTACTACCTCAAGTTCACAGGTTAACCGCTTATATACGCCTCTTGATTTGCTAGGTTCTGATTATGTCGTAGATATTGGTTTCCCAGGTGAATACCCCTACACGCGAGGCATCCAGCCAACGATGTACCGCGGACGGCTCTGGACCTTCCGCCAGTACAGCGGTTTTGGCACAGCCGAAGAAACCAACAAACGATTTAAGTTATTGCTTGAGCAAGGACAGACAGGATTATCGGTTGCATTTGATTTACCAACACAAATAGGGTATGATTCTGATCACCCTCTTGCTCTAGGGGAAGTAGGCAAGGTTGGAGTGGCGATCGATACTCTAAAAGACATGGAAACTCTTTTTGAGGGAATTCCACTTGAAAAAGTAAGCACTTCTATGACGATTAATGCACCAGCATCTGTTTTGCTCGCTATGTATATTGCAGTAGCTGAAGTGCAAGGCATATCCCAAGATAAGTTAGCGGGTACAATACAAAATGATATTTTGAAGGAATACTCTGCTCGAGGTACGTATATTTTCCCACCTCGACCAAGCATGCGGTTGATCACTGATGTTTTTGAATACTGCTCAAAATGGAATAAAATGCCCAAATGGAATACCATCTCAATCTCAGGGTATCATATGCGGGAGGCGGGATGTACAGCAATCCAAGAAGTGGCGTTTACTTTAGCGAACGCTATAGCATATGTTGAAGCTGCCATCAAAAAAGGCTTAGAACTCGATACATTCGCTAGGCGTCTTAGTTTTTTCTGGTGTTCTCATAATGATTTTTTTGAGGAAATCGCTAAGTTTAGGGCGGCAAGGCGTCTGTGGGCACGAATCATGCGAGACCGTTTTGGGGCTAAAAATCCAAGATCCTGGCAAATGAGATTCCATACTCAAACAGCGGGATGCAGTCTAACAGCCCAACAACCAGAAAATAATATAGTTAGAGTAACCATACAAGCATTGGCTGCTGCCTGTGGTGGTACTCAATCACTCCACACAAATTCAATGGATGAAGCACTAGCATTACCCTCAGAAAAAGCTGCACAGATTGCGTTGAAAACGCAACAAATAATTGCTCATGAGAGCGGAGTGGCTTTAACTATAGATCCCCTTGCAGGGTCATATTACATGGAAACGATGACAAATGAGATTGAAAGACGTGCAATGGAATATATCGAAAAAATTGACGAGATGGGCGGTGCTGTGGTAGCCGTTGAACGCGGATTTATTCAGAAAGAAATTCACGATAGTGCTTATCGGTATCAGAAAGAGATTGAGTCTAAAAAACGGATTACTGTGGGTGTGAACGAATTTATAATCGGAGAAGAACCTGAAATAGAAATTCTTCGTGTTGATCCAGAGGTTGAAAAAATACAGCATCAAAGATTAGCAAAAATAAAGAAAGAAAGGGACAATTTAAAAGTACAAGACAGCCTAAATGAGATTAAAAGAATCGCCAGAAGTGATGAAAACCTTATGACCTGCATAATAGATGCTGTAAAGGCATATGCAACTCTGGGTGAGATTTGTGATACATTGAGAGACGTATTTGGGGAATACACAGCCACTGAAATTATTTAACACAATATATAGGGGAGATGTTAGCTATTTCAAGAAAAGGATTAACAAAAGGATTAGTTCAGGTTTATACTGGACATGGGCGCGGAAAAACAACTTCAGCACTTGGCCAGGCCCTACGTGCTATTGGTCATGGCTTAAGGGTATATATGGGATGTTTTTTAAAGAAATCCTCTGTGGGAGAATTCAATGTGGCAAACAAATTAGAAAATTTTGTAATAGAGCAGTTTGGGCCTTCAAGATTTTTTCAGAATGGTGAGCAACCGAAAGAGTCTGACATGCAGACGATTAAAAAAGCCCTTCAGCGTGTTCGAAAGATTCTGCTTAGTGAAAAATTTGACATTGTGATTCTAGATGAGATCAATGAGGCTATTGATCTAAAACTAGCAGATGTTGGGTCAGTGCTTAAACTAATTGAAGGAAAGCCCCCAAATGTAGAATTAATCTTGACCGGGAGAGGTGCTCCTCCAGAAATCGTCAAAGTTGCCGATCTTGTTACAGAAATGCTTAATATTAAACATCCCCTAGCGGTGGGGGTTAAGGCGCGGAAAGGAATTGAGTATTAGCAAATTCTGATTTATCAAAAGGTGCTTTCATGAAAGAACAAAATAGTTGTGAGCTTGAACATATTGGAATCGCAGTAAAAAATCTAAAGGATGCAATTAAAGTCTATGAGGCTTTAGGGTTGAAAGTCGAGTCAATTGAGGCGGTTGAAGAACAAAAGGTTACAACAGCGTTTATTCCCTGTGGCTCGGTAAATCTTGAATTATTAGAAGCTATAGGAAATGAGGGACCTGTAGCTAAATTTATCGAAAAAAAAGGCGAAGGTATTCACCATATATCCATAAGAGTGCCGGATATTCAAGCACGCTTGAATGAATTAAAGGAGAAAGGAATAAGATTGGTTGACGAAACACCAAGGAAAGGCGCTCATAATTCCAAAATAGCGTTTATACATCCGAAGGCGATGAAGGGCGTGCTTATAGAACTCTGCGAAAAAGAAGTTGAAGATCAGTAGCAAATACGACTAGTGATTTCATTGACGAATGACTTTTTGTCACCAGACATCATAAAGGATAGACTTCGTACAGAATTTATTGGCAGGGAAATACGCTATTTCGATGAAACCGGATCAACCAATGATATTGCTAAAGAATTAGCGAGAAAAGGTGCTTTAGAAGGATTATTAGTTCTAGCTGAAACTCAAACCAGTGGCAGAGGACGTCTTGGGAGGGTTTGGCAATCCCCTCCAGGAGGCATATGGCTTTCTTTAATATTGCGACCAAGACTGGCTCCTCAAGAAGCGCCAAAACTAACATTCATTGGTGCAATAGCAGTTGCTACTGCCATTCGAAATTTAGGTTTAGATGCAAAAATTAAGTGGCCTAACGACGTTTTAGTTAGCAATAGAAAGATCTGTGGTATCTTAACTGAAATGGAATCCGAAACGGATGTACTTCATTACGTTGTTGTAGGGATTGGAATAAATGCAAATTTTAACAAAGACAAATTACCCGCTGAAATTCAGAAAACTGCAACAACTCTTAAGAGTGAATTAAAAGAATCTGTTAATCGCAATGAATTCATCACGTGTTTATTAAATGAATTTGAAAGATCGTATTTAGTTTTTCTAGAAAAGGGATTTTCTCCTATTCTAGAAGAGTGGAAAGAATTATCCTGTATTTTAAATGAAGATGTACGTGTCTATATGGATAATAGAATAATTGACGGAAAAGCGATAGATGTAGATCAAGCTAGTGGTGCATTAATTCTTAAACTTGATAATGGCTCTTTCGAAAAAATTTTTTCTGGCGATGTTTCGATTCGTAGACAAAAATGAAAAATTATAGGCTTTCGTGATCTCAGTAAAAATGGGCGAAAATTTCTGACTCAGAGAGCCCTCCATTTTAATAATAATTTCAAAGGTGCCATAATTATATATAGGTACACTGCCGTATACAATAGTCTACTAATATGCGCGCGAATAATTGGGGGGTTTCTATGCGTGAAAAAACTCTAAGAGTTTCGAATGAAGAATATGAAATTCTTCAAGAGGCTAAGAGTTTATTAATGGAGAGCGGTGTGGGGGAACTTAAAGATCATAAAAAATGCCCAAAGTGCAATACTGAAATGCATGGATTCGATATAAAATCCTATTATACTAAATGTCCAAAATGTGAAGAAAGATTAGAAGGTATATGGATCTCTACTACTGAAGCGCCTGTATTAGGAGCAATAGTTGGGTTGGGAATGGGCGCATTATTGACTTATATCTCAAAGAAAAAGCGAAGAAGATGGATCTAAGGACGTTAATCTAGATAATTAACAGTTTACCCTCTATAGTGTAAATCTTTTATCCTCTTCTTGTTCTGTGTTTTTAGTTTAAACAACTATGAAGTCCATTGCTCAGTTTTTTCAACAATTAATATATAAGGATACTGCGTTACAACTTAAGAATGCCCGAAATACATGGACTTAGAGTTCAATGGAGGATGCTTAATGTCTAACGACAGATTCAAGGAATTATCGGAAAAAATAGAAGCTGCAAAACTATTAGGCGGAAAAGAACGAATTGAAAGACAACATAAACAAGGTAAATTGACGGCTCGTGAGAGGATAGAATTACTCTTAGATCCTAATTCATTTGTCGAAACGGATATGTTAGTTACCCACCGTAGCACAGATTTTGGGATGGAAAAAAGGAAAATACTTGGTGATGGTGTAGTTACGGGTTATGGAACGATTGATGGACGTTTGATTTTCATCTTTTCCCAAGACTTCACTTCCTGGGGTGGGGCACTAGGAGAAATGTTTGCTCTTAAAGTCTGCAAAATCATGGATCATGCGCTTGAGGTTGGAGCACCTGTCATTGGTCTCAATGATTGTGGAGGAGCTAGGATTCAGGAGGGTGTATCAAGTTTAGGAGGCTACGGTGATATCTTTTGGAGGAATGTCATCGCTTCGGGAGTTATTCCACAGATTTCTGCAATCTTAGGTCCTTGTGCCGGCGGTGCAGTTTACTCACCCGTCGTGACCGATTTCACATTTATGGTTGATCAGACTAGTAATATGTTTATTACCGGACCAGATGTCATTAAAGCTGTAACGGGAGAAGAAGTAACTCATCAAGAGTTAGGTGGCGCTATGGTTCATAACTCGCGCAGCGGTGTCGCACAATTCATTTCAAAAGATGAGAAAGAATGCATGGAAATGATTAGGAAGTTATTGAGTTATCTTCCTTCAAATAACTTAGAGGATCCACCTATAATTGATACTGGTGATGACCCCAATAGAATCGACGAAGAATTGGATACTATTATTCCTGATGTTCCCACGAAACCGTATGACATCAAAGAAATCATTCGAAAGGTGGTTGATCTTGGTGATTTTTTTGAGGTACACCCATTCTTTGCACAGAATGCAGTTGTGGGTTTTGCTAGGCTGAATGGACGTTCCATTGGTGTAGTAGCTAATCAACCGAATTATCTTGCAGGAACGCTCGACATTAATGCCTCAGATAAAATAGCACGATTTGTTCGTTTTTGTGATGCATTTAACGTCCCAGTTGTGACATTCATGGATGTTCCGGGCTTTTTACCGGGTACCGCGCAGGAATGGGGAGGCATTATTCGCCATGGTGCGAAAATCCTTTACGCATATGCGGAAGCTACCGTTCCATTGATTACAGTAATCACTCGAAAGGGATATGGTGGCGCATATGTGGTTATGGGATCAAAACACTTGAAAGCAGATCAAGTTTTTGCATGGCCCATGAGCGAAATCGCAGTTATGGGAGCTGAAGGAGCGGCAAATATTATCTTCAGGAAAGAAATAAAAGCGGCAAAAGATCAAGAAGCAATGAGACAACAAAAGATTGAAGAATTTAGAAAAACCTTTGCCCACCCATATATCGCTGCTGCAAAAGGTTTTATAGATGCTGTCATTGAACCCAAGAATACGAGACCAGTTCTTATAAAGGCGCTAGAGATGCTAAGTGGGAAAAGAGAAACTTTACCACCTAAAAAACATGGAAACATACCGTTGTAAACTTTAATGTTTTTAGAAGGGACTGATACACCGTGAACAAAAAATATAAGCTTCAAGTACATGAAAAAACTTATCTTATTGAACTTGAAGAAACAGATGGTGGTTTAATCTCCGTTGTTATAGAAACAGAAAGCGGAAGCAAAATCAAAAAGAATTTAGAATTGGAGAATTTGGATACTGAATGTTCAATTTTTTCTGTTGTAATTGACAATAAAGCACATCTTGTTGAGTTGGAACAATCAGATGTTCATCGTTCATCATTTTCGATTTTACTTGACGGAAAACCCCATACTGTGAATGCCGTCCCAATTATAGCAAAAGATCAAATTTCTTCCGCTCATATCAATTATATCGATTCCGACACGACACATTTAATGAATTCTAATGATGGTGTAGAAGGTGCTGCAGAGGGTATAGTAAAAGCTCCGTTGGTTGGCACAGTCGTGTCAATAAAGATTAATCCTGGCGATTCTGTAAGTCAAGGGGATGTTCTACTGATTATAGAAGCAATGAAAATGGAAAATGAAATTCGTGCTCCAAAATCTGGTACTATAAAAGAACTAAAGGTCACCAAGGGAGAAAAAGTCAGTTCTGGTGATGTTCTAGTAAAAATTGAGTAAGGATCATTAAAAACAGCACGGTTATTCTTCTCGGTAACTACTACAATGATGGCACTGACTCAAATGTGTCATGCTCTTCAGACAATTCACCGGTTTGGGCTAGGTCTTTTGCATAATCTTCGAAGCGTCTTGCTGCTAATATTTCATCGATGCGTAGCACTGTTACTGCAGCTTCTGTTGCGGAGGAGATAGCCTGCAATTTTACGCGCACGGGCTCTAATACACCATTCTCATACATATTTTCAATTTTGCCAGTAAAAGGGTTCATACCATAGTATTTACCATTTTCTTCGTGATGTTTTGCCCGCAATTGTGCTAAAAGTGATATGGCGTCATAGCCACCGTTCTCGGCGAGGGTTTTTGGCACTATTTCTAGGGCTTTTGCGAAAGCCTCCACAGCAAATTGTTCGCGTCCTCCTATCGACCGGGCGTAATCGCGTAGTCCACTTGCAATGGACTCTTCAATCGCACCTCCGCCGACTGCAACAAATTCATCTTCTATAACGTCTTTAACAACATACATAGCATCCCGAAGGGACCGTTCTGCCTCTTCCATCATATGTTTCCCAGAGCCTCGCAAAAGAATTGTCATGGTTTTTGAATCTTTGCAACCTGTTATGAAGGTCACATATCTATCTTCTATAACTTTTATTTCGAGTAGATCGGCAGCCCCTAAGTCTTCTGGGGTAATTTCGTTTACAGTATTGACGATTGTAGCCCCTACAGCCTTTGCAATTTTAGGCATATATCTCCGACGCAAGTTTTTTAGTCCCACCATACCAGCTCGCGCCATTAAATCAGCAGCTACTGGGTCGATCTCTTTCTGGGTTAATAAAACGTTTGCACCTGCTTCCACTAGCTTATCTACCATTCCCTTAATTAATCGGTACTCTTGATTCAGAAATGTCGCCATCTGTTCGGGAGAGTTGATTCTTATCTTTGCATCAGTTTTTGACTTGGGTACATCAAATTCCTGGTTAATCACCGCGATCCTTAGATGTTCCATCTTTTTTGGCATGTCGTCTCGTTCTGCGCCTCTATTAATTATAAGACCCTTTATTAACTCGGATTCCCTTAAACTCTTGCCAGATTTTTTTTCAATCTCAATATATTCAGTATCAATGTATGGTTTACCATTTCTGTGGGTCATCACACCTTTCACTGCTTTTGCTGCAATTCTTGCGAGAAGATCAATTACAACGTTCTTGCTATTAATTGAAGTTACCGCTATTTTTTCCAAGAGCTCGTCATCATCTGGATCAATTTTTATTGAATTTGTTTTGAGAAGTTCTAGCGCTTTTGCTAACGCCAAAGTATATCCGTCTGCAATTTTTGTTGGATGAATTTTTTGTTCCAGCAAAGATTCCGCCTGTTTGAGCAATTCTCCTATTAATATAACTGCCGTGGTTGTACCGTCCCCAGTTTCTAGATCCTGTGTTTTTGCTACATACGTCATTAATTTGGCAATGGGGTGCTTAAGGTTTACCTTCTCCATGATTGTTGCTCCATCATTAGTAACCAGTTCATCTTTAAGCACACCTATTATCAGTTTATCTCGGCCTCTGGGCCCTAGGGTTGTACGCAGAGATTCACTAATTAATTTGGCGACCATGATATTATTTCTTCTAGCTTCATCTTTTTTTACGTGTGTTGTGTCGCCTTTTTTCTTAGAAACGAGAAGTAATGGCTTCGTTGCGCGTGATGCGGGTAAAGGTCTTTTTGACAAAATTAGTCCTCCAATTTTGAGTTGTATTCAGCAAATACATATCTAATTTAAATTTTTTTAATTAGCTTTTGTATGTGACATATCCACAGCTAAGAAGCAACATCTCAGTTTCTAAGGAAGGTGAGAGCCATAGGTTTCATTAAAAAGATCTATTATCTTCATTTTTTTGCAACTAATCTTTTCATAGAGATCATCTGAACCGATGTGTCTCCCTTCTCGAAAAGCTGTGATTAATCTTTCTACAGCTTTTTGTGCAACCCGTTCTGAAACTTTTTCAAAACCATGAAGAGCGTCTAAGGTTGCTTTTAGAAGGTTTTTTTCCATGGGATAGTTTTCACTGACAAATTTGTACAATTTTGCATAATATAGGCGCATTCGTTGAACTCGTTGGTAGGCTAGTTTAAACAATTCTTTTTGGAATTCTTTAGTCATAGGTATACCCTCTCCAGGACATCCTTTATCTATAGAAATCATTATCTCCTTTTTTTGATCGCTATAGTGAACTAGATAGGGATATAACCTACAAATGTCTGGACGCACCGAATAAACAAGACAATCGCTTGTTATAGGATTAAAAAATCTACAAATCGTTTTATACGCTGCAGATAACGAATGATCAAGCCCAAATACAAGGTTTTGATCAGTTTCAGAGAGTTGATATATTGAAATCGCATGAAATTTAGTTTTAACGATTTCTATGAATTCCTCAACTTTCTTTTCTATATCAGGTACATTGAAGAGATGTGGTCGAAACGCAGTCCAACAATCAAATGCAAATTGTTTCCAAGTATCATAAGGTATCGTTTCGAGAAACTCAGCGATATGTCTGACATCTTTATGAGTCAATATCAATCCAATTTGGCAACACTTTCCACATCTTATACAGCTTTTTTTAGTTCTCGTCTGAAGAAGGATCATTCTTTTGTCCAATAATGGCAACCTCATCATTTAAGTTAAAGTATTGTTGCAGTGGGTATGAAGCATAAAACAGAAGAAAACGAAGCAATTATGATCGTGCATTTTCTTATACTTCTCAATTTCTACCTTCTTGATGAACTCCATTTAAACTCCGTTATGTTAGATATCCGTTCGGCCGTGATTTTCATATATATATTTCGCATTCTATGGGTTATTCCTTTACGGCCTTCTTTATTTTGTTGTGTCACCACTTACGATATTGTTCCTGATTATTGTAATTCTTATAAGTATAGTTCCAACGATAATTAACTATCTGGATATTCATACAATTCTAAATACTTGGTTTCCTTCTATATCATATATTTCCGTAAGTAATTTATCAATACAATTCAAATGAAACATGTTCAGAGGTCAATTTAACCATCCCTTTCATAACTGGCAGTTTATTAGTTGATTTATTAACGTAGAATAAAGATCAAAGAACTTTTTGATCTAAATCCTTCGAAAGGTTAGCAACTATTTTGAAGGTTTACAAAATATAAAAAAAGACTGCTATGCTATCAAGTACGTTCAGAATTGGTGAGCGTATGGGTAAGTGGAATAAGCGACTTGTCTTTGCAAAACAAATTCTTAAAAGGCTTAATTCCACACGTGTTAAACTCTTCATTGTAGTGTTGGGAATATATTTGTATTTCATCAGTGGTTTTCATTCAGCAAACGAGTGGAGTCGACATTCGCTAATACAAGCGATAGTAGAAGAACAGACATTCGTTATCGACGGCTATGTTAAGGATTGGCGTGATGTCAGTTATTATAACGGACATTATTATTCGGACAAGCCTCCTGGTCTTTCATTTGTAGGAGTACCTATTTATTTCACTGCAAAATTTCTAATTGAGTGGTGGCGGATTCGATATCTGCTCATTTCTCTTATTGCTATCGTTTCAGCTCTATCGGTTATTTTAGTATATGAAATATCAGGATTTCTAGGCGGTAACAAGACTTCGAAGCTCCTCACGGCACTCACTTATGCCTTTGGCACAATTACATGGGTATATTCAAAAACCTTCTTTGCACATGGATTTTCTGCGTTTCTAATTTTACTTTCGATATATTGTGCACGCTTATTCATTCAAGAAAACAAAAAAACATTCATTTTTCTTTCAGGAGTTGCTATGGGCTATTCATTTCTTGTAGAATATCCAAACCTCCTTCTCTTAGTTCCATTTTTATTTTATTTTATATTCTACAATACTAAAAAAGAAATAATCTATTTTAGTGTTCCAGTAGCCCTCTTTCTTATGATTTTGGGCATATATCATTATGTTTGCTTTGAAAGTCCTTTTATTACCCCTTATATTTCTCATACGTCCGAAGGAAATATGCAGGGCATAAGTACCTTTTCAAATCCAGTTCATATTGGCCTCTATGGGCTACTATTTAGCCCTTATCGTGGCTTATTCTATCTTTCTCCGATTTTATTACTGTCCCCCTTTGGATTTTTCTCTCTTTATAAAAAATATAAACCAGAAACAGTTCTCTTTCTCTCGTCATTTATAATTATCAATTTGTTTTATTCTGTGTTTATTCATTGGCATGGAGGAGCATGCTATGGACCTCGATATTTACTAAATGTAATCCCCGTTTTTACATTGCCATTATTTCAGGTAATCGAAAAATATAAAGACCAAAGACGGTTTTTTGTACTCTTTTTCATTCTCATGGGCTACAGTATCTTTGCGAATGCTATGGGGGTACTAGCAGATTATCATGTAGATCAAGGAATAGAAAATCCTCTTTTGCATAACCTTATGTATTTACTAAATGGTGGAGGAATAGATAGTCGTCTTTTCTTTATTTCTCCACTTACAATACTATTCCCAATTGTTTTAATTCTTATATGCATAGTTCCAACAGTAGTTAGACGTCTTCATGCAAAAAGGAATTGAATTCACAATTATATTTTGCATATAAGCATTTGTATGTGTTTCTATGAAACGCTGATAGTCTAAACTAAACTCTATAAATGCTAAAATAAGTACTAACGAAATAGAATAATTCCAATTAATAATAATACTTTTGTGGAAATTTTTAGCCGGAGAATGTTTCTCAAGAGTGCTTAGATATAATCATGTCGAGATGAATTCCAAACGAGATTAAAGCAAAAGGGACGAACCACACAAAATATTGATTGAATACAACTGGATTTATTAGAGGCCAGATCAAAAAACTTATTGCTGAGAATAGATAAATATCAAATTGTTTCTTCCAATGAATGTAATAAACTAAAAAGTATGCAAACAACATGGGAAGTCGACTTAAAAAAGTGTATTTTTCGATCCACGGTGCCATCGTTAAAGTAGCTGTTGAGAATCTAGATTCAGCTCTTGTTGCTGAAAATAATAAAGATCTATAATATGCCTCTATATTCCAAATCAAATAGGGTAATGAAACAAGAATGACACATATTAATGCATAGAACAAATACGCCAACAAAGTGTAAATGTTTTTTTTGCGGTGTGTAATTAAATAGAGTGGGAGCAAAAAAATAGGGAAGAGTTTAATAGCTATTGCAACTCCAAGCAAAAAATAGGAGAAATTAGGTCGGTAAGTAAAGAAATATAGACTCAAAAGGACAAAAAAGATAGTAAAAGAATCAATTAGAGCATAAAAATATATAGAAAGATTCGGTCTATTGAAAAACCAGACAAAAACAGAAAAAACGCTATACCATGGGTTAATATCTGTCCGATTTTTCAAAATAATAAATATCAGGACTGCAATGCCAAAATCTGTGGGTATCAAAAAGACAAGTTTTGTGAATACAATCCATGCTGGATAACTAGAATATCCAAAGTATAAAGGTATTACACCTAAGTAGTAGTAAAGTGGAGGATAAGTGGGATATTTACGATTTCTAATCATGTCTGATGATAAAATTCTAAGATATGGATTTTGGCCGTTAAAAATTTCGTTTGAAAAGGTATAGAGCATAAAACTATCAGACGCTCTCTGATAATAACCAAGTCCATTAATTCTGATGTAAATTGCGAATGCAAAAATCAAACCTAAAGTACAATATAATAAAAATGATGATTTGTGTGATATTAAATATTGCTTTAAGTTACCCAGCAAGAATTCTAAGCGTTTTAGGTTGGATTGAGAAGCCGGTTGCTTCTGTGAAGTAGTCAATGCTTTTCCTCTTCCGCTTTAAGAATTCAAGTTCTTATCTGTAGTTTTTTTCTTTTATAACTCAGCAAAAAACGTAATTTTAACATATCACGAATCACTATAAATGGGGTCTTATCAACTCTTATGTACGACTTACCCTTTTTTCGAGGATAATGATGAATTGGTACTTCTGTTATTCTATAGTTATTAATATTTGCAATTGCGAGGAGAAATCGATGAGGCCCAATCAATTCCAAATTAGGTAAGAGTTTGAACAGTGATTCTATAGTCTCACGTTTGAACGCTTTAAACCCTGAGTTATGATCTCGAAATGGTGTGTTGAGCATTTGTCTTTGAAGTAAGTTATAGGTTTTTGACATAATAATACGATATAGTTTATCAGCCCTTAAAATCCTCCAACCATTTACAATATCATATCCCTTCTCAATCGGTGTTACAAGAGGTTCAATATCGTTTGGCTCATATTGCCAATCTGTTTCTAAAAGAACTAAAATATCACCTTCCGAATTAAAGACACCAGTTTCAAAAGCTTTGGTTTTTCCACGATTTTCAGGATGACGAATGAATTTGACACAGTCATACATATTAGCAAATTTCTCACAGATTTCACTCGTATTATCAATACTTCCATCATCAACCAAAACAAATTCATATTGTTGCGGGGCATTCTTTGCTAAGACAGGTATGAGATCTTCAAGGTTTTCAGCTTCGTTATATGCAGGCATAATAATTGAAATCTTTTTTGAAACTGTTTCTTTCCTTAAAAGAGATAAAATTCCTTTTCTTAATTGTGTAACTTGAGTATTAATACTTGCGATATATATGAAGAGAAGAAACATTATTACTAAGAACAAAATAGTCTCTGTTGCTAAATTTAGCCTCAGCAAACCTTCTAAGTATAATAGACGTAAAATACTTTGAAATAAATTCGGGAAAACGACTATCAGAAAAATAATTATCCAAAAGAGAAAATACCCCCATGTCTTTCTTGATTTTGGGATTAAAACGACCAAAAACACTGCTATTATAATCATGATATAAATTAGGATAAATAGCAAAGTGTTCACCAACTCCACATGACATAACAGATTTTTAAGATCTTAGTATCTTATCCCTCTTTAGTTGGAGAGATCGTCTTATATTTCGGCGTTTCTAAATTCTAGATAACTATAATCCTGTTAAGTATTTGGGAATTCAATCCAAACAGCGTTTTTAACTTTATCGCCGAAAAATCCTTGGGATAATTTGGATTAAGTCATTTAAAACGATCTTTTTTTAAAAGGAAGACTATGGCCATTGTTAGCAGAAAAATAACAGTGAACATTCCACAAATACTAATACAGTTTAAGATTATACCATCTATACCATTCTAAGAGAGGAAGCGTACATAGTTAAGGTTTAATAGTTTGGTTTGATTCAGTTGCGTTTTCATCGAATTTGCTTTCTATCGTAGATTTTATTGGCACTCTTGAGCCAATTAAAAAGAAGGCTATTCCACCAACTATAACATTACCAATGAGAAAAATTGAGCGATATAGTAAAACTGCAGCGCCTGATGATTCTGTTGAAACTCCTCTTAGACTACAAAGTAATATAAATGCTATTTCTTGAGACCCTATGCCCCCAGGTATCATACTAACAAAGCCTATAATCGCAGAAATTGAATAAATATACCCAGTTTCAAAATAAGAAAGAGGGATTTCAAGAGCTAAAAAGATAAAGCTTAATTTTAATACTTCAATCAGCCAAATGACAGTAGAGATTAAGATCGTCCTAATCAAAATTGTTCTGTCACCTCTTAAAACCTCAAGTGACGTAGAAAACCTGTCTAAATTGACTTGAACAAAGTGCTGCAATCTTTCTCTTCCTAGTTTTTTTGGCCAAATACCCAGGATGGCCTGTAAAAAATTCGAGATTTTCAAGAAAATGCCTTTATTAAAACATGCGCCAATTATCAAACACGCAATAAGAATAGCTAAGCCAAAAAAGAGGATGATAGTCGTAAGATCGCCTGTTGAATAAAGAAGCAACCAAATAAGTCCAATTACTCCTGTTACAATGACAAGAAGGACATCAAAAACTTTTTCTATTACTACTGTTGCAAAAGTGTTTCCAAGAGAGGAGGTTTTGGATACATTTAGATCAATTTTAGAAATCATATATGCTCTATACATCTCTCCAAGTGCCCTAGGGGAGACGGCATGTACATAGTAGGAACTTAATAACGTTCCAAGTACCTCTTTGTATCCGACCGAAATATTTAGATGTCTTAGAAGCATTTTCCATCTAATGGTTCGAATCCCCATCATAATGAAGAATAGTACATATGCAATAAATAAGAGAAGAGGATCTGCCTTTAAAAGTTCACTAAAGACTTCAGAAAGGCCAATATACCAAAAACTTATTATAAAAAGAACTAATCCACCAATAAGAAGCGTTAATCTTTTTAAGTACTTTCGCATGAAAATATCCGCCTTGAAAATACAACGTCTTTAAGGATATAAGTGATCTATCAAAACATTATTATTTTGCTGAAACAAGAGTTATAATCTAATCTTTAGCCTTAAAACTCACGAAGTGTTTTTAAGTATGATGGGAGATGACAGGAGTCTCTATCACTTTATTTATTATTACAATTTTCTCTTTGGTATATATCTCAGTAAGAATGATATTAAAACTCAGCATTGTTTTAGAAAGACACGGAGAGATGCTTATTAAGCCAAGAGGAGAATTCCTTGACAGAACTAGATATTGACCTGTTTAATGCAAAGAATGTTATCTGTTTGCTTTCTGGTGGACTGGATAGCCCAGTAGCGTGCTATACACTAATTAAAAAAGGATTTACACCAATTTTTCTGTATCTTGATAATAGTCCATATACTGGGGAATCAACAAGACAGAATACTATTGGCATTGCAAGAAAACTAACCGAATTCATCATTCCAGACAAAGAAGCAAAACTGTACATAGTCCCTCAAGGTTTTACTATGAATATTTTTTTGAAAAACTCCTTGAAGACTTCTGCAAAATATACATGCATTTTCTGTAAAAGAATGATGTACCGAATTGCAGAAAAGATCGCAAGGATTGAAGGTGGGTGTGCGATCGCAACAGGTGAGATAATAGGTGAACAGGCCAGTCAAACGTTAGATAATTTGGTAATCCTTCATCAGGCAATCAAAAGTTGTGTTATATTTCGACCATTAATTGCATGGGATAAACAAGAGGTAGTAGATAAAGCTAAGGAAATTGGTACCTATGATATTGCTGCTCGCCAATCGGCTCCTTGTACTTTACCTCCAAAAAAACCTGTAACGAGAGGACGTCTTGAGAAGATTTTAGAGATCGAAGCTATGATAGATATAGACGCTCTTGTTCAAAAAAGTTTGAATGAAAAAATTGTCCTGAAAGTTAGTCAACAAATGTGAGTTCTTAAATAAAAATGATCTTTCTGTCATAATTTCAGGTCTCTAATTAGTCCTCAGGTGTTTTTGTTTCAATCATTTTTATCATGTTAGATAAGAATCTAAAAAGAACCAATTGAAAACTTGAAAGGATAAGTATAGCTACTAGGCTACTGAATCCTGTTCCAAAAAGCACTCCAGCCCTTTAATATTTCAAATATTATATAAAGGCCATGAATTAGGCTAATTATAAATAAGAAAGGCCCTGTTAGGTTGAATACATAAATACCTTTACGAAAATAGAATCTTCTTTGTGTACCACGAAAGAGTAAAATGTGGCTACCCTTAAGATGTAATTGGGAGATATATTTCAATATCTATGGTGACCTTTATGGACTTTTTAAGCCTTAAAGAAACTGAAATTGCTGATAAACTCAAAGATGGTAAAATCAAAGTTTGTGTAATTGGAATTGGGAGAATTGGCTTACCTACCGCACTAGTTTTTGCTCAGGCAGGAGCAAAAGTAATAGGTGCAGATATTTCTGAAGAAGTTGTTGAGAATATTAATAAAGGCATTACCTATATAGATGAAACGGGCATTGAGGAAATTTTAAAGGACTCTATATCCTCAGGAAACTTCATTGCATCTACAGATGTACCTAGCGCGATAAATGAAGCAGATGCCATTATAATATGTGTACCTACTCCTGTCGATAACAATAAAAACCCAAATTATTCTGATCTCATGGCTGTATGTCGAGATCTTGTAAAAGGACTCAAGAAAGGATCACTGGTCATTGTTGAAAGCACTATTGCGCCTGGCATTGTAGAAGAAATAATTGCACCATTTATTGAAGAAAAAACAAATCTTGTGTTAGGGAAAGATTTGGGGATCGTAAGTTGTCCCGAACGTGCGGATCCTGGCAAAATTTTCGAATGTTTAAAAACTATCCCTCGAATAGTCGGTGGTATTAACGAAAACAGTAGTAATATCGCTGCAGCCTTATACAAAGCTGCAATGGGTGTCAAAGTTGTAAAAGTAAGTAATCCTAGAACAGCAAATGCAGTAAAATTAACTGAAAACATCTTCAGGGATGTAAACATTGCTTTAATTAATGAATTAGCAATTTTGTTTGAAAAAATCGGAATAAATATTATTGAAACAATAGATGCCGCTACAACAAAATGGAATTTTATTCCACATTATCCAGGTCCAGGTGTAGGAGGTCCTTGTCTTCCCGCAAATCCTTATTACCTCATTCAAGTGGCGAATAGAGTTGGTTATATTCCATATCTCGTTCGATTGGCCAGAGAAATTAATGACAGAATGCCAGATAACATAGTTAATCTAATTTTCGAAGCGCTAAATGGGATTGGAAAGCCGATAAAAGGTTCAAAGATTGTCGTTTTAGGAATATCTTATAAATCAGGCGTGAAAGATGTTCAATATGCCCCCGCTGAACGAATTATTAACGCTCTTAAGAAATATGACACGGAGATAGCATGTTATGATCCACTCTTTGAAAATGAGATTGTTTTTGGTATGCTAACTGAATTATCCGTAGAAGATGCAATTCAAAACGCGGATGCTCTAGTGTTTTGCACCGCACACGCTGAATTTAAGCAACTGAATTTAGAGAATCTCTCAAAGTGTGTAAGGCAACCTGCCGTAATTGTTGATACACGAAATATCTTTGATTCAAATGAAGTAACAAATGCAGGCTTTGCATATCGTGGACTAGGTGTACCAATTTCATAGGAGAAAGTAATTATGGATCTAACTGACTATAAGGTTTTGGTTACAGGCGCTGCAGGCTTTATTGGTAGTCATATGGTAGATAAATTACTTCAACGTGGTGCAAAAGTTGTTGGTATTGACAACCTTTCTGTCGGAAAATTGGAGCATTTATTATTTGCTATGAAAAACGATGGATTTGAGTTCGTTGAAGGAGACATCAGGGATTATGATCTAATTGTCAGTCTTCTAAAAGATGTAGATATTATTTTTCATCAAGCGGCATTAGCCAGTGTTGATCGTTCGATTGAATTTCCAAGGGAGACCGCTACTGTCAATATAAATGGAACACTTAACTTATTAACTGCAGCAAAGAATACAGACGTCAAACGCTTTGTATTCGCTTCAAGTTCCTCAGTTTATGGTAATACATTAGAACTTCCAAAGAGAGAAACAATGCAGCGTTGTCCAATTTCTCCGTATGCGGTTTCAAAATGTGTCGGTGAAATGTATGCTGAGATTTATTATCCTATATATGGACTCCAATGTGTTTCACTTCGATATTTCAATGTTTATGGTCCAAGGCAGACCGTGAGTGAATATAGTGGCGTGATTCCTATCTGGATCAATCGAATCTTAAGAGATTTACCACCGTTAATCCACGGTGATGGACTTCAAACTCGCGATTTCACTTTCGTAAGAGATGTTGTTGATGCAAATCTTTTAGCAGCATTTACTCCAAATATTTCGAATGCAACATTCAACATTGGAAGCGGTCGAAACATTTCATTGCTCAAAGTTGCGAAGAAACTTCTTAAATTATTCAAAAAAGAATACTTAGAGCCTAAATTCATTGCACCTCGACCAGGAGATGTAAAGGATAGTTTAGCAGATATCTCTAAGGCAAAGGAAGTTTTAGGTTATCAACCAAAGTATAATTTTGATCTTGGCATAAAAGAGACCTTTGAATGGTTTGTAGATCAAAAAGGGCAGATTTAATTCTCGACTTTCAATTTTTGAGAATTTATTCTTGTGATTCGCTGATGTCTTGATAGACTTCAATTATTTGCTTTACTGTTTGTTCCCAGGAATAATTTTTAATGATGTATTCTTGTCCTCTTTGTCCTAATTTCTGAGAGTTAACATGATTTGAGAGTAAATCAATTATTCTATTTCCTAATTCTTTATAATTTCTTGGCGCTACCAGTAGTCCATTAAACCCATTTTTGACTATATGCGGAATGCCACCTACATTTGAAGCAACTACAGGTTTAGCATGTGCCATAGCTTCTAGTAGAACAATTCCAAATCCTTCGGAATTAGAAATTGAGGGAAGAACAAAAAGATCTGCAATTCTATAGATATTCCGCAATTTTCGGCTATTTACATTACCAACAAAGACTATATTACCCTCAAGGTTCATTTTATTAGATAAATATTCAAGATTGTTCCTTAAAGGGCCATCTCCTACAATTAACAGGCAAGTATTTTTAAAAGTCGATATTACGGTTTTCATTGCCTTAAAAAGATACTCAATACCTTTGTACTTCACAAGTCTACCAACGAAAAGTATTATTCTGTTGTTTTTTATATTGTATTCTCTCTCAAGATCCTGAATAACTTGTGAATTCTGTTCGCTAAAAAAATCGATATCAATACTATTAGGAATTACAACGACCTTGTGCAAATAATTTTGTAAGAAATTTGACTTCTCCATATAAAGTGGAGTTGTAACTATGATCTTATGAGCCCTTTTCAAGATCAAATCCATGGATTTGTTAAGATAGGTTCCTAAAATAGGTTTAACATATCTAGAGGCTTCGGTATTTAGGTCTTGTATTATAGGATCGGCATGGTAAGTCACCACAAGAGGTTTATTTGAAATCTTACTTACAAAAGCGGCAATTTCTATAATACTTGGCGAATTGATGTGTGCATGAATTATATCCGCATTTTTGGATATAGCAAATAATTTAAAAAAGAGATGTGGCATCAATGGAAAACCACTAACTATGGCAGGTGTGGTTAAACGGGCAATTTTTACGCCTTCTTTGTTTTCTAATCTCGGGGAGTTTCGAGGGATTTTCGATGTTATAACCGTGACTTTATGTCCATTCTTAACTAGAAATTTCGATAAATTTAGGATATAAGACTCAATGCCTCCATAATATGGCATCCATTTTGTACTTGGGAAATATGAGCATACCTGTATTATTCTCAAAATTAATCACGAACATTTAAAATCTTTTTTTAGCCCAGATCTCTAATCAAATTCAAATATTTGTCATAAGTTATCCGCTATGTGGATATGCGTCTTGAAATCTAAATGCATATTGTGTTTTGAAGCCATAAATACAAAGTTCCAATCCGAAGAAATCTATTGCTTGCAAATATTTTATTTTAAAGGTTTTATAGAACAGTTATTTTGTGATTCTCTGCCTATTTTCTCATCTTAAAAATATTAGTTAATGAATTAATATATTACAAAAAGTTTATCTCAGTCCTTGATTTATATTCTCATAATCAAGATTTGCAAGATATGACTTTCAACAAGGGAATTTTCTAACAAAAGTCAAGACATAATAGTAAATAAGCAGAGGTACATTTGTGATACTATCTCATAACTCAATAAATAAATATTAATGTCAGTTTAGAGGCGGAAAAATGAACTATGACAGTGTGTTTAAAGGAAGGGTCTCCATAAAAAATATTTACCGTGACTGGCTGAGATGGGTTCTTAGATCTTTTGTGGAAATTTTAGGCTATACTGAAAGGTCTGTTGGTCTATTACACAGTTCAGGGAGATATGCTGCGCATGCTCTGTTCAATGATTATTTTATAGAAAATAAGTTTGAAGAAACTGAAGTTGTCCCGCCACCTAATTTTGAAGATGTCCTGAAGTTTATTCAAAGGTTCTTAACTACAATAATTACTCCTCTTTCGAGCAAGATATCATTAACTCCAACGAATGAAACATCAGCTATACTTGATTTAAGAGAAAGTGTTTTTACGTATGAGGTACAAAATTCAAGGATACCTTTATGTAGTTTCATATCAGGCTTTATTGAGGCTTTATTGGAGCGTATGCTTAATTATTATAAAGATTTGCGCCATAAAGAATACTTTGCTCATGTGGTTGAGAGAAAATGCAAAGCCATGAATAACCCCTCGTGTAACTTCGAAATCAAGATACGTGAACAACCTATAGAGGGTGTAGCAACTACAACTGAAGATCTGATAGAAGATCCAACTCAATCTTCAAAACTTTCGGAAATCCAATCCTCAGTTGTCAACTGGATTAAGAAAAGAACCCGTTTTGATGAAGCTTATCGCAATTGGATAATTTATGTTTGGAGTTCAATTCTGCGAATTATGGGATTAAATGAAATTACGCAAGGAATATTGCATGCAACAGGTCGGCGTGCAGGGCAACAAGCATATCAAGAATATATCGATCACAGTGCGATAAAATTGCCCGAAACGTTCGAGAATATGATGTCCCTTCTAAAAGCTTTTGTCCAAGAAGTTTTAGTGGGTCTTTCAGATGTGGATGTAGAACTTCAGTTTTTAACGGAAAAAAAAGCGTTTTTAGTACTTCAAGAAAGCCCTTATACACTTGGTTTTCCCCAAGGAGCATTTATACCTGTTTGTGATGTTATAGCAGGAGAACTCGAAGCAAGCCTTGAACGTATTATAAATAAAGTTCATTATAAGGGGTCATCGAAAGCTTATGTAAGAGAAGTTCAGTGCAAAACATTGGGCGATCCTGTATGTAAATTTGAAGTGACTTTGGCTTAGTAAATATTTTCTCATCCTTTTGCTTGTCATTCGTAGCCCTCATTTGAGGCATCGGATCTCTAGGGTCCAGTTTCATATACAAATACGTGCTTCTTTTTACAAAGAAAACTTTCCGTCTTTTACGAGAAAAAGGGAAAAATAATAATTTTGAAGAGTGACAATTATAAAGACTGAGTACATTGAAAAAAGAAACCAAGAGTAACTTGCTGTCTCTTTTAGATAATAACAAAAAATATTCTCATTTGTTGGGATTTTTTTCAGTGTAATTTCCCATTAACTCAAGAACTTTTTTCTCTACACGTTTCGTTCTTCTGATGCTTTCATCTAGTAACTGGGTCCTACCATATTTTCGTATCCAATAAGAAAACCTTTTTTTTAAATCAACTACTCTTCTACCAGCAACTAGTTTGTCAGCATAACATATTATGAGTTCCTCTACGGTCTCAGGGATGAACTTTCTATTAGGAAATTCGAATTTTTTAGCAAATCTTTCTGAGATGCCACATAATACATGTCTTTCTACTATTCTTGCCAATTTAGAAGAATATCCTAATTTTCGAATTAGTTCTCCTCCTACAACCCCATGTCGTATACTGTTTTCATTATAACGTCCAATATCGTGGAGAAGTGCACTTGCCCTTATTAAGCCGATATTTACAGTCGTTAATCCTTTCTGAATAATTTTTTCAGCAATTTCAAGTGCTTTTTTGCACACCGCTTTTGAATGTTCAATGATGTTTTTATCTACACCATATTTGTTAAGCAACTCTAACGCTTCTTCTTCGCAAGGAAATTTGTCATCATCACTCTTGCTCATCTTGCTCATCTTGTTCAATCACTTTTTGTCTTACCTTAATTCCAGATTCTGTTCGTATAATTTCAAATGTTTTTTTTCTTGTAATTGTCTCCTTGTTCTCCACTTTCGAACTTTCTTTTTCAAAGGTTTTTATTTTTGTGCTAACATCTATCTTCGTTCTGTCTCTACTGCAGTCAGGACATACCACACTCTTATATGGCAGGGTACTATAACGAAAGACTATTTTGCCACATTTAGAGCAACGTAATGGTTCTTGAACTTCATCAAATCTTTTATGTTCTATTCTTTTCTTTTTTGCATAGTCTATGGTTTTTTTAATCATTGTTTCAATTTTCTTCATTTTTTCATCCTTTTCTTCAGAAGACATGAAGATCCTCTTCCTTTTGAAATTTTTAACCTTTAAATGATTATAGACATTTGGTTTTTATTACTGTGATTGATCTAAATCTGGTACTTCCTGCCGATCAAGTTAAAAAATATTACATACGTGAACTACCACCACCCTACAATCAGACTTCTCCCTGTGTTCCCCTGAAATTCATTTTACTAGATGTACTATACGTAAAAAGCTATTTAAAGCTGAGGGACACTACGGTGAAAGTGAAACACGTAAAACACGCAATTCATCCCCCCAACAAGTTGGGGGGTCTTCTTGCGGAAAGTATTATAAAGTTTCTAAAAGCACATCCTAAAGGGCGATCCAAATGGAATTAAAAACTGTTAAACTTGATATTCCAGAGGAGACTAATTGCATTCTTGGGCAGACACATTTTATCAAATCGATCGAAGATTTGTATGAGGCTTTAGCCGATTCTGCCCCAACCATAAAATTTGGAATTGCTTTTTGTGAAGCATCTGGACCATGCCTGATACGTACGGAGGGGAATGATGAAAACTTGATACAAATCGCGGCAAAAAATGCGATGAAAATTGGAGCAGGACATTCTTTTGTCATACATATGAAAAATGGTTATCCGATCAACGTCCTCAATCGAATAAAACTCGTTCCAGAGGTATGTGGAATTTTCTGTGCAACTGCTAATCCTGTAGAGATCATTGTTACTACTACTGAACAGGGAAACGGAATATTGGGCGTTATTGATGGCTTTTCTCCAAAAGGAATCGAAGGGGAACAAGAAAAGAAAGAACGAAAAGAATTTCTTAGAAAGATTGGCTACAAGCTTTAGTCTTCTTAATTTTCCAATTTCCTCTCAAAATATTTTTATTCGATAATATTCCGCCATTTGACTAGGAGTTCCATCATGACATCATTTTTTATGTCCGTGATCCATCAAAATGAAATTCAATGAGGCTATTTAAATGGCAGATTCACAAGAAAATAAGGAAACTGACAAAAAAAGATTATTTAGGCTTTACACTCTTTCTTTAAACTATTTTATGATATTTGTCTTAGCGACAGGATTGTTTATTGGAATGTTCCTTGCCTATCTTCTTTTTAAACCATTACAACTTTACCTTTATGTAGCCATTGCGTCATGTATAATCCTGATTCCTAGCTTGGTAGGATTTATAAGAACATATATCTTAGCCAAAAACGAAGTCAAACTTATTAAAAAAATGGAGGAGAAATAAATTGAAAGCATTAATCCTTGCTGCAGGTGAAGGAAGCAGACTAAGACCGCTCTCTGTAAACAGACCTAAACCTATGTTCAACATCTGTGGCAAACCAATCCTCGAACATATTATAGATTTGCTTAAGTCTGTGGGTATTACGGATCTTGTGGTGGTTGTAGGTTACCAAAAGGAATCCATTATAGATTATTTCGGGTCAGGGTTTGATTTTGAAGTAGATATAAAATATATAGTCCAAGAAAACCAAATTGGAATAGAAGATGCTATTTTAAAGTCAGAAAACGAATTAAAAGATGAAACTTATTTTCTACTTGCTCATGCTGACTTCTTTGTCGATAAGGAGATGGTTCAACGAACGATAGACACCTTTAATGAATTTAATGCTGATAGCACTATAGCACTAACACTTGCTCCTGATGTGAGTCGGTATGGTGTCGCAGCACTTGACGTATCAGATGGAAGAATAGAGCAAATTATAGAGAAACCTGTCCCAGGATCAGAATTAAGTAAATATGCGGTTTCAAGTTTGTATATGTTCCGTCCTGAGATTTTTAAACTCCTTAAGGAAAATCAGCAATTAGATCTGGCGATTAATCAACTATGTAAACGTGGAAATGTATATGCTGCTATCTGGGAAGGACAATGGATTGATGTAGAGTATCCATGGGATACATTGACTGCTGCTCAATTTGTTATGGATCGATTAATGAAAGAAGGGTCATACATCTCTAAAGATGCCGAGATAGATGGGAAAGTAGAAGGACCTGTTTGGATTTCAGACGGCGTAAAAATTCGCCCAGGAGCAGTTATTAAAGGACCGGTTTACATTGGGAAAGACACGTTTATTGGAGATAACTCATTGATCCGTGATCACACGGCTATTGAAAGCAATGTAGTAATTGGTTTTGGCGTCGAAATCAAAAATTCAGTAATACTCGGCAGTTCATTTATCAATCGCTTGAGCTTCATTGGCGATAGTGTTATTGCAAATAACGTTTACATAGGTGCAGGAACGCACATCATCAACTATAGCGCAGGAGAGACGATATATGCCCTTGTTAACGGAGATAAAATAGATACCGGACGAACTAAATTGGGCGCAATTATTGGAGACCAAACAACTCTTGAAGTAAATTGTAGCATTATGCCTGGACGAAAAATTGGCAATAAAGTGTGGGTAGGACCAGGAGTTGTAATAGATAAAGATATCGCACCAAATAAACGTGTCTTTGTTAATCAAGCTATCCAAGAGACAGATATGTAAATTGCGGCTTTCACTCCTTTTTTCACTATTTACCGTTCTTTGCGAATGAGTTATATATGGCCGTTTCGAGTTTTCACTAACAGTCTTCTTCGCAAAAATCAGAAAATTGTGATATGAATGCCTTTTGACAAAGAGCTCTTGCGTAGTAAACGAGTAAAAAATCTGATAATTGCTGGATTGTTTGTTGCCTTTTTTGGTGGGATGATTGCAATCGCTCTAATAGGTATAAACATTGGCGAACTCATGGTACGCTTCGTGCTCTATTTCCACTCCAACTACGGCGATCTTGGCGTTTACGTAGCCATCTTTTTAATCTCGATTATTGGAAACGTCTCTGTGATCATGCCAGTCCCCTACATAATTGCTCTGGCAATTATTGTTGTGGTACTTCCTATCAACCCATTACTCGTAGGCGTAGCTGCTGGATTTGGAGCATCCATAGGCGAACTTAGTGCATGGCTCCTGGGAAGAGGTACGAGCGAAATGATTGAAGATACTTCTTACGGAAAACGACTTGATTCACTCGCGAAATTGGTGAAAAAAGGCTATGGAATCCCTCTTATAATATTCTTTGCCGCAACACCACTGCCTGACGATCTGCTTCTAATTGTTTTAGGTATGGTGAACTATAATATAGGATATGCACTAGTTGCTTGTTTCATTGGCAAAGTGTTACTTGCAGTTGGTATTGCATATCTTGTTCGTAGTGCTGCGGAAACAGAAGCAGGTAGACAAGTCCTTCTTCTTTATGGAATCGACATTGAAGCTATCCGAAATGGACAAATAACTTCTTCTCAAGATCCAATCGTCCCAGTAGTTACTCTAATTATCACAATCTCAGTAATGCTCTTAGTGATTATGGTTGACTGGACGAAATATCTCCGAAAAGGGAAAGAAAAAGTTACTAACATGATTAAAAGAGAAAACAATCATCGAAATGAAGATCATTAGGCTTTTCGAAATACGTGGCAAACTTTAAATTTTGCATACTTGTAATTAGTTCTCTAGTGTTTATTTTCTTCTTCAATGAAATATGATTAGAGCATAGATTCGATAAGTGATAGTTCCATGAATGATCGTGAGAATCCGTTAGTTTCAATTGTTTTACCCACGTACAACGAGCGAGAGAACATTGAAACTCTTGTTCCAAAGATAATTGACGTTTTTAAGGAGAATGATCTTCATGGTGAACTAATTATTGTTGATGATAATAGTCCGGATGGAACTGGAGAGCTTGCGGACACTTTAGCAAAAAAATTCCCAAATATTACGGTAATCCACCGAAAAGTTAAGTCTGGCCTTGGATCAGCGTATAAAGCGGGATTCAAAAAGGCATCTGGCAAAATTGCCATGGAAATGGACGCTGATCACTCGCATAATCCGCGAGACATTCCAAGACTTGTAGATGCAGTACTTAAAGGTTATGATCTAGCTATTGGCTCGCGCTACATCGTGGGTGGAAACATTGTAGGCTGGGGAATTTACCGTAAAATGGTCTCGAAGGGTGCCAATACTTTAGCAGCATTAATACTGCAAATAAATAGATTTGCAAAAGATGTTACAAGTGGATACAGGGCCTATCGTGCTAAAGTCCTGAATAAAATTGATATGTCCGCTGTAAAAAGCTCAGGCTATGCTTTTCAACTTGACATGTTAGTAGAAACCTTGAGAAATAGATTTAAAGTGAAAGAAGTGCCAATTACCTTTATAGATCGTCGTATCGGGGAGTCAAAACTTGGATTAAATGACATTTTGGGCTTTTTTTTAACGGTGCTGAGAGTTAGATTCAAAAAGTTACGTTTATAACTTACTCAAGAATTTTCCTTAAATGAGAGAGAGGCCTTATTAAATGAGGACCAGATTTATTCAACTAGAAAAATGTCATTACTGGCTTTTTTTTATTTCTCTCTATTTCTTTGCAATAGCATCCTGGATACTCCCCCCTGGTATTCCAGGTGGTGTTGATACCAATTCACATATATTTAAGATTCTATATCTCTCTAGATATGGTCTTTTAAAACCTTGGTGTCACGCCTGGTATGCAGGGTATCCATTTCTTCTTTATTATCCTCCAGCAAGTTATTATTTATCAGCAAGTTTATCAACAGGCTCATCAGCACTTCTTTCTTTCAAAATTCTCTCTATTATCTTCTTTTCTTCAACACCTTTTTGTGCCTATTATCTTGCAAAAAATCTAAGTTTTAATGAGAATGAATCAATTTTAGCCGCTTTTCTTTTAGGACTGTCTCCAGTTTTCATTATGAATTTATTATATTACGGTAGATTTCCGAATGTTGTAGCGTTTCCTTTAGTATGTCTTACTTTAGGAAAATTTATTCATTCATACAAAAAGAATGGCTCTTTTGTGATTCCAGGTCTTCTACTGGGATCCTTAATTCTTATACATCATTTAAGTGCGTTTATCGGATTTTTCTTACTGTGCATGTTTTCAATATTCGAAGTTGTATATTCTCGCAATCTTATAATTGTTAAACTCTTATCTTTGGTGACACTGGCAGCTTTGGCAATTGCTGCAGTATGGATTATACCATTCATTGTAAATATCAACTATTATGGTAATTTCTTGAATCCTTCAGCACCTATTCTATCACTTAAAGTACTTCTTAGATTTTATATTTCGATAATTGGCTTATCTCACATCTTACTGAGCGCAGTGTTATTTTTTTTGGTCTTATATAGCATATTACCTTCAAAAAAAGATAAAAGAATCAGAATAGTGTTTGCTTTAGTATTTTTTGCGATTATTATTTCCTACACGTTTTACGCTTTTTTAAACAATGGGTTTATTGTTACCATAAAGCACATGTTGCTTCTGCTTATTTGCGTAACTCTCATACTTTTTATCTATATTTCCCCTCAATTCACAAAATCTCAGTTTACCTTTGATATAAACATGATTTTTTGCTTTAGTTGGTTTGTATTATTCTTCTGGCTGACATTAGGTCCTCGTGCGATTCTTTTCTCGATTTTTCCTTTAAATCAAAATTTAGATATTTTACGATTTATGCTCTATGCTTCTATACCAGTTTCGTTGCTGGGGGCTCGAATGTTCCTCTTTCTTGTGACCTTCTTCAAGGATAATTACCATACTATTTCATTCTCAAATAGGCTTGTATCATCTTTACTCCTATCTCTAATCATCTTTTCTTTTATAGTACCATTTATTCAACCAAGGTATGGACAAGGAGGAACACTTTATGCTGAAGATATATTTCAAAAGAACCAAGAGATCCCACAACAGCTTATCACATATTTAAGAGACTCTGAGGCATATGGACGAATTCTCTCAATAAAAAGCCCCTCTTGGATCTATTCTCTCCCATATTACACTGATAAACCCTTATTAGATGGTTGGTTCCCGCAAGCACGGTTTCTCCATCCTTTTCAGAATCTTACATCATATACCATCAATGATCTTGTCCCTTCAGAAGAATGGGTTTACGAATATTTACTTGAACGAGCTTCTCTTTACGGGATAAAATGGGTGTTAATCGGATCAGAAGAAAAACTCCAGTTGCTTCAAGCACATCAATTTCACCTTATACTAAATATTGATTCACTCTATCTCTATGAAGCAAACTTTAATGTGTCATTCATAGATGTAAAAATAGGTCATGCTGAAATAACTTATGAACGGCCAGATCCAGATAAGATCTTGATTAAAGTAACAAAAAATACTCCCCGAATAGAACTCCTTGTTAAAGAAGTGTATTTTCCCTATTGGCAAGTTGAGACTACTGAAAATCTTGTCGAAATCAAAATGAGTGAAATTGGATTTATTGAATTGTCCATAGATTCTGAAAATATGGCATTTGAAATTCTGTTATTCTATAAATATCCACTTTGGCAACGAATCGTTCCATTTTCTGTTTCTATTATCGCAATCTTGAGCTGTTGTTTTGTGTATTTCAAATTTGATCTCGAAAATAAATTAGAATATCCTTCGTGAAAAAAATTTAAACAAAAGACCCCAAACAACGAAGAATATATAATACAATTGCATGGAGCGATCTTTATTTGGTTTTCTTTGTCGATTTTCATGTTCATTCGAAATATTCTGGCGGTACTTCAAAAAAAATGGATTTGGAGAATTTAGCCCATTACGGACCTCTTAAAGGACTAGACTTAATTGGAACAGGAGACATTACTCATCCTAATTGGCTTGCAGAATTAAGAGAAAAATTGACTCCACTCGAAGGCAGTAAATTATTCTCATATAATAGTATGAATTTTATCTTAACTGGAGAAGTCAATACTATTTTTGAGTATGAAGGAAAAAGCAAGCAGATTCACCAACATTTACTTGTCCCAAGTTTTGATGCTGCTATACAATTAAATGATGTTCTATCCAAATATGGGAAGCTGTCTAGTGATGGTCGCCCAGATTTAAGGATGACTCCTGCTGAACTACTTGAAATAATGAAAGAAACTGATAAAGAGATCGAATGCATTCCTGCTCATATTTGGACAACTTATTTTTCTGTTTTAGGAGCACGTGGCTTTAATTCCCTAGAAGAATGTTATCAAGACAAAATTGATGAAATTCATGCGCTTGAAACAGGTCTTTCTTCTGATTTGGCTATGAATTGGAGGATTTCAGCTTTAGATAAATACATATTCGTTAGCAATAGCGACTGTCACTCACCTTGGCCCTGGCGTATCGGAAGAGAAGCCAATGTTTTCAACTTAAATGAATTGACTTATACAAATTTGATTAATGCTATAAGAAATAAAAATATCCTAGAATTTCCAATGACTATAGAAGTTAATCCTGCTTATGGAAAATACCATTATGATGGTCATAGAAAAGGACGGATTTATTACAAAGATGGAAACAAAAATGAACATGAATATGGTGTCAGAATGCACCCTAATTATGCTATTGAGCGAAATAATTGCCTTTGTCCAATTTGTAATAAACCTTTCACAGTTGGAGTTCTTCATCGAATAGAAGAACTTGCAGATCGAGAAGAAGGATATAAACCAGAAAAGAAACAAGATTTTAAGACGTTAATTCCACTTTCAGAAATCATTGCTGTAGCCAAAGATATTGCTACAATTTATGCTAAAAGTGTATGGTCAGAATATCAAAAACTAATATATGCATTCGGTAACGAGTTTGAAGTTCTATTAAATAGTTCTCTAGAAGAATTACTTGAAGTTACCACAGCAGACATTGCAAATACAATTTTAAAAACGCGTCTAAATCAATTACATATTTCTCCAGGATATGATGGGGAATATGGTCGCTTACTGCTGGAGGGAAGGTCTAACAAGAATGAAGTACTTGATTATGTCCCTCCACCGCTTAAAAAAGAAACAACTCGACAATTGAGCCTAGATGAATTCAAATAGAGCAAAGTGAACTACCTCAGGCTCAAGCTGTGAGGCTTTCTTGTGCCGTTTCCTATAAAAAAAGAAAAGAGAAAAGAAATTAGGCGGTAGCTTCAGCGGTCCATTTTTCCTTCAAAAACTTCTGAATACCACTGGAATCACGCGGTCCTACTAAAACCGTCCAGCCTCCTGTAGCATCTTCAGTTTCTCCGCTAATTCGCGAAGCCATTCCTGGAATGATAACTTTTCTGTGTTTGACTTTGTCCTCGATACCCGTGTCTTTAAATAGGTCAGCTACCTTTTCTGCACTGAGTTGTCCGCCTGCCACCGCACTCTCAACACCAATCCCTTCAGTATCTACCGCTAACAACCAACTATCTATCTTAGCCTGCTCAAGATCTGATTTTACTGTGTAGAAAGTAAGCGCAAAGTTCGTCGTCAAGAAAACAGGACTGTTTTCATCGGGGTTACCAATTACAGTTAGACCAGGTTCTACTGAAGGATGTATTCGTGGGTCTTGATAGATAGATTGTCTTAGGGTTTGAAGTGCTAGGTGAGACCAAAGTTCAATATTATGAATAACCATCAAGCTTGCGAATCTATTAATTAACATTGCTCCTACAATCGTTTCATTCCATGCTGTTTCAACACCTTTATCGGCTTCTAAGTACACTGTAGCTGGGACTGCTATTAATGGATGTCCAACGTTTTCGTTACTAGCTTGAATCGCTGCCACTCTAAGCATAGTGAAATTATTTAACGTACGACCTATATTCTCGCCACCGTAAGTACCAGGGTCAAGTACGAGATCATCAAGTCCAGTTTTGCGAAGTGCGACTACTACGGACTGTAACATGGTTAGATCGGTAGAAAAGACTGCTAGGGGACAATTATATTCACGTGCTAATTGTGCCATGTCTTTCCAATTTGCTAATGTGGCGGCGTATATAAGAGGAAGTCTGTCCTTTGCAGCTTCTAAACCTGCTTTCATTACTTTAGGGTCAAAACTGCACAACATAATAGGCATCTTTGTTAGTTTGAGTACCTCTTTGATAGCATTTGCAAATTTAGTAGGATCTTTTGAAACGGAGCGTACTGCGATCCCATTGAGGTTCAGATATTCACCAATTCTAAACAATTTATATTCATCAACAAATTTCACACGCTCAGTCAGTTCTTTATTCTCCATTTCGTCATGAACATCTACAAAGAATTTTGTTTCGTTGTAAAATGTTAATTGATGACGATATACGACCTCTTCTCCTCCAATAATAACTGACTTCTCACCAGTACCGATTCTAACAGGTTGAACTGGAGGTCGAAGTATTGCTATCAAAGTATCCTTATTTTCTTGATAATTTGGCTCTTCGAATAGTGGTGTGCAATCTTTTAATTCTACTCCGCGTTCGATGAGTTTCATGGCAAATGCCATGCACGTCTCTTCGCCACAAATTTTGCAATTCGTTTTTGGAAGGTATTTGAAAATATCCAGCGGTTTTAATCTCTTGCTCATTCTTCATCCCTCACTTCATTTCATTGTTATCCATTCGCCGATTGGCGGCAAATCCCTCTCTGTTGTATCTAAGAATGCTTTCACGAGTTCCTTGAACCCTGCAACTGCACCTGGATGCATCATCATTAGCAGGTCAGCTCCCGCCAGCATCACGGACATAGCACTCAATGTCTCCCATAGTGGTCCTCTCAAATCCCGTGAGCCCCATGGCAAGCCGAACTGCGCGCATTTTTTGTCACTTAACCACGCTTCTCGAGCACCCCATGCATTTGTAGTTCCAGAAGATATGGGCATCTGAAGTATCTCATCACCTTTAAGTGCCGCAAGTTTTACTCGCTCCATGATCGAGTAGGTATACTCCAAACCGTATCCCAATGATGCGGTTGTTGGGTCGATAATCATTCTTTCTCTAGGAAATCCTTCCTCCATTATTAGTGTATTAAGTTTTCTCTGATCGTTTATTTCCATCTGCGTCCAACTAAGCACGACATGACCATATTTCTTTGCAGCATCTACAACGGGTTTATAGATATGCATATCAGCTGAATTAAGTAATACTGCTTCTCCATCTGCAACTTCTGCCGCCCTTGTTAATACTTCTGGATCTTTATCTTTATTTCCAGATCCTCCAATAATTATTGGACACTTCACAGCCTGAAGTACCTCTTCGACTGTTTTTGCAGCATCTTTTGCAGATGTGTCCTGTAGATAAGGATCTGTTGATATCAAATGTATTGTAACCATATCAGCGTTGAACTTATCAACGCATCTTTTTGCCCATTCCCCAGGATCTTCTATGACGTCATCTATATGCGTGCGAACAGCCTTAGCGAGTGTGATAGGCATATCGAACACGTCTAAGCTAACGACGGGAGGATTAGGTGTTTCGCGTAACCATTTATAGAAGGGCATGATGTTTTGTCCGCCAAGTTTTACTGAATAGTCGCGGGTGCCACCTTCTGATTTTGTTGCACCAATTTGAACCTCAACAACCTCCCCGGGATACTCTATAGCAGGAGGCTCAAACTCTATCTCCTGAAATTCTGGCAATCTAGGTTTTTCAAGTTCTGGTTTAAGCATAGCCTGCTGAGGTACTATAGGCATTTGTACGGGAGATTTCGTTGCCGAAGGGAGAAGCATACGCGTTGCAAGCGATAGAATTAACTCATCTGCCTCAAGTTTAACGTTTTCCAGTTCAATCTCTTCAACTTTACCTAGAAGTGCGAGTAGTTCTTCTAACGATGTGCTTGCCATTTTATCATCCCTTCTTTTCTCGTTTAATATACGCTTTCTCTGCAAAAATCTTGACGCCTTTCAAGACTAAGGTGATTTTATCTTCGCCGCCGCCTGGTGGAACTAATCCTGGGAGAGAGATAAATCCTTGAAGTTGGATGCCACCCATTCCAGGCATTGCTGTGATCGGCACGTTCATCTGAGGAACTTGCATCGGCTGAGGCATTTTATATTGCATCTCAGGAGTTGGTGCTGCTGCTTCTGCCGGTATTTCTGGCGCTTCTTCGATTGCTTCTTCAACCCATTTTTCAACTACTGGGTGCTGTTTCTCTTTCAAAAATGCTTCTAGGTCTTCTACGGCCATTGCATCATTTTCTGTTGCTACTTTGTCAAAGAGTTCTTCTGGTATTCCGTCCTTTACACGCTCTTTTATGTCTGCGGGCGCCCATACAACACGCGACCATCCTCCATCTGCTTGGAGAAACTTAGGTGACCGCATGTATTCAATAGAGATTCCAAGAAAACCTTCAGTCTGGAGACCTCCACCAACAGATGTCGCCATTGTTGAAAAGGCTAAACCGTTGACGGTTGGTCCACGAAAATCTCTGTGAGCAAGTGCGATTCCATCGACTTCTGGGATGTAGAACGCGATAGCTTCGAAACAGCCGCAACTCGTGTGAGGATATTCGAAGATTGTATGCAAATAGACTCGCTCTACCTCTCCGAGCGACTTTTCTTTCACTGCCTCATTTGCCCCAGTATATTCACCTTTGATCGGATCAAGACATTCTCCTTTTTCAATTTTGAAGTTTGGACCTTTAGGATCGATTCTTGCAGATGCACGGGCATCAAACCATGAAATAGCTCCACATAACGCCATTCTTTGTGGAGTGATGACACAACAATGGCTAGGTGCAAAAGATTGACAGAGAACGCATCCATAGAATTCTTCAACGTCATCATCGCTGAGTGCTCTAGCTCTTGCGTCTCGTGCTTCATAGATCTGCAATGCCTCTTCATAGCCCTGCTCTGCTTTCTTCGGATCGGTAATAAATCGCATCTGACATTTCTCAATGATAGATAGTTCTGCTTTGTAAAGTCGCATCAGAATTGTACCAATGTACTGGAAAGAATTCAAACCCTTTTTGAACGCATCTTTTGATACACGACACCAAATGTCATAACGCTGATTTAGATGCATAAAACCCTGGATATAGTTGCAAAATTCGTGCATACGCCGTTCAATGACACCCTCAAGTTCTTCTTCGACTTGCTCTCCTGCAACTTCTATGACCATTCCAAAGGGATAACTTTTTCCTTCTTCCAATTCCGAAATATCTGGTCCTTCTATGATTACTTTCATGTCCTCTATTTCATCCATCTTTTTTGCCCGGCACAGTTCGTACTTGTGCTCAATCTTCGGTCCTCCGAACTCAACAAGCATCTGCGCCTTGCGAACGCGCTCACCCTCATAGATGACGCCCACCTCAACGGGCATATCCTCAAAACTCATTTTTACACCTCTTCTGATTCTCTAATAATAGGAAACTTCTGACTCCTACGCATGGGAGCAGAAGTCGAGAAAATAATTTTTATCTTCCATATGCTATATTAGTTTGATACATGTATTTTGTGGTTGATAGCATCAACGGATTTGCATAGTTACCATGTTTTTAAAAGGATTACCTTTTAGAATAATTCTTTTAAAACGATCACAAACTATCACTTTAAACTGGCAGTTTAAAGTGGCACATCTTGAGGATTTTAAATCGAGTAACGCAATAAAAACGCTCAAAATCACAAAAGCATTTAATTACTATGAATGGGCTATATAGCTGTAAAATAACGCGATATTAAAGTAAGTTAAGGTTATATGGTAAGTTCTTATTACTTGATGAATATAGTATATAGATAATTAATTGAGTTCTATTTAGAAGGAACATATTTTCATTACGAGAAAGATAAGTTCGTACAAAGGTGAAGAAACAAATTGAAGATGAAAGTAGCAATCACAGAGAGAGAACTAAGATATGAAGAGAAAAGCAGGGATACAGTCGTTGAGAAATACGAAACGACCTACGATGATATGTACAAACAACTAGAAAAACTCGTGGAAGAACGTGACACACTTAGCCTTTTCAAATTTATCCAATCCGATCTTGAACGACAAAAATATCTAATAATGACGCATGAATGGGCGAAAGCTAAGGGCCTTTCAGAAATGATAGGATTTCTCCTAAAATTACCTGGACTTAAGGTCGAAGAAAGATATGTAATGTACACATTTCTCGCTTTCTCAAAAGGCATATCTATACAAGGTGTTGTAGATGCAGATCACCCAGGCGACCTTGAGAGAGTAATATTCCAAGTTTTTCCAGCAGCAGGCGGTCTAAAAGACTATTATTTTCTTAATACCGCCGCGCACGGCTTTCCAGTGTTGATGAAAGACGATCTTGGAAAACATAAAACATTAAAAGATGCCGTAAAAGGATGCGAAGTTTTTCTCCAACCAGGAGATCATGCCATGGGACTATTAAAGCCCGAAGAGTTAACAACTCGTGTCCATTTCGAAAAGGTATATTCAAAGATAGTCAACTCGTCTACTTTTATACACCTGTTCGTAGACGGCTTAGCAAGATTCTTTCGACGATTAACTGGGATATTAAGACCACATTCTCCCTTTGATGCTAAACGCTATTACGAATTCTACTTTTTGGAATCAGATGAGTTAAAGGGCTTAGATATAGACCTAGATAGATACATGAATCAGATATTTGACCTTGACCGGAGATTGAAGGAGAGAATAAAAGAAATTGGAAATTTCAAGTATAAACTTAAGAAAAATTATTATTTCTTTAGGAATTGGATAGCAAAAAAGTTTAAACGCACTACAGTTTGGAATAAGTATTTGCAGTTGAATAAATTTGAGAGTATCCTTTGGCGGACACCTATTTTTCTGCAAGATAATGAATTAAGCGAATATAGAAAAGAAGAACTAACACAAGTTGTTTTTACTGATGATGATTACATACAAACAATTGAGCAATTAGAATTATACATTGCTAGAATTGAAAGACGAATTGACCTTTTGAAAAAGATGAGTTTTGAGAATCAAGACAAGTATTTCAATTTGGATGCTATTAATAAATTTGCAGATCTAAGTGTCTGGGCAAAAATAGCCGTTCCAAGTGCAATTGACACGCTTTTCAACAAAACTTTATGGGATTGGGCATACCCAGAAAAGGCTCCGCTCGGCCAAAAGATCTTTCGCGTATTTGCGTCACCTGCAAGCTTCTTCTTTTACAAGTTTATCCAAAGATATTTGATACGAAAAGTTAAAGCTTAAGATGAATTCTCTCTTTGAGAGTTCATTCTTTTTTTATTTAGCTAATTTCTTTGCTAACTGCTTAAAAGCAATTAAATACTGCGCATGTGACCATGTTAATGGCACAACACTTAATGGATTTCCATTAGAATCAACTTGTTCTGGAAGTAGATAGGTCTCTAAAGCATTGTCTGCAACTAGATGAAATAATCTAATAGCTTTTTTGGTCTCATTAATCCAGAGATAATATTCCGCAAGAAATAGTGTGCAGATAATCCAAGGATTTTCATAACCTTGATAATTATCACCTTGATATCTGAAAACTCCACGTTCTTTCAAAAGATGATCTTCTATTGCTTTCATGGTAGAACGCACACGTTCATCTGAAGGTGGAAGGACATCAAAAAACCAAATGCCAAATAACGATGAATCGATAGTATCGTCTTCTGGTTTTATTGATCTTCTAAATCTCTGGGTATTTGGATTCCATAGGAATCTCTGGATCGCCTCTTTTATCTCCTCTGCCCCTTCATGCCAACGTTTTGAAAAACCCAGTTTTCCGAGATTGTGGGCGATTCTAGATGCTCCTAAGAGCCCGCCATAAACAGCAGAAGACGAATAAGTGAAGATTCCCTTTCTTTCCTCCCAAAGATCATAGCTTATAGGCTTCGGCAGTTTGGTTTCTTCGTCTCTCCATTTCATTAGAAATTCTGTTGCGTCTTTTATCATTTCCCACAATTTATGGTTTCTTAGATACTCTAGATCCGGCAATGATCTACAATGACTATCAAGCGCAAATAGAACTGCTCCAGTCTGATCGATCTGAATGAAGGGATGTTCGTGCCATGTTGGTCCAAATGAGCCTTCTGGACAATATCTATGAAGAAAATAGTTACCACTTCCAATAGTATTGATTGCAAAATCGAAGAATTTGCGAGATAACGAGAACTTTTCGATTGAATCATATCCCTTAACAACAAAGGCGGCGTCCCTCGGCCAACAGTAAAGGTAAGAATCTCCTCCATGTCGAACTATATCTGCATCTGGCGAGGCAATGATCGAACCTGTTTTGTGATCAGACATTAGAGCCGTGATTATAGCCGAAATGTTAAAAATTTTCTTAAGGCGTTTGTCAGTTACATTTTCGGCATTTGCTGAATCTCTTGCATTCTTTAGCCATCGATTCCAAAAGATGAAGGTCTCATCATATAACTTATCAATTGTTTTATAGAGCACAACTTTTCGAGCTTTGTTCGCCTCATGATATCCTTGTCCAGCACAAAAGAACAATGAAACCCGCGAAAATGGATTTTTTTGTGGATCCAAACTCACATTAATCCCTAACGCTGAATCTACTGGTCCATGTGAGGCAGGGCAGCCTGATAGATTACCATCCTCAGCGTCTACAAAAGTCCCACGCAAATCTTTAAAATCTGCACGACCACATGCCAGTTGTGTAAAGTGTGGGATACTTCCAATTAGAACATAATTTGAAAGTTCGTAATGTACGATGCTTTTAATCTTTTCATCATAAACTGCTGAATCAGGAATCGCCATACCTGTAAAATGTATATCATGATAACTGAATAGTTTAATTTCCCGTTTGTTGGGACTCTCAATGACAATATCTCGTACAAAAATCGGGAGATAAGGATATACAAAATCTCTTATCGTTAGGCTAATATCATGTTTATTAATGGCATGAGTTACTCCAATTTGAGAATCATCTATATAGGACTGAGAAACAGCCCAGTGGTGCGAGTCCTTAAGCCAGTTAATACCTTTTGATTTCTCCCAGACTCCCAAATACATCTTATCTACCAACTGGTAGAGTCCTACATACGGGAAATACATTTCTGAAATGTCGGCATTTTCATTAATCGTTACCGTTAGCAGCGAATTACCAAGCACTAGTGTTTTCATTCTTAATCATCCTCGCCTTCAGTTCGATTCTGAGTAGACACCGTATTCATTATTCTTATTTCTTGTGAATCTAACCCGGTAATTAAAGAAAAGAAGATTCTCAAACGACAAAGAAAGATGAAAAGAAAAGGTAGACAGGCAAAAAATCGCTTTACTGGAATAAATTACGTCGGAAAGGCAGATACAACGATATTCCGAAAAGCATCACCTAATATTGTTGCTTCTTTTCGAATTCGTCGCCAAACATCCGTCATCAAGTTTTGTCGTACAGAAGTACTGATATTTTCTAAGAATAAAGTTAGTGCATCGCCCAAATCAGTTAAGGCATGATTAAATGCTTCTTCATCCAAATTTCTTGATCGTAAGTGTCTCTCGATAAATACAGTTGTATCAGTGACGAGGACATATAAGTCGGCAACACGGGCTGTATATTCATCATCCTTCGCTTCTCCAAGGTCAATAATTACCCAGTTATCCTTCTTTGTTCTAAGAATATGCTCTCCTTTTAGATCACCATGGGCAATACCAAGATCCCACATTGCTATAATAAGGTCACTTATATCTTGGAATGAACTGTTTACCCTTTCCTCTCCGAGGCATAGTCGAAGCATATACTTCTCAAAGGTGTATTTAGAATTTATATAGTCCATCCAAAGCACAGACTTAGGTTTCGCGTGTTTTAAGATTTCTTCATCTTCTGCTTGCATAGGAAGCGATAAGCCTCTTGGTTCAGGCACTGGATACCCACTCTGGTAGAGTTTAGTTTGCACAGACCGCTCTCGAATGCCAGCATCTGGGTCTACAACTTTTCCAACTACATTTTCTTTTACGAGATCTAAACCGCCACCCTCAATAGAGGAAATGGGAATACCCTCAGTTAAAAAGTCTATAAGGTAGACTTTATTCCGAGACCAATGCTCATAGAGGTCAGGATAATAGCCATAGACTTCCGTTACTGAGATGATTTCCTCGTTATTTACCAGTTTTGGATGCCAGCGCAGATACTTTTCAACCTCTTTAGGATCGACAAGGTTCAACGGTGGAAATTCACCAAGTCCAAAATAGAGACGTTGGCGTGTAGCTCTATCTATTTCAAAGGGTTTCACTGTTGAAAGAGGTATCCAAGGCATTTATAGCATCACCAAGACTCGTTGTATGAATCATCATTATCGATCCTTAAAAACCATTTCCTCAGAAACGTGAATGATTCAGATTTTGAAGATATTGACTATTTTCGAAAACTGAGCATACACTAGATAAGAGACATTAGGCTTATCTTTGAAAGATTTCACGGGGAAAAAAACCTGCGCTATAAAATCATTTTAAAGTTGAAAAAAAAGATGTAAGTTTAGTTAGAACTAAAATTTTGAGTGACATCCATTTGGAGCGGTGTAGAGCGAGGTAGATAGTCTAGTTCTACGGGGTAATTGCTGAGTTGAATGGTGTAATAGTTACGAAACTTCTCTTCCAAAACCGGTAACAATGCATTTTCTAGTTCTGCTGGGATCTTAATATCTAGCCAAAAAGTTCTTCCTTCTGGCGAGGCTAAAATGTTTCCATCTTTTGCAACTACTTCGCCGTCCTTGATTGTGTATGCTGTATTAGAGAATGCCTTTTGTATGGCAACATGATTTTCAGAGGGATTAGCTACGGGGTCGAAATTGTAGATAGCGACATCAGCATCTGCTCCAATTCCAAGATGTCCTTTATTCTTTAAGCCTAATAATCTTGCAGCGGCTGCTCGCGTCATGATTGCAATTTCATAGAAGGTCAGTTCTCTGTCGATGTCACTTAATGTGCTTGCGCTGGTTGCTTTTTTATGTGCACCTTTCAATATGTCGTCACGTGCTTTTTTACTCATAAGCCATGAAATTAAGCCAGGATATGTAGTAAAAGGACCTCCGTTAGGATGGTCAGTTGTTAGAACTACCCGCCAAGGATCTTCAATTAATAATGCATATTCCATTCCAATTGTCCACTGAATGGAGTTCACTGGGTTTTTTCTAGAATATGTAAAAGGCACTATTCCTGAGCCACATTCTAATTCGACATCTCCGTTCATCCATTTGTTATGTGTCAGTTTATATAGGCTATACTCCATTGGACCATCCGCAGTCATTGTAGTCGTGTCTCCGAACATTATTTGCCCGAGATCGAAGCTTACATGGTCGTTCTTATTCAAATAATCCGCTATTTCAGCGGCACCAGAACCGAAATCTCTCCAACCAGTTCCACCGTAGCTATGAAATTGAAGATGTGTCATATGAAGAACTTCTTTACGCCCTCCATTCCCATTTCCTGCTACCTTAATGTCTTTTAGCGCTTTCATCGTTTCAATAGTAATTTCAACGTTACCAGGTTGTCCGAGATTTACCGTATGGAGATGGATTGGATGAGGAAGCCCTAGTTTTTCGTTTGCTTGTGCCAAGTATCTAATGATCTGGCGTGGAGTAACATTAAAACTAGGAACGGGATCATCTAAAGAGTCCACGTTTCTACCCCAACTCCAGGCTTCTGATCCGCCCGGATTGACGAGCTTGATGGCATATCCTTTTGTTGCTTTGAGCATCCATGCAATAAATGCGGCAAGCATGTCAAGGTTGTCGTTTGCAATGCATTCTAATACGAACCAGTTGTTTCCAAAGAGTGGGAAGCACGCCTTATCAATTATGGGTGTATCTCTTAGTTCCTCGTGGGTATGTCTGGCTTTCAGTGGAGGTACTGCTGGTTCCATTACCGTAGTATAACCCATATTTACATAGCGATATCCTGCCGTAAATGTCGAGGGAACTGAATGTCCCACGCCAGCGCGAGTCGTAGCTGTACGTGCGTAAACCTCATAACGATGATCTTCAGGTCTGAAGAGCCGACCACTGTTTACTTTGCTCCCTGCAATGTGCGCATGAAGGTCGACTCCACCAGGCATCACGATCATATTTGAAGCATCTATAATTTTAGCATCTTTGGGTACTTTCTCGACAATTTTCCCGTCTTTGATAGCAATATCTATTTTCTCGCCGTCAATTTCGTTAGTTGGGTCAAAAACGGTTCCATTTTTGATTAACAGATTCCTTGTCAATGTTACCACCATATTTAGATGAGCTGAATTTCAAATATATGAGCTGAAACGATCTCTTTTAATCTTTCCATCGTGTCAGTTTTTGAACATTATTTAACATGCTGTTTTTGCATCACGTCTTTTTATGAAGGCACCAGAGAGGATAAGTTTAGATTGGAATCTATTCAACAGGTGCCGAAAGTACTTGCTCCAATGTTTGTGGGTCACCATATCTGATGGCTTGAACAGGACATTCTGAAACGCAGATTCCGCAACCTCTACAGAGACTTTCATGTACCTGTGCCTTTCTTGTTTTGAGAGGTATACCCGCCACCTCTGCCACAGGTAACTCTAGTTCTACTACCTGCAGGCTAATAGCATAAAAGGGACAGGCCTCTCTACAATATCCGCAACCAATGCAATATTCTGTTTCAACGAATGCTTTAGGCGTCCATAGTTCTGGTGGTGCAAATTGTGAGGCGATTTTTGATACTACCGTATTAACATCAGTTAATACCAACGAAACATCTTCTGGTTGCAGCCCAGCACCTATAGCAAAGACTCCAGCCTTTTTTGTTTCAACAGTTTCTGATTTTGATTTCTTTTTAAAGAACCCTTTCTTGGTTAGTTTTAACCCCAAAACTGATGCCAGCTGGGTCATCTCTTCCTTTGAAGGAAGTAATTGGTCAAAGAGGATTGCCATATTGACTTTTATTTCTTTATTTTCCTCTGAATTTTTGTCTTTGTATTGAAGAATCAAATCTTTGCGATCTGGATCTTCTTCTACTGCGGAAATAATCCCATCAATATAACTGACACCGTCTGCCATTGACCTTTGAATAAATGTGGCAAACTTCTCATCTTCTAAAGTTCCATCCATGAGAACAACGCACTCTATGTTGGGATTTCTTTCTTTGGATTCAATACTTTGTTTTATTGCAACCGCTTTTTGTGACTTTGATGAGTCTAAGGGAATGAATGCAATGGTTTCTGGTATTTGCCTGTCAGAAATTCTAATTATTTGACCCTCAGTAGGTCCATTCGATGTTAGAATTCTTTCAAATTCCAATCCTGTCAAAACATTTTCAAAATCATAGCCATACTTTGATAGATTTGATATGTTATATCGTAGTACCCCAGTTGCGACAATTATCGCATTTACATCGATTTGCCTCTCAACTGGCTCCTGATCAAAGTTAATAGCGCCTTTTGGGCATAATTTTTGACAACTCTGGCACATTTTGTTGTTGAAATATAAGCAGATATCTTTATCGATCACGTATGTTTTTGGTACTGCCTGTGTAAATGGTGTGTACGCTGCTTTTCTTTTTCCCAGCCCCATATCGAAATCTGTGTCCACGGTCACCATTGGGCAAACCGTCGTACATGTATCGCATGCATCGCATTTTGTACCATCGACAAAGCGTGGATGCTGCAGAATAGTCACTTTAAAGTCGCCTGCGGATCCATCAACATTTGTCACTTCAGAATAGGTGAGTAATGCGATATTTGGGTTTTCTAGTACATCACCCATTTTCGGAGTTAAGTGATACAGACTGTTTTCCATTGAAGGATATAATTTGTCGAGTTGCGCCATTATGCCTCCAATACTAGGGCGTTTTTCAACAAGGTATATATTAAAACCCAATTTCGCAAGGTCTAATGAAGACTGGATACCTGCAATTCCACCACCAATAACCAAGACGACATTGTTTGACTCGTTGGGACTAGCCATGTATGAACCTCCCAGTTAAATACCTAAAGCCTTTGCGACAAGCGTCACGAAGTCCATTACTTCTAATTTTGTAAAATCTAAAGGTTTGTCCTCACCTTTTTCACATCTCAGACAATTGAAATGCATCTCACACTTGGGGCACGTATTCACTAATATTTGTGCTCCTGTGTTTTGTGCATCAGTCAATCTGTCTATCCTTATTGCTTTTGCATAATCATCACAATTAAGCCAAGAACTGACACCACAACAGAGCGCTTTCTCTTTATTCTTCTTCATTTCTTTTAAGGTAAGACCTGGGATACGCTCCATCACTTTTCTAGGAGCATCGTAAACACTCATGTGTCGTCCTAGTCGACATGGATCGTGATACGTTACCACTCTGTTAAAATGTCTGGGGAATTTTAATTTTCCTTCATCAATTTTCTTTGCAAGAAATTCGGAGAGATGGATAACCTCAAAATCAAAATCTGGCACGTAATTCGGATAATCTACTGCTAATGTGCGGTAGCATTCTGCGCAAGTAGTTATAATACGCTTCACATTAGCTTTCTTAAAGGCAGTTGTATTGTACTCTGCCAATTTCAGAAAAGTTTCTTCATCGCCAGACCATAGAACGTCATGTCCACAACATTTCTCGTCCTCAACGACTACAGGGACAATATTTAATTCATTAAGGATTCTCACAGCATCTTTTGAAATCTCACCGTACTTAGCTCCCATATCGGCAAAATAAGAGACGTTATCAAAAAACTCTAAACAACCAACAAAGAGGGCAGTTTCTCCTTCCTTACTTATTTTAGCATCTTCTGGCCAGTTCAATAATTTGTTCGGCTTAATATTAGGGTTTGCCATTAATCTAGTTGCTGTTTTGAAAACCTCGTGATGTGTTTCTCTGAAGTTTTGGTAGCCCTCACGTACCGCATTGGTACGTATTGTCCGAATAAACTCAGCAAAATTGATAGCCATTGGACACTCTGGAACTGTGCATTCATTGCACGTGAGGCATCGCCAAACATCTTTAGACTTTATCACCTCTTCGGTGTCTCCTGAAAGTACTTTCTGAATTATAACTCTAGGCGATTCCATAATATGTCCGAGTGGGCATTTGCCAGAGCATTTGCCACATTGATAACAATAATCTACTATATCTTCAGCAGTCATCATGCTTTTTTGCAATTTCATACCCTCATAACTGATTTTGATGGTTTATTGACAGTTTGAGAATTATTTAATTATTCAGCGCCACTCGCTGCTTTCATGCCTTTCCAAGATCTTGGCGGAATTTCCTCTATAGTGTGACCAGGCTCGTGACCAGGCCAGAGTTCTTTTAAATCTTCCACTAGTTTCTTTGAAATGAGACATAGCGGAATCGACTTCGGGCAGACCTCGCTACATTTTCCGCATGCGATGCACGTATCTCCTACGTGAGATAGGCGGGTTAAATTAATCATAATAGGATCTAATTCCTTTCTTCTTCGTACAACATTACAATCTTTACAATAGCAGATCGGGCATGCACGGATACACATCATACAACTCGTGCATTGCTCGAAGTTTGAAATTATATAATCAAACCGCTCTTCATCAGACATTTCGTCTAACTTGGCAAATTCGGACTCTTGCAGCTCAAGCGCAGTTTGTTCTAAGGAGGCAATGTAATTCTTGAGTTGTTGAATATTCTCATCCGAAAGCTTTTCTACCTCGATTACTTCAGTTGCTGCTTTCTCCAACACTTCCTTTCCCTGCGTAGAACGAACTTCAAAAATCTCTTCATTTCCTTCAAGAGGATGATCAATCCAGAAGGTTAAATCTGCAACATTTTCTTTCGGAACCTTCTTTGGGCACTGATTACAATAACTCCTGACATCGATTTCTTCGCCCAACTTGAAGGCTTGAGTTGTTCCAGTATTAAGTTCCAGAGTCAAGACTCCGTTATTTATTATTTCGTTAACCACACTTTCAGGGTCAATCTCGGCTTTTTTAAGGACTTTTTTGAGTTCTCTTGGGTCTATTCGACCAATACATTCGAGCCCAATCACAAAAAGATTATCAAGTGAAATTTGATCACGTTTTGCCAGTTCTATGAACGCTCTAATATCACAGGGTCTGGCAATTACCCCTATTTTTTTGTCGTTATCTTTTGCCCCGTTGAGTTTAGAGGCAACATATTTTGAAACAGAATCGATGTTTGGTAAATTATACGCAATAAATTGTGAAAGAGAAATATCAAATATTTCTTTGGGCTCTTCTACAATAACCGGTTTAAGTGAAAAATGATCTTTACGTTCTGTAAATGACAAGAAGACATCAACTAATTGGTTTTTTAGCATGAAATTCATTATAGCTTGAATTGCACCGTTTCCATACTTCAACTCGTGGGATTCAAGCTCTTCAAGACCTTCTTTTGGCCTTACAGCGAAGAATTCTCCGATTTCCATTTGTATATAATCTCCTAAGAGAATGATAAAGATAAGGTATATCTGCCGCACCCCTCGCAGGGGCGTTAACTCATGAACTAAGTTTTCCCATGAGTTTCATTCTTTTGCAGCAGGTCTGTTTTTTAGTGGATTAGGTCCTAATTCTAAGATTTCGTTTGTCACTTCATTCGCCATCAGAGCGAATTTTTCGCCTTCAGCGGCGGAACACCATTTCATTTGTATACGACGTTCGTCTAATCCGATGGTCTTAAGCATTTCTTTGAGATAGTCAATCTGCATTTTTGCAATCTTGTTCCCAATCTCAAAGTCGCATTCGCCTTCGTATCAACCGACAACTATCACAGCATCGGCTCGTCTCAACGCTCGTATAATGAGGTCAGGAGATACTCGACCAGCACACGGGACCCTTATAGGCAACACGTTGGCAGGATACTGGGTTCTTGTAACACCAGCCATGTCTGCGGCTTCGTATCCTCACTTCCAACATGCAAAAGTGACGATTTTAGGTACGAACTCAATTGCATCAACCTTCTGTTTCTTACTCTGACCCATTGTTCTAACCTCCTACTTTTTCCTCCGCTACGGCTTTCTCGGTCACGGTTTCCTCTGGTGCCAATAAAGCGTCAATATAGGCTTCCATTTGTTCATCTCTATAATAGCGTAGCGCAATCGCGTTCGATAGACATACCGAAGTACAAGTACCACAACCACGGCAAAGAACTTCATCCACCTTTGCAACACCTTCCTCCATAGTTATAGCACCGTATGGACAGGTTTTGACACAAAGAGTACAACCTGAACATCTTTCTTCGTCAACAAGAGCCTTGATAAGTTCCATCTCGTACTTTCGCGTTATCATTGGCGACGATGCTGCTGCCGCTGCACCCTTTGCCGAGGCGACTGTATCACCTATAGCTCTTGGACCTTGTGCTGCCCCCGCAATATAAATGCCGGGGATCTTGGTGTCAATAGGATTTAGTCGGTTATGGAACTCCTTGATAAAGCCGTCAGAACTTCTTTCAAGTTTTAGAATTTCGGCTATCTTTTCTGTTCCCTCGCCTGCAACCATGGCTACTGATAGAATAACTAGGTCCGCTTCGATTGTTCTAATCTGATTTGCTAACGTGTCTTCAACGCGTACAATAAGGTTTTTAGTTTCTGGATCTTCTGATACGTCTGATACTTTTCCTCGAAGATATTTTATTTTATGTTTTCTAGAACGCGTGTAGTATTCTTCAAGATCTTTTCCAGACGCTCTTATGTCCATGTAACATACTGTGATTTCAGCATCAGGATAATGCTGTTTGACAAGTTTTGCGTTCTTAATCCCAACCATGCAACAGTATCCTGAACAGTGAAGATTCTTAGTTCGGTCTCTAGAACCAACACATTGTATTATTGCAATTCGCTTTGGCTCTTTATCGTCAGAAATTCTCCGTAAGTGGCCTGAAGAAGGTCCATTCGGCGCCAATATTCGCTCGAATTCATTTTGCGTTAGAACGTTCTCATATTCACCATAGCCGTATAGACCATAGGGTTTGAATTCATCGAAACCGGTAGCAACGATAATTGTCCCTACATGTAATTCTGTTTCCTTGAGGTGCTGATTAAAATCGATTGCTTCTAATTCGCATACGCGTTCACAGAGTTTACATCGAATACAATAATCCATGTCGATTGTAGCAATATTAGGAACTGCCTGTGCAAATGGCTTATAAACCGCTTTTCTTGGTCCAAGACTACAGTCGAACTCATTAGGTGCATAGACCGGACAAACATCCATACAAACTCCACATCCATTACACCTTATCTCATTGACGTATCTTGGTCTATGTTCAACTGTAACTGCGAAATCACCGATCACGCCTGAAACGCTTTTCACTTCAGAATAACTCATAACTTCAATGTTAGGATGTCTATCGACTTCCAGCATTACTGGACCCAAGATTCAGATACTGCAATCATCAGTGGGATACGTGCGATCGAGCATTGCCATGTGTCCACCAACGCTTGGTGCCTTTTCGACGAGATAAACCTGTATTCCTTCATCTCCTAAATTCAATGCTGCAGTTAATCCACCGATCCCGCCACCGATCACTAAGGCAGTCGGATTTACACTGATAACCCTTCTAGGAACGTCTTCAAGCTCCGCCGCACGGGCTACGCCAGCCCGCAATAATTCTTTTGCTTTTTCTAAGGCTTTCTTTGGGGTCTCCATATGTACCGAAGCAACATGTTCTCTGATGTTTACGAACTCTAGGAAACTAGGACTCATCCCCAAATCACTGAGTATAGATCTGAAAACGGGTTCATGTGTTTTTGGCGTACAGGACGCGACAACGATGCGGTCCAAATTGTAAACCACGATTTTATCCTTTATAAGGTCTGCTCCTGCTGTTGTGCAAAGAGAGAGATTTTGTTCTGCAAGTACAACGTTCGGAAGTGTAGTTGCGTACTCAGTTAATGCTGGAACATCAACGTAAGCTGCAATTTGGAAACCTCAACGACAAACGAAAACTCCAATGCGCATTTCTTCTTCTGAAATTCTTATCACCACCTCCAAAGTGACGAAATATTCTTCTTTGATTCCATTACTCACGTTCGTAGAATTTAAGGGGAGATCTTAATTTTTCTACTATATTAAGCCAAAATTCTGTATATTCCCCTTCTTCATCGTAAATGACTTCACGTTCTAATTCAATAGGACATTCGTTTACACATACGATAGGGCATTCGGTATCAAAAAGACACTGATCTTCATCCCTCATTATTGTACATTTTGTTGGGCATGCGTTAACACAGGCTCCACAATAGATACATTTCGATTCGTCAAGCGCAATTTTATCAACTCGTTCTCCACCTTCTTTAGGATGTGGTACGTAAAGTGCTCCAGTGGGGCAAATGTTTGCGCAAGTCGAACAACCTCCAGGGCAATTTTCTGGATAGAGTTTTATCTTACCATTGAATAACTTTCGTGCCTTCATTCCTTTTCTCCTTTCGAGGTCGACAAAGTCTGTGGGTAATGGCGGAACCGCTTTGTTTTCAGCAAGCAAATTTTTAGGCTCGCCATTTATCTCCAATTTCAAGGCAAAGAAAGGACACATATAAGCGCAAGTGCCACAGTAAACGCACTTATTTTCATCGATCAGTATTGCAGGTGTGTCGGTATCCCCTTTAATGGAAGCGCCTACAGGTCCTCTTTCAATAGCATTTTTTGGACAAACTAAGATGCACGTACCACAACCTGTACAATGTGCTCTGTCATAATTAAGTTTCAGATCAATCGTCAAGAGTTTAAATTCTGCTGTGATCGTATCAGGTTCAACAATTTTTCTATGTAACGGTAACATTAGCGAGGCACCTCTTTTGCAGAAATGATTATTTTTATTGCTTGAACAGGGCAAGCTTCAATACACATTCCGCATCCGTCACATAACTTTGAGTTTACAACATGAGCCTTCCCTTTTTTAACAACAAAAATTAGGTTTTCATGATCTTCATTTATTAAACACAATTGAGTCTTTGGACATGCAGTGTAACAATCTCCACATCCATGACACAATCTTTCATTGATAACAATTTCGTAAGGCATTAACGTCCCTCAAGCTCATAGGAGTTTGCCGATAATCACCCAAAATTAAGGCGATCAACAGTCCTTTAAGCAGTATTTGGATATTTAAGCATTTACCTTTTTATGAAGTTTACACCCAGTCGCTTAATTAGAATAGGATGAGGCTTCAAAAAGATTACAAGGTCAACAAAAGTTGTATTTTTAGTCACTAAATCATTGAAACGCGTAAAGTGGTTGTATATCGTCTAGCTAGTATCTGTTCCTCTGTTCTCCTTTGCACTTTTCATCATATAGTATTAGAAGCACAGGTTCTTTATATGTGCTGTTTTTGGCAAAAATTCTACTTTAGCTCTAAAGCAATCTATTTCTGTTCATGGAAAATAACAATAAGCCTCTCATCTTAGAAGTTGATTGATTCTTTTTATATATTCTAAATGTACTATTCAAAACATTAAAATGAGCAAAATTTAAATGGAAAGATGAGTGTGAAAGTTTCGACAACTTTCAAATTGTACATATTTGAAAGACCATTACTTGAAAATTTGTTGACTAGATCCTACTATTCATCCATATTAGTTTTCAAGATACCCTCTTAAATTTCCAGTAGGAACATGGTGAAAAGAGATGGGAATGAAAAAATCAAAAAAGGTCACCCTTCTTACCGGTCGATCGATTGAGCAAGGAGTAGCGTTAGAAGGTGAAAAACTCACACGAGGATACGTCCTGAGCACTGCTGTATGTGATATCGACCCGGATGACATGAAGGAACTAGGAATTTACGATGGCGATACTGTGAAAGTTAAAACTGATTATGGTGAAGTCTTAGTAAGCGGAATTGAATCAACTCAGGCCCCACACAGAGGAATTGTATTCATTCCAATGGGGCTTTACGCAAATGCTGTGGTCAATCCAGAGACTGATAGCACAGGAATGCCATCCTATAAAGGAATCGAAGCTATTATTGAACCTGCTCCAAATGAAAGGGTGCCAGCCCCTACTGCACTAATGAAAAAAATAATGCCGCTCAAAAAGTGAGGGAGTGAACTAAAGGATGAGCAAACAAACTGTTGTTAAAAATGTCATTTGTCCTTTTTGTGGATGTTTATGCGACGATATTGAAATTTATGTGGAAAATGGTAAGATTGTGGAAACTGCAAATGCCTGTGTCCTCGGTACAGCAAAATTCATGTCAGCCAACAACGTATCTCACAGAATCACTGCTCCGATGATAAGAGAAAATGGGAAGCTCAAAGAAGTTGAATTAGATGAAGCCATAGAAAAGGCAGCACAGTTTTTAGTGAATGCAGAATGGCCGTTGCTTTATGGATGGGCTTCAACAGAATGCGAGGCCCAAAGCATAGGAGTAGCATTAGCCGAAGAAGTAGGTGGTTGTATAGATCAGACCGCTTCTGTATGTCACGGTCCGTCTATTTTAGGAGTGCAGGATATTGGATTATCAGGAGCAACCTTAGGAGAAATCATGAATCGAGCAGACTTAATCATCTATTGGGGCTGCAATCCAGTTCATGCTCATCCCCGTCATATGAGTAGATATTCCGTTTATCGAAGGGGATTCTTTACGGAACGTGGTGTTAAAGACAGACTCATGGTAGTGGTAGACCCCAGAGAAACCCACACTGCGAAATTGGCAAATCTCTTCATTCAACCGAAACCGGGTACAGATTTCGAAGTAATAAGTGCTGTTAGAACAGTGTTAGCAGGCAATGAACTTGCTGTTGATGAGGTAGGTGGAGTTTCTAAGGAAGAAATAATTGAGCTCGTTAATATCTTAAAGAATAGCAAAATGGGAATTGTCTTTTTCGGTCTTGGGCTTACCATGAGTAGCGGAAAGCATAGAAATATTGATATCGCCTTAAGTCTTGTTCGAGATCTCGCTGCTTTCACCAAATTTTTGATCTGTCCGATGCGAGGACACTGGAATGTAACTGGCATTGGTCAGGTCCTAACGTGGATAACAGGATATCCCTTTGCAGTTGATTTCAGCAGGGGCTATCCAAGGTATGGACCGGGCGAATTTACCTCAAATGAAGTGTTGGCAAAAGGAGAGGTTGACGCTGCTCTTGTTATTGCGGCGGATGCCGTAGCTAATTTTCCATTAAAAGCAGCAAAACGTCTAGCAGAAATCCCTCTTATAGCAATTGACCCTCATCAAACACCTACGACAGAGCTAGCGGATGTATTGCTTCCATGCTCGATAGCGGGCATTGAGGCGGAAGGCACGGGTTACAGAATGGATGGGGTTCCCATTCGCGTTAAGAAAGTAATAGAAGCGCCAGAAGGATGCTTATCGGACAAAGAAATCTTAGAACGATTGTTGATAAGGGTAAAAGAACTAAAGGCTAAGAAAAAAGCCTAAACTTCATATTTTATTTATTTTAGACTCTCACAACAGTTTAGAAATGTACGATCGAAATACGCATTAATGATTAAAAAGATACAGTTTTCTTCTTAAAAGATTCATAAAAATAATGATTAAAAAGAGTGAGGGGCAAAAATAGGGGAATCATTCGATTAAAGTTTGATTCCCAGATTGACTTTGGATTCTGCGATTTTCTTCTGAACTAATCCTACCAAAGATTCCATTTCTGCCAGAGAGTTTAGGTAGGCTTGCCTTTTTTCTTTTTCTTCCATACAATTCAGTTTAAGGGGGCATCTGCTACAGATTAGATTTTTTACGTCATATTGGCCAAATGTTTCACATGAATATGCTAAATTTGGTTCATTAGCGGTTTTTACCGATTCATAGGTCAAGCTTTTACCAAAAGCGCAGATATCACATCGGTGGACAGTACAGGTATCCCAGTTTGGGCACGCGAAATTGTTTGTTTCAGGAGTTTTATTTTTGATTTCTTCAGAAACTTCAATTTGAGCCATTAACATTCCTCCATATTAGTTTTAAGTGATTTTAATTGATAATTTTCACCAATTGAATTTTTTCAGTGTTATTTCAACCATATATGCAAGAATATATAATTCTGTCCAAAAATTTTGTTTCTAAATTTTTGCGACAAAAATTGACAAAAAGTCAACTTATCTAAACGCCCAAAAGACAACCTAAGCTATTGAAAAAGAAAATATTTTTTTTCCTATTTTGTAAACAAAAATTATCAAAAAAGTTTTTGTAAGTAACCATCGATAATTATTTATAAGTTAACAAAAAATTCACGATTATAATCTTGCACTCTCAGTTGAATGTAACAGGAAAAAAGGAAAAATATTGATTTTTGAAAAATGGAGTTAACAATTATGGAATTATATTCAGTTCTTTCACATCCAACAAGGCAAAAAATACTCCAATTCCTTGAGAGAGAAGGGGTTTTGTCTTTTTCCGCTTTTCTGCCGCTGTTGAAGTTGGAAACGTCGGGGAAACTTAACTTCCATCTGAAAAAGATGGGAGATTTGATTAAAAAGAGCGGAAAGAACTATATGTTGACTGAAGAAGGCAAATTGGCTCTAAAAATCATGAAATTAAATGATAACATCCTTTCTGGGACAGCGCAATTTGATCAAATCGACAAAGATGACATCACCAAAGTAGGAATACTACGCATAGGTGTCATCATCTGTTTATGTGCTGAAGAAATATCTTGTGTATTAGATGTCGCTGACTTAAAGAGGTATGTTGCCTCTCTAAAAAACGTTGTTTCGGTACGCATTGTTGATAGATTGTGTGATATAAGAGAAGTGGAGGGCATAAAAGAGGAATGGGTTGATCAGTTCTTTATTAATCGCATCGTGGTTGCTTCATGCTCACCAAGAACTCATTCATTCGTGGTTGCGGACATCTTCGAAGGACTTCTCCCAGTTGAAGTAATCAAAAACACAGAATTTGCCAATATCAGGGAGCAATGTGTCTGGGTCAATGATTCAGAACCACAAATCGCTCTTGAAAAAGCAAAGATCTTAATAGAAGCCGCTGTTAATCGGGTTATTCTTCAAGAAGACATCAAAGTAAAAGAAATTATAAGAACTCAAAAAAGTGTTGCAGTGATTGGAGGTGGACTTGCGGGTATAAGCTTAGCTTTATCATTTGCAAGGGCGGGCTTGGAAGTTATCCTCATCGAAAAATCCCCAACGTTAGGTGGAAAGATTGCAAGATGGAGTACTATTCATGATGTTAAAGAGTGTGCGTCATGTTATCTTACAGAGTTAATTAGCCGAGTCGTGAAAGAGAAAAATGTGAAGATTTTTACAAACACCACTGTCGAAAGAGTGTCTGGGCACGTTGGTAATTTTGAAATTGAATTGCTAATCCATCCTAGATTTGTCGACGTGGATGATTGTACCGGTTGTAAGAGATGCTCCAATGTGTGTCCAAATGAAAAACCAGATGAATATGAATTCGGACTTAAGCAAAGAAAGTTCATCCATATCCCTTTTTCAAATGCATATCCCTACGCCTCTGTCATAGATGAAGAATCTATTGAAGATTGTAGAAACTGTAGACTGTGTGAAGAATCTTGTCCGACGAACGCCATTAACTTAGAAGAAAAAACCAAAAAATTGAGAATCAATGTAGGGGCAAAGGTGCTAGCAATTGGTTCTGACTTATTTCAAGATTTGTCAGCATATCAACATAACCCTCAAAATGATGTGTTGACATCAGCTGAGTTTGAAAGGATTCTAGCTTCTGATGGTCCTACTAGGGGTAAACTGATCAAACTTTCTGATGGAAACCCACCAAAGAGTATAGCAATAATCCAGTGTGTCGGGGGAACCGATAAATGCTCTACCTATTGTTGTACCCTTACTAAAAAGTACATTGATGAAATCGAAAAGAGGTTACCAGAATGCGAACTTCATGTATTCTATGATATCAGTAGAATACCACAGAACCCAGTTATGTGGTTTACGCCAGAACATAAGATTTTTCATTGGGCAAAAATCCTTAAAATCGAAGTAGAGGGGACTAGGAAATATATAGCGACAGAATCAGATCGTTTTGAAACCGACATGATTATTCTAAACATTGGTATGGTCCCTAACAAAAGCTTAAAAGAACTGAGAGAATCGGCCTTAGACTTCAGTTTAGATTCTAAAGGATTTATGTCAGACATTACATTAGCTTCGGGTATTTTTGGCTGTGGTTCTGTAAGAGGACCAGCGGATTATAAAACCACGATTTCTGCAACAAATGATGTTGCGATAAAGGTTATCGGTCTCTTGTCAAAAGATCATTTGATACCAGAAATTCATGGCATCACAATAGATACTAACAAATGTGGATTCTGCGGATTGTGCGTTACTTCATGTCCCTACAGGGCTATTTCCATTGATTCGGAAGACGTAATTATCGATCAATTTAGTTGTAAGGGATGCGGCATTTGCGTTGCAGTTTGTCCGACGAAAGCAATTGAAATGCAGATTGATACTACGCTCAAAATGATGAAAACAATTGAAACATACTCAAAATTTTCACAATCGCCAAAAATTATCGCCTTTGCATGCGAGTCGTGCGGTTACTCAGCAGCCGATGACGCAGGTCTAAAGAAAATACAGTACACGCCAAACGTTTTGATTGTAAAGGTGCCCTGTACGGGAAGAGTCGACGTGCGCTTCGTACTCTATTCCTTCGAACAAGGTTTCGACGGAGTGTTAGTAATAGGGTGTCAGAAAGAATCTTGTAAATATATAGACGGTTTCTCGAAAGCAGAAAAAAGAATAATGTTGCTAAAAGAACTTGTTCCCGAGCTCAAGGATAAACTCCACATAGTTTCGCTTTCCGCTATTGACAGTCATAAATTTGCATCCATAGTAAACGATTTTTATAGAAGATTATCTGGATTAGAGAGTCCTACTATCACCGCAACGCAATAAAGCGAACTTACAATTTGATAATCATAAGAACGATCGAAAATGGAGAGAAACTTAGTGAAACCTAAAATCTTAGTAACTTCATTAACATCCTGTAACGGGTGTCTTACCTCTATTATAGAATTAGATATCTTTCCAGAACTTTTAGAGTCCGTTGATTTTATTTTCCCACTAATTGAAGATAACGACAATATCGACAATTGTGACATAGCTTTAATAGAAGGAAGCGTTTCTCAAGAGGAACAGAAAGAGGAACTTTTAGAAATCAGAAGGAAGGCTAAGAAGGTCATTGCCCTTGGTACTTGCGCAATCTCAGGTGGAATTACTTCACTTTCAGATGAAATAGATCCAATACCAATTAACGATATAATAGAGATAGATGGATTCATTCCGGGATGTCCTGTTCCTACAGATTTCCTTGGAAACACTCTAATGGCACTTTTGAATGGTGAAAGAGTTAAATTATCTCTAAAGAATCTATGTTCAGAATGCGAATTAAGGCCCGATAATGGTTTTAAAAGCAAAATAAAAGTAGATAAACTAATACCAGAAAAAATGCCTTTTGAGTGTTTTTTACATGAAAATGTACTTTGTCTTGGCCCCATAACGAGAGCAGGGTGCAAAGCAAAGTGTATAAAGGCAAATATCCCATGCGAAGGGTGTATGGGGCCTATAGTGCCAGATTTTATGTCCAATATTGTCAATTTCTTTTCATCTATTGAAGTTTCTGAGGACATTATAACTAGTGGTATTTATTCAAAATTCACACGTCCAAAAAGCTTTGTGAAGAGGGGTGAACAAAACGAAAAAAATGACAATAAAACCATTAACCAGAATTGAAGGTCACGGACAGATAGAGATCTTTGTAAACAAAGACAAAGATGAAGTTTCAAGAGTAAATTTCTCAACGCTAGATTACAGAGGAATTGAGAAAATCCTTATCGGAAAAAAAATCTCAGAGATTCCTAGATTAGTTTCGAAGATTTGTGGATTCTGTTCTGCGGCACACATAGTTGCATCTTGTAAAGCTTTTGAAAAAGCCTTGGATATAGAACCCACGTATGCCTCAGCCTTATCAAGACAATTAGTCTTAATAGGAGAAACAATTACTAATCATATGATACATTTTGTGTACATGGCACTGCCGGATTTATTAAGTCTAGCGTCCGCAAGTCAAGAAAATGATGTAATACTTAATCGATCGGAACTTTTCGTAAAGGCTGCAAAGCTCATAAGTATCGGGAAAAATGTGACGGAAATTGTAGGTGGACGCGCTGTTCAACCTGTTTCTATAATTATCGGCGGAATGTCAAAAAATTTAACAGAAAAAGAAATAAACCTTTTAAAAAGGAGTTTAAAAAGCGGTATTGCTATTGCTAAATTTTTCCTTAATTTTGCACAGGAAATAATCGAAAAAATTGATGATACAGTAAAAATGTTTGAATTGAAAAATCCGTTGTATATGGGACTTCAGAGAGATGGAACATATAGTATCTATGATGGGCGCTTAAAAATTGCGAATGAAGACAGAGAAACTTTGGCAACTTTTGATGTAAACGATTATGACAAGTTCATCATTGATAATAGAATAAAAACTTCAAGCCTCACTTCATCAAGTACGCAAGAAAGAGGAAGAGGTCTTTTGGTAGGACCTCTAGCGAGGTATCACATAACAAACGAATATGGGGTTTATGAAGTTCATGAAATCCTTAAGGATTTTCAGAAATGGGATGAAAACATTTTAATGATGAATGTCTTAAGGTTGATTGAAATCCTTGTATGCTTATATAAAGGGCTTTTGATCCTCGATAATACAGAAATAACTAAAGAACAACCTGTTTTTGTTACATCTACGAAGTTAAAATACGATAACATATTTAGCGCCGTGGAAGCACCTAGAGGAACCTTAATTCACTACTATAAAGTGAATGAAAACATGACCGCCAATGATGTAAAAATCCATGTCCCAACAGAGTTAAACACCTTTTCAATTCACGAAATTCTAAACAGAATTTGTCAAAAAGAATTCACTAAAAATAAATCTCTTGAGACCGTACAAGAGACTGCGAAATTTATAGTGAGATCTTTTGATCCCTGCATTTCATGTTCATCTGTCAGCCTTCAAAAAGCACACCACGTTTGATTTTAAAATTTCATAACAGAAAATGCTATCAACAAACAACCCATAGTAGTGTCAGTTTTTTGCCAGACTTTAATACAGAGTTTCTTGAAATGTTTATAGGGACAAAGTTCCCTTAAGGTGTTTTGAAGTTCCTTTCCTAACTAGTTTTTTCATAGGGTGATGGAATTGACTGATGACGTCATAACATCAGAAGAAATGGCAATTGTAGATATGAACACTGTATATCTTGGTGTTCCAGCGCTTTTACTAATGGAAAACGCTGGTAGAAGCATAATAGATGCAATTCTTGAAAATTATCCGGGATCGATCGCAGGAAAAAAAATAGTTTTGTTCGCAGGATTAGGCAATAACGGCGGAGATGGGCTAGTTGCAATTAGACATCTTTCTCACTACGGATGTAAAGGTTTGGTACTCCTTCTAGGTCGACCTGAACAAATTAGATCTGACCTTGCACGAACTAATTGGGAGGTTCTGCAAAAACTTCCTCTTTCTGTCAAATTAATGTCATTAAAAGATTCCTCTCAATTACAAGACCTCAAAAAAGAGATCACGACCGCAGATATAATAATTGATGGAATCCTAGGCACTGGGATCAAAGGAAAAATAAGAGAACCGATTTTGTCTACGATTAAACTCATTAATTCAGCCTCAGAAAGAGCATTTATTACCGCTATTGATGTACCAACAGGACTGGATCCAAATACAGGGAAAACACAAAGGCCCACTGTAAAGGCAAATATTACAGTTACACTTCATAAAGCAAAACCCGGTCTTGTAATGAAGAAAAACGAGAAATACACTGGTAACGTAATCGTGAAAAAAATTGGAATACCTTGGGACGCCGAATATATTGTAGGACCGGGCGATCTTGCAAATATTATCAAACAAAGGTCACCTCATTCACATAAAGGAAATTATGGAAGACTTGTTATAATAGGTGGGGGAATAGATTATACTGGTGCACCAGCACTTTCTGGAATGGGTGCACTTAGAACTGGGGCAGATTTGGTGTTTGTTATTACCCCAGCAAAAGTCGCTGTCAATATTCGAAGTTTTAGTCCTGACATAATCGTCCGCGAAACACCAGGGAATGTGATATCGGAAGAAAGTATACCAATAATAGAAGAAATGTTAAACCAAGCGACCGGCCTTATCATCGGACCGGGATTGGGACTCGAAAAAGAGAGTTTTGATACTGTCCTTAAGATATTAGAAATGGTAAAAACAAACAACTTGCCAACGGTTGTAGATGCTGATGGACTAAAAGCTATGAGTCAAGAGCCAGCGATTTTAAAGGGATTACCAGCAGTACTTACTCCTCATGCTAAAGAATATCAGATTCTAACAGGAAAAGAATTGCCGCCCCCTGAAAACATCGAAGAAAGAATGGACAAAATAGCAGAGACTGCCAAAGAATTAGGTGTTACCATATTGTTGAAGGCCCATACCGACGTAATTTCTGATGGAATTCGTGTGAAAATAAATAGAACTGGCAATCCAGGAATGGCAGTAGGAGGAACTGGTGACGTTTTGACAGGTATCGTTGGCGCGTTTTTATCTTGGAAAACACCACCTTTTAGAGCAGCAGTTTCAGGTGCTTTTGTAAATGGTGCAGCCGGAGATTTAGCATGTGTAGAAAAAGGATATCAACTATTAGCATCAGATATAGTAGAAAGAATACCGGAGATTATCCAGCCTATCGAATACTGGCGTGAAGTATATAAATCAGGTTTACAGTGGTTAGGAAAATAAAAATCTGAAACCCCTTTGATTTAGAGAAAAAATAAAGTAAGCTTTATAATGCAAGTTGCAATCTCTTACGGGATGAGAATTTAGCAAGGAGTTCTCACGGAAGGATACCTATTGAAGAAGAACACAGCACTTTTCATTATAATAGTAAGTTTAGTAAGTTTAATAGTCTTCTATACGGGATCGCCTGCATATGCTCAGAACTCACAAGCCTCAGCCAATAGAGCAATTAATGAAGCGCAAGATTCTATTTATATGGCATACAAAAGCATTGCTCAAGCAGATCAGGCAGGTGGAGACGTAACAAATCTAGTAGATCAACTTAATACTGCGGTTTCATTATTGGAAGAGGCTAGGGATTCATATGGGCAAGGAGACTATTCAACGGCATATGAAAAAGCAGTAGAGGCTGAAAGTATAGCTGAAACTGTTAAACAGAACGCTGACGACTTACACGCAAGAGCTAGTTTTGCCAGAAGTCTACAAATAATTGTCATACCTGTAGTTATTGTCTTAGTGGTCATATTTAGTTATATTTTTATAAAACGTGGTTGGAAATGGCTTGAAAGAAAGGCAGATGAGGAATTTCTAGAAATGGAAATCGGAATACCAGAGGAGGAGGAGGAAGAGTAATATGCCAAAGAGAAGAATGGAAGAAAATCTAATTTTCATTGCAGTCGCAGTGTCTACAATGATTGTAGTGTCTATGTTACTTTATACTGCAGTGACAAGTCCTCCAAGTGAATCTTTCAGTGTTATTAGCATACTTGGACCGAATCAAACCGCAACCGATTACCCAGAGGAAGTCAATGTCGGAGAGACAATTGACATGTATGTATTAGTTGAGAATCACGAGAACAGAGCAGAATATTATGTCGTTAGATTTAAATTGGGCGATGTAACCACAGACATTAGCAACGACCACCCAGCAAGCCTCTCGACGAGGAAGAGTTATCAGAAAATCCTAAGCGATGGAGAATCTTGGCAATTTCCAGTAGATGTATCTATCAATGAAAGAGGAAATGACTATAGGCTAATTTTTGAACTTTGGCGATACAACGAAAACACTGGAGATATAGAGTATACGGGCAATTGGGTTCAAATATGGCTAGACGTACGTTAACACTCCCTCTAAGTTAAAAAAGTGAAACTTTCGGTTTTGCAAAGTTAGAGAGTTTTCATTGATGAAATTTTCTGACAAGTATATCTGCCATTAACCCAAAAAGTAATACTTGCAAGCCGCTCAGTATAAGAAGTACTGAAAAAATTGTAAATGTAAGATTTGTTGCACTACTCGAAATTATCCATCCAAAAACTGGCAGCAATCCAACAAGAATACCTGAAATAATGAGTAAAAAACCAATGCTTCCAAATAAGAGCAGAGGATTATAATCTCGAAGCATCCGTAGTAAGGTACCAAAAATTGATGCCCCATGTCTAAATGCCCGCAGTTTTGCAGAACCTACCCTTGGATAATAACTTATTGGAATTTCAGCAATTCTAACCCCAGCACGTCTAGCCTCAATTATCATCTCAGTAGCGAAAGGCATACCCTTTAAATCAAGATTAACATCATCGAGCATGTTTCTTTTAAATGCACGCATACCACTTTGACTATCCGAAATCTGAAGATCATACAAACGATTAACAAAAGCAGTTATGGTTTTGTTACCGAGTTTGTTCCGAGAACTCATTGCACCTTCTTTTAAATTGGCAAATCGATTTCCCAAAACAAAATCGGCTTGTTCACGCAAAATAGGTTCTAACAAACTTGGAATATCCATAGGATCGTAGGTTCTATCGCCGTCAAGCATGACAATGATATCACCAGTTGCATATTTGAAACCAGTTAGATAGGCGTCACCGTATCCTCGTGCCAATTGAAATATAACGCGTGCACCAGCTTGTTCTGCACGTATTGGAGTATCATCGCTTGACTTGTCTATCACTATAACATTCACGTTATGCTCCTCTAAAGCTGTAAATACATCTTTGATCACGTCTTGAACCGCTGGTTCATTCATTGTAGGAATAAGCACTGTAATATCCAAATTGAGGTCGCCTTCAAAATTTTGATACATAAATGGTAGAATTAATAGTTTATTACTTAATCGGGTCTTATGAAGGAATTGATTTTATAGCTAGTCCAAACAACTATAGAAATATATGCTTTGATTTTCTTATCTAGCCAATTGAAATTGTTGAGTTATCATAGAATGGAGACGATTGCCACTGCAAAAAACCCACAATAATTCAAAACCCAGAGTCATATTAATTATAGGAACACCAGGAACTGGAAAAACAACCGTTTCTAAACTTCTTAGTAAAAAGTTAAACGGAATTTACATAAATAGTGGCAATATTGTGAGAAATGGTTATTTTTTGGGTTTGGATATCAAAAGAAACTCTTTAATTGCCGATATCGATAAATTACAGCTGTTTATAGACAATATGCTACTTAAAATAAGAAAACTAACGGTCATTGACAGTATTCTGCCAGATATCGTCTCTCTAGAAAATGTACTTCTTGTTGTAGTATTACATGCTACTACTGATGAACTATATGAAAGGCTAAATAAAAAAGGTTTTGAAGTTAAAAAAATATTAGAAAACATCGATGCTGAACTTTGTAAAATTTGCGCTCAAGATGCAATAGAAACATACGGTTTGGAACGTGTATTCGAAATAGATACGACTGGTAGCGACCCTAAGGAGACAGTCGCCCTAATTTATGAAGAAATAAGAAAAAAATTGGGGATAATTGCCTAAAAAGGAATTTCTCTCTTTAAGAGAAGAGCAAAACCTCGAAATTGGAAAATCAAGAACAAAATGACTCCGATGTTATATGCTATTCCAAAAATTAGGTCAGGATTTGCATAAAATGGCGAATCATCTCTTTGAACGGTTATTTCTCCATAATAGTAAGTTATAGACGTCTTGTCATCTTCGATATTTACGTATACATCATAGGTACCTTCTTGCCAATTAGACGTGTCTATTTCTATATCAAATGTTCCTACACGGAAGTCATTTTCAACAAGCTGCGATTCAAACAAGCTCAACGTTCCATAGTAAACAATACTGACATTTGGAGAACTACAGTAGAGGGAGATATTTAGATTAAATAAGGGAGTTTCTACTTCTCTAACGCCTAGCGATCCCTTTATTGTATCACCTACTGTCACGTTTGTTTCATACAACTCCATCCATTCTACCTTTGGTTTTGTGTTTTTTACTGTGAAGTTATAATAAGATGAGCGACCTGTTAGATCATGTTCGTCGGTGACATAAATTCGAAAAGTGTGAATTCCGGTATCAGCGCCAGCACCTGGAGTAAAATTGCCAACGAACAAGTTTGTCGTTTCATCAAATGTCATAGTTATATTATAGAGTCGATCATCTGAGTCATTAATCCTCATTAAAACACTTAATTCAGCTCGTGGCGTTTCCCCGTCTGAACAACTAGCTTCTACAAGAACGGTGTCTTGCACACGGTCTAGTTTTGTCGCATTTAAAGAAACTGAATCGATATTGGGTCTTCTATTGATATGGATATTTTCTACTTCGGAAAAAGCAATTACTGGATCAAGAGACGTAGAAGTATTGGAGATCACCAGTATAGGAGCATATTTGTAATTATAACCTTCTAGATCAGGAATATAATAGCTATAGTTATAAGTATAGCTTTCACCTGGATAAAGTTCTTTAGTAAAATTGTTATCTTCTTCAGATATCTGTTTAAGTGCTTCAATTTGATTTTGTACTACTCGATATGGTGCACGGTTTATAATCCTGTACTTTTTAGAGGAATTACTAAAATTGGTAATGGTTACATTGACAGTCATAGTAGTGTCTGGGTTAACAATTGAATTGAAATCTGCTTCAACATTGATGGTATGGTAAAAACGATCTTGGATGACTTGCGGATAACTCATAAATGATAAGATATTAGATTGAATAGTAGTAGGGTCATCTTTGTAGTAATATGAAGCGTTACCCTGTTCAAAATATAATTTACCTGGATTTAAAGAATAGAAAGTGTAATTAAAATTGACTGATTCATGATCAGAAGGAGCATCTAAGGTAAAGTTCACCCAATATACTCCTGATTCATACTGAGATTCCAATATAGATGTATTATTGGAAATCGAAGAACTATCAAAAAGCCCCGGGATACCTTCAACAACTGATATGCTACCATCAGGACTCAAATCACTTAAGTTTTCAATAGTTACAGTCACATTAATTTCTTCCCCACTAGAATAAGCAGCTCTTAAGATCGTTCTAGTGACAATTAAAGATGGAAAATCCTTGTCTTCTATTGGAATCAACACATCATTGGAAGTAGCATTCAAACTAACAATAGTTGCTGTGAAATTTGATGAGAAAGTGTAGTTCACAATGGAAGGATTTAAGAAAAGAACTTCTGATGGCGCTGAACCATTCACATACAGCCAATATGAGAAATCTACAGTTTCATCTGGTAAAATGGATAGCCATTGCCTACTTGGATCTTCTCCGCTAACGAGATCTAGGTATGCGTCCCAATTTCCATTGTCGTCAATTACTACATCGCTAGCTTTTCCTTCCCCAATGTTGGTTACTGATACTTTTACTTTAAATTCTTCACCTCTAGAGTAGGAATCTTCAATAGATATGGTCTTTTCTACAAGAAGCAAAGGCCATTTTTCAAAAAGAAAACTTGCGTTAAAATTAGTTAGAGAGGGAATTGTTGAATTATATTCAAACTCTATTGTTCCATTATTTACATTAAGAAGAGATTGATATGATTCAGGATTAGGATCAGTCACATTTGGCTCTAAAGGAGTTGGTAAATACACATTAATTCTTGAGCTATTAGAGGGCTCATACCTCGAAATATCGCCGGTATGATGAAAAATGTCATTCAAACTGAAATTATGATTTCCTGATGAAAGTTCCATAATTCCTTCTTCTAAGTATTCGACAGAGAAAAATACTTCACGCAATTTTGTTCTTGTGCTATTAATATCTCTAGTATTATTTATAAATCCCATAACGACTTTCGCATAATCTTTTGCTTTAATATCGATTATTAAATCATCATCGAGTAAACCAGCAAAACCAGTAGTTACATCATTAGTATCTTTAGCATCATCCCAGAATTTATCAGTTATATTGCTAAAATGTGATTGATCATTCACGAATGTAAAAATGTGATATTCGTTATCAATTGTATTAGTACCATTATATAGTGTGACATCGAAAGCATTTTCAAAGATCCCTTTCGCAGTTTCTGCTTTTAATTCTGCATCACTCTGACTAAGATCTGCATAAGCAATAGTGAAAATTAAGCCATCACCTGTTTGATGAAGAAATGTATTTCCGTATCTATTAAAGTCATAATCTCCACGTTGGCTACTTAAAAGTGCATAAGTGGCGTTCTCAAAAGCTGATTTGTCCGAGATGTCGATTATTTCACCATTGGATGTTATGTTTAAATGAGTTCCTTGAAACCTAATTTCGTTTAAGCTGTCATTCTTTGCATCTACTCGCACAGTCACGTTTTCTTCATAATAATACGGTTGTGAATTTGGTAGAGCAACAACTGTGTCAATTTTTAATAAAGTGATATAAAAACTTAATAGCAGGACTAGCAGGACTAACAGGCTCTTTTTTTTCACAAATACCACTCAAACCGTTAACGGACGCAATTAAAATTTGAATATATTACTTTAGAGGATTACATTGGCAAGTTACTTAAACTTCATTTTAAGTTTTTTGACTTCATTAACTATTGTTTTTATTATTTCAGTGATTTTATTACTTAATTCATCTGAAAGATTTAAACCATGGGAAGTGTAGTCTTTCGGTTCAACACCTATTATAATAACCTCAGTTTGCATGCCCAGTTCTCTACCCACTTGAAGGGTATATGTTAGGTCGATATCATGAGCTGAAAACATATGTTGAGAATCTGGTGATTTGGAAATTTGTTCTGGACTTAAAATATAGATATCTCCCGGTTTGCCTCCTGCTAAAGCGGCATCAACAATAAAAACTGTATCGAAATCCTCTATTAGTTTTAAGAGAAGGAGACCTCCTGTACCTCCATCAATTAGTTCTACATCTTTTAATGGATCGTAACGTTTTTTTACTTTTTCTAGGGCACGTATTATGTGAATTCCTACCCCTTCATCTTTGTGTAAAGTGTTTCCTACGCCCATTATTGCTATTTTCCTTTTAGGCAAAGAGACGCCTCCCGATTGTAAGTTGGACTCCATAAAATTATTTTACTTTAGGTATAAGAGTTGCCAATCAGTATAATAGTTAGTTTATTTTAGAGTTTTTTGTCAATTACGTGAAATTATACTTTCATGCAAGTCATTTTCGAAATAATTGGGAATTTTATAAAGTTATAAATCTAGCACATTATAATTTGTAGTGTATATCACACCGAGGGAAAGATATGGACGCTGACGAAATAAAATTAAAAGAAAAGACATGGTCTCTTCTTCATGATCTTTTTGGTAAACTAAATCGTGAAAACATCGAGTTACCTATCTCAATCAACAAAGATCTACGACACAGTAAATACTTATTAACCCACTTGAAGCTCTATGGAAAAGAAGCAATCGAGAAAAATGTAGAATTTCTTGATGAGTTAGAAATTGCACTATTAAGAGTTAGAGAAATGCTTCTTGCATTCGCAAGCGAACGTGGTAAGGATTTTGTCGATTTATGGAAAGAAAAGCTTGCTAATGTAGCCAAAGACCAATCTAGTACTGAGTCGTCCAATAAAGAAGTGGTAAGATTCGTGAAGGATCTCCCCCGAGAGAAAGAAGTAGGCTTTGCACGAATTACATATGATAAAGAGTTGCCAGTTGAACGTGTATCGGATATAGCAGAGAATTGTGGAGTTATTGTGGAATTCGAAGAAGACAATATTATTAGAGTCCGCGGAAAGAAGGAATCTGTTAAGAAGGCTTTAAAAGAAATCGGTGAACTTTTTTTCAAACCTGACGAATCGCAACAGTGAACTACATAGATTTATTGAAAGAGAATAAAGCGATAATAATGCCAGTAATCAGGAAAGAGATAATTGATCTTAAAGATATTCAAAAACAAGTTGAACAACTGCTTGTTTCCTTAACGAGCAGTCTTCAAATTATTATAAGTGGAGTAACTTTGAAAGAAGATGCTACAGAAAAACTCAGAATAAAAATTCTGAAAGATATTGTAAGCATTAGTGAGAGACTAGCACACGTAATAAGCAAATTAGAAAGTTTAGATGCCAACGAATAGAAACTGAAAAACTATTCTACATAGCGAATTCATCCAAGAATCCTGATCTTTAATTTTATGAGATTATCGGGAAAGATATTGAGAATAGCGATAAAGAGCAGATGCTGCGGCAATGACTTTTCCTGCTTGATCGAAAACTGGGATACCCTTTCCTTGTATTATTTTGGACATTCTCTTTGTATAAGGACCGCCATGTGCACCAATCAATATGGGTTTCTGAGTCCTACTATTCATTTCATCGAGAACATTGACTATATTTTCATCTAAAGGAGTATCTTGAAATACAAACCAAGGCATCACAATATCAACATTGGGATCATTAAGAAATGCTTCTATTGCAATTTCATAATCTTTGGAAGTTGCAGACCCCGTAACATCAACAGGGTTTTCTATTACGAAGAATGGCGGAAATTTCTCTCTTAAGTGTTCTCGCGTAAGTTCTTGTAATTTCGCAATTTCAAGCTTATTCTTCACCGCCTCATCAATCATAGCAATTACTGGACCTATGCCATTGGAAACAAATGCACATCTATTTCCTTTTGGAAGTGGCTGAAATGCTAAAGCTTTACTAACTGCAAGAAGTTCATCAAAATTTCTGATTGAAAGAATTCCTGTTTGCTTAAAAACTCCATTGTATACGGCTGCTTGGCTGCTTAAATGACCAGTGTGGCTTTTTGCAGCCGTTGTTCCTTCAGTTGTTGTTCCAGTTTTGTAAATGACAACTGGTTTTTTGCGAGTGACTTCTTTTGCTACTTCAAAAAAAGTTCTTCCCTCGCCACGTCCTATGGCTTCAAGATAAATTGCTATAACTTTTGTGTCTTGATCCTCTGCAAGATATTGAAGCATATCTGTCTCATTAACATCTGCTTTATTTCCGTAAGAAACAAATTTGCTTACTCCGAGGCCATCTTCATCAAGTAATTCTAAGAAGCTAGCCCCATATGTACCACTTTGCGTTAGAAACGAGATCTTGGTTTTCGCATTGTAGGAAGGACGAACCATGCGATCGTGTGACTGGAAAAATGTTTCCACTTTAGTTATTGCATCATAAATGCCAATACAGTTCGGACCAATTATACGTATGCCGTTTTGTCGCGCAATCTCAACGATTTGGGATTCGAGTTCCTCATTTCCAACTTCCTTAAAACCCCCGCTCACAATTACTATATTTCGTACACCCTTTTTTCCGCATTGTTCAATAACCTGAGGAGTGTATTTTGCCGCAATTGTGATTACCGCTAACTCAGTATCATCGGGGCAATCAAGTATTGAAGGATAAGCCATATGGCCAATAATGTCGCCGCCTTTGGGGTTTACGGGATAGATCTTGCCACAGTATTGAGATTCAAGCAGGCTTTTAAAAATAATATGACCGATTTTTTCGGGATGGTACGATACGCCCACAACGGCAACTGCTCTAGGTTTGAAAAATTTGTCTAGTTGTTCTATAATCGATTGTGGTATAGGGATCATCTCCTGAGGCACATAGGGCTAGAAAGTCCATTGCTGTAACAATATAGAAATAAAATGTTAATCTGGGGATATCGAATCATGAAGTATTAATTCTTCCTTGTTGTGAATTATTCTATTAAAAATAAGTATAAAATTTTGATTTGTAAAATAAAAAAGGAAATATATACTATCATTTAGTAACTGCTGGCTTTAGAATTTTGAAGATCACGGCTTCATTGCTTTTAAAAGAAATTCTAACGGTGGAGACTCAATCATGGCTCCATTTAATCTTGAGAGCAAAATTGTTGCTTCAGCATATACGATGCTCTCTAACTCATTTCGATGGGACAGAGTTTTTGCTTGAGTTAATAAATTGTTGCAAACATCACGGATGTACTTCAACACTCGCTTTTCAAGGCTTGCTGCACCCATATTGAACGTCTCAAGTTCATGTTCGGCTTTTATTATGATCTTTGAAGATTCGATTTCGTTTGTTAAATCTTCTTCGACGCGTATATAGTATTCATCGACCTTCGCTTTGATGGCATCCAAATAACTTGAAGTGAGTTCTGATTCGCCATGTTTTTGCTTCATATCTTGCATAAGACGAGCAAACGGTGCTTCACTAAGAAATGTGCGAATGAGACGATAAATAGTTTCAGCAGGAGTCTGAATGGCGAATTTGTGATCTTCGTCGCGAGCCTCATAAGAAAGAAGTTCCTGTGTAGCAGCATGCCAGAAAGCTGGCAGAAGCATATGCGAATTCTGTCTATAGGTTTCAAAAAGTCTGTTTAAATGCTCAAGATAATCCCATTCGTCGATAGCATCATTTTGTCTGGCAAACATGGGTTTTTCTTCTTCTTTTACTTCTTCCACTTCAACTTCTTCAATTAATTGCGTGGGAGTTTCTTGAGGTGTTAACTCTGGAGTAGAGCTGGCAACGGCCTCTATCTTCTGACGCTTTTTAACTTCTTCTTCGAGTTGGAAGAGTCCTTCATCATCAAACAAGAATTGTTCTTCTTTCTCAACTTCAACTTTTGCATGCTGTAGTTTTTCCAGAAGGGTATCGATCTGTGACAATGTTTTATTAGTTAATGTAATCGCACTTTCAATGAAGGAATCTACGGGACCCGATAATGCCTTACCCATTTGTTTTTTACTGCCATCTAACATTTTTTTGACTATTTGCCAATATCTTTCATCGAGCGTCTCATTTACTTCTTTATTCAGCAGCAAATTAATTAGAACGGTATTTATTGTGGAAACTGTCCACAATTTCTCAATTAACTCATCTGCGCTCAAGTCGATTCACCTGAAGACGTTTCCTCTGTAGGTTCGGACATTATATAATACCCAAATAATTCTTTCAGATCTGCTAAGGCCTTTTCGAGAGCTTCTTTTGTAGTGCCTTTTGAACGACGGAACCATTCTCTTTTAATGGGGGATGGGCCTGTGTGAAGTTTGATTAGTTGGTTCGCTTCGAACAGTATGTCCTTTAGCTCTGGGATTTTTGGAAGACCAAGTAATACTAATAGGCTTGCTTGTTTCTTTTCAGGTGTAACATCACCTGAACCCTTTTCTTGGTCCGTAAATTGAACAAAGCAAGGAGTTATGGCTGCCCCTGGTAGAACGTATTTTTGCAAGCCTGCCTTAAGGTGCATGTCAAATTCTGGACGAGCTAATTCGGACGGGGCTGAAAACACATAGTACACCGACTCAGCGCGTGGATCTTTTCCAATTTCGGTGTAAGAGCACTCATTGACCGTATGACTGACGATCCTCTCGAACTGTTTTTGGATATTTCCTGCGGATGGAATGAATCCAACGTCAGTGTACAAGCAGGGGACAATAATGGGATCTAGTTTATGCGAATAATCTGCCAAATCGGTAGTAGGGAAAACTCGTTTTCCTGATTCAACTACACCCGGACTGAGCATATAATCTGTGACCTCAAGCGCTAAGGGATTGACTAAATCAATGAATGTCTGCTCTTGTTGCTTCATCATGGCGCTTTCTTCTTCTAGGGTAGAAGGAACCAGTCTTTCTATATCGCCCATATCACCTACATCAATGTCTAGTTCTTTCGAAAGAAAATCTTCGATAACACCAGACCTCCAACTCAAAATCCGCTTAAGCATAGCTCGATTACTTAGTAAAACAATCAGATCAGGACCTATATCTTGTAATTGGTTGCGTAACAATTTAGTAATCGCCCAAACAGTGTTAACAGCCTCACTGCTTTGATTTTTGAAAGGAAGGACTCCTATAACGTAAATAAAGATCCTTCTCTGTTCCATGACTTCAAATCGGTGTTTTAAAACTTCTATTAAAGCAGGAGTGCCTCCACAACCAGTTCCTCCACCCAATGAGGAAAATATCACAAATCCTGAGACACCTTCATAACCCAATTGGGTAAGCTGATCCAAAATTATGTCCTTTGATTGGTGGATATAATTATAACCGTCCGAAAATTTACCACCAACACCAGTATCGCTTTCTCCATAGAGAAGCGTATGAGATTTTGGAATGTCATATAATGTTCTTACTTTTTGGACATCTGCCCTATCGGTATTCATTAATAAGTATCCGCGTATACGGGGAGGAAGCGCTCTTTCTGCGCTCTTCTTGAGGTAAGCACCAACAAGATTTGATCCACATTCGCCCATACCTATCGCGAAGACCTCAGCGCGAGGTGCAATTTCTTTTTCCTCAGATTCCCATGTCATTAAGTTTCCTCCTTCTCTATTTCTTTCTTTTTCTTCTTTAACATAGTTTCCACTATCTCCTCTGCTGCCCATGAGAGATAAGATGAGACATCATCAGCAGGATACGTCTCCTTAATCGACCTTTTGATGTCTTCCACCTGTCTAAACAACTCTCCTTCAGATGCAGTTGGATCAAAACTAGCAAGGAATACACGAAGTGTTTTGTGCCATTCATGGATGTCAGTTACTTTTTTTGACCAACCTTCTTCCAACCTTCTGATCTCTTCAAAAAAGTCGCTCGCATCACTAAGCGATGGTGTTTTCAATAATTTTTCCTTCAAATCAAATATTCTAGAAACGGGATAAATCACAGTATCAAAATTCATTTTATGCGCATTATAGACTTCTTTTATTGTTGAGTAATATTTGCTGATTTCATTTAGAGATGCATTAAACTGGTCACTTTCTCCTTTGTCAATCTCAATGATGATAGACTTAATCTCATTCATAACTGCATTTAAATCTTGACTAAGCCCAATTAACGATTCAAGAGGTTCCTTGTCGATTTTACTGCGTACCCCTATAATTAATGTCTCAAATCGCTTGATTAGTTCTCCTTGACCGTGCTTTCGAAGTAAGAAGTTGCTACGATCAAGTTCTGAGATTTTAATATTAACTTGCTCTCGAATATCTTTCAATAGATTTTGATCCGTCTTTATTGTTTCGATACTATCAAAATGGTCTGTCATTTCACTCATTTCGGCCGGGAGAACTGTTCTTAATTTTCGAAGTGTTTCTAGATGCGGTTGTACACTTTCAATACCAACTTCAAGTAGAGAAGCAAGCATTTCTTCTAGTTTTTTGGCCTCTTCTATTAAGTAGTTATTAAGTTCTCCTTCAATTTTCTTCTCGTAAACCTCAATCATGCGGCGAGTGTGTGTAGCAACTGCATAGGGATCTAATACGGATGTTTTCATCTCATTCAATTCAGAAACTGCTTCTTGGATTTCTTTTGGTAGATGATACTGTCCTTCGAGTATTTTTACTATCGCTAAACGTACCTTTAATGTCAATTTATATTTTATATTCTCTATCGCGTCTCCACCTTTCACAACGATTTCTTTTTTGGTATCCTGAATCAAATTTTTAATATCAAAAGTGGAAACTGTATCTCCAATTACGTGTATGTTTTTTTTGGCTAATTCAATGATTGGCTCAAAGTAAGCATTAAAAGGAGGCTTAATCGTTTGCAAATCTTCCATGAGATTTGTCAATTCTTCTTGTGCTGCTCTTTGATAATTTTCTGAATATTTTGCAACGTGTGTTTCAAGTTGCTTTTCCACAGCCAATAAATCAGGAATTTCGCGATCAGTTGAGTATCTGAGGCTTCCCAGCACACTCATCGTAGCTAGTTCTGTTTGATCTAAACTCTCGCCCGCTGTTGAAGAAAGATCTTCAAGTTCACCTTCAAGAAGCTTAATATGATCGATGATTCTTTCTTTTTCCTTTTGGAATCTGTCAGTAATTTCAAGGTACACGGTCGTTAAATCCTCAATGGAGCTCTCTTCTATCTGTACACGCTTTTTTTCAACAAAGTCGCGGAGAAAGTCTTCATTTTCGTCGGCCTTTGCTAATACAGGTTTTAGCTCATCTAAGAATGAAAAACAGTATGTTTTTAGATTTCCTTCAACTTGTTTTTTCCAGTCTAAAATCCCTTGATAGTCGGAGAGTAAAGTCGCAATATCTGATACTTCTTGGCTAATGGGAGGTGTATTGGGAATTACCTCGGATTTCTTAGTGATACCTACATTAAGCAATAAATTGATGATATCATGTTCTACGTTCACCACAGAGTCCTTTATTAAATTGCCAAATTTATCCTTAATACTTTCAAACTGGTTATCGAGACTGAGTAAACTAGTCAGATTATCAGTGTTTGTACTCTTACGAATCGTCTCGATGTTCTGGGACACTGTAGGAGGTACCTGAACCCCAATTTTTTCTGCTGTGTTAACATAAGTCTCAAAAGACGATAATTCATTTAGTAATTTAGATTGGAGAAGAGATATTACTTCGTCCCGCCGACTTTCTAGATACAGTTTTTCCTCCATGAGTCTAGAACGAAGCGTCAAGAGTTCATCTATTGCAGTCTCAGTGACTCTTTCCTTTGACGCAGATAAGGGAGTTTTTGCCTGATCGATTGACAAATACTTATCATACGTTTTTAACGTGAGTCTGTTCTCGTCTAAAATGCTTGAGTCTTCTTTTAATAACTTGTTTCGAAAAGAAGTGGTTATGGTTAGTAGTCTACTTGTAGCATTCCCCATATTATCAAGAAACGTAAAAGTGTCATCAAGTCTTGGTGGGGTTTTCAACATCTGAAGTGATTGTACGCTTTTCGAATCTATAGCCGATAAATCACTGCTTAAAGGTTTAAGTTTATTGATTTCCTTCACAAACATGTTATAGAAAGTAAGGGCACAGTCTGAGAACTTATCCTTAAGAAGATCTGTTCGTTTATCAATATCTTCCTCAAGTTGTTTTCGCTTTCCTTTTTGTCTCCAACCTGTCGCTTCTTTAAGTTCCTTGTGAAGCTGCTCAAGTTTTTTTGATATATTGGTAACTGTAGTTATAGATTCGCTTACATCTTCAACTTTAGTTCCAATTGCCTGAAACTGTTCTCGTAGGGTATTGATTATAGACAAATATTTTGCATATTTAGAATGAGATGACAACGCCATCGCCCCTATGCTCAGATTAACGTCAACCTATAGATAGTTAGGGATAATTTTTTCTGAGTAATTCACAATTTCATTATTCATAACTATTTTGTATTTTGGGTGAATAGTTCGTTTCAATTTTGATATTCATCTTACTTAAAGAATGAGTAAGATGTGTGTAGACTTCTGTCTTACTATATATATCACAGAAAGTAAGCATATAAACTCTTCTACTTGAAAAATCAACGAAAAAACAGCGAAAAGAGATTATTGCCCTTGTAATGTTATGAAGCAAGGGTTTATATTCGCGCACGTCACTTAAATACATTCGTAGAAAGTTCGCTCAGGAGTGTACAAACAAAAAACGAGATAAGGGATAAATATGCGTCCACCTTGCGAAATCATTGTGAAAATGTATTTACCACGTTTAAGACGACTGGTTGCAAGAGAATTAAGTGAAAGTTATAACTATACTCAAGAAAAAGTTGCTCAGACTCTAGGTTTAACTCAAGCAAGCGTTTCGAAATATTTATCTAATATGAAATTGCGGGAAACTGATTCAAGCTTTGAAGATATCGCTAAGAACTTAGCACGCTCAATTGACTTATCAGATATAGGCCCAAAAGAAATTATATTAGAACTTTGCAAAAGCTGTTTTTCGCTACGTGAAGGAAGCTTTGTTTGCAGAGAACATAAACGCATACTTCCTTTAGGAGACGAATGTAATGTGTGTACAGAACTCAGAATTTTGGACTCAATGGAAATCTCAGAACGATCATATGTGCTTTCAAATATGGAACGTGCTGTCAGTTTATTAGAAAAAAGCGAAACTTTTAGTGTGCTCATGCCTAAACTGCGCGTAAATTTAGCGATGGCTGTTCCTGATGCACATGATGTTATGGAAGTAGCCGGGATTCCAGGTCGCATTGTTCTCGTTAGAGGTAAACCTAAAGCCGTCGAAAGACCAGCATTCAACGTTTCGCATCATATCGCTTTAGTTCTATTAACAATTATGAAGTTTGATTCGAACAAAAGGGCTGTAATGAACGCCAGATACGACGAAGAAATTAATCGAGCGTGTCAAGAATTAAATTTATCTGTCTCTGAATTTAATAGAGAGAATGCACCAAAAGAGATAATAGACATTGAAACGTGGGGAATGACTTCGGCAATTGAGATGGTTAATGGTATAGTCCCAGATTGTATCTGCGACATTGGAGCTTTTGGCATCGAACCCTGCATGTATATCACTGGAAATGATGCTGAAGACGTCGTTAGAAAGGCTTTGGATATCGCTGACGAACTGTCTCAGTTTAATGAGTAACATGATTTTTTTTAGACACGTTCGTGTTAATACTGAGCGCGTCTACATAAGAGACTTAGAATACGTAATAGACTGTATAAAAGACATTCTTAAAAAAATCCAGTTTAGTCTTTACATTTACAAAGGTTGACAATAGTCAATTATAGAGGATTTAATCCAAAGATTTAAAAAGATCTACATATATTAGACTCCAGAACTCTAGAAATTGTCTGGAGTTATATTACAATCTTTGCATTTGCAAAGCAACTATAGAAACAGTTATTGGAGTTGTAACACAACTATGGAAACTAAAATCTGTCCTAAATGTGGAAAAGAAGTGCACGCCCGCTTTATTATAAACCATAACGGTGAAAATGGTAGAGAAGGCGAGTATAAGTGGGTATGCGATGCTTGCGATGAAGTCATTGATCGCTTGAAAATCGTAATTGCTTGAACACAATATATAATGATCGCGAATATTTTTTTCAACGACGCGGTAGGGGAGAGAGCGGAGACGCTTTCTTTTTCTAGTTATAGACGTTTTTCATAACGAGCGTTATGTATAATCATAACGTTTTAGATCGGTAGCATCATGTGTATTGCCTTAATTGCCGACTTTGTTACTCGTTTTTTTCTGTTATAAAAAAAGAATTAAAAAAAGAAGAAGAGAAAAGATATTAGTCTATAGACGTTTTATGCTCTTTTACATCATGCCGGGCATTCCGCCCATTCCGCCCATGCCTGGGGGCATTCCGCCCATTCCGCCTGGGGGCATAGGTGGGCCTCTCTCAGCTTTACTGGCAATGACGTCATCGATCCTAAGTATCATGTGTGCTGCTTCACTTGCGCTTTTAATTGCTTGTTTCTTGACAGATAATGGTTCGATGACACCTTCTGACATCATGTCACTAGGCTTGCCAGTGTAGACATTTATACCGAACCATTTTCCTTCTGGAGTTTCGTGCTTTGCTCTTAGTTCTACAATGATAGTGATTGGATCCCAGCCAGCGTTTTCGCCTAGCGTTTTTGGAATCGTTTCTAATGCATCTGCAAATATTTCGATCGCAATTTGTTCTCTGCCACCAATAGTTCCAGCATATTCGCGAAGTCCTTTAGCAACTTCTATTTCCGGAGCTCCTCCGCCTGCTACGATCTTCTTATCTTGAACTGCATTGCGCACTACACAGAGCGCGTCGTGCAAGGCCCTCTCAGCCTCGTCTACTACTTGGCTAGAGCCTCCTCTGATTACAACTGTAACTGCTTTTGGATCTGCGCAGTCTCTTATGTAGACCATTTTGTCATCGCCGAGCGTCGCTTCTTCAACAACGCCTGCACTTCCAAGAACATCGGCTGATAGTTCTTTTACATTGCTCACAATTCTTCCGCCTGTAGCTCTTGCGAGTCTTTTCATGTCGCTCTTTTTAACACGTCGTACTGACAGAATACCTGCTTTTGCTAAGAAACCTACTATGTCATCCTCTATGCCCTTCTGGCATAGCAAAACGTTGGCACCTGTATTTATTACCTTTTCAGCGAGAGATTTAAGCATTCGGTCTTCCTCTTCCATTAGAGCCTTGACTTGGAAAGGATCAGATATACGTATCTCTGCGTCAAATTCTGTCTTTTCGATCTCTAGTGCGGCATCAAGAATCGCGATTCTAGCGTTAGTTACCCGTCTAGGCATCGCAGGGTGAAGAATTTCTTTGTCGATTACCATGCCTCTTACAAGTTCTGTGTCTGTTAAGCCCATGCCTTGTTTTTTAACTATACTTACATGATCTAAATCTGCAACAAGCTTTCCATTACGATCTTCCTTGACAAGACCAATAGCTTTTGCTGTGATATCTGCAAAAAGATCTTTTGATCCAGCGATACTTTTACTGTTCATAGCTGTCATTGCAACTTTCTTTAAAGTAGCTACGTCTTCAGGGTCGATATCGACTGCCATATTGTCTAAAATTTCAGTAGCCTTAGTGGCTGCTTTCTTTAGTCCAGCGACAATTGTTGTTGGATGAATCTTTGATTCTAACAGTTCCTCGCTTCCTTTAAGTAGTTGACCTGCTATAATAACAGCGGATGTTGTTCCGTCGCCAACCTCATCGTCTTGGGCCTTTGCAACCTGAACCATCATTTTCGCAGCGGGATGTTTCACGTCCATTTCATCAAGAATAGTAGCACCATCGTTCGTTATTACAATATCACCTAGAGAGTCTACAAGCATCTTATCCATACCACGTGGACCTAGAGCTGATTTAACGGCTTCAGCGATAACTTTACCAGCAGCGATGTTGTTCATTTGAGCTTTTCTTTTTGTTGTTCTTTCTGTGCCTTCCTTAAGAATCAGGATTGGCACTCCTCCTAGATTTAATGCCATTTTTTATTCCTCCTAATACTCCTCATCGCCCATATCGGGCATTCCTCCTGGTGGTCCTCCTGGACCTGCTCCAAGGTCTGACGCTGCGATGACGTCATCAATTCGTAGGATCATTTGAGCGGCTTCGCTTGCACTTTTAATCGCCTGTTTTTTCACAGCAAGAGGCTCGAATACGTTCAATGCGGCCATATCTGTTGTACCACCTTCTTCTGTATTAACACCATAGCTAGTATTACCTTGATCATGATCTGCACGTAGTTGCACCAATGAATCAATGGGATCTAAACCAGCATTTTCTGCTAGCGAGCGTGGGATGATTTCGACTGCATCTGCAAAATTGTTTACTGCCAACTGTTCACGACCTCCTAGAGATCGCGCATAATCACGTAAACCTCTTGCAATTTCAATTTCAGGTGCGCCTCCGCCAGGTACGACCTTTGCGTCTTGAATCACGTTTCTCACGACGCAAAGTGCATCATGGATCGCGCGGTCTGCCTCATCAACTATAAGTTCTGTACCACCTCGAATTAAGAGGCTCACAGCTCCTGGGTTCTTGCAACCTTCGACAAAAACCATGTTTTCATCAGAAATTTTTCGTTCTTCTACTGTTGTGGCTTCACCTAGATCTTCAGGAGTAAGTTCGTCAAGATTTGATACTATTCGTCCACCTGTTGCTTTAGCTAGTTTCTCGATATCAGATTTTTTTACTCGTCTAATAGCTGCCATTCCTGCTTTTGCGAGAAAATGTTGAGCTATGTCATCCATTCCCTTCTGGCAGAGAACGACGTTTGCGCCAGCGATACTTAGTTTATCGACCATTTCTTTGATCATATCTTCTTCTTGGTCTAGGAATGCTTGCATTTGAGTTGGATCTGTTATATTGATTTTCGAATCGAATTCAGTTTTTGTTATCTCTAAGGCAGCGCTGAGAAGAGCAATTTTAGCATCTCTTATGATTTTAGGCATGCCTGGATGAACCATTTCCTTGTCCATGACAATTCCGTTAATCAATTCTGTGTCTTCTAAACTTTCGCCCTTTTGCTTTTGTATAGCGATGTTTTCGATATCTACTTTCCACGCTCCACCGTCGACTTGAGTAGCGACTTGCTTGCATGCTTTCACTGCTAAATCTGCCAAATAGTCTGAGGAATAAGCTACCATTTTTGAGCCCATTGCGGTCATAGCGATATTCTTTAGCATTGCTGTATCTTCAATATTTACTGGCATTCCAAAGCCATCAAGGATTTCAAGGGTTTTTTCTGTTGCTTTTCTATATCCTTCAACAAGGACTGTAGGATGAACATCCAAGTCAAGGAGTGTCTCTGCGGCTTTTAATAGTTCTCCAGCCAGCACGACAACTGTTGTTGTGCCATCCCCGACTTCCACATCTTGCGTTTTAGCTAATTCGACAACCATTTTCGCTGTAGGATGCTGTACATCGATTTCTTTTAGTATTGTAGCACCGTCGTTCGTTATAACAACATCACCGAATGAATCAACCAGCATTTTGTCCATGCCTTTGGGTCCGAGTGATGTCCGAACCGCTTCAGCGATTACTTTTGCTGCTGCAATATTGTTTCTTTGAGCATCTTTTCCTTCAGTTCTTTGTGCTCCTTCTCTTAATAGAAGGATAGGTGTTCCACCTAAATTTGCTGCTATTTTTAACACCTTCTTTTTGTTACATTTTATTTTTTTTGAAAATTAGGTTACAACAATTTTTGAGAGTGACAACTCACTCTATGTAGATATCTACATGAAGTGTATGTAGATAGATTGGGGAAAACATGAAGTTAAAGTGAATAAAAAGTTTACGCCTTCGTCACATTATATAAAAATTTAGAACTCTATGGAAATAAAGGTAACTTTATTTCGTTTAAATGAATCATTTTTCCTTTTAAAGCCATCCAAATAGGTTAAAGACTGTAATATTTAAATAGAGTTACGTATACACCATTATATGGCGTAAACTGTTCTATCATTACAAAAAACGGTGGTTACTACTGTTCAAGACCTATTCTCTTAAGTATAACCTCGACCTGTATGAATTTCTCTGCGACTACAGACATGTACTCAATGGCATGCTTTCTGATATATGGGAGCAGATTGTATGGACAATAAAGAAAATTAGGGGCAAAAATCAGCATCGTATACTACCCACCATTCCGGATTATTCTTTTAAAAAGGCGATGCGAGGTCTCCACATGATACAATGAAGCCCAAGTTCGCCGAAGCTACAGCCTTTTTACACGTCAAGGTATGTAGTTCTACTTAGAACAGAACCCTTCGTCAATATTAAACTTTCATGGATTCTTCTATAACTCTTAATGTCTCTATCAAAGAATATCTCATCAAAAAAACTATTCTGATTTAGTTTCAATTAATTTTTCATTGAATGTTTTGATGTAATTTATTATTTTCTGTCGTAATTCGACAAGATACTGTCTTTTTTTCTCCAGTTCCTCAATTTCAGAATTCAGGTTTTCTAAAGCCATATTCAAATCAGAAATCTTTTCATCTGGAGAATCTCTAGTGTTAACAATAGTTTCTATTTTATCAGTTAGTTCTTCATATTCGTCCTGATCTGGACTTTGTCGTTCAAAAGACAGGATTTTTGTTTCAAACGAGTCAGGTGTAATATCTGCCATGATTGAAAAAGATTTAGTGATCTTAAAATATTTTCTGGGTGGACCACCAACTGTACTTGCACCTTCATAGCTCTTTATGATTTTTAATTCTTTAAGCTGATCGAGATGTTTTCTTATAGCTTGATGTCTGATATTAATGTCTTCAGATAATTGAAAGACATAACCCGCCTCTTCGGAAAGAGCTGCAAGAATCTTTCGGCGAGTCTTGTTGCCTAAAATATCTAAAATCTTCTCAATATCAAGTTCCATGCGGTTATTCACCAAGCTCTTTAGCTACATCTTGCAAAAGCTTTTTTTGAGATCTTGTCAAATTTTCGGGAGTCTTGATGATCACTCTTACGAGTTCATCTCCACGTCCACCATTTAAACTTGGCATTCCTTTTCCTTTTAGACGAAATAGTGTATGGGTTTGGGTGCCTGCTGGGATTTTGAGTTCTGCAGCACCATCAAGAGTAGGAATTTTTACTTTAGCGCCGAGTGCGGCTTGGAAAAAACTTATTGGCTGTTCAAGATAGAGAGTAGTGCCATCTCGCTGGAATATTTCGTGCGGAAGAACATTAAGAACGACATATAGATCTCCTGAAGGTCCCCCTCCTGAAGTGCTAACTTCTCCTTCTCCTCGTAATCGCAGTACAGAGCCTGTTTCTACACCTTTAGGTATTGTAACATTTATTTTTCGAGTTGAGCGAACCACTCCAGATCCTCTACAGTTATGGCAAGGTTTCTCAATAATTTTTCCTTCGCCATTACAGCGATCGCATGGTACTATTTGTACGAACTGCGAATATCCTTGTGTACGAGAAATTTGAAGTCGTCCATTTCCTTTACATTTTGGGCAAGTATTTACCGATGTGCCTGGTTCGGCACCTGTCCCCTCACAAACTGGACATCGTTCTCTACGTGGCACGTCAATTTGACGTTCAATGCCGCTAGCCGCTTCTTTTAAAGTTATTTCGAGTTCAATTTGTAAATCGTCACCGCGTTGAACTCTTGGACCTCTCGTTCTCGCTCGCCGATTCCCAAAGAATACATCAAAAATACTTTCAAATCCACCGAATCCTCCAGAGCCACCTCCAAAGCCAAAATCTCTGAAAATGGAATCAAAGTCAACCCCACTGAAAATATCCTCAGTAGTGTATCTACCATCAATTCCTGCATGCCCAAATTGATCATACATGCGTCTTTTTTCATCATCAGAAAGAACAGCATAGGCTTCAGAGACCTCTTTAAACTTGTCTGTAGCACCTGGGTTTTTGTTGCGATCTGGATGGAATTGAACAGCTAGCTTTCGGTATGCCCTTTTGATATCGTCCTGTGAAGCATCTTTTGAGACGCCTAATACTTCGTAGTAGTCGCGCTTTTCCACTGCAACTCACCTTTAAAAAAAGGAAAATAGGTTATTCGTCATCCACAACTTCATAGTCTGCATCTACAACCTTTTCTCCGGGTGGTGGTGGAGATGTTCCTGTGGTTTCAGCCCCGCTACCAGGAGGCGGTTGTTGAGCAGCTTGTTCTTGTGCAACCTGTTGATATACTGCGGTTCCAATTTCTTGTAATATCTTTGCAAGTGCTTCCGTTTTCTCTTTTATTTGTGCTATATCATCGCCTTTCAAGGCTTCGTTTAATTCATTCACTGTATTTCTGATTCTATCCTTTTGTTCTTTCGCCAATTTGTCTTCGAGATCTGCTAAAGTCTTCTCTGCAGTATATATCATTGAATCCGCGTTATTTCTAACTTCGACTTCTTCCTTCTTTTGTTTATCCTGTTCGGCAAATTGTTCCGCTTCTTTAACCATCCGATCAATCTCAGACTGATCTAACTTGGTTGACGCCGTAATAGTGATTGACTGTTCTTTGCCCGTGCCAAGATCTTTCGCTGTAACATTTAATATTCCATTCTCATCGATATCGAATTTTACTTCAATTTGTGGAACATTTCTTGGAGCAGGTGGGATACCCACAAGATTAAACATGCCAAGCGATACGTTATCTGCTGCCATTTTTCTTTCACCTTGTAACACGTTAATTGTTACAGATGTTTGGAAGTCAGCTGCGGTTGAAAATATCTGTTTTCGTTCGGCAGGAATTGTCGTATTTTTTTCCATTATCGGAGTAGCGACTCCACCTAGTGTTTCAACGCCGAGTGTAAGTGGTGTAACATCTAGAAGTACAATCTCATCTATTTCTCCAGCCATGATGCCTCCCTGAATAGCTGCACCCGTAGCTACACATTCCATCGGATCTACTCCACGTTCAGCAGGTTTACCAATGATATCCTCCACGAATTTTCTTACAATAGGCATGCGAGTGGGACCACCGACGAGGATGACTTTATCAATTTGACTTGGTTGTAATTTTGCATCTTGCAATGCGGTCATCATTGGGCCTCTGCATCGCTCTATAATAGGAGTTACGAGTCGTTCCAGTGTTGAACGAGTAAATTTCATTCGCAGGTTTTTAGGTCCGCTTTCATCTGCAGCAATAAATGGGAGATTTATTTCTGTTTCCAAGATCGTAGATAGTTCGATCTTTGCCTTCTCTCCAGCCTCTCTCACGCGCTGCATTGCGGTCGCATCAGAACGAAGATCAATTCCACTGTCTTTCTTAAACCCATCAACAATATAGTCAACAATAGCATTATCCATATCAGTTCCGCCTAACTGGGTATCACCACTTGTTGATTCAACCAGAAACGCGTTTTGTCCAAAATCCATAATTGTTACGTCAAGAGTACCGCCGCCAAAGTCGAACACAAGAATTTTTAATTCCTGATCCATTTTGTCAATGCCGAAAGCTAAAGATGCAGCAGTTGGTTCATTGATAATACGAACAACATCTAATCCGGCAATGACCCCTGCATCCTTTGTTGCTTGTCGCTGGTTATCATTGAAATACGCTGGTACTGTAATCACTGCTTTTTCCACTTTTCCACCTAGAAAGGCCTCAGCATCGCGTTTAATCTTTTGAAGTATGAAAGCTGAGATTTGTTGGGGTGAATATGTCTTGCCAAAAATGTTCACCTTGTAATCTTGGCCCATTTTTCGCTTAATCGCAGTGATGGTAGCTTCAGGATTTGACACTGCCTGGCGACGTGCAGGTTCACCTACAAGTAGCGATCCATCTTCAGCAAAAGCTACATATGAAGGGAACGCTTTGCCATATTGAGTGCTTCCTTCCGCACTCGGAATTATGACAGGTCTACCGCCCATCATAGCCGCCGCTGCTGAATTGCTAGTTCCAAGATCTATACCAATAATTTTTTCTCTTTTTGTTTCCTTAGCCATAATTATACCTCCATTTCTTTATTATCATCATCTTTTGCAGAATCTTCTTTGATAGATTCTTCTTTTTTAGGAATTTTCGATACTGCAACCGTAGCAGGTCGAATTACTTCATTATCTAACAAGTATCCTTTTCTATATTCTTCAATTATTGTGTTATTGGGGTGATCTGAAGATTCAATCCGACTGACTACCTCATGATAACGAGGATTCATCCGTTTTCCTAAGGCGTCTATCTTTTTTACCCCTTCTTCTTTTAAGACCTTATTAAACTGATCTGAAATCATCATTACTCCATCAAAAAATGTAGAGTTAGTTAGTTCTTTGTTACTGGTTTGGGCAGTTGAAACGGCTCGTTCAAGATCATCTACAATAGTCAATAGTTTGCCCAATAAACTTATAATTCCAACTTTCTGTATTCGTTCCATTTCTTTTTTAGCTCTTTTTTGAAAGTTTTCAAGGTCTGCCTTCAAGTATTTTAACCTTTTTAAGTAATCTTCGGCTCGTGCTTTTTCAGTCTCTAAATCTTCTTTTAACTGCTCTATCTTTTCCGCTTCGGTCATTTCAATTTGTATCTCTACCTCATGCTTTTCTTTTTCTGCACTACTTGCCGCGTTGTTATTTTCATTTATTTTTGTTGCGTCATCTTTAGTCTCATTCGTCATTTGTGAGCCTCCACTCAATCAAGAGTAACAAACTATACTATGCTTTTTTAATACAGAAGCGTCTATTTAATAGACGCATATAGATAAATTTTACTTTTCATTTAAGTTAAACATTAATATTTGATTTTCTTTTTACTTGGGTGTTTTATACATATTTTCACGATTAAATATCATCTTTTAATTTAGAAAAATATTTAATCTGTTGCTTTATTACTTCTTATTGATTTTTATACAAAATGTGTTCATTTTATAGCAGATTAACTAAGTCACTTTTGGTGACATAATAAGTTCATTTACTGCCATATTTAAAGTTAGTGGTTAAGGTCATTAGCATATCAATATTCGAATGAGTAAGTACCGATATAAGAGCAGAGTATTCACCAAAGTTTATAAGATTGATATACAATAAAACATTAACAAGATAAGAGCAATTATTATGAAAAAAGAGCTCACAGAGACTCATTTTAGATCTTTTTTCAACTAGATGAAAGATTGCTATTTTTAGTAATTCGCAAAAAAATACTTATAAATCAAACTACTGAGAGTTGGTCACGAAATAAAACAGATACGCCACAAAATACTTGACATACCTTTTGTTTTACCATTTTACACAACATAAGCGGACGTAGATGTATTTCACGACAGGATCAATAGGATGTGTACGATTACATTATAAATATACAATGAGGCGATTTTATGGTTGAAATTGGAGTGCTTGGTGTTGGTGAATGGGGAAAAAACCATGCACGGGTATATAGAGAGTTGGAAAATTCAAATTTAGTCATGGTAGCAGATTTAAGCGGTATGAGGCTGAAAAAACTCAATAAAACATACAAAGTAGCTGTGACAAATGATTATCGTGATATCTTAAATAATCCAGAGATAGAGGCCGTGAGTGTATGTACACCTAGCTCAACTCATTTTGAAATTGTAAGAGAGTGTTTAGAGGCAGGAAAACATGTTCTTGTGGAAAAACCCATGTGTTTGGACTCATTAAGCGCTCAAAAACTGATTGATATTTCTGAAAAACAGAAGAAAACCTTAATGGTAGGACACATCTTTCGTTTTAATCCTGCCGTAAGAAAATTGAAAGATGAAATCAGTAAAGATAACTTTGGTAGAATATTCTTTTTGTACGGCTCAAGAATGGGATTAAGAACGCCAAGAGATGATTGTGGCGTTATCTTCGACTTTGCACTCCATGATTTTGATGTGTTTTGTTTTTTATTAAACGATTTGCCCATTGAAGTTACAGCAATAGGAACGCCATACTTACGAGAGCCATATGAAGATGTGGGAATGGTTACACTTCGCTTTCCAAACAAAATCCTTGCTCATATTCAGGTCAGTTGGCTTACTCCAAAGAAAATAAGAGATTTGTGGGTAGTCGGGCAAGAAAAAAGTGCGAGCTTGGACTACATGTCGCAAGATATTGAAATTTATGATATTGGTGTTGTCCCAGAATATGATTCCTTTGGTGGATTTAAACTTATTACTCGAGAGGGCGATACATACAAACCATATATACAGAACTTAGAACCACTCAAACTGGAACTTGCTCATTTTCTAGAATGCGTCGAAAACAGGAAACAGCCTCTAACGGATGGAAAAGTTGGTTTACAAGTAATTAAGATCATCGAGGCGACATATAAATCCATAAAGGAGAAAAAAACAGTTGATTTGAGGGAATAAAGTGGAGTTTCTTAAGATTTATCCAAATGTTCAACTCGGAACAGATGTAGTGATTGAAGATTTCGTCATAATTGGCGCACCGCCACGTGGGAAAAAACCAGGTGAATTAGCAACTACGATTGGAGATCATTCACATATACGTTCACATTCAATTATTTATGCCGGCACAGAAATTGGCAGTGGGCTAGAAACAGGACACGGAATAATGATAAGAGAAGGGAATATAATAGGTAATGATTGCTCTATTGGAACGAATAGTGTCCTTGAGAACGATAATAATATTGGAAATAATGTGAGAATTCACTCTAATGTCTTCATCCCACAGTATACCGTAATAGAAAATAACGCTTGGATTGGACCGAATGTAGTGTTAACTAATGACCCCCATCCGCCCTGTGCAAAATGTATGAAGGGTCCAATCATCAAGAGATATGCCAGGATTGGTGCACATTCTACAATACTGCCAAAATTGACCATTGGAGAAAATTCATTGGTCGGCGCAGGATCATTGGTCACAAAAGATGTTCCTCCAAATTCAGTTGTTATGGGACATCCAGCAAAGTTCATAAAAAAGATTACTGAAATTGAATGCAAATCCGGTATTATTGAGAAACCCTATCAGGAGATGTAATGATGATACCTTTCGGAAAGCCTATCGTGACTGAAAAGCAAAAAGAGGCTGTATTAAACGTATTATCGACCACCTCATTTATCTTAGGCGAGAATGTTCACAAATTCGAAGAGGAATTCGCAGCTTATTGTGGAGCAAAGTATGGGATTGGTGTAAGTTCAGGTACTGAAGCTTTATACTTAGCTCTATTAACTGCAGGAATCACTGCGGGTGATGAAGTTATAACCGTACCAAATACCTTTATAGCGACATCAAACTCAATTATACATACTAATGCTACCCCTGTATTTGTGGATATCGATCCTATTACATATACTATGGATGTAGATAAATTAGAAGAAAAAATCTCGAATAAAACACGCGCTATAATTCCCGTACATCTCTATGGACACCCAGCGGATATGGATCCGATCGTTGAGTTAGCCACACAGTATGATATTCCCGTAATTGAAGATGCCTGTCAGGCTCACGGTGGAAAATACAAAGGAAAACCTACAGGCTCGCTTGGTGATCTTGCATGCTTTAGTTTTTATCCTTCTAAAAATATGACGGTTTGTGGAGATGGTGGAATGGTCGTGACAGACAACGAGGAATTTACTGAGAAAATCCAGATGTTACGAAGTCACGGTCAGAGGGTGAAAAATAGACATGATCTCATTGGATTTACTGCCCGTCTTAGTGAAATCTCAGCAGCAATTGGAAGAGAACAACTCAAAGAGTTAGATAACTGGAATAAGAAAAGAAGGGCAAATGCAGCCTTATACAATGAGCTCTTAGAAGAAAGTGTTATTAAACCGATCGAAAAGGAATGGGCATATCACGTTTACCATTTATATGTAATTCAATGCGAAAAACGAGATGAATTAGTAAAATTCTTGACCAAGAATGAAATTGGTGTGGGCATACATTATCCTATCCCGATTCATCTCCAGCCATCATATATTGATCGATTGCATTTTACTTCAGGAATGTATCCTATAAGCGAAAAAATTGCTAATAAGATAATATCGCTCCCAGTTCATCCTGCACTTACACAAGAAGATGTACAGTTTGTTGCAGAGAAAATCAGAGAATTTTACCGCTAATATCCACCACTAACATGACTGATACCAATGAGTACAATTGTAATTATTCCTGCTATGGATGAAGAAAAAAAAATAGGTATAGTAGTTAGTGGCATTCTAAAATACGCAGAAGGACTTGTAGACGAAGTAATAGTAATAGATGATGGTAGTAGCGACAAGACAGCGATTGTAGCTGAAAAAAGTGGTGCAACAGTCATATCTCATCCTAAAAATAAGGGAGTAGGCGCTGCTATCAGGACAGGTATCGACTATGCGGTACAAAATAACTTCGACATTTGTGTTGTAATGGGTGGAGATGCACAAGACGACCCACATGAAATAAATCGTGTGATTTCGCCTATACTAAATGATACATATGATTTTGTACAAGGATCTAGGTTTTATGGGGCAGTAGTAAATTTTCCCATTTTCCGGAAGATTACTACATATCTATTCAGTCTTTTTTTTAAGATAGTTGCAGGAGTTAAAATAACGGATGCCTCTAATGGATACAGAGCATTCCGTACTAAAATAGTAAAAGATCAAAAAATTAATCTTCATCAGCACTGGTTGGATAGATATGAACTAGAACCTTATTTACTTCTACAGACAATCAAAAAGGGCTATAAAATCACAGAAGTCCCAGTTACCAAGATGTATTTTAAGGAATTAGGCTACTCCAAAATGAAACCTATCTTAAGTTGGTGGCATATTTTAAGGCCGCTCATTAAGGAAATTTTTCATAGAATTTCTATCTAGATTTTTCTATAAAGCACATCTGTCGCAAGTGGACTTTGGTCATTTTTACAGATCCTATCAGATATCAAACATAGTCATAAAATAAAATTTCTTGATTCCTTCTTTTTCTCATTTATGGGATTTCTCTTTCTTCACAAAATGATACAGCTGTAATATGAATTCCTTATCGTTCAAAATTGAAATCCTATTTTCGTATAGATTTTTGTTGAAATGGATTAAGGCAATCGCGACCATATAAAGAACAACATAGGTTATTGACATGGAAAAAAATATAGTAGCTGTCACTTCTAACCTTTTTGATAAGAAAGCCAACCCGTAGATAATGATCGTTAGATAAGTGGTTATATGATATGCAATAATCCAGAAAGCAAAATAGGTGAATTTTTTAAAACAATTCATGAAAATTAATACAAATGGGAATGCATATACGACGTATTGATATCCCGCCATCTTGAAAGTCAACAAAAAAATTAAACTAACAATTGAAAATCTTTTTATTAAAGCCCTATCCGTACTGAGCGGGTTCTCTTTTTTTATTTCGTAAAAATAATCTGCTAGAACATAGATGAATATACTCCCTACCTGAATCCAAACTGAAATGACAGATACTAACTCATTTCCTCTAGATATCAAGAAGATCCAATACCAAATCGAGTATGGTACAGATATTCTAGTTGCTTGAAAGAAAATCCCGGAAAGAATTTTCGTCCCAAAGATTAAATAAAATGGAATGTGAATTAACACTGTTAAGGCAAGTATGCTCCCCACATATATTACCGTTTTTTTGAAACCATCGCGTTCGAAATAATACCATATCAACGGAATTGTGAATAATATTGGATAGAATTTCGTCAAAATGGCTATGGTGATCGATATCCAAGCATACCAAGGCCTATTTTCAACGGCGAAATATAAAGTGGAAACAATAAAGGCCATAGGAAGCAATTCCCATCGACTTATAGTTATCCACCAAACTACAGGTAATAGAATGAAAATAAACATTATATTTGAAGCATAGATCCTTTCAAAATAACGTGAAACCAGTCGCATTGTCAAAATAACAGTAATAATTTCAAATAACACGTTAAGCAGTCCCATATATATCACATGATAATGAAATGGAAGTAAAAAAGGTATACGTGACGCCATTAGAGATCTAGTGGTAACTGCCGCTTGTCCTACCCCAATTAGATATGCTACTCCTAAAACAGGAAATTCAAACAGATATTGGAACCGTTCTATTTTAGATGATCTCATTAAAATTATCTTATAATCAAGCCATTCAGCAAGCCATGTAAACATGTACCATTTGCTTTCCGCTATTGAAAACGTTGAAAACACAATAACAAAATACACGAAATTCACGAAAATTATGAAGAATATCATATAGAGTTCATTTTTTCTCATAAACCCCGCCTTTCATAAGGGCTCTAAATTCTCTTAAAATATCATGTTCACGCTTTTTAGCATTGTTTGAAGACTGTATTTAACTTATAAGGGAATTTATTCTCAAGGTTAATCAATTGATCTATATTAATGCTTCTTAGGAGAAACAGAGATCATAAAGATTGTTGTAGTTATTAACAAAAAATAAAACAGAATTCTTTTGATGAGGGCGTCAATGGTTTTTACGAGTAAAGTAGATTAAAATCAATTCGTTACTAGTCTATATGGAGATTCTAAACACGCTTTCAATAGCCATCTCATTTACTTGACGTATCCTCAATTTCATAAACTAATGAAATTTTATATTTTCGTCCAGACAAAAAGCAATTAAATTCTTCGACACCTAAGAGATCTTCAATGAAATTTAACGAATTTATTACCAACAAATTAAAATATTGATGTTGTATTTGCTACCTTCGAAGATTTACGAGTCTATTATTAAAAATTAAGAATCTCGGGCACTCATTCTAAGAATATATGGCGATGTTAGATGCAAAAATACAATAAATATACATCCTTCATATTGCTCATACTGATAGTAGCATTAGGGTTTCTCTTACGGGTTTATAATGTAGGGTATCCATTAATGAAAGTAGGTGATGAGGTAGAGCATGCTATAGTTGCTAATAATGCTATGAAACATTTTAGTAGATTGACTTTGTTCGATGACCCCTATTTAGCACCAGTTAAAAACGGTGGTTGGAGAGATTGGCCTAAAGCTCATGTTTGGCTCAATAAGCCGCCATTTAGTTTTTGGTTGATAGCACTATTCATGTTTATTTTTGGTCCAAATGAGTTTGGATACAGAATTACAGCTGTTCTATTAGGTACTTGTTCCCTTTTTATCACCTTCTTGATTTCTAGAAGATTATTCGGGGAAAGAACAGGATATTTGGCTGCATTTATTCAAGCAATTTGTCCCATAACCGTATTATTTGATCGCGGTACCTGGATACCAGGTGGAATTTTTGCTATCTTTAGTTTTTGGCTTGAACTTACTGTATTATGTATTATTATTAGTTATCAAGAGAGAAAGAATATTTTCTATATATTTGCGGGACTTTTTAGCGGAATTAGTTATTTATCGTTGTCATTTGTTGGTTTTATACCCATCCTCGCGTTAGTCATAAGTTTATTCTACAAAAAGTTAAAAAATAAGGTGGGAAGAGAATCATATACACTTTTACTGTATGTCATAATAGTCTCTTCTCTGATAATAATTCCGTGGGAGATAAATTCATTTCTTCAATATGGGCGGGTGTACCCAACAGAGTTGTTCACGCACTTAACTGTAAGTTTAGCGCCATCAGGACCTTGGTATTATCATTTGGAGATATTAAACGAAAATTTGTTAGGGCCTTTATTCATCTTGTTTATCTTAGGATTCATTACTCATTTTAAACGAATTAAACACTCATTTTCAATGTCAGATCTATATTTGTTGTCTTTAATTCTCCCAAGCATTATTATTTTTTCTCTCGCTAAATCAAAATTTCCCCATTTTCTTTTTCCGATCTATCCATATTTCTACATAATAATCTCTAACTTTTTAAGCGATCAAACTGATCTTATAAGGCAAAAGGGTTTTTCATTGTTCCATCTCTTTTTAGTAGCATTTACCTTTATTTGGGTGATTAATGAGATTCAAGAGCGCTTTTTGATTTTCGAATACATAATGATTCCTTTTTCAGTTCTTCTGTTTTCATTTCTACTAATTGATTCCACAAAATATCCTTATATTATTAGGATAAAACAGGAAAAGACTTTTGTGATCAAACTTATACTGTTTTTTGTTTATTTAATCGGCGCATGTTTATTCGGACCATTTTGGATTTTTAGTAAAAATGTCTTAGGAAAACAGTATTTTTTAATAGTAAGTCGGCTCATTGAATTCAATCAGGATTTTTCATTCTTTGGGAGCAGTTTCTTTATTTCAATAGCCGTTCTAATTCCATTTCTCTATATTTTCTATAATAAGCAGATGAAAAAATCTCGCATATTTTTTCCGCGAGTTAAAATATCTATTGTACTATTTATTTCACTATTATTTATCAGTGGCACACTCATTACATTACTTGGATGGACTACTCAAGGTTGGGCATGTTTGTTTAATCAACGCTTTCAATATCGTGAAGTGGGGTATTTTATAAGAGAAAACACAGATCCAAAGACTGTAATTTACGGATTAGATGAAATAGATAGTTATAAAATAATGTTTTATTCAGACAGAACTGCATTACCTGGATATCCTTCATTAGAGAGAATCAACGAATTAAAATTGAGAGGATATGACGTATTGATACTCTCAAACACGTCTCAAGTGCCCTACGAAGCAAATTTAATTTATGCTGAAGAACAAGGAATCTTTCTGTATGTTCTTTAAGGTTTAATGTTCAATAAGTATTTACACAAATTTTTAGTGCTTCAAAAATCTTATATTTTCGAAAAATGTTCCCTGATATCTGCATTTCTAGACCCGGTGTTATGTTTATGGAATTTTTGTATAATTGTGCGAAGTTGCCAAAAGATCACAAATCTTTGTCAATTATAAATTCAGCTGCTGAGCGATTATTTAAACGGCTTAAAAATCTTAGAGTTGAAGAACTAGATATCTCGGATTATAATAGAACATATCTAAAAAGTTATTTAGAGGACCTATATGGCACATTGCAAAAATATTCTTATATCTTAGCATTATCTTTAAGCACTTCTAATTTGTCTCTTAATAAACTTACCTTCATAGACTATGGCGGTGGAACAGGAATATTAAGTTTATTGGCTAAAGAATGTGATATTGGTACAGTGATCTATAACGATATTTATGATGTTTCATGCAAAGATGCGAAAACAATCGCCCAAATTATTGGAAATGAAATTGATTATTATATTCAAGGTGAAATTGACGATTTAATCAAATTTCTAAGGAAAAAATCAATGTCTTGTAATGCTATAGCATCATCTGATGTTATAGAACACATATACGATATAACCAAATTTTTCCAAAAAATGAAGTTTTTACCTGGAAAATCAATAACAGTGGTAATGAGTTCAGGCGCAAATATGTTAAATCCCATAATCAATAGATCAATAATGAAACAACAAAGGGAAATAGAATATACAGATAGAGTTAAAATAAAAGGGCATAAGAAAAGGGATTGCCTAAAGGCTTATTCAAAAGTTAGAAGAGAAATTATTTCTAATTTCGAAGGTTTAACCAACGAGGAAATTGCAAGGCTGACTAAAGCAACTAGGGGTATGATAAAAGAGGATATCGAAAAAACCATATCTGTATATCTTAAAACAAGTCGACTACCTAAAGAACCAATCCATCCTACAAATACATGCGACCCGTACACCGGAAATTGGGCAGAACATTTAATGGATCCGTTTAAATTAAAAGAAATTTTAGCAGAAGAAGGCATTAAGGTAGAGGTCCTAAATGGGTATTATACCGAATCTAAAGACATCATAAGAAGAATAATTTACAGTCTTTTGAATCTCTCTATTACCAAATTAAAGAAGCAGGGCATTAGATTGTCTCCCTTTTATACGATTTATGGTGTTAAGAATTGATTGTAGCATCTAAGAAACCTTATTATAGTTTTAAGGATTGTTTATTCAAAAAATGCATAATTTAATTTACAGGGAAAATCACCAATCTTTCTGTATCTCCTACGACCTCTAGTTAATAATGCAAAACTTATATCTGCATCCAGCGCATATGAGGTAAAAAAGTGCTCAGTAAAGATAATAATTCAGCATTTACGAAATTTCTAATTCGATTAGGGCGTTTCACTCAAGAAACACTCAAAAAACATCTTAATTATTACACAATTTCTCTCATATTAGTAGTTTGTCTTTATAATATTCTTCTTTATAATCTTAAGATTCTAGAAATGAGTTGGGATGGCGCAGCTCATGCTAGCAATGGAATTATCCTGCATGATATGATTCGAGATGTCATCATAAGGGATCATAATTTTTCTCCTTTTGCTTTGTATGATTATATTCTTAAATTTAATTTAGAATGGTATGCCTCGCTTGGTGGATCGATTGCTCACTACGGGCTTTTTGTGCCATTCCTCTTCATGCTTTCTTATTTCATTTTAGGAATTTCCTATTCTTCTGCATATCTTGTTATTATTATCATGGGAAATATCTGTATCTTAACAACTTTCTTCTTAGGGGCAGAGTTATTCGATAGACGTATTGGTTTGCTTGCAGCGCTTTTTCTAGCATTTTCATCGGTGTTTTTCGCATTTTCAAAAACAGCACTCCTGGACATTCCTGCAACGACGATATTCACTCTTTCAATTTATTCACTAATTCTCACCAAGAAAAAGTTAAAGAAAAAACAAGATCCAAAAAAGCAATCATTTCTTACTGGTTTACTTGTAGGCCTAGCCTTTATGACGAAGCCTACAAGTATCCTTCTTCTTCTTGTAATAAGTTTAGCATTTATACTAAACTATGCGCATATAATAAAGGATCGAGGACTTTTAGAATGTTGCCAAAAACTGATTAAGACCCTGAAAAGTAATTTATGGATTTTCTATGGCATAATCCCCGCTCTTCTCTTAATTAGCTTCCAAGCAGGCATCATTATATTTTCGGGTTCGATTAAGATTTGGTTAGCTTATGGAACAAATGAGCCCCACACCTTCCTAGTAACAGTTCAAGGATGGCTTTTCTATATTATAAGAATTGGACTTACAATTCCAGAATTGGGAGGAGTACTCATTGGCTTGTGTTATGCAATTTACAGAAGGACAAAGAAGGATAAGTTATTACTTTCATGGTATTTTGTCATATACATAATCTTCTCATTTATTCAAGATAGAGAAGCAAGATACTTTCTACTAGCATTTCCTGTCATTTTTCTACTATCTGCGCGTGCTCTGATTAAGATACATGATCGTGTAAAAAAATATCGTCCTAGTACTGTTAATGTAGGAACAATCGTTGTAATCGCAATAATATTCCTTGTTGGATTGGTAAATACACTGCAGCATCCTTATCCCTATTTTTATAATCCTCAGATGCCTACATCCGAGACTGTAATGGAAGACGCTGCCATATTTTTAGTAGAAAACAAAGCAAAAACTATGCAATTGACATTAAATCCAACTATATCACCATCGGCGATGACTTTCTATATACTTAAACATGATCGAGAACATGAAACGAGATATTTTGACGTATTATGGACAACAAGAGGAGAACTGACTGTTGATGAATTTAGAGATTTAATTACACAACTTAACATTTCACATTTACTTATTTCAGATCCAGGAAATATGCCAATGTATGAAAACTTAGACAAATATGTCAATTATATTTTAGAAAATCCTAAAGAATTTAGCCTGGTTAGAATCTTTCAAGGAGAATACAGTATTTACGTTTATAATGTGCTATAACCAAATTTGATCTAACAGCTATCTCGATTGCACAACTTCAATCGAACAACTCTAGTTTCTTGGCTAAATTATTCAGAGATACATATTCAACTTCATAGTTATTTTCTAGCAAGCTACAAATATTTAAGAGACTCTTATAATTATCCTCAGAACATTTAATCTTTTTAGTATCATGCTCTACAAATTCCCATGAATGTGCAAAAAACACTAAATGTGGTTTAAACCCAAATGAAATTTGATAAGATGCTACGATTTCTACGAAATCTAAAAACTCGTTTTTACTCATTGACAGAACACTTGGGAAAGTAAACCGATCATAATAGACAAGTGGAATTATATGATACTTTAATTGGAATTTAGGTATTGGATTAGCAGTATGAGGAATCATTAATAAACTATCATAAAACTTAGGTAGAGGTTTAACTCCTAAATAAGATGGAAGAGAAGAGTCTATCTTAAAATCATAGTTCTTTATTAAAGACAAGGTTTCCTTATTAATTACCAAATTAGGTGCCCTAAACGAAGTAGGTCGCTCTAAATCATTTTCTTCAAAAATATCTAAAGAGATTGAAATTAATTTTCTCTTTTGTTTTAAATCCAGAGATTTTTTGCTATCCCACCACTGTTCATAGCCCCAAAGTTCATGAGCATATCCATGCAAGCCTAATTCGTGTGTTTTTTGAAGATTTTTAAATTGAGTCGAAAAATCGTTTATGAGATTTGCTTGAATAAACAAGGTCGTCTCAATATTTTTTGATTTAAGTAATTTGTTCATCTTATGAAGAAAATTACCGATTGGTTTAATCTTGTTGTTTATTGGATCTTTTTCTATATCGAAAGTTAATGAAACTGCTAATTCTTTTACTTTATGTTTTTTAGTTCTTCTACTTGTTAGAATCTTTTTCAATAAATTGTAGTGTAAATAAATGGGAAATCTGCTATCAGATAATAAACTTCTTAGATTTTCCATTTAAGTGAACACCCGATTTTAAGATTTTAAGTCTAAAACTGCATCTTACGTTAAAACTTTTTTCTTCATCAAAATATCCCGAAGTCATTCAACGAACTCAAGGTAACCTATTGAACATAGTACCTTTTTAAAAATTCGAAAATAGGCGAAATTAGTTGAAATATGACCGGAATTTCGGCAGAATACATGATGAACAAAAGAGCAACAGAGTAATTCACAGCTATCATTAAAATAAAGAGGATTTTCGGAAGTTTTGGAGAGATCTCATATAACTTATTCGACTTAAGTTCTCCACAGCCTAATATAACGGCGGAGAAGAGTCCAGGTAGCCATAATCTATCCCAGAAAGGTCCTGGAGCTATTATTCTAGCAATAATAAAGAGGAATAGCCAAATTAATAATATCCAATATTTTTGATTCCTAAAAACCTTGTAATTGGAGAATACTAAAATTGGGAGGAAATGAAAACAAACAATAATTGAAAAAATAAACATGAAAGGAGAACGAGCAGTACTATAGAGTCTTTCTAAACCACCTATTCTTCTGTTAAGGATAACTGGCAGAAGATCAAGACTCAAAACAAAAGAAAGCCAAAGAATGAATGGAATTAAAATAGTAAAAAGAATAAGTTTTCCTAATATTTCGGCATTCATATTTTCTTTCATTTTTAGAAGGGTTAACAAATAGAAACTTATTGGAACTAATAACAAAGGAAAAAGAGAGTCTTTAGTGAGTACTGACAATGTGAGTATAATTGAGAGAATAACATATTCCTTAAGAAGATCTGTTTTAAGAGAGCGATATATATAGAATAAGCTTACTACAGAGAAAAAAGCGGCTAATGAATCATTCATTGGACGTGCAATGTTTGAAATTACAGTGTAACTCGAAATATAAACGATGAGAATTTTATTTACTTCATCTTTTAGTCCAATGTAAATTGCAAACTCTCTTAAATAAAGTAAAGTAAGCATTACTGAAAAGATTGATACCAAGATGCAGGAAAGTTTGGCATCACCTACGATAAAGAGAAGCAAGGCTGAGATGAATGCAAAAAACGGTAAATGTGGCTGCCAACTTAATTCATATAGGAAAGGGGCCATATCGTAATTCCAATCTAATATTTTGTTTCTAATATTAATTGCATAAATATACCATAGATCCCATGGATCTGTTAACGGATCCTGAAGATTAAATAACCATAGAGACAAAAAGATTGAGATGCAGGTCATTATAAGAAGATGGAGAGTCAAGGAAGAATATGCATCTAACATTTTCTTCTTTAGCGTTTGAAACATAAACTCCCTCAAATTTCAATTAACTTAAATTCTTTTGGTATAAATTAATTATTTCACTTTTTGGTGTTGGGGTTTTTTGCATTGGAATAATAAGGACCCTCCAAATAACTTAGTAAAGTCATTTTGACCAAATACATGTCCAATGAACGAATCAATCTTTATTAGTCGTTTAGTAAATTGTTCACTGCACCAATAAAAACTCCCAAGACCTGGAAGGTAGAGTGTTGGGAGAAACGGGCAAAATATTGATCCTAAAAACCTAGTAGAATGAGTTTGGCTTATTTTAAATCCAGATTTAGTTATCCACTGTTTTATTTTACTAGTCAAATAATTTTTCTGAAATGGGACTATTTTGAAAATTACAGTTAGGAAATGTTCGAGATAGTTTTGGAGATGGAAACCCCCAGGGACATCAAATACGACAATACCACCTTCTTTCGTAATTCGGTAAGTTTCTTTAATAGCCGACAAAGGATTTGGAAGATATTGAAGCACAGCAGTACATGTTACTCTATCAAAACTATTGTCGGCAAAAGGAAGTTTCATTGCATCTCCCAAAACTAGAGAAAAATCCTTACCCTTTTTCACCGTACTTAACATTTGATCTTTGATTATGTCAATTCCAACTATTTCTATTTTGGGATAATTCAGTTTAATTTTATTAATTAAAAAGGCGTTTCCACAACCAACATCTAAAACTGATTCAGAATTTTGAAGTTCAAGAAGTTTGATTGTTATATCTTTAGTTTTATGATAAAAATATTCCCTTATTGGGTTTTTTCTATATGTTTCAAGTTTTTTAGAGGGCTTTTGATATTGGTTTTTTAATTTGTCGACCATTATTCATGCCTTCATCTTAATATCTAAGAGGAAAATTACATAGAAGTGAGTTAGAATGGTCCATTTTTAGGTGGGAAGAGGTCTATCGCAAGCTGTTTTATAAACTAATTCATAATTTGCTGTTATTGTGTCCCATTGGTATTTCTTAGATTCTGTAATCGCATTCATGCCGATTTTTTCTCGCAGTTCTTCATTTTCCATAAGATATCTTATAGAGTCTACAATTGCGCTGATAGACTTTGGTTTTATCAAAACTCCAGTAGTCCCATCTTGTAATAGTTCTGAAAACCCTAGGCTTCTTGTTGCAATAATAGGGCATCCACATGACATAGCTTCAAGGCCTACCAACGGTAAACCTTCAAAACGAGAAGGAAATATGCAGATTGTTGCTTCGTTATATAATTTTGGCACATCCTCATCTGGAACAAATCCTAGAAATTTAGTATTTGGAAGATTTATTCTATTTGATAATTTTCCTCTTCCTGCAAAATAAAAATTATATTCTGGCAAGGTTTTTGCTGCTTCAAGCAACTCTAATATTCCTTTTCTTTCTATAAACTGTCCTACATAGAGAATCATATTCTTCTTTCTTTCTATGTGTAATGGTTTGAATCGTTTATCTATCCCGTTTGGTATGTAAAGACTTTTTATTCCGTATTTCTCTTTGACATAATCCACCATCCATTTCGAAACACAAGTAATCACGTCTGCTGATTTTAGAACGGGTTCTGCAACTAATTTTGACTTAAATTTCTTAGGATATATACCATCTCCATGACAAGTTATTATTAGTTTATCATGTTTGATTAGCTTTGGTATTACCTTCCCCCAAAGCCCTACCATGTGGCAATGCATTACATCAAAGCGTATATCTCTTAAAGACTTACTCATTGCAAATTTGCCGAATCTAGTATAAAATAGTGGAAAAGGTATTTTGTGAATGAAAACTCCGTGCTTTTTTTCAATCCCCCTTTTTCCTGCTGCCAGAACGTGTACTTCGTGGCGCATGGCGAGTCTTATTGCAGTTTCCCAAGCGACTCTTTCAGCACCACCTGGAAATGGTGGTAGAAAGATGCTACTTAACAGAATTTTCATTGTTTACATCCTGAAGAAATGATAGGCAATTAAATTTTAAAACTTCATATTAGATAGAAGTTGAATCCTAAAGCGCTTATCGCCAGCTTTTTGTGTTCCTAACATAAAAATACTTACTAATCTTCTAAACTAAAACTTTTTCATGTTAAGTACAATGTCAAATTAAAAAATCCTTTAATTCTTTTGGAAAACGCCCGCGCGTAGAATATATAAAAGGAATCATAGAAGAAGAAATGATTATCAGAGTATCATTCCGAAATAACTTTACAATGAAAGTGGATGTTTGAAGACTGTGAAAAAAAGCACATCTGAACTGTGGGATAAATTTTGGACAGACACTCCTACAACAAAAGAAGATGTTTTCACTCTGATGAAAGAAGAAAGTGGTATTAGATGGCAAAGAATCGAAAAAATTGTATTACAGGAATTTGGAGATTTTAAGGATTTAAAAGTCATAGAACTTGGCGCTGGTACTGGAACAAATGCTGCTTTAATGGCAAAAAAGGGAGCAAAAATTACACTGCTTGATTACTCAGCAAGCGCTCTTGAAAGAGCAAGAGAATTGTTTGAAAGAAATGGGTTATCTGCTGAATTTATTAAACAAGATGCACTATCTCTACCAACAAACTTGCCTAATAAATTTGACATTTGTATGTCCTTTGGTCTTGTCGAACATTTCTGGGGGGTTAAAAGAACCAAGATAATCAAAGGCCATTTTGATGTTTTAAGAAAGGGTGGAATAGCCTTTATTTCAGTTCCTAACAAATATAATCTGCCATATAGGATATTCAAGTTTGTTGCTGAGCATACTGGCAGATGGCGGGTCGGCGAAGAATATCCTTTTTCAAGAGGAGAACTTAGAAATATTTGTCAACAAATTGGAATTATAGACTGCTCGTTTTTTGGAGATTCTTTATTTTCCTCATTTGATTTTATTAATCCCTTCAAACTTATACGAAAGGCGTATGGAATTAATAATCTAAACACTCACATGAAAAGAGAAAAAGGGACATTTCTAGACAGTCATCTAAGCTATGCTTTAGTACTTTATGGGAGGAAATGACGATACCAAGAAAATATCAAAGGCTTGTAGGTTAAGTTCCTATATTTGACAATAAAATACTATCTTTGTTATTGATACAAGCGGAAGACTGCATATTAAAAGATAAAATAAGGGAAACAAGAAAAAAGCAATTAGATGTCTTATTGATTCTCTTCCTTTGGTTTGCTATTTTCTATAGGTTTGCTATTTTCTATATTTATCTGCTTTGGATGAATATTTTCGATATCATATCTTAAAATTGCTTGTGATTGCGCTATTTCACCTATTTTTCTTTTTAGATCCTTAAGAGAGCCATAAATGATGAATAGGAGCATATATGACACGATGGTACTTAATATCAATGTTGCAAATATACTAGTCTGCAATGTCAGTGCAGGTAATACCAAATTAGCTATTCCGGGGTAAATAAACGTAATTGCAGCGCTAATCCAGATGCCGACCCAAAGAAGAAAATCCCACAGATTATAGCGCTTTTTTTTATAAAAGATGTACGTCTGGACAAGGGCAATTGCTACTAAAACAATTCCAAGTATTTGAATGCCTTTAAGTTGCATAGATTCATCACTCATTTTGAATTGTAATGCTTTTTGCTACATCTTTCAATAGGGTCATAAATAAATTAAGGTACTAGAGCATACAGAGTATGAAAAAAATGTGTGGCAAAACAAAACAAAAGGTTTTTGCAATAATTCCTGCATATGAAGAAGCTAATTCGGTGGGTAGAGTTGTATCAGAAGTTCTTCCCTACGTTGATAAGGCGCTTCTAATAGATGATGGTAGTCGCGATGGTACAAAAATCGAGGCCAAAAAAGCAGGAGCGTATGTTGTTCCACTACCTTTAAATCTTGGTCAAGGAATGGCTCTGAGAACAGGTTTTATTATTGCAAAAAGGGAAAAAGCAGATATCATCATTACTTTAGATGCTGATGGACAACATGATCCTAAGGAGATTCCAAATTTAATAAAGTTCATAGAAAATGGAAAAGCTGATATCGTAGTAGGATCAAGGTTTCAAGGCGAACATAACTCCACCCTTGTAAGATATTTGGGAATTCAATTTTTTACATGGATTGTCCGAAATTTGGTTGGTTTAAAAATTAGTGATCTTACTTGTGGATTTCGCGCATTGCGAAGAGAGGTCTTGGAAAACCTCAAGCTAGAACAAGATCAATATTCAGCTCCAGAACTACTAATAAAAGGAGCGTTGGCAGGTTTTAAAATTATTGAAGTTCCTGTAAATATAACATCAAGAGCTTTTGGCAAACCAAAGAAAAAAATGTCCACATATTGGTACGGATTGTTAAAATCGATTTTTTCCTCGATATCTGAAAAATAAAGCCAAAAATGAGTTATCTCCTATAGGAGGAGATCACTTGACGGTAGATTTTTAGGGTTTCATTTCCTACATGTGTCCACGCAAATTTGTCTTTTACAAATTCATAAGCGTTTTTACCAATCTCTTCTCGATTTTGTTTATTTCTTAGTAATGAAATTACGGCTTCTGTGAGTTGATGCACATTACCTTCCTCAACGAGAACCCCTGTTTTCCCATCGATAACCTGTTCTTTAATACCTCTAATCTTAGTTGCGATTACAGGTTTTCCACAGGCCATAGTTTCTAAAAGAACTCTTGGGCTACCTTCTGCACCAAGAGAGGGTAAAATTATAATGTCTGAAGCAGATATTAACTCAGGGATCTTGGAATACTGGATCATCCCTGTGAAAGCAATATTTTTGATGCTTAACTTTTTCGCAATGTTTTCTAACTTTTCTCTATAAGTTCCTTCTCCAACGATAAGATACATACAGTTCTTCACAAAGGAGTTTACATGTGGAATTGCCTTTACAAGTACATCAATTCCTTTTTGAGGGACTAATCGCCCGATAAAGGATATTAAATACTTCCCATCTGAAGGCAAGTATTGTTCTCTAGTATTTTTTGAATCAATATAGGGATTAAAGATTTCAAAATCTACAGCATTTGGTATATGAACTATAGGTGTTGTGATGCCATATCTGCGTACAAGTTCAATAAATTTAGGGCTTACTGAAACAAGACAAGAATAGGGAAGTTTATATGAAATTAATTCAATGGTTTCAAATAGCTTTGCTTTAAAATAGCTGTTTAATATTTTTTGCCATCTATTTAGGAAGTATGAAAAATTTGAGGCGATTAACGGCCTTTTTAAACAATTCCGTATTAAAAAAAGAAGCATACTAAGCAAGGGCGTAGAAGTATGAATCAAATCAATGTTATATTTGCGAACAATGAAAATTGTTTTCTTTAATAATTTAAAAATGAAAAAAATTCGTTTTAATAGATTGGCAAAATGAAATTTCTCATCAGGAATATAATTCGTAGGTAACCTAAGTAAAAATTTGAACGGGTGAGGAATTTCTTTTCGCAGAGAGGGTGACTCACCAGTCAACACAAATACTTCGAGGCCCGCTTTAGCCAGAAAGGATGCGATACCATGATGATCAATCTCTCCACCGCCTCCCTGAGGAAACCATCGTTCAGTAACAAAGAGAACTCTTACCATTTTGACCCAAAGCTCATTCTGGTTGTCTTGTGTGGATTACCTTACAAATCTTGTTTTTAATATATGATCTATTTCATTAGTTTAAGAAAAATATCTGCAAATTGACGTCCAATTACATTCCAATTGAATCGTGTATTTATCGATTTTTGAGCCATTTCACCAAATTTAATTCTTAGCGGATCGTTATCTAGGAATTGCGTTACATAAGTATACAGTGCCTCTCTGTCATATTTATCAATAAGAATCCCTGTCTTCTGATTTATGATTATTTCATGCACGCCTCCTATTTTATTTGCTACTATAGGTTTACCACTCGCAGATGCTTCCAATAGAACGGTTGGCAAAGCATCTTGAAAAGAAAGATATAACACTATATCTGCTGCAGCATAAATTCGCTCAATATCTCTTACAAAGCCAGTAATAATAGTCTGTGAACTAATTTTATGCTTCGCAATTTGACCTTTTACCCAATTAAGGAAAAGTCCATCGCCAACGATCAGAAATCTAACATCTGGATTTTCATTCAAAATTCTCTTAATCGCCGGTAAGAAAAATATTAGTCCCTCAACCTTTTCAGGAAAATTGAAGTTTGAAACACAAACGAGGAGTTTTTCATCTGTAATCCCATATTTCCTTCTATAAACCTCTCCATTCTCTTTTAAATGAAATCTATCCAGATCTACACCATTATAAATGGTGAAAAGTTTTTCGGGTTGTAAATGATGTTTAATACCAATATCTTTAAGATAATTGCAGACTGGAAACACTGCGTTTGCGTATTTTAAACAAAGATTTCCCAGAACATTTCTTGCCATGTTTTTTACCAAAGAAACGGAATTCTTATGATAGATACGTTGTTGTTGCAATTCTTTCCAAAAATCTCCTCTAAGCCGTACAAAAAGTGGATATGCTTTAAATAGTTTCATTATTAGAGAGAATGATCCGATTAATGGGATTGTATCAATCATTATTAAATCAGGTGAATCTCTGCGAACATGCTGATACATTTCCACAAATTTGTATTTCTTAGGTGACAAAAAAGATTTTAGATCCACTATCTTACAGATTATTCCTTTCTTCTTTAAAGACGATTTAAACTCTTCTCTTGCTCTTAAACTTGCGAATTCGCCTCTTTTTAATCTGTCCGAGAAAAATAATAAGTTCATGATTTTCCTCACAACTTTTTGATAGGTTCACATCTCCCGCCTCTGGAAGCCCCTACCCTTTAGGGTGGGATAATTGACTTAGAAGATGTTCATAGGCCTCCTCATATCTTGGGACAGTTTTATCCCATGTATAGTGTTTCTTGATTTTTTCTCTTCCATTTTGTCCCATCTGAACTCTTCTCTTAGGCGAATGTATCAAGTCTAAGATTCTTTCTGCAAGTTCTTTCGACGATCTGGGTGCAACTAAATATCCATTTTTTCCGTCCTCGACTAACTCAGTATTTCCGCCAACAGGTGTTGTAATAACAGGTTTCCCACAAGCCATTGCCTCTAAAATAGTATTAGACAATCCTTCTGTAAGGGTGGGGAGGACAAAAATATCTAAAGCAGAGTAAACGTTAGGCAGTTCTTCTTTTGGAATAAATCCTGTAAATATAGTGTTAAAGTTTTTGTCTTTTCTTGCTAGAAGTTCCAATTCTTTCCTTTGGGGTCCATCCCCTACAATTAATATCTTAACATGATCCATTTTTTTATTTATTAATCTCAAAGCCTCAAGTAAGTATTTTACACCTTTAAGGGGGACAAGTCTTCCTACAAATCCAATTACCTCATCTTCTTCATTGATTCCAAATCTTGTTCTAATCTTAGATCCTTCTTTATTTGGAGCATATATGACCGGGTCAATACTATTTGGAATAACTCTGATTTTAGATGGTGATGCACCAAGCCATAAAGCACGCGTCACTAATCTTTTTGCAAGTGGTACTATTAATGATGCTTGCTTAACGACGAACCTACTAATTGTAGACTCATACATCTTAAAAACAATGTCCACAAGCTTTCGATCAAATGTCTGTGTCATGCCTAATACTGAAAGGAGGTATGGAAACTCCTTTATCTTTGAAACAATGGCAGCCGAGAGACTGCTTAAATAATGAATTGTATGAACATGAAGTATATCAATATTAAAGTGTTTAATGTATCTAGAGATTTCAGATACCATAAATGTTGCAGCATAGGGTAGATTGGGCATGTAAATTAAGGGTTTTTTTCTAAAAACCTTTACACTATCAAATTCTTCATAGGCCTTTGTATTCCTCACTTTAGAACAGATGACATACACATTGTGACCGCGTTTGGCAAGTTCGAGAGATAGCCTCATACCGAAATAATTACCGCCTGGAGGTTCATAGAAGTGATGGGTAACCATAAGAATATTCATTATACTTTTTTCCCTCAATAGAATGTTAAACCTGCGTTTCATAAATTGAATAATTATCTCATCACTTTGTTACTAACTGCCTCAACGTTTAGAATATTTGATTCTATTATCTCAGAAATAATATAGTTTGAGATTTCATAATTTCAGCCACTAAACTATAAGAATTATCAAAATCTTTTTATATATTTCATAAATATCGGATCTAACATAAGTTCTTTACAAGATCGCGGTATATTTTAAGTAATTTTGATCTCCAAATAAAAATTGTCCCATGTAATGATTCGATGATTCTTATGGTCATAGAAAACCTTCAAGATTTTCTTACAACTGTCATAAGTGCTCATATCATTTACAGATATCGATTTATCGAACTATTCGCACTTGGTGTTCTATTATTCATATTTGCTCTTAAATCTGGGTCGTTTTCTGGTTTTTCGAAACCTATTTCTTTATCAAAAGTAGAGAACAAAAGAAAACTTATCGTAGTTACTATAAGTTTGATTGTTCCCATATCAATAATTTATATTCTTATGAGAACTTTCCAGTCTTCTCCGTTTTTATCGATGGTTGTACTTTCTCTTGGCGTGCCCTTTATCACTGTCTTTGGAATTAAAGGTATGTCAAAATTAATTGAAAAAGATACTCAAACAACTGCTCTGTTTCATAGACGAATAGAGAAAAAACGACTATTTCTCATGCTATTGTGGATAATCTTATTGAGTTTCCTGATTAGATTTTATTTTACATACATTCGATATTATCCACGAACGGGAAGTTGGGATACTCCGCGATATTTCAGAAGAATGATACTCTCTTCGAGTGCCTGGGAACAAAACTTACCTAGAAATCCCTTCTACATTCTTTACATTTTCCTTGTGTCAAATGGGCTGGATTTAATAATAATGCCTCGTTTAGTGATCCCATTAATTTATTCACTTTCGATCATTCCTTTCTACCTCTTGACAACTGAGATAACTAATAATGAAAAAACAGGCATTTTAAGTTCCTTTCTTTTTGCTATGTGTGCAGAATCAATTAGACTTATTGGCGATCTATATCGAAATGTTTTTGGCATATATTTCTTAATTTGGAGTCTTTTTTTTACAATTAAATGCATCAATTCCCACAGAAAATACCTATTCGGATTTCTTGCATTTTTTTACCTTGCATTAACATCCTTAACACATGAAATATGCCTTTTAGTGTATTTTATTGTAATGATAACATATTCTCTCGCTGCCCTTTTTGTGCAACATAAAAAGAGTATTGGATTCCAATGGCTAGCATCTATGATTCCATTTTTTGTAGCGGCCATCATTTATTCATTTTATTTTCCTGGATTCTTAATTTCTATAACTAAGCCTATTGAACCAATACCTGCAGTTATATCACTAGCGCGACTGGGAAACAACTGGTTTTTTTCAGTAACTACAGATGCCTTAGCTCTCATTGGCGTCTATTTTTCTATAAAGAAAAGAGATTTACAATATGTTTTTGGCACATCCTTTTTGATATCTATCTATGCAATTTGGTTGCTGTCAGGACCAGTTTTTGGCTTCTGGTATTTTCTTGTCCGTATTCCTGAAAGATTTTATTTATTTGCCTTTATTCCTGCATCATTTTTAGGAGGATTAGCTCTAACACATATCTTATTTACTAAGAAATTTAGAAAACATTGGAAATCCAGTCTCATTGTATTAAGTATGTGCTTATCAATGAGTGGTTATGATATCGTTTCAGTCGTCTACTTTGACTATTTTTATCCCCCTTTAATAACAGCACGTGAGTTTAAGGCAGCATATTGGTTGGAAGGTAATGCTGAACCTCAAGTAGCCGTACTCGCAAATCAAGAGATGGGAGCAAATTTCTTTTGGCTTTCATATTATTTATTGGGTTCAAGAACAGTCTATCAGATGAGACCATACCGCAAATTTGAGTATTATGATTCTATTCTGGAGACATATTATGTTTTCATAAGTTCTTTAAGTCCCAAGGTTAGCAATTCCGATTTAAATAATATAATCGGGCTGAATAGGATTTATTATGATGAACAAGTAACGATATACGCTCGATTGTGAAATATCCGTCCTAAAGACGGACGAGGAACTTGCGGTTTTACAAAAGCGTAGGGGCACTCTCTTCATTGTAAAAGCGCAATGTTTCCAACAAACCTTTTTCGATCGAGTACTGTGGAACAAATGATAATTCCCTTTGTATCTTCTTAATATCAGAAGTAATACCTTTAATATCTCCTGGTCGTGGAGATTCGAACAAAATCTTTGAACTAGTCCCTGTTGCTTTAATAATTTTTTCAGCTAGATCAATAACTTTTGTTGCGATCCCGGTTCCAACATTGTAAATCTCTCCGTGTATATCACTCAAAAAACATGAAATAGTAGCTCCAACTACGTCACTCACATGCACAAAATCTCGAAATTGTGTACCGTCACCATTAATTTTTAAGGGGCTTTGTGCCAACGCGTTGCGTATAAAAACATCCACAGCATTTCCTCTTTTTTTTGGTCCATAAACATTAAAATATCGGAGAATATTTGTCTTTAATCCATATAATCTGTAATAATGCTGACAATATTTTTCCGCTATCAATTTATTGAGTCCGTAAGGATTTTTAGGGTTTTTTTCAAACGTTTCAGGTATCTTCTCTCCCGTTGTCCCATAAATTGCTGCACTAGAAGCAAAAATGAACTTTTCGACTTCATGTTTTCTAGCATCCTCTAACAGAAAAAAAGTCCCATTGACATTTATATCAAAATCTAGAATTGGGTTTCTTACTGATTCGGGAACACTTACATGTGCCGCATGATGAAAAATGCATTCTACATCTTTTAGCAGATCTTTTAGATCGTTTATTTTTCTTATATCTCCGAAGATGAATTCTGCGTTTTTAGGAACGTTTTCTCTTTTTCCGGTATATAGATTATCTATGATACGGACTGAGTATCCCTTTTTTAGTAATTCTGAGGCCAGGTGGCTTCCAATGAATCCAGCACCGCCAGTTATTAAAATCAGCATTTTTTCCTCCTTTATTTCATCATTTTGTTCCTAAGAGTTATTCTTCAGTCATTGCATGTCCTTCCGATATTTCTTTGTAAAAAAGAACTCCAATGATCCCTCCGGCTACGCCTATTAGAAATCCTGAAACAAAAAAGATAGCTATCATACCAATGTGTGAGAGATTTGATAATAGTACCAAAATTGCATAAAAAGGTAGAGTAGAGCTACAAATGGCTATGCTACTCTTAACTTCCTCCTTAACAAAAGATCCAGTAATACCCCCCGAAATTCCCTGGTAAACAATTTGTTTAAACCATGAGTTAAATATCTCTGAAGAAAAAGTACTCAATATCAACTGAACTTTAAATGTAAATATGGCGTTAAGAGCTACACCTCGTCCTAAAGTCCAGTGACTTATCCGGTAAAACTCTGTTCCTGCAAAGAGATAATTTACAAGCAGATATATAAAAACTCCCATAAAAAGGGATGGAAGCGCTGAACGCGCATTTAGCTCCTTCTTAAACTTAGTGATTACGTTTTCTACTTTATTCATAATATGAATTCTTATATTCAAATCAAATCATCTCGATTTACTTTCAAGGCTCTGATATTAATGTATTTCATCAGGGATTTTTTTTCGCATCTGAACTAATCTTATACTCATATCAGGTTATTATTTATTGAAATAAATTAATAGACCTCCACCGAATTCCTTAACAAAGGGTATTTTTTCGAGAATAATTTCAATAGGTCTAGCCAATTTACGTTTTATTCCAGTCCACCAATCTGGGATCCAATGTTTAGTTTTTATGGAATATTTAAGATTTAACCTTTGTAAAACAGTTTCTATTTCTTCCTTTTTTAAACCAGTCTCACAGACAGTAGCTACTTTTCTGGCACCAATAGGATTCCTTTGGTTCGGTTCAAAAGCAATAAAGATTCCGCCTCGTTTTATAACTCGAACTAATTCTCGAAAAATATTTAGACCGACATGATGAAGAATACCATTTCCAAAAACTATTCCTATTGAAGAAGCTTTAAAAGGGAGATAATATGCATTCGCTACAAAAAAATCCTGTTGTGGAAATTGTTTTTTTGCGACCTTTATGCTTTTTGAACTTATGTCTACTCCGAGATAGGTCCAGTTCTGGAATATTGGAACAAATAACCCTGAACCACATCCCAAATCTAAAATAAATTTATATGGCTTAACGACCAAATTCCGGATAATTTTTGATTTCTCTATAACTCTCTGCTTTATAGAAGCAAAAGCATCCTTCCTATGTGCTAAGCGATCAAAATATTCTATTTCTTCTTCAAGAGTTCGGGGCATCTATTTCGCCTTTCTCGTATCTCCACAATAATTATTTTTTTCTTGATGTGGAACCAGAAAAAACTTTTAAAAATCTTTAGATGATCCAGTTTCAGTGGTGTATCTTGTGAACAAAATATCTCAAACAATATATGAGATATTCCAGAAATACAAAAAAGGCATTATTATTGCTGTTGTAGCTTGTTTCATAATTTTATGTATCATATTTTTACAACCTATTCTTTTCTTTTTAGAAAGATCGATAAGTATAGCTGCCAATTACTATAGAAGACCGGGAGGAATTATTTATCTAATAAGTATCCCAATTTTGATTATTTTGCCAATTATATACGCCTTGTTGTACATAAAAGGGTTTGAAATTACCTCTATTCAGATTTTAGAAAAAATAAAATTGAGATATCTCCTTCCATTACATGCGGTCGTTTCCTTTTTTGCCTTATGGAGAGGAGGCGATAAATGGGTTGGTGCAGATCTTCCTGTTTATTTTTCAATAGTGAATTCAATTGCACAAGATTTCGATTTGATCATTTGGAGTATCTTCAATAAACCGGGCGGACTTAACCTCTATTTGATTGGTGAGCCAGTAGCATTTTTTCTTTTAGCCGGCATTGTCGCTCTTGGTTTTCCTGTACATTTAATATCTGTTATTTCAATTATGTTTAGTATCGCCAATCTGAGTATAATTTACAAAATACTACATGAACGCTTCGAAGAATCAACGGCAACGATAGGAGCTTTGATATACATCTTTTCACCCGTAATCCTCAGATTTGAAGCGGATCTTATAAAAAATCTATTTGCCATTACATTTGGTTTGTTAGCACTCTATTATTGGGAAAGAAAAATAATCTTAACAACTATTTTTCTAGTTCTATGTGTAGCAACTCATATTGTTACAGCAAGTCTCTTTATCTTAATAATACTTAATCTTGCACGAAAAGAAAGGTGTTTGCAGAAATTTGCTTTAGTTATTGCTTTAGGAATTCTTATAGTGCTGCCCTTTTGGATAATTATTGATCCTTACACAATTTATTACATTTCTATTGGGAGATTTCAGATTTTAGTTTCACAAGGTACCTTCCTAGATTATGATCCTAATCGTCGAGGATTTTTTCCTTACTGGCCAGATGCCTTAATTTTTCCAACTATTAGAATCTTTACTTCTATTGGTCTATTTCTGGTTTATTATGTATTAAACTACCAGAACATACCTAAAAGACATTGGAGTATTTGGATCGTTGTTACATCGGTTCTAGTTATTCTAGGCTACATTTTTCCACTTTTACATCCAGAACGTTGGGCATATTACTTAGGGTTCGCATTAATGTTTTTAATAGCTCCTTCATTGGAATTTGAAGATAAAACTCTTTTCCTAGTCTTTTTAATAAGCTTCTATGTTGCTTTTGCTGCTCATCTTCTGGTAGCATACTAAATTCGAAATATGAACCACAAAAGTCTAACAGACAACGGGGCAAATAAATGAAGATATTACAAATTTCAAATTTCTTTCCACCAAAAACTAGTGGACATGGAATATATTGCTATAACCTCTCAAGGAAATTAGTTGAACAAGGCCTTCACGTAAAAGTCATTACATCACAAATCCCACGCAATACATTTCCTATAGAGCTTAAGAATGGGATCGAGATCGAAAGAATCCCTGCATATGGGACAGGATGGGGAATTAGCGCACTTAGTTTTATAGTCCCAAAATTGTTAAAAGAAGCCAAAAGCTTTGATGTCGTTCATTTACATTCCTACCTTTTCCTAATATCAAACCAAGCGGCGTTATCAAAAAAATTAGCCCAGTTCCCATTAGTTCTACACCTTCATGGAGGCGTTGGAATCCCTGACCCTAAGTTTGTTGGGACATTCAAATCTGCTTTTAAAAGATTTTATGATAAATCAATTGGAAAAGCAACTATTAAGTCAGCTGACCGCGTTATCTCAATTTCAAAAACAGACAAAGTTAAAGTTGCTAATAAATTTAAAATAAAAAGAGACAAACTTGTGTGGATCCCCAATGCCATCGATATATCACGTTTTCCATATCTTGAAAAGAAATCAACTAAGAATATTGGATTTATTGGAAGATTAGAACTCTGGAAAGGTGTTTCTTATCTACCTCAAATCATTCGTGAAATTTCAATGCGTTTACCGAACACTAAATTGATTATCATTGGTGATGGTTCTCAGAAAGAATCTCTCGCGGCGCAATCAAAAGGGTTACCAGTGGAGTTTTTAGGGATGATACCTCACAAGGACATTACTAACATATTTAGAAAAATTGATGTACTAATCCTTCCATCCCTTCTTGAAGGAGTTCCCAATGTTTGCTTAGAAGCTTTTTCGTCAGGCGTCCCAGTTGTCGCTTTTAACGTTGGAGGTGTAAAAGAAATAGTTAAACATGATAAAACAGGGTTTTTGATTCAACCTGGGGATACAAAGGAGTTTATTAGAAAAACTCTAATTTTGTTAAACGATACTGAATTGAGACGTAAGATGGCTAAGGCAGGTAGAAAATTAATTGAAAAATATTATACGTGGGATGCGACTATTCCAAAAATAATTTCAATTTTCCAGACCTTTTAACTCTTGTTATAAACATGAAAGATTTAAAGTGTGTGTAAATATGCAATTAAAGGTTGAAACGGAAAAAGAAGCTTATGGAGCAACCATCTTCTTTTTTATTAATGGTATTTCATTTGGTTTAATGTGGGAAAGGTTAGGAACTTATCACGCGTGGTCCTACGCCCATCTCGGTCCAACGATTGTGGGAATACCTCTTGTGATCTGCATATGTTGGGGAATATATTCTCTTTTCTCCACATCCTTATTAAAGAAATCAGCAAACAAATTTCTGTATTCCTCTTCTCCTCTCGTCTTAAGCTTATTTATTGAGCCATGTGCAATAAAACTCGGACTTTGGAATTATTTTTTTCTACAGGGGGAATTATTGGCCTTATTGCCCTACTTAATCATTGGTTATCTTTTGATAACAATTTCTTTCAATATAATTAATAGTATTGGATGGAAATACATTTCAAATCAAAACAATCCAGTCACACGAGTTATTATTATAGTGAGTTGTATGTGTTTATTTGCCTTCAATGGTTTACTCGTTTATTCAGTTCTCTCCATTCTCTATTTTAAAGAAATACCCACATGGCTCGTTTCTCGTATTCTTGATTAACAACTTTTATACCTCTTAAACAATAAAATCAGGTTTCAATGTATCAATAAAAGTAGGATACTCTGCTAGTTAGTCAATAATCTTCAGAATGTCGAATTATAATATAACTTTAGTAGTCAAAGCATGGTAATCTGTGATTAGTTACGAGGACTTATCAAAGGTCTTTAAACCAATTATACGGTTGATTTGATGTCGGAAATAACCACTCAAAACGAATTAGTCTCAATAGTTGTCCCAGTTTATAATGTTGAAGAAACAATTAGAGATTGTATCGAGTCCTTACTTAATCTAGATTATGAAAATAAGGAAATCGTAGTTATAAATGATGGATCAATCGATGATACCCGGAAAATACTATCTGAATATCCTATAACAATATATAATTGCATTAGTCGAGGAGGTGCACCAAAGGCAAGAAATATTGGAGTAAAACTTGCTAAGGGAAGCATTATTGCTTTTACAGATGGCGATGTTAAAGTTGCAAAAGATTGGCTAAAACAATTAATAAAGCATTTCTCTTCTCCGACAGTGGGAGGAGTTGGAGGAATAGTTGAAACTTGGAATAGCGATAAATCAATTCCTAGATGTATAGGCTATGATGTTCAAAAAAGAATGAGTCAATATAACAAATCCGTTGAATCTTTAGCCACGTGGAATTGTGCATATAGGAAAAATCTAATAGAGAAAGTAGGGAAATTTAGAGAATACCTCGTTGTAGCAGATGACATTGACTTGAGTTATAGAATAAGAAAACTTGGTTATGAAATTATATTCGTGCCAAAAGCAAAAGTTTGGCATAAGCATAGAACATCACTTTGGGCTTTCTTTAAGCAACAGTTTTGGTATGGTGTGAGCAGAACTTTCCTCTATTATATTCATCCTGAGGGAATTAAAGGCGAAAGTTATGTTAACTTACATTTAATTCTTCAACCATTTTTTTATGTCGGTTTGGTTATCTTTACCATTCTGAGTCTTTTTATAAATCATCTATTTCCTGTGGCAATGTCTTATTTCGTAGTTCTAATAATTTCAAATGTTTTTTCTGGAATATCAACAGCGTTAAGAGTGAAAGATAAAAAGGCGTTATGCCTAATTGTTTTAAATTTGATTAGAGGAATAGCTTGGACTTTTGGAATGATTTATGGCACAAATCGATGGCATATACAAATAAAGAAAGATTTCAGTTACTGATACCAAATATTTGCTATTTACATTAATGAAATATGAGCTGAGTGATAAAAACGTCTTTGGCATTTCAAATCCTAAAATCAAAAATAAGGAAGACTATAGGAAGACCTTTACCAGTAAAACTTGCAGCAGCACTTACATTCATGTGTAATTCTAGATGTAAAACCTGTCACATTTGGAAAATCTATAAAGAATCTCCCGACAGAGTTAAAGAAGAACTTACTACTGAGGATTGGAAAAAGATATTTGACGAAATTGGGACAAACTTAGGATGGATTGACTTTACTGGTGGGGAGCCCACTTTAAAAAAGGATGTAGAGGATATAATAACCTATGCATACAACAATACAGCAATATCGGTAGCATCATTGACAACAAATGCTATTTTGGCGAAAAGATCATTACATAAAATTAAAAAAATAGTGCATGAAATCCCCATAAATAAAGCATTTAATATTATAGTAAGTTTAGATGGTGTATCTAGTACCCATGACGATATAAGAGGAGTGAAAGGAAATTTTGAGAACGCTATATGGCTTTTTAACGAACTTAAAAAACTGAAAAAGCAATATTGCAATTTAACTGTTAGTTGCGGACATACTATTTCAGAATATAATGCTGGAAAATTTTGGGCATTTTATCATTTTCTTAAGAAAAATCATATTTCTATAAGAGAGATAATACCGACTTTAGAGCATTTTACAGAGTATTACGGTAAGAATTTTAATGAAAACTCATATGAAAGTTTCAAGAAAGATTTAATAGATGACTTTAACTATTACCTCAAAATGTTGATAAATGAAACTAGATCTAAAAATATAATCCACAAAGTTAAATCACTCTTTTATAGATTCTATTCAAAGAAGATTCCTGCTTTTTTAAACGACCCTCAAAAAATGATAGTTCCCTGCGTTGCTGCCACTTATTCTGCATTTATTGACCCGTATGGAAATGTTTATCCTTGTACTCAGTGGAGCATAAAGCTAGGTAATCTAAAAGAAAAAAACTTTAGAGATATATGGTGGGGAGACACAGCAAGAAACGCAAGAAGCTTAATAAAACAGCAAGATTGCCCGAATTGTTGGACACTCTGTGAGGCTCAACCAAACTGGATTTTGGGATCAGGGCCGATACAATGGATGTGGTATATGACAAAAGCGTTTTGAATACGCCTCTTGATTCGAACTAGGTCAGTTATTTTTATTGGAATTTTGTCCGTAATTGAATGACCACTTTCAAACTGATGCCTTCCCCAACAATTCTTCCTTATAAAATTCAAAGAGTTGTTCTGTTATGATTTTCCAGTCAAACTTCTCTGCCATCATTCTAGCGGCCTTACACATTTCTTTCGCAATCCCCTTATTCAATAAGAGATTTTTTATTGAACCTATAAAACATTCATCAATATCTTTACAAAATATACCATGAACATTTGATTTTAACGGCAATCCCTCGGCTCCTATAATGGTTGAAACTATCGGTTTCCCAGCGGCAAGATATTCCAACAACTTTAATCTAGTTCCAGATCCTCTCCGAATAGGAGCTATACATACGTCAGCAGCCATTATATATTCTTCAACCTTAGGGACAAAACCCAGTAACAAGACGTTCTTTTGTGCCTTAGCCTTCTTTCTAAGCCACAAAGGAGGGTTTTTTCCTATTATTAAAAATGTAGCAGACCTAATTTTAGGAGCAATATAATCTACAATTAGATTAGAAGCCTCATAGTTTTGTCTAGTGCCCATTGAACCATGAAACACAACTATCTTACTTTCAGAACTAAAACCCAGCCGTTTTTTAAGGTTCAACGAAGAAGGCTTTTCATCAAAACGTGATACATCAATCCCGTTTGGAACCATAAAAAACTTTTCCGTAGGGATTTTGTATATGCGAGATAAATGATCTCTGTCTATCTCTGATATAGTTAAAATCGAAGAGGAGGTTTTTGTGGCAAGCTTTTCAACAAGAAAAGTAAAAGGTGCTAAAAGAGGCATTTTACTTGCGTATATAGACCATAAAAACTCAACATTATGGGCATCAAGAATGTAAGGAACCCCATAGCGTCTGGTAAAAAATATCGTTGGAAATGCGCTCCAAGGCTGTTCTCCCTGCACAATATCAGGATTTATTTTTTCTAAAAAAGAAGACAACTTAGAAGGATAAAATGGATTTAACGGATGAAGATAGTTAGTACTGCCCAAAACTAGGTCAAACGATTTAAAATTAACAAATCTTAGGTTGGAACTAACCACTTTGGTAAGTCCATGATGCAACACGAAAACGTTTGCCCCACAAATACTAAGCCCCATAGCTATCTTAAAAACCCTTACCGAAGCACCAAAAGCTGGAGATAAAGCATCATATGGAGCAATTACACATATCTTCATCACATAACTCTCTCTACAGCTTTTTACATTCATAGTGGCTCTAAAAATATACATTTTAGAACACACATAACGCCACCCTATTAAAAATAACGTTCTTATATGTAGTTTCTAACATTGAAACGCCTCCAAAACGAAAATTAAAAAGTGATTTGTGAATTAAAAAAACAATGGACAATTTCAAAAAATTTGATATAGAATCTCTTTTAGACAGTTTGCGCCCCATATCTTGTAAATATGGGGGGGACGTTAGAATGTGGAAGTAGTGAGAAAAAATGAAACGACATAAATTATTATTGAAATCAATTAGGCATCCAACTCAGGTGCTTACAAAATTATATAAACGTTTAATCGAACAAAAAAATCCAGATACCAAAGAACGGGCTAATTTCTTAGAGTTTTTATCCACTAATTTTGATGTCAACACAAAGGCGATTTACTCTGAATACCTTAATTCAAAATTCAAATCTTGGTATGATTCTAAAAGATCTAAATTGATTAAAATGATAGGGCATAGTAGTGACACAACTTTCAATTTTGATTGCGAAACTCTATATTTATTAGTCCGGGCACTAAAGCCAAGTATTGTCGTTGAAACAGGTACTTTATACGGTGCATCCAGTTCTCATATCCTTGAGGCAATAAAGAAAAACGGATCCGGTAAATTATATAGTATCGATCTCCCTCATGATCCAAATATGCCGCCTAAAGGTTTTCTTGTTCGAGAGGCAGCCTTAGATAGGTGGGAATTAATTATCGGGGATAGCGCAGTGTTACTCCCTAAATTGCTAAATCAGTTAAGTCACATAGATCTCTTTTTTCACGATAGTCTTCATACGTTTGATCACATGTTTTGGGAATATCATATGGCCTTTAAATATTTAAATCAAGATGGAATACTATCAACTCATGATGTGGTGAATTTACCTTTTCTGAAAAATGCTTTTCTAATTTTTTGTGAAAGATATAACTTGAACTATTGGATTTTTAGAAACATCGGAATTGCTTTTTACAAATAGAGATGAATTCTCGTGATACAGTGTAAAGAAGTGATTCTTTTGGTTATGTTATAATTGAGTCCCAGTGAAGTCAAGCGGATCTTTCAAATATAATATGTAGAATTCTTTTTTGTGAAAATGACTTACTTTTCTAAACATAAAAGGATGAACTAAAGATATTTTTGAAATATGCTGTAAAACTTATCTAATTGGAATATCAGGACCTGAAAAAAGTGAAGGTTACCAAAAATCCCCTTGTAAGTATTATCCTACCAACAAAAAACAATGACAGAACAATAAATGAATGCTTAAAATCTGTATTTAGCTTGAATTATCCAAAAAAGGAAGTTATAATCGTAGATGGACATTCAACTGATGATACTATTCTTATTGCATCCATGTATGAAGCAAAAATAATGTATGAAAACAAGGGAACGCGAGCAGGTGCTTGTAATGAAGGAATTAAGATCGCAAAAGGTAGCATTATTGCCTTTACAGATGCTGATTGCACAGTTGGAAAAACTTGGTTAGATGACTTGGTCTTAGCATTAGATAGAGATGAAGGCGTTGTTTGCGCAACGGGACCAAATGCCATCCCATCAGACTTAGATGGTTTTTCTAAGGCAGTTGGCCTGGCATTATCGACACCTTTAGGCGGAGGACCGTCTACCCATACTAAAGTCTTAACAGAGAAAAAATATGTAAATAGTGCTCCTGGTTGCAATGCAGTGTATTATAAAGATATTTTTGATAAGATTGGTTTATTTGATGAAAGCTTGATAACTGCAGAAGATGCAGACTTAAACCAGAGGCTTAAAAAAAGTGGCTATAAGATATTATATGCTCCGTCCGCAAAAGTTTTCCACTATCATAGGACATCTTTACTAAAATTTTTCAAACAAATATACAGATACGCGATAGGAAGGGCGCAATTAGTCAAAAAGGATAAAAAAGCGTTAGGATGGATACATATCCTTCCATCTCTTGAACTAATCGGCATAATCATCCTATTATTGCTAGCGCTGAAGTGGCCCATTCTTTTTATAATAAGTATAGGCTTAATTATGAGTTATTTCATTGTTATATTGGCGTTCTCAACACATTTAGTTATTAAAAATAAGTTAAGTTTCAAAATGTATTTATCTCTAGTACTTATTTTCATAACAGAGTTTTTTGGTTGGTCTCTCGGATTTATTAGAGGATTGGTTTAGAGAAATGGATGTTTTACGAGATAAAAGTTATATTAAAAGTGATTTGTAAAGATATCACCAGGATTAGAACATTTTTTTTATCTGTTTATGATATATCACAGGTATTTCGCAAATGACAAGCTCGTTCTCAGGAGTAGTTCTCATCATTTTCGAAGACACAAACGATTTTATAAGAATATCCAAACCGTTTTTCTGTAAATGCGTTTAAGATTATTCCAGAGTTTGAAATTTTGTTTTCTTTCAATGTCTAAAAACGTATCTCTGCAGTAATTTAGTTGACATTTGAGTCCAAAGTTCATCAAGTTATTTTTCTTTTAATCCGTCAGTAAGAGATAACGACATAACTGCTGTTCAAAAAGTTTTTAATCCAAAAAAAAATTACACTTTTATAATTCTAGCAGTTATATCTTATTTCCTTCAAAAGATAAACTAGCCCGTATGAAAAAGCCGTAAAATGGATTTGATACTGCACTAAAGAGGCCCAAGTTTGATTAATATCATATTACTCCTTGTTTGGTTTGTGGGCATCACAATTATTCCTGGATTTTCTGTATTGAGTATCTTGAATCGAGATCTCAAAAGAAATGGGATTATTGAATTATTTATCTTAGCGATAGGAATAGGAATCAGTTATTTGGTAATAGTGAGCTATCTTCTGGATGCTTTTTTGATTATTAACTTAGTAACGTTGATAATATTCCTTTTGCCATTTCCCTGCATCGCTATTTTACTTTATCACAAAGATATATTTCATTTATTAACAAACGTAAGAAATAAACTCAAAAAGGATGTATTAATAAAGGATATACTTACCAAATCAAAGTTTTTTAACATAAATACATCGACTGTACTTCTACTATTAGTTTTATGTTTCATTGTATTTATTGTCTTAAATGATTTGGCAAAGAACATCATTTTGCCTGCTAGGGATCCATGGTTCTGGCTCCTTGAAAGTAAGCAGGTAGCAATAACTGGGCATATTCAAGCAGAGCCAGAATCTTTTGCTGGCGATTATTTCCAATGGTTCCCGCGTGGAACGGCATACTTTTTAGCACTAATGATTCTACCTAATTTAACAAATCCTTATTATATAATCTTTTATATGGGGATAATTCTATATCTTTTACAGTGCCTAGGAGTATACGCTGCTTCCAAAAAGCTTCTGAAATCAGATAAGTGCGCTATCTACTCCGTCCTTATTTATGGAACTTCAAGATTAGTGATTTGGAGAGCGAAGATCTATATTACTGAATCAGTCGGATTGTTTCTTATTATAATTTTATTCCTATTTATTACGGAGAACAATCTGAAAGCAGATATCCTTGGACTTCTAGCTCTAATAGGGCTAGGACTAACTAGCTTGAGTTGTTTTGGACCAGTTATATTACCAACACTTTTTTATATCGTATTAGCTAAACCTTATAAAATTTCAGTTATAATAGTTGCAATAATAATAGGGGCAGGCTTACTTCTATCGAATTTTACTCAAACTATTTTTAACTATATTTTAGATACTAAATTCAGCACAAATATTTCGTTTTTAGCCATGTTCATTAATAATGCGCAATGGACATTTGGCTATAGTTTAGCGTTCTCATTTATTGGTGTGATTTATTGTTTCCTGAATCGCTCATCTGAACGGGTGTTTTGTACGATGTGTTTCTTATATTCATTCATTCTGATTAACTTTATCAATCTGCCATTTTGGTGGATGAATATAAGGATTTACCCAGTTTTTTCTATTTTTGCATCCACTTTAGCCGCACAAGGTTTATGGAGTACGATAAAAATATTTGGGAAGGTTTTACCGCCTCTAAATCAAAAGGTTAGTATAAATTCTTACATGCTCCACTTTATCGTTATTATGTGTTTAGTTTATCAGATCTATTTTGGAATGGTAGTAGGATACCACGAAACTATTAATAGGTATCATAGATCTGAAGATGTAACAGCAGCACTTTGGCTTTGCGAAAATTCCCCTGAAAATGCAGTAATCTTGGTTTCAAGCGAAGATCATATACTTTATTCAACTATTTTATACCCTAAAGGGCTTATCGTAGACCAAAACGCTTCAAACCTTTCCCTATCAGAAATCGTAGTATATTGTTCTCAAAATAATATCAACTACATCGTTATGGAAATCGATGCCTCTGAGCAACTTATTGAAGCAAATAACAATTTTAAGGAAATTTATAGAAACGCATGCATGATAATATTCGAATTTAGCAAGTAGAAGAATTTATAAAGTAAATCTATTTATGATCTACGTTTAATACGCTTAAGAGGATTTTATATTGGTAGACCTAACACTTTTCCAGTATCCTGATATTTTATTTGGTCTGCTTTTTGTTTGGTTTTGGTTTGTAGTTATTACTGCAATACCAGGACTTTCTGTTTTGACTCTTTTGTATAAGGATCTCAAAAGATATGGGATTATTGAACTATTTATCTTAGCTACTGGAATAGGAATTAGTTATTTAGTAATAATCTGTTATCTTCTTGATCAATTTTTGATTATTAACTTAATTACGTTGACAATATCCCTTCTGCCACTTCCAGGTCTAGTAATTTTACTTTATCATAAAGATCTATATCATTTATTCAAAAGTGTAAAAAATAAGATCCAAGTAGATTCATTGAGAACAAATATTATAAAATTAAAGTTTATTAAAATTAAAACGTCGACTGTGCTGTTACTTTTCGTTTTGCTTTTAATAATATTTATAGAATTAAACGATTTATTAAAGAGCATCGTTATGCCTGTTAGTGACACATGGTTCTGGCTCATTGAGAGTAAGAAAATTGCCGTAAAAGGACACCTTATAATTGATTTAGCCGAGAGCGGCTATATTGCATACGGATATTTTCTAAATTTCCCACGGGGAGCAGCTTATTTTTTAGCAGTTATGTTTCTTCCAAATTTAGCAAACCCTTACTATATAATCTTATATATAGGACCGTTTCTAAGCCTTTTGCAATGTTTAGGAGTATATATTGGTTCCAAAAAACTTCTTAGTTCGGAAAAACTAGCAATCTACGCGGTGCTTGTTTATGGAACCTCGCGATTGGTAATCTGGAGAGGAAAAATCTTTAGTACAGAATCACTTGGATTATTCTTAATTGTGGTTCTAGCCCTATTTCTTTTTGAACAGAATCTGAAAGCAGATATCCTCGGACTTCTTGTTCTATCAGGCTTAGGATTAACTAGTTTTAGTAGTTTTGGACCAATTATAATACCAACACTTCTTTACATCGTATTGTATAAGTCTCCTAAGATTTCAATTATAACAATAGCAGGGCTAATTGGTGGAAGTTTATTGCTACCGATTTTTGCTCAGAGATTATTAAGATTTATTTATTATGTTACATTTAATGCTAATATCTTGCCTTTGGCTATGTTTCGCGATAATGCACAATGGACGTTTGGCTATAGTCTAGTCTTCTCATTTATTGGATTAATTTATTATTTTTTAAATCGCTCACCAAAACGAATGTTTTATGTGATTTGTTTTTTAGAAACATTCATTCTGATTAATTTTATTAATTTACAAGGTTCATGGATGAATATTAGGATTTTCCCATCTTTCTCGATTTTTGCATCCACTTTAACCGCACAAGGTTTAGGGAGTACGATAAAGGTCTTCAGGAATGCTGTGAAACCTTTAAGCGAAAAGGGCAATATAAAGTCGTATGTAATTCACTTTATTATAGTAATGTGCATAGTTTATCAGATTTTTTTCGGAATGGTAAGAGGATATCATGCAACTATCAATAGACGCTATAAACATGAAGATGTAGCAGCAGCCCTCTGGCTTTACGATAATTCTCCTGAAAATGCGGTAATCTTAGTTTTAACAAACGATCATGCTCCTTATTCTTCTATCTTATACCCTAGAACGCTTATCAGCGATCGTACCATTTACAGTTCTTCACCAACAAATGTGGTTTCCTATTGTTCACAAAACAATGTAACACATGTTATATTGGAAATGGATAACTTTGCGCAATCTATCAGGGCAAATGATTATTTTGAAGAAGTTTATGTAAATGCACCTATACTGATATTTAAATTCTATCCTTAGTTGTCTTCAAATTTTTAAGGCCTTAATTCCGAAAAATCATCATTCTTACCTATCGGGATATGAAGATCATCTCGCCAGTTGACAATAAAATTCCTCTGCCATTTTGCTTAAAAATTGGAAACTATTAAAAATCGATTCTTATTGAAAATGCAAATTGGTAATTAATGATGGAAATCGCAGACACAACACTAACACTATTTTTTACTAAACAAGTAAGTTTGAAGATGTGGGCAGATATCGGTATGATTGACCGAGAACTTGAGATATATAAAGAACTATCTAAGTATCTAAAAAGAATCAATATGGTGACGTATGGAGGTCACAAAGACAAAGTTTATTCTGATATACTCGGCAATATTAAGATTTTACCAGTTCGATGGCGCACCAGAGTAATTACGATTATTCATCTATTGCTGAAGTATTATTCAGAAATCAAAAATTCAGACATTTTAAAAACGAATCAGATTAAAGGCTCTGAAGTTCCTATATGGTTTAAGAAGAAATTTGGGAAAAAGTTAATTGTTCGATGTGGATATTTACACAGCAGACACACAATTAAAAATCATAAAGATGAAAAAATCATTAAAGCGGCCATTCAATTAGAAAAAAAAGCTTTTACTTTAGCAGATATAGGGATTGTAACTTCAGAATGGCAGCGTGATTTAGTTATAAAGTCCTATAAGATTAAACCCCAAAAAATCAAAGTCATCCCTAATTATGTAGTAACTGATGTATTTAAGCCAGATTTTCAGATCGATAAGAAATTTGATCTTATTTATATTGGAAGAACTGGCAAACAAAAAAATCTGTTTAATCTATTAAAAGCTATCAATTATCTTAAGAAAGATAATCATAGTTTGTCCTTAGTGATGGTTGGTGGATGCTGTTTTGACAGTAAGGTCAAGGAATTAATAACTAAATATGCACTAGATGTCACTTTATTAGGTTATATACCAAATTTTGAATTACCTAAAATCATTAATCAAGCAAGAGTTTTTATTCTTCCATCTTACTTTGAGGGACATCCTAAAGTATTGCTTGAAGCTATGAGCTGTGGTATGGCCTCTATTGGGACGAATGTAATAGGAATACGGGAAGATATAGAGCATTTAATAACAGGATATTTATGTAAAACCGACTTTAAGAGTATTGCATTAGCGATAGAAACCGTGATGTCAGATGAGATGCTTCAAACCAAACTGAGCAAAAATGCTCGAAGTTATATATTAAAGAAATATCCCCTTGATAAGATATTGCAATTAGAACTTGGCGCTATAAATGAGGTTCTTAATTTATGAAGCATATTAAGATTTTACTGAGGCCAGTAATGTTTCTTTTAAGTAAATTATCAGGGAATAAAAAAGTCTCAATAATTTCATTTGTTCTTAATGAGTGGGCTTCACTTGAAAAAAATCCTTCAGATTCACTGAACATGTTATTAAAACTGAATCGAAACATATACTTTTTAACAGGGCGGGAATCACGTCGCTATGGAGGAGGAATACATACAAAACATAAGCATACTAAGTATCACAAATTTTTCATTGAAAATGTTAATGATGGCGATTTTGTTTTGGATATTGGCTGTGGAAATGGTTTGTTATCATATAGGGTAGTCACTAATGTAGAAAATGTTGAATTAGTAGGCATTGATCTTAATAAAAAATATATTGAATTCGCAAAGAAGAATTTTAAACACCCAAATTTGAAATTTGTTGTAGGAAACGCCTTAACTGACTTACCAAACGAAAAATTTGACGCAGTAATATTATCGAATGTTTTAGAACACATCGAACATCGTGTTGAATTCCTAACACAAATCAAAACTAAAATTCAACCATCAAAATACCTCATAAGGGCACCTCTTTTTGAGCGTGACTGGCGGGTGCCCTTGATGAAGGAATTGAAGCTGGAATACCGACTTGATCGTACTCATTATATTGAGTATACACAAGAAGAGTTTTTTGAAGAAATGAAAGAGGCAGGATTAAAGACAGAAGCCTATGAAATTCGCTGGGGCGAAATTTGGGCAGTAGTAAAACCTATTTAAGGGATTAAAATTATGAAAAATAAACTCAAATTAAGTGTTGTAATGGCTGTTTTTAATGGCGAGATATATCTCCGGGAAGCTATTGATAGCATACTTAACCAAACTTTCACGAATTTCGAGTTTATTATTATAAATGATGGCTCTACTGATGGAACAAAAAAAATCCTTGAATCATACAAAGATCCCCGAATAATTCCTGTTCATCAAGAACACCTTGGATTCACTAAATCCCTGAACAATGGGATCGCATTAGCAAAAGGAGAATACATTGCAAGACAGGATGCCGATGACATTTCAATGCCCGATAGACTGGAAAAACAAATTGAATTTTTGGAACGACATAAAAATATCGCGCTTCTCGGTTCTGCTGCAAAATTTGTTGATGAGAAAGGAAGGTACCTCTATACTATTGAATTTTCATGTGACCATTTTACTATCAAAAGAGGGATGAATAGACATAATCACTTTATCCACGGCTCGGTAATGTTTAAGAAACAGTACTTCTTTGAACTGGGTGGTTATAGGGATTTTTTTTTAACTAGTCAGGATTTCGATCTCTGGTTAAGGTTTATAGAAAACTATAAAGTCGCTAATCTATCTAATCCTCTATACAAACGCCGTATAACCGCCAATTCAATAACCTTAAAAAATATTGTTCTGCAAAGAAGAATGGGAAAATTCGCAAAACTGTTGGCTAAAGCAAGAGAAAGGGGAATTAGCGAAAATTCGCTTATCAAAGATCTAAAGACTTTTCTAGAATCACGCTTATCAGTAACTGAAAAAGAATTAATATTTCGAAATTATTATCGCTTGAGCAAATTACTACTACGAAATAATAAAAATGAGGCTTTCTTATTATTAGAAAAAGGGATTAAATATCATCCCTCTAAGCTTTACAAATTACTCTTTAAAATCACAAAATTTTTCCAGTCATCTTTTCTCCTTGATATGCTTATACGAATATGGACCCTCTTCCATTGGCTAAAAAAGAAAACAACTCAAAGTCGTACGATTAGTGTGTATATTGATACCAACTTAAATTGATTTCTTTAGAACTTAGCCTCTTCTGCTTAACAGGATATTATTACAAATCAGAAAAACAGGAGTCTTTGATCTTATGTGTACTCCTTTTCATAGGAGGAAGTATTGTGCTCGAAATTCTAGTTCATGAAATAAAGGGAAAATGCCCCGTATATAAGGTTGGGGACAGAATAGTAATCAAGGATCCGGAAATCGTTTTAAAGCAAACAAATGCATTGTGTACACATGCCCTATCAACATTGCTCCATTATGTATTAATATTGGAGCATAACTGGTGCCCAGTGAAACTGGGATTGACTACATCAGAAGAACCTGAACACGCCTATATGCAATGCGTTGATCCAGGTGAACCATATACTGAGGGTGGAACTGTGATATTTAAATGTAGGAGAATTAATTCGAACAAATTGAAGGATTGATGATATGGAATCTATAAGTATTTTAGTGACTGGTGGAGCAGGATTCATAGGAACAAATCTAGTGAATGAATTGAAAAAAAGGGAGTATGAAGTAATCGCTTTGGATTTATTTAATACAGATAGGGAAGATTACATAAGAGCAGATGTTAGGAAATATAGGCAGTTAGAAAAGATATTTGATCAATGGGATTTTGATTATGTTTATCATTTAGCCGCAGAATATGGTCGCTGGAACGGTGAAGCTTATTATGAAAATCTATGGGCTACAAATGTTGTCGGGACAAAGCATATAATTCGTCTGCAAGAGAAACTGAAGTTTCGGTTGATTTTCTTTTCAAGTGCGGAAGTATATGGAGATTACAGTGGAATAATGAAAGAAGAGGTTATGGTTAACAATCCCATAAAGGATACTTATCAGATGAATGACTATGCAATAACAAAATGGGCGGGGGAGTTAATGTGCATGAATTCAGCACAGATGTTTGGAACGGAGACCGTTAGAGTAAGACCAGTCAATTGTTATGGTCCTGGTGAGCACTACACACCTTACAAGGGATTTATTCCGAAGTTTATATTTCATGCACTCTTCAATAAGCCCTATATTGTTTATCAGGGTCATAAGAGAATAATTGACTATGTAGATGACTCTGTGAGAACTTTCGCCAATATATTAGAGAATTTTTTTCCAGGAGAAGCGTATAATGTTGGTGGAAGATCGGAATGGGAGAAAGATATCAAAGAATATTCAGATTTAATTTTGAAAACATTAGGAAAAGACGACCTAACTGTCAATTATAAATTGACAGAACCATTTACAACAAAAATAAAAACAATAGATTGCTCAAAGGCTATTAAGGATTTAAAACATGACCCAAAGATCCCTCCAAAGGAAGGAATTAGAAGAACAGTCGAATGGATGAAGTGGTATTATAGGATAAGTGATTGAAAATGGAAACAGTGCATTCAGAATACGAAAACACGGTTGTGTTAGTAACTGGTGGTGCAGGTTGCATCGGGAGTAATTTGTGCAGTAAAATAGCAGAATTGAATGCAAAAAAAGTAATCATTTTAGACGACCTATCAGCAGCGTATAAGTGGAATATTCCAAAGGCTAGAAACATTATATTTGTGAAAGGAAGCATTCTCGATGATGAAATGTTGAGGCGTGTCTTTAAGGAAATACCTGATTATGTCTTCCATTTAGCGGCACATTTTGCAAATCAGAATTCAGTGGACAATCCCGAAATAGACTTAATGGTCAATGGGATGGGGACTTTAAAGTTACTGCAATATACACAGCTTGTGAACGTGAAAAGACTTGTTTATGCCTCTTCAGGATGTGGTGTTTACGGATTGGAGTCAAGGATACCCTTTGAGGAACATGATATTTCAATCAGTCTGCACACACCCTATCAGGTAACCAAATTGCTCGGGGAATTGTATACAAACTATTTCTACAATCTATACGATCTACCCATCGTTAATGCGAGGTTCTTCAATGTCTATGGCCCAGGAGAAGTGCCGGGAAAGTACAGAAATGTCATTCCAAACTTCTTTTATTGGGCTATGAACGGACTTGAATTACCGATAACAGGCGATGGAGCTGAAACAAGAGATTGGACCTACGTAGAAGACATAGTAAATGGTCTATTAGAGATGGGTATAAAAGATGAGGCGATCGGAGAAGCTCTTAACCTTGGTTCTGGAAAAGAACACCGAGTTATAGATCTTGCCAACCTAGTGAATAGACTTACGAGTAATGATGCAGGGATTAAATACATAGAAAGAAGAAATTGGGATGTCAAGCACAGACTCCTATCCTCTATTGAAAAAGCAAAGAGGCTTTTAAATTACAAACCGGAGATAGAATTCAAAGATGGTTTGAAAAAAGTCCACGAGTGGTTTATTGAAAATTGGGAGAATATAAAGAAGACTGCAGAGTTTTGAATAAAAGAGAATTCTTGGATATATTCTTCAAAAGGAAAAGGATTGGGTATAGACGTGGCAGGGAATTTCTAATCGTGTTTCCTATCATTCCAGAGAGTTTTTAATCTTAACTTACTTGTCAACTTCGCTTAATAATGCTACTTTAGAGAACCTTCTGTAACCAGAGAGATGCCGGAAAATGTTTCTTTGAGTCATAAATGCTGAATACTGAACTTAATGCCTCTGGTGCTTTATAGTGTAAATAACTGGAACATAATAATATCCTGAATGCAAAATTATGTACAAGAAATGCTTGAGCCAATGCTGCTTCTGTCCAAAACTGGTGCCTCCTAAATATGAAGTAATCTGGATTGGGTGTTGGATACGGAAAGGGAATATCGTGTATATGAATGACCACACCTTTATTCAGGTTAGGAAGCACTTCTAAAAACAAATAGTTTACATCACTGTTTATTTTGACAATATGACTAGAATCGATGAACAAGATGTCTCCCTTTCCTAAAATTTTAAAGAAATCCACATCAAAGTGCTGCACTAACTTGGGTACTATTTCAATTTTACAATCGCCCTCAATTTTTTTAAGTGACAGCTGCGGATATGGCTCTATACAAATCATCCTTGAATCTAACTCTTTCTCTCGTTTATTTAGAGATAACGCATTTACTGCGAAGAATGTTGAAATTCCAGAGCCCACCTCTATAATAATACGGGAATTGAAGTAACGAATCATAGCATGTAAAATATGTGACTCTACTTCGCCATAGCCTGCTCCAAAACCTTGCGCGGCCACTTTCTCATAATGAGGTAAATCATTACATTCAAGCCCGTATCCACGTAGACTATCAAGAAGTTTTATCTGTTCGTCTATATTAAAATCAACACCAGTAAAACTCCATTCCCTATACCATTCATTTAGATTTTTGCGAAGTTCGCGTGTGTCAGGAACAGGACTTGAGTAATGAACTGGCAATACATGGATACCAAATCTTTCAAAAAATGTAAATCCTTTCCCGAAAAGGAACTCGCTGAGGATTAGCTTAGCTGCTTCTCTAAATCCCACTGATCGCAATGCTCTTAGTTTTTTCTTGACCTGCATTTATCATCACCTTTGTGGCAGATTCCAGATAACATTCCAGATTCTACATTACTAAGTGCAGTCGTTTTGCACACGCCTACAATCATTAAAATAAGTCACTCCTTACATGCAAGTTAAAAAACTTAAGTATTAAAGAGTTGTTTAGTTGGCATCTAACATTTTTTACATGACAGGTCTTGGAATTCGACAAAGCAATTCTAAATTAAGTTAAATATATGCACTCTTGGTAATTTATAGGTGGATTCTTTGAAGATAATGTTACTAGTGATGTATTTTCCTCCAGAGATAGGAAGCGCTTCTCATTTATTTTACGAATTTGCCAGAGGATTGACGGACAGAGGGCATGAAGTAACAGTAGTGACAACCTTTCCTAGAGAATATAACCTTGCTAAGGAAGATCCACATCTGCCTTTAAAATACAGACGAGGAGTTTTTCTAAAAGAAAAGCTAGATGGTATTAATGTAATAAGATTGCGAAGTCCAGCCCCCAAATATTCCCCGACTTTGCGAGGAATAGAACATTTCTTAGTTCCATTTCTAATTTTTTTCGGCGGGTTATTTTCTAAACCTGATATAATTATAGTGTATACTCCTCCTTTGCCAATCGTATTTGCGGGCTGGCTTTTAAGTAAAATAAGACGAATACCTTTAATTATCACTATCCAGGATCTCTACCCGCAGGCTGTAATTGACTTAGGATTTTTAAAAAATCCAATATTAATCAAAATATTCAAAATACTTGAGAAGCTGATTTACGTTCTGTCAGATAAGGTGATAGTATATTCAGAAAGTAACAAAAGGTATATTGCAACAAAAACTCATGAAAGCAAAATTGCAATAATTCCAAATTGGCATGATAGAACTATTCGAGTCTCAGAAAAACATAATGAATTTCGAAAGGAATTAAATATCGAGGATAAATTTGTTATAGCTTACGCTGGGATAATGTCTTACTCACAGGATCTTGAAACTATCGTAAAAGTTGCAGCAATACTTAATGACGAGAAAAATATAGTCTTTGTGTTAGTTGGAGATGGTCCACAGAAAAAAACAATTGAGAGAAAAGTAAACTCTTTGAAATTGTATAATGTGATCATGTTGCCATTTCAGCCTAGGCGAGCATATTCAAGGTTGTTAGCAGCAGCAGATATTTGCTTAGTTACGTTAGATAAAAATAAGGTAACTTATCCAGCGGTTCCAAGGAAATTAAACGATATAATGGCTGCGGGAAGAGTTGTTGTTGCTAATGTCCCTCTAAATGGGGATGTACCAAAAATAATCCAAAAAGCTCAGTGTGGGTTTTGTGTAGTACCTAAAAATCCAGAAAAGTTTGCACAGACTATTTTAGAGTTATATCATAGACCAGATTTAGTGAATAAGTTAAGTAAAAATGCAGCCGAATTTGCAAGAAATAACTTTACCATAGAAGTGTGCTGTTTGAAATACGAAAAACTTTTTACGCATTTGAATAATAAGACTTCCCCTTAGTTCTTTGGATGAGCATTCAGAACATTAGGATGTCGTAATTTCATATTAGTAAAGGTATAAAACTCAATGTCAGTAGTGGGGTCTATGAAAGTTATTAAGTTTGTACAAAGTGTCAATAAGAAGCAGATTCTAGCATTCCTTTTCACATTCGCGCTAGTATTAAGAATCATTACGATTCTTGTTATGGGGCAACAACAAAACCTATATGAAAATGGAGAGATCGCCCTCCATCTTATTCAAGGAAGGGGGTTCGTGTATAGTTATTTCCCACCAGTGACCCAGTTACAACCAACATGTATTATGGCCCCTTTCTATCCGTTCTTTCTTGCAACCTTTTTTTTGCTGTTTGGAGTTAACCAAACAGCCCTACTAGCAGTTCAACTAATTCAAGTGATTATTGGGAGTCTCACTATTTTTCCAATTTATTACTTGTCAAGGATGTTTTTCTCTCAGAGAACAGCTGTAATTTCCTGTATGCTTTTTGCGGTTTATCCTGACTTCCTTTACTCTGTGGCTTCATTTCATCAAATAGTGTTTACAACTTTTCTGATACCTATATTGATCTTTTTTACATATGACCTTCAGAAAAAACCAACACACAGGAAAGCAGGAGCCTGTGGTGCACTATACGGTTTCTCTTTACTGGTTGAGCCTGTAATCATCTCAGTTTTTAGTCTAATGAGTTTATGGATTGTCATCTCTTGGATAAGAAGAAAATCATTTAATGCTTTCTCTTCTAAATCTCTACCTAAATCTTCTTTAAAAAGAAAAGTAATGGCAATATCGATCCTAGTAGTTTTTTGCGGACTAGTAATATTGCCTTGGGAAGTAAGATGCCTCATGGTATATGAGGGCAATTTTGTTTTCATAAAGGGAAGCGGGTTCAACCTTTGGCGGGGAAATAACGCAAAGTACACGGAAACAGGTATCCCACCGTGGTATCCAAGTGAAATGGTCGTAAATACTGGGCTTACAAAGGAGGGGGAAATTGAGCGTATGTTTTATGATTCAGCCAGGTCTTACATTTCCAGTCATATATTGGAAACTCTTTTCAATAGTTTACGGAAGATGGTAGATTTCTGGTGGTTCCCAAAGATACTACCCGAGCAATCTCCACCGTTGAGACGGGCATTATATGCGCCACTGCTTTTATTAGCTATTGGCGCCCTGTTTTACGAGCGAAGAAGGATTAAAGAACTCATGCCGTTATTAGTTCCATTCCTAGGTTTCACTTTACTTTATTCTATCACATTTGTTCTGCCAAGATACAGAGTTCCAATTCAACCGCTATTATTCATCTTATCAGCTTATGGGCTTGTTTTGATTTTAGAAGCATTGAAGGGTCGATTCCATTTAAAGTCAGGCAAATACACGAATGTGATTCGTAAAGTGGATCAGACGGATTTTTCACGATGTATTGGATGAGGTATGTTAAAAGTGAATAGGCATCTAGCTTATGTGTCAAAAATTACTAATCTGAAAGAAAATTTATTAAGGGGCCTAGAGTTCATTAACTGGAGAAGCCAAGTTAAAAAAGACTCTATCGTTTTTATAAAGCCAAATTTTACATTTCCTTATTATAAAGAAGGGGTTACTACCAACCCTGAAGTGCTCCAAAATTTGCTGGAAATAATTAAAGATAGGGCTGAACATGTAATTGTGGGAGAATCTGATGGCGGAAATCATTCATTCAAAGCCAATGAAGCATTTAAGGGGCATAACATGTACCAGATTTGTAGAAAGGTTGGTGTAGATTTAGTTAATCTATCAAGACTTCCCTCGGCATTTGTTGAAGAGAAGATTCAAGGAAAAAAGGTGAAGGTTCAGTTACCAAAACTTCTTTTAGATAATGAAGTCAATTGTTTCATTTCAGTTCCTGTTTTAAAAGTGCATGTGATAACAAAAGTTTCTCTTGGCATAAAAAACCTGTGGGGTTGTTATCCCGATACGATGAGAGGGCTCTTTCACAAAAAGCTGAGTTATAAACTGGCACTAATAGCGAAATCATTACCTCCTAAACTAATTGTAATTGATGGAACTTTTGCTTTAGATGGACATGGACCAATGTTCGGAATTGCAAAACCATTAGATTTGTTATTACTCTCTAATAATCTTGTTGTGGCAGATTCTTTAGGAGCGAACATAATGGGCATTCCTCCTAAGAGTGTTCATCATATTTTCATTGCGGAAAAAGAAGGATTGGGTACAACAAAACTACAACAAATAAAAATTAATGATAGTTTGGAACATTATAGGTTACAATTTCATATTAGAAAAACCATGATTGACATGGCATCAATACCTCTCTTTTACAGCGAAAATTTGGCAAAAATTGTCATGGATTCCCCGTTTAAGTTTTTAATATACAAATTAGCCAGGTTTTTGAGGACTTCAAAAGAGCAAGAACTAGCAAATGAGATGAGAGGTTACTTTTTGTAATGATCTTATTGTTGATACATTCACAGAAGAATTTGTGCATTAGGAATGAGATTGCAGCTCATTTTGGATCGCTAACTTCAATGACTTCATTATAGAGTTTCTCAAGCTTTACAGCAATATTTGCAATGTCGAATTGTTTCAGTATTATCCTACAGTTATCTCTGAACCTTTTTTGGAGATCCTCATCCGACAATAATTGTAACAAAGCGATTTGGATTTCCTTAGGTGAAGGTTTAACGACTATTCCAACCTTATCCTTTATTGTTGCCGTGATTCCGCATTTATCACTTAAAATGATTGGTGTTTCGCATGCTATTGCTTCCAGAACAGTCATAGGAAAAGTTTCATATCTAGATGGTAGAATATAGATATCTGCATCTATGTAAGCTTCAAGTTTTTCCCTGTCATAAAGAGGGCCTGTTATTAAAACGCTGTCTTTTATTCTTAGTTTGTTTATTAATGAGTTTAGTGTTGACAAAAATCCATCATCCGGGCCAGCTAGAACTAGAAGGATATTGTCAAATTTCGATCCTTTTTTTAATCTGGCAAAAGCCCTTAGGAGGTTATCTATACCTTTAATCCAATGTAATCTCCCAAGAAACAATATTATCTTATTATCTTCGTTTATCCCAAATTTTGCTCTAAACATCCCCCTAAGCGGGAGATCATTGTATTCTGAGAGATCTATGCCATTTGGTATTATAACTATCTTACTGCTAGGAATACCTGCCTGTTTGTATTGCTTAGCTTCTGTTTCGGTTAAAGCTAATACTTTAGAAGCATTTTTTAGTATTTTGAAGCCTAAGAGTTGGTCGTAAAACCATTTACCTTTTTTCTTTCCTATCTTTGGCATAGATCCTTGAGCTTGTAAAATATAGGGGACTTTGCATTTTCTCGCATAGCGTTGGACTATTATATTTTGGTATGTTCTAAAGTTGTGTGCATGAATTACTTCAAAGTCTTTTATTTCATTCTTCAACTGGTTTCCCATAGCTGGAGTTATTAATAATCCTCCAATATTTGCTACACAATGAAATTGTATAACGCGTAGGCCTGAATTAATCTCAAAGGAGGATTTTTTTGTGTCCAAATCTGTAGTATAAATCGTTACATTATGCCCACGTTTACTAAGGGCTCTACTGATTTGATATGGTGAGGTCGCAGATCCTCCATGTTTAGGAGAGAAGTATGGAAGAATTTGTAATATGTCCATTTTTGATGCATCCAATAAAGTAAAGGATTCTTCTTCATATGTCTTTAATAGGCATTTTATTTTATAGATCGCGAGTTTAAATGGCAAAGCAAGGATTTATTCAGTGTTGACATCCTTTTGAAAGTTAAAATCGATATTTCATCAATAACTTATATGTCCTTTCTGGATTAAATCTCATTAACGATTACTTAATCTATTAAGGGGGTTTCCTTCAGAGTAATTCAGTGAATGATGCTTTTTTTCAATACGCCACTATATAACAATTGGAAGTTGTTTATCACCATTGGGATGTAGGAAGTTTCTCCGTTCAGATACTTGCTCCTTTCTAATTTAAAAGAAGTAATTCTTTATTGAGAACAATCTATTCCTCTTTTCATAACTATTGCAAAAAGAGAATCATTGAACTTCTTTTAGCAATATTTTTGCTTAAATTTTTAAATGAATTGCGACCGTATTACTCCAATTTGTAAATGGAAACAAGAATCTACATTAGCGGGTAGATTTTTTACTCCTCAGAGAATGATAATAGGGAGACTCTTCATACTAGTGGAAGGTGGCTTTGTTTTAATGATGATTGGGGTTGTTCTAACAATATGGTTAGTTCTCATGGTTGTTATTTTCCCCGGTTATTTGCTTCTTTCATTAATTTCTGAACTCTATGCTGTGGATAAGTTACTGTTATCCCCAGGGATCGGTATAGCTCTTTTTGTTGTAGTTTCTTCTGGTGTTGTCTCAATCTGGGGGTATTCATACTGGTCTGTCTTATTCGCAAATGTAATCCTGGGAATATTGCTAGTAAGTGCTTATTGTATGGCACGTGGATTTCGGGATGATTTTAAAAATATTTTAAGGATCAATCTTTCAAAGGAAGCGTTCGTTTTCGTTGTGTTTTTTCTTTTACTTGTGATTTTCGCAGTTTGGACTTTGATGACTATTGAAATTCCAGGTGATGTTGACGCGCAAGGATTCGGCTACTTGGCGCTTACTGTGCGAATGGGAGGGACTGTTAATACGCTGGCCCCATTCTATCCTAAAATCAAGTGGCTCTATTCTCCAGGCTTTTTTATTTTGGTGGCATTTCTTTCTGATCTACTTTCAACGCCTATCAACTATGCCATGTTGGGGATAGCGTATTTTCTCTGGTTAATGACTTTTCCGGCGGCTTTGAGCGTTGGGCGACAATTTGGAGATAATAGGCTTGGCTTGCTCATTTGTGCGTTTCTTGTTATTGGGAGAGGTCTATTCAGCGCCTTAGCAGATTCAGGTTTCACAAGTGTACTTGGCTGCTTGATCATTTTTGTTTGTTTTTCAACCTTCTTCAAAGCGTTGGATAACAAATCTAACAGAATCGGTAATGTTATAATCGCAGCACTAGCGCTTTCATCCCTATTTCTCTCGCACCCAGATTCTTTCATTTTCTTCGTTCTGGCTGAAGTGCCTTTCTTTGCTACCGTATGGCTATCAAAAAAATCGCCCAATCTTCAAGACTACACAGTAATGCTTTTGATACCGAGTATCGCGTTCCTATTGACCCTGCTCTGGTTAATCTTGCAGTTACCTCTATTTCTTAGCGAAAGTATCGGTGGACAGTTAAGATATTCTCCAGGAATTCACATATTGAGAGAGATGGTCTCTCACAATGGTGCTATTGTACCTTTAGTTGCGGTTTTGGGTATGTGCCTCGGATCACTCAGACGTGAGAAGCGAGACGTTTTCTTAATAACGTGGGTTTTAATGATTATCGATTTTTCTACATTCAGTATTATTAACGATTTTATATCACTATTTCTACCATTGAGGGTGTCATTATACATATACGCTTTTGGTCTTGGTTGGCGCGGTCCTATTGTTCCGTTCAGCATTCTCGCCGCTCAATTTACTCATTACGCAGTAAGACAAATCACTTGTACGAATCCAAAAACCATCATTATTCAGAATCTAGTTCAACTAAGAAAAAAAATTTTCTGTACCGGCCCAAAGGGCGGAGTACTACTGGTGCTTTCAATTACAAGTGGTATGATATTTCCTATTTACACTGCCCCTACGCTCGCTGATGATGTAACACGTTCTTCTTGGCACTATTTGCACTCTTATCTAATTTGGCCCAGATATAGGTTCTCGACAAGTTCTGATCTTGCCGCTATGAGATGGATAAAGAATAATACGCCTGAAGATGCATTTATTCTTAACTCACCTTGGTACAATGGGCACTGGGTTCCTGTTATCACAGAACGAAAAACCGTTTTCTTTCGAAATCAACCATTTTTTGATAGAAGCGATGATCAAGGACTAAAAGTTATGTGGGATGAATGTGAACGAGCATTTTTTAATCCAGACTGCGAAGAATCGAGAGAGATCATTTATAAATACAGTATAACATATGTTATTGTCCCTGATAGGAAACGGGGACGGATTGACGAACATTATTATATTGTAGATCATAATGCTTTTGACAGAACTAGTTACTTAGTCCTAACATTCAAAGAAGGTAACGCAAAGGTCTATCGTGTCATAGATTCACGATCTTAAAAAAGAATGTATTGCAAAATCTTATTTTCAAAATAATGATTTCGGGGAATTGTTATTGCACTTTACAAGTGCTTATTTCTTTCATATCGTTCCTAATTCCTTTGTTTTTCAATTCAAGGTCCATTTTTACCTTATCAATAAATATGAAAACATAGATTGTAAAGTAATGCGCTGTGCTTTTTAAACTATAGGCGATCTATAAAATATCCTTGTACGCTATTACTAATTCTGGCCGAAAATACTAGAAAATATTATTTAAAATAACACCACCCTAAAATAAAAATAGTGACGCCCGTAACCAGTTTATTCGTATTTTTTGGTTAGATGCTCTTTGAAACTCCATAAGACCATAGACGGAAATTGAAATCACTGCAGGGATCGGAAATCCATACGAGTAAACCCTCTAATGGGTATTGGGTGACTAAAATAATGTTAAGAAGTGTTTGGTTTGATATAACCCATCCATCCTTAACAAATATTAGATATTATATTAGATTTCTTTCTGACAAGTTCTATGCAAGATTAACAAATAGCATAGATTACTCATCAGAAATTCTTCATTGGAAACGCGCTTATTATCGTTATCATGTTTCTGGCGAATATCCTGAATGGTGGGATGCAAATCTAACAAAAAATAGATACTCGAAAGAAATGAGACAAGTGTTAGAAATCTTATCAAAAGATTTCAATGAAAAGTTGAAGTTAATTGATGTGGGTTCAGGCCCCGTGACTTCATTTTTTGAATATTTAAATATAACCGCGTGGAAAATTATTACTGTAGACCCGCTAGCAAAACTTTATAATCATTTAAATAAAAAATACAAGGTTAATTATCCATTAAAATGTATTGAAGGAACAGGAGAGCGTCTAGATGAACTGTTCGAGCAAAATAATTTTCATCTAGTCTTAAGTCAAAATGCTATGGATCATGCAATCTCACCGCAAGAATTTATCAACAAACTATATTATATTTTGAAACCTGGAGGTTTTATGAATCTCTTTGGATTCGTCAAGGTAGGAACGAGAGAAAAATGGACGGGATTACATCAACACGACCTACATGTAGAAGGAAATCATCTGTTTTTGACGAATCGAGAAAAATCCATTAATAATCTCAATATTACCAAAAAGCTAAACATGACTCTATTTTACAAAAATGTTGAAGGATCAGCGCCCGGAGATTTTTTCACGCTAATATATCGAAAAAATTGATTTTTTTAGAAAAAAAAAGTTTTATGTAACCCTATCGCGGACTTGAATCTTTAACAGAAAAATCATTCACTTTTAGTATTCAGAGAAGGTGATGCAAAGGTCTATTGTGTAGTAGATTCACGATCTTGAAACAAAAAGGATCTACTGCAAAATTTGTTAGGAAAAATCATCTATCACAATCATTCGGGGAGAATTGTTGTAATTATTAATGTTTTTAGTTTTTCATTTTATTTTGCTAGTATTGTTTCATACAATGCTTTTATTTTGCTAGTATTGTTTCATACAATGCTTCTATTTTTCCAATTACTTTATCCAAACTAAACTCTTTTCGCACCAACTTCTTACTTTCTGCTCCAATTCTTTTTCTTAACTCTTCGTCACTTATAATCTTAGAAATTGCACCTCGCAATTGGTCTTCATTATATTTGACCACGTATCCGACTTTATCAACAAAATCGGCAATGCCACATCGATTAGTCACAATTACAGGTGTACCACAAGCCCAAGCTTCAAGTATTGTATTTGGGAAGGTTTCATATATCGAAGGCAGAACATAAACATCAGCATCAACATAAGCTGTTAACTTTTCCTTTTCATACAATGGCCCTGTAAATAAAATTCTATTATCTATGTTAGACTCTCTTACATGTTTCATTAAAGTCGGCATAAATCCATCATCTGGTCCCACAATTACAAGTCTAACATCTTTCAATTCTTTAAGCAGACTTGCAAATGCCTTTATGAGTAAATTAATGCCTTTAATTTTATGTATTCTACCTAAGTACAAAATCAGCCTTTCGTTATCTTTTATTGAATATTTACTTCTAAACTCTCCTCTTTTTGGCAGGTTTTCATATAAATTCAAGTTAATTCCATTTGGAATAATCACAATCCTATTTTCATCTACATTTATCTTCTTACATTCCTCTGCTTCTTTCTCTGTCAAGGCAATTATTTTTGATGCATTATATAATGTTGGGCGCTCAAAGAGGACGTTCCACATTCTTCCAAGTAATCTTTTTTTTGTAATAACTATATTTCCCTCAGAAGAAAAAGTAACTCTTCCACTTATCTTAAAAAAAAGGGAACCATGACCCTGCAATACATAAGGAATCTTATATTTTTTTGCATAGCGATGAACCAAAAAGCCTAACATATTGAGTTCATTTATATGTATAATATCAAAATCTGTTATCTCTTTTCTTGCTATCAATGGTGCGTAATAGGGAAGTGTAGATATCTTTGTTACGAGACTTTTGGACAAATTCCTAAAATAGTACGTCCTTATTCCATCAACGTCTACAGGTCTATTTTTTTCTACATTTAACCTCCGCTTAAAACCATCAGTCGTATAAACTGTAACTTCGTGACCTCTTTCCAGCAACTTTTTAGATAGTTCGTATGTTATCTTTGCAGGGCCTCCTGCCTCCCATGATGGTTTAAAGAAGTTTGTGACTTGAAGTATTCTCATATTATTTGATTTCCTTTCTTCATTTCTCTTATTTTGATAATCACACGCTTAATCTTATTTTTGATCGCATTATAACTATAGTTCTCTATTACAGTTTTTCTTCCATTCTTTCCCATTTCTTTCGCCTGTTCGGGATTTAGTATAATCCATTCCAATTTTTCCTCCAGATCCTTTACATTGCCCGGTTTTACAAGAAGGCCATTAATTCCATTTTTTACAGCGCCAATTATTCCACCTACGGCGGAACAAACTACAGGCAGACCCATAGATAAATATTCAATGACCTTCACAGGATTTGCGGCTCTATTAATTTCACAATCGATCTTTGGTGAGCAGAGAATATCACATGCTGAAAGATAGTTTGGAATAAGTTTGCGAGGTTGATGGGAAATGTGATTCGCCTTTTCTCTTAGTGATAGTTTATCTAGAAGCATTGGTATGTTGTCTGAACCCACATTCATTCTACCAATCATAATTAGTCTAATATTCTTATGTTTATCAATCAAATTCTTACACGCTTTCAAGAGAAATGGCACACCTTCAACATACCAGAAGGATCCCGCATATCCAATTAGAACGTCATTATCCCTTATCCCCAAACCTTCTCTTACCTTTTTCCCCTCAAGAGGATTTATTTGAAAAACTTCAGGATCTATGAATATTGGGATATATATCACAGTTTTTCCAAACTTGCTTTTGACTTCCCCTTCTAAATAATGGCTTATTACAAAAACAACTGTTGAGTTTTGTAAAACTTTATTAAAAATAAATTCAGGCGTATCAGGATCATTAACATCCATATGATCAACAATCAATGGTTTATTAAATATTTTAGCAAGGATCATTGCGGGAAAACCGGTCATTATACCGGGTGCATGGGCAAATAAAATATCGCTTTTTTTAGCATACTTTAAACCAAACAGCAGAATCAGCGGAATTGCCAACGCTTTGATAAATTTGGGGGCTAATTTTGAAACATAAATCTTTGTTACGTTTAGAAAACGATTAATGTTCTCATATTTAATCCTAAATTCATCTCTTGGTATATAGGACACTAGTTGTATGTTCACTCCTAATTGCTGAAAAATAGATACCATATTTTCTAACCTTGCGCTCCCTCCGACTCCTTCATGTAGTTCACATGGAGTAAAATACAGAAGATTTATGTTTTGCAGTGACATTTTCAAACTGCCATTCAAAGTGTTTTATTAATTGATCATTTTTAATAGAAGACTTAAAGTATTGAAATTATTTCTTTTTATTTATTACATCTTTTGGGGACTCTTTTTCTTAATCTGTGATTCGGGCTTGAGTCTTTTTGCTTCCTTTAATCCAATATATCTCACTATTTGTGTAATTTCTTTTCTAATTTTTGATATTTGAATGAAAAGTACATAACAAACAAAAAACAGGGATATTGTCGAAAACGCGACAATTATATTCAGTCCTGCTTGAGCTGAAAAAATTTGTCCGATATAACCTATTAATCTAAAGGAAAAGGTCGTATAAATCATAAAGGTCCAAATCAAGAGCCATAGTATCATTGCGAGAAATGAAATCTCTCCTCTTTTATAGTTTAAGAGTGTGTATCCTATGAATATTGAAACTAAAACTAGAATCACAATTTGATAAGGAAATATCATTTTCTTAGACTTCCAATTTCAATTATTTATTTATGAACAATCTCTTGATAGCCAAGAATTAGTTTAAAGTTATATATTTCACATTAAGAAGACTTTTATTTTGCAAGACAAATCAATAGTTGATGAACTCTAATAATCCTTTCCTTTCAATTGTTATCCCTGCCTATAATGAAGCGATCTCAATACCTAATGTTATTTTAAATATTCCTAAAGATCTTTTAGATAAGTCTGAGATAATTGTTGTTGATGATGGTTCTGAAGACGATACTTATGAAATTGCCAAAAAATTGAATGCCGTAGTCATAAAACACATATTAAATCGAGGTTATGGTGCAGCACTATTAACAGGTTTTGAAGCAGCATTAGGTAATATTATCGTAACAATTGATGCCGATAATCAAAATAGGGCAGCTGAAATTCCAAATCTAATAAATCCAATACTAGAAAATGAAGCAGATTTTGTTATTGGTTCTCGGTATCTCGGAGAATATAATTATAGAATTCCTTTCCTAACGAAAATTGGAGAGATGTTAACTTTTCTTCTTTTACGAATTCGCTACAGAAAAAGAATATTAAACTCACAAAGCGGATTTAGGGCATTCAAAAGAGAAATATTGCATGAAATAAAAACGCTAAGAGAAGAAAAAATGGCGCTTACAATTGAACTTTTGGCTAAAGCGCTAAAGAAGAAATATAGAGTAATTGAAATTCCAAAGACTGAATATAAGAGGAAATATGGCAAATCGAAGGTTAATCGGTTAATTGATGGGTTTAATATACTTTATACGTTGTTAAAGAATCTATTTAGATAATGTGAAAAACTCTCTAATTTTCAACGTTTTAACTTTATCGGCTGGAAGTCCCCTTCCGAAAGGATGGGGAGGATGTCACTTTGACAACTTACACTTGGTTTGTATTAAAAAGAAATAAATGGGCACTAATATGACTCGATAATTCTAATGCTCCAATCTTTACGAAGGGTCAGATCATTTTGAGGAAATAGTGGCTTGCCTTCCAGATCATATACGAGAGTGACTTCAATCTCTGGAAATTTCTTCTTTAATGCCGCTATTGTTAGACCTTCCAATGATTCTGATACTTTGAGGAGTTTAAATATCATTGGAGGACGCTCCAAAAATGTTGGGGAATCAATTTGAATACCTTCACTACAATGATCCCTTGATATTTTAACAATCCTCTCTCCAGCACGCCCATCGCCGAAGGGATTAAAGGAAGGTCGCATTTTTGACGAAAAATTCTGATCTAAGAGAATTTTTCTGGCATATTTGACTAAAAGATTTTTATTTGCACCAATTAAAATGTTTGCACCAACTTCAACTGTTTCTGGACGCTCAGTATTTCTTCTGATGGTTAAACACGGACATTTAAGAGTTAAGGCCTCTTCTTGTATACCACCTGAGTCTGTAATAACTAAATCCGCCTCAAGCAATAGTCTTAGGAAATCTAAATATCCTAAAGGCTCACTAAGGAAAAAGGAGTCAACGGAAGCGTATTTAAATCGCATTTTTTCCAACATTTTTTTGGTTCTTGGATGAACTGAAAAAACAATTTGGTGGCCATCATTTCCAAGTTCCACGATTCCTTCAGTAATTTCCCTTAAATTGCGTTCATTATCTACATTCTCAGGTCTATGAGCAGTTACAACAACCAGTTTCTTGTCTTTTTGAATGCCAAGATCACTTAATATAGTTGATTTTTGTTTTGCAGTTTTTGAAAAGAAAAGACACGCATCAACTACAGTATTCCCAGTGACATGTATTTTTTTAGGTGGGATCCCCTCATATATTAAATTCAAGGCAGCACGTTTCGTAGGCGCAAAGTGAATCGCTGCACATAAACCTACTACCTTTCGATTGATTTCCTCTGGCATCATTCTATCGTAACTTCGTAAGCCAGCCTCCACATGAGCTAACGGAAGATTCAACTTGATGGCAGCCAATCCTGCACCAAGAACCGTGTTAGTATCACCTTCAACAAAAATTAAATCAGGCGCATAAGACCTCATTACCCGTTCACATTCTATCAATAGTCTAGAGGTTTGCTCTCCATGAGTGCCTGATCCGACATTGAGAAATTCATGCGGGGAGGGCAAGTTTAATTCTTTAAGAAAAACATCGGATAATTCAATATCATAATGCTGTTCACTGTGCACGAAAATAAGTTCAATATCTTTGAATTCTAAAATAGCTTTAATTACTGGCGCTAACTTAATGAATTCCGGCCTTGTGCCCGCAATAACCATAAATCTATACATGTCTTTAGCTCAACTCAGGGCTTTTAAGACATTAAATGATTTAACAATCCATAAAAATACGTCTATTCCATGATGGCGTCTATAATAAAATCATAAATACTCATATCTATTTAAATAATCGCGAAGAATATTTTCAGCAATATTTTTCTGGATGTCGCTAAATTCTTTTTGCCATTTATAGTTTGTATTTTTCAATTTATGCTTCTTTATTGAATTCTCAAATTTCTTTGTCCATTTAAGTTCACAAAATTCTACAACATCTTTAAATACACTTAGAGGGGCAGCACAAAGATTCTCATATTTGATCTCAAAGAAATCAGTGTGTTCTATGTATCTTTTTGCCTCTTCAATGGCACCCACTAAAATTTTCCACTCGATGCACGCAAGCGCAATGAAAGATTTGTTATACTTTTCCCACTCTTCCTTATGAGATGGCGTGAGTTCGCCCCATCTCCAATTCTGGGGACCTTTCCAGCCCAACCACCAATCTTCATTGATCAATGAGTTTGCTACCGCCCGTCCATCTCTCAATATATGAATAAACTTTGCATCCTTGAATATTTCATGTAAAAAACCAATTCTAGGCCAACCAGTAATCTTGGCTAAAAACTTATTTCTTTTCTTAGTCAACATTTTTGATACTACTTCTTTAATTTGCTCTTTTGTCTTTTTTGTCACATCTTCAGGTGAAAGATCTCTGCAAGGAGTACCAAAGCCTTTAAAATAATAATTCCAGAATTTATAATGCTCCCCTCGATTAAGTTGTCTTAGGCATCTTCCAATTATCGGATAAGCAATTGATTTCATAAGAAGTCTATTTATTGATGGTTTACCTGGACATATGTCGCATAATAAGGATAGCCAAGCAACGTTGGGATGTTCGGAAAACATCCTATGGAAAACTGTTGAACCACTTCGCCCAACACCTACAATGAATATAGGCATTCCACTTTTCATAATGACCTTCTCCCTAAAGTTCAACCAAGCTTTTTTTTTTGAAACGTTAATAATTTACATAAATTACTACTACGCTGCTATCAGACAATAATGCAAATCCCATAATCCAATCTAAGTTCTTAGTTCTTACGCGCAATACAATTTTCTCCTTCCTGAACTTCAGATTCGCTGAGATTGCGTCTTATACAACTTTCGTATTATATTGAGGTCTTTATAAGATTTTACTTAGTCAATTATGTAATTTTCTAAATTTTAAAAGAATTATTCTTACAAGCGTTAAGTAAAATTATTAAAGTGACAGAAACTGGAATGAACATTTGGTCTTTTCATAAGTAAACATGGTTTCTGCTATTTTGGGATTTCTTAAAAGAGATCATAATATTTACGTAATTTCTAAGCTTTCTAAGGAAAACAAATAATTTAAAATGTAAATTCAATATGCAATGCGTGAAATTAGAACGGATGTAAAAAGCGAAATTGGGCGAAAGAATTATTGAAAAAAATATTCAGGAATAATCTTAAGCCTAGATTTGATTAAAAACGGTATTTTTCTGAGATGTAAGAAATTGAAAATAGCGTATCTTGCTGAAAGAGTGGTACGTGCACAAGAAACTGCTCTTGCAATTCAAGAGCATGATATTTCTTGTGAAATAATAGATGTAAAACGCATTATTGGATTCTCTGGAAGATGGAATGCACCTGTGATCGGGAAAAAATATGGTCTTGTAAAAATATACAACAAAATCCAGGAGTATTCTCCAGATCTTATTATGAGTGATACAGTTTCTCTTGTTAATATCTATCCCTTAATTTCTAAAATTACTAGATCTATTCCATTTTGCATTCGCTTAAGAGGAAATTTTTGGGATGAGGTAAAACAACGTAGGTCAGAGCAAAAAACCTTTATGAATTTTACGCGAAGCCTGATGATTAATTCGTTGGGTAATTTCTGCCTTAAGATGTCTAATATAATCCTTCCCGTTTGTAATTACCTGAGAAAAGTTACTTTAGGCTATATCCCTGCCCCAAAAAAAAATTTTACCGTTTTTAATGGCGTGAACAACTCCCGATTTAATTTAACTGTAGATGGTGCAGTTTTTAGACAAAAATATAATTTAGAAAGCCAAAAGTTAATTGTTTGTGTCTTAGGTTTTGATTTTCCAGAAAAAGTACGCGGGATAGCCTATCACCTTCCAACTATTAAAAAAATGCTGGAGAAACATCGAGATGTTTCTTTCGTGATTGTAGGAAAAGGACGATACCGTAATTATTTTAAAGAAATAATAAAAAGATACAAATTATCTTCACGTATTATTATGACCGGATTTTTAAAGGGCGTTGAATATGCATACGCTGCTGCAGACATTATATTTTATCCTACTTTTCACGATTCTTTACCAACCGTCCTTTTAGAAGCATCAGCTTGTGGTAAGCCTATTATCGCAAGTAAAATTGGAGGTATCCCTGAAATTATTTTAAACAATGAAACGGGTCTTCTTTTTGACCCTTATGAGAAAAAAAAACTAATTAATTATTTTGAAATTCTTTTAGAAGATGAATCACTCAAAAAAAGACTTGGAACAAATGCAAGAAAACGAATTGAGGATTATTTTAATTGGTCTAAAATAGGGAAAAGACTTTCGGCGATTCTTTATTCTTTACTTGATGATTAAGTAGGTGCTAATTATTTATGGAACTCGCAGACACCATATTAACGTTATTTTTCACTAAACGAATGAGCCTGAAAATGTGGGCTGATGTTGGTATTATTGACCGGGAACTTGCTCTTTATAAGAAACTGTCAATGTACTTAAGAAAAGTCAATATGGTAACATATGGAGGCTACAAAGATATAGTTTATTCGAGGAAACTCAGAGAACATATTAATCTTTTACCAATTATGTGGTATACCAAAGCAACACCCATTCTACAATTATTGCTGAGACATTTTTCCCAGATCAAGCATTCAGACATCTTAAAGACGAATCAGATTCGAGGGTCTGAGATCCCGTTATGGTTTAAGAAGAAATTTGGGAAAAAACTAATTGTGCGATGTGGATACTTACTAAGCAGAAATATAACAAAAAAATACAAGGCTGAAAAAATCATCAGGGCTGCCATTCAATTAGAAAAAAGCGCATTCACTTTAGCAGATATGGGAATCGTTACTTCTGCTTGGCAACGTGATATAGTTATCAAGCATTATAAGCTTGATTCAACGAAAATAAAAGTCATCCCTAACTATGTTGAAACTAATGTTTTCAAGCCATTTAGAGGCAAAAAGAAATATGATCTCGTTTTTATTGGCAGAGGCAGTCAAGAAAAGAATATTGCTAATTTGTTAAAGGCGATTCACTTTCTTAAAACAGAAAAGCGCAAAATTTCATTACTAATGGTGGGAAGATGCTGCTATAACAGTAAGGTCAAGCAATTGATAGATAAATACGCATTAAATGTCACATTAAAGGGCACTGTACCAAATTTCAAGTTACCCCTAATTATTAATCAAGCTCGAATTTTCATTCTTCCTTCTTACTATGAGGGTCATCCTAAGACATTGCTTGAAGCCATGAGTTGTGGTATACCATGTATCGGAACTGATGTTACAGGAATAAGAGAAGATATTGAACATTTAGGCACAGGATATTTGTGCAACACTGATTTTAAGAGTATTGCAGAGGCGATAGAATCACTTCTGTCTGATGAGTCCCTTCAGTCTAAACTTGGCAAAAATGCTCGAAATTATATTTTGAAAAAATTTGCGTTAGACAAAATAGTACAACTGGAACTAGAAGTTATAAAAGAGGTCCTTGTCCTATGAAACTCCTAAATCTTTTTTAATAAAACCTTTATTTTCTTCCAAGCGAATTGTCGGTGATAAGAATTCCTCATTATTTCATTTGATATTAAGGGATGGATCTTGCTAGAGAAAAATCCTTCAGATTTATTGAGAATGTTGCTAAAATTGGATCGAAATATATTTCTTTAAACTGGGAAAGCAAGAAAGCGTTAATCAATTACTCTAGAATGCTTTTGAAATACAAACAACTTAAAAAGAAACTTGAAACAACGCGAAAAAAGGGTGGCTTGAAGGTTATTCTACCTGTTCAAAGTGAGCTACTCGTAAGGGAAAAGACTTTCAAGGATACTTTTCATTAACACAAAACTTAATGAGTTCAAAAATGGAAAATTATTGCTTTAGAAGATTAAGAAATCTGGGATGTCAATTGCATAATGTCAGACAATAATAGTGTCTATCACAAACTTGGTGATTTCCGACTTGCTTTAAATCAAATATTTGAACAGAGAGATAGATTATTTCCAAAGCGTGATCTCAAAAATACAATAGCAACACGCGAGATCCTCACAGCCTATACAAACACTCTCAAGAGTATCAAAGAAAGAAATTTGGATATTAATAACAAACTTACAGAATCTGTGAAAGAGATAACCGATAAATGCGTGTTCATCTGTGGCTGTATGAAAAGCGGAACATCATTACTTTTAGAGCTTTTAGACGGTCATCCCGAACTTATTGTCATGCCTGGCGATTCTCATATGATAAACTTGATAAATAAACACTATAATTTGCCATTGTCTAAACGTTTGGAAGGTTGGGATACATATTGGACCTCTCGTCTTATTAATCCAACAGGACAGAAACCTTTCTGGATTTTGGGAGAGCACAATATACCATATTTGAACTTTCTTTATTATCTAGATTATTGGCTTGAATATTTGCCGCTTTCCGACCGTGCCTCTTTCCTTGCCGTTGTTTTAGCGTTTTACTGCGCTAATCCTAAGCGTCCAGCCAATCCTAAGTTATGGGTTGAAAAAACCCCTGGGAATGAGATGAAGACTGACCAAATCAAGAATTTGTTTCCAGCTGCACACTTCATTCATATAATACGAGATCCTCGCCCTAATATAGCATCATTAAAACGACTTTGTAAACTACGTAAGTGGAACTGGAACGCCTTAAACTATGTAAAAATGATTCAAAACTCTATTGAAGCAGGTTTCCAGAATCAAGAACGCTTTGGAAAAGAGAAATATCATATATTACGTTATGAAGATTTAGTAACAAATCCAGTGACTCAAATGAAGAACATCGCCCGTTTTCTAGAGATCTCAATGGATGAAATTTTATTACATCCAACTGTCAATAGCCTGCCTGCTAAGTCAAACACAATGTTTGAGGAGAGACAAATTCAAGGGAAAATTTTAATGGCTTTAAGCAATAGATGGCGCACTGAATTAGACTCTTTTGAACAAAGATTGATATCGGGGATATTATATCCTGCAGCAAAACGATTAGGCTATTATTATGATTGGAACTTTGGACCAATTTCTCATGTATATTACCTTTGTTATTATTATGAGCATTTTCGTAAGCTTATTTATCGAATGTTTAAACTGATTAGAAAGCTTAAATAATGAAATTAACTTCGTAACAAAGAAACCGTTCCTTTCATAATAGACATCTCTTACCGATTGGCTATCCACTCGTCAGCAGTGGAGTGGAGTCCCCGCTAGAACGGTTGAGCGGCCTGCATCACAAGATCGCGGAGCATATCCAGTTGACGGCGTAAGGATATATCCTGTGGGAGTTTTAATGGATACGCTAGCGTTAGTGAGGTCAAAGGCGGCAGACATCCCGATGGTAAGATGGAGTGTGAGGGCAGTGAGTTAATGGCACACTACTATAGGGGAGGCAGTATAAAAGGACAACGTTGCTGTTAGCGCGTAACAGGTGCGCTCTCATCAACCTCCCGCTCTGAAAGAAGTGTCTATAAAACGATATATGCCTATAAATATGTTAACTGTTATATACCCTAGTATTCAGCATTCTCATCAAATAAAAGTTTTAACTACCGAAAGTCCTCTTCCATGATAGAATGCCATCCAAACTTGTTGAGGAATTCTAAAGAGTTATCTAAATCGCCATTTTAATTTATAAAATATATTCAGCTCCACAGATTTATGAAGAGTAAATAATTTGCAGTTATAATTATAAAATAATTACTAGATCTGTTAACAAAAAATTTTAAGAAGGGCAAAAACAGATACAAACAGAATTTAAATGCCTTCAGTTTTATAATAGAGTACATGTGGTTAGTTGTTATGGTCAAAGAAGAAAATATAACAGTATATGAGCCAGAACAATCAATAAAAAGAGGTTATAGAATTCTCTGGAAAGAAATATTCCACAATACGAAAGAAAGCAACTGGTTAATCCAGCAACTGTTTGTCAGGGACTTTAAAGGACAATATGGACAATCAATCTTAGGTGTCGCCTGGGCGCTTATCATACCGCTGGTAACGCTTGCTACCTTTATAGTGTTGAGAAGCTCCGGATTTTTTAGTGTGGGAGCTATAGAGGTACCTTATGTGATCTACGCACTCCTTGGGTTGTCCTTCTGGCAATTATTTGTCACCGGGCTAGTTCAGAGTACCAATTCGCTTGTAAGTGCTGGTGGGATGCTTAAAAAGATTAATTTTCCACGGGAAGCCTTAGTCTTTGCTACATTTGGGAATACCATCATCTCGTTTTTGTTTCAACTGGGAGCAGTGTTTATTTTGTTTGGAGTTTATAATTTCATTCCTCACTGGCAATTTGTGATGTTTCCACTGATGGCTGTTCCCATATTATTATTGAGCTGTGGCCTAGGCTTCATCTGCTCAATTATAAATGGCATCATAAGAGATTTGGGACGCATACTTACCCTTGGCTTAACCTTTTTATTGTTCATTACTCCCATAGCTTATGAACTTCCCGAAAGTGGCTTTGTAGTTACATTGGCTCGCATCAACCCCTTGTATTATCTTTCTATAGGACCGAGGGAGATTGCCCTGACTGGAACTTTAAGTCATCCCTTAAGCTATTTTATCTCCTGTGGCCTTTCGGTATTCGTCTTTTTCTTCTGTTGGATGTCCTTTCATCTAGCAGAAACAAGAATTGCGGAGCGGATATAGAATTTTAGTCTTAAAAGATGATGATGAAATTTTCTCAGAAAATGATGAGGTTGTCATCAAAGCTGAAAATGTTTCAAAGAAGTTTTCTAGGTCACTCAGGCGGTCCATGGCCTATGGCATAAAAGACACTATCAGAAATATTTTGCGGATGTCCGCAAAGCCTGACATACTTAGAAAAGATGAATTCTGGGCTCTAAATGATGTATCTTTTGAGGTGAAAAAAGGTGAATGTCTCGGAATTATCGGTCCTAACGGTGCTGGTAAAACATCGCTTTTATCAATAATGAACGGGATTTATATGCCGGATAAAGGAAAAATCACTATAAAAGGCAAAACTGGTGCACTGATAGCCGTTGGGGCAGGGTTTCATCCCATGCTAACAGGAAGAGAAAACATCTATATAAACGGTGCTATACTGGGCATGAGTAAGGAAGAAATTGAGGAGAAATTTGATGATATCGTTAAGTTTGCAGATATCGGTGATTTTCTTGATTCACCAGTGAAAAACTATAGTTCTGGGATGTTTGTAAGATTAGGCTTCTCTGTTGCTGTGCATTGCGAACCTGAAGTATTATTAATCGATGAAGTTTTATCTGTTGGTGATTTGGCTTTTCAAAATAAAAGTTTGCGTCGAGTAAGTCAAGTTTTAGAAAATGCCTACGCAATAGTTTTCGTCAGCCATAATTTAGGGCATATAAGACAATTGTGCGACAGAGTGTTGATACTCAACAATGGCAAACAAGTTTTCCTGGGAAAGACTCACGAAGCTTTATCAAAATATCATGAAATGGCAAGGGAGAGAAGCCTTACAGATATCAAAAACAAAAAACAGATGGTCCTTCCTGGTGTACGTATATCATCTGGAGACTTCATTTTTGGTGACGCGGGAATTTTGGATGAATTTGGGAACTTAACTGAAAAAATTAAAGTTGAAAAACCACTTATAACATTCTTTGAGTTTGAAACAACTAAGCATTTCGAGGAACTTTACTTTTCAGTTGCAATTAGGGCTGAATCAATGAATGTTAACAACTGTATATGGCATATAAGTAATGAGTACGATAAAATCAGATTTAGTAATATTTTGAAAGGTAAATACAGGTTAATTGTGAAGTTCTTAACACCCAGTTTAGTTCCTGGAGTATATTCTATGATTTTCAGCATAAGAAATGGGATTACCAATGAGATTTATGAAAGAATATCTGATTTAAAACCGTTTATCATTGAAGGAGATGCCATTCCAAGAGGACTAGTACATACCAAAAGTGAATGGAAAATGGAATTCATTGATTAAAAAGATGCTTAATGAGAAATTATTGTTTAAAAAAGGATTTAAAGTTGATAGGTGCAGATTTGTGGTATTTTAAATTTTTTTCAAAATATAAAGAACATATTCACAAATAGCTTTTCAACTATCTATAATCGGAATGAGAAAAGAAGAAGAAAGATCCATGTTATTGCATAGACATAGTTAACTACCACCCTACAAGTAGGCTAGCTTCCTGAATCATTCATTCCCAACGGGACATGTCACACATGCTCAACGGACAATTCCTGCCCTGAACGTGATGTGAATGTGAGCCTGGTGAGTGTTACCTCAGCTCAATTCTACATATGAGCTATGCGAAACAGTATTTAAGGGTTACAGAGTATCGTGAAAGTGAACAACGTAACGCACTTCATCCCTCCCCTCCAACAAGTTGAGGGGTTGTATTGAGAAATCATATAAATAATTCTTGAGTTTATGAAAGGAGGCTAGGCATGAATACAAAAAAATTCGAATACGGATTTTTCTCTGATTGTCTGAGAGAGTGCTTTTTGAGGTTTGGCTCTATTAAAGATTTACCAATATTAAAAAATCATCAAAAAAGAATTGTAAATCTTTATCATAGTGGAAAAGTCCTAGATGTTGGTGCAGGAAAAGAAAAACCTTTACAGAAATTTTTAAAGTTAAAAGACGATTTATATTTTTCATTAGATAATGACCCGTGTGGTGACTTTACTTATTCTTCGGTCGAAGAAATTCCTAATGATGAACGGTTTTCTTTAATTGTTGCGAATCAAGTTTTTGAGCATATTAGTCTGCAAGATAGTATAGATCTATTTTGTATACTTTCAAAACATCTTGAAAAAAATGGTTATTTAATTTCAACTGTTCCTAATATCCATCATCCCGTACGTCAAAGAACAAATATCACTCATATCACTTATTGGGAATACAAAGCTTTGTATATGTTATATAAATATGCAGGCCTTGAAGTAATTGAAATATCACGTTATAGCAAAAGACATCCTAAAGGAATTATTGAGAGAATACTGGCAAGATATATAAATCAAATTTATCGCATTGATTGGTGTGATAGCATTTTAATAATCGGGAAAAAATAATCAAATTAATTAAGAAAGGATTTAATCGTATTGCAGGTAATTCTGTTTGATAAAAAAAAGTTCTCGTGTGATGCGGTGTGTCTCTGAATTTAATTAGTTAGAGTTGCTTAAAATCCATTAATCCTCTTCTTAATCCTAAAAATTAACCTTATTATATCCGTCGTACCAAAATTGTTTTTTGCATCCTTTCCTAGAGATTCTTCAAACAATATTTTTCCAATGTATGGTTGGAATACCTTCTTGAGATCTTGTAATGATTTGAAATCCCACAAATCAGCGCCTTTAGTTTCATAGTTCACTGGAACTTCAATTAAAAAGATCGAATCATTCTTTGCAACTCTTGTAAATTCTTTAACAGTTTTTTTGTAATCGCGCGCATGTTCAAGAGAATGACAACGGAATATGACATCAACATTATTATCTTCGAAAGTCATATCATGCATCCATTATCATTATATCTTCACTCTCAGAAAAAAGATCGATCCTGATAACTCTTTTTGCTCCAATAGATTTAAAATAATTGGTTTCTCCAACAGACCTGCATCTAACACACAAAAATCTCATGTTTGAGGGGGTAATAATTTCTCTTAAGCGATTTATTAAATACATATACCGTTTAGATGTCTTAATATTCTCCTCAGATAGAGATCGATGTAATTGTAGATGAAGATGTTTCCTATGAGCGTCATCATACTTGATTGTGGTATTAAGAACCTTGTCATGCATGAATCTGAATTTAGTTCTCTTTTTCGTTCTCTTAAATAATATAAATCGCTTAAATATTGGATTTAAAAATGAGTTTATGAACTTCACTAGTTATTGTTTCATTTTCGCCACTTCTACAGTTACAGTAGTAGAATATATTACTCGTAAAAACTTCAATAACTAAGGATCGTTTTGTTTATAAGATATAGTTTTTTGCAAAATCTATCCATTGTTCAGCAGTCAACTTATTTTTTCTTTTGTATTTCCCGAATGATTTTGGCGCACCTCTTCCTAAATGGAGGTAAAATATTTCATTTGTATCATCAAATGCCTTATCACATTTTAATTCTTTTATCGGATTATTTGGAGGAATAAGTTCATTTAATTGAATGTCATTAAAGGTATTTTTGCAAGTAAAAACTCCAAAGTTATTTTCTTTTAATTTAATTGTAATATCATCACCTACATCATATTCTGGACGGTTGGGATATCTTTCACATTTTATGTTAGGTAGAAAACTCATCTCTAACTTTTTAAATAGTGAGAAATCAAAAAAAAGTCCTCCAACGTGGAGCGCATGAACTCTTATCCTGTCTTTTCTTATGCCAATTGCTTTTATTTTTTCATTTAATTTTGATTTTAGAAATTTTAACCAACCGTTTTTTGTAATTAAAATATCACTATGCATTACAAAAACGAATTTTGCAGTATCTTTGATAACGTTACAACCGAGTTCTAATCCAATCGCATTAGCATAAGAAGCATCTTTTGTTTGGTCTCTTTTCTTCATATATCCTTTTCTATATCGAAATGGATTAACTGGTTCGGTCTTGTTAAAAATTATGTTAATTTGAGGATATTGATCCAACCATTCTGTAAATTTCTGGGGCGAATTGTTATCAATATACCAGAGTTCATAAGGTTCCTCAGTATATTTAATAATACTGTCAATACAGATTCGAGTCAATTCTGCTGCGGTTTTATTTTTTAAAAATGCAGGAATCAATATTCGAGTTGCCTCATCATCCTGAAAAGCGTTTTCTCGAACTTCAAGTTTATAAATAGTGTTATCTATTTCCATTTTCTTAGTATTTATGGGCATTTTCATTCCTTATTTCATTTTTAACAACGTTTAGATCTTATCAGTTTTAAGAGAGTAAATAAGTTTACCTATAACACATTAAGATGATGCTTTAATCTGATCTACATGAAGAAAAGCTTTTTATTTGTGCTGAATGGGAAAGTATGATATGAGTATTTAAAACCCCTTATTATCATTTCAATGGCTTTCTTGAAATTTAAAAAATGTGCTTCACTCAATAACTATGATCTCTATGGACCTACCGGAGGGCAAGTGTCTGATAAAAAGGAAAAATGAGAAGATATACACATTTTTAACTCTTAGACGATATTATATAGATGAATTCTACATTCGAAATATTTGTTTGTTTAAGCAAGGAGCAAACATATTAGATATGGGTGGCAAAAAGAAAAACAAAAGGGGATATTTCAATATCGAAAGTTATCCTCTATCCGTAAAATACGCTAATATCGATGCTTCCACGGAACCTGATTTCTTTTGTGATGTTGCGGATATCCCTGTTCCAGACAGTTCTTTCGATGGAGTTGTATGCTCTGAGCTTTTAGAGCATGTATTGGATCCAATAAAGGTAATAAAAGAGGCCTTTCGCGTCTTAAAACCCGGAGGTCTATTGCTGGTTAGTGTACCTTTCCTTCACAGGATACATCCTGATCCGCAAGATTATGGACGATATACAGAGTATTACTGGCAAACGATCCTTAATGCTATTGGATTTCAGAATATTAAAACTGAAAGACAGGGACTTTTTTTTAGCGTTGCCTCTGAAATGCTAACTGGTTTTGCCTATGAAATTATAAAAGAGAGAATGAAGTCAAGAATTAAGAGGCTTATGAGGTTGACGATTTACAAATTAGCAGTATTTGGAAAAAGAATTGCTCTGAAGTTTGATAGGAGACCATTTTTTAAAAAAAATCAGTTTTTTAACAGTTACACAACAGGATATGGCATAATTGCCACTAAACCGCTTTAAGTATATGATGTAGCGTGCAAAAGATGTATAAAGTATTCTTGATGGGAGGGGATCCAGTTAAATGGGCAACTGCGGATGATCTTAATCTCTTAAGAAGGTGCTTATCACCCTTTTGCGAATTCACCGATCTTAAAAATTGTAACATCATCCATTCGGTGAACTGGACTGCCCTCCAAATGATTGATTCCGGATATCTTGCAGAGAAATATGTTATAGCACATATCCCACACGATGTCAAGAATATGCTGATGCATCCCAATTATCTCAGAGTATTGCCGTTCGTGGATAAATGGATTGTGATGTCCAAAAGGGCCAAAAAAATGCTTGATGATTGTCATTTTGATGGAGATTACGTACCTTACCCTGTTAACTTGAAGATATTTTACAAAATAGATAAGAGAGATCCTATATTAGATGAATTTTGCAAAAAATACAATATACCAAGGGATAAATATCTTATTGGCAGTTTTCAAAGGGATACTGAGGGGGGCGACCTTAAGACACCTAAATATATTAAAGGGCCTGATGTTTTTTTCGAAGTGATAAAAAGACTCTATCAACAAAAGAAAAATATTTGTGTAGTATTAGCGGGACCTAGAAGATTTTGGTTATTTAAACAACTTTCACGATATTCAATACCTTTTGTCTATGTCGGAAAGAGGCTAGAAGTCGAAGAAGATGACCTTTATATCAATACGCTTCCTCAAGAAACCATCAATTTTCTTTATAACATAGTCGATTTATATTTAGTAACCGGTCGCCTAGAAGGTGGTCCAAAAGCTATAATAGAATGTGCTACTGCTAAATGCAAAATAATTAGCACAAACGTCGGGCAAGCTACCGATATTCTGGCCTTAAAAACAATATACCCAGACCCGGTAGAAGGAATTACCTTAATAATCAACGATATTGAAACAAACAATTTATCGGAATTTATTGAACTCAATTATCAAAGAATTAAAGAAGAACACACTCTAGAAGCCGTAGGAAGATATTGGACACGAATTTATCGTGAATTGACAAGTCGAAAAGTACGATCAAAGACTTTAGATAAACTAGAGAATAGAATAAGATTAAATGCATCCTTTTTCAGTCGTTTACGTGATAGATTAACGAAACGAGGAGTCATAACAATTTTACATGCCTTTCATAAGCCGCCTTGGGGAGGTGGAAACCAATTCCTTATGGCTTTGAAAAAAGCAATGGAGAATAAACGATGGAAAGTTTCTACAAGACTAGGAAGCACTTCTAAAATTTGTGTACTCAACTCATTCACATTTGACATGGACAAATTTAATCGACAAAGAAAGGATTATAGTAATATCTGCATGGTGCACAGGGTAGATGGTCCTACTGTCGTGGTAAGGGGCAAGGATAAAGGGCTTGATGATAAAGTATTTAAGATTAATAATACGGTAGCAGATTTTACCGTGTTCCAATCCTATTGGAGTTATCAAAAGACTGTTGAAATGGGATATACTCCAAGAAGACCTATCATCATTCCAAATGCGGTGGATGCCAGAATTTTTCATAGTAATGGAAAGATCCCATATTCTTCACGTAGAAAGATTCGCCTAATTTCTACAAGTTGGTCAGATAATCTACGCAAAGGATTCGAAACATATAAATGGATTGAAGATCATTTAGATTGGGACAGATTCGAATATACTTTCGTTGGAAACACTCCATTTGAATTTGATAATATTCACAATATTTCTCCTCAGCCTTCAGAAGCGCTAGGAGATATATTGCGCAATCATGACATATATATAACTGCCAGTAAGAATGATCCTTGTTCCAATGCGCTCATCGAAGCTTTAGCATGTGGCCTACCGGCCTTATACCTAAATGAAGGAGGACATCCCGAACTAGTGGGCTACGGAGGACTTGGATTCAACAATAAAGAAGAGATTCTGACACAGTTGTTTCGCTTAGCTAGGAATTATAAGTTATTTCAAAAACTGATCTCCATCCCTAAACTGGATGAAATCGCAGATAAGTATTTGTCAATATATACCGTGTGGAAGACCTTAAAGAATGTAGATTCATGAATAATATCGAGAATGCTATTGATTATACTAGGAAGAGCGTTCTTTTGATTTTTCTAATCGTTTGAGTAATGTGTAGCATATTTTATAGAGTTATGAGTTTCGAGATATTGAAGACTGAGAGAGAATTTTAAAAAATATGTTGGTAATTAGTTATGAAACTTATTGACACAATACTGACATTATTTTTCACTAAAAAAGTATTGCTTGAAGCCATGAGTTGTGGCTTATCCTGTATTGGAACGAATGTTGCAGGTATAAGAAAAGATATTGAACATTTAGTAACAGGTTATTTCTGCAAAACTGACTTCAAGAGTATTGCAGAAACGATAGAGACACTTATGTTCGATGAGTCGCTTCAGAATAAGCTTGGCAGAAATGCTAGAAATTATATTTTAACAAAATATTCTTTGGATAATGTATTATATATGGAGATTGAAGCCATTAAAGAGGTTCTTGCTTCATGAATTCATTTAAAGTTTTGTTAAGAATAATAGCATCTAGTTTACCCAAATTAGGTGAAATATCAAGTAACAAGAAAGTATCAGTAATCACACTTATTATCAAAATATTGCTATCATCAGAAAAAAAGCCCTCTGATTCACTAAGATTGTTGTTGCAATTAGACCGAGTAATATATTCGTTAACAGGACGGGAATCAAAACGCTATGGAGACGGCTTACATGTAAAACATAGGCTTACTAGATATCATAATTTTTTTATCAAAAATATAAATGATAGCGACCACATTTTAGATTTAGGCTGTGGAAATGGTTTTTTATCGTATGACATTGTCACTAATGTGAAGAATGTTAAATTGTTAGGTATTGATTTAAATAAGAACTATATTGAATTCGCAAAGAAATACTATAAACACCCAAATTTGACATTCATAGTGGGAAACGCCTTGACGGATCTACCAGACAAAAAATTCGATATAATAATATTGTCAAATGTTCTAGAACACATTGAACATCGCGTTAAATTCCTAAAGCAGCTTAAGAATAGAATTGGTTCAGACAAATATCTTCTAAGAGTTCCACTTTTTGAGCGTGACTGGCGGGTGCCCCTGATGAAGGAACTAGGGCTGGACTATCGATTGGATCGTACACATTATATTGAGTATACACAGGAAACATTTTTTGAAGAACTAGAACGGGCAGAATTAAAGGCAGAAACGTATGAAATTCGCTGGGGAGAAATTTGGGCTGTAGTAAAACCAATATAAGGGTTAGAAGTAATGGAACATGTACCCAAAGTTAGCGTAGTGATGCCTGTCTACAACAACGAAAAATATCTCCGTATAGCTATTGCCAGCATCCTAAATCAAACCTTTAAAGATTTTGAATTCATTGTCATAAATGATGGCTCTACTGATGGCACACGAGAGATTCTTGAGTCATATAATGATTCACGTATTGTTTTAATTCACCAAGAAAACATAGGGTTAACAAAATCCTTAAATAAAGGGATCGCACTGGCAAAAGGAGAATATATTGCACGCCAGGATGCCGATGATATTTCAATGCCCGAAAGACTTGAAAAACAGATCGAATTCTTAGAAAGTCATAATAATCTGGCCCTGATTGGTACTGCAGTTAAAATTATAGACGGAAGAGGTGCATATATCCACACGAGAAAATATCCATGTGATTATTCTTCCATCCAGAAAATTATAAAACAAGATAATCTTTTCTGTCATGGTTCAGTAATATTTAAGCGGCAGTCTTTTTTTGAAGTGGGAGGTTACAGAGAGATTTTTTTTACAACACAGGATTACGATCTATGGTTGAGATTTGTTGAAAACTTTGAAGCCGCGAATCTATCAACTCCTTTATATATACGTCGTTTAAGCGTCCATTCTTTTACTTACAAAAAAATTGCTGTTCAAAGGAGAATGGGAATATTTGCAAGGCGATTAGCTTTTGCAAGAGAGAAGGGAATTAGTGAAAAGGCACTTACTAAAGATCTACAACAGTTCTTGGAAACACCATTATCCTCTTTTGAAAAAAAAGCAATATTTCGCCGTTATAACTATTGGAGTTTTCTATTGTTAAGACAACATAAAAAAAACGACGCTTTTACACTGATGGCTGAAGGAGTTAAATACCATCCATCAAACCTCTACAAATTACTCTTTAGAATTATAAAGATTTTTCAGATATCGGTTCTCCTAAAGATACTTATACGACTTCGATTTCTCTTTTTTGTAGGAAAGTAAGAAGAAAAAAAGCATGGTACTCTGTGGTTAGTTTCGATTTCTTATCAAAAGTCTTTAAACTAATTATATGTTGATTTAATGTCAGAAATAATCTCTTAAAACGAAAAATAAAAAGTGATTTGTGAATTAAAAAACAATGGACAATTTTGAAAAAAATTGATATAGATCTCTGTAAGATATTTTGCGCCCCAGATCTTGTAAATATGGGGACGTTAGAATATGGAAGTAGTTAAAAAAAATGAAAAACCATAAACTACTATTGAAATCGATCAGGTATCCAACTCAGGTGCTTACAAAATTATATAAACTTTTAATCGAACAAAGAACTCCAGACACCAAAGAACGTGCTAATTTCTTAGAGTTTTTATCTACAAATTTTGATGTTGACGCAAAGACCTTTTATTCCGCATATCTTAATTCGGAATTTAAATCCTGGTATGATTCTAAGAAATCTGAATTGATTAAAATGATTGGACACAGTAGTGACACAACTTTCAATTTTGATTGCGAAACTCTATATTTATTAGTCCGGGCACTAAAGCCAAGTATTGTCGTTGAAACAGGTACTTTATACGGTGCATCCAGTTCTCATATCCTTGAGGCAATAAAGAAAAACGGATCCGGTAAATTATATAGTATCGATCTCCCTCATGATCCAAATATGCCGCCTAAAGGTTTTCTTGTTCGAGAAGCAGCCTTAGATAGGTGGGAATTAATTATCGGGGATAGCACCGTGTTACTCCCTAAATTGCTAAATCAGCTAAGTCACATAGACCTCTTTTTTCATGATAGTCTTCATACATTAGAGCACATGTATTGGGAATATAATATAGCTTTTAAACATGTAAATCAAAATGGAGTACTATCATCGCATGATGTTGTAAGTTTACCTTTTCTGAAGAATGCTTTTCTAATTTTTTGTGAAAGACATCACTTGAACTATTGGATTTTTAGAAATATTGGAATTGCTTTTTGTAAATAGAGATGAGCATCTAGGGTGTGTAACTGTTAATATTCAAATAGTCACTCTGTAAGAGATGTCTATAATGAAAGGAACGGTACAAATATCAAACTAATTCATGTGGTAATGTTATAATCGAGTCCTAATAGAGCCGAAGGGGCTGACGGATGATATATGAATTTAATTCTATGGAAAAATGATCATTCTTCTACAAATATAAGTAGCGGAACGAAAACAATATTTTGGAAATGTGTATTAACGATTCTTTAATTGGAATATTTAGGATTGGAAAAAAGTGGATGTTTTCAAAAATCCCCTTGTGAGCATTATCTTACCAACAAAAAATAATGAGAGAACAATAGAAAATTGTTTAAAGTCCATATTCAATTTGAATTATTCAAAAAAAGAAGTAATAATCGTAGATGGACATTCAACAGATGATACTATACGCATTGCATCCAAATATGACATAAGGATAATTTATGAGAATAAGGGAACGCGAGCGGGGGCATGTAATGAAGGAATTAAGATTGCAGAAGGTGACATAATTGCCTTTACAGATGGTGATTGCATAGTTGAAAAAAATTGGTTAGATGATTTGGTTTTAGCATTAGATAGAAATAAAGGCATTGTTTGCGCAACGGGTCCAAATACCATCCCGCCAGACTTAGATAATTTTTCTAAAGCGGTTGGACTTGCATTATCGACCCCTTTGGGAGGAGGTACGTCTACCCATACTAAGGTCTTAAGAGGAAATAAATACGTTAAGAGTGCTCCTGGTTGCAACGCGGCCTATTATAAAGATATCTTCAATGAAATTGGACTATTTAATGAGAGTTTGATAACGGCAGAAGATGCAGAATTGAATCAAAGACTTAGGGGACAAGGCTACAAAATATTGTATATTCCTTCTGCAAAGGTTTTTCATTATCATAGAGCTACACCACGAGCATTTTTCAGACAAATATTCAGATATGCAATAGGAAGAGCTCAATTAGCCAAAAAGAATACAAAATTAATAGAATGGATACACATACTCCCCTCTTTAGAATTGATTTCAATAATAATACTAATAGTATTGGCATTTAATTGGCACATTCTTTTCATCGTAGTTTTAGGCGCGATTATGACTTATTTCCTTGTAATTTTGGCGTTTTCAACACATTTAGTTATTCAAAATAATCTAAATCGTAAGTTTTTTTTATTTTTAGTGCTCATCTTTGTTGTAGAATTTTTTGGCTGGTCTCTTGGATTCATTAGAGGCATAATACACGATATTTGACTTAATAGGAGACAATATTCAAGCAGTTTGCTGAATTATATGTCGAATTGGAACTCTCTATTTTCTTAGAAGGAAAAAAAACAACTTTTGCATTATTTCTTTATACAAGAAAAAAATACCATAGTACACATTTAATATACCTTAATGAATGTCTAATGGATGAAACATTAAAAAGAAGAAACCAGAATGCTATTGGACAACTATTTATCTTTACAAAAACGTGAAGATTTGTTATTTTGTTTGATACTGTTAATTCTCGATATTTTAAATCGTATCAAAAGTTAGAAAAATCCTCTTTAGGTTGAAAGAGGAAATATTTAAAACCAATTTATGAAGGAAGATGTGCAAACTTGCGGATTCTTCTCGTCTGCATGGAAAAAGTCTGTAAACTGGATTTGATACGGCATTAAAGAGGTTCAAGTTTGATTAATATCATATTACTTCTTGTTTGGTTTATAGGCATCACAACTATTCCAGGACTTTCTATATTGAGCATTTTATATCGAGATCTCAAAAGATACGAAACCCTAGAACTATTTATTCTAGCAATAGGGATAGGAATCAGTTATTTAGTAATAGTTAGTTATCTTCTAGATGAATTTTTAATCATTAACTTAGTAACGTTGACAACATCCATTCTACCATTTCCATGTCTTGTAATTCTACTTTATCACAAAGATATTTTTCATTTATTAAAAAATGTAAGACATAAACTCAAAAGGGATGTAGGGAAAGATCTACTTATCAAATTAAAAGTTAGTAAAATAAATACATCGAATGTACTTCTACTATTAGTTTTATGCTTCATTGTATTTTTCATATTAAATGATTTATTAAAGAGCATCGTTTTGCCTGCGAGGGATCCATGGTTCTGGCTCATTGAAAGTAAGAAGATAGCGGTAACTGGGCATATTCAAGCCGAAACTGGATCTTGGGAGTATGACTATTTGGGATGGTTCCCACGTGGAGCGGCATATTTTTTAGCATTGATGATTCTGCCTAATTTGATAAATTCTTATTATATAGTATTTTATATAGGGACATTTCTATATTTTTTACAATGTCTAGGGGTATATACTGCTTCCAAAAAACTTCTTAATTCAGATAAGTTCGCTATCTACTCAGTCCTTGTTTATGGGACCTCACAATTAGTAATTTGGAGGGGGAAAATCTATATTACAGAATCAGTTGGATTGTTTCTAATTGCAGTTTTAGCCCTATTTATTATCGAAAAAGATCTGAAAGCAGAAATTCTTGGACTGCTGACCATACTAGGGTTAGGGTTAATCAGCTTTAGTTGTTTTGGACCAGTTGTAGTACCAGCGCTTCTTTATATTGTATTAACTAAACCTTATAGAATTTCAGTTATGACAGTTTTATCAATAATTAGTGCAGGTTTACTTCTGCCGAATTTTACTCAAACAATTTTGAGTTATATTTTATCTAGTACCTTTAGTGCAAATATTTCGTTTTTTCATAATTCTTACACAAATTCATACTGGACATTTGGCTATAGTTTAGCGTTCTCATTTATTGGAGTAATCTATTTTCTTTTAAATCGCTCATCTGAACGAATGTTTTATCCAATGTGTTTTTTATATTCATTCATTCTAATTAACTTTATCAATTTACCATATTGGTGGATGAACATAAGGATTTATCCCGTTTTCTCTGTTTTTGCGTCTACTTTAGCCGCACAAGGTTTATGGAGTACGATAAAAGCATTCGGTAAGGTTTTAACGCCTCTAAATCAAAAAGGCAATATAAAATCTTACATGCTTCACTTTTTTATTGTAATGTGTTTAGTGTATCAGATTTATTTTGGAATGGTAGTAGGATACCATACAACCATTTCTAGGTATCACAGATCTGAAGATGTAGCGGCTGCTCTTTGGCTATGTGATAATTCCCCTGAAAATGCAGTAATCTTGGTATTAAGCGAAGATTCTCATCCATATTATTCTATTTTATATCCTAGAAGCATTATCTTAAACCAAAGCCTTTATGATCTTGCTCCATCAGAACTGGCAATATTTTGCTCTCAAAATAACATTAACTATATCGTCTTGGAAATCGACGCCGTTGCGCAACTAATTAAGGCAAATAACTATTTTAAAGAAATTTATAGAACTGCAGGTATGATAATATTCGAATTCAGCACGTAGAAGAAGTCTTATGTAACTCACATGAAGTTTTAGAGGTATAAACCGTTATTTTCAGAATTCTTTACAAAACACTTAAATTAGTGCTAAGGAGTTAAGTGGGTCACGAATATGTGAGTATGACAGGAGAGTTGAATAGAAAGGGTTAGCTAAATGTCAAAATTATGGTTTTTAAGTATCATTGCATTTATGCTTTCAATTATATGTATCATTATTTTTGGACTTGCCGCTATACTCTTCTTCATTCTTAGTCACATTCAATTTTATTTTGGTTATCTGAACTTTTTACTTACTTGGCCACTCCTTTATCTTAGTTCATTTGGCTTTTTAGCATATTTTGCTGCAGTAGCTTGGATTTCATTTATTGTAGGCGTCGTACTGTTCCTAGCAGGCGGGGTTAAAAGATTAATTTATAGAAAAAAGAGAGCGCCAGAGAAAGAACTTGTGGCAAAGGAATTTCAAAAGGTTATGACATCACAAAGACGTCTAAAAATTGCAGTAGCCATTCCTGCATACAATGAAGAAGGCAGAATTGGCAAAGTGGTAAAGAAGATACCTAAAGATATCGTTCAAGACATCATTGTCATAGATGACCATAGCACAGATAATACTGCAGGAGAAGCCTTGGCAGCAGGTGCTACTTCCGTTATTCGTCATGTAAAGAATAGAGGTGTTGGCGCAAGTATTAAAACAGGTTACAAAGAAGCACTACGAAATAATGACGATATTGCCATAGTAGTTGCAGGTGATGGTCAACATGATCCAACGGAAATTTCCACAGTTATTGAACCTATTGTAAGAGGAGATGCTGATTATGTGGTTGGAGAGAGACTGAGTGGACGTCCAGTAGAAAAGGGAATGCCACATTTTAGATATATTGGAAATAGATTTCTCAGTTTTTTAACAAGTGCAATTACAGATTATGACGTTAAGGACTCTCAATGTGGATATACAGCAATTTCGAGAGATGCGCTAAAAAGGATTAATCTGGAATTTCTTTCAGATCGCTGGGGAATTCCAAATGACATCCTGATCGAATGCAGTGTAAAGGGAGTGCAAGTTAAATTCGTTCCAGTTAAAACTATTTATGGGACAAGGAAGTCCTATATTAATCTGCCTAAATACATCTTAAGAGTACTTACTATACTCTTTCGTGGAACACAAAGGAAACTCTATTTTCATAGAGGTATTTACTTATTCAGTTTTACCGGACTCGTATTTTTCTTAACTGGATTGATTTATGGTCTTTATGTATTATTTGAAACATTAAGAACAGGAAGGCTTTTCGGGATAGGTTCTGTAGTCTTGGTAGCCACACTTATCATTTCAAGTCTTCAGTTAGTCCTCTTTGGATTTTTATCAGATATGATAAAAATGATGGAAGCAAGGCGTACTGAATACGATGAAAAATCCCAATAGCGCTTTAAGTGAACTTAGAAATCTAAGAAAATGATGATTTACATTTTAAATTGATTTCCGTAGTTTATTTCACTCGATAAATCGATTCAGTTGGTTTTCATTAGTAAATGATAATATTGATTTCAAAAACTTCTTTAAGGGCTTTAAAAATTGTTATTTTTTTATATTTCAGTCCTTTTATTTCTTTGCTACGTTCTCTTCTTCGCAAATTTTTGCTATTTTCAAGGCAGCATAAGCATCTTTAACAGAAACCAATGGAGATTTTTTACTGATTATTGAATCGACAAACTCATCTATCTGGCATTGGAGAGGACTTTTAATCGGATTTAGAAAACTGATTGCCTTATTTAGTATGGAGAATTTGTTCCTTAACTTTGAGTTCTTTCGCACATTATAATCGAGGATACCTTTTGTTCCATATATTCTGAATTCTTCTGGTTGACTCTTCTGAACAGCAGTAGAGCAAACTAGATTAAACAAAACATTTCTGGTAAATTTCAGGCAGCATATTGCAGTATCATAACAAGATATGCTTTCTTTAACTTTTGTAGTTAATGATTGCACTTTATTTGGGAGACCAAAAAACCAGAGCCCAATATCGATCCAATGTATAGCCTGATTGATTAAGACGTTGCCTAAAGTACTCCTCCATCCGTTACCGTGACGATAATATTCGTTGGTTCTTTCCCACAATAATTTAACTTCTGCTAAATATGGTCGTCCTATTGACCCTCTTTCAAGTTCTTCTTTCATGGACTTTATAGTTGGTTCAAAACGCTTTTGTGATATTACGCTTGTTATTTTGGGGGATTTTTCAGCCTCTACCATCAATTTTTCAGCTAATGTGATATCGGTGTCTAACGGTTTCTCAATTAAAACATGTTTCCCATATTTTATAGCTTCTAATGCAAGTTTAGCATGTCTGCTAGGTTCTGTCACAATATCTACGGCGTCGATTGTTTTATCATTTAAAATCTCCTCATATAACTTGACAGGGGTCAACCCAAAACCCTCTGCAAATTGCATGGATCTGTCAATATCTCGACTGTAAATGAAAACTACATCAGCCTTAGGAGAATTTTGTAGAGCTCTTATATGGTCTGAGGCTATGCCGGATGTACCTATTACTGCAAATAATATTTTTTGCGACATACTCACTCAGTTTCAATATTTAATTGAATAAGGAATCATAAAACGCTTTTAATTTTCCTAACTTAGAATATTTTTTGTAAAGTTCGTGTTCCTTTAATATTTCACGAGAAAAACCCATAAAGTCACATTTTGAGCAAGCATCTGTACATAAACGGTCACCAATAATTAATTTGCCCCTGAGATTATTCCATTCCTTAGATGTCCAAATTTCAAATAAAGTTTGTTTTTTGATATTCCCCATGTTTATACTGTGATAAAAATCTTCACTACAAACAGTAACATCACCCTCGGGATTTATGACCATCATCTCAAAAGAACGAAAACATACTTTTTGCATGGGAGGTTTCTTGTATGGCTTGTTGGGACTTGTTCCTGCTCTGGTTCCTAAAACAGCATTTAAATCTCTAAGTTTAATTTTAATTCTGCTGAAATACTGATTTTCCTCTAAATGACCCTTAAAACGTCTTATCTGTTTTAGATCTTCAATTATTTGTTTGACGTTTTTCCTAAACTGGTTATTATTTGAATAATCATTAATGTAAAGCATATCGAGTCCGGCATTGAATATTCTAATGATTTTTTGGGTCGTTAATACTGTACCATTTGACTTTAATTCTAAATATGCTTTAGGCAGTTTCGCCCTAGTTAATTTAACAATTTCGAATATCCGCTTATCTAAAAAAGGCTCATTGTTATTATAAAATGATAACCGATTAGGGTAATCTAACTCACTCAATTCTTCGATAACCTTTTCAATAAGTTCATCTGGCATATAAAGATCCTTACGCTTATCAGAGTTAATTGAAGCGGGACAGAAACTGCAGAACCCATTACATTTAGACCTAGTTTCCACATGGATTATCCTTGGTAGAGGTATTTTTCCTTCTTCTAAATACTTCAAATATATATTCTGCAATTCTTTCAGCTCCCTCTGCATAAGTTCACCAACTAAGCTCGTTATTTTCCACCAAATTTTTCGGAAAATCCTTTATAAAATGTTTTAATATCTGTAAATCGCTCTTAAATAGTAACATTTGTATTTAAACCTTAGTTTTCGGCAGAATCAGGTAAAAGAAATGTTCTCAGATATAACAAATTAGAAAATTGCCAGTTCTCCGATTCAGACTTGTCAGATATAAATTGGGGGGGGGGGGTTTGCTGAAATGGGAAATAACCATGTTTTAGATACTTCTTAGTATGAATTACTATTGAGCTTTTGTTTATCACCATCCCTAGTGAAATGAGTTATGATATGCATATTAAAAATTTCAAACTTACCTTTGAATATATAATGATTAGGAATTGATCTTTAGCGAGTTTGTGCGTAAATCTGTTAGGAAGTTGATCGCATTGAACACATTTGCAAACCAATTTTACAATCCATTCTTTAGGGAGTTTGTTTATTAAGTAAAGGAGTTTAAAGTGACATAGTTTACTATACAATCTGAATATGTGATAGTTTGCGTACGATGGAATTCACGAAATTAAAACTATACTTCAATGGATGAGATAACATAGGCACGAATAAGTTGTAAGATATCCAAACGAATATAAAAAACTAAAAATCTTGCCTTTAAGAACAAGAATGCGGCCTTGAATGAAGACGGCCTTAAAAGAATTGCTGCACATTCTAAAGCTCGGTGGTAGAATTATGATTGTAACTCCTGATCTCGACGGGACTGCAACAGAAGAAAATAGACCTCATTTTGAGGAACTTCTGGTAATGATTGATAGGGCTGACAGTTGGATTATTGAAATTTGGAGAATGGTAAATCCAGATTTCAGTGTCTATTATAGGTATAAACTTTCATCTTTTGAAAGATAGGATTAGATCAAGTCATGGACGTGATGGATTGAATACACGTTGTTTTTACAAAGACGGTTGTTATATCCATGGAAAAATAGAGAAGCTTTTTTTTATAACGTTTAATCTTATTAGCAATCATATTATTTCACGTTCTTATAACCATGCAGTAGATGTGCGTCGCTTTATTCCAGAATGTTATGAATACCCGTCAAAGAAGAAAGTAGATCGCGCATCGCCTATGCGTCTTATGGCTAGATTTTTTTTGAATTATTTCCCTTGGGAAAAAGTTGTGACAGAGCTTGACAGTCTCCATGTCCTTGAACTAGGTTGCGGAAATGGCTTACTTTTTAAGTGGATTGATAATTTGACGCAAAAGGTTTCACAATATGTTGGAATCGACAATGGATATGAGGAAAATTATGCGGTATGGGAGAAATTGAGAGCAGTAGACTCTCGTTTTAATGTCATCAATGCCAATGTTGAAAATATTAAACAGATACCAAAAAAAACAAATTTAATCATTAGTAATTTCTTTTTAGAACACTATAGAAATGATCTTCAATTATTTGCTATATTAAGAGATTCAATAAAACGTAATCATAATACCTGCATACAAATCCACATTGTACCTCCTGTATCGGCCTTAAGATCATATGGAGTTCATGGTTATCGACAATACACTCTTCAGGCTATTAACAGAATGCTCTCATTATATTCAGATTTTTCTAATTGTTATACGTTTGTTCTCGGAGGTAAAAGCTGTAATGCTGTACACCATAAATACTTTTTTGACCTTCATAGGGATTTTTTACATTTAAAGCAGAGAAAATTTGATTTACGTTCATATAATCGAGATTTAAGCATAGCAATAAAGAGAGACTTTCAGGCGAAAAAGATTAAATTTAGTAGAGCCACATTATATACTTGCGTTATTCATTCTTACCCTAAACAGGAATTGTTCGACTAACTACACATCCGAACAACCCCCATGAATTCTAGGTATCTTTAGACAAGATATATGTAAAAACTTGGAGTTGGCAATATCAAAAACATTTTAATCAATTTTATAAGCATCCTGAGGAGAAACGATGAGCGAGTAAACTTAACAATTCTAAAGAGAAATTTGTATAGGTAAGAAGGGAGATTTTCAAAAGAGTCATCAAGCAGTAGAAAGGCTTCTTTTTTAATATTATTTACTAACAACAATTCAGCCCAGTGATTGTAGATTTGAAGTATATCTTTTTTTTCTGCTAATGATAATGGAGATTTAAAAAAAATCTTTAAATCTTGAATGAGACTTTGCTTATTAACCTCACTCTTTCTTGTGTTATTCAATTGTCTTGCGAATTTTGCCATTCTTTTTTTGGAAACAAGGTTATTAAACGCAAAAGAAGTGCGGCTGAAACGGTATTTATATAGAGGAAGTGATAAATTTGCAGCCTCAAATTTTTCTACAAACCTCAGCCACAAGTCGTAATCTTGTGATTTTATGAAAAATTCCCGATAACCTCCTAGTTCAAGAAAACAGTGCCGTTTAAAAATTACTGAACCATGATAAAAGCAATTAAATCGATTTATGGCCTTCCGGATGGAAGTATAGTCATGTGGGTATTTAACTGTTTTGAGATGAACTCCATTAATGTCAATACATTTTATTGCAGTGCCAAGGAGAACAATATTTTTATGATTTTCTAAGAATTCGATCTGTTTTTCAAGTCTTTCGGGCATTGAAATATCATCGGCATCCTGGCGTGCAATATATTCTCCTTTTGCCAGTGCGATCCCTTTATTTAAGGATTTTGTTAACCCTATGTTTTCTTGGTGAATTAAAACAATACGTGAATCATTATATGACTCAAGAATCTCTCGTGTGCCATCGGTAGAGCCATCATTTATGACAATGAATTCAAAATCTTTGAAGGTTTGATTTAGGATGCTATCAACAGCTTCACCAAGATATTTTTCTCCGTTGAAGACCGACATTACTACACTGATTTTTGATTCATTTATCATGTTTTAGATCCCTTATATTGATTTTACTACAACCCAAATTTCTATTTAGATCTATCCAAATAATCTAGATCCTCTTGTTAGCAACTATATTATTTCACTAAAAAGCTATTTCCGCAAACAACGTCTAAAATATGTTGCCATTAGCTATATTTTCAATGAAACAAATATGATATCTGGTATGCATATGTTCTTAAAATGCCAATTCTTGAAGAATAAGCATAATTATTGATACCATTTTTTCTAGCGATAATTTGCTTAAAGGGGACATTACAGGTCTAAACAAGATTTTATGTAGATTCATGAGGCAAGTACCTCTCCTATGACTTCAAGTTCCATTTGTAATATCTTATCTAGCGAATAATTTTTTAAGATATAATTTCGTGCTCTTCTGCCAAGTTTGAATTGAAGTGATTCATCAGACAAAAGTGTGCCTATTGAGTCTGCAATGCTTTTAAAATCAGTCTCGGACAAATAACCCGTGACCAAATGTTCAATATCGTTCTTTATTCCAGTAACATTAGTTCCAAGACATGGTATTCCACAACTCATAGCTTCAAGCAATGCTTTAGGGTGACCCTCAAAGTATGAAGGAAGAACGAAAATCCTAGCTTGATTAATTATCTGGGGAAGTTTAAAATTTGGGATAATACCATTTAATGCCACATCTAACTCATATTTATCTATCATTCGCTTGATCTTACTATCATAACAGCAGTTTCCTATCATCAACAATGATGGTATATGCTTTTCTGTTTTGAGATATTTTATCGCTTTTAATAGATTCTCTAAGTTTTTTTGGGCTCCACCTCTTCCAACATAAACTAAATCGTAGTTTTTTTGGATTGATGGAATCGGTCTAAAAATATCAGTCGCTACATAATTTGGTATAACCTTTATTTTCTCAGGCTTAATCCTATATTCTGCTAAGACATATTCGCGATCCCTGAGAGATGATACGATCCCCACGTCAGCAAATGAGAAAGCATCACGTTCTAACCTATAGGCCTTCTTACGCGTTGCCTCGTCTTTTGTCAGTTTGAATGTGAATTGAGCATATAAATAGCCGCACCGCACGATTAATTTTTTCCCGAATTTCTTTTTGAACCATAAAGGAATTTCAGAACCTGAAATCTGATTTGTCTTTAATATACTTGAGTTCTTAATTTCAGGATAATATTTCATCAATAAATGAAGAATGGTAGTTGTCCTAGTGTGCCATGTCACTGGCAAAACATTAATAGCCCCAAGTTTTCTAGAATAAAATTTGTCTTTGCGGCCTCCATATGTTACTATATTGACTTTCTTCAGATGCATCGAGAGTTTCTTGTATATCAAAAGTTCTCGTTCAATAATACCGATGTCCGACCACTCCTTCAAACTCATGTTTCGAGTGAAAAACAAAGTTAGCGTGGTGTCCGTAATTCTCATAATAAATCTCACCAATATATCCTATGCTATTAGGCGAGTTTCTAAAAAGTCTCAATAGCTAGAAAATAGAGTCTCTTAGGCTAAAATTGAGTTCATTTTTTTTATTCGTTCAATATGATTCATAAAGAAAGCAAGTTTGCTGTCTGTATTAAATTTCGCATTTAACTCTTCAGCCCAGAGTGCTGCCAATGGGCCAAAGCTATATTTTTTTAACCATTTTTGTCGATTATTGAGAGGACTTTTTCTCATCTTTTCTTTTTCTACAATTTCTAAACATCTCTCTAAGGATGAACGTGAGTCGAAATCTAAGCATTCTCCAAATTCCGGTGTAATAACGGATTTTCCATATAAAAGATCTCTACTTATGACCACCATCTTGTCTGCAAGTACATTTTCAATAATATTCTTAGGAAATGCATCACAAGTATTCGGAAAAATACTTACTCGTGCCATGCTCTGCAGTTTGTGAAATTTGTGATGATCTATATAACTAGAAAGATATAAAAGTCCAGCTTCTACGTATTTCTTAAAAATTCTCTCTTTTGAAAACCTTGATCTTAATACTTTTGAAAAATCATCTCTTTGCGTAAATACTAGGCCAGTTAAACCATTAGAGCATAGTTTGTCCACAATCCTTATGCATCGATCCCACCTCTTCGCATTATTGTCTCCAACTCTAGTGAGAATGCTGAAATCCCATTTCTTTACTTTTTGGGGTTCCCAGAAAAGATTTTCGAAGGGCATGCTTCTTACCATCATTGAATGGCTCATGTAAAGAGATTTGGAATTTGAACGGTCATAATCCAATGTCATATGTCCATCAAAGAACTCAAGAACCTCATTGTAATGTGAAACTAGATAAGGACCACTTTGGCAGTTGAAAATATACTTTGCTGTTGGAAACAATTTTTTTGTTAAAGGAAGGTGAACTTTGTCATGTATGCCACTCTTATGACCAACAGCAATGATGTTAAGAAAACGCAAATTTTCGTCGATTAATGGCCATATTCCATACAATTCAGTTATACCATTTGGAGTTCTTACTCCAACAGTGTTCGGAGTGCAGGGCATTTTGACAAATTCATAGTTTTTCATATTGGGTCGCCTACAGGTTTTACGAGTCGGTATAATGATAACCTGAATTTACTCATCTCCAAATTCTTTATGAAAGCTTTCAGGAAACTTTTTTATTTTTCAGTAGATTTCTTCAGGTTTCTTCTTTTTTTCAAGAGTCCAAACAGTATTTTGCCAGGGATTCTCCCATAAAATTTCTTTTACAATAAAATCAGTTTCTAAGACTATCCTCCAAATATCTGCGGCACTATATTTATAAACAAAAAAATTGCCATCTCTCCAGTGGCTTGTTTTATCAACTATTGAGGGGGCTTTAAACCAAATAATTATTACTTTCTCTTTTGCTACTCGGCACATTTCCTTAATTGCTTTTCTAACGTCTGGTAAACCTTTTTGGTGTTCTAAAACATGATAGGCAAAAATTAAATCAACTGCATTATCTTCAAAATCTAAACTTCTGATATCTCCCTGAAACCAATCGATTTTGGGATACTTTTTTCTCGCCTCTTCAACAAACTTGAGAGTATAATCGACACCTATGTATTTGGCATTATATCTTTTTAAATCGTCTCTTAAACGCTTATACTCATATCCACTCCCAAAACCAATTTCCATTATTTTAGAGAAACCTTCGTTTACAATATATGCTATAATTTTCTTTTTCAACAGTTCTCTTATAGGTTTACTTCTCAAAGAGTCAAGAAAATTTGTTTTATATTTAGACCAATCAAGATGTGGCTCTATTTCCACAGTATGCTTTTTTGATCCATTGTTGACATTCATACATTTTCTCCTCTATCTTAATCACTACTATTTGTATTACTTGTTATGCACTTTCTAACTTCTTTTGTCATTTTTGTATATTCATTAGACATAAGACTTCATTGTGTCTTTTTCCAATATTACGTTGTGATAAACCTTGAATAGATTTCTTCGTAATGACGCCTACATATCTTCTCCCATGAATAATTCTTGACAGTTTTCAGTCCATTCGCTACTAATTGATAGGCTAACTCTTTATCTTCTATTATACTTGTCGCTTTTCTTACCAACATATGCACATCCTCTAATTCACTCAGGAGGCCATTATATCCATCTATTATAACGTCTGGTGACATGCCAACCTTTGTACTCACTAATGGTACTCCAGTAGCCATTGCTTCTAATATTGCCAGTGGACCACCTTCTTCTCTAGATGTCACCAAGTACAAATCTAAAGCATGATAGAATTTTGATGTCATACTCCAACCACTAGTAGAATCATGTAGATATGGGACTCCTCTTTTCTCTAACTCTCTTTTTACGTAACCTCTTGCAGGGCCAAGAATAAAAGCTATTATATCATAGTCTCTATATAACCTATCAACAACTTCTACAAAGATATCAGGGCCCTTCACTAATTTCGGCTCCAGCCCCTCTCCCCATCCTAATCCATCTTTCTGGAAAGATCCTATAACAATCTTGTCTTGTGGTAAGCCAAGAGTTTTTCTGATTTTGTTTTTCTGTGCTACTGACACATGTTTGAAAATTTCCAGATTAACTCCAAAAGGGATAAGTACAATCTTTTCTTCTGGAACGCCCCAATTTATCAATTTCTCTCTCGATATTTTGCATGCTGTATGGATCACATCAACCTTTTCACAAGCTTCAGGTAAAGTTTTTATCATCGCCAGATTTGACGGCGTCTTGTCTTTCTCTGAACCATGATACCAACTTAACACAATCTTGTTGCTTGAGTCAACAGTTCTCCAAGAATTCCTTAGCAAGAAATTTCTACTGCCAAAATGGATTATCTGATTATGAATACAAGCGTGGGTATTGGTTGCTATGGTCTTTAAAAGTTTTTGACTGTTCATTTTTTCTGATATTTCGTTGCCGATCCATCTGATCACCCAGTCCGCTGATTCTATAATGTAGTACAATATAGTATGAGGCCTTTTAAATCGAGAAAAAAAGTAGTTGTAGATCTTTTTCATAGTTCTTTTCACTTCAATGCATTGACATTTTAGTCATTTTTTCGGTCGTTTTTTTTTGACGTAATCTTTATGTTTGCGATGGTTTTTTCACTTTTCGATCCTATTGCATCATATATTCAATCCCATTTCTCCCCAAAGCTTAATTAATAGTGTTTTGATTGTCCTAGTTTCAGATATTCTAGCCAATTATATTGAGAAATGCCTATGGGATAAAGGGTTTTAAACCTATCTCTTTATTAATACCCAGAACTTCTGAGATTAAGCTTATGCCCCATGTAAATAACATTGTTCCGTGGATATCGGGTTCGCATAATCCTTTTGTTATTTTCGCACCATAATAAGATTCATTTGATTTATTTGGATGAAAAGAAAATCCCCCGATATCTTTAAAATAATATTTCTGGTATAATCTTAGCCTATCCTCAAAAAATCTTTCAATTTCGTCCTGCCTATACGCGAAGTTAATTTGTTTTGAACAGTTGTAAAGAACATAGACAATATTGAAGTTATCGCAGGCCTGACTATCATTTATCGTCCTAAGAGATAAATCTATAAGTTTCTCGGGGTTATTAATCGGCTCACTCGTTACATTCAATCCCGTTAGTATTTTCATAGCACCATTTATTTTTTGATTCGAGGTTGTATTACCAATATACCAGCTTCCATCATCATTTTGAATTTCATTTATCCATCCAAGGGCATAATTAATTAGTTCATTTGCATCATAGTCAAAATATCTAGGATAGAACCTCTTCATATTAAACAAAAAGAAAATTAAAATACTAAAATGACTGCCTGCATCCCAAGGCTTATTCCAATTTAAGGTAGAAAGATATTTTTCTATCGATGCTTCTGATTTTGGAAAATCATAAAAGGGAATGGGAGGTTTTTTGCGTATCATAAAGAGCGAGGAGAAGGACTGTCTTGTTTCAGCTCTTTTTTCTTTTTCTCGGAATAAATTTCTTAATCGAAGATTTTTTATTGAAGAAAGTATCTTTCCCATAGAAAGTGTTTTTCTGTGTAGATAATCGTCATATATGTATCCATTTGGTCTTTGGTATGAAATAACAACATTATATATATCATTTAAGTCTTTATTTTCAAGAGAATTTATCATATAGTATAATCTAAGTGCAAAAATAGAATTTCCAAGCCCCCAGTGTATATTCTCATCATATAAATCTCCAGAGAGAGAATATCTATAGAATCCATTTTTGCCTTTCATCTTCTGCAAAAACATAAGAATTTTATCTTTAAGTTCATACAACATTTCCGTATCCATTTTGTCTCTCCACTTATTATTTTCTTGAAGTAAAAAAAGTTCATAAACCTAAAAACATCTCCAGTAGATATTTTCTTCCGTGGTTCTAAATTTTCACTAAATTCCACATATTTTTTTCCAACGTCATCAATAGTAAGGGGTTTAATTTTTTTGACTATTTCCGAATAATTTTTTACCAAATCTTCGATCTTCTCAATAGCATCATTTTCACTATTAAATAGTAAACCTGAATTTGTTCTTTCTAATATTTCTGGATTTCCTCCACTATTTATTGCAATTATTGGCAATCCAACAGATATCGCTTCTATTAGTGAATTTGAACATGGATCGTTTACACTAGCCGTAATATAAATATTATAATTCCTTAGTTTTTTTGCAATGCTTTTAGGAGGCAATGGTTTAACATATTTTATGTTTTTGAACTTTATAGGTGAATTACCAATAAAACACATTTCAAACTTGGAAAAATCCAAATTTTCATCTAGATATTTGTATAGTTTAAATCCCTTATTCCAATTAGAAGACCAACTTGAACATACCAGTTTAACTTTTTCTCCAATCAAAGACTTTGTATAACTAAAAACAGACGGGTCAGTTCCATTAAGTAATATTGTTTCGTAATCATTTGATTTCATTCCAATGTGTTTATTATTTATCATAGACCATCTACTTTGAAAAATAGTACCATCAGCAGCTAATTTATTAAATTTATAAATTATTTCATCGATATATTTCCACTTTCCATGTCCTCTGACTATCGAAATAGGTCCATCTACTCGATGAATTATGATCTTATTATCACGTTTAATCTTCAATAATCTTTTAAACCTCCACTCTTCCCTAAACGGATAACTATTAAATAATATCACGGAAGCCTTTAACGGATCTTCCTCATACAAATCCTGTGAAATTAAATAATTTTTCAAATATTTCAAAAATTGATTCGCTCCTCCCCATGCGCCTTCCCTGAAACCATAGTATATATGAATTTTCATGGTCTTTCAACACAAATTGGTTCACGCATTCTTTTTCTACTCTTATTTAATTAAAAATTAATTATCTCAATTCAAAGGTTCTAGTTCTTTTAATCCATATCTCTTAAGATATTTTTTGATGTCTTTCTGTTTCTTAAAGTCCATTGGGAGAAATACGTCCTTACTTAATTTTCTACCTAGGAGAAGTAATCTCTTCATCATCATTTTCAATTTATATTTGTAAAGAAAAGATTCTCCTTCTTGCCAACCTAAGTATGCCATCATTAGTTCTGGGTCAGTTTTAAGATTATCAAGGTTCTTGAAAATTATTTTCTCAAGATATGGTTTTTTAACGACTCTATTAAAGACGCGGTTGGGGAGATTCCTGTAATAATTTTGATTGTAACCAGTGTCGTTTTCATTATTATCAGTAATTTTGAAAATTTTTTTCTTATGACGTGGATTCCTGATCGCTCTATGAAAGAAACGATTGAAAATATCTCTGTAATATTGATTATAACCATGTTCTCCGACTATATCAGGAACGTTAATGTCGTTGTATTCTTTCTTCCTGAGTTCGAAACAAAATCGACGTTCTGGCTTTGAGATTATTTGGATATTCTTTGGTAAATTCTCAAGTGCAATTGGAAGAGCCCTCGTCTCATAGACATGCACTCCCCATATTTTATTAGGATAAAATCGATCTTTTAGGCCAAAATCATATTTCCAATATCTTGGCGTTTTGGTGATAACTCTAATGAAAGTGTCAATTGCGTTTTTATATAAGACAATATCTGCATCTAATCCAACTGTAAATCTTCTCCCTCTTTTGATTCCAATTTTAAATGTTTTAATCACTGCTTTCCAAAAAGGATTTATGTTAATGACCTCAAAATCCACACCTAGAGACCTAACCGATTTCAGACAAAGAGGTAAAGACCTTTCATTTGCAGATCTTATGACTATGTAAAAATCGTAAGACGTTAATTTTTTCATACTAAGACTCCATTCATTACAGCTTGTTTCTTCTCAAAACGAATAAAGTTATTTCTTCTTCATCAGTTCATCTTAATCTTTTCTACATCCCATTCGCTTTCTACATAAATTACGCTACGCTCAAACGCTTTGCCGGTTACTTTAAATGGAGCAACAAACCCTATATTCTTCTCATATATCTCTCCGCTTTTTTGATCCCTTATGGAATAGGAAATCGTGTAAACTCCTGGGGCCAACCTTGGTTTCTTGAATTTCGCCTTTACAAGATATTCTCCCCTATCAAATTTGTAGAATTTAGTCGGATCTTTGTCATTACTGAACTGCCAAATACATAGTGTATGCCGCGTGTTCAATATAGAGATAGCTATTATGGCTGTGTCTATGGAGTTTTTTACTCGAAATCTTATGAATGTGATTACGTCATCATCTATTGATATTGCGTCAATTTGTTTTCCTAACTCATTCATTATCCCCCCTTCTAGAAATTCAATGTCTCCAGATGAGTAAAATAAATACCTGCTAAGTCCACCAGTCCTCTCCAAATTTTTCAATCGTTTATCGCGAGTGATTTCCTCATATTTTTGGATGGCTTGAGTTGACGTTCCTAAAAACACAGGCTTTCCACTATTTAATACCAATACTCTATCGCATAAAGTCCTTACATGTTCCAGATTATGACTAACAAGCACCACAGCATTCGTTTTCTCCCTAAGTTCATCAAGACGCTGGAGACATTTATTTTGAAAAGACAAATCACCGACAGAAAGTACTTCATCTATCAAAAGAATTTCCGGTTCACAATGTACTGCAACAGAGAAACCTAGTCTTACAAACATCCCAGAACTATAGTTTTTTACGGGCATATCAAGAAAATCGCCTATGTCAGCAAATTCAACTATGGTATCAAATTTCGAGTCAAGTTCAGCTTTGCTCATTCCCATAATGGCACCTTTAATGTAAATATTTTCCCTACCTGTTAGCATGGGATGAAATCCCGCTCCAACAGCTATTAACGCGCCTGTTTTTCCTTTTATTGTTATCGTGCCTGTATCAGGCATAAAAATCCCGTTCAACATTGATAATAGCGTTGTTTTACCTGAACCATTTGGACCTATAATGCCGAAACATTCTCCCATTTTTAATTCAAATGAAATATTATTTACTGCCCAGAATTCACCTTTTCTGAGTATATCAGGTTTCGCGGACGACTTAAAAATATTTTTAATGGTATCCTTAATGCCATAGATCATAGACCTCTTGAGAGACTTAGAAAACTTCTTTGATACATTTTCCACTCTAATAACAACCTCGTCCCCAACTGATGTAAACGCATTTTTTTCTCGCAATATCATAGTTCCTAAATCCTCTCCGCTATTCTAGTTTCAGTCAGATGAAAGGCCATCCAGCAAAAGAAAAAAACGAAAACTGAAAGTGCACAGGAGATGAAAAATCCAAACGGATAACTTATTGTTCCAGTAAGGGCGATATCCCTCGGTGCTGTCGAAAGATAAAATAAAGGGTTGACACGGGCTAGTGTGGCTACAACGCCACTTTCGGGGATTTCGTAAAGTATAGGAGTAACAAACAATAAAAAGGTTAATCCAAGGCTAAGGATTCGCCCTAAATCTCGTATTATACCATTTATTATTGAAAATATGAACCCTAAACCGCAGGTCAATAGTAATATTGGAATTACCATGAGCGGAAACAGTACAAACTTCCAATTAGGGACAAATCCATAAATACTAAATAATATAGAAACGATCACTATCTGAATTAGAAAAGAGACAATTGTATTACCAAAGGATGCGAAGATCAAGGCCTCACGAGGAAAATTAATTTTTTTAATCATCGTGCCCGCGCTTGTCAACGAATTTGTGCTCTGTAAAATCCCAGTGACAAATAATTGCCAGAATATCAAACCCAAGAGTGCATAGATAGGATAAGGTACCTCTATCGCCCCAACACTAAATAATCCCGAACTTCTCAAAACAATAAAGGTTCCAAGTGTTATAAGAGGTATGATAATTGCCCATAAAACTCCTAATAGTGATTGATTATACATTGCTTTAAAATCTCTTAAAAAAAGCTGACGAATTAGCCATTTGCTTTCTCTTGTATCCTTGAACATTTCTTTCCAGAGCGAGATATACCCTTGTTTAATTGATCGCTCCGGTTCATATTTAATGGGTTTCTGTTCTTCCCCCATACATCAAACCACGTATTCTCTTGATATATCTGAAGTTTATTAAAATCTAAATTTATCTTCTTAATCTTGTTAAGAGATATACATCATTAAATTACCAAAAGAGCATTGTTAAGAAAGTTCTTAAAAGTTTATGTTTACCGAACTTTAATCTTAGTTCTTGCGTTTTGTGTTTATAAAGTCATAAACTAAATCGTTAAACCCTAGATTCAATATTTCAAAGAAGAAGGCACAGTTGATAGGATGAGGATTATCAATATCCCATTAAAAGTGAATAATTTCTATAAGATATTATAAAAATTTAAAGAAAATTATTACGTAGCATCAGACGAAGTTTGGGACACACCATCAATTTTAAATGAAACCTACTTTAATATAATGAGATCACATTTGTATTTCTGTTCGAGACAGGCTTTATGAGCAGATTGGTGGTAGTTTGAAAATCGGTATATTAATTCATAGTTTTCTTCCTCTTGAATATGGAGGAGTAGAAATAGGGACATATCAACTTGCCGAAGAATTAGCAAAGAACCATCAAATTATAATTCTTACAAGGCATAAAGCCCCCCTCGCTTTAAATGAAAGAATAAGCAATTTCTTTATCATACGTATAAAAGTTATTGATTTACCTATTTTACGCTTTTTCACCTTTATAATTTCCCTGCTCATACAAATAAGGCAATTGAAAAACATTGATGTTGTTCAATCACAGATGATTGAATATTCTAGTTTATCGGCAATTCTATCAAAAATTCTGTTCGGTATTCCTTGTATTGTTTGGGGAAAAGGTTCAGATGTCTATCAAGCAGAAAGAAAAAATGTATTTTCAAGAATCATATTCAAGTTTATTGTTTCTCATGCTAATTTTGTATTAGCTTTAGATGAAAACATGAAAAAAGAAATTATAAGGTTATCAAAGAGAGAAGATGTGTATATTGTACCAGAAGGAATAAACCTCAAAAAGTTTCACAGAAAAAAAACCTACAATGATGAAAAGATAAATCTGATGTTTATTGGTAGACTGCATAAAATAAAAGGTGTTAGATATCTCTTACAAGCAATACCGATGATTAAAGAAAGAATTAAAAACATAAAACTTACCATTGTGGGTGAAGGTGAAGAGGAAAAACGCCTGAAGAATTTCTCTCAGATGCTGATAAACTCAAACAAAATAAATCATTCAGAGATTGAATTTGTTGGCAGTGTCCCGCATGAAAAGATCCCTGAATATCTGCAAATGGCGGACATCTTAATTCTCCCATCTCTTTCTGAAGGACTTCCTGTAGTGATATTAGAAGCTATGGCGATGGGTGTACCTGTTGTAGCTACAAATGTAGGAGGCGTTCCTTTAATTGTTAAGAATGGTGAAAACGGTATTATTGTCGCCCCAAAAAACTCAAGGGAACTAGCTCTGGCTGTAATTGATATTTTAACAGTTCATAATATTACAAGAATGAGAGCAATGGCAATTGAACATGCAAAGAAATATGATTTGAGAGTAATAGCTCAACAAATTGAGAAAATCTACGAATTATCGAAGACTTAAATAGAAATAAAATATCTTAATGCGAGAATCTGATAATTAAAGCGTCTTTTCATCCCTACACTTCACCTTCAAAAGTCCCAATCAGTAGTGGGTATTTCAAAGATGTAAAAGTTATTTGATGGAGAGGAAATTATGAGGAAGGAGAATTCATCAATACCTCATCATTGGACTGATTCAATGATCAAAAAAATTCCTAGGATAGGTGGTCTTTGCTTAGATTTAGGATGTCGTGACGATAAAGACAAGAAACTCTTTGAGAAATTAGGATATGAATGGATAGGATCTGATATCAATTTTAATCCTAGGATTTCAGTATTAAACGATGCACATAACCTACCTTTCATAGATAATACATTTGCTATAGTTTCTAATATTGCTCTTCTAGAACATCTGTCAGACCCTTGGAAGTCATTTAAAGAAATCAATAGGGTTTTAATTAGAGGAGGATATGTTTTTATCAAATCAGCTTTTCTTGAGCCTTGTCATGGTAAAAACTATGTAAGCTATTATCATATGACATGGAAGGGGCTGGAAGAATTGCTCAAAGGCTGTGGATTTGAAATTTTGTTTATTGCTGCTGATAAAAATGTCTTAGAAATGATTGCAAAATACTTTATGCCAATAAGATTATTACAGACAATTTTTCGTCATGTAGGAAGATTATATGCAAATATATTCTTTACTTATGGGAAAAAAAGCAAATCCGCAAAAGAATTTTATCTTGATTATGCTAGTTCATATTACAGTTTAGCAAAAAAGCAATAATGTCTTTTAAAATGTATCAATTATTATAGAATCGTTGAGGTTTAATTTTGGAAATTCACGAGCACTCAGAAGATGCGATTCGATATATCAGTAAACGTAGAGGGATTAAAGCTGAAGATAAGAAAAGAAATTATTACAATATTATGTCTCATATTCGAAAACTTAAAAATCTTGATATAAACGCAAAAATTCTAGAAATTGGTTCGGGTCTTGGTTGGTTTCCAATTCTTTGTGCTTTGGATGGGATCTCCTGTGAAGGGATTGATATTAGTCCTCAATTTGTGAAGTTTTCTAAAGAACTTGGAAAACGATATGGCATTGAATTAGATGTGAAATTGGGCAATATTGAAAAAGAAAACATTGGATCGTCAAAATACGACGTTATCATTGCTATTACAGTATTTGAGCATGTTAAATTATGGAAAGAAGGTATTAAACGGATTTATAACGCATTAAAGCCGGGTGGTTTGTTCTATTTTGTTTCTACTAATAAATTCGCTTTAAAAAGTGGAGAATTCCATTTTCCGTTCTATAGTTGGATGCCAAATAAATTGCGTTACCAACTTCGAATATGGTATCATGGAAAAGATATAATGAAATTAGGCATTGATTTTAACGAGTTCTTTTATTATCAGTTGAGAAGATTCTTTCTTTCACTAGGGTTTTCGAAGGTTATTGATATTTTAGAAGTTTATGACATAAACTCAAAAAATATGAATTCTCTAAAAAAAGCACTCATTGAAATAAGTAAAAAGTCAAGGATTATGAAAAATCTTATCCTATTTTTCTTACCTAATACGCAGTTTATATGTATAAAATGAAAGAAAATTCATTTATAAACTAAAATAAGAAGGTTATAACGTTCAAAATGTTATGACAGATAATCTGAGTGTTAGAAACGTGAAATATGTTGTTTTTTTCAGAAAGGACTCACATAAACCAAAACTAAATAACTTGCAAGAAAACAGAGAATTAATGAAAAACTAAAGGTTGTTAGAAATATTTTTTCACAATATTTTACGCTAGTTAATTCCTCAATTGAATTGGCAATAAGTAAGGTTAAAGCTGGAAATGAAATCATCCAATAACGAATAAGTGGGTGAAAAACACCGAAAAATATGAATGGAACGATTACCCATAATAACAAGAGGCCATTTTTCCAGTTTACGTTTCCTTTATAAATCAAATGGGATATGAAAATTAGTAATAGAATATTATTTGTCGGGCTAAGGAACAATGCTGACCAAGACACGAAACGAAACCATTCAGATATTTCATATCCATAATCTGAACCAGGTTTTCGCCCGGGACTGCTTAAAGCCAATAACGTCTCAATTTGTCTTTGAATAATACCTGTATAGTACATAAATATAAACCAAGGAATAATGCAAAGCAGAGATACGAGGATCACGAACAACGTTTTATATAGATAATTGTCTTCTTTTTTAGTTCTATAGAATAATGCAAAGATTAGTGTCGACAGATAAAAAATACCAATCGTGTACTTGAAAAGCAAACTAACTCCTATAATTGTTCCTGAAAGGATCCCATCGCTATTTTTTCCATTTTTGATGTACAGAATGAAGAAATACATGAATAAGGCACTAAGAAACGTCATTAAAACATCATTTAAACCCTGTATACTCATAAGAAAAGTGTATGGCAAAGAAAAAATTAACAATGCGGAAATTGTCGCTTTTCTTTTATCGTAGAGTTCTTTCCCAATTAAGTATGTAGGGATTACTATTAGAGAGCCAACTATAACTGTGAATAATTTAACGTACTCCAATGTTATTCCGAAGGGGAAAATTACCGCTAAGAGCAGTGGATAAAGGGGTGGATATTGCGCCCCGATATGTACTAATGTGGAATAGTAAGTAAAATAAGCTACAATTCCGTTATATAAAATGAATTCTGCAGCAGCAATCTCGTTGATTACATCGATGTTACTTTTCGGGATAGTAATAAAAAAGATCCGACAAACAACAGAAGCCAAGAATAAAACCAGAACAAATATTTTTTCGTTAACGAACAAACTATTTATCGTTGAATTCAAATTCTTACGTTGAATGGCATAGAATACTGAAACTCCTGCTAAAATAGTCAAAATGTGCAAAATTGTTGAAATAATTCCAGGATATAGAATTAGTAATAAAATTACACTTGATATAAAAGCAATCAACATAATTAGACTCAGAAACTTGTCTAATTGGTTGTTTTCATTTCTAAGAAATATAACTTTCACCTTCTTTAATTTTATAAATTATGGGGAGAATTTATAGACATAAGCGATTTGTGAGTGAATATCGACTTCGTAAACAAGTTCAAAATGTGGTTTATTTTCTCCATCACTCAAAAACGAGATGAGCCAGACTCTATAAACATTATAATAGTAATCCTTTGCTCGATTGCCTTGATAACTATCCCAGACTACATAAGTTACTCCTCGATTTTTTAATTCCTCAATAAACTCAGTTGTAGTATTTGCGCGAAAACTAGCTGTTCCTAAGAAGAATTCATTAGGCAATCCAGAATAGTGCTGTACAATTCCAATACTGGTTGCCACCAATATATCATTCTTTAGTGCAACATCTTTGTACCATTCTCCAACTTTTCGAAATTGTATCTTTTGATAGGCAATATCATTTGTGCGAATATCTCCATTAAAGGTTGATGCAAATGTACTAAGAAACAGAATTATCAAGATAAGGGATATTTTGTAATTGTTCCTTTTTTGATCTGCTGTCTCTAAAATAATAATCAATGAAAATGTAGACAGTAAAAGTGAGGCAACTAGAATATCAACAAAAAAAGCATTTAGAATATACGATTTATCATAGAATTGATAAAAAGAGAATGTCGTTATCACTAATATCATAAGAGAGATTTTATGAAATTTAGAGAAATTATGATGCATTTGTTTTCTTATAGTATTATATGAAGAATTTAAACCATATACGCAAAATGTTATTATAAGCCACAAAATTGGTATAACGAAACGAGAGTAGTTAAATGAAAAGTACATGTGAAGCGCTGTATAACTACCTAACCATAAGAAAAGAGGTAAGAAAAAACGATTCTTATGAAAGGATATAAGTCCTATAATCAGGATTATAGATACAATTAAGCGTGTAATTAAAAATCGTAATCCATTAAATCCAAAGTAGATCCCTATAGTAATAACCCAATTAATTGAAAGCAAAAAACTTAAACCTGCATGTGAGCCAATTACCTGCACTTGCCTGAGATACGCAGGGAGACCGTACACTAAATACGCAGAGATAACCCAAAAGGTTAATGGAGCAATCGCCATAGGGCCTAATAAAATAAGTTTTTTACGCTCTCTTTTTTTGAAAAAAATATCATCAAAGAGAAATATTGGGGCTAATAAAATAGCTTCATATCTAATTAATGAAGCGAAACAAACTCCAAAATATTTTAACTCCATTCTCTTAAAGAAATATAAATAAAAGGTAAGTAGAATAGAGAAAACAAGAAATGTGTCCAAAATTGGCTGAATATTCCATACAAGATATTCTGCATTAATAACAAAAAGAAAAGTTGAAAGAAGAGACAGTACCGTAGATTTTAGAATTTTCTTATTTACTGAATATAAGAGAGGAATACTAAGACTTAATGAAATGAGATTGATGAGATAAGCACTGATTAAATATGGATGATCAATTCCAAATAGTTTAAACGGTTGTGCAAGAATAGCCATCAATAAAGGAAACAAAGGAAGGCGTTTATCTCCCCAGCGAATTTCCCAATGCTCAAACCATATTGCATGATTTCTAAAGGAAAAAAAATCACTTGCAGGTACGCCAAAATAATAATTCCAAATAAAAAACACTCTATGTGCGCATATAATTGTAACAAAAAAACAAATAAACAGTTTGATATGTTTACTGTCTATGTACTCCATTTAAATCAGCCGAAATATCGAAAATTTCCGTATTTAAACTCGAAATACCTTAATACAATCACTTAAAGTTTGTAATTTACATTCGAATTCCCATTTTCTAATAGATGAAATGATACTATTCAAATACGTCAAATCAATGATAAGGTATAGATAACATCGTCCAAACGATAGACATAAAGATTTTTTGAATAAGGATCGATCAAGATTTCTTCGACCACATCTGGAGGAACAGACTCTCTTAATGTGGGGATATGGGTCGAGATATCATTTGGCAAAATTAAAACAGCAGGACATTTTAAAAGTATCTCTTGAGAAATGTCTCTCTCGCCATATTTATTCCAAAGATAATTATAATCGATTAACATATGAGTAAATCCTCTTTGATATGCTTCAATCAATTTATCCTTGTCGCCTAAGTGATCCCATATTAGGTCTGTATAGACATTCATTATTGAACTCATATGAGCAAGACCGCCTTGACAATTATCTTGAATTAAAAATTCGCTAGAGTTCTTATATGCAGGCGATTCCAAAGTAATCGTATCAAGTGCTGTATAAAATCCTGAAATTATTAGCAAAGAACAAAATATAAGAAAAAGGAATTTTGATTTCCAGGCTTTGATATTATTTGTAATCTTTAAATTGGATAAAAAGAAGCTACCTCTTGCGGCTATGAGCAAAAAGACAGATATAGAGGAGATATAGTCTCTTGGTTCTTTGTGAGGAAGCCCGCTAAAAAAAATTAAGAAATAAATCATCCATGAAACTAATATAAGATCCTCAAATTTCCTTTCCTTAATTATAATTACGATACCAAAAAGAAATAGCGCAATAAACAGAGGATTCACTAACATTATCAGAAATGAAAAGAAACTAAAAAGGTTAAAGGTGGAACCCCATAAAATACCAACTCTTATGTGTTCTTGAGTTGAATGCGTGATAATAAATCTTTGAAAATAAATAAGTGGGAAAAAGATCATTAAAGAACCCAAACACGCTGAAATTGCGAAAATTCCTATGAAATAAAGCCCTTTCTTCCATTCAATTTTCTTAAGTATAATAAGAAATAATTCAATAAAAAGTATGCTTGGCGCTATAATTATGCCGATCCAAGTTATCGTAAAACAAAAGCCAGCGAGAAGTCCACTAATCATTGACAGGATCGAAACTGAATTAAGAACCTTATTCTTTTTAGAAGCCCTCTTTGAAGTTAATACTTTTGATCTCAAAACGTAAAAATAGAATGTCAAAAGTGAAAAAAAGGCTAAATCTGATTGAATTAATGCACTTCTCGAATATAATATATGATACTCAGTAACAGCAAGAAGAGATGCTGCTAAGAACCCGACTTTTTCATCATATAATTCCTTGCCTAGTAAAAAAATAATATAGACATTTAACGTTCCTATAAATGCTGAGAGTAGAAGAGCAAAAAGGGGATCTTTTCCGAAGAGTAAAAATACAGCAGATAGAATAAGAATATGTCCAAATGCTTGGTCGGTCGTTCCACCATCTAAGAACTGGATAGTTTTACGAATATATAATGCGGCGTCCCAATAACGTAGGCCTAGTTGAGATATATTATAAAAACGAATAGTAGCAGCAGCAAATAGAATAACAATTAGTAAAATATAACTTAATTTATTCTCTAAAACTAGACGATTTTTGATTCTTTTTGCAATTTTAAGAGCGTTATCATAATTAAAAGTATTCTTAACGTGTTGGTAGGCATTTCTGATAATTCGATGCCCCCACAAACGAATTATAGAAGTTTTTTGTGGAAATAAAGAAATGATAAGTTTTCCAGCAAACCCTCCCAATACCAAAACAACTCCTAATATGACGAAAAAAGGCATTAAAGAATGTATTGCAGATCCAAATCCGATAAAGGCATTCAAAGTATAGAGTCGATTGTATTCATTTACAACGTTTAAGAAATCTCCAATAAAACTTCCCAAAAAATAAATCGGAAGAGAACAAAGGTTTTTTTTAAGGTTAGAAGCTTCTTCATTCAAAAAAAGTGCCACCAGAACGCCTATCAAGATTCCAACTGAGAAATAAAACGGAAAAGCATGTGTATAGATTCTTAAAAGATAAATCGAGAAATAATCAAATCCATAAGTCGGTGGAGTATAATAAGTGATTATTGAAAGGCTTCTGATAAGAGATCTCCCAGTGATCCTTGAAGCCAATGTCATAATGATGATGCTTAACAATTGGTTAATAATGCCTAAATGATGAGAAATATTGTTTCTAGAAACTGACTTATTCATCTTTTTCCTACCGTACTCTACGCACTATATTTAAGGTACTAAGAAATTAGGGGAGTATGTAATTTTACAGCAATAATAAAATCTTTTGTAAACCGCAATAATATCTCAGCAATTCTATCGATATCTTTTATTAGAGTTTTGTGAGAGTGACCAAATTTTGGTGATAAAGTGAACGACCCGATTAGGAAAAGAAGAATTTGGGAAAAGAAGAAAATCCTTAGAAAGGTCTACTTCTCATGGTATAACAAGATAAAGAACTATATAAAGGCAGGAAAGTGCTTGGAAGTTGGGAGTGGTATCGGGAATTTCAAAGATTTTTTTCCAGAGATTCTTACGATCGATATAATACCCTCGAAATTTATTAATATCAGTGCTGATGGAAAATATTTGCCTCTTATATCAAATTATTTTGACACGATAGTCTGTATTGATACACTTCATCACATCACCAAATACTCATATTTTTTAGAGGATGCTTTAAGGGTTTTAAAAAAGAATGGTAGGCTGATTCTACTTGATCCTTACAACTCTTTAGTATCTACTTTTATTCGTAAAAAGTTTCATCACGAAGATATTAGTGAATATCCTCTGGCAAAATTAGTTATCGATAATGCTAGAAAAATCGGATTTTCATTAACTTTTCTGGACTATTTAGAATTTTTCGCATACCCGCTATCAGGAGGATTCTCTAAGAGGAGTTTATCACCTCTTAAGATGATAGGCTTGTTATATTCGATTGAAAGATTTTTAAGTATCTTCAAGTATATTTTCGCCTTTAAATATTTAGCTGTGCTTGAGAAGTAAACTACCTCACGCTAAAGCCTCGATGCTTCCTGCTTCTACTTTAGCTTCTGTAAATTGGATGCTCTAATCACACTTAAGGCAAAGAATAGCCCTAATAGATTAAATAATATCGTAGAACGCAATAGTAAATCAAAAGCTAAGGCTAAGGGTGGAGAAATATCAAATATTCCAAGAACAAATATAATACCTATTTCTTGAACTCCAATTCCTGAAGGAAACAGAGGTATAAACGAAAACGCTGTTATTAAAGGTTGGAGTAACATACACTCTATTAAACTGATTTCATAAATTCTTAAAGAAAGGAAGAAGAAAAACCAGGTAAGTCCTTTTAGAACCCATATAATCATTGAAAGAACTATAATCTTCCAAATAATTGGCTTAAGCTCTTTTGACTCAATTTGAATTTCTTTGATCTTTTGTAATATCTTCCTTAGATAGGGGATCTTCTCAAAAATTGCAAAGAAATTCGTTGCTCTTTCCCACCAAAGAACTAAAATCAGACTAATTGCTATAACCATCATAAGTATAGTCACTAGAGTTAGAATCAAATAAATTTCAATGCTTAAATTAGGCTGAATGATCCAAATCAAATAGAATAGCGCAAAAACAATCCCTAGTACTTTGAAAGTAAATTCTACCGCATTACTTGATATAACGCTGGATAAACCCGAATGAATTGGAATGTTTTCATTCTGTTTAAGAATCAAAGATGCATAAAAATATCCTATTCTACTTGGCGTGTAATCACTAATTGCAATGCCACCCATATGTGCCTTAAAGGTACTGGCGAATGATATGTTATGCCCCAAATTTGTCAGAATGATTTTCAATCTCCAAGTTCCTATTATATTTCTAAAGAAATAGAAGAAGAATCCGAAGAAAAAGAAAGGATAGTAAACAGTGCGAATCGCTTTTAATACTTCGTTGATGCCAAAAAAGTAGAATATAACAACACTGATGCCTAGGCCTATTAAAACTTTTAGTAAATCTACTGTATATCTTCTCAAATTTACACTCTCGCTTCTTCTAACCCGAATATGAATTTAAATAGCATATATAAAAAGTTAATGGACGTTCTGACAATTTATACGAAAAATTCAAATAAAGAAGTTAAATATAATGCTTTCCTAAAGCATGTTAAGCTCATATTATAAATTCGTATTTTGGTGCAACGTTTGAGAGTACTAGTTTTAACACCACCGTCAAATCGCATGTCTAATGTTGTTAGGGATCTTCTATTTAGTTGCTGGTGCACTGGTAAACGTATTGCGAATGCAGAAGCACCTCCTACAAATAATCTTTACGTTGCAACAGTTATTAAAGAGTTAGGGATTCCAGTAGACTTTATTGATGCTAGTGCGATATATAATTCTCGCAAGGAATTTATGGCCTCGCTTAAAAAGGAATATGATTTTGTTGTAATTTCAACATCAAACATAACCTTTAGGGAAGACGTAGAAACCATCCACCAAATAAGGAAAAGGAATCTAAACATAAAAACAATTATTTTTGGTTCATATCCTACATTTTTCCCAAAAAGATGTTTAAAGAATCCAGAAATAGATTTTGTAGTTTTAGGAGATGCTGAATACGCTGTTAGAGATATCATTGCTGGAAAGAATTTGAGAGACATTACAGGAATTGGATTCAAACATAATAATTCGATTTTAATCGATAAAAAGAAAAACTGGATCGAGAATTTAGATAGTTTGCCTTTTCCAGACAGAACAATGTTACCGAATGATTTAGACTATTTTCACCCTCTTATTGAGAAACATCCTTGGACAACCGCAATTTCCTCAAGAGGTTGTGGTGGCAAATGTATTTTCTGTATATCACCGATATTCTTTGGAAAATATCGACAGCGGTCTGCTAAAAATGTCGTTGATGAAATTGAATATCTTATATCTCTTGGATACAAAGAAGTTTTTTACCGGGATGAAACGTTTACTATGAATAGAAAAAGAAATGTTCAAATCTGTAAAGAAATAATTGATCGGAAGTTAGATATTTCTTGGTTATGTAACGCTAGAGTTGGAACAATGAACAAGGAAATAATTCAACTAATGAAAAGAGCAGGATGTCATACTTTAAAAATAGGAGTTGAAAGCGGAAGTCAGAAGATATTAGATAATCTAAAAAAGGGTATTACACTAGAAATGACAAGAAAAACATTGAAGATCAGTAGAGAAGTAGGCATTAAAGTACATGCTCATCTAATGATTGGTTGTCCTGGTGAAACTAAAGCATCAATCAAGACCACAATGGATTTCTTAAAAGAAATTAAGCCCACAACTGTGACATATGGCATTATGACACCATATCCTGGTACTCCAATCTTTGATTTCGTAGTAAAGAAACTAGGATATAACAAAATTGATGGAACAGAGTGGGAATTAGACATGGTTCACACGCACTCATATTATAACGAATTGTTTACTGATCTTGACGGTACCGATCTTTCAAAAACTCTTAGAGTCGCGTATAAAGATTTCTATTTAAGACCTTCATATATTTTCGAAAGAATAAAGAAAATTAAAGATATTAATTCACTCAAAGCAGAATTCAAAAGTGCAATGGCCGTTATCTCATTTATCTTCGGTAGTGACTAACTTTTTACAGCGTAATACGATATAATAGCTCAGATGTGAAAAAACAAATGATAATTTCACTTCATTCAGCACTTTGAAGTTTTTTCTGATCAATTTGAGAAGAATTTTGTGTGATTTATGTTCCTCTGCTGCAGGAGATCTGGATAATAAAAACCAAAGTTGTGTTAGGAGATTTTTTACTGGAATTCCAAAATTCACTTCACCATCTTCTTTTAGAACTCTTCTAATTTCAATTAAAGTTTTTTCAGGTTCATTTAGGTGCTCTAATAGACTTATAGCTATTAGGAAGTCAAAAGAATGAGTTATGAAAGGTAATTTTTGCGCATCAGCTCTTATCAAGAAAATATTAGAATTTTGATATATTTTTTTAAAAATCGAAAGTTTTTTATGAAGATCTAAGCCAAAAATGTGAAATCCTTTATGAATAAGGTGCGGTATAGTATATCCACTACCAATGCCTAACTCCAAAAGTTTTCCATTAACCTTTTTTAATTGTTCAAAGCATACAATAAATCTGTTCATATATGCCTTCCTAATTAGAGGATTCCAGTGTTCTAGCCGTCTTATCGGATCGTATTTGCCGGATTTAAAAACATTTTTTTTCATTTATAGTACTCCAAAGCAAAGTCAAATATTATTGATTTCAATAGACCATTTTATTGTCTGACTTAATGGATTAATTTCTCTTAAAACTGTATAATGTCTTCCCTTAGTTAGGCTAGATAATTTAGAGGAGTCAAGATTTCTGATTTTAAGAAAAAAATGATCAAAGTTATCAAATTGATTTGCTGATGCGCTAAAAATCCAAGAAAATTTTTCGGAAATTCCAAACTTTTTTGGCTTACTATCTTTACACGGGGCAATTTTATCGATCACAACAATTGTTTCATCACCAAATCTTATCTTGCGATGAACAGTAGCTATGTTTTCTGATTTTTTATGTATTAGCTGCTTTCTCATCAAACTTTTTATAAAATTACTTTGCTGTAAGGTTTCAGTTATTAGTAAAGAAACATAAAACAGAATCTTTCTTTTTAAATTTGAATATTTTTGATAAATCCTCCTTAGGTTTGTATGAATTTCAAATTCTTTATTTAATGAATCTATAGTAACTTCATAAGAAGAGTCTAATTTCTGAATTCCAAATATTGAAGTTTCATCCATTCCAATAATCCCACAATCGCTATACACTAGTTTTCTCTTTGGAATATCAAATATCTTGATTATTCCACCTTTAGAGCCTCCTATTAAAGAATAGTAATCGTTTATCTTTACTACAAGAAGCTTTGCCTCGCTAAAAAACTTAAAGAGATTATCTTCTTTTTCAAAAGGTAGAATGGCTTTTTTGCCATTTTTTTTATAAAAATCATATGCTTGTAAATATCTGTATAGATCATAACAAACATATCTATCGTCTTCTGAATATGGAGCGAGAATTTTTTCTCTTTCTAACGCATTCAAATACAAATCTCCAATTTTTCTTGCAAGAGGTATTTCACTGGCTAATACCTCAAAACCTGTAGGAATATAAAACGTTGTGTCTCTACTATTATATTCTCCTCCAAAACTCAGATCGGGATGAACAAAATAACTAATAAATCCAATTATCTGTTCTAAGGGTTTTATTAATGCTGTGTCTCCAGTTTTTTCATAAAAAATACTTAGATAATACAATAAAAGCGTTAAATATCCAGTATCTGCCGCACCATACTCAGAAAACCAACCTTCTCTTGATTGTGCTTTGATAACCAAATTGTTTTTTTCAAGAGCGGATTCCAGATATTTTTTATCGTTAGTAAGCTCATAAATAGTTAAAAGAGCGAGGGCACTTCCTGCCTGATGATTCATTACACTAAAATCATTATTTTTAACTAGCCAATTTGCTGCCCTCTTTAAATGAGTGAGGAATTTCTTTAAATAGCTTTTAGAAATTTCTTTTAGGAGAAGTTGTATTGCTTCCGCTATGGCATACGTTGAAAAACATGTAGCTACATGACTGTGTTCATTTGGGTACCATTCATCAAAAGTTCCATCTTTATGCTGCATTTTACACCAGTAGTTTATACTGCCAATAGATAATTTTCTAATAAAATCACTATTGTACCAGGGGTTTTCGGGATATGCTTTTGCATATATTAAAGCCAAAGTTAAGCTTGCTTCCTGAAGACGAGCACAAGGAAAATCATGTATCTTATAATGCCAGTACTCTCTGTCAAAACATCCATAAGTCTTTGAAAACTCATTTTTGTCGATTAGACTTAAAAGTCGAGGAATCTGATTAAATGCGACTTTGGTGTATATCTCTCTAATTAGTTACACCCTCCAAGAAGATCTTGTTTTCCTGTTTTTATCTGAATTTTTGAATAATTCTGTGTGCGACAGATTACATAATTAATGAGTTGTCTGTATGTTTTAACTCAAGGAGACCTTAAAAATCTTGTAATCTAAAATTTAAAGCATTTTTAAAATATTAAAAATTTCTAATCGTCTCGAATTAAATCAATATAAACGTTGAGTAGTTTGTCTGTAATAATAGACCAACAATATCTTTCAATGGCCTTTTTTCTAGCTTTTAATCCTAGTTTTTTGCATAAACTTTCATTGGAAAGTAACATGGATATAGTTGAGGCAAGACGATCAACATCTCTTGATGGTACTAATAACCCATTCTTTCCATTAGAAATAATTTCTGGTAAACCTCCAACATTTGTAGCCACAACAGGTAGTTTCGAAGCCATTGCTTCTAAAACGGCATTACTCATTCCCTGTCCCCTAAGAGTAGGATATACGAAAATGTCAACGCAGTTCATAAATCTTGAAACCCATTCTTGAGTTAAGTTATTAATAAACCGAAAATGAGCCATAATATTTAATTGACGACATAGTCTTATTAAATCCCGTTTCTGAGGACCATTACCCACGATCAGGAAATATGCTTCTGGATTTTTCGCCAAAATAAGAGGAACGGACTTAATAAGGTAAGTTAGTCCTTTAAAACTAATTAATCTACCAACATACAAGATTAATTTAATTGAGAATATATCTTGATCAATCTTAAGTTTTCTAATCAGTTTTACTTTAGAATAGTCTTTTCTTTGGACATGTACCCCATTAGGTATTACATTTATTCTTGAAGGTGTTATAATTTGCCTCATTTTTTTCTTTAAGTCTTGAGTGAGGGCAATTATTCTTACATTATTCTTAAGCCACTTTAGTATGAATCTGAAATGAAGAGAACCAAAATGATTGTAAATATCTGCACCTCTAGCCCATGATATTACTGGCCTGTTTATAACTTTTCCAAATATGCCTGCAATGAAGCCCATATTAACTGTTTGTGCGTGTATGAGATCTATTTTATCCTTCAATGCAAGCATGTGATTAAACAGTTTAATGATAAAAATAACTCCTCTTAGTAAAGGAATATTTGTCGTATTAATAAGATAAACCTGTGAAGAGATAGGAGGTGTTTCAATAACGTTCTTATCTTTTTTTGAAGTTATTACAAACACCTTATTTCCCTTTTTAATTAGTTCTTCGGTTAAATTATATGAAGCGATCTCAGTCCCTCCAGAGCAAAAAGGATAAAATCGAGGGGCAATGAATAAAATTCTAAAAGCGTGCTTATGAGATCTCTTGGATAGTTTCCGTGAGACATTCATCTGTTGGACCTCTTTTCACATAAAATTATCTAAATGCACGACTATATAAATAGAAAATCATAAAAGGTAGTTCTATAGTTCTGAAAAGTTCGGTCATTTATCAAACCCAAGTAATTTGTCATAAAAAGCGAGTATATCACAGACTGCAAATTGGCTGAAATTTTTAATTACAGTATTCCTTGCATTCTTTCCAATTTTATTTGCAAGAACTCTATTTTCTAGCAGGATATTTATGTATTCTGCAATTTGTTTTGCATTTTTAGGTTCAACAAGAAGCCCATTTTGTAAATGCTTAATTATATCAGGAGCACTACCTACTCTTGTTGCTATTACAGGGAGACGCATACTCATTGCTTCTAGAAGAGCATTTGATGAGCCCTCAGTAAGAGAGGGGAGTACAAAAACATCTGTTATGCTCAACCATTCAGCAATATTTCTTTGATAACCAGCAAATAGAACATTTTTTAGTAGTTTTTCTTGTTCTACTAGCCTTTCTAAAAAGATCTTTTGAGAACCATCGCCTATTAAAATGAGTAGGACATCTGGATGGATTTCTTTTACATAAGTTATTGCCTTTATCAGATATTCTGCACCCTTATATGGAAGCAATCGTCCAACATACATGACTACATAGCCAGTTACTGAAATATCATTCTTTAAACTAGTAGCAATTTGATCAGGATCAAACATATCTGTCTTTATGGTATTATATTTTAATAATGCAGGTTTTCCTTTAGAGATCTTCGATGTTGTCTTTTGAAGGTATTTATTAGTAATTATAAGGGCGTCTGCTCTTCTAATAAGAATGGGAGAAATTATTAAATAGAGACTAAATATTAGTCGACCAATACGCTTTGAATTCTCTTTTCTAACTTTTAACCAAGTCCACCAATTGACACGAATGGAAACTATCTGCTTTCTTCGAAAAACAGACTTTATTATATTGTTAAGAACGCCTTCATCCACTCCATGAGAATGAAAAATCTGAATTCTGAACTTAATTGTTATTTTAATAATCATAAATATGCTATATAACGCGAATAGAGCTTTTCTATGAGTGTTAATGTAATGAATGAAAATATTAGGTAATTTTTCTAATTTTGAGAGGTTCTTGTCTCTCTTAACTACAAGATGAACTTTAACTCCGCACTCTGCTATACTTTCTATTAATTGGTGAACATATTTGTAAAAACCTCCATATTCTGAAGCCTGGTAATAGGAAATCAATGCTGCAATAGGTCTTTTTTCTTCCATTTTAAATACCTTAACTTTTCTTACACCTATAGAGCAAGAAAGCACCACAGCTTTACAGTAGACCGAAATGTGAAATGACTTTCTTCCTGTGAATTAAGGCATCATTTAAGGTTCTACTTTTTGAGTTTATGTGGTTTCCTCTTTTTTCGTTTTTAGCAATGCTAAACTTTCATCTTTAAAGGATGAAAAGAAGAATTTTTCTCTTTTCAAATAATCAATTGTTTTTTGAAATAACTTTAATCGACTATTTATTTGAATTGGATGAGTATGCCATATAAAAAATCCATGGAAGTCTTTAATAAAATCAATCTTGGTCTTCCAGTATGCGAATGCTTCGGAATCCTCTAAGTTGTAATCTTCCAAGATTTGGACATCTTGGGGATAACTCACTGGAAATTCTATTAAGTTTAATTGTCGCCAGCAATTTTGGACATTTATGATGGGGTGAAATGGACGATTGAAATTAACACCAGGTAATCCCGTAAGTGACAATGTATCCTTATCAGGATAACTAGAATCGTAAATATAACCTATATTATCGATTAATTGCCATAAATCATTTGTTCTTAGCATCCAGGGACTTCTAAAACCAAAAGTTTCAATTTTACACGCGCTAAGTTCTTTTAAAGCAAATTTTAATCGCTTTTTCCTCTTATCTGGACTAATTTTATCTAATAATCCATCGTGGGTATATCCATGAACACCAATCTCAAAGCCGTTATTAAAGAGATACTTAACCCTTTTACAATTTAGGGGAAAGTCTTTATGATGAGGTGTAAAAAACCATGTTGAAGACACATGGTTTTTCTTTTCGATATCAAATAGAATATCAACGCCTTTTGTTTGACAGTAATTCAAATCAACATCATGTGATATAATACAAGTAGGTCGGTATACTCTAGTTTTTCCAGTAAGTTCTTCGATCATTTTTTCGAGCAAATAAATCAAAATATTTGCTGTTGTGCCAATAAAAAACATGGGGGGTGGTCTAAGATGAGTTTTTCTTTTACGGTACGCTTTTCTAACTTGTCTTCTAAATACTTTAGGGAACGCCCAGTAGATCTTTGTCATTAAAATTTTTTTGTAAGTGACATCCTTTTGCACCGAATTTTCCATTAACTCATTATAAATGGCTTCCAATATATTAAAGTTGAAAAATATTCGATTTCCCTTTATTGAAATCGCAGGAGTCCCATCAGAAAATTTTGCTATATATTCGCCTCTCAATCTGTTTTTCTCGACTAAGGTGTTTACTTTGATTTTCTTGGTAATTTCTCGTTTGAATAATAACTCTGTGATTGGATGATGTTCAAATTCTATGAAATCATTATAGGGAACCTTACCTCGACATAATGAGATATCTCCATCATTCCCAAAACTCAGAGTTAATGAATCCACATCATTCTTGTAGTCTTTTAAAAGCTGGTTCGCCAATAAGAATAGTTTGTTACTACTAATCTTAAATTCTATTGGCATTTAATCTTCACTTTCGTTTATATGAATTTTATAACAAAGATATAATGCTTGAAATACCTATGTGAACGAAAACAGAATCGATTTTAATTATAATAAAGGATATGTACAGTTTTGCATTCATTAATTAAAAGAAACGTTTTCAATATATTCATGTATATTCACGGAGACTACCTAATTACCGAATTGTTTGTTTATCGTTCTAAATAATGAAGAAAAAGGGATTTTAGAAGATATAGAGTTTATACCAAAGTTTAGAATGCATATTATAGCCGGGTGTCTGTTAGATGGCTAGTTCAATTAATCTTTATATTCATTCGCAAAGAACCTTATTCACAAAATATTATGCGCAAAAACAACTAATGGCTATACGAAAAATGAAGAGTTATTATCAAAACAAGATAGTCTTAGACGTAGGGTGTGGAAGCGGAATTCTTTATAAAATTCTACAACCACACGTTAAAGAAATATATTTATGTGATATTAAAGGTAAGCCTAAGTTTTCAAGCAATAATTTTCAGATATGCGATGCTACGTATTTGCCATATAAAGCAAATACTTTTGATTCAATATATCTGTTAGGAGTAATTGAACATACTTCCGATCCCATGAAAGTATTTCAATCATGTATGAAAGTACTGCAACCGAGCGGACATCTTCTTATATCAATAGCTGACGGATTATTCTGGAAAATACTAGGTCTCTTCGGTCTCTTATTAAATGAACAAAGAAAATTACATTGTGCATTCAATGGACAAGAATTAATGAAAATTGCGAGTAATACACTGCTTATTAAAACTAAAAACATTGTTTCTTCATGTTTTAAGCTATTCATTTTTCAAAAGAATAATAGAATGGATAATATAAGAGAGTTATCTAATAGGTGATACATTGAGTGTTTTGATACTCAGTGGTAATAGTCCAAAAACTATTGCATCCATCCGAAATTTCGGTAGAAAGGGAATTTACGTTACAACATCAAGTGATGAGAAGTTTGCTCCAGCCTTTTTTTCAAAGTATTCAAAAAAGCATTTTCTTTACCCCTCAGCTAATAAAAACCCAATCCAGTTCATTAAAACAATTATTAAGGTTATTAAAACTGATAAACATGAAGTAATATTACCTTTTAATTCTCCAGAAACGTATACAATTGTAAAATACAAAGAAAAATTAATTCAATTTATCAAAGTGCCCTTTCACGATTATAAAGCGATTATGAAAGCTCACAATAAAGAAGAGTTATCAAAAATTGCTAATGAATTACAAATCCGTATTCCAAAAACACATATTATAAAGAAAATCGAACAACTTCGGAAAATCGCTGATACGATAGACTATCCTGTTGTTATAAAATTAAAAGAGGGCGTAGGAAGTATCGGTCTTTCATATGCGTTATCAAAAAACGAATTGATCACTAAATATAAAGAAACAATCGCAAAATTTAATCTTAAATCAAATAATTATCCTCTAATTCAAGCGTATATCCCAGGGATTAGTTATGGTGTCTCATTATTATTTAATAGAGGAGATCTACGAGCTTTTTTCACACATAAGCGTTTAAGACAATATCCCATAACTGGAGGCCCAAGTACATTAAGAGAGAGTGTAAGAAATCCAAAAATGGAAAAAATAGCAATCGAACTACTTAGGTACTTAGAGTGGCATGGAGTCGCAATGGTAGAATTTAAAGTTGATAAAAGAGATAAAACGCCTGTTTTAATTGAGGTAAATCCCAGATTTTGGGGATCGCTACCACTAGCAATTTATTCTGGCGTGGACTTTCCATTTTTATTGTATAAGATGGCTGTCGAAGGTGACATTGAACCGGTATTGAATTATAAATGTGGTATAAAAGCAAGATGGCTATTAAATGACTTACGTGCAATTCATGCCCTTGCTAAGGGCTCAACAGATTTCACTTTTTTAAGAGAACTTATCCGTTTTAAGGAACAGAACTTGTATTATGATACACTTTCTCTTGAGGATCCTATACCAAGTATTGCGTTTATTTTTGCAGGAATTAGGGAATTATGGAAAACGCGTAGAGAAGGAAACTGAGAAAATGAAAGTTTTGATGCTAACAACGACATTTCCTGAAAGCGAAAATAATCTAATAGGACCAACCTATGAACTGGCAAAAAAGTTAGTGGAAAAGGGAGTATACGTTAAAGCATTAACTCCACATATTTTTAATTCTAAAGAACAGGAATACATTAAGGGAATAGATGTCACTAGATTCAAATATATGTATCCCCCAAGATTTCAAAACTTAACGGGAGGAGAGGGGATCCTCCCAAATATAAAAAAGAGCCTTTTTTCACAAATTCAAATACCGTTCTTATTTTTTTCTTTTTTTACTAAATGTCTCAGAATTTCGACAAATTATGCTTTAATTCATGCACATTGGATTCTAGCCGGATTAGTTGCTGTTCTAATAAAGAAGATCAGAAAACATTTTGTTATATTAACTACCCATGGAAGTGACATCAACAAGATACCTGCAAAAGGACCAATTAGAAGAATAAGTATTTTTTCTTTGAAAAGCGTGGATTTGCTAATTTCGGTAAGTAAAGATCTTAAATCAAGGATTATCAAGCTTGGGATTCCTGCAGAAAAGATTCTTGTAATTCCTAATGGGGTTGATATAGATAAGTTTGATATTAACTTAGAAAAATCAAATAAAAATCGACTCTTGTTTGTTGGAAGGTTAATTCCAGTTAAGGGACTTAGGTATTTAATTGAGGCAATGAAATATATCAAAGAAGCGTTACCTCAAGTATTTTTGACTATCATTGGAGAAGGATACCTAAAAGAATCATTAACACAATTAACGAAAGTATATAGCTTAGATGAAAATATTATTTTTGAAGGGAAAAAATCCCATACAATTATCAATAAGAATCTAAAAGAAAGTAGTCTATTTGTGCTTCCATCTTTATCAGAAGGACTATCAGTGGCGGTTTTAGAAGCTATGGCATGTGGCGTTCCTGTTGTCGCTAGTAAAGTCGGAGGGATGCCAGATGTTATAATAGAAAATCAAACAGGGATATTAGTCCCTCCAAGAAACTCAGAAATATTAGCTAATACGATAATTACTCTTTTAAAGGATAATAGAAAAATAACTTCTATGGGGATTAAAGCAAGAGAAAGAATTGAAGCAAATTTTAGTTGGGATATAGTTGCTAACAGAATAATAGAGATTTATAAAAGCATAATCGATTGATAGTTTTTGTTTTTATGGGCTGATTTTGGTATTACACTTTGGATTACAATTATTTATTAAATTAGAGAACTTAGTCTCCAATTTATTCCCGTTATAGCTTTTAAAGGGCATTTTTGATGAGTTTTATCTTTTCTATTAATTAGATACGTCACTTCTCATAACTTCAAAAACCCAAACTCCATCAAAGTAATAGACCTTCTTAAAAAAAGTTGATGACGAACAAAATTTTAGGGGGGTCTCTAAAGAGTAATAATTTTCTATATGCGGTCTATAATTTGAATACCTGTAATTAAAGTAAGGTCGTAAATTGAGGAGTATATAGGATACATTGTACTTTTTAATAATAGTTAGCGTTTCACGTAAGGACGTAGATGCATTTAGCACCAATACAACATCTGAAATTCTTTCTCCAGTTGAAATTGAGAACGAGGTTGCATGACTTTGATGCGTAGCAACTATCTTCCTTTCAGCGAAATAGGGTATGAAATATGATGTCCAAGGGTCTGAAAGGACAATAGAGTCTTTGGCAGAATGTTCTTTCAACCATGTGAAATCGGATGCCCAATCAAGAACTAGTGGAGTTGACTCTCTCTCTGTGTCTCTATGGAGATAATAATCATATTTTGGGTAAGAAGAAATACCAATAATCAAGAAAATCATAAGAAAGAGACTGAGATTTCGTGAGACATTCTTGAATTTTGGATTGAAGTCATGATGCGAAAATTTTCTGAATACAACTCTGCATAACCACTCAAAACCAATCGTAGCAAAGAATAATTGTGGCAAAAGTATCATAATTCTGACTATCGATCCCTTAAGCAATCTGTTGAGGAAATAAAATAGTGGAGGAATAAACGACATGACTACGGGTAGTATTGTGCTAGACATTAAATACACTTCGCGTTGCGTAGCCTGATATATGTTAAAATTTCGGAAGAACTTATAGAAGCCTAATACTACTAATCCAATTAACACTAAATTATTACTAAAAACGTAGAGAAGCACGTATCCCGGATTGACTATCCCAAATCGAGTAATAGTTATGTAGCGTTGATCTAACCTAAAGATATTCGAGTTTAGGGCTTGATTAGGGGGGAGATTTGGTGTTGTTAGTTGAGAAAGCGAAGTTTTAACAAGATACGAAGGAATAAGCCAACTATACCAAAGTAACGCAAGCCCTATCCCCACTATGAAAATCACAATAATGTAGTAAGTGCTTTTTAGAGAAACTCCTTTTAAAATTACATAAAAAAATAGAAAACCAAGGATGGCTAAGAACAAGAATACTCCGACAATTATATGAAGCATTATTGCGATTGAGAGAAATAAAGCACAAATAAACGCGTATTTTAGTTTATCTTCCTTAAGGGATTTTAACATAAAAAGAAAAATCAAATTAGAAATAGTTATTCCTAGACTAAAAGGATACCATAGGAAATGAAACGTAGGGCTAAAGAAAGAACCGCTGGAGATCACATATATAGAAATAGCTAATAATGCTAATTTTTCACTTCTTAATAAATAGCGAATCCACACAAATACAAAAAGAATTCTTAATAGCACTGCGAGGAGTGCTAACGGAATTAAAAGGAGGTGGGGTGGAATTTCGAAAAAGAAGTAAATCTCTGCACAAATTAAATGAATAACTGAGTAATTTATTATAGTCGGCTGATTTTGAAAAAAAGGATTGCCAGGAAATAACCCAATATTTATTGTCTCATTAATTAGAGTTAAATGAACCCATGTGTCGGCACTCCAATGAAATACTATCCAGAAATCATATAAAGTTGAGAGCAAGCTTGAAACACATAGAATCAAAAAAGATGTATAGAGAAAAGATTTGGAAATAATTGGATTTTTTATTAATATGAAAATAAAATACGCAATGGCAATGCTAATGAGAAGAAATGGAATTGTCAGATGAGTTACCCAAGACATTTAATGTCCTCGTTCACCGCTAATAGATTATATCAGTCAATAAATGGCTAAACTTTATGAATGGTGTATAACATTCAGTGACAGTGGACAAATATCCCACACGAGCAATATTAAATACATTTCTTTGAACCATCTGCAACAAGTTTCAAGTATGGATACTGTTGAAGATACTGAGATTTAGATGGTGAATCAAATCAATAGTTAGATTTACCAAAGTTTTGTGTAAAGAATTATAATTGTTTTCATTGAACTGGTTTCTGGAGTCCTTATATCTTGCATTTTCAGGCGATTCTATCAAAGCTCGTATTAAAGCCTTTAAGTCCCTTTGAAATTATTGCCCTTATTAAATTGGTGATAGTCTCTATCTTTATTTTTTACAGGATATTTGCTTACTAGACTTTTAATGCGCAAAGGGTTAAAACTAAACTTTCTAGAAATGGTTGGCACGTCTTATTTTCTTGGATTCGGCGTTATACCTTTCATAACTTTGCTATTTTCAGTTTTCTTAATCAAGTTCCAATTGCTATTTCTTTTTGTTTCAATCTTAGCAGTTGATATTATGCTCTTCTCACTTACCTTTCTAGAAAGTATAAGTGTAAATGAATTAAAAACGGTTTTCAATAATTTTAAAATACGAATATTAAATAATAAAGACACTGTGTTGTTCTTTTTAATTGTTTATACGTTTGTATTCACATGAGTGTTGTTACCATTATTACGTGGAGTATACATGGGACTTAGATTTGATGCTTGGCAATACGCAATAATTGCAGAAAACATAATGCAAGGAAAATCACCTTTTAGTATTGAACAAATATATTTCGAGGAATATACAACAATTTCGCAAGGGTTTATTGGATTCCGCATTTAACATTAAATTATTATTTACCTCAGACATCCCCTCAAGATATTTCTTACAAGTGGGTTTACCTTTTTATAGAAGCAGACATTATTCAAAGAGTTCTTTATCCCTTTTTATTTCATTATGTTCCTTTTATTTATCCAGATGCGCCAATTGTACACCGCTATTTGTTTTTTGGTATGGTACAGCTATACTTTTTGTGAGCGCATTTATCTCCGTCATTATTAATAGTAAATGGGTACACAATAAGGAACATAGATTACTAGTGGCGAGTTTTATATTATCGTATTTGTTTCCTCTTCACCCTATAGTTACAGTGAACTACCTCGTGCTCAAGCATCGAGGCTTGCTGCTTCAACGACGGACTCGACCCCCTGGCGGGTTACGGAGGTCGTATCTCCACAAGCTTAACATCCCTACGCCCCGAAGGTACTCATAATGAATATGATCAACACACTAGATACACACCACGCACTTCATTACCACGCCAAAGTTGTGGTGCTTTCTTGCTTATTTGTCAGTAACCTTTCATTTTGTTCCAAATAGGTGTGTCATCTTTCTTGAACTTTTTTCGTCATTATTAATCATTTATTCACTAAGTAGTGAATACATTAAGCGCTATCGAATCCTTTTCATTATTTTATGGTGTGTTATGCTCTTCTTAACCTTAAGATGGTTCTCTTATGCGTTGTTTTATTTATGATCATTCAAAAAATTGAGATAAGAAGTAATTTAGTTTTATAGAACTTAAGAAGTTTTTAAAATACGAGCCAATAGATTAAACTTACAAAAGAAGTTTCAGGACCTCACGTAGCTTTTATATCTCTATAGATGGACAATACTTGTTTGGCTTGTATTTCTAAAGAGAAGTTCTTTATTAATTCTCCAGCATTTCTTCCTATTCTTTCAGCTAGTTCCTTATCCCGTAAAACCATGCAAATCGCTTGTGCCAGTTTTTTTGGACGCTGTTTTTCTACTAAAAGTCCAGTTTTTCCCGTTGTAATTATTTCCGGAATGCCACCAACTTCTGATGCTATGATTGGCTTTGAATAGGCCATGGCTTCAAGAAGAGAGATAGGGTGCCCTTCAATTAGTGAGCTTAATAGAAATACGTCAGCAATTGCATAATATAAGGGCATATCTTCTGTATGAATTTCCCCCATAAATTTCACATAATTCTGCAAGTCAAATCTTTTAACTAATTCGTGTAACGGCTTTCTTAACGGTCCAGCTCCACAGATCAAAAGCATGGAGTCTGGGAATTCTTTAATGACGTCCCTCATTGCTTCAATTGAATATTTTTGCCCCTTAACAGGAACTAGACTTCCAACATTTAAAAGAATCTTCTTATGTGTCCAATTATTTTTATGTTTCAATATATTACTTCTTTCAAGTAGTTCACGACTTTGGCAAAATCTTTTTAGGTCAACACCGTTATATATTATTTTTATTTTATTATCTCTTATTCCAAGTTGAATAATCCTTTTCTTTACACTCTTAGAAACAGCAATAACCTTATCTACGCTCTTAAGAGTTTTTTTAACAATTTTTCTGAGGAATGGATTACATATAAGACCATATCCTAGATTTCGAATGCAAGTAATGTCGTATCCGTGTACAGTAACTACTAAAGGTTTTGAAGTGATTTTTCTTGTTATTACCCCAATAAGCCCTCCTGGTAATGTGAAATGGGCATGTAACACGTCTATTTGATACTTTTTGACAGTATTGATGACCTTCTGAACAAAAAATGGCAAAAAGGAACGAAACGAGTTGAGATTATGAATATGCACTCCTTCAATAATTTTTAGGGAGCTGCGACTATTTCTAGTAGATGTTACCACATGAACCTGACAATTTAAGTCCACTAATTGTCGGCAAAGTTCGTGGATAAAAATTCCTTGGAGATTTCCTCTTGAAGGATAGATGTCTGTAATAATACAAATTCTCATATAAACTCTCCTTTCATTTATTTTTAAAGGAAATTATAAAAATAATGGTTAAATTAAAATTTCGAAGATACTTTTTTCATTCTTCTTGATCTTCTGAGACAATCTTCCTTTGAGTTGTTAAGGGATAAAGATGGCTTCTAGGATAAAGGACTACAGTAAGGAATTATCCTCTTTCGCCATGATTGTTATTATAGCGAGTTTATTGATAGCCATCATCAGATTTGTTTCAATAAAGATCTTCACAAATAGGCTTTCTACTGTTGAATTTGGGACTTTAAGCTTGGCATTAAGTATCGTTGAATTTCTTAGTATGTTTATTTCACTTGGCTTTCAATCATCTTTAGTTCGTTATATCGTCCAATACAAAGAGAGGGGTGAGTTCCAAAGCCTTAGTAAATTGATTCCAACAACCCTCCTGATTATCATTTTATTTGGTTTAACTGTATCTGCCGTCCTTGTACTTATTTCCTCACCCATTCTTAGTCTTAGACTATTTGACTCCCCTAGATATTTTTCGATTATCATTATCATTTCGTTTCTCAGCATATTATCCGCTCTAAATCTAATTTTGAATGGAATTATAAGGGCTCAAAAAAAAGGAAAATTATACTTCTTATTGAATGTGACACATTTTTATCTGGGTTATGTAACAGCTATTGTTCTTATTATCTTCTCTGATCTTAGTATTCTTGGTATTCTTCTTGGTCTCAGCTTTGGGGCATTTATTTCTCTTTTAATTGTTTTTCCCACCTCGATAAAAAAGTGGGGATTTGGCAGTTTTTCTAAATTAGAGCTAAAGAGACTTCTTAAATATGGAACTCCCCAAAGCGTAGCAGCTGTTGTAAATACTGCCTATCTTTTCATGTTTTTTTATTTTATTTATCAGTTTGTAGGAAGCGAAGAATTAGCCTTTTTTTATATTGGACAATCAATTGTGGCGCCAATGGTTTTACTAGAAACGGGTCTTTCTATGGCATATATACCTACAATCTTCCAAATATGGGAAAGAAAACAATTTGACGTTTTAATCAAATTTGTAAACAAGATATTGAAACTTTTTCTCATTTTTTCAATTGGGATTGTTTTAGTGTTCCTTGTTTTAGCACCATTTTTCATTGAGATAGTTTCTAATGAACTTTATGCTATTAATTCAACAGTTGTTGTTCCTTTTTTATTAATTGAAATTGTTTTTCGTGCATTAATTACGATAAATTGTTTCGGTGCCTCGATAAAAGAGAAAATGCATATAATCGCTTATATGCATGGAATTTCAAGGATAGTTGCTTTATTTATTTTTTTTCTGCTATTACCATCATGGGGAATCCTAGGCGCTTCAATAGCGTTTATGGCGGGTTCCATAGTCTTTTTCGTACTGACATTTGCAGTTTCACAACATTTTGTTAAAATTAAGTATCACTTAATTCCACTTATTAAAATCTTCTTGGCGCTTATTCCTGGAACTATTGGAGTCCTTATTATAAACTCTCAAAATTCAATTTTTAATCTCTGTATCAGTCTGATTCCTTTTTTTGCCATTCTATTACTATCTAAGACATTTACTTTAAAAGAATTAAAAGAGATTCTGAAGACCATTTTTTAAAGCTCCCAAAAAGATTATTTTTCAATAATTCTTTTCAACCATTAGTAATCAATAAAATTGAGAACTCAACGGTTCTCATGTAGAGCCGATTTCAAACCTCATTCGGTGAGTTGCTGCATTTGCATTTATCGATCTATTTGCAGTTGTTTTTAGTCTGCTAGTGAGAAAATGGAAAGGGCAGTTTTCCAAATATCATCCGCTCTATCCATCACCGAATAATATAACCAAAGTTCATTTCCTTTAAGTAAAGGGGAAGGTGTATCTAACGCGATCTCGCTTTTTATCCCGGGCATAATATCATTTTTCTCTTCAGGACCGTTGATAAGAATTCTCTTTATAGTCGTATTCTCAAAAAATGGAGAAGAGTCCCAGGTTAAACCTATATATTGTTTGTAAGGGAACGGAACCGAATAAATTGAAGCCGCAGGTAAAAGATAATGTTTATTATTCAACTTAAAGTAACCAGGACAAAATAAAGACTCATCCCACGTTCCTTTAACTCCATTCAGGTGAGTTAATGGGTTTTTTATCCAGCGTTCAGCTTTAATACGCCTAGTTTCTGAAATTTCTAATTTTAATGCACCTATTCGTCTATACAAATATCTTGGCCCGAATATCAAGCGTTGAAACATTCTATTTGTTACGTTGCTGTAAAAGACCAGATATTCTTCTTGGCCCAAACTAACTACGGAGGGACCCATATCTATGGAGCTTCCTTCCCAATGGTATTTTGGTTTAATTAATTCTTTAACGAAACTCCAAGGGCCTAGCGGATGATCTGCAACAGTTATACCTAATCTCCTACCACCTTTTTTCATGCGGAAAGCAAATGTCATCCAATATTTACTTGCTGCTTTAAATACAGCTGGAGTGAGAGATTCATTGCCTACAGAAATTAAAGGATTTTCGGTGTGTTTTACGAAACGTACTCCATCTAAACTTATTGCAACACCTATTGATGCCTTATTCCATCCTTCTGATGAACCTGTGTAATAAAAATAATATTTCATGTCGTCAGGTTCTTTGAATATACATCCAAAAGTTGAAGCCCCTATATCAAAACCCAGGTTTGATGGTTCTAATATAACACCTAGATGGCTCTTTAGTTTGATCATTGCGATTTCACTGCTCGTAGAAGTATATAAACTTGGAGCGTTTTTTCTGCAATATCTCAATTTAACAAATTTTATAAGCTGTGAGTAGGTTTATAATTAGGAGATACAAATTTCTGAATGCCTTAAGATCATCGTAAATTCTCTTCCATCTAAAAACAGCTTCCCTTTGTTTCATATTCCTTCAGTAAAAGCCATCGTAACATACCAGTTTTCCAAATCATACACAAACTCTTTGTTTAAATTATGGTTCAAGATTTTGACTACCATCTTCTTGTGCTTTTGTGTTAGCAAAGCTATGAATCCATGTGTCTTCAAAATGCTTACATATTTTTCAGAGAATCTGTTTTTAACAAACCATAGATTCACGGATAGTACTCCTTTGTTCTTAAGAAACTGAACAATGTGCTCAATTAAGACAAACAAATCATCTTCATATCCCTCTAGTCCTAAAATGTCGACAATGTGTCCCTTCTTGTGACCATTGCGAATATCTATAACAACATAACCAGTAATTTTGTTGTCTCTCTCACACACAAATACATGGTGAGGTATAACTGGATTTTCTATGAAACGCCAACTTACATATCGTCGATCTCTTTTTATCGTAATGCACTTATTTTCAGCAAAATACTTATTCCAAAACTGATCGAACCTATCGTCTAAGTCACGTCCGGTAATCTGCCTTACTGTAATTTCTTGATATTTTTTCAATTTTGGTTTTCTATGGAAAAGGTTCAGTGTTCTGAACTTATAATAGATTTTCGACACGAAAACAAGGAAGTTCAATAAATGCTTATTCCTGATTTGTGGAGCAAAGCGATCATGGATTACCTTCTTAACATCTATTGGCAAGGTCAAAATAGTTAGAGGGAAGGTAAGAAAGTGATATCCTACTCTAGCATGAGCTTTAACTGTGGCCTCACTTGGAAATCCCCAAATCATATCTATTTGTTCCTTCATGGCGGTATCAAAAATACTTTTAACTAGTTTTCCCCAGATTCTTACATCTTTCTCTTTAAAGCCGAATTTTTGCGCGATATTGCCGCGATAATTAGGAGCTACTACTGCTCCTTCAGCCTTACCTCCGGTTATAATGGTTTTCTCGAAAGTCATTTCCATAGGTAACGTTGCATAATGTCCTATAATTCTCCCATTATGTTCAGCAAGCAGTATAACAGCTTGGCCGCTTGGGCACGTCATGTACTCCCATTCCCAAAAGTCGCACGCTTTATCTAAATTATAATGCTTCCAATAAGGTTTCATTAAGTCGATGATTGTTTTTTCATCGCCCTCTTTATAGCGACGAACGATCATTGCGTTTTTCTCTTCAATGTTATTCATCTTTTTCACTCAATTTCAGGACATACAAAAATTTCTAGGTGGAACTTCCCTTTACCTCTTTTCTTAATGCTCTGCGGAGTACCTTGCCGACACCTGTCATTGGAAGTGCTTCTCGAAATTCGATGATTTTAGGTATTTTAAATTCTGCAATTTTTTCTTCGCAGAATTTTATTATTTCATGGTCTATAGCGCTCTGTCCTTCTTTGAGAACAATATATGCTTTTACCTTTTCACCTGTATATTCATCAGGAATACCAATAACCGCCGCAGATATTACCTTTGGATGTTCGTATAACACTTCTTCTGCATCCCTAGGGTATACCTTAAAACCGGCAACATTAATCATGTCTTTCTTCCTGTCTACGATAGTAAAATATCCTTCTTCATCCATTGTCGCAATATCACCTGTATGAAGTTCACCGTTTACTAATGCCTTTTTTGTTTCTTCTGGATTTTTCCAATAGCCTTGCATTACCATAGGACCGCTAACCACCAATTCTCCTCTCTCATCGACAGGTACATCATTTCCATTTTCATCGACAATTCTTGAAAAACAGTCGATAACTGGAATGCCTATTGAACCACCCTTTTTTCGTGCGATTGGGCTGGTATGAGTAACTGGAGACGCCTCTATGAGGCCATATCCTTCCAGGAGATTACATCCCGTCTTCTCAGAAAATTCTTTCATCACTTGAACAGGAAGAGATGCACCACCAGAAAGCGCAAAGCGAAGTGAACTCAGGTCGTATTTTTCAAGTTCTGGATAGTGAAGGAGCGCAATGTACATTGTTGGTACGCCCGAGATGAATGTTAGTTTATAGTTGGAGATCGCCTCAAGCACCTTTTTGGGGTGAAATTTGGACATCAAAACTATTGTTCCTGCGTTGAGAAGTGTTGCATTCATAGCTACTGAGAGACCGTAGATGTGGCTGAGAGGGAGGACAGCTATCGTGCGCTCCCTTCCCTCTTCAAAATTAAACCATTTTACAGTCACTAGGGCGTTCGACACAAGGTTAAAATTCGTGAGAAGGGCACCTTTCGGTGTGCCAGTCGTGCCCCCCGTATATGCTAAAACGGCAATATCTTCTGCTTTGATATCAACTTTTGGAGGTTCTTCCTGTGTTGTAGAAACTAACTCGGAAAAAATCAAGGTGTCTGGAGCAACTTCTTTTCCAATGACAACTATATTTTTTAGAGACGTTTCCTCTAGAATATCCTTCACAATAGTATATAGTTCATCCAAGACAACTATGGTTTCGGCTTCCGAATCCTTAAGCAAAAACTTCATTTCTTTTTCGCGATATGCTGCATTACAGGGAACAACGATTGCGCCAATCATGTTCACGGCAAAGAAACTGATTAGATAGCCCTCATGATTTGGAAGAAATAGCGCAACTTTGTCCGTGTATTTCACTCCGAGAGTATACAATGTTGTCGCAAAGTTCTTAATTTGTGCATATAATTGGTCATAACTTGTGCTTTCATTTTGCCAGATGTATGCCGTATTACTAGGAAATGCCTCTGAAGCTTCCTTCACTAATTGATAAAGTGGAACTTTTGGATAATCTAAGGTTAGGGGGACATCGATCGGCCAATGTTCAATCCATGGTTTTGTTGGCATTTGCTGTACCTCTCTATATTTCTCTACACTTCCGCCTGTTTACCTAAATTTAATTTAAATTTAACGTAATTTCTGTTATTTTAAGAACAAGAATATTGAGAGATTGAAATTCATTGTTTTCTTGAACTTATCAATATAGATAGTGATCTTTCACAACTAAGTTTTTAGAATCTATCTTGTTAAGCATGCTTTTAAGAGATTATTATCATAGTCAGAGCAAGAAAGGCTAAAGTATCAATAAAATCGGTTTGTTGGACTACAAATGTTTAAAGCTCTGAAAATTGAAGATGGAAATGTTAAATCTACAAGACGCATATTATTTGTTACTGAAACCGATTTAGAAAAATCGGACGGGGCCTCGGTAAATGATAGAAAGGCAATTAACTGTCTTAAAAAATTTGGAAATTTGAAATGCTTTTATTTAAAGGAGATGAAAAAAAGCAATCTACTTCAGAGATATCTTTCTGCAGTTCAGGTGCTTTTTTGGATAATTAGAAAAAGACCATATGTTATTTTTTTACGTAATATTCATTTTACATTCTTTTTGGGCCTTTTGAAGTTCTTACTTAGAATAAAACTAGTTTATTTAGTGTTGTCTGTGCCTTTCAGATTAATAGAATGCAAGCTTTACGAGGGGACTCCAGAACAATTGTCAAAAGTAACAGAGTTTGTAATCAAGATAACAGAGCCTTTTGTTTTGCGAAAAGGTGCTGATATACTAATTGTTTCGAATCAAGAAACAAAACGGCAATTAGTGGAGTATGGAGTTGATGATAAAAAAATAAGAATAGTACCGTTTTATATCGAGAGCACTTTTTTTGACATTCCATTGAAGAGAGAACGTTCAAAACACTTTATAATAGGATATATTGGAGGTTTCAACCAACTTCACGATCTTCTGTGTTTAATTGATGTAGTAAAAGATTTAATTACTAAAATAAAAAATTTGAGGCTTATGTTAGTCGGGGACGGTTTTTTGTTTACTGAAATTAAAGATGAAGTGAAGAAGAATAACCTAGAAAAGTATGTGACGCTCTTAGGTAGAATACCTCATTCTTCAATCCCGAAAATTATTCAGGACTTTGATGTGTTTGTTTTACCATTAGTTAAGAATTTTATTCGCACTGCTTTGCCAATAAAGATATTAGAGGCTGCTGCTTCGGCAAGACCAATAATCCTAACTAAGGGAGGAGGAGGAGATAAAATCCTACACGATACAGAGAGTTGTCTTCTTGTTAGACCGGAGAGTCCCACGGATATTTCTGCGGCGATATTAAAGTTATATAACTCAACATTTTTACAGGAAAAACTTGGCAATGCGGCAAGAGAGCAGGTCAGAAAATTTTCTGAAAAATATGTGTGTAAAGAATATTCGCGTGTTTTAGAAGTTCTACAATAGGACAAGATAGGTCAAGAAACGTACTTTAAACTAGATACAGAACATCACCATAGAATTTCAACTGCTTTCAATGGAAGAAATTACTGCGGTTACATTAAATCTTTTTCTTGATTAGTTTTAGCAGATTTTGTTGCTCATCTTTTGGTCCATGTGTATGAATCACATATCCATTGATGACTTTGACATCATCGCTTGGATAGATTGGATTCCCAGATGAATCACATAACAGCAGAGTTTTGATTTTGGGTAATTTTTTTTCTACATCTGAGAGAAAAACTCCATCCAATTGTGATCCCTTTTCGACAAAATATGTTGCATATACAGGATATCCTTCTTTAAGGTAATTTGACCTTTCAATCGTTAGTTCTTCGTTGTTGTATTTTTCTAAAATTATTTTTATAATGCGTTTGGCGGCTTTTCCGTCTCCAAAAAGTTTTGGTAAATTTTTCATCTTTTTTTCAATTGCAGGGTTTTCTAAAGTATATTTGACATTTTGTATAATGTTTTTCTTTTCAGTTCCAACGAGAGTATTTATCCCGGAATTTAGGGTTTCTATCCACTCTGTATTGTACCTAAGAGTCAAACAGGGTACTCCCAGAATATATGCTTCCTTTTGAATTCCCCCCGAATCGGTTACAACCAATTTTGCTTTGTGCATTAAGTAAAGGAATTCCAAATATTCTAAAGGCTTTTCTACTATGATGTTCTCTGCTTCTCGTAGTAATTTCAGTATTCCAAATTCCCTAAGGCGTAAATAAGTTCTAGGATGAATAGGAAATACGATCTTCAAGTCTTTTAATTCAATTAACGCTTCAATAATGCCTTTTAAAGTTCCCTTCTTGTCTACATTTTCTTGTCTGTGCAATGTAATCAATAAATAGTCTTTTGTTTCTAATTTAAGGCGTGCCAATATTGTGGAGTCTTTAGCTTCAAATAAATGTTGATAGCAGGCATCTACCATCGTATCGCCCGTTACAAAAATCCTTTCTGAAGGAATGCCTTCATTTACCAAGTTTATTGCTGCGTTTAACGTGGGTGAAAAAAGCAAGGTTGAGCAATGATCAGTCAATTTCCGATTAATTTCTTCAGGCATACTCATGTCATAAGATCGTAAGCCAGCTTCCACATGGGCAAGAGGTATCTGTAGCTTAGACGTTGCAAGTGCACCCGCAAGTGTAGTATTAGTATCACCAACAACAATTACAAGGTCTGGCATATACTTCAAGAAAGTTTTTTCTAATCCTTCTAACATGGCTGCCGTCTGAATTGCATGGGTTCCCGAGCCAACTCCTAGGTTTTCAATTGGTTGGGGTATATTGAGTTGTTGGAAAAAGATATCCGACATCTCTTCAGCATAGTGCTGTCCAGAATGAACAACTTTTAGGTCAATATCAGGACATGCTAGCATTTCTCGAATTATTGGTGCACTTTTTATGAATTGGGGTCTTGCCCCGACTATAATCATTATTTTAAGCAATTCTGCGACCTCACGACTTCTAATACTAAGTGTTTCATTTTCTGCGTGCGCTGTAACGGTAAAAAATATTGCACGTTCCTTCGTGACTTACCATACAAGGACCATAAGGATGATTAGGTGTGCATTCCTCTCCAAATAGAGGACATTGATCTGGGGGGAGTTTTCCAATAATCACAAGATGACAAGAACACCCTGGTCTAATATCTATAGAATGTTCTATAGGTATGTTATACTTTTTTCTCGCATCGTAATCTGAATATTCTTCTTTTAAATGATATCCAGATAGAGGAACACGTCCAATTCCTCGCCATCGTACAGTTGCTGTTTCAAAAACCGTCTTCATGACCTCCTGTGCTCTTATATTTCCTTCATCAGCTACTGTACGACTATATTCATTATCTACCTTTGGATCATTGTTTCTGATCTGCTTAAGTAGCATAAGAATCGCTAAGAGAACATCTAGCGGTTCAAAACCTGAAATAACTGTGGGCATAGAATAGAGTTCTGGAAGGAATTGAAAAGGCTTAGTGCCTATTACTGTAGCCACATGACCTGGGCAAATAAAACCTTCGATATGCAAGTCTCCAATGCCCATAATAAGTTCCATTGCGGGTGGAATAAGTCGATATGATGTTAAGACGCTGAAATTTTCTGGAGGTCCCTTGATCATTTCTGCAGCTAAGGTAGGTGCCGTTGTTTCGAACCCTATCCCAAAAAAAACTATTTCTTCATTGGGATATTTTTGTGCCAGTTTGATAGCATCATTAACGCTATAGACTATTTTTATATTTGCGCCCTCAGCATTAGCATCTGCTAGAGAAATTTCACTTGCAGGTACTCTTATCATATCACCATAGGTTGCGATTATTTTGCCATCTTTAGCTAAAAATAATGCTTCATCAATGTCATGTGCGGGAACTACACATACCGGGCATCCTGGCCCAGCAAGAAGTTCTAAATTCTCAGGTAGCAATGCTCGTAGACCAGCACGAGTGATAGTTTGCTCATGTGTTCCACAAACATGCATTATTTTTACTTTGAACTCTGGCAATAGTTTATGGATCAATTTTACACATTTTTCAGCCTTTTCCTTTATCAAGAAGATGCACCTTCAACAAAAGAGAAGTTATGAATAGATCGCGAAATAATGACTCTTAGAAGAGTCAATTCCAAGAAACTCAAGGAGTTATATGCTTATAAGGGATCTCATTCATGCAGTGCTTCTAGTTGTACGATTTTGAAGCACATCGAACTATATAACCTTAAAAGCGGAAAAATGTTTATAAGGTCATAATAAAACCATTCTAGCAAATTTATTTAAGCGAAGAGGATGTGGACGCTCCTCTCAATTATATCGAAATGGACGGACCGTGTTTTGAAAAAGGCTCTCGTTGTCATCTTTATAGCAATATTCCTGCTCTTACCAATGATGGTGCCCTCTTCAGAAGGTACTACAAGCCTTGAAGACGGGAAAAACCTATTTTCAGAGTGGGATATTGATACAATAAGACTCTCAGCTAGTAATGGAGCCGAAGCTAAAGATAACATTCTTATTACGTTCTCAATCGATTCAATAGAAGATAAAGCTCTTTCACTTTCGCTTCTCACAAGTTTTTCTGGCGAAGACCCTGACTCTGATTTCGATATCGAAATTTATTGTAATAACCGTTTTCATGAAAGCAAAAGTATTGAAAGCATGGCTTTAAAGAAGATTGATAAGTATTGGGTAAACATTATCGTTCCGTTTGATAGTTTACTCGAAGGAAACAATTTTATTGAAATTGAACTTGCCTTTGTTTCAAGTTATGATGGCACAACAACTTTCATCCTCTATAAAGAGTCCTATTTCTTCTTGAAGACTCTCTCACACATTCAATCAGCGGGAGAATATAGTTTTAGTGAATTAGGTGATGTACTTCCTTATCCTGCAGAATTTCAAGATTATTTAGAAGACGGTACACCAGAATACCAAACGGTAACAGCTTCTTTGGAATTTAGACTGTCTGAGGAAGTGATGACAGATCAATTCTCAACCGATCTTAGAGCGTTCTATTCTGTTGAAAACTATCTTACTGTCTATAATATTACCCTTAGCCTATACTGGAATCAAGAGAAACTATCCACGTGGGAATGGGACATTAACAATGAATCTCAATTGATTGGGATTTCAACAAATGTTGACAAATCATTGCTATATGAAGGCAGAAATGCATTAGACATCGAATTTAGGGTATTTGGAAATGCATCACAATACACTATTGATGTGCTCTCAAATTCTACTATTAATGTTGCAGCATTTCGGGATGTTGCTGTAAAATCATTATCAGTAACTCCTCAAGTAATTGAGCCTGGAGACGTAGTAACTATCAAAGCCAATATCGAAAATCAAGGCTCGAAAGATGAATTTACAACAGTACATCTTGAAATTGACGGTAAATTAATTACGACATCAAAAATCAAGTTACTTGAAGGACAATCTATCGAAAAACAGTTTCATTGGGACGCCAAAAAAGGGAAACATCAAATTACAGTATTAATTGAGATTAACGGACTTCCCACGACTAAGGAAGTTAATTCACAAAATAATAACCGTACACAAACTCTTTACATTCCAACCCGTGATGTGACATTGAGTCATGTTGATGTCTTTCCGAAACATCCTCCAGCAAGCGGCGAGACCATAAAAGTGGCAATATATGTAGAAAATACTGGAAAGGTGAATGAAACCATTACTATTAATCTTTATATAGATAATACACTAGTTAACACCACTGAAGTGAATGTCCTTGTTAGTTCCTCTGTAGAAGTCACGTTAGAATGGGATGCTATTGAAGGTAATCACACAATATTAGTTAAGATTTCTGGAATTGAAAATGAAGCGAATATAACGGATAATTCTTATTCTACAACTATTCTGGTGCTTGAGCCACTTTTTAGTATTTCATTATATGGTAATACATTTCAGTTTGATATAATTGATATCCAATTTCTTTATGGGGCAATATTGGTTCTTTTTACTAACATGATATACTTTTCCTTTTATCTAAGAAGGTCCTCATTTGTAGAAAAACATTATCGCGATATTTTATTTGTTACAATAGGATTGACCTTTCCTTTATTACTCTCTCAAGCATACGCTATTCGGAGGACATTTGGCATTCCACTACTATTCGAAGGACTAATTATCGGTAATATATTTTTTTGTAATATTTTATTCTTTATTGGAAGACGAAAGTGGATAACAGGCAGTATATTAGGTAAAAAAACATCAAAAGAAATTATTGAGTTTTTCAAAAGAAAATTCGGAATGGACGTAGAATAGAAAGAAGAGCATGTATGAAAAGCGGAAATTAGTTAGGAAGTTATGTGCTTTTAGGAAGTTCATTTTTCTTATAAATGAAAACATAAAAAAACTTGTTAAGGTTTTTTTGAGAAAATAGCGATAGGAAGACTAGCTAGTCGCCATTGCGCTGCTTTTCCTTTGATTTGTAAATCAATTTGATGTTTTCCATGTGAACTAAGAATAATAAAGACTGATCCAGGCTTCGCCTGCATAAATAGAACCTTTAGCCATTTATCAGTCCTCCGAATTAATTGTTTTAGCGTTTCTGCAGGTGGCTGAAAAGCATATTGCTGATATAATTTTTCAAAATCAATAAAATGCAACGAAAGAAAATCATGTCTGTTCAAAGCCTTTACAGCATTGATATAGACATTCATATCATCAGTGGACGGAATCGAATACTCATTATGTGCAATAATATTCAGTTCTTCTTGACGTCCAACCATTGCAACAGACTTTCCGTTTTCAATAAGAACACTTGGAAGATGAAAGCCACTAAATTGTTCAGTAACATAGAAAACCTGTTTTAACACACTATCAGTATAAGGATTCTGTGTATCTAGAAGAACAAGAGCATCACACGCTTGGATTAAGAATTCGGGCTTATAGTATGTATACTCAAATAGACCAAAGTTATCAAGTATAACTAGCACAATATGTTCCGAATTAAAGTTGATACCTTCAATAGGAGGAGGTAGGGACGTAGGGGAAGTTACTTTTAAGATTTTCAGAATAGTAGCAGGAATAGCTGTCATCATTGCGGTAAGTTCAAGATAATCGTTAGCCTCAGTTGCCACAGAGAAAGCCTCCATTCTTCTGGTTAATATCACATCGAAACTCCTTCAAAAGTTTATTGGAAGTTCAACTTTTTCTTCCGGTAAATCCATCCATATGATATTTAAAATGTTTTTAAGATATTTTATAGTGATTAAGATAATTAAAATTCCGTTCTTATGTTTTTAACTTATTAAATGAAATTAAATCTGCTTAAAACGGCTCTTAATATTTAGGGCAGTACAAATGCACAATCAGAAAAAAGACGCCTTTTCTTAAACGTAAGATTCCAACTTTTAGAAAAAACTTAAGGCTAAATTAGCCTCGTAAGTAAATTCGCTTTAAATCCTCTCTTGCAACGTAATAATGATACGCTCTACCGCGTAATTCTCGTCTTATATAACCCTGTTCATGCAAATCTCTTAATATATTTCCTGCACCGCCTGTAGTGAGATTTGCACGTTTAGCAACATCATCTGGTTTTAGCATTTCTGAAGAATTAGCCAAAACGAAAAGGACTTCGTTTTGAGCAGGGGTTAATAACTTTATTATATCATCAGTTATCACTTCAACGATTTCGATGCGACCTTCCTCAATTGCAATATCATTCACTAACTCTTTTGTAACTTCTGAAGCTTCAGAATTTAAGAATGCCTCAACTACTTTTCCGCATAGTTTAATAATAGCACGTGGATAGCCTTGTGTATGGTTAAAGATCTCTTCCAGTGCATCTTCCTGAAAAGGTTTGATATCATGTCCCCCATAATACTCTATCCGCTTCCGAATCATATTAGTTGTTTCGGCAAGACTCAATGGTTCTAATCGCAGTTTTCTAGTAACCCTATCCTCCAAAGGTATGAACATCTGAAAAAGAGATTTAGAAAAATCTGGCAAACCAGCTAGAAATAAAACAACATTGCTAAGGTCAACCAAAACCCGTATCCATTGGACATCTCTTCTTTTCTTTTCTTTTACTTCCAAGCTGTCAGAATCTCTGGCAATTAATAATTGCGCTTCATCAATTAATAGGATAATACGTCGATTTACATCTCTTAGAATAGATACCAGTTCATCAATGACTTTCGGAGGTTCATGAGTGATTCCCAAAAATTTTCTGAGTTCTGTCATAATTGATTCGCTTAACAAAAAGGTTTCTGGAGGTTCTGAAATTAAGATTGGCAAGTAATCATCATGCCTTTCACTCAATAAATACTTAAGGTGCTCGAAGAGTTGTGTCTTACCCGTCCCGTAACTTCCCTCTACGATCACAAGGTTACCGATCTTGACCTGAGGTAATAAGGCTTCGAGGTTTTTTTGTCCAAGATATACTTGTGGGATAATCGAGGGAATAAAAGGAAAGTCCCACCAGCCTAACTCATTAAGTTTTCTAGAGTATCTATCTAAAGCTTCCATATTTATTCATCATCCTTTATGCTGATTCTTTGTGAGGATTCTTTGTTTTAATTAATTCTTAATAAAGAACTTCGATAAACTCCATTGAAACTCCATTATAGGTATTATTTTCTTTCATCCTTAAAAAAATATCTGTTTTTTTGCAAATAACAATGAAAATCTATGAATATAAATTTTAACGGGCAAACAGAAGTTTTTTTGGTTTAAAGTTCTTAAAAAAGAGAGATATCATTGGGAAGTATACCAAGAAAGTGCATAACTCCATCGTAAAGTGCATTCAAGTGCATGCGCGCACGCTTATTCATTAGAAAATTTGCTAAATCTCTTATTTAAAGAAACTTGGTATGCATCTAAACTGCATTAAACTCCATTTTTTTGCAAAAAATTTATATAGTAGAATTATTCTATTTAGAAATTAAGGACACAGCCCTAAAAAAATCGCGCGCGTTGATGGAGGTCCATCAACGCGTGTGAATACCTATTCCTAAGTTGGTGAAAAATATGAATCGACCTCAAGAACATCCAGGTGTTATGTATTTAATGAGACGAGCCAGAAGATTACAATATAACGACGATATAGGATTCTGTCTTGCCTTAAATCGCTTTAGAGAAATGATTTATTCAGGAGAAATCCCAACCTATCCTTAAAAAGAGTGAAATCCTTCGAAATGAATATTTAAGAGATGCATTAGCGAAGTATAGGTGAGCATATGGATGAACTCCCACAGAAATCAAAAATCCTAATTAAAAGGTTAGCTGAGAAGTTAAAAACCACAAAGACCAGAATACTTGCAGAATATTTTTCTATATTCCACGATCTCGTTGTTCAGGGGCACCCAGAATTCCTGAATGATGATGCAAGGCATAATCATGCAAGGGCAGTGTTGAAATCCGTTTATGAGCCTATACTGCTGTGAAAAAAGGAAGAGATGCAATAAAAAATGATTTACGAGATATTCATAATTAAGGAAGGTGGACAATGTCTCCTTAGAAAATCCATTAATGATTCAGAAAAAATAAGAATAGATGAGGATCTTTTTTCAAGTTTTGCTTGCGCAATTAGATGTTTTGTTAATGAGTTAAGGGAAACCGTTCAAACTATAGAATTGAAGCAATGCAAGTTGGTATTCTTCTCCTTTGAGACTCTCTTTTTAATTGCAGTAAGTGACAAATTTGAAGATAATTATGATGTTAAACGTAAATTAGCTTTATTAGCAAATGATTTTTGTAGAAAATTTAATCAGAATATAACAACATGGTCTGGAGATCTAACAGATTTTAATGGATTTGAAGAGAGGATAGCATCTCTTTTGTCACATGATCAGACCATATCTCATTTTTCGTAAAACTGGATATTCTAATTAGAAAACAAATAATTTCTCAAAATAGAATTGTATGGTTGATTTTTAATCAACTCTGTCAAAGTCAAATATTTTTTCAAGATCTACATAAAACCGTTCTATGCTAATTGGTAACATTCTCTTTTTTCTAAAGAAATAACTAAATAGCTGCAATATTTAAGAGAGAAGAATGCATGAACAATGTGTCATTTAAAAAATCTTAAACTGACAATTCATCAACTACACTTACATAATAATTTGTCGTTGCAGAGAGATGTAGTAGAATGATCCATGAGATATTTATCATCGAAGAAGGGGGAAAATGTCTTCTACATTGCAGTAACTCAGAGAAAATAAGAATAGAAGAGGGTCTTTTTTCAAGTTTTACAACTGCTATCCGTATTTTTGCTAATGAATTAGACGAAACAGTGCACACCGTCGAATTAAAGGAATATAAATTAATATTTTTCGCTTTAGATGAATTGATGTTAATTGCGGTTAGTGATAAAGCGGATTCAAAACTAAATGTTCAGCGAAAACTAGCATTGGCAGCCAATGAATTTAAACGGCAATTTAAAGACATTATCTGTACAGATCCTGTTAATATAGCAGGTTTCAATGGGTTTGATAAGAAAATTGCAACTATTTTGTTTAATAGTCAAGAAAATGACACTAGTTTTTCCTGAAATTGAAAGTTCACTTTTTATTATTAGATGACGTAGAAAAAAACCAGAACCTAATGGTTTTTTAATAATGTTCAAGAATGGCTTTTAGAAGATCTGTACGTGTGACAATACCAGTTACCCGCTCATTTTCGTCAATTATAACGACGCGCCCCAATCCACACTCGTCCATGACTCTAAGAGCCTTAACTAACGACGTTTCAGGTGGTGCAACACAGGGCTCCGTTGTGGCACCGAGTTTTAGTGCATCGGAGATGTTTTCAGCCAATTTATCCAGTACAATCATCTTTGCAAGATCCATAGTAGTAAACAATCCAACAAGTTCGTCATCTCCATTAGCAATTGGGAGAGCACTAATACGTTTTTCAGCGAAAATCTCTGCAGCTTTGGTAATCGGTGTATTGGGTTTGACTGTTATTGGTTTCTTTGTGGCGATTTCTCCAATTGAAATAGCAGGCAATGACGCCATTTCAGATACGGCTAGAAGCAATTTTCCAGTCGCTGGATAGAGCCCCATCACTTCACCTTTGACTAAAAGGTTTGATTTTGGTGTTGGACCTATAATAATTCTTTCACCTACTTTTATCTGGCTGACGTCTCCAGAGATTGTAATTTCAGCGGTAGATTCTGCTGGTGAAGGGATTCTGGAAAAACCGATATCTGAAACGGACGCTGAGATTTGTTTCCCTTCAACAATGACCGGGACTTCCTCCCATTTTTCCGGCGCTGGCAATTGGAAAAGTTCGAATGCTTGAATCGTAGGTATGTAGCCTCCTTTCGGACCAGCAATTGATTCCACCAATTGTAACGCACGAAGGCTTATCATCATATTCCTAATTGTACCATTTGACCTGCCTGCCATTTTTGCGATAGATTCTGATTTAATCGGTTCACTTTGTTCTTTATATAAATCTAGCAATGATTTCAGGATCTTTTTCTGGCTGCTTGATAACATGCTGCTTTTCAACCACCATTTGATGTGTATGGTAATTATAATTCGTTAACTATAATGACAATTATGAAATCGTAATGACATATAGATTATAAGGTTTTTTGTTTGCCCAAAGAGGTCGTCCAAAAAATCAAGAAAGAAATAAAAAGAAAGAAGAAGATCCCTCGTTAGGGATTGCCATTAAACTAGATCTTTCAAATGAATTTGATATTGACCTAATTCTCCACCATAGTTAGCAGCGGTAATTTTAATGAGGCCAGGTACTTTTACTGCTGCTTTAATTGCTTCAGACATTGCTTTACTAACTGCCTCGGTTGTAAGCCCATTAATAACGATTTCCAATACACTTTTTGCGTTGACAGGCAATTCAGTGTCATTAACTTTTCCGATCAATGTAGGGCAAAACTTGTGATTCGTACTAGCAATCATGAATTTTGAATACTTCAGTGAGCCAACCTTTGAACCACTCCTACAAATTCCACCTGGAAAGGGGGTAACAGTAAAATCTACAGCCTCAATCGCCCTAATTGCTGCTTCAGTTGCTTGCAATGTTTTGTCTGGATCATCACCGATGAGCAAGAGATTTCCTCCTGCCACGCCCTTTTTTGCACCAAATTCGCTGTCAATTAAGAACTCACCTTCCATTACTGGGATGTTCCATAGGGTCCTACCGTACATCTCTACTTTTTCTTCGAACCCATCACCAAAGTAGCGTAAATTAGCGCCAGTTTTGAAGAGTTCGTCGTATTCATCCATAGCACAGAATGCAGCAGTAGTAGGGCATGTTAAGACACATTGTCCTATCCTTGTTAGCAATTGTTGAGCTAACTTTTTCTTCTTGGTATGGGCTATTTGAATGATAACCCCAGGTCTTCCATCTAAGGTATCTTCTGGTGAAACAATCTTTTCAATTGCAGCCTCTGCTGGGCTCATTATTATAGAAGTCCCAAAGCCTGTAGCGGCTCTTGCTGCTGTCAGTGCCCATTCTGGCGTGGCAGCAGTTATTAGAACACGAGAAATCCACATTTTAAAGCCTTCAGCGAATGTATCCTCTATCTGTACACCTTCAAGGTTCATAATCTTCTACTCCTAAAGAGCTAATAGTCTAAAGATTTTGTAAGGTATTAATTATCACACCTCGTTGACACATTAAGACTTTTAAATATAAAAGTGGTGACGACCAAATTTTGTCAAGAAAACACTTGAATCCCTACTTAAATGGAAGATCCTTCAGGCGGTGGTCATTCCGACGCTTGAGGGGAACTATTGGTTGAGAGCATACAGCTGATTTACTTAGTTTGATAAGTCTATTAAAGGGATTTAACTGGTATGGAGCGTTTACTCCGCTCACATGATATGACGCGGACGTTTAACGGCTTCGCAGTTCGCTTCGCTCACACCCCTTCGGGCTCAGTCTACTCTCGGTCGTCAAAGAAAACCTCGCCGCGCCAGATAGCAAGAATATATGGAATTGCCGTGTATTTGAGGGGTATGTATGCAATGCGGTAGCTTATTGTTCTATTATTAGTATAGGTAGTATCATAGGACATACGTATGGTGGATTTAAATGAATGTTTGGCAATATAATATGGATAAAGTGAAAGTAGGCAGAAATAACTCATAAAAACGCTTTTATATAGAGTTTCATGCGATATAAAAAGAAAATATTATATATGAGAAGATATATAGTATAGTATAACAACCTGCTGTCAGATTTCGTTGAAAAGAAACTCCAGGTTGGAGCAATCCACACATAAGTAAAAAAACTAAAAGACAAGGGGCAGGGGATAAGGAAACATGATCCAGACCATCAAATTTAGACTCTATCCCAATGAGGCACAAGAACAGAAACTGCATGAAATTTTTGCCATCTATAATCGGGTGAAACGCATAGGTTATAACCTGTTGTTTCATGGCGAGGACCACATGAAAGCACGATTTGGAGAGGTTAAAACTATCCAACAGTGTTTAATGAGTCTGTGTCATAACAACCCTTATGTCAGCACCATCCTGGTCGATATCAAGCCAGATATTGGATGCACAAAAGACATGGCTGGAAAAACGACGCAAATACATGGGCAAGCAACTAAACACAATTACTAAAAAAATCAACACCATAAAGGAACATGATACGCATGACCGACGTTTAAAAGGGTTATACGACCGCAGATCCTCGATAATCGCTAAATTGCACAATTTAATGCTTACACCTGTGGTGTTTGGCACCAAGAAGTTATTTAGAGACCGAATTCTTGGCAAAATAAGTAGAGAGGAGTTCAAGATACGACGGGATTCTTCCTTCAGTTGTATCGGAAAGAAACAAGGAACGAACAAAAACATCAAGGTCTTAACTGATAAAATGGTCAAGATACGCACCTTTTCCAAGCAAAACGGACGCAAATGGCTGATCATTCCCCTGTCTGTCAACCACGTGCAGGAGAGATGGTTTCAGGAAATTCTTAATATCGATAAATACACGGCGACCATAAAGAGAAAGTTCTTCAGGGGAGAAGTACGCTACTTTGTTCATGTATCGTATGACATTCCATCCCCTGCAAAACGTTACGGCTACGAATATGGTGCCATCGGCTTAGATTTCAACTATAATTTTGCTGCGTTAACCAATGTAGACCAGCACGGCACATTACTCTCCTACCATAGCATTTCATTTGAAAACCTTCACAGTTATCGAACCGATAAGCGTAACGATTATATCTCCTATAAGATGGATAAGGTTGTCAATTATTGCATCAATAGAGGGAAAGGCATCGTGATCGAGAACTTAAAATTCGATCAAGAATTTTCCTATAATAAAAAACGCAATCGCAAGTTAAGCAACTTGAAGACCACCGCCTTGCAGCTGTTAGAGAGAAAGTGCAAAAAGCGTGGTGTGTCTTTCCGAAAAGTATTTCCTGGATATACCTCACTTATCGGGAAATACAAATACTCACGATTACATAATTTGTCAACACATCACCTCGCAAGTTATGTAATAGCTCGAAGAGGACTGGGTTTAAAGGAAGCAATTCCACCTGTTTACGATTGGGTGCTCTCACAAGTCGAGGAGTTTATAGAACCTCGTTTGAAAAAGGGCAGTCCTTACCGTAGATGGTCTATGATCCATAGCCTGCTCAAGCACAGCGGGATAACATCCTTCAAGACTGCCGAAATACTTAAAAAAGCAGTATTGATGAATTATGTCTTGAATTCGGTGACGAGCGCACAGCCCGATAACCTTAAGGCTGGTCTTTCTAAAAACGGAAAGATTGATGATTATCACAAAGCGTGGAAGTTTATACATGATACCCCGTTTTGTAAATAATTATAAGGTTAAAGTGGTGAATGTCTTTCATTATCGAAAAAGGCGAAGAGAATTATTTATTATGAACGGTAATTATGTCAATTTCCTCAATCTTATGAGAATTTTCCAAGAGGTGTATTTAGATGGCCAATGAAGTTACACTTATACTTAAGAAAGAGATTGCTGGGGCATCTTTAGAAGTTGAAGTTATTTCACCAAATGTTTTTGCGGGGAAAACTATTGACGAAATAGAAAGTCTGAAACTTTGGAAGGGGAACAGGCAAGTACCAATCGCGGACTATTTCGACGTTTCAGGTGAAACGGGAAGTACTGCTGAGGAAACGAAAATCATCTTGGAGGGCGACTTATCGAAAGCAAAGCATATAGGCGAGGGGATGACTGCTGGAGAAATCTTGATTAAAGGAAACGCAGGAATGCACACCGCTGCTAGAATGAAAGGCGGCAAAGTAACAGTAGAAGGCAATGTCGATGATTGGACAGGTGTTGAAATGAAAGGAGGTGTCCTTACTATCTTTGGCAACGCACGGAACTATTTAGGGGCAGCATACAGAGGAGCATCGGTTGGAATGCAAGGCGGCACAATCGAATTAAAAGGTGATTGTGGAACGGAAGCTGGTGAATGGATGAAAAATGGTACAATTACAATTAAAGGAAAAGTTGGATCTTTTGCAGGTATACATATGCAAGGTGGGCTGATTATTTTGCATAATCTTGTAGCAGAGCGTGTTGGCGCAGAAATGAAAAAAGGAAAGATTATCATTCACGGAAAAGTTGAAGAACTATTGCCTTCATTTAAGTTTGATGATGAGGTAGCATCGGCTGTCATTGATGAAGAAAAGGAAATTGGAGGACCGTTCCTAAAATTTAGTGGAGATATAGCAGAAAAGGGCAAAGGGGAGATCTATTTAAATAAAGAAGCAAATAGGCATCTGATTAATGCGTAGGTGATTTTAATGAATAAGCCTAGTGTCAATAAGCTTGCGTTAGATGTAGTTAAAAAAATGGATAAGAAATCTGAATTAATAAATGTAACATTTACTGAACTTAGCAATGGTGCAACCGTTATTGATTGCGGAATAGAAGCAAAAGGTGGATTTCTAGCGGGAAGATATGTGACAGAGGTATGTCTTGGAGGATTAGGAAAAGTTAATGTGACAACAACTGATATAGAAGGGAACACTCTTCCAGCAATAACAGTAGTGACTGACAATCCTCCCATCGCACTTTTAGCTTCACAGTTAGCAGGATGGAAAATCAAAGGTTCAGAAGGAAAAGTCTATGGATATGCCTCTGGACCAGCAAGAGCCTCAGCACTCAAACCTAAGAAACTCTTACCAAATTATGAATTCTCTCAATTGGATTATCAAGATAAAGCTGATGTTGCAGTAGTTTTCTTGGAGCCAATGAAAGAACGCCTGCCCGGAGAAGCAGAAGCGGAGTTTGTTGCTGAGAACTGTGGAGTTTCGCCAGACCGATGCCATATGGTTGTGGCTCCAACAAATTCTATGGCGGGCTCAGTACAAGTAAGTGGGCGTGTAGTGGAGATGGGGATCTATAAGATGACTTCATTAGGATACGATCCGAAAAAGGTTACATATGGAGCGGGAACAGCACCAATAGCTCCTATAAACCCAGATGAACAAAAAGCAATGAGCCAAACAAATGATATGATACTATACGGGGGTAAAACATTTTACGAAGTCAACGATGATGAAAGTGATGACCTAAATGCATTTGTCACAAAAATTCCATCATCTGCATCAAAAGACTACGGTGAACCCTTTTATGATGTTTTTAAGAAGGCAAATTTCGATTTCTTCAATGTGGATCCAGGACTTTTCAGCCCAGCAACCGTTGTTTTATCAAGTCTTAGAACAGGCAAATCTGTTAGTGCAGGTAAAATAAATACAGCAGTATTACAGAAATCTCTTGATATAAAGAAATTTTAACTAATATGAAGAAATCTTTGGAGATTTCATCCCTTCTTTTTATTATTTCAGATCTTTACGTATCTGCTAATTCACTGATTTTAGTTTCCCAGTATTTGGTGACTTTATCCACTTGCTTCTTACATGTGCCTGTGTAATCCCCAATTGTCTCAAGTAGATCGGACGTTAACAATTTGCTTAATGGTTTATTTTCTTTTTGCGCTTTTAATGTCAATTCACGTACCTTGTCATACGCTTGTGGATCTCCCTGCAACGCTAATTGGACATATGCAGGCTCTGCTAAATAAAAATCCCGATTGAGTTTTAAATTCTCTTTCATTCGTCCTCTATCGACTTTCAGAGTCTTTATTACTCGGATTAAGCGATTGATAGAGTGAACAAATGCATTTAGAACTTCAGGAAGTATATAGCGTGTAGAAGCAGAATCACGTAAGTCTCTTTGGTGCTCGGACTCTATATTTAATAGTGCTGTAATAATATGGGGCATAACTGCTCTATATTGAGAAATAATATTTTCAAGATTGATTGGGTTTCTTTTTTGAGGCATAGTTGAGGAACCAACTTGTGTTTTTTCAAAATATTCTGCTACTTCTCCGATTTCACTACGTTGTAGGTGCCGTAAATCGTTTGCAAGGTCAGCAATGGTTCCAAAAGTAATTGTGATTTGGCACATGTAATTCGTGAGTTCTTCAGGAGGTAATCGCTGTGTCGTGATTGGTGATGCGTTTAAACTCAATTCTTTCATAAAAATAGACTCAAGTTCATCAGGATCGTGAATTAAGCTTAAAGAGGCTTTACTACCAACAGCACCACTTAATTTCCCTCTTAAGTTATCACTTGCATTCTTTATACGAATAATTGCATGCCCTATTCGATCTACAAATACCGCAATTTCCTTTCCGAAAGTTGTTGGCTCGGCATGCTGTCCATGAGTACGTCCGATTTGGAGGGTATTCTTTTCTTCCTTTGCAAGTCTTATTAGTTCAAGTTCTAATGCGACTAAATGAAGAAGAAGAACTTTTTTTGTAGCATCCTTAATGAGTAAGGCCTGTGCTGTGTTTACAACATCATAAGACGTCAGACCGAGATGTACATAGGGTTTCGCAGGAGTTGATATCTTGTCTCTCAAAACTTCAACAAGTGCTCTTATATCATGTTTAAGAATTGCTTCTTTTTGCTTTACCTCAAGAGCGGTGACAGTTTGAGCAATTATCTCATCAGCGATTTCTTCCGGACATACTCCAATTTTATTTAAAGCACGTACATACGCTTTTTCAACCTTTAATTTATATTCTAAAAAACCCTCTTCTGAGAAAAAAGGAATTAATTCTTTGACAAGATATCTTTGATCCGTTGGGTGAATCATAATATCACATCTAACTTTAGTTTGATTTGATCGACGTCTCAGCTTTCATAGGTTCTCTCTATTGAAGACAAGACCGATTCGCTATTTAAAGACTAATCATTTATTATTTTTCAATCTAGTTCAGGTAAGTTAATATCGCAAAAAATTGTTGTTATTCAAGTAAAATAAGAAATAACAATTAATAACAATTTTTTTTTGATTTTTTATTGCCCTATACTATATATTGATGAATCATTATTTTATCATTATTAAATTTATTTTTTACTTGCATAACGGCTGTTTTTTTGTCTGTATAGTTGAAATTTACCTTTTTTTGAGTTAAAAGTTGTGGATAATCTTTTCACAAGTCTTATATAGTAAAAATTACATACTATTTTATAGTTAGAAAATAATCAAAATCATTAAATAATCGAACTCACCATACAATGAGATATCTCATCTATTGGAAAAATGTGTATCGATTGTGTGATAAAAATGAAACTTCCATGCAAAAATGTGCCAGAGGAGTTTTGTCTAAACAATATTTGTGAAGAGTGCTGTAAACTATTGGAAACTATAGAAGAAATTCCAGTTGCTATCCCACGAGTAGCAGTCGCTTAGCATTTCTTAAACTAAAGTACATGGGGAAAATAGAGGTGGCACCCTACAGAGGGGATGCCATAATTTTTTCTTTTTAATCGAATTTCTTGTATAAGAAAGCATTGACTATTTTTGTTTTTTCTTAATCAGTTCATCACCTGTTTTCTTCAACTGGGCCCAGGCGTGCTCTATATCTGAGATACTCGATTCATCTGTTAAGAGCGCAAAAAATTTTAGGAACTGCCCGACTAATGGATGGGCTATAAGTGTAAGAGTTTCATTCGCAATATTCACTTTTGTAATCATAGCTGATGAAACTTCTGTTGGAGTTCCTAAAATATCTTTAACAAGCAATGTATCTCCATTTTGAAGTGCGTATACAACATCTTTGGCAATTTGTTGTGAGTCACCATCTTTATCCAGCAAAACTGAAAGTTCGCACAATTTTTTTCACCTCAACTAAAGTTCTTGCAATGAATTTATTAAAGTAGTTTATGTAATTACTTGAAAGAAGAGTAAGCAGACATCAGTTCAAGTTACGCGGAAAAAACTCGCAACGATATATATGCTGAAGATCATGTGAAGGTTAAAAGTCAATTATCCCACCCTGAAGGGTCGGGGCTTGGGTCGTGAGAAATATGGCATTTAAATATGTTACAAAGGCTGATGGATCGAAACAAGATTTTGACAGAGAAAAAATTGTCAAAACATGCTTACGAGTAAGTGGAGGAGAGGTTGATCGAAAAACAGCAGAAGAAATTGCTAGCGAGATTGAAAATAGAAGTTATGATGGTATATCAACTAAAAAAATTCTTGAAATGTTGTTTAATGAGTATTTGAAGCCATATAAAACAATCATACCGTTTAGAAACAATTTACGTAAGGCAATCTCTCTTCTCCGTTCAAAACCTGATTTTGAGCTCTATATCCAGTTGTTATTGGAGCAGGTGGGTTATTCAATCACTCCCAATTGTATTTGTCGAGGAAAATGTGTGGAACATGAAATTGATGCAATTGCACGAAAAGGTACAGAAACCAAGCTCGTAGAAGTAAAACATCATGTAAATCATCATACCCCTACGGACTTGGATGTTTGCAGGAATACTCGAGCTGTATTAGAAGATGTAATTGAAGGATATGAAGATGGAAAGAATTCTCATCCTATAACATCCGCCATGATTGTTGGCAATACGAAGTTCACGCGACACGCTGAAAGATATTGCAATTGTAGGGGGATTGAACTACTTGCGTGGTACGATTTGGAATCGATAATCGAAGAGAAGAAATTTTATCCGATTACATTGCTTAAAGGGATTTCTAGAAAAGTAAATCACAGATTAATCGAAGAAAACATAATCACATTACAACAATTAGTTGAATCTGATAGTAACCAACTTACACATATGCTTGATATTGAGCAAGAGATCGTAGAAGATTGGATTTTAAGATCAAAGAAAATCCTTTCTGGCTAGAAGTACGCCTCAATTTAAATGAACTAACTATTTTTCTTTAGGTGATATGGTGAACTACCACCCTACAAGTAGGCTGGCTTCCTGAATCATCCATTCCCCAACGGGACACGTCAAACAGGCTCTACGGGCAGTCCCTGCCCTGATGATGATGATGAGAGTGAGAACTGGCGAGTGTTACCTCAGCTCAATTCTACTTAGAATCGCTGCAAAAC